>CAVTIS010000008.1:0-313427 GCA_963734845.1 uncultured delta proteobacterium | reverse complement strand
GTATCCGACTCCTGCGTTTGGTCCTGCTGAGCGAATCGTGAAATCCTTCGATATAATGAAATTATGGAATTTGACAAGTACGGCAGAATTGGGCTATGGTCAGTTTGACGACAGGCAGGCGCCGACTATGCGCACTCTTCATAACCCTGTCGTTCGTATTAGTTATGGCTCCCGACCAGACTGCGACCCAACCCAAGCCTTACGTATCGATCCGCGAGCTCTCCGCACTGACGCCGTGGACCGAACAGGCCATCCGGACCATGATGGCCAAGGGCATCCTGCGTGAAAGCGAACACTTCTTTCACGTGGGACGGAGACCCGTATTCAAGTGGGAGGCGATTGTCGGCTTTATTGAGCATCGTGACGCGCCGCACCAGGCTGGAATACCGCTTCAGCGAGGAGGGTTCCTGAATGGCGCCTCGTAAAATGAAAGCGCGGCGGCAGGGTTGCTGGATTGAGGCAACCGGCAGCGGCCTTCTGCGCTTGCGGTTCCGCTGGCGTATACCCACGGCAACTGGTCTTCACAAGTTTTCGGAGACCACGACGCTTCATGATACGCCGGAAAATCGCGCCGCACTCTTGAAGCAAGCGGCAATCGTCGGCGCAGAGATCGCAGCAAATCGTTTCGACTACCTAAGCTGGTTTCCGAATGGCAGCAGGGCTGCCTACTTCCGACCGAGACCGCAGTCCCCGCAGTCGGTGGAACCAGATGCCGCGCCCACGATCAGCCAGTATTACGCAGTTTGGGTTGCTCGAAGGGTGCCACCGATAGTCCGCCCTTCAAGGGCTCGCGACTATCGCAATCATTTCCGCACGTACATCCTTCCTTACCTCGCCGACGTGGCCTTGCAGGATTTAGCGCTCGGGCATCTCGAAGAACTCAGGGCGCGGCTTCAAATCGACCGTCATCTGGGAATCAAGACCGTAAGAAACGTTATCGACGGTTCCATGCGCGCGATGGTGCGTGATGCACGAAAGGCCGGCGTACAAGCTGGCTTTCCGTTCGCTGATCTTGAGTGGCCCAGGCGAATTGTGCCAGGTCCCGACCCATTCACGGAGGGCGAGCGGGACAGGCTTCTTGAGTTCCTTTTGCGCAAGCGCTGGCGTTTGGGCAGGCATCTCGGCTCGTACCGCGAAGGCGTTCACTTCCCCTATTACGCATTTCTTTTGACGCTTTTCTATACAGGCTTGCGACCGTCAGAAGCCGTTGCGCTCCGTGTGAGGTCTCTCGACTTGGCAGCTGGAACGCTGTTCGTCGAGCGTTCGCGGTCATTGCGAAGCGAGTCGGCACCCAAGACCTCCGCCGCGGCTCGCGTCGTGCGGCTCACTGCTCGTAACGTTGAAGTCCTGAAGCAAGTGATCGAATTGCGCGCGCAGCCGGACGACTACGTCTTCAAGAACTCCCTCGGCCATCCGATCGATCAAAGAAGCTTCTACAAAATCTTCTGCGGCCTCCAGCGAGTCCTCGGGATTCGGCTGCGCGATCTGTACGCGACCAAGGACACTTACGTCTCGGTCGCTCTGACCAAAGGCGTGAACCTGACTTGGCTTTCCGAACAGACCGGAGTGATGGAGAGCACCCTTCGGACGCACTACGGGAGGTTCATTCATGCGAGCCAAGCCGACGCGCTGGAGCTCGCGAAGATCGACTCGATCAGCGTCAAAAAGGGGGAGTTTGCCCCACGTTTGCCCCATGACGGGGCAATCGCTGCGAAAAAACCCTTTGATTTACACGGGAAAAATGGTGGAGCAGAAGGGATTTGAACCCTCGACCCCCACGTTGCGAACGTGGTGCTCTCCCAGCTGAGCTACTGCCCCACCGCAGACAAGAAATTCTACGCCGAAGTCACGGTTTTCAAATAGGCCCGCAACCTATCAGCGAGGTCCGGCCGTTTCAAGCCGAAGCCGATTTGCGCCGTGATGAGGCCAAACCGATCGCCCAAGTCGTAGCGCGTCCCGGCAAACTCGTAGCCGTACATCGGACGGCTCCTGCAGAGCGCGAGCAAACCGTCGGTGAGTTGAATCTCGCCGCCGGCTCCGGGCTTGCCCTCGGCGAGCAGGCTGAAAATCTCCGGCGTCAGGATATAGCGGCCGACGATTGCAAAGTCGCTCGGAGCTTTTGACGGCTCCGGTTTCTCGACCATTCCGGTCAGCCGATGCAGCCGCTCGCCGGCCGGCGACGCCTCGACAATGCCGTATTTCGAAATGTCCTGCGGTGCCACGCGCATCAGCGCGACCACCGGCGCCTCGCGCGCCTCGGCCACGTCCATCAGTTGGCGAAGACAAGGCCGCTCGGAGTCGAAAATATCGTCCGGCAAAATCACCGCGAACGGCTCGTCGCCGATTGCCTCGCGGGCCTGCAGCACCGCGTGCCCAAGGCCCATCGGCTGAGTCTGGTCGGCGCGCGTTATCCGCGTCATCCCGCTCACCGAGCGGACCACGGCGAGGAGGTCGTGCTTGCCGCGCTCCTGAAGATGGCGTTCCAAATCAGGAACCGGCGCGAAATGGTCGAGCACCAGCGAGCGTCCGGGTGCGACCACGATGACGATTTCCTCAATGCCCGAGGCAATCGCTTCTTCGACCACCACCTGGATCGCGGGGCGGTCGACGACCGGCAGAATTTCCTTGGGGATGACGCGGGTGGCTGGCAGCATGCGCGTGCCAAGTCCGGCCGCCACCACCACGGCCTTGCGAACTTTCATAAGGATGCCTCAGGAGTCGGGGTGTCTACGGGATAATCTGTGGGAATGCCTGGGGATAGTTGCCGCACCGGCGTGCGGGCGCTCTCGGGCCGGGTGCCGACTTAGCGGGCCGAGCCTTGGCGCTCTCGCGCTTCCTGTGCCGACTTGCAGGTGATGCAGAGCGTGGTCACCGGGCGCGCCTTGAGCCGCTCGATCCCGATGGGCCCGTCGCATTCCTCGCACTGGCCATAGATACCGCCGTCGATCCGGGCAAAGGCTTCGTCAATCTTGCTCAAAAGCTTGCGCTCGCGGTCGCGCATCCGGAGTAAAAACGCCCGATCGGACTCCAGCGAGGCGCGGTCGGAGGGGTCGGCGCAGGCTTCCTGGGCTTTGGTGTTGAGCGTATCGATTGCGCGCTCGGCTTCCTCCAGAATCTCGGTTCTGCGCTCCTCGAGCAGGCGACGGAAGAAATTCAGGTCCCTTTGCCTCATAATAACGGGGCGGCCGAAGAACGCTTTGGATTCTACTTACGCCCTACTGTCATGTAAACAGGGCGCGGCATAAACTCGAATCCGGTCCGCTACTGTTTGTATATCTGGCATATGAAATCAGCTTTCCTCGACGCGTTTTCCGGGCTCAGCGGCGACATGATCGCGGGCGCGATGCTTGATGCGGGCGCAGACTTCGATGAGTTGCGCGCGGCGCTCGCGTCGCTGCCGCTCGACGGCTATCGCCTGGCCGCGCGGCGCAAGCTGGTAAGCGGGATCTCGGCGCTGAAGTTCGAGGTCGAGGTGACCGCGCGTCAACCCGAGCGCCATCTCCACGAGATTCGCGAGATCGTCCGGCGCGCCTCAGCGCTTTCCGCTGGCGTCAAGGATCGCGCGATGGCGATTTTCGCGGCGCTGGCCGAGGCCGAAGCGAAAATCCATCGTACGACCCCCGAAGAGGTCCACTTCCACGAGGTCGGCGCGGTCGATTCCATTATCGACATCGTCGCCGCCGCCTGGGGCTACGAGCGCCTGGAACTGGGCGAAATGACGGTCTCGCCGCTGCCGGCGGGGAGCGGCTTCATCCGCTCGCAACACGGCGTCATTCCGGTTCCCGCACCTGCGGCGGTGGAACTGCTGGCCGGCTTTCCGATGCGGATGGGCGACGGCTCATCGGAGATGGTCACGCCCACCGGCGCCGCGATTCTGCGCGCGCTCGCCACGCCGGTCCCGCCCGTGATGGGCTTTCGCGTCGAGCGCGTCGGCTACGGCGCTGGCACCAAGGATTTCGCCGATCGGCCCAACGTGCTGCGCCTGATGGTCGGCGAGCGCGTGCAAACCTACGAGAACGACGACCTGATCGAGATCGCGGCCAATATCGACGACCTCAATCCGCAGATCTACGACCACGTGGTCGAACGCCTGCTCGAGACCGGCGCGCGTGACGTGACGCTGACGCCGACGATCATGAAAAAAGGCCGTCCCGCGGTGACTATTTCCGTGCTGGCCGATCCGGCGGCACGCGAGCAGATCGCAGCAGTGCTCTTCGCCGAAACTTCGACTATCGGGCTGCGGTTTCATCCGGTCGCCCGCCTCAAGCTCGTGCGTGAAATTATCGAAGTGGAAACGCAATGGGGCCGCGTGAGGGTGAAGGTCTCGCGCGCCGGCGATGATGCGCTTACCGTGTCGCCGGAATACGATGACTGCAAGCGCGTCGCGCGCGCGCATCGGGTCGCGCTCCGCCTGGTCCTCGAACAGGCGCAGGCTGCCGCGCGCCGGCAGATTTCCCGCGATGACTGAGCAGCGGTTGCGGATAAACGAGATCTTCTTCAGCATCCAGGGCGAGTCGACCTGGGTGGGGCGGCCGTGCGCGTTTGTGCGGCTCACAGGATGCGACCTCCGATGCTCGTGGTGCGATACCGAGTATGCGTTTCACGAGGGACGCACGATGGCGGTCGAGGACGTCGCCGCGCAGCTTCTCGGCTATGGATGCGATCTGGCCGAGGTGACCGGCGGTGAGCCGCTCCTGCAGCCGGCGGTTCATCCGCTCATCGCGCGGCTGCTGGACGCGGGCATGACGGTGCTGGTGGAAACCTCGGGCGCCAGCGACGTGAGCGCTCTGGACGAGCGCGCGATCAAAGTGATGGACCTCAAATGCCCGGGCAGCGGAGAGTCGGCGCGCAACTTGTGGAGCAACCTCGAGCATCTGACGCCGCGCGACGAAGTGAAATTCGTGATTGCCGATCGCGCCGATTACGAATGGGCGCGCGACGTGACCCGGCGTCACGATCTAGCCGCGCGCGTCAACGCGGTTTTGATGAGCTGCGCCTTCGGATTGCTAGAGCCTGCGATGCTGGCGGGATGGATCCTGGCCGATCGCCTGGCAGTGCGGATGCAACTCCAAATGCACAAGCATATCTGGGCGCCCGACGCGCGTGGCGTCTGAATCCGAGCCATGGCAGCCCTCGACGCAAAGGCACCGACATCGAAAAGCCGCCAGATCCGGCAAGTCCGGCTTGGCCTGATGATTTGCGCCGGGCTTTTCGCAGTATGGTGGATAGTCGAATTCATAACCTACGCGGGCCGTACCAGCGGCTTCGACGCCTTTGATTTTCTTTTTCTTCTGATCGTCGGCGCCCTCGGATGGCTCTTGTACCAGGCCTGGCGGGTGCGGTGTCCGCAATGCGGAAATCCGTTCTTCATTAACGCCAGTCTGCCCGCGGGAGTTCATTTCTCCACCCAATGCCCTTACTGCGGCGCGCATTTGAGCGACCTGGATGAACCGGGCGGGTGAGGCAGCGCCGATGGCGGCCGTCACGACGTGAACGGCCGCAGCGGAGCCGCGTGGCGTCAGAGGGGGCGAAAAATTGATTCGGATCGGGCTTGCGGTTAGGCTCTAGGCGCGATGTCCGCACCGATGCTTAGTGAAGTTTTGCCCGACCTGGTCGAGGAGATGGTGCATCTGCTGCGCGAGCAGGGCGCCGACCCGCTCTGCGAGCAGTTGCGCGCGTTGCATATCGAGTCGATCTGCGACTGCGGCGACGAGAATTGCGCGAGCTTCGCCACTGCACCGGAGGTCAAAGTCGCGAGCACCGTCGAGTTGCAGGCGATGGAGGGCTTTCTGATCGTCGACCTCAACGCCGCCGGCCAGATCTGCTTCATCGAGGTGCTCCACCGCCCCGACGTGAAATACATGCTCGAAGAACACTACGCGGCCGGCTAACGACGCGCGGCAAGGTGGTGATCCAGATGGCGAAGAAAATTTTTCTTGCCGGCGCGACGGGCGCGGTCGGGCGGCGGATGCTGCCGCTTTTGCGCGCGGCCGGCTATGAAGTGACCGGCACCACGCGCGTCGCGTCAAAGGCCGAGGAATTGCGTGCGGCCGGAATCATCCCGGCCGTGGTCGACGTCTTTGACGCGGCCGCGCTCAAGGCCGCAGTCGCGGCGGCGCGGCCCGACGTTATTGTTCATCAGCTAACCGACCTGCCGCACGGGCTCAAGGCGGAGTTGATGGCCGAAGGACTGATCCGCAACGCTCGCCTACGTATCGAAGGCACGCGCAACCTGGTTGACGCAGCGCTCGGCGCCGGCGCGCGCCGGTTCATCGCCCAGAGCATCGCGTTCGTCTACGCACCCGGGCGCGAGCCGCACGATGAGAGCGATCCGCTCATGTCACCGGCCGAAGAGCCGTGGCGTTCCACGATGGAAGGAGTGGTGACGCTGGAGCGGCTTGTTACCTCGACCCCGGGGCTCCACGGTATCGTGCTGCGTTACGGGATGTTCTACGGGCCGGGCACGGGATTCGAGGTGGCTCCAGGCAAGCCGGCGGTGCATGTGGACGCGGCGGCGAAGGCGGCGATGCTCGCGATCGAGGGTGGAACGCCGGGAGTCTACAACATCGCCGACGATGGCGGCGGGGTGTCCACCGTCAAGGCACGTCGCGAGCTCGGTTGGGCCTCAGACTGACTTCCGGCTCACAGACTGAAAATTGGGAGCGATCTCGAGGAAGGGCGCTGCGACAAGCCTCTGCCGCGCAGCTAGTGCCCCGGCTCGTGACCCCACTCGGCCTCGCACTTCAGGATATTCAGCGACTGGCCTTCCTTGAGCGCGCGATATTTCTGCCAGAACGCCTCGTCGATTAGCCGCTTATCGTGCGGTTCGTCCGCGCGGCGCCATCGATCGAATTCATCCGGGCCGCCGTTGTAGGCCGCGTACGTCGATCGTGCGATCGCGTCGCTTTCGCGCGCACTCCGCGACTTGCCAGCCGCCCTGATCATCAGGCGCGCGAGGATTTGGCTGCCCGCGCCAGCGTTGTATGCGATGTCCCATTCGAGATGTCTGACGTTATAAAAGCCGCGCCACACGATGCGGTTGACTTGCATCAGGCCGACGTCGTGACTCGACGATTCGAGGTAGCGTATTCGGCCGCGAGCGATCACGAACTGGCGCCAGCAGCTTTCCTGCCACGCCGCTGCCTTGACCACAACCCGGTAGGTCGGTTGCACGGCGGGGTCGGGCTGTTCGTCGTCGATCTCGCTCGCGGCCGCGGCGTCGAGCAGTGCGCCAAGGTCGCGCGTGTACTGGTCAACGTTGGTTTCACTCACCACCGACCGTCTGAGCCTGACTCCAAGTTGTCGCAAACGCTCGGGTTGTGGCGGCGCGTCTGCGAAAGCCTCGGCTGGAGCGAGCGCACGCAACGCCAAGTGCATGAGGGGGCTGGTGCAGCCCGCGGACGGTGTCGGGGTCGAAGGGGTAGCCGGCGCAGGCGGGGCGGGGGTTGGCGTCGCGCTCGAGGCGTCCGGCGGCAGCGGTGCGGTCATGGTCGCCTCCGGCGTCGCACCCGGAGACGCGCTGGTAATTGCGGTGGGCTCGGGCTCATCGGAGTCAGACGGCTCGACAGAGCCAGGCGTCAGAGGAGGCGGCGTAACGCCGAAGATGTGTTGCAGCTCCGGATCTTCTTCGTAGTTGAATTGGAGCGGGTCGGCCGTCGTATGCGGAGCCATGATGCGTGCAAGGCGGCGGAGGTCGGCCGCGGAGACGCGTGCGCCGAGCGCCGGCGCGGCCTGGTCGAAGGCCATCAACGCGTCGCCGGCCGAGACGAACGACAGTAACTCTAGCGCGCGGTCGCCTAGCTGGCCGCGCGCCGCCGCCGTTCGCACGACGTCGCCGAGCCGCCGCCATTGGTCAAGGAAGAGCACGCGCACTGGGTCGGGTCCGCCCGGCGCCGGCGGCTGGCCAAGCGCCTGAGCCAGGCGATAGCGTCCGTCGAGCAGCAGAGTGAGCAGGCTGGCGCGGACCTCCTTGTCGGCGATGGTCGAGCCGATCTGCTTTATCGCGAACACGATAAAGGCGTCCCATTGGTCGAGTTGCTCGTCCCACGCCGCCAGCTCGGCCGGCGTCAGCGGTCCCGAGGCCACGGTCGGCTGCGAAGCGGGTTGTACGGGCACCGTCAACGCCAGCGTGACCCGTATGCCGTTGCGCTCGGCGATGGCCGGGCCGACGCTATGGACGGTTGCGAGCGCCTGCTTGAAACTCGCGGCCTGGCCGGCCGGCGCGGCCTCCGAGGCGAGGGCGCGAAACTCTTCGATTGGCGCGCGCAGATCGAACTTGAAAGTCTGGAACCGCGGGATGAAGTTCTGCTTGATCAGATCGAAGCCGCGTCCGACGATGAGGGACTTCTGATGCTGGCGGTCGTAGAGATTGATGTCCGTCACGCGGAACATCAGGGTCAGATCGGACGTCAGGTAGGGCGCGGCGTCGACCGCTATGATGCCCTTCCAGGAAAGCGGGCCGACGCAGTTCTCCGCCAGCGGCACGCCCAGCCCGAGCTCACCGTCGGACTCGAGCTCTACCGCCGCGGCACCGAGAGAGAACCGCGGATTGTACGCGTTAAGGAACTCGCAATCGTTGGTTCCCTTCCACAGGATTGCGCGGCCGCCGGGTGCGTCATATACCTGCCGTTTGAGCGCCGCGCCGAGCGTCAGGTAATCGATCGTGAGCGGCACCATTATTTGCGTCGCAGGCTCGGTGGCGGCGGGGCGGCAGAGCGAAATCAGCGCCGCGATCGCCGCGAGAAGTGTTGCGAGGCGAGACATCGATAATGATGATTGCAAGCGCATGTCAACAATAACAGGGTCCCGCGCGTAAGATTCCTGCACCGTCAAAGATGATCGTGCGCGGCGGATTGCCTTGTAAGGCCGGCTGGCGCGAAAGATAATTGTGGGTGGGACGTCCGAGGCGGAAACGATGGACCAGGAACCGAAATCGATATTTTACGAGGCCGAGACTCCGCAGGCCTCGCGCGAGCTTGACGAGTTGCGCCGTCTGGGCAACTACGAACCGCCCTTCGTGGTCGTGCGCCGCCGCGTGATCGACGACTTTTACGAAGGCAAGATGACGATCGACGCCACCGTGGTGATCCGGATCGGTGACGTGGAGGAGACCGAGGCCGCCCGCGGCGTCGGCGTGGTCCATGCGCTTGATCTCGCACTGCGCAAGGCCCTGCTGAAATACTTTCCGTATCTCGAGTCGGTCCGCGTTATCGAGACCTACATGCACGCGAGCGGCGAATCGACCGACGCCGAGGTGATGTCGATCAAGAAATTCTCCGACGGCCAGAGCGTCTGGACCACGCTCGCCAAATCGGCCAACACGGCGGAGGCGGGATGGCAATCGCTGGTTGACGGCTACGAGTGGCGTATCGATCACGAACGTAACCGGGCACGGCGGATGGCGACCAATCCGCGGCTTTCGCGGCGTTAGGCCGGCGCGCGCACACGATGGGACGGCTGTTCGGAGAACCGCAACGCATCGCGGCCCACTCTTCGCCAGACAAACTCGCGGTGCTCTACGACGGCGGCTGCGAGATGTGCCGCAACGTCGCGGCGGGAATCCTGCGCTACGACAATACTGAGTCGCTCGAGCTGTTCGACGCCAACGATCCGGAAGTGCGCGATCACTTTCCCGGGCTCAAGCTCGACGACCTGCTTTACGAGTTGCATGTGATCGACGACCGCGGCCGAGTCTATCGCGGGGCGCGCGCGGTCAACGAAATTCTGCGCCGCCAGGCCGGTCTGCGCAGCATCCTGGCTTATCTATGGTATCTTCCGGGTTACGCATGGATTGCCGACCGCCAATACAAAGCCATCGCCGGCAGCCGCAAGCGCGACCCCGGCGCGCCCGTCGCCACCGCCTCGGCGGGTCAGCCTTGAACGCGGGCCTCGCGGCTTGCGGCGCCGACGGCGCACGCCGGGCGTAATCCACATGAAGCCGTTTTACATCTTCAATACACTCGCCCGCCGGGTCGAAGAATTCCAGCCGCTCAACCCGCCGGTGGTAACCTTCTACTCGTGCGGGCCGACGGTCTACCTGCCGCAGCATCTGGGCAACATGCGCGCGTACGTGTTCGTCGATACGCTGCGCCGCGCGCTCGCGTTAAACGGCTACGATGTCCGCCACGTGATGAACATCACCGACGTCGGCCACATGACTTCCGACGCCGACGCCGGCGAGGACAAGATCGAAAAGACCGCGCGCGCCGAGGGCAAGACGCCGCGCGAAGTAGCGGATTTCTATATTGCGCAGTTCACGCGCGACTGCGAGAGGCTCAATATCCGCCTCCCCGCGCCGCCGTTGCTCTGCCGCGCGACCGACCACGTCGCCGAAATGACTGCGCTCATCAAGCGCATCGTGGAGCGCGGCTATGGTTACGTCACGCGCTCGGGCGTTTACTTCGACGTCGAAAAGTGGCGCGGGCAAAGCCGCGTCGGACGGCTTTCGCGCCAGAGCCTCGACGAGCAGCAAGCGGGCCAGCGCCTCGAACATTCGCCCGACAAGAAAAGCCCGCACGACTTCGCGCTGTGGGTGCTCAATCAGCCGCATCATTTGATGCAATGGGAAAGCCCGTGGGGCCGCGGCTATCCGGGATGGCATATCGAGTGCTCGGCGATGTCGATGCGCTACCTGGGCGAGACGATCGATATTCATTCGGGCGGCCTCGACCATATTCCGGTCCATCATGAGAACGAGATCGCACAATCCGAAGGCGCGACCGGCAAACCCTTCGTGCGCTACTTCGTGCACAACGCCTTTTTAGTCGGGATGGAGGGGGCGAAGATCAGCAAGAGCGCGGGGCGGTTTCCGGTGCTCGACGATCTGGTGTCAGCGGGAATCAATCCGCTCGCGTTTCGGCTGCTCTGCCTGGGCGCGAAATATCGATCGGAGCTGGCGTTCTCGCTCGACGCTGTGCGGGCAGCCGCGAGCAACCTGGATTACTTCGCAGAGTTCGCGCGCAACCTATCCGATGAGGACGCGGGCGCCGCCCAAGATGCGCCGTGGGCCCAGGAGTTCGACGGCCGCTTCGTCGAGGCGGTCAACAACGACCTCAACACTGCGCAGGCGCTCGCCGTCGCGCTCGAACTGGTGGGAGACGCCTATCGCCGCGGCGATAAGCGAATCTGGAACACGCTCAAACAATTCGATTCCGTGCTCGGGATCGGCCTGGAAGCGCTGCGCAAGGACACCCGGGGCGGACTTCCGCCAGAAATAGCCGCGCTGCAGAGCGAGCGCGACGCGGCCAGAGCGAGCAAGGATTTCAAACGCGCCGACGAGCTACGCAAGGAGCTGGAAGCGAAGGGCTACGAAGTAAAGGATCAACGCGGCGGGTCCACTATAATGCCCCGCAGAGGCGTCGCTTGAATATAAGGGCCTTGCTCTCTTAGAATCCGCGAACGCCCGCAGCGCCGCACACAAGGGTAAGCAATGTCGATTGAGCTGAAGAAGTTCGATACCAGGATGCAGGCCGAAGGGCCTGAAGTCCGCCATCTCGACCCGCATAACGCTCCCTACTACCTCCCGATCAGCGACGAGGTCGAAATTTTCGAGGCCGCGTACAAGGCCCGCCTGCCGGTGCTGCTCAAGGGGCCCACCGGATGCGGCAAGACCCGCTTCGTCGAGCACATGGCTCATCGGCTGGCGGCTCTTCCCGACGGTCCCACGGAACTCATCACCGTCGCCTGCCACGAGGATCTGACCGGCAGCGATTTGGTCGGCCGCTACCTTATCCAGGCCGACGAAACCGTGTGGATCGATGGACCGCTGACCCAGGCGGTGCGGCGCGGGGCGCTTTGCTATCTCGACGAGATTGTCGAGGCGCGCAAGGACACCACCGTGCTCATCCATCCGCTCTCCGACCATCGGCGCATCCTGCCGGTCGAGAAGCGCGGCGAGACGCTGGAGGCGCACGTCGGCTTCCTGCTGGTCATCTCTTACAACCCCGGCTACCAGAGCATCCAGAAAAATCTCAAGCACTCCACCCGCCAGCGCTTTGTCACCATCGAGTTCAACTATCCGCCGGCCGACAAGGAGGTCGAGATCATCGCGCACGAGGCGGGGGTCGACCGTGACATGGCGATGCAGCTTGCTGTGCTGGGCGAGAAGGTGCGCAACCTGAAGGCCTCGGGACTGGAGGAAGGCGTTTCGACCCGGCTCCTGATTTACGCCGGCGAGCTTATCCGCCAGGGAATCGCGCCCCGGCGCGCCGCGACCGTCGCCGTCACCTGGTCACTAACCGATGAGATCGACAGCAAGCGCGCGATCGACGAAGTGGTCAAAGCGATCTTCCCGGAGTAGGCAGCGGACGACGTGATCGATCTCCGTAGCGACACCGTCACCCTGCCGACGCCCGAAATGCGCGAGGCTATCGCGCGCGCCGAGTTGGGCGACGACGTTTACGGCGAGGATCCCACCGTCAATCGGCTCGAGGCGATGGCGGCGGACGCGATGGGCAAGGAAGCCGCCGTGCTGGTCGCCAGCGGCACGATGGGCAACCTGATCGCGATGCTCGTGCACTGCGCGCGCGGCACCAAGGCGGTGCTCGGCTCGCGCGCCCACACCTATCTCTACGAGGCGGGTGGCGCGGCCGCACTGGGCGGCGTGGTGCTCACTCCGATTCGTAACACCGACGACGGCGAATTCGCGCTCGACGAGCTGAAATCCGAACTCGAGACTCCCCCCGATCCGCATTTCGCGCCGCACGCGCTGGTCGCGATGGAAAACACGCACAATCGCTGCGGCGGAGAGGCGGTCGGTCTTGCGCACATGGCTGCGGTCGCCGAACTGGCGCATCGCCACGGACTCGGCGCGCATCTCGACGGCGCGCGAATCTTCAACGCCGCGCTCGCGCTCGAGACCAGCGCAAGCCGTATCGTCGCGCACGCCGACACGGTTTCGTTCTGCCTCTCCAAGGGCCTCGCGTGTCCGGTGGGCACGATGCTCTGCGGGCCGCGCCCGTTCGTGGAACGGGCGCGCCGCATGCGCAAGGTGCTGGGCGGCGGAATGCGCCAGGCGGGGATAATCGCGGCGGCCGGGATTGTCGCGTTGACCTCGATGGTCGATCGGCTCGCCGAAGACCACGACAACGCGCGCGCCCTGGCCGAGGGGCTCGGCCGCGTCGCGCATCTCCGCGTGCATCCGGCGCGCCGGCGCACCAACATGGTGTTCTTCGAAATCGCCGGTGGCGCCGAGCGGGCGGGCCGCTTCGCCGCCGCGCTCGCCGAGCGCGACGTGCTGGTCGGCGCGCGCAGCCCGGTTGAGTTTCGCGCCGTCACCCACTACGGCGTGAGCGGCGCGGACGTCCAGCACGCAGTTGAGGCAGCGGCTGAGGCCGCCGCCTCAACTGCGCACGCCGGCGTCACGGCGATGCGGAGTTAGCACACGATGGACTCGCTGCAGTCGCTATTCTCGCTCCGCGGCCACGTAGGCTTCGTAACCGGCGCGTCGTCGGGCCTTGGCGTGGACTGCGCGACGGCGCTCGCGATGGCGGGCGCTGACGTCGCCTTGGCCGCGCGCCGCGGCGATCGTCTCGAGAAGCTTGCCGCAGAGCTCGCAGATAATTACGGCGTGCGCACGGCCGCAATCCAACTCGACGTGACCTCGGACGAGCAAATCGATGCGGCAATCGCTCGCGCACAGCGCGAACTCGGCCTCGTCGATATACTGGTCAACAACGCCGGCATCTCGCCCACCGGCCGCGCCGAGACCTTGCCGCGTGCGACCTGGGACGCCACGATTGCGACCAACCTGACCGCGCCGATGATGCTCGCGCAGCGCGTCGCCCGCAGCCTGATCGAGGCCAAACGCCCCGGCCGCATCATCAACGTAGTCTCGATCTACGCGACCGTTGCCAGTTCGATTTACCGCCTCTCTGCGTACACCGCGGCCAAAGCCGGGCTGCTCAATCTGACCCGCCAACTTGCGGTGGAATGGGCGGGCTACGGAATCCTGGTCAATGCGATCGCGCCCGGATGGATTCCTACCGAAGCGACCGAGGCCGGGATCGCCAAGGGCGCCAATCGCGAGCGGATGGAAAAATCGACGCCACTCGGACGGCTCGGACGGCCTGAAGAAATCCGCGGAGCGATAATTTTTCTTGCCAGCGAGGCTTCAAGCTACGTGACCGGATCGATGCTGGCCGTGGACGGTGGTTACCAAGCCTGGTGACGGCGTCGCACATAGCCGGGAGGTTGCGGTGATGGGCGGGGAAAATACTCTCAGAACACAACTGATGCGCCGCAAGCCGATCGCTGCCCTGATGCACGACGCCGGGCCGCATCGCGGCGGATTGCGCCGCGCGCTCGGCGCGCTCGATCTTACCGCGCTTGGCATCGGCGCGATCATCGGCGCCGGCATCTTCGTGATGACCGGGGTCGGCGCGCGTCAGGCCGGGCCGGGGCTGATCCTTTCATTCGTGATGGCGGGCGTGGCGTGCACGATGGCGGCGCTGTGCTATGCCGAGTTTGCCGCGATGATCCCGGTGGCCGGCTCCGCGTATTCCTATTCGTACGCCACGATGGGGGAGCTGGTCGGATGGATCATCGGATGGGACCTGGTGCTGGAGTATGCGGTGGCCGCCGCCGCGGTCGCGGTCGGATGGTCGGGATACTTCCGCGTAATTCTCCAGGGGATCGGGATACATCTGCCGCGTTCGATAAGCTTCGCCCCGGGTACGGAACCCGGCGCGATCGTCAATTTGCCGGCGGCGTTGATCGTGGTGCTGGTCTCGGCGGTGCTCTACGTGGGCATCCGCGAGAGCGCGAGGATCAACTCGGCAATCGTCGGAATCAAGCTCTGCGCTGTGGCGATGGTCATCCTGGTCGGCATGTTCTTCGTCCGCCCGAGCAACTGGAGCCCATTCGCGCCATTCGGATTCGCGGGAATTTCCAAAGGCGCGGCCTACATCTTTTTCGCTTACATCGGCTTCGACGCGGTCTCGACCGCGGCCGAAGAGACGGTCAATCCCGGACGCGATCTGCCGCGCGGCATTCTGTGGTCGCTCTTCATCTGCACGGCTCTCTATATCGCGGTCGCCGCGGTGCTGACCGGGATGGTGCCGTTCTCCGAGATCGACAAGAGCGCGCCACTCGCTTCGGCCTTCGTGACCCGCGGGCTTAACTTCGTCGGCGGCGTGGTTTCACTCGGAGCCGTGGCGGGGTTGACCTCGGTGCTGTTGGTACTGTTACTCGGTCAGTCGCGGATCTTTTTTGCCATTTCGCGCGATGGGTTGCTGCCGGCGGCGTTTAGCCGGGTTCATCCGCGTTTCCATACACCTCACATACCGACCATGCTAACCGGGGCGGCGGTCGGCATCACGGCGGCGCTGCTGCCAATCCAGGAGATCGCCGAGTTGACCAATATCGGCACCCTGTTCGCGTTCGTGCTGGTATGCCTGGGCGTGTGGATTCTACGCTATATCGACCCGCAGCAGCATCGGCCTTTTCGCACACCGTTTGTGCCGCTGGTGCCGATCATGGGCGCGCTGTCGTGTCTGTACCTGATGGCCAGCCTGCCGATAGTCACATGGATCAGATTTTTCGTGTGGATGGCGGTTGGGCTTGCGATCTATTTCGCCTACAGCCGCTTCCATAGCCACGTCGACGCGACTGCATCCGCCAACGTCGCCGCGGATTAGGTCGCTCGCTCGGCCGCGGCGCGGTTCCCGTGCGGGTTAAGCTTACGGGTCGGCGTTGGAGGATTTGATGCCGCGGCCGAAGGCGGCGACTTCGGAGTGCCACTCTTCGCCGAAAGCCAGGATCAGCACCTGCTGATTGATATGCTCGTCCTTGGTCAGACTGCGCCAGGAGCCGCCGCCTGCCCGCGCCATCGCCTGGTACGCCGCCTGGGTCTCGAGGTAGAACTCTGGCAGTGACGACGCGTTGACCGGCACCGGCCCACTATAACTCTGCCACTGCTTGACGAAGCGCTCGTGCTCCTCGACGGTCAGGTCGACCGTATTGAAGGTTCCGTTTTCGGCGTGGAACTGACGAATGGTCTGGAGGACCGGGTCGAAATCCTCCTTGAACGGCGGGGTGTCGCCGACCAGTACGATTACCTTCTTGGCGTACGAGCGCCATCCCATGCTGCCGACCGCCATCTGGATCGCGCCGAGCGTGTTTTCCTGCCATTCACCGCCGTTACGGGCCTGGATGTTGCCCAGGAACTGAATCAGCGCGCCGGTTGACGAGGTCAGCGGCTGCATCTGCATCTGCTCGCCGCGCCCGCCGAAGACGATAACGCCGATGCGTGCGGTTGGCACCAGGCGGTGAATCGCCAGCATCAACTGGCGCATCTTGTTCTTGACGTCGTCGATCACCAGGCGCATCGAGCCGGTGCCATCGATGACGAGCACGACGTCGAGGCCGGTGCGGCGCAATCCGCTGATGAAGCCGCCGAAGCCGTTGCCGATGCCCTGGCCGTAGCCCGAGCCCATACCGCCGCCGCGGCCGATTCCGATGCCGCTATTGGTCGAACGCACGTAGTTATTCGCGGTGACCACGGCCTGGCGCGCGTAGGCGTCGACCTGTTTGGGCCTTTCCATCGGCAGCGCCTGCAACTCCGGCATCTGCATCTCGGGCAGGTTGGTGTCTTCGCCAGGTTTGGTCTGGCCGCCACCGCCGCCGGCCTGCAGGCTTATGGGGATGAAGTTCTGGGCGGTCTCCATGTGCACGGCGAAAAGCAGAAAGAGCAGGACCACTACGTGCAGGCCGATGGAGAGCGGGAAGGGGCCGAGCAGAAAGCGCAGGCCCTGGCGCAGGCCGTGTTTGAATCCGGGCTTTTCCTTCTCCGGGTCTTCCTCGTCCAGATGTGCGCGCGTGGCGATCCAGAACAGGACCATCGCCACGACAACTACCGAGACCGCGAGCAGGCCAATTTCTTCCGCGACGGTCACGCGATGTCCTTTATCGTTATGGCTCCGTGCCTGCTCCCCCGCGAGACGGCGCCCGTGCTCCAGCTATGCGCCGCAAGGCGCCGTTTAATATTGTGCTCCCGCTGACAGTGCAACTAAAGTCAGGGTCCTTCGGAGGACGGTTCGGGCGGCACCACCGGTCCGCTGGGGAGTGCCGGCTCATCCGTCCCAGCGCCGCCGCCACCGCCTTGCATCTTTGCGACCGCGATCGCGATCTGCTGGGCGCCGGCCGTCTTGGCGATGTCGAGGATGCGGACCATGTCGGCCAGGATCACCGCCGGGTCGCCCTGGAACACCACCAGCTTGTCGGGATCCTTGCTGATGGCGTCCTTGAGCGCCACGGGCAGCGTTTTTTCGGTCACTTCGCCCTGATTGACGAAGATCCGATGGTCGGCGGTGTACATCACGGCGACGCCCTTGGGCTTGTCGGTGGTCGCCTGCGATTGAACCTTGGGTAAATCGACGTGGGCGGCGGACTCGATCGTGATCGCGGTCGCCACCATGAAAATGATGAGCAGAACCAGGAAGATATCGGTCAGCGGCGTGATGTTGATGTCGGCGAAAACGCCGCCGCTCTGATTAGGGCTCATCGCCATCGGTTGGTATCAGTCTCCGGTTCCGACCGCGCCGTCCGCGTCAACCGCCGGTCGTGCTCGCGCCGGTGATGCCGGCGCCGGTCTGAAGACGCTGCGATTGTCCCGGCGCGACGTGCTTGGCCGCGATCGCGATCTGCTGGGCGCCGGCCAGCTTGGCGATTTCCAGGATGCGGATCATGTCGCCGAGTAGCACCTTCTCGTCGCCCTGGAAAATCACCACCTTGGAATCGACCCGGTTGAGCGCGTCGGTCAGCGCGGATTCCAAGTCGCGCTCGGTCACGTCCTTGGAGTTGACGAACAATTCGTGCTGGGCGGTGTAGGTCACGATGACGCCCTTGTTTTCGGGCGCGGTGTTTTCGGCCATTGGGAGGTCAACGTGGGAGGCGGCCTCGATTGTGACCGAGGTGGTGACCATGAAGATGATGAGCAGGACGAGGAAGATGTCGGTTAGCGGCGTGATGTTGATCTGCCAGAACATCTCGCCGCTGCTTTTCGGTCCGCTAACCGCCAACGGCCTGTCTCCCTTGCAGTGCGGCGTCGATGAGGCGGGCGGCGTTGATGTGGATGGCGGCGTTGATGTTGTCGATCTTGACCGAGAAGTAGTTGTAGAAAATGACCGCGATGATCGCGACCGCCAGTCCGAGCGCGGTCGAAATCAGAGCCTCCGAGATACCGGCCGCGACCACCGAGAAACCTCCGGTGCCCATCACCGCCATCGACTGGAACGCGACCAGGATACCGACCACGGTGCCGAACAGTCCGATGAACGGGGCCGAGGCGCCCGAGGTCGCGAGCACCCAGATGTAGCGCTTGAGTTCGACCAACTCGGCGAAGCGCCGCTCCTCGTCAAGCTCCTCCAGCCGAGCGCGGTCGAGGTCCTTGGCGCCCGAGATGACCGTATGGAAGACGCGGTCGGCTGCGGTATGACCGGTCTCGGTGCGCTGCAGGGCCTCGTTGAATTTCCCTTGGCGCAGGGGGCCGACCAGCGCGTCGGCGGTTTTGGTGGCGCGGGTGCCGATACCGCGGAGCGCCCACAGGCGCTCGAAAATGACCGCCAGGCAAACGATCGAGATGAGGATCAGCGGGTACGTGGCATAGTAGCCCTGCTGAATCATCTGAATAATGCCGAACTGGTTCTGCATCGCTTAACCTTCCGCAGCCGAAAATTTTGCCCAGACGCCTGCGGTTTGCCTGTCGCCGGCGCGACCGCGATTCGTCTCCTAAGCCCACCATAATTACTTACCCGGGCCTATGCGCGCAAACCTCCACGAACGGGCCTCAAAATCACGCGGGGTCGCTCCATCTCGCCCCGCATGGAAACTCCCGGCCCTGACCTCCGGTTCCCGCCGCTCGCCTTCGAGGGAGCAGCGTCGGCATCGGCATGCTCCTTGCGGTGCTTCGCTTCGCTGCATGGTTTTGAAAATAACGTCCATAGGCGCTTTTCAATCTCTCATCAGCATTCGGAGATTGTTATGAAGCTCGCAGCGTCACTTCTGGTGTTACTTCTGGCGGCTCCGGTCGCCGCTTCTATTCTGCATGCTCAATGCAACGACCCGGCGGTCCTAATTACGGGCGGCGTCACCTCGTTCGACCCCGTCACCTCGTTCGACCCCGGCGATGCGACTCAAACGGCTGAACTTTACGACCCTAAGACCGATACCTTCATCCAGGTAGGCGAGATGATCGATGCGCGGGTCGAACATACGGCGACGCGACTTCTCGATGGTTCGGTACTTGTGGTCGGAGGGTTCGCTTTGGCAGGCGGCTCTGCCTTGGCCTCGGCGGAGCTGTTCGACCCGGCGACGAAGACGTTCAGGCTCGCCGCCAACATGCATGAGGATCGTGCCGGGCACGCGGCGACGAGGCTGCCGAGCGGAAATGTTCTGATCAGCGGCGGCATTTCGCTTCCGGGGACTAATCCGGCATTGTCGAGCGCCGAAATTTACAATTGGCGCAGAGGTTTTTTCCGGAGGACCGGCAGCATGATCGTTCCTCGTGTGGGCCACAATGCGACCCTGCTGACTACCGGCAAAGTGCTCGTCGTGGACGGCGATCCGACAGGAGGAACAGCCGGCGAGCTGTTCGATCCCGCTACCCAGAGCTTCACCCGCACAGCGGGCGATATGAGCGCGGCCCACGATACCGCCACCGGGCTGGTCAGTGGCAAAGTGCTGGTCGCCGGCGACACCGGCCTCGCCGGGCAGCCAGCCGACTTATACGATCCCGTAAGCGATAGTTTCCGCCTGACCCACGGCTTATTTCCCTTTGCCGCCAGCGCGACCACCGCGACCCGACTTTTGAATGGCAGGGTGCTGTTCACCGGCGGATTCGCGTTCCGATATGAATCCAACGGCGCGTTCCTTTATTTCCCTTACGGTCAAGGCTTCGGCCAGCGTTACAGTTCGCTGCCGTCCCACGAGATGTCGGTCCCGCGCGTGGACCAAACGGCGACCCGCCTGCCAAACGGCAAAGTGCTGATTGCCGGAGGCTGGGCCTGCGCGCCGGGTCTTATTTGTCTGGATACCGGTTACCAGATATTCGCAACCGCCGAGCTGTACGATCCCGCGACACAAACCTTTACTCCCACCACAGGCCTGATGACGACGCCGCGATACGGCCATACGGCGACGTTAATTTGCAGATAGGAACGGTCGCTCCGAGGCCGCGCTTCCGGATTCCCGGCGCTTGCGGCAGGGCGGAGTTTACGGGATAAATCTGCCAGAGGCGGGAGAGTTCCGCCTGGATTCCCCGCACAATCACGGACAAAGAGAGGATTCAGAAAGCAATGGCATTACTTGATGGGAAGGTCGCGATCGTAACAGGTGCTGGACGCGGTATCGGCCGCGAAGAGGCGCTGCTGCTGGCCAAACAGGGCGCCAAGGTCGTGGTTAACGATCTCGGCGGCCACTTCGACGGTACCGGCCAGTCGCGTTCGCCGGCCGAGGAGGTGATCAAGGAAATCCGCGGCTTCGGCGGCGAAGCGGTCGCCAACTTCGAAAGCGTCAGCGACTTCAAATCCTCCAAGCGCATCGTCGAATGCGCGCTCGACAACTTCGGCAAGCTCAACATCGTGGTCAACAACGCCGGCATCCTGCGTGACCGCATGATTTTCAACATGAGCGAGGAGGACTTCGATGCCGTCGTCAACGTCCATCTCAAAGGCACCTTCAACATGGCGCGCCACGCGGCGGCGTATTGGCGCGAACAGCAGAAGAACGGCAACCTGCTGAACGGCCGGCTGATCAACACCAGTTCCGATTCGGGCCTGCTCGGCAACGCCGGCCAGGGAAACTATGGCACCGCCAAGGCCGCGGTGGCCGCGTTCGCCATAATCGTCGACCGCGAGATGGCGCGCTATGGATGCACCGCCAACGCGATCGCGCCGGTCGCGCGCACCCGCCTGACCATCGACGCCACGCCGCAGACCGCGGCCACGATGCCGGCGGTCAAGCAGGGCGATTTCGACCTCTTCAGCCCCGCCCATGTCGCGCCGCTGGTCGCCTGGCTCGGCAGCGACGACGCCAAGGACGTCCACGGCGAAGTGTTTCGGGTCGGGATGGGCCGGGTGTGGCTGATGCGCGGATGGCATTCGGTGGCGCAGGTAGCGGCGGCGCCTGGCACGTTCTGGGAGCCGGCGGCGCTCGGCGCGCGGCTTAAGGAGGAACTCGCCAAGGGCGTCACCAAGAAGGAAAGCATGGCCGAGGTCATGTCTGCGGGACGCTAGCTGCAGTCCGCGGGGCGTTAGCAGATATATGGCTCAGAGCAAGTCCGCATCGCGCGCTGGCGCAGCGCCGCGCGCGGCGCGTCCGCGCCAGGTGCTGATCATCTGCGCGGCCAACACCGCGCGCAGTATTATGGCGGAGCATATGCTGCGGCGCGAAATTGGCGCGCGCGGCGCCGGCGCTGCCATCGAGATTCGATCGGCCGGGATCGCGCCCTACGCGCGCGACGGCGCGCTGGTTTCGCTCGATACCCGGATGACGCTCAAGTCGATCGGGATCGATATCGGCGAAGAGGCGTCGTCAACCGACCTCAAGCGGCATCCGGAGATGTTGGAGGCGGCCGACCTGGTGATCGCGATGACCGCGGCGCAGGAGCGCGACCTCCACCAGCGCTTTCCAGCCGCCGCCGCGCGCGCGGTCTTCACCCTGCGCGCGTTTGCCGGCGAGTCGGGCGATATCGACGACCCGTTCGAGCAGGGCCATGAGGTGTTCGACCTCTGCCGCGACGAAATCGGGCGGCTGATCCCGCGCGTCGCCGATCGCCTGCTCGGCGGCGAGTAGCACTCACCGAAGGAATATTTCCGATGGAATTCGCCAATCCCACGGACGCCGAGATTCGCGAGATTCTACAGCGTCCGGTGACCGTCGCGGTGGTCGGATGCTCGGACAATCAGGCGCGCGACAGCCTGCGGATCGCGATGCTGCTCAAGCGCAAGGGCTTCCGTGTGATCCCGGTCAACCCGCAGCTTGCGCCCGATGCGTTGGTGGCGGCGCTCGGCGAGCGATGCTATCCGGACCTGGCCTCGATTCCCGACGCGGTGCAGATGGTGGACGTGTTCAGGCGCTCCGAGTGCGTGGCGGAGGTCGCTGCGGCGGCCATCGCCAAGGGCGCGCGCGTGTTGTGGTGCCAGCTTGGAGTGGTCGACCTTGAGGCGGCGGGGCGGGCGCGGGAGGCGGGGATGACGGTGGTGATGGACCGCTGCCCGGCGATCGAATACGGGCGGCTATTCTAGCTGCTGTCAGGATCGTCCCCGACTGGCGCCGCATCGATTTCAGGATTACGTGGCATCGTAGATGCGTTCCCAGGCCGGATCCCGCACAGCGCCAGCGCGAGCTGCCTCGCGCGGCCGGACGAAACCGTGCACGATCCCGGACGTTGGCTAGAGTGGGTGGCCCAGCCAGTCTATATTCGGGAGGCTCCAACTCCCAGCGGTGCAATGAGAAAGAATCCGTATGCGTGAACAGCGAGGAAGCCGCGGGGAGACAACTGGTCAATAGGAATCATAGAGCATGGAGCAGGTTCATCCGAGCATCTCGGATTCGGTGCAACCGGCCGATCGTAAGGTTCTCAACCTTGGCAGCGGGCCCAAGCTCATGCCCGATGCACTTAACGTTGATCTGCGCGCTTCCACCAGTCCCGACCTCGTTCACGATCTGAATTTGACTCCGTGGCCGCTGCCAGACAATCACTTTGAAGAGGTACTGCTAGGCGACATCCTCGAGCACCTCAGGGATATCGTGGCCACCATGGAAGAGATTCATCGGGTCTGTCAGGACGGCGCCGTCGTGCGGATCACGACGCCACATTTTTCATCATCGAATTCCTTTATCGATCCCACCCACCTCCATCACTTCAGCCATTTCAGCTTTGACTACTTCACCGGTGAACATGGCTTCGTTCTTTACAGTGAAAAGCGGTTTCGCCGCCGTCAGGCGCAAATCATTTTTCATCCTACGCTCGTCAATAAGTTGATCTGGCGAATAGCCAACCGCTACCCGCAAGCCTATGAACGGCGCTGGGCATGGCTGTTCCCGGCCTGGTTCCTGAGCTTCGAACTCGAAGTGGTCAAATAGCCTCATCGATGTCGGTGTCACTCCATCGGCGGCGCCTCGCGCTCGACCCGGCGGCGCCGCGGGTGCTTCACCTGGTGCCGGCGCTGTTCGGCAGCGATGGCACGGTAGGTGGCGCCGAGCGCTATGCGCTTGAGTTAGCGCGCCACATGGCCGAAGTCGTCCCGACCACGTTGCTGAGCTTTGGGCGGCATGGCCGGAACGAAACGAGGGGGCCGCTTCGAATCCGCGTGCTGGGCGAACCTTGGTACGTCCGCGGCCAGCGCTTCAACCCGCTTAAGTGGTCGATGTTCGCCGCGCTGCGCGAGGCCGACGTGATTCATTGCCATCAGCAGCACGTTCTGGCGAGCAGTCTTGCAGCCCTCTTCGGCCGCCTAAGCCGCCGGCGCGTCTTCGTCAGCGACCTCGGCGGCGGCGGCTGGGATATCTCCGCCTATCTCGCGACTGACCGCTGGTACAACGGGCATCTCCATATCAGCGAATACAGCCGCACGATCGCTGGCCATCGCGGCAAGCGGTGGGCACACGTTATCCTTGGCGGAGTCGACACAATGAAGTTCTCCCCAGACCGCACCATTCAGCGCGACAAGACCGTGCTCTTCGTGGGCCGTTTGCTGCCTCATAAAGGAATCAACTACCTAATCGAGGCCCTGCCGCCAGGGTTACGGCTCGAAGTGGTCGGGCCAGCGCTTGACGAACAATACCTGGAAGATCTGCACAAGCTTGCTGCCGGCAAGTGTGTCACCTTCCACACCGACTGTGATGATGCCGCGCTGGTCGAACACTACCGGCGCGCGATGTGCATCGTGCTGCCGAGCGTTTATCGTTCGACCCATGGCGTCGAAACTCCGGTGCCCGAGCTATTGGGACAAACGCTGCTCGAGGGAATGGCGTGTGGCGCGCCGGCACTATGCACCGCAGTCGCCAGTCTACCCGAGGTGGTGGAAGACGGGGTCACCGGCTTCGTGGTATCGCCCAATAACCCGGCCGCGCTATGCGAGCGGCTCTGCTGGCTGCGCGCCCATCCGCAGGTGGCTGGCGAGATGGGGGCGGCGGGGCGACGCCGCGTGCTGGAGCGCTTCACTTGGCCATCGGTTGTCCGCCGCTGCTTGACGATCTATGGGGGAGGATCGCCGGATGTATGAGCCTAACGTCGACGCGGTTCTGAAGATGATCGGGCCCGATGACTTGGTTCTCGACATCGGAGGGTGGGCGCGGTGCTTCAATCGCGCAAACTATGTCATCGACGCGGAGCCGTACGAGACAAGGGGATGGCTTGCGCCAGCACAGGGAGGCGAGCGAGAGTATTTCACTAAGGAGACCTGGATCCAGCGCGATATCTGCGACAAGCAGCCGTATCCATTCCCTGATAAATTCTTCGATTTCGTGACCTGCTCGCAAACCCTCGAGGACGTGCGCGACCCGCTCTGGGTAAGCGCTGAGATCATCCGGATAGGCAAGCGCGGCTACATCGAGGTTCCGTCGCGCGTAGCGGAGTCCTGCCGCGGGGCGGAGCCTGGGCAGGTGGGACTGACCCACCATCGTTGGCTAATCGACATCATCCTACCTGACGAGATTCGCTTCCTCATGAAGTATCACATGATTCATAGCCACTGGCGGTTTTCCTTTCCCGAGCGGTACCTGCGGCAACTTTCTGAGGCGCAGCGGAATCAGTGGCTATTCTGGGAAGACAGTTTCAGGTTCTCCGAGACGACTATCCACACGCCGGCGAAACAGGCGCAGGAACTTGAGAAATACATACAGCGCGTGCGTCCCTATCCCGAGAAGCTGCTCCAGGCAGATCACACTTGGTGGCGAATCAAGTTCCTCGGCACTCGCGTCCGGCGCAGAATACGACGCGCGATCGAGGAGGCCCGCAGTTAGACGATTCTAATAACCTGGCACATCATCACGGGCGAGTATCCGCCCCAACAAGGCGGCGTCGCCGATTACACTCGGCTGGTCGCGCACGGACTCGCCGCTCACGGCGACCGCATTCACGTTTGGGCGCCTGCCGCAGCCGATGCGCGGGATCCGGCCGAAACCGGCATCGAGGTCCATCGTCTGCCTGGCGGTTTCAGCCTGCGCACGCTCGCCGCGCTCGGCCGCGCCCTCGACGCCACGGGCCCGGGACGGATAATGGTGCAATACGTCCCGCAGGCATTCGGCATGAAGGGCATGAATCTCCCGCTATGCCTGTGGCTCTTCGCGCGCCGCCGCGCTGGCATCACGGTCATGTTTCATGAGGTTTCGGTGGCGCTCCGGTGGCAACAGCCGATGCGCCTCAATGCGCTTGGCGCGGTCCATCTGGGGATGGCTTTCGTGCTCACGCGCGCCGCCGGCCGATGCGTTGTCAGCGCCGCGGCCTGGGAACCGCGGCTGCGGGCGCTCGCGCCTGCGGGGGCTGCGATCTCATGGCTGCCGGTGCCGAGTAACGTGCCGGTGGTCGACGACCCGGCCGGAGTTCACGCTGTCCGCAGGGCGCTGATGGTCGAGGGCGGCATAATACTTGGCAATTTCGGCACCGCACGCGAGACCTGGATCGCGGATAAACTTGCGGCCGTCGTACCTCCGCTGCTGCGTGAGCGCCCCGACGCAGCGCTCATGCTTGTGGGCCGCGACAGCCCGGCCTTGCGAAGCCGGCTGCTGGAGGAAACTCCAGAGCTGCACTCGCGCGTGCACGCCTCAGGTCCGCTCGCGCCCGCTGACGTCTCACGCCATCTCGGCGCATGCGATCTGATGCTGCAACCATACGCCGATGGCGTCAGCACGCGCCGCACGAGCCTGATGGCTGCGCTGGCGCATCGCAGCGCGGTCGTGACCACCGACGGCGTTCTCACCGAGCCCTTGTGGCGACAAAGCGGCGCGGTGGCTCTGGTGGACAGTGGCGACCTCGCGGCGATGCGTGCGACGCTCACGCACCTGATGGACGATCCCGCGCGACGCGCACGTATGGGAGCCGCAGCCGGCGCGCTCTACGCCGAGCGCTTCGACGTCGCGCACACAATCGCCGCGCTGCGCGAGGGTTGCTGATGCCGGCCGCCGACGCCCCGCTGGTCAGCGTTGTGATCGCGACTTACAACCGCCCTGCTTATCTGCGCAGCGCGATCGCCAGTGCTGTAAACGGCGACTACCGCAACGTTGAAATCATCGTGACCGACGACCTAGGCAGCGATACGAATCGCGAAATCGCTCGAGGCTTCGCCGATCCGCGCATTGTCTATCATCGAAATGAAAAGCGACTGCGTATCGCAGCCAACCATATCCAGGCCTTCCGCAGCCTGGTTTCAGGGAAGTTCATCGCGATCTTGAACGACGACGACGAATGGGAACCGGCGTTTCTCAGTAGATTGGTGCCGATCCTGTTGGACAACCCCGAGGTCGTACTCGCGTTTTCCGACCATTACATAATCGACGAGCATGGCCGTATCGACCTGGCCGCGACCGAAAGAAACACCCGCCACTGGCATCGCGACGTTCTATCTGCTGGCGTCCATCAGCCCTTCTGGCGCTGTCTGCTGGACATGAGCATCCCCGTCGCGCAGGCGAGCGTAATCAGACGCGACGCTATCGATTGGCAGGACTTTCCAGTCGAGGTTGGCGCTGCCTGGGACCCATGGCTCGGATATCTCGCCTGCCGGACAGGTAAGGCCTGCTATTATCTTCCGGAGCGGCTGACGCGGTATCGCGTCCATGGTGGATCGGTAACCGTGACCGCCAACGAGGACGGAAGCCTCGGGATGATTCTGATCTATGCGCGGCTGATGGCCATGCCGGAACTTGCCGGGTCGCGCAGCGAGATCGAAGCACTATGCGGTGCGGCGCATCTTTCGTATGCCCTGTACCTGCTGCAAGCGGGACGCGGGCGCGACGCTCGAAAACATCTTCGCGACGCGATGACCACGCAAGGGTTGACGCCGAAAATCGGACTCGCGTTCGCGCTCGCGAGCCTGCCGGGCACGCTTGGCGCCGCGACCCTGCGGGCGCTGCGCCGCGCACGCCGATGGCGGTAAATTTCGTGTGCTCTGCGGAGCCTTAATGAGAATAGCGGTGGCGAACTCGCATCACGCGTGCATCGGCGGCGCGGAAACCTATCTCGAAGCGGTAATTCCAGCGCTCGCCGCCGCGGGTCATCAGATCGCTTTTTTTTCGGAACTGGCTTCACCACCTGGCGCACAGCCAATCCGCCTACCTCAGGCTGCGCCTTCCTGGTGCACCTCCGAAGCGGGAATGTCCGCGGCGTTCGCTGCACTCGCGGCATGGCGTCCCGACGTCATTTACGCGCACGGGATGAATGACCTGCCGGTGGCGGCGCGAATAGTCGAAACCGCGCCTGCCGTGCTATTTGCTCACGGCTATTACGGCACCTGCATCAGCCACAACAAGATGTTCTCCGCGCCGCGGCCGCGCCCATGCGCGCGGCGCTTCGGATGGCGATGCCTGGTCCAGTTCTATCCCCGTCGATGCGGCGGTTTAAACCCGTTGCGAATGTGGAGCGACTATCAGAAACAGAGCGTCCGCCTTGCGCTGCTTAGCCGTTACGCCGCGATTCTGACCGCCTCGGCGCACATGCGCGCCGAATTCATGCGCCATGGTTTGCCGCCCGAGCGCGTGCATGCGCTGCGGCTTCCGCTCGCGCCCTTATCGGCTGCCCCATCCTCTGCGACCAATACTGCGCAAGTGGGGGCGGGCGAAAATCGCGCGCTTCGACTGTTGTACGTGGGCCGGATGACCCGGCTCAAGGGCGGATCGATCATGCTCGACGCGTTGGCGCCGGCCGCCGCTTCGCTCAAGCAGCCGCTTAAAGTAACCTTCGTTGGCGACGGTCCCGAGCGCGCGCGATGGGAACAAAAATCACGGCGCATACAGGCGGAGAACACGAACCTCCATATAGAATTCAGCGGTTGGTTGGATTTCGCCCGTGTCGAGCAACTCATGCTCGACTCCGATCTGCTGGTGGTGCCAAGCACGTGGCCGGAGCCGTTCGGTTTGGTGGGTCCGGAGGCGGGACTTCGCGGCCTGCCGGCGGCGGCGTTTGCCGTGGGGGGAATTCCGGAGTGGCTGCGCGACGGGATCAATGGCCATCTCGCGCCGGGCGACCCGCCGAGCGCCGCGGGGCTGGCGCGCGCGATCGTCCAATGCGTCGGCGATCCGGCCGAACTCGCGCGGCTCAGCCGCGGCGCGCGGGAGATGGCGCTTCGCTTCGAACTCGACGCTCACCTTGAAACCTTGGTGGCGATTCTTGGTCAGGCCGCCGGCATCGCGTCGCCCGCCCGCGCACGGGCATTGTGAACCGTGTCAAACAGCAGGAGAGATCGGCAGCCCACGGTGGATCATCAAAGCATAGCAGAGATGACGGAAAGGGTGACGCGCCCAAGCGCCATGTCGGACCAAGCCGCGACGCCAAGCCTGCTCGGCTTCGCCACTCAGGGTTCGGGCGAGGGCGACGAAGCTCGTCTTCGCGAACTGACGCGCAATCTGCCAATCCAACTGATTCACTTCGATCACAGCGCCAAAATTTCCACCTTTCTGCGTGTGTTCGATGCGATCCGCGAGAATCGCCCGCGAATGGTTATCATGGAGGGTAGCGGCATCGCGGGAGGATTCGCCCTGCTGCTCGGGCGGCTGCTATTTCGCGTCCCCTACGTAGTAAGCAGCGGCGACGCCATCGCTCCTTTCCTGTCGTCCCGGATTCCACTGCTGAAGCCCGCGTTTTTGGCCTACGAGCATATGCTCTATCGCTTTGCTTCGGGGTTCATTGGATGGACTCCGTATCTTGTAGGCCGCGCGCTGAGCTTCGGCGCGCCGCGCGCGATGACTGCTCAAGGTTGGTCATCGTTCACGCTTGCTCCTGACGATCGGCTTCGGGCGCGCGCCCGGGTGCGGAACAAATTCGGCATTCCACCTGACGCTTTGGTGATCGGAATCGTAGGCGCCTTGGTATGGAATGCGAGAGTCGGCTATTGCTACGGTTACGAACTGTTCAATGCGCTCAAGTTGGTGAAGCGCCGGGATGCGGTGGCGCTTATCGTTGGTGATGGCGACGGGAGACCACAGTTGACGGCCGCTGCCGGCGCGATGCTCGGTTCCCGCCTCGTTCTCGCCGGCCGGATCGCTCGACAGGAGGTTCCCGAGTATCTAGCCGCGATGGACATAGCGAGTCTGCCTCAGAGCGTCGATCGGGTCGGGAGCTTCAGATATACGACCAAAGTCAGCGAATACCTGGCCGCCGGCCTGCCCATCGTCACCGGGCAAATTCCTTTGGCCTACGACCTGGATGAGGGATGGCTATGGCGGCTTCCCGGCCCGTCGCCGTGGACGCGAACCTATATTGAATCGCTATCGCGGCTAATCGACACGCTTTCGCCGGCCGAAATCGCCGCCAAGAGGTCGGCAATCCCACGCGAAGGCGGCGACTTCGATCGCGAACGGCAAGTTGCCCGCGCGACAGCGTTCATCACCGACCTCTTGCGCGATCAGAGTGAGTAGAGGACCGCCCTGCTCCAAGCTGTGCAGCGTCTGCGCCTAGCCGTGGTCTGCGACTACGCCGAAGAGGGCTGGCCCAGCATGGACCTGGTCGGCGCGATGTTGTGCGCGGAACTCAAGGCGCGCCATTCGGCCACGCTGGAAGTCACGCGCATCCAGCCCGCGTTCGTCCGGCGCCTGAGCCGCGCCGCCTCCTGGCACAGCGCGCGCACGCCCTTTGACTCCGTATGCTTCAACGCGGATCGCGCGCTCAACCGTTTCTTCGATTATCCGCGCGCGCTGCGGCGCTTGCGCGGCGGCTTCGACGTCTTCCACATCGTGGACCACAGCTACGCCCATCTCGCGCATGAACTTGCGGGCACGCGCATCGTCGTAACCTGTCACGACCTCGACGCGTTCCGTTGCCTGATTGCATCGGGCCTCGAGCGTCGCTCCCTGCCGTTTCGCATGATGGCGCGGCGAATGTTGTCCGGCATGCACAAGGCGGCGCGCGTATGCTGCGACAGCCTCGCCACGCGCGACGCGCTGGTCGCCAACGCGCTGGTCCCGCCCGGCCGGCTCGTGGTAATTCCCAACGGCGTGCATGCGGCCTGCTCTCCGCACCCCAATGAAGCCGTCGACGCGGTGGCCGCGCATCTGCTCGGCGCCGCCGCGCCCGGCGGCATCGAAATTCTCCACGTCGGCAGCACCATCCCGCGCAAGCGAATCGACGTGCTGCTGCAGATCGTGGCGGCCGCGCGCGCGCAATTTCCGAACCTGCGCCTGGTCAGAGTGGGAGGTGCGTTCACCGCCGATCAACAGGCTCTCGCGCGGGCGCTCGGCGTGGAGGGGTCGATCGTCACGATGCCGTTTCTGGAGCCCGCGGTGCTCGCCGCCCTCTATCGCCGCGCGTCGCTGGTGCTGATGCCTTCGGAGGCCGAAGGCTTCGGGCTGCCGCTCGTCGAAGCGATGGCCTGCGGGACGCCGGCGATCGCAAGCGACATCCCGGCGTTGCGCGAAGTTGGCGCTGAAGCCGCGGTTTACTGCGCCGTGGGCGACCTCCCGGCATGGAGTGCGGCGCTCGCTGCGATGCTGCTTGAGCGTTCCGCTGAGCCTGCACGATGGGCTGAGCGTGCGTGCCGCGGCGATTCGCCAGGCTTCGCACTTTTCCTGGGCCGCATACGCCGATCGCTGCGCAGCGGTCTATCGCGAGATCGCCGTCTGAAATGCTGCGGGACGCGCCACTCAAAGTTCTGCACGTGGGAAAGTTTTACCCGCCACATCCCGGCGGCATGGAGTCGCATCTCCAGACCCTGTGCGAAGAGCAGAGCAAGTCGATAGAGGTCCAGGTGCTGGTGGCGAGCGATCGCTGGCGCCGCGAACGCTCGGCCGAGGGCGGAGTCGAACTCGTACGGCTCGCAACTCCGCTGATGCTCCAAGCGACTCCGATCGTGCCGCTGATGGCGCGCGCGATGCGCCAGGCGCGACCTGACCTGGTCCATCTGCACTTTCCCAACCCGATGGCCGCGATCGCTTGCCTGATGAGCCGGCTCCGCGTGCCGCTAGTCGTCACCTGGCATAGCGATGTGGTGCGCCAACGCCGTGCCGCAGCGGCCTTCGCGCCGCTGCTTTCGCTGCTGCTCGCGCGATGCGCCGCGATCATCGTCGGTTCGACCGCCTATATCGAAAGCTCCGCGGTGCTGAGCGCGCGGCGCAATCTGTGCCGCATAATTCCCTTCGGCATCCGCGCCGGCGACTTCGAGCATCCCGACATCGCACGCGTCGACGAATTGCGCCGCCGCCACGGCGAACGGATCGTGCTCGGCGTTGGCCGCCTCATCTATTACAAGGGCTTCGAAACCCTGGTGCGCGCGATGAAAGAGGTGCGGGGAACCGCGCTGATCGCCGGCGACGGGCCGCTCGCCGGCACGCTGGCGGCCGAGGCCGCGCGGCTCGGCGTCGCCGACCGGGTCGCGCTGATGGGCCGCGTCAATGACGTCGATTTAAAGGCGTGTTATCACACCTGCGACGTGTTCGCACTGCCCTCGGTCGAGCGCAGCGAGGCATTCGGCATTGTACAATTAGAAGCGATGGCCAGCGGGAAGCCGGTGGTCAACACGCGGCTCGACTCCGCCGTGCCCCACGTCTCGCTCGACGGACTGACCGGTTTGACCGTGGCGCCGGGCGACCCGGCAGCACTGGCGGCGGCGCTGAACGCGTTGCTCGACGACCCGGCACGGCGAGCCGAGATGGGTGCGGCGGCGCGCCGCCGCGTGCGCGAGCAATTCGGCGCCGAGCTAATGGCACAGCGCACGCTCGAGCTCTATCGCGAAGTTGTGGCCGGCGGTGCGCGCGCGCGCCGGCCTGTGTAAATTCGAATCGAGGACGAACCTGTGGCACGTCGAATCGAGGACTACGCGATCATCGGCAACATGCATACCGCCGCCCTGGTAGGGCTCGACGGTTCGATCGACTGGCTCTGCATGCCGCGCTTCGATTCTTCCGCCTGCTTCGCGGCGCTGCTCGGCACCCCCGATAACGGGCGCTGGCTGATCGGACCCCGCTCCCAGCCCCATCAGACCAGCCGCCGCTACCGCGGCGACACGCTGGTCCTCGAGACGGAGTTCCGCTGCGCCGGCGGAACGGCCGCGGTGATCGATTTCATGCCGATCGCCGAACGCGTGGGCAAAGTCGACCTGGTGCGCGTGGTCGAGGGGCGCGCAGGCCGAGTGCCGATGGTTACGGAAGCGATCCTGCGTTTCGACTACGGGCGAATCGTCCCCTGGGTGAGGCGGCGTCCTTATGGTCTCCGCGCGATCGCGGGCCCCGACGCAGTGCAACTGCGCTCTCCGATCGAGTTGCGCGGCGAGGATTTTCGCACCGTCGGCGAGTTCGAGGTTTCCGAAGGACAAAGCGTCGCCTTCGTGATGACGCGCTATGCCTCGCACCTGGGCGAGCCGCGCGGCCGCGATTCGGCTGAAATGCTGCGCGAGACCGAGACCTGGTGGCAGCGATGGTCGGAGCGATGCACGATCGGCGGCCCCTGGCGCGAGGTCGTGATGCGCTCGCTCATCACGCTCAAGGCGCTGACCTTCAGACCCACTGGCGCGATCGTCGCCGCGCTGACAACCTCGCTGCCGGAGAAAATCGGCGGCGTGCGCAACTGGGATTATCGCTACTGCTGGCTGCGCGACGCGACCTTCACGCTCTATGCCCTGCTCATCGCCGGCTATACGGAGGAGGCGCAGGCGTGGCGGCAATGGTTGCTGCGCGCCGTCGCAGGCCATCCGCAGGAATTGCAGATCATGTATGGGCTCGCCGGCGAACGCCGTCTCACCGAGTACGAGGTGCCGTGGCTGCCAGGCTACGAGGACAGCCATCCAGTGCGAATCGGCAACGCGGCTCATGCGCAGTTTCAGCTCGACGTTTATGGCGAGGTCATCGACACACTCCACGTCGCGAACCGCTATGGGCTTCGCACCGACGATGATGCCTGGCGGGTGCAGAGCGTACTGCTCGAGTTTCTGGAGTCGGCCTGGGAGAAGCCTGACGAAGGTATCTGGGAGGTGCGCGGACCGCGCCGCCCCTTCGTGCATTCGCGCATGATGGCCTGGGTGGCGGTCGATCGGGCGATCAAAACGGTCGAGCGCACGGGAGTGAAGGGGCCGCTGGAAAAGTGGCGCGCTCTGCGCACGCGCATCCACGCCGACGTCTGCCGCCAGGGATTCAATGCGTCGCGCGGCGCTTTCGTTCAGTACTACGGCTCCGACGCGCTCGACGCCTCGTTGCTGATGATGCCGCTGGTCGGCTTTCTGCCCGCGAAGGATCCGCGCGTGGTCGGCACGGTCGAGGCAATCCAGAGCGAGCTGATGAGCGACGGCCTGGTAAAGCGCTACCTGACAGAGGCCACGGTCGATGGCCTGCCTCCGGGCGAGGGCTTCTTCCTGCCCTGCACGTTCTGGCTGGTCGATTGCCTCGAGATGATGGGCCGCCATGAGCAGGCACACGAAATATTCAGCCGCCTGCTTGAGCTGCGCAACGACGTTGGCCTGCTGTCCGAGGAATATGACCCGCGACTCAAGCGCCAGCTCGGCAATTTTCCGCAGGCGTTCTCCCACATCTCGCTGATTAACAGCGCCTACAACCTTTCGATGGCGCACGGGCCGTGCAAGCATCGCGCCTCGCCCAACGAAAACCATCCCGCTTAGCTGCCGCGCCGCGGCAGGTTTTTGCTACGATAGCGGGTCCGGAAAGACCGAACCGGAACGATACAAAAGAGGACGACCGTCATGGCGGAAAAAAAATCCGCTCCCACTCCCGAAGCGCTAGTCCGCGCGCTTTCCTCGTTTCCATTGCTCGGCGCGATGTTCGGCCGGCGCGCGCGCCGCTTCGGCCTGGGGATGAAGATTCCCGACGGACCGCTGGCCTACGAATCCCAGCACGAACCGGTCGCACTCAGCGAAACGGAACGGATGCTGCTGGTGATGTGCGGCGCCGGAATAAGCGGATGGAACACCGGGATGGAGCATACTTCGGCCGGCGAGGCGGACACCGGATGCAACTACCCGATGCGGCTGCTCGGCCGGACCTATCCGAGCGGCGCGGCGATTTACGCGTCCGAGCTGATCTTCACTGACGACGACGGCACCTACCTGACGCAACTTCGCGATCTCGATCCGCAGGAAATCCTCGGCGGCAAGCAGCCGGCCGACATGGCGGCGCTTTTCGATTCCGTCAAGCAGCACTGCGTCAAGCTGGCGCCCGGACGGGTCACCGTCCCCGCCCAGCCGCCGCACACGAGCGCGCATAATCTATGGAACGCGAACAAGGCGGGCACCACGCTCTTCGTTCCGGTGATCGATCTGACGCAGCAGATGATGGACCTGATGGCGGTGTATCTCGGAATGGGCTTTACCCCATTCGATCCGCAAAACGGCCGGGTCTGCGGTGACCTCGACCGCTTCATGCGCTCCGGCCTGATCGACGGCGCCAAGCGATTTTCGATTTTCGAGTTCGATCAATACTGCCTCGCGACGGGCGCGATGGAGCTGGCGCTGATATGCCACAACATCGTGCTCGCGATGCAGGCGATGGGGCTCGGCGGATGGATGTATACGGGGATCAATCCGCCAAGCCTGATGGGCGCGTTCGCGGCCAAAGGAATTCCCGGACTCGGCTTCCGCTTTGCCACCGACGCGCGCTGGGCCGTGCCGAATCCGGTTGGAATCGACAAATACTTCGAGGGGCTGTGTCCCCCCTACTGCGCCGACATGCGCGCGGCGGTGCAGAAATTTGCCGATCTTAAGTTTGGGCCCAACGGGGCGTTTGACCCCGAGCGCCCCGGGCCATACCGCGAGAACTCCCGCGTCAAGACCCGCGTGGAACGCTACAGCCCCGAGTTCATCGAGTTGATGGGCGAAGTCACGCAGTACATCTACGACAACTTCGGCCGTTTTCCAGCGACCATTCCGAGTTTCTACATGCGCGCCTATGCGCAGGCGCAGCACTGCGAGATGGAATTTTACGATCGCTTCTTCGGCGCCGATTTTTATCTCGACACCCACGTCAATCACATGGCCACGTGGCACGGCGGAAAATAATCGGCGCTTGCTACAAAGACGATTTTCGTCAGCAACGCAGGGGATACGTACATGACACGGGATTCGCGTCCGGCGGGCGTCCATTTCAGGGCCAGAGGCAGGATGGCCGTTCATACGATTTGGGACTACCTCACTCGCCCGGTCGCCAGGACCATCGACGACGTCCCCTGGTGTGCGGAAGCGATATCGCCTGACTGGCTCACCGCTGTTCTGTGCGGCGGTGTCGAGGGCGCGCGGGTGGTCTCGGCGGAAGTTTGCGGAGGCGATCAGGGTTCGAGCGTTCGCAGGCAGCTCAAGGCCGCGTACAATGACGAAGGCAAGAATGCCGGCTTGCCGGAAAATCTTTTCTGTAAGACAACTCCGACGGTCCTGACCAGGCTTGCGACCGGCCTCTCCGCTGCAGGTGAAGGGCGCTTCTACCGCCAAATCCGTCCCGAACTGAATATCGAGGCACCCACCTGTTACCACTCCGCATGGGACCGCAACTCTGGACGTTCAGTACACCTTTTCGGGGATCTGATTGCGACCAAGTCGGCCAGCTTCTGCAGGTGGCACACCCCCATTTCCCGCCAGCAAGCGGAAGACATCGTAGATACCCTTGCCACTGTGCACAGCCTCCTCTATGACAGTCCGCGCTTCAGCTCGGACCTGAAATGGCTTCTCACTTATGAGGACTTCTTTCGAGCCGGCGAGAGGGTCGGCCTTCGGGAGTGTCATGAGCAAGCCATGATAAAGGCCGAAGCGATCATCCCTCCAGACGCCAGTCGCCGTCGCGCTGAAATTTGGCCTTCAACGATTAAAGCGCTGGAGCTGCACAAGAAAGGGCCGCCCACGTTACTGCATTCCGATGTGCATCTCGGAAACTGGTACGTCACGGGAGAAGGCAAAATGGGGCTGTGTGACTGGCAGTGTCTCGGCAAGGGGCACTGGGCGCGAGATGTTTCATACGCCATATCCACTACGTTGGCTATCGAGGATCGGCGCGCCTGGGAACGCGACCTGCTCAGGCGCTATCTGGACCGGATGCGGGAAAAGTGCGGCCTTGGCATCACCTTTGATGAAGCATGGGATTTGTACCGACAGCAAATTTTCCTTGCGCTTTTGATGTGGACGCCGACGCTGGTTCATACGCGTACGACGCCCGATATGCAGCCGGAAGAGATGTCTCTCGAAATGATCAAACGAATGACCGCCGCTATCTCGGACCTTGAGAGCCTCGGCAGTTTTGCTTAGCGGCAGAATCCGGAGATCACAAAGCGGCGCACGGTTTGTGAGCGCGCACTGAACATCCCATCTCGCCCCGCGAGCACAGAATGGACAAGGAACACACGGACGAGGAACACACTATGGATATCGAGCCGTCACAGGAAACCTCGCTGGACAACTGGGGGATGCGGCTGATGGAGAATATCCTGTTGACGGCTGCGGAAGCGGTAAGCGAACGCAGGGAGGCGTCCGAGTCGATCGAGGTGACGCTGACGTTCCGCTTGACGCCGATCGTGGCGAAAGATCAACTCGAAGTCAGTGTCGCATTCAAGCGGGACCCTACGCTGGTAACCCATATATCACGGCAATTTTGATTCGCTTCGCCGGTCACTCAAAGTTGATGTCTTTCGCTTGGCGAGGCAGGACGGCGCAAAATAACCGGCGCATGCGGAGGAGGAAGGGGCCCGGTGGCCCCACCGGTCTTCAAAACCTATGCGGCAGGTATTCCAAGGTTACGACGGGTTACGCTGTTAGCAAATTCAAGAGTTTCTTCGCCATCGAAGCTACGTCGGGTCACGACGTAGGAGCTGGGAGTGGGCACTGGGTGGGCACTGAACAGGTGTTCAAACGCCACGTAACGCCACATCTGCCTCCCGGTCGACTATGCGCTGCATATCGTCTGTGAGGGTGGGCCATCGAGGCGTTCCCCGCGCGCACCGAGACGATCCGCGGCGAATTAGCGCGAAGAGCGGCGACAACCGGACTACCGTGGATGGTGAGAGTTGTGTGGCGCCGGCTGTGCGGGTACCGTTCCAGGTTGCAAAAGAGATCTCCGGGGCCCATAGATTTGAAGACTTTGAGGATTCCGGCAGACCCGGAAAGCCTGCGGCCCCCTGTGTAGATACATAGGATCAAAACACTCGGGGCTAAAGGAGGGCATCATGCCCAACGAACACGTTCTGAGCGGATTGCGCGTTCTCGATTTCACACGCGCTTTGGCCGGACCCACCTGCACCCGAATGCTGGCCGAGATGGGCGCGGAAGTGATCAAGGTCGAATCGGCGCCAGGTGGTGACATGGTGCGGCGCATGTCGAAGATCCGCAACGAACGTAGCCTCTACTATGTTCAGCAGAACCTGGGCAAAAAGAGCCTGTGCCTTGACCTGCGAGATCCGCGCGGAATGGCGATCGTCGCCGCGCTGGTGCCCAAGATGGACGTGGTGGTGGAGAACTTCAAGCCCGGCACGATGGCGGAGATGGGGCTCGGTTATGAACGGCTTCGCCAGATGCGCTCCGATATCATCCTGTGTTCAATCTCCGCGCTCGGCCAGAGCGGTCCGCTCGCCTCTCTGCCTGGGTACGATTTCATCGCGCAGGCCTATTCTGGTGTCACTTCGATGATCGGCGAGGCCGGCGGCACTCCGTACATTCCTTTGGTCGGGTTGGGCGACGTCAGCACGGGCGTGCATGGGGCGCTGGCGGTGCTGGCGGCGTTGCGCTATCGCGATCGCACCGGCAAGGGACAGCATCTCGACATCGGACTTCTGGATGCCTACTACCACTGCCACGAAGTCAACATTCATCAGTACAGCGGCAGCAATGGTGAAATGAAGCCGAGCCGCCAGGGGCCGCATCTCAACTACGTCTGCCCGGCGGGCGTCTTTAAGGCCAACGACGGATGGGTCGTCGTGATGGCGTTCCTGCACCATTGGAAAGATCTGTGCGCCGCGATGAATCGCCCCGATCTCGTCAACGACGCGCGTCTCGGCACTGACGCTGGCCGCCTCGCCAACCGCGCCGAGGTGATCAAACTGATCGAGGACTGGCTCGGCACCTTTCCCGATCGCGATAGTGCGGTCGCCAGGATGCACGAACATCATGTGCCGGCAGCGCCCGTGCTTTCGATCGAGGAAACCGTGCATCATCCGCACCTGCGCGCTCGCGGCACGGTCCGTACGATCACAGATCGCATAGCAGGCACGTTCGACATTCCGAGGATGCCGCTTCGGTTCTCGGAATTTCCCAAAGACCTGCCGCTTCAGGCCGCCACATTGGGACAGCACAACGAAGAGGTATTACGAGACTTGTTGGGCCGAACTCCAAAGGAGATCGAAGAACTTCGTGCGGCTCAGGTGCTGTTGGAGGGTGAGTTCTAGATAGGGTTCAATCGAAAGAAGCCTCCGGCGGAATTAGGACGAAGCGCGCACGACAAGAAAATTGAGCGTGCCGTCACGCTCGTCTGGCCGGCTGAGAGGATTCAAGCCTGCCTGGATGACGCGGCACGTTGGCGTGCTCTCCGATTTACCCGCAGCTATAGGTAGAGTCGGTTGATGTAGTTCCCCTGGCGGGGCGGTTGAGCGAGAGGCGGTCCGCGAGCCCAAAACTTGCTTAAACGGACCGCCTGTCCCTGCGCAAAACCTGATCCGCGCTAGATTGATTGGTGGTTTCGGTGGATAGCCTGCCTTGATGGCTATGCCGACAAGAGGAGTATTCCCATCGCCCGAAGACTCGGGATACGATCGCTCACGAAGTTGGACTCTTGGAGTTGGGGTTCCGATCGCCGAATGGATGATGGGCGGCCGATGACGACCCTGCTGGGAGGACTTCGGCGTCTCCGGTCATGGTCTCGCAAAATCTGCCAGCGCCCTCGACGTCCCGGTACCGCCGTGGGGTCATTGGGCAAAGCTTCAAAATCGTGCGCTGCCGACCCTGGTCGCCGCGCTGGCTTACTTTGACGGTGACTTGCCGACGAGAGTAAAGTGCGTGAGGCTAAAGCCGTCGCAGGTGAAAACCATTGGGAGCAGCCGAGAATAAGCGATTCATCAGCAACATGTTCATCGAGCTGTCGAAAGGCAACACGAAAGTGTTTCTCGGCAGCATCGCTGACGATGTTCGCTATACCATTATCGGCACCACTAAGTACTCCGGGTACCTTCAACGGCAAGCAGGAACTGATTGGCAAGCTGCTGGGCCCGCTGACCGCGCAGCTCGAAGGCGGTATCGCGGTGACACCGGACAACCTGATCGCCGACGGCGATTACGTAGCGATGCAAGCCCACGGCAAGGCTCGGTCGAAGAACGGCCGCTCATATAACAATACCTATTGCCACGTATTTCGTATCGCTAACGGGAAGGTGCAGGAAGTGACCGAATACCTCGACACCGAACTGGTGACGAGCGCGTTCGGCAAATAGGCGCTGGCAAGCCGCAGTCAGCAATCTTGGCCTGGTCACCGCAACTGGGCGATCTCGCCTGCGAAGCCGGAAGCCGCGCCGCACAGGTTGTCAGGAGGGGCAGACGATGCCGAAGCTTACCGATCAGGAAATGAAGGATTTTTTGGCTGAGCGGAGCCATCTGGCCCGCATCGCGACCGTCCGCGCCGATGGATCCCCGAGCGTCGTTCCGGTCTGGTTCATTTTCGAGGGCGGCAAGGTCCTGATCACTCCGCGAAAGCATTCGGCATTTCTTCAGAACCTCCGGCGGGAGCCGCGCATTGCGATCACGATTGACGAGGAAGCGGGACGTTACCGAAAGGTGCTCTTCGAGGGAAAGGCCGAGATTCTTTTTGAACCGGGCGACGATCGCAAGTGGGACGACGTCTACCGGCGGATCGCATGCCGCTACGTCGACGAGGCGTCGGCCGACTACTACCTGACCGAAACGAAAGACCAGCCGCGGGCATTGATTGGCGTCGACCGCGCGAAGGTGAAAGTGACGACCTGGCGAATGCCAACCGAGAACGAACCGTACTCGGGGATCTGGGCTCAGCGATATTACGACGCGGGTACCAAGATGGCGCAGACGGCTTCCCCCGCGACCGGTGCGAAACTCAAGGTAACTTAACCGCCGCTGTTCGGCCGACGCTGAAGATCAGACCTCGGGCGCCGCGCTTTCATCTCCTGGCGCAGGGCCGGTTCGCAATCACCGGTTTTGGACAGAACTCGGACATTGGTGATGCGCACGGGATGCGTAGCTCGATTCCCCATACGATAGTGGGATCGTGACCGCGTGGACCCGTCGCGATCAGAAGCCAGCCTCCGGACCTGCCGTCATGATTCGTCCCCCTGGCGATGCTGCTTGTCGGCAGCCAGACTAGGCTGAGATCAAGGCCAGCGCACAACACGTTCACCGGAAACTCGAGCCCTGCTATCCCCTCAGCGTTGTTTGCCCGGAGCCTTCCGGTGACCGACTCGCTCGATTCGCCGGTTACGGCTCGAGAAGCGCGGGGCCCTCGTTTTTCACGCTGTTTGCGAGCGGCGAGGCGGGCTGCATCACGAGCAGCTCCGAAGGCGCGGGCACGAGCAGCTGTTTTAGCGAGAGCGGGTCTTCGTCTCGCGGATTCATCCAGTCCTCCGCCGCGCGTTCGTCGAGAATGACCGGCATTCGATCGTGAATCTCACCGATCACTGCATTCGCGGCGCACGTCACGATCGTGAACGTGACCTCGGGCTTATTCCGTTCCGGGTACCAGCTTTCATACAGGCCGGCGAAGAGCATCAGGTCGCCGGCGCGCGGGTGAATCCATAGCGGTTGGCGCTTGCCCTTGGGGCCGGTCCATTCGTAGAAACCGTCAGCGGGAACGACGCAACGGCGCTGCTGGAAGGCCTCACGAAAGGTCGCCCGCTGTTCGAGCGTCTCGGCCTTGGCGTTGATGCACTGGCTGGCGCGTCGGTTGTCGGTGGCACGCCGATTGACCAAACCCCAGCGTGCGCGTTGTACCCTTCGACGCTCGAACTCGGAGGTAACGATGAAATGCTGATTTGTCGGCGCGATATTGAAGCGTGGTCGATAGATCGCCGCCACATCACTGTCATCGTCGATCCTGAGCGCCTCGGCAACTCGCCGCCATTCGTCCCAAGTCAGGGTGAATCGCCCACACATTCGGCTAGTCCTTTCTAAGCACTGCTACGGCCCGAGCTTGAAGAAGCCCTCGCGGCGTCTGCGCCAGCGCTCGCGAGCTACGCGCAGACCGGCGGACGGCGGTCTTTCCATGGCCGCGCTTGCTCTGCCTGTGCCGCAACCTGGAGGAGCAGGTCCTCGCGCCCGAAAGCCGCCACCAACTGAATTCCGATCGGCAAGCCCGCCGCGTTCCAATACAACGGCAGCGACATTGCCGGCTGGCCCGTGGCGTTGTACTGCGGCGTGAACTGGATCAGGTCGGCCACCCGCTGCCAAACGCGTGTGGGATTGTCCTTCGATGCAATCAGCGTCCCCAGAGGGGGAGGTGGCTCGGCGAGCGTCGGCGTTAGCAGGAGATCGAACTTCTCTTCTGACCACCATCGGGCGACCCGGCGAGTCCAGACCTGCAACCACAGGATGGAGGCAAGGTATTGGCTGGCGGAAGTTCGCGCGCCCCGCTGAGCCAAGGTCCACGTCCATAGCTCGAGGTCGTCCTCTTTGATCTCTCTGCCGAACAGCGTGCCAATCTGATCGAGCAGCGCCCTGGCATGGGCGCAGACCACGTCGTTGAAGCGCTCGACGAATTCATTTTCGTCCAGTGCCGCCGGGTGCGACTCTTCGACGGTGTGTCCCAGCGACTGCATCAGGCGGGCGCCGTCCTCAGCCGCAGCCACGCAGTCGGGATGTAGTGCGGCGCCTCCCTGCGGCGTCTGCTTCATTACGCCGATGCGCAGCCGGCCGGGGTTGGCGCCAACTTCCTGGATGAACGGGCGGCGCTGCGGCGGCGCCGAATACGGATCGCCGGGCATGTTGCCGGCGATCGCGTCGAGGACGGTAGCGGTGTCCCGCACCGATCGGCTCACCACTCCTTCGATCGCGAGTCCATGCCATGCGTCGCCCATGTCGGGGCCAAGGGACACACGGCCACGCGAAGGCTTTAGTCCGACGAGGCCGCATTCGCTGGCCGGGATACGAATCGAACCGCCGCCGTCATTGGCGTGAGCGACTGCCACCATCCTCGATGCGACCGCGGCGGCGGAACCACCGCTGGAGCCGCCCGTGGATCGGGACAAATCCCAAGGGTTGCGACTGGGCCCGTATACTTCGGGCTCGGTCGTGACATTGAGTCCCAACTCGGGAGTATTGGTCTTGCCGATACAGACTAGCCCCGCGGCCTTGAACTTTGCTGCCAAGTAGGTGTCGTACGGGGCAATGATGCCAGCCTCACGGAACAGCCGCATGCCGTTGTGGATTGGGTCCCCTTCAGACATGCACATCAGGTCCTTGAGCAGAAACGGTACTCCGCGCAGCGGGCCATCGGGAATCACGGCGCGGGCCTGCGCGCGCGCCTTTTCAAACAGTGGCGTGATGACGGCGTTGAGTTGAGGATTCACTCTTTCTATGCGGGCCATGGCCGCGTCGACCAGTTCGAGTGGCGAGACTTCTTTTTTACGGACCAGTTCAGCCTGTTCGGTGGCATCAAGGTCTGTGAGTTGGCCTTTCATGTTCGCCTCCGATCAAGCATCGTCGTTGACGCCTATCCATCGAAGGCTGGCACAGTCGTATCGGGAGCAGCAAACGCGCGCGGGCGCGAAACCGATTCAGACTGGACGCCGCGGCGGTCTTTCGGGTTTCTCGCTACCGCTTCCTGGCCCAGTGAGGCTTGGTCGCGGTCACCCCCTCGAGGGGCGTAGGTTGTTCATTCAGAAAATTCAATCACGACGGGGAGCCACATGTTTAGCGCATGCATGGCGTGAACGTCGGGAAACGCTACGAGGAAATACACCATGAACGAACGAAAGGAGCTCCTCCAGTCCCTTGCAGCCGGAGTGCAGAGTCGCGTGAGCGGCAGACTCGGCGACATATGGTGGGCCTTTATGCTGCGCGGCGCGTTCGCTGCAGTGCTAGGCATCTGCGCGATCATCTGGCCAACTCTCAGTTTCACAATCCTGACGCGTATGATCGGTCTCTATTTGCTGGCGGACGGTTTGCCTGGACTAGTGGGAGCGCTACGGGCGTCCGACCGCGGCACCTACCTGCTGCAGGCTGTCGTAAGCCTCGTGGTCGGTGGGTTACTCCTGTCTTGGCCCAGCACCTCCGTCCGAACCCTACTGATGGTCTTCGGCGGCTGGGCGCTCTTCACCGGGGTAAGTAACATCCTGGCCGCTCGCCGGGCGAACGTCGAGGACACCGAGCGTGGCCTCATGACCACTATGGGCGGAGCGGTGGCAGTAGTCGGCCTGATATTGCTGATCTGGCCAGGAACCGGTGTGGTCGCCATCTCGTGGATCGTTGCTCTGGCAGCTCTGCTGCTCGCAGCGCTCCTGATTTTCCTGGCGCTGCGCCTCAAGCGGCTCAAGAAGCGGGTAGACAAACTCGCGCCGCTACAATCGGCGGAGTAGGCCCGCGCTAGTCTCTCTGGCCACGGACTTCTTCCTCATCCTAATTCCTCCTACGAGCACGGTCTCTACCGCTCTATGAGGCGATGGGACGATGCGATCGTCTTTCCGCGCCCGCTGCCCTTTCCCGGCGCCGGGTGATACAAGAAGGACCAGTCGCTTGTTTTTCCCAGGTAAGCCGATGCGTTGCACCAGCTGCGGCTCTGAAAATCCAAACAGCAAACGGTTCTGCGGTGACTGCGGTGCGCCGCTTGGCAACCGCTGTGCGAGGTGCGGTGTTGAGAATCCTGTCGGCCAGAAATTTTGCGGCGACTGCGGCGCCGATCTCTCCCAACCCACGGCCGCTCCTCTGTCAGCCACGCCCATCAGCATCGAACACGGTGAGCCACATGAAGCGCCACAGGGCGAGCGCCGCCATCTGACGGTACTTTTCTGCGATCTGGTCGGGTCAACCCAGATAGCCAGCCATCTGGATCCCGAGCAGTGGCGCGAAATCGTCGGCGAGTACCATCACGCGGCGGCGCAGGCCATCGAGCGCTTCGGCGGGCACGTAGCGCAGTACCTCGGCGACGGCGTGATGGCCTACTTCGGCTGGCCCGAAGCGCACGACAACGATGCTGAGCGGGCAGCGCGCGCGGGCCTCGCAATCCTCGACGCGATCTCGAAGCTCAACGAGCATCCAACGCACCCAAGACTCGCCGCGCGGGTTGGGATCGATTAGGCACGGTGGTGGTTGGCACCGGCGCGGGCAAAGACACCGATGTCTTGGTACACGCCAATATCGCCGCTCGGGTCCAGTCGGCTGCAGAGCCAGGCACGGTGGTTATCACCGACGCCGTGCATCGGCTGATCTCCGGGCTGTTCGTGGTTGAAGATCGCGGAGCACAGGCGCTCAAGGGCATCGGAACGGCCAGTTCAGCTTTACCGGGTAGTCCAGCCCAGCGGAGTACGCGGGCGGTTCGAAGCGGCCGCGGCAACGCGTGGACTGACTCCGTTTGTCGGGCGCGAACACGAACTGCGCCTGCTCATGAGTCGATGGGAGCGTGCGCTCGAAGGCGAAGGCCAGGTGACGCTGATCATCGGCGAGGCCGGGATCGGCAAATCGCGCCTGGTGCAGCGCTTCCATGAACAGATCGCGGGTACTCCACACACCTGGGTAGAGGCGGCGGCCGGGGCCTTTTTCAAAACACACCCTTCTACGCAGTTACTGAAATGCTTCGCGAATTTCTGGCGTGGCGAGCGACGACTCGGCGGAGGAGCAGCTCGGGCAACTGGAATCCCGTCTGTTACTTGCAGACTGGAGCCTGCCGAAGCGCTACCGCTGATTGCGCCGCTCTTGAATCTGCCGCTACCGGCGAAGTCTCCGCCGCTACCGCTCCACCCGAACAGCAGCGCCGCCGCCTGCTCGCGACGCTGGTCGAGTGGGCTGCTTGGCGCGGCCCGAATGCAGCCGACAATAATCGCGATCGAAGACTGCACTGGGCTGACCCTTGAGCGGGAGCTGATCCAACTTCTCATCGAGCAGGCGACCGCACAGCTGCTGTTGCTGTACACCACGTGCCCCGGTTTTCTCGCTCAGTGGCCGCCGCGGGCGCATCATACCCAAATCACTCAACCGGCTAACCTGCGCAACGTCCGCACGATAATTGGGAGAAGTAGCAGCGCAAAAGGCATTGTAAAAGACCATCGCGACGATAGTCGAGCGGACCGGCGGGGTTCCTCTTTTCTGGAAGAGCTGACTGAGTCATGCTCGAAATTAGCAATGCGAAACTTACAGGGCACGAAATTCCGGTGACCTTAAATGACTCGTTGATGGCGCAGCTAAATCGACTGGGACTGCCAAGGAGGTGGCGCAGGTCGGCGCCGTAATTGGCAGCGAATTTTCCTACGAATTGCTGCACGCGGTACATCCAATCGACGAAGAGGATTTGGAAGGAGCTCTGCGCAAGCTCGCCGATGCCGAAACTAATTTAAGTTCGCGGGATTCCGCCCGAAGCGAACTACACCTTTAAGCACCACTGGTCCGGGACACGGCCTACGAAGCGTTGCTAAAGAGCCGGCGAGCGGGTTTGCGTCGTCGCGTCGCGCAGATGATCGACGGAGAAATTTTCCGCTATAGCAGAAGCGCAGCCCGAAGTCCTTGCTCGTCACTGGACAGAAGCCGGCGAAACCGAATCAGCGATCACCGAATGGTCAAGGGCGGGCGAGACCGCACGGACGCGCAACGCGTTCAGCAAAGCGCTGAGGAGTTACCAGCAGGCTGTGGCGCTGATGAACCTGTTACCCGAATCGTCCGGGCGTGACCTTCGCGAACTGGAGCTTAGGCAAGAAGGGGCTGCAGATGCTCTACGTCACCACAGGGTATGCCGCGTGCGAAACTACCGACGCTATCGATGAGGCTGTGGCGCTCGCTGAGAGGAGCGGTAACCTCACGCAATTCGTCAGTTGGGCGACGCGGAGATGGCTCGGCCCCTTCAACTCGGGGGATTTACCGGCCGCATCTATGCTCGCCGACCAAGCGCTCGAGCTTGCTCTTCGCGAAGGCAGTTCCCGCGTTATCGGGATGGCGCATGCGGTCCAAACCTTAACGCGCCACCACCATGGCGATTCCGCTCGCCGCCGACGCTCACTACATGGCTGGGCTCAAGTTTTTCGACGATCCCGGCTTCAAACAGGACCCCGGAGCTGCGTTATGGACCTTCAGTGTAGCAAGCTACAACGATGGATGCTTGGCCGAGCCGACGTTGCTTGGCGAAGTGAATGGCCCGGATGATGGCAGCCGTGAACGAGAACAACCCGCACGACCTAGCGATATCAGGGATAGCCGCCGCTACATTTACGATTTACTGAGTGAAGACAAGCAAGCCGAGGCTCTGGCGGCGCGAGCGCTCGAGCTATCGGAGAAAAATCAATTGCACCCGAGGCAGCATTTTCCCGATGTGCTCTCGGTCGGGCGCGAACGCAACTGGGCCGCCCGACCGAGGGTATTGAGCTGCTTCGTCAGGGGACAGCTAGTTTGCTCGAAGGCGGGTTGCGTCTAACCATCCCCGCTTATACCGCATCCCTAGCCGAGGCGTTAGGGCGCAAAGGCGCCATCGTCGAAGCGCTTGAAACGGTCGAACGGGCTCTCCAGGTGAATCCCGACGCACTCGCCCACCGCTCCGATGCTCTGAGGCTACGCGGAGAACTCCGGCTCAAACAAGGGCAGACAAAACTGGCCGAAGCGGGCTTTCGCGAGGCCGTCACGCGCGCCCGTAGCACTGGGGCGAAAGCATGGGAACTGCGCGCGATTACGAGCCTCGCGCGGCTGCTCGTGAAACAGGGCCGGCGCGACGAAGCGCGAACAATGCTCGCCGAAATCTATGGCTGGTTCACTGAAGGCTTCGACACCGCCATTTGAAGGACGCGAAGGCGCTACTGGACGAACTAAACGAATAGCCGCTGCAATGTAGTGGCCGATGTCCTAAAGACGTGGTACGAACGCGCGAAAATTAGCGTGCTGGGTCTATTCCACTGCGACTTTGATCCGCGCGGTTACCTCGATAGACGTTGCTTATGAAGCCACGCCACGCTGCCCCGCTCGCTTTAGTCGTCTGGTATTTACTGGTGCCGCTCCCGCTTCGTGCTGCGGGCGGCTGGGCGGCGAGGGAGGAAGGATGACGCCCGAGCAGCGTGCGCGATCCGCGCGCAAGGCGGCACGCGCCCGCTGGAAGAAAGTTTCCAAAGAGCGCAAAGCGCCGACCAGACCGAAGACCGGCGCATTGATGACGATTGAGCTGCATCCGATTGAGGCGGCCTGCCGCCAGTCCCGCGATTCCAGGCCAGAGCGCAGCGAATGAGTTACTGGCATTTCCTCATTATCTCTGCCGCGGTGATCGTGTCAGCGGTTTTGCTCTATCTCGTGCTGAGCTGGCGTAAGGCCCAACGAGCATTTAGGGCAATGTGTGTCGTAGCCATAGCGAGCCTTGCAGCGGGGGTGCTCATCGGGGTTTGGAGCATTCACACTCTCGATGCCTGGATGCGTATCGCGGGAAGGAATGCGGGAAACTCCCGACGTCGTAAGGCGAGCGCCTGAAGGGAGTTCAGAGCTGCACACTCCTGCCGGGGAGAGTTCGCCGAGCGTTTCGTCCGCGGCGTCGGCAGCCGCGGCAGATCGCACGAGCGTAATTATCGGAAGCTATGTCGGGCAGGCGTTGGCACAGGGACATATGGAGGGCGAGATCACAGAAAAAACGGAAGAATGGCCGCAAGTCGAACAAGGCTGCCGGTTGGGGAACTACCAACCAACGTCCGCGCGCTGCCATGCGGCACAGCTAGCCGTGGATGGTTGGGGCGACACAAAACCGATTCCTCTTGACGATGTGGCGAAGTTTTGCGACGCCAATTACTTGGAGCAGAGTCTTGCCCTTTGCCTGGTCACGCACGGCGGGGGTGACCGCTCCGCGAGTTCCACGGTCGTCAAGCGACTACTAAATCCGGTTACTTATGGCATTCCAGAGGTTGATGTTCTTCAGGAATTGCGCCGCTACGGGGGGTACGCAGGTAGAGGGCCGAATGGCCAAGCGGAATCGTGGTCTGAGGTTGCGCCACTTTGCGCGCGGGGCGTCTACGCTCCCGCGTCGCCGAAGTGCGAGGCCAGCGCAATCCTAAAGGGTGGAAGACCTGTAGATGCCCGCGTCCCGTATCCAGAAGTAGCGGCCTTTTGTGACGTGAACCTATTAACTCGCGAATCGGAGGTCTGCCGCGCTGCCTATCGGCTCATTCAATCCACGGATGATTCTGCGCGGTAATTCTTAGATGGTCGCGCTGCGGAACGACTTGTCATTGGACTGGCGCGCGTGTTCCAGCCCCTCCTCGGCGACAAGCATCTGTTTAGCTTGGATCATGCGCTGACAGTCAGAGGGGGGGTACTCGCTCGTTACCGGCGCGAGCCGGAGATCGTCCGCGTGCACGCCGAGGAAGCCATGGCGCTGTCTGAGGAAAACGGTTTCCGGGAGTGGCTTGCTTGGGGACGATTCAATCACGACTGGGCCCTGGCCGAACAAGGGCAACTCGAGCAAGGGGTGGCGGAAATGGAGGCGGGAGTCGCGGGCTTCCGCCGGTTGAGCGGAGTGCCGTGGCAACAGTACACAATCGCCCTGCTCGCACGGGGTTACGCCAGGATGGGTCGTAAAGAAGAGGCGCTTGAGATGCTGAACGAAGCCCTGGCGCATATCGAGCACAGCGGCGAAAGGGTCGATCAGGCCGAGATGCTGCGCCTCAAGGGTGAGTTGTTGCTGATGCGCGACGGCGGAGCTACGGCGGAAGCCGAACACTGTTTTTCGCGCGGCGCTCGACGTCGCTGCACATGTGAGAGCGACAATCCGAGGGGCGAAGGTTTTGCGCCAATTGTGGGACTCCGCTTGCTGCAAAGTGTGCGCGATGCAGCACCCCAAACAAGCCCGGTGAGGACTTCTGTGATGATTGTGGAGCCGCGCTCGCAGTGTCCGCCGGGGCGAGGAAATCTTTTAGCGCGCCGATTCGCGTGGCGGGGCACTTGAGTCCGAGAATTTCCAAGGCGAGCGCAAGCGGTCACCGCCCTGTTCGCTAACATCAAAGGCTCAGGTGAACTCGAAACAAGATTTAGAGAAAAGGCGGGCTACAATCGACGGGCGGAGCATACCAGTCAGAGTAACGATTGCCGTGAATGTCTTCGTGGAGCAGACCTGCCAATGAGCGATGAGATCACACCCTTCCGGATTGCTATTACCGATGACGAACTTGAGGACCTGAAGCGGCGCCTACGTGCGACGCGATGGCCGGAGCGTGAATGCGTCGACGATTGGACGCAGGGATTGCCCCTCGCGTATGCGCAGGAGGTCGCTTCATATTGGTTGGAGAAGTACGACTGGCGTGCGCGCGAGGCGTTGCTCAATCGCTTTCCGCAGTTCAAGACAGAAATCGACGGTCTGGGAATCCACTTTATCCATGTCCGCTCGCCGCACCCGGACGCGACGCCGCTGCTTGTCACGCATGGATGGCCGGGTCGATCGTCGAGTTTCAGAAAGTAATCGAACCGTTGACCAACCCGACCGCGCACGGCGGCGAGGCTGCCGACGCGTTCCACCTCGTGTGTCCGTCGCTTCCAGGATATGGCTTCTCGGACAAGCCGACCCGCACGGGATGGAACGTGCAACGGATCGCGAACGCGTGGTCCGAACTGATGCTGCGGCTCGGTTACAAGCAATATGCCGCACAAGGCGGTGATTGGGGCGCCGCGATCACGACTTGCATCGGATTTCAGGACCCCGCCAACTGCCTCGGAATACATGTGAATCTGCCGCTCGTACTGCACTTGCTGGTGCGAATCGATCCTTCGAGCAGCGACCTCACCGTGACGGAAAAATCGGCGTTCGCTGGTTTCCGGTATTACAACGACTGGGACTCCGGGTACTCCAAGGAACAGAGTACGCGGCCGCAGACCGTTGGCTACGGCCTTAGCGACTCGCCCGTCGGCCAGATGGCCTGGATCCTCGAGAAGTTTTGGGCATGGACCGACTGTGGAGGCCATCCGGAGAACGTCCTGACCCGCGACGAACTGCTCGACAATGTGATGATGTATTGGCTGACTGGAACCGCCGCCTCATCCGCGCGACTCTACTGGGAGAGTTTCCGCTCGATTCCGACCGACGCGGTCCTGATACCTGCGGGATGTTCGATCTTCCCCAAGGAGATCTTCCGCGGGTCGCGGCGCTGGGTGGAGCAGCGCTATACGAAATTGGTCTACTTCAACGAGCTCGACAAGGGCGGCCACTTCGCCGCATTCGAACAGCCGGAAATGTTCGTGCATGAGGTGCGCGCATGCTTTCGGCAGATCAGGCAAGCAGCGAGATAGAGATAGGAATCGAAGAAGGCGCGACGAGTCGCCGCGGCGCTGCGCACGAGCTTGGCCCGGCTCCTCGCCAAGCGAGGCCGTCGAGACGAAGCGCGCGCGATGCTCACGGACATCTACGGCTGGTTCACCGAGGGCTTGGATACCGCCGATCTGAAGGACGCCAAGGCCCTGCTGGATGACCTGGGTCGCTAGGAGAGATTTCCGTGGACAAAAAAAGCAGGATTGTAACGGCAGAGGCAGTTGCGATTCAGCAACCGCCGCCCAGATGATGCGAGCGATCTTTTGACGCGTTGTTCGGAGAGGTTTGATGCGACGCTGTCAAGCCCGCGGTTCTGACAATCCGCCCGACAAGCGGCGACCGCCCTTCTGTTCAGTGACGTTCTCAGCTGCGGCGGCTCGCCGCAGTAGCGCTAAGCGCCGAGACTCAGTACGCCGGTTGAATCTTGACTCACTTCACGATCCTTGGCGCGGGTTCGCGCGATCACTTCGGAAATGGAGGTGCCGGCAGCTTTGGCAGCACGGCCTCGATGGCACAGCCCACCGCAAGCACCTGATAGTCGTTGCCTTCCGGCCCATCGAGCTCGAGCCCGACCGGAAGCCCCGCCTTCGTGATCCCTGCCGGCAGGCTCAGCGTCGGGACGCCGGCGACGCTGCCAGGGTCGGTATTGCGGATGAAGGTCGGGAAGGTCGGCACCGCGGCGCCGTTCAAGAGCGTAGTCTCGTCCTCGCCGATCTTTGCGGCTGGCAGCGGCGTCGTGGGCAAGAGCGCGACGGTCACGCTGTGCTCTCGAAAATAGCGACGAAAACTCTCCTGTAGCGCCGCGCGATTCTTGAGCGCCTCGCGATATGCCGCCTCCGACACAGCGCCGGCGCCAGTCGCGGCCTCGAGCACGTCCTTCACGTCCGGGCTCTTGACCGCCGCTATGAGGCCGGCGAGATCGAGTCCGACCTCGTGCGAGGTGAGATAGGCCTTGAGCGACCGCACTACCTCGTAGAGCGCGATGGGGAAGGTGGCGGCATTGTTGAGCCGCCCCACATCGACGACGTCGCCCTCGACGAGCACGGCGCCAGCATCGCGCAGCCGCGCCAGCGCATCCTCCAGAAGGCGCGCCAGATTGCCGTCGAGGTTCTCCCAGAAATAGCCGCGGGGCACGCCGAGTCTCATTCCCTGGAGCGTGGCGGGCGCGAGGGCGGTGGCCCCGCCGGTGACGATGCCGTCGAGCAGGACGCAATCCGCGACGCTGCGCGTCATGGGGCCGGGCGTGTCGCGCGTGGGCGAGATCGGGACGACGCCGGCGGCGGACCAGCGCCCCGTCGTCGGGCGGAAGCCGACAATTCCGCAGAGCGCCGCCGGAATGCGCACCGAGCCGCCCGTGTCCGAGCCGATCCCGCCGGGTACCAACCGCGCCGCCACAGCCGCCGCGGTCCCGCCGCTCGAGCCACCGGGAATGCGCGACGGATCGTATGGGTTGCGCGCGGCCCCGAAGGATTTGTTGTTGTTCGTGACGCCGAAGGCAAGCTCGTGCAGGTTGGCCTTGCCGAACAAGATGGCGCCGGCGTCAAGGAGTTTTTGCGCGACGGGCGCGTTCCGCTTCGGCCGGTTTGCCTTGAGACCCGCTGTGCCGCCGGTCGTCGGCAGATCCGCGGTATCGACGTTGTCTTTGATCGCGAGCGGCACGCCGTGGAGGGGCCCCAGGGGACCGCCCGCCTTCCGCGCCTCGTCGGCGCGCCGCGCCGCGGACCTCACCGTGGCCGCATCCTGCGCGATGAAGGCGTTGAGCGACGCCACCCTGGCGCAGCGCTCGAGCAGCGCCTCGGCGTAGGCGGCCGCCGTCATCTCGCCGCGGCGAAGCGCTGCCCCCGCCTCGCCGATCGTCAGTTCCTCGAGCCTCATTCTTCCTCCGCTCCGCCTGGTCCGCGCACATCATCGCACCAATAACAGTCCCTTACTCTCGGCCTGCCACTAGTCAAAACGGCCGGCGCTCATCAGACCGACACTTGGGGGAAATGCTCAACCAATCGCTCGGGGGTAGACACAAGCTTCTCGCACTTCGGGCAGACGACGGCGGACTGCCCGATAGGCCTGACTCTTTCGAAGGGGTAGTGGGCTTCTTGTGCGTGGCGTTCTCTGCGTCGGCCCATGGCCCATGTATATACGAAGCCATGCTGCCTGCACTCACCATTTGCACTCTAGGGGGTGTTTCCGTGCCACTTTGAACTGCGCGCAGTAGCAGAGAGCGCAGTTCGTCTTAGCCGGACTGACCCGGGATGGTTTATTTTCGTAATGAGCGGCGCGTTGATGTCCGCAAGTACAAACGTCCTGCAGCTTCATGCCTGTCATCGAGCAGAGGCAGCTAAGAAATCGAAGGGCCGTCGGTCTCTTTTAGAATGGCGCGCTAAGTTGGCCATTGGAGTCCGGCAGATTCGAGCGCTGCAAGCGCCTCTGTCACCTCTCTCGCATCGACCAAGACCACGGGTCTGTCTCCGAAGCTCCCGCCAGCACGTACCGAAAAGACCTTGGAATCATGGAGAACTTCAAAGGCCCTTCGCACGCTCTCGTCGGGCGAATCATTCGCATATTGAGAGCGTACGAAAATCCTCATCGCAGCCCCCTGCTCGCGCAACTTAGTCTAGTTTACCGAACCTATGCGCCTTTAATTTACCGCTGTAAAGTCTTTGACGCGCGATCACGTGCCAATGTGAAGGATTGGTAACCTTGATAACTAACGAAATGCGTGAAATTCCATCCGAGCGCGTGCTTCGGATGCTAGGAAAGGGCATCCTCATCACTGATGGCTGATACCATCGAGAACAAGCGAGGGGTCCTCGTAGCTAAGACGAGGGACTACCTTGGCAAGACGCTTCCGGCGATCACCATGCGGTGGAAGGCGACCACCGGCAGTCTGCATTCGTCGATCTTGCGAGAGCTAACTGGACGCATGCAGGCGCTGGTGGCAATCACCAACGAGGCCAACCGAGAGCTCGGGGACGCTCACTGCGCAGCCTCTGAGGGCCACACGTCGGCTGAGCCCCTGCTCGATCACGCTATCGCATCGCTGGAGCATCTCAACGAAATTGCCGAGGCGATGGCGCGACGCCTTGACGAGGTGAAGGCGATCATCTTCGCGCGGCCCGGCCTAATTGGGCGGTTAAGTTGTTCCAATTCGAGAACGCAAGCTTGGCAAAGCCAGACAGTACGGATTTTGCGGACAGCATCTTTATGCGGATGCTGATAGCACTTCGCCTTCAGACGCTTTAGTTTCATTGAAGAACCTCTGTGCCTGGTCGGAGCGTCTCAGCAAGCAGCGTCTCGCGTCAAAACAACTTGATTCCCCTTCATCTCCGCAATGGGGCGCGTTGATCATGCGCTCATTCTGAGAGCTTCCAGAGCGCTCCGCCGGGGGTTGGCAGCGTCGCGGCTGCCCACCGCTCACAGGGCATTAGCGCGTTCGACATCTTCTGTGTTAGAGCAGAATCCAGGAAGCAGGCTGCGCCGAACACCTGAGGCATATTAAGCCCTGACGTGGGCCGGGAACCTCAGACGGAGCAACCTGCTTTTTCATGCATGGGCCGCCTGCCGCCTTGCGGACCGCCCGGTCCGACAGCCCCAAATGCTCCGCGAGCCCGGGCTGCCATCATCGCCGGAAATAGGTACTGGCCTTAATCCGGGGGCGAGGTGGCCCGGTTTTGGAAATCGAGAGGGGCCCTTAGTTTCAGGTCATCTCCGTCGAACTGAAGCTAAAACGATGGCTACGAGCAGAACGACTATGACTGCGAAAGCCTCTGACGGGCTGCTCATCGATGCTACGGTGTAAAACCTTTGGAGCTCTGGCCCGGCGATTCTTCTCCGCGGTCAGCATCTCGACCAACCGGCGCCGCCGGGTAACCAGTGCTCCAAGCGCCTGGGCCTGCTCGTCGGCTAACGGCCGTGCTTCTGGTCGAACCGCCTCACCGAACCGAGTCAGCGCCTCGGCATCCAGCCGGTCAGTCTTGGCCAGCTTGCCGGTGGCGCGGGCAAAGTCTCGCACCTGGCGTGGATTAACTATCGCCACTGCGATTCCCGCAGCCGCCAGGGCACTGGCGACGGGAGTTTCCAGGCCACCGGTGGCTTCAAGAATCACAAAGTCAGCCGGCTCCAGCTGTCTCAGTAACTCCCGGATTCCGACCTCATCATTAGCCACTGAAAAGGCCCCGCCGGCGGATCCGATGAACACGTCCAATGCCGCCTTGGCGACGTCGATCCCGACAAACCGTTTCATCTCCTCCATGTTTCACCCTCCTCAGCGTGGCTTGCCCCGCCTTGCGATCCGGGATTTCTTTCCCTTGCAACCGTTCGGGCTTGAGCGCCGCCGTGATGGCACGGCGACCTTCGCTGCTAGACGGGGTGTCTTCTCCAAGGCTGCACCGGCCTGCCGCCTTACGTCTGTCGATTCTACTGCATTCGCTACATACAAGGCTGTCGAGGGGCGTGAACTAGCAGAGATTGACCGCCTGTTCCTGCGCTCGAGCGCAGGCGAAGATCGATTCGCCGGGTGAACTATTCCATCTTTACCAACAATCCTCGCGATCGCGCCGACTCGAACATCCATCGGAAGAAGCCGATGGCGAGGATAAAGTAGATCACGTTAAGTTCCAACCCCGATTTGAAATGCGATGCCGAAAACGCGCCTCTTTCGATAGCTTCTCGCATACCTTCGAAAGCGTGGGCAGTAGGGAGTATGGAGGCCGTCGGGCGTAGGAAGCTCGGCAACGAACTCAACGGATAGAAAACGCACGACAATGGCATCAGTATGCCGGCGAAGCTCCACGCCATCGCCTGGAACTTCGTGGTGTAGCGGAAGATCAAGCCGGTTACCGCGATGCCGATCGTGAGCGCAAACAGAGCCAGGTTCAGGATGAACGGAATTAATTTCGGCAGCATCGGGAAGATATTGTAGTGATAGAAAATCCACGCGATCAGCGACTCGACCATCAAGCCAACCATTGCCTTGGCGGCCGTCACGAGGATCAAGCCGGTCACGTATTCTGAAATAGTCAAAGGTGAAGCAAAGAGGCTAACCAGATTCCGTGACCACAGTTCTTCCAGAAAACCGACCGCCATGTCGCGTTGGAAAGCATTGAACAGTCCCCACAAGATGACTGCCCCGAGCAGGCAACTGATCACTCCAGGCCGCAGGCGGTCGCCGTGGCGCAGGTAGAGTGTGAAGAACCCCCAGACCGCGATATTCACCACCGGCCAGTACACCATGTAAGTGATGTGGTTCGCGTTGCGGCGCACTTCGTAGGCATGCCGCAGGACGACGGCGCTAATTCGCGACGGCTTCATCTGACTGACGCCCAGCAATGCGGATGAAGACCTCGTCGAGAGCGGGCGCGTCGCGGTTCTCCTTCAGGATCTTGCGGGTTACTTCGATCGGTGTCCCGGTTGCGATGACCGTTCCACGATTGAGAAAAATGATTCGGTTGCACATGCGCTGGACCTCGAGCATGTTGTGCGAGGTATAGAAAATCGTTGTCCCTCGGCTCCGCTGTAACTCAAGCAGAACGCCTCTCACCTGCAGCGCCGCCTGAAGGTCAAGGTAAGCCGTCGGCTCATCCAGCAACAACAATTCCGGATCATTCAGAAATGCCTTGCATAGCCCCACCCGCGTAGCCTCGCCGGAGGACAACCGCGAGACCGGCTTGTTCTTCAGATGCCCGATGCCGAATCGCTCCAGCAACTCACTGATTTTCGCCACCGGGTCACGAACGTTGTATATTTTGGCGAAGACCCTCAAGTTCTCGAGCACCGTCAACCGGACCGGGAATGCCATGTATGGCGTCGTGAAATTCAATCGCTGGAGTATTTGCTCGCGATCCGTTTCCAGGCTCCTCCCAAACAGGCGCACCGCACCCGCGTTGGGCGAGATCAGACCCAGCATGATGTGAATGATGGTCGTCTTGCCGGCTCCATTGGGACCGACAAGGCCGGCAATTTCTCCCGCTTGGACGACGAAGGATACGTTGTCAACGGCCTTGAAACTGCCATAGGTTTTCGTCAAACGCTCGACGGTGACGAGCATCGCGACACAGTACGCGAGGATCGCATCCGGGACAAACGCTTTTCGTCCAAACGGGCATCAACCAACGAAGGCCACCGTATTCATCTCCAGTCGCCTTTCGATATTTTCATAAAAAATCTCTTGATTTGCTTGAAGAAAACTTGTACTTGTGCCCACGTCGTCTGATTGGTTATGCGGATGAAGGCCACCTTTGATTGTCGCCGGATCCACCAAGGAGAGGAAGATCGATGTCCGCTACGTTTCCGCCATTGCCCGAGGTTGACGTCCCCCACGGTTCCAGCCTTCCACGCGTCTGCATCGCTTCGTGGGAAATCGAGGGGCCGTCTCGCAATGCTGGTATCGGTACCGCCTACACGAGTCTCGCCGACGCCCTGAAGCGGGCCGGCTACGACGTGACTATCCTTTTCCTTCTCGGGTGTCATCCTACCGACGGAAACATGATTGATTGGGTCGACTATTACCAGAAAGAGAAAGGCCTGAAGTTGATTCCGCTGCCCATGGCTCATGAGCCCAGAATTCATGCTGCCTGGGCCTCCAGCGTGTCCTATCACACGTATGCTTGGCTGAAGGAACATCAGCACGATTTCGATATCATTCACTTTCCGGAATGTCAGGGCCTGGGGTTTTACAGCTTGCTCGCAAAGCGCCAAGGACTTGCTTTCGGTGACACGACCTTCGTGATTAGTGCCCACGGTCCGACATTTTGGGTGAAAGAGGGCAGCCAGGATTACATACGCAATCTCGGAGAGCTTGAGATTGATTTTATGGAACGCGTGAGCATCTCAGCCGCGGATATCGTCACGAGTCCGAGCCAATATCTTCTTCGCTGGATGCAAGGAAATGGCTGGGAACTTCCTGAACGGACTTACGTTGCGCCATATGTTCTTCCCCAAGGGCTGCTCTCAGAAGGTCCCGCGCCGGGTCCCCGGAAAAATGAGATTCGTGAATTAGTATTCTTCGGACGATTGGAGATCAGAAAAGGGCTCAAACTCTTTTGCGATGCGGTCGATCAACTTTGCTCCGACCGCGCCAATCGCAAGTTTGAAGTCACCTTTCTAGGCAAAGAAACTCAGCTTTACGGTCGTTCGAGTATCGGCTACATCAGCGACCGATCCAAGGCTTGGTCCGTTCCGTGGCACATTGTTTCCAATAAGTATCAGAAAGCAGCAATCGAGTACCTTAAAGGAGCTGGACGGTTAGCGGTGATCTCGTCACTCGCCGATAATTATCCCAACACGGTGCTGGAATGCGTGGGCGCGGGTGTACCATTGCTGGCTAGCAATGTTGGAGGGATTCCAGAAATTATGGACTCCTCCGACATAGAAAACGTCTGCTTCGAGCCGAGGCCCGACGTTCTGGCTGAACGTCTCCGGGCCGCACTCGACCAAGGTGCCTTTTCGGCGCGCCCATCGGCCTCATTCGCCGACAACGCACGCAAATGGGTGGATCTGCATGTCAGCCTCCCGAATCAAGCCAAGCACAAACAACCTGTTCGTCAGCCTCGGCGGGGCGGCAGAGAATCAATTTTCCCGGTGGTGAGCATATGTTTCGCCTACAATGTCAGAGAGAAGGGCGCCGCGGCGACATTGGCCTCGCTAAAGCAGCAGAACTATCCGCATCTGGAGATCATCTTGGCCGAGTGTGGAAGCGAGGAATTTTCGCCATCGAATTCGTCGATTGATTCCAATGGTTCCGATGGCCACGAAATGCGCCGGATCTTTCGACGCGGTGAGGAGATTGGGGCAAGCAGAAATGCGGCGGTTCGCGAGGCGAAAGGGGAATACTTGTTCTTCGTCGACGATCACACACTTTTGTTGGCTCCCAATGCGATCTCGGTCTTCGTTCAGGTTGCGCAACGCGTGGATGCCGACATTTTGACTTCGGCAATCAGCTTTTTCCTCGGCTCCTCCAACGGATCGTCGCAGAACCTCCTCGAGCACTCACGCCGTCCGTTTCTCGGAGGGGATGCTGCTACCGGGGCTTTCGTCAACTGCTTCGGCAGCACCAACGCCCTAGTACGACGCGATGCATTCGAGACAATCGGGGGATTCAGCAACGAAGCGGTATCAACCCTTGACGACTGGGAGCTTCTTTCCAAAGCGGCTCTAATGGGCCTGCGGATCGAAACGATGCCGGAAGTATTCATTTGGCACCGCGAAGATCAAGACCAGGAGAGTATGGTGCACTCGCTGGTAAACGCGGTTCGCAGCGCTCGGCCGTACACAGTACCCGGGCGCAAGCTGGCACCTGCCATCGAGGAGACGCTGCGAAAGGTGCTGCAATTCGGCCAAGGATTGAAGTTCGAGCGAGATGCTAACATTGGCACGCCGCTCTCGCGCGGAGAACAGGGCCCAGCCGTGACCGGCTGAGGACCACGGCGAAGCGGGGCAAGCGGCTCATTCCCGCTAGGAGTCGACCGATTGATTTGATATGCGATCCTCACGCGCCGTACTGGTACTTGGAATGCATCGGAGCGGCACCAGCGCCCTCGCCCGCGGTCTGCAAATGTTGGGCGTCTACCTGGGGAATAATTTTCTAAGCCCACAGCCCGATAACCCGACTGGTTATTGGGAAGATAAGAACATTTGCGAGCTGAACGAACGTCTCCTCACCGTCTTCGGACTTAAGTGGGAAGATGTTACACTGATTGACGATTCCCGATGGCGCGAACCTGAAGTCGGGGCTCTGCTCGCCGACGCCGTCAAATACCTTAGATCCACCTTCGCAAGTCATCCGCTTTGGGGCTTCAAGGATCCGCGCACTATTCGGCTATTGCCTTTCTGGCACTCAGTGCTCCATCGTCTTGAAGTGGAAGAATGCTACTTGGTGGTAATCAGAAATCCGTTGAGCGTGGCTGTTTCGCTATTACAACGCCAAGGCATGAATCCAGGAATAGCGCACTTGCTGTGGTTAAGTTACATGGTCCCAAACCTAAGCAAGATCGCCAACAGGCCATTCATCGTTGCCGACTATGATTTGGTGATGGAGGACCCGCGGCGGCAGCTTGAACGTATCGTGCGCGGTCTGAAAATCCCTCTAAGTGATACCGAAGAAGCTGGCATTGAGCAGTTCGCCAGCAGGTTTCTCAATCCGAACTTGCGTCACAGCTTCTTCAACGAATTCGACTTTGACACGAGTCCGAATCTCCGTCCGCTCACTCGGGAAGCGTACTTATGGCTCCGCTGCCTGGCTACCGACCGAATCGAAACTGGTTCACCTCGATTCTGGTCGGCTTGGGAAAGCAGCCGCCGGGCCGTTGAGAGACTGATCGTCGACTCCAGTTCCACTTGACCGGGTTTCGATGTGTCCGTAGCCGCGACCGATCAACTGGGGTACTCACGACTCAAGGCCTTGACCAGAGCGCCCGTAAGATTCTGACAGTGGCTTAACGATGAGGGTCTTGGCTGGCCATAATATTTCTTCACGAGCCAGTGGCAATCATCTTTTTGCGGTAATCGGCGCTCAGCGAACCGGCACTAATCTATTGCGCGAAATCCTTAATACTAACGAACGGATAGCAATGCTTGGTGAAGTGCTGACACCGAGCCCAGCGCCCGCCCACTGGGACAACTACTGCCGCAGCCTTCCGGCTCGCAGCTTTTTTCAGGGGAGTTTCGGCGACGCCGAGTCATTCCTCGACGAATATTTTGAATTTGTACGGTATCGCATTCGCTATCATTGGGAAGGCAATAAGAAGAGCAACTGCTACGCCTTTGGCGTTGATATCAAATACAATCAACTGACGCGCATTGCGCCAGTCGCTTGGGATTCTAGTTCTTTCCCATTTCTCTTATTTTATTTGCAATCTCGTGGAGCTACACTGGTTCATACCACGAGAAATGTAATTCACTGCGCGATCTCGGCATTGATCGCCTCACAGCGAAACCTCTGGCACAACTATGATGGTGCCGTAATCGGTCGGAGTTATCAGATCGATGTTCCAGAATGCTTGGCGTATGCGCGGACAATCGTTCGGCATCGCGACGTTTTCCTTAAAGCCACGCGGGACTGCCGAGTGGTCCATTGCCCCTATGAAAACCTGCTCGAGGACCTCGCGAGAGCTGGCTCCCGGCAGGAAATTCCCGAACGCCCGGGAGCTTTACGGAACATCGCGACGGCGCTCGACGCCCCTTTTCAGTTCCGCTATGACGGACGGCCGCAAAAAGCGATTAATATTCCGTACTCCCAATTGCTCTCGAACTATGACGCTCTCGTCCGGCGATTGAAGGACTCCGAGTTCTCCGCGCTCGTTCCAACCTTGGCGTAACACCATTCACCGACCTTGAGGAGGACGATCGAGTTTGTCGATGGAAACTAGAGAAGTCCAGCACGATGAGCGCTAAGCCGTGGCTCGCCCCCGATGCGCAAGCCGGGAGTTACGCCTTAGGCCTGCTCGGCCTGGAAGAGCGTAAGTTGCTTTATCAACTGGCGCGCTATGTATACACCGGTGAGGGCGCGGTGGTTGAACTCGGTGCTTTTTGCGGAGCATCTACCTGTTGCCTCGCTGCGGGTCTCAGGGACAATCCAAGAGCCGCGGGGAACCGCCTGCATTCCTATGATCGCTTCATTGCTAATGAGCCATACTTGGTGGACTTCATCCGGACGCAGTTCGATGAGGCTGTCGAGATGGGGCAGTCTTTCGCCGCGATTTTTCGGCACGTCACAGCGGAGTTTGCCGATCTCATAGAAGTTCATACGGGTGACTTGCTCGAAGAAAGCTGGCCCTCAGAGACGCCTATCGAGATACTGTTTGTCGACGTCGCTAAAACACTTGCACTGAGCGGCAAAGTGCTGACCGAATTTTTTCCGCATCTCATTCCGGAGAAATCGATCGTAATTCACCAGGATTTTTATCACCCAACCGCCTTCTATCTTCCGGTAGTAATGGACTTCCTCATGGACCATTTCACCATCATCGAAGCGGGCCGCGATTGGTCGGTAGCGTTCCGGCTCGAGACGGCGATTCCGCAGGAAAAACTGCGTTTTCTCGGCCTTTACAAATTCTCCTTCGCCCAGCAACAGGCTGCTCTTCGGCGTATGATGCGACGTGTTGGCATGCCGGGGCGCGATTATCTTCGCATATCGGAATGTGCAGCGGTCGGAACCTACTTCGGCGAACAGCGGTTTCGGGCGGCACTGGCGGCTGCAATTCGACGATCGAGAGTTGGGAATGATCGAGTATGGTCGGACGGGCTCGCCTGGTGCAGCGGCTTTACGCCAGCAGGTATTCGCACTAGGCTTTACGGGGCGCCATCTTTGATGCTGTCTCCGACGGCCGCTGATAAGGCTTACCTTATGCTCTTAGCCATTTTGTCCGCGATCGCCGACCGGATCGTTCCATCGTCTCTGCGAAGGAACGGCGTGGCATAATTGCGTGAGTTCGGAGTTCACTCCAAAACGCAGATTAGGACTGGCCCGAGGTGGGCCAGGGACGAAATACGGCGTTTGTGCGCTTTTCCGCCGCCTCAGGAGGCGCTATTATTTTCGTCCGGATGCTGGGTAGATTGGCCATTTGGGGAATGTCGGGTTAAGCGAGCAAAACGCGCTCCGAAAAGAGGTCGGCAAGATGAACACGTTCGGGGTGATCGACAGGGTCGTACATCGAGGAATGACGTGCATCTGCGTCGCTGTAGCGGTTGTACTCGGCGTTATAGCCCTGGAACCTACAGCATCGGCACAAGTCTACAATCCAATAACCAATTGCTACGACAGCACGGACGGGAATGCCTCCTTTTGTCCCGGTGGCGGTGGTGGCGGTGGCGGTGGTGGTCGTCCGGTTCCCCATATCGACCCATGCTTCCTGGCACAGAACGCAATGCGACCCTGTACGTCACAACCGTCGAAGCCCGTCGGGGTCGACCCCAACCTCGTTGGCACTTGGAAGCTCCCGCTGAATGGTGGACCTTGGGTGTGGGAAATCCATCGCGACGGGACCTACAGTTTTCATAGTGAAGCCGGGGACGGGGCTCCACCCACCGCGGGCGCGTTTTCTGCCCGCAACGGACATTGGTCGCTGAAAGCGACCAATGGATACACAGACGGGGGCACTTACTCGCTTCAGACTTCCGATATTTGTTCCTGGACCGGACAACTTGGGACTGCCGCGTGGCGCCGCTATTCGTCGAATGCTGCATCGGGCCAGACTGAGCCGTCCGGGACAGGACAACCGGAAACGGCGAGCCGTGTCCGCCGATAGATAGAATTTTCGATAGAACATGCGGGTAGCCGGAAGCGTCGTCGATCGCCCGGTGGCTGTGGACATATACGCCGCCTCAAGGCGGTGGATACTGTCTAACTACTATCAGCCGGGACGCATCGCTCTTAAAACGCGGAATGGATCACTTTTAGAGCGTTGTAAACAGGACCATGAAAGCGCCGAAATATCAGCGCGCGGAGATGCTGGAGGCGGCACTGCAGGAGGCTGTCCATACCTTTGAAGGTCCGGTCGAAGGACTGGAGATTACGGAACTGGGGGTTGTGGCCTGGGCCGCCGGTCGGTTCATTCTCATGTCCTGTCGCTGGGACAATTCTTACAGTGCGGATGGCGAACCGCTACTGGGCAGCGGAGTCTGGTCAGCGCAATACATCAACGATTGCGATGCTTCCTATCGCCAGTCATCCGAGAGCATAGCGTTGATGCGGCCGTGGTGGCGCCGCTGGTGGCGGCATCCGACGTCGGGCCGACGCTAGTTCTTCAGCAATGGCGCCTTCGATTGGGCGGGCTAACGCCGGCCAGCGGTGGAATTGACATAGCTGCCGGGCGGTCCCGCAGACGGCACGACGTAGCTGCCGGGTGGCCCCACAGGCGGCACGATGTAGCTGCCGGGCGGCCCCACAGGCGGCACGATGTAGCTGCCGGGCGGCGCGGTTTGGTAACTCGGATCGTTCTTCGCATCGGTGGTCGTCGTGCCGGTGGGGGGGCGCACGCAGCCCGGCGGCAATTGCGTACCCACCGGATTGTTAAGCCAGTTATAACTGCCGGGACCTCCCGGCTGGCATGGATTGGCAGCGCCTGGAACGTAGGGCGGGCCGGGATGGTGGGTTTCAAGTGGCCCGATGGGGCCGCTCCGACCCGAGGACATTCCGCCCGGGCATGACCAGTTCTTAGGCGTCGTCGGCTGACCGTTGATGAGTATGACCGGGGGCGGGCAATCGGGATTTCCCTCGGAATACTGGGGACCGGTCCGGCACGACCAATTTTTCGGCGTGATCCCGTTAATGACCGGGGGCGGGCAATTGGGATTGCCGCCTCCTTGGTTCCCGCCGTTGAAGACGTCCTGCGCCACTGCGGGTGTCAGCCGTACCTGGGCCACGCATGCAATGACCAGCAGCAGCCGGAAACTCAGTCCAATGCAACGTCCCATGGTCCCTCCAGCATTGCATCTCAATCAAGACGAGCAAGTCTGATCGATTCAAGTGGTTTCACCCGGAATCGCTGTCGCTGAGAAGTTACTCTTCCGACCAAAAGCGGCTTTCCCCCCGTCGTTGCAAACACCGACTAGGACCACGGCGGAACGGGCTTTGGCTCGCCCGGCTTCAGCCCGCCGATGTGGCCGAGGACCTCTTCCAAATCCCGGCTGCCGGTTCTATAAACCAGAACACCATCGCCGGTTGCACCGCGGCCGTCTTGTGCCCGCAGCCGGAGCGTAATGGTGCGGTCCGCCGACATTGTGGCCGACTCGATGCTGGAGGGTACCGGCTGCGCGGCACACCCCGCAACCGTGAAAATCAGAACCGCAACAAACGCTGAAGCTCTCATGATGCCCGCTGTCCCTGGCCGCAAGATGAGCCTCAACACAAACTCCAGAAAGATCGATCAACCTACCCGGCTTGGGAGATATGCTAACCACAGCGCCGTCTCAGTGATTGGGCTTGCCGGTTGCGGGATCCGGGTGGATCCAGTTTCGCAATTCGTGCAGCCACTCATCCCGTTCGAGATGCCCCGGTCGCAGAACTGCATGTCGCCGCCGGGTGCCTGAGCGTTGCCGCGATTGCCACTGCTCACCGTCTCCCCGAATGCTCCATCAGGTAAATGTTGCGGATGGCATTGCTGTCGCCCTGCGCTGCCGCCTTGCGATACCAGACCATGGCCTCCGGGTAGTTTACCGCGAGGCCGCCGCGACCGTCATGGTAGAAGACACCGACCCAGTTTTCCGCCGCCGCGTTGCCCTGGCTGGCTGCTTTGCGAAACAGGGCCAACGCCTCTGCATCGTCCCGGGGCAGGCCGCCGAGCCCTTTCGCATAAAAATCGCCAAGATTGTTTTGGGCGGGCGCATTGCCCTGGTCGGCAGCCTTGCGAAACAACGCCGCGGCTTGCACAGCGTCTCGGGGCAGTCCTCCCCCGCCAACCGAGTAAAGAGAACCGAGGTTGGACTGCGCGTAGGCGCTGCCTTGGTCGGCAGCCTTGCGAAAGAGTACCGCCGCCTGGCGTTCGTCTTTGGCCAGGCCACCGCGACCGTTCAAGTAGAAAAAGGCAAGCTCGGCTTGGGCATAGGCATTGCCCATGTCCGCCGCCTGACGATACAAGACCGCCGCCTGGCGTTCATCCTTGGGTAGTCCGCCGCGTCCATACTCGTAGAATATGCCCAAACTGTTTAAGGCCAAGGCATTGCCCTTGTCCGCCGCCTGGCGGTACAGCGCCGCCGCCTGCTTTTCATCCTTCGGCAGGCCGCCTCGTCCATCCTCGTAGAAATCGGCCAAATCATTTGAGCCCCAGGCATCGCCTTGGTCGGCGGCCTTGCGGTACCACGTCGCCGCCTGGCGATCGTCCTTGGGCAGGCCACCGCGACCGTTGGCGTAGAAAAAGCCCACGTCTGTTTCCGCGCCGGCATTGCCCAGATCGGCAGCCTTACGGTACCACGTCGCCGCCTGGCGATCGTCCTTGGGCAGGCCGCCGCGGCCATTTTGATAATAGCTTCCAACAACCTCGATCGCTCCGGCATCGCCGGCCGCTGCCGCCTTGCGATACCAAGCCAGCGCCTGGACATCGTTCTTCGCCAAGCCACCACGGCCTTGTTCGTAAAACGCGGCAACATTGGTTTGCGCGGCTATGTTGCCCTGATCCGCAGCCTTGAGATACCAGGCGAGCGCCTGTTGGTCATTTTTGGGTAAGCCGCCGCGACCCGCCACATAGAAAATACCAACCCAATTCTGTGAGACGTTACTGCCCTGGTCGGCCGCCTTGCGAAACCATGACAGCGCCTGGACATCATCGCGGGGCAGGCCGCCCTCGCCCCACACGCACAGACGACCAAGGTTCTCTTGGGCAGCGGCATTGCCCTGGTCGGCGGCCTGCCGGTAAAGGGCCGCTGCCTGCTTGGCGTCCTTAGGAAGGCCACCGAGGCCTTCCTCGTAAAGGACGCCCAGGTTGCATTGGGCATAGGCGTTGCCCTGGTCGGCGGCCTTGCGGTACCAAGCCGCGGCCTGCACTTCGTCCTTGCGCAGTCCGCCGCGGCCATTGGCGTAGAAGACACCGACCCAGTTTTGCGCTATGGCGTTGCCCTGATCGGCGGCCTTGCGAAACCAGGCCAGCGCCTGTGCATCGTCCTTGGGCAAGCCGCCGCTGCCGGTGAGATAAAAATTCGCCAGGCACTTCTGCGCGCCCGCGTCGCCCAACTCGGCCGCCTTGCGATACAGCGCCGCCGCTTGCACATCGCTCTTCGGTAAACCGCCCCAGCCACCTTCGAAGTACAGGCCGAGGGTGGCCATCGCAAAGGCATTGCCCTGATTCGCGGCTTTGCGATACCACACGACGGCTTGTGCGTCGCTCTTGGGGAGGCCAGCGCGGCCGTTCTCATAAAAGAAGGCGACCCAGTTCTGCGCCCCCGCATCGCCCTGGTCCGCCCCCTTCTGGTACCAAAACAGGGCCTGCTTCTCATCCTTGGGCAGCCCGCCCTGTCCGTATTCATAGAAGTCACCAATCTTCGTCTGGGCGGCAGCGTCTCCCGCCTGCGCCCGGCGCATCAGGTCGGCGGTGGCAAGATCGGCCGCCTGGACCGAGGCGAGGCCCACTATCGCGAACACGCAAACTGCCAGCAACGCGCGCCGGGCCAAGTAAAGATTAGGACCGCTCATGATCGACCCCTCACGTACTCCAATGACAGACAGCGTATCCGACCGAGAGAGATACCATTTGTCTGGATGAGCGCCAATCAGCGTCGAGCCCGGCGGCATACGCAACCACCAATCAAAGCTCCTTGCACTTGGAAGGAACCCATTTTAGCCGTAAGCGTCCGGAGTAGGCCGTGTTGACAAGGTCTATAGATACGAAGTGGTATTCCGAAGAAGGTGAACATCGATTCGGGAGGGAAGCGGAACGGCCTTGCTTCAGGAGGTCGTCGATGGCGGGTTGACTTCGTCAGTGAAGATGTCTTCGGTGAACGCTTTGGCTATAGCCAGATCGAGCCGCGTCAGCAACTGGGTCAAGGTTTCGCCCCGGCGGCGGACCAGCATGGCCAGGCAATTATGCCTGTCGGTGGCGGTGGCGACACAACCAATGGGACGAAGCACGCCAACGGTGATTTCGCCGTCTGCGATTAGCTTAGCGATATTGGGCAGGGCCAAGGAAGTGACGGCGGCGTTCTTCCCGGTGGGCTTCTGGTTTACGCTGCCCTTTCGATTGCGGGCGGTAGGCTTGCGACGATCTGCCAAGGCAGCAACTCCTCGATGTGCGTGATGGGGTGGTCGGCGATGCGCGTCAGGACTTCGCGCAGGTACGCTTCAGGATCAAGGCCGTTAAGTTTCGCTGAGCCGATCAGACTGTAGATGGCCGCCGCGCGCTTGCCGCCGGCGTCCGATCCCGCAAACAAATAGTTCTTCCGACCCAGCGCCACTGGGCGTAAGGCGCGCTCGGCGGCGTTGTTGTCGATCTCGAGGCGGCCATCATCGGCCATAGCGTACCAAGGCTTCCCAGCGCGCGAGCGCGTAGCGAATCGCCGCGGTGGTAGCGGATTTTCGCGCCAGCTTGGTCAAGCTTTCTGCGAACCACTGCCGCAAAGCTGCGAGCAACGGTTGGGCCCGTGCGTTGCGCACTTGCTGCCGCTGGTCGGGTGGGCGCCCGCGGATCTCTTGTTCGATGGCATACAGTGCCCCGATGCGCGCCAAGGCCGATCACGGTGAAACTGACGCCTCACGACGATCACGGTAACCCGCTGAACCCGAAGCCAGGGAATCCGCTCCAGGTCGAGATTTTCGGCGCGCCCGCCGGAGCAATCTCGCCGACCAGCAAACCGCTGACTTCCGGCACCAGCTTTACATTTGCATACAGTGGACAGTATCTGCCGAACGACCTCCTGCTGGAGGCGTGGATTGCCAATCCGGGCGGCTGTTGACGTTCATGATCGAGGGTTTCGTAGAAACGGCACAGAAGCTGGCCCAGCGGAGAATCGGCTTCGTGGCCCGAATCTGCGCAGGTCTGGACCCTTGCGACTCGTCCGAAACGTTAGGTTCCCGAGGGCGAGCAGCGTGAGGTCGCGCCTGGTCGGCATGCGCAGAGTGCTATACTGAGACCGGTGAACGAGGACGCTGAGGGCGGGCGGATGGCTGGAGCGGTCAACACCATAGGACAATCAAAACGCGGCGGCGGCGACCACTCGTCGCGGCCCGCGCAACTCCAAGCTCGGGAGAACGAGCAGAAGGCTCTGTCTCTGTGGATCAAGGGCGCCACTTTCCAGCAGATAGCGGCGGCGGGCTTTGGCGTTGCCAGCGCCAGCGGTGCTTGGCGCGCGGTGCGTCGGGCGCTGGCGCGGATCCCCAAGCAGGAGGCCGATCAAGCGCGCGAAGCTCAGCTCATCCGCCTGCAGGCGGTCCGAATGCTGCTCTGGAACCAGGCGAGCGCTGATCCCATCAGGGCGGCTGAGGCGCTCATCAAGCTCGAGGCGCGGGAGGCGCGACTGCTAGGGCTCGATATGCCGCAGAGGCTTGCGATCACGGATCCCGATGGCGGCATTCCGCTGGAGGCCGTCCGGCGGGTGCTGGAGCGGCTGGACGCGCAGACGGTGGACGTTACGCCGGAACCGGCATCGCCGCAGCCGGCGATAACAGACGACAAGAAGCTATCGCCTTGATTCAGCCAAGCTGCCCGAGAAGGCGCTCCAGTACTTCAGGAAACGTGGGCACCGAGTGGGCAGTGCGGCCTAAAATCCTGCCTATATGCTACAGTTTTAGGGCACCACCGGTTTGAACATCCGGTGAATAAGCGGCGATCCGCTGGGAGGCTTTGGCAGGCGGCTCGCGACAGAAGCCGAAACGCCTAAGCTATCGCCAGCTGTCCCGCGCGCCGCGCAAGTATAGGGGCTGCCATCATCATAATAAGGGACGTGAAGGACGGGGGCAGATCCAGTCCTTAAAACGCTCGAGGGAGTAACGTATCAGCGGAGGCGGAGCCCTGCTGCGATCGCTACATTTCTTGCCATGGTGTCATTTGGACCGTGCGTTCAGTGCGGGAGGCGTTACCCTTCTTCCAATTGATCTAAGCCATCCACCTGCTCGGTTGGACGATGAAACAATAAGGTCCGTCCGATCGGTTCTATCGGACTTCATAGACATCACCGGACAGCCCGTAGAGAAGTTCGCCGTAGTAAGCCTGCACAACCACATCCTGCTCGACTACTTTGTAGACCCTGCGGATGTCGTGGCGATTCGAGACTACATCGACATTGCTTGTCTTTCAGGGCTTTCTGACCGAGAGTTCCTCGGTCGCGCCCAGCCATATTGCAACTCTGACTGCTTCTTGTATTACGAGCGTCGATTCGACTCTGTGACCGGCGTTAGAGCGCCAATGTTCCGGAGACGGAACAACACAGCTTTTGGGCCTGCCGCTGGTATCGCGATGCGAGTTCACGTGCCCATACATGCTGCGGTGGTTCCGCAAGTGTCGCTGGACGAAGACTTCTTTCGCGCGCTTGCAAACTTTCGTGACATCGTACTTACCGGTTCCGATTCTGAACGTTGGGCCGCCTGGCAGGAGGCAATCTATTGCTTCAATCAGGCGAATACTGACAACGAGCGTATGAGTGAGCAGCTCGAATGGGTGCTTATGTCATCCGCGCTGGAGCGAATTCTCAGGGCTCCGGGGAACAGCGACGCAATAGCCAAGCGATTTATCGAAGCGATCGTTCCGAAGAATCCACTACTCTACTTCGACTTCACATTACTTCGAGACTGGATGCGCGAATTTTACCGGCTCCGAGGCGATTTTGCTCACGGACGGATTCAGTCGCGAATACCGCGTCGATGGGAGTCGTGGCATCATCTGCTTTTCGGGGCCATCGCGTTTCCTCTGTTAACCAAAGCGCTCCTCGAAAACGAAAAGTCATACGTATTCACTGAGAATGATCATTGCCAATTGGCGGCGCTGGCGTGGATGTTGAGAGGCCTTGGACCCTTCCGCAACTGCTAAGAGCTGGCGTCAATATATTAGCGATCAGCATTTGCTAATTCGGCGATCGCCAATAGCGTCCTGATCTTTGCGAGCACCCGGTGCTCACACGCGCCTTCGAAAGAAACCGAGGTCATTTGTCACGCGAGCGGCAATAGTCCCGACAGTACTTTCGCGTCGAGGTCTTCACTTAGAGCCCTAAGTGTTCCATCCGTAGCCAGCCGAAGGATCGATTCCCTCAGAACATCGCGCACCACGTCCTCAAGCATGCAGAAAATCTTTGGCGACAACCGAACCGAGACTTTCAATTTTCCTAGGACCCTACGGTCGGAGAGCAGCTTCCCGTTGTGGACGATTTCACTACGGATTTCATACAAGGTCTTCAGCAGGGCTTGGGTTTCCACCGGGTTCCTCAAACTGGTAAGCAGGGCGGCTCCTCGCATCGACAGCCGGTATTGCAGTTCGGTATTTTTCGCCGGCAAAAGACAGCTTTCCAGAGCGATCATCAGATCGATAATGTTGTCTTCGCCTGACGGCCTGCCGTAAGCCTGGTTAAATCTGCGCGATGGAATCGACATCTTGCCGTCGATGGCTCCAAGGGCGTCATAAACTTTCGTGAAGGCGTCCCAATCGGCCGCACGCAACTCGTATATGCGGCCTGAGTTTCGCGCTCGCCCGTCGAAAACGTATTGATAGGCAAACTTCTCGAACAGCCCAGTACTTGTGCCCAGGACCGCTGGGATGCCCACGTCGCCGTTACCAAACAGCCGCAATGCAGTGACAACGCGCGCGACTTCCCCCGAAACTTCGGCCCGAACCCAGGGTCATCGCGCCCGGTCGTCGACGAGCCCTGGCCTGCCCCCCAAGTTCCCACCATTCATAAGTAGAGACCGTCGGTTATTTCGCCCTCCTGGGGCGGTGTTGTTTGCTCCCGTTTGAGCGCCGCGAACTCGCTCGGGGTGAGAGCACCGAGACTCGAGTGCGGCCGCAGGTGATTGTAGTCGTGCCGCCACGCCTCGATGATCGCGCGTGCCTCCCAGAGGCTGGTGAACACGTACTCGTTGAGGCATTCGTCGCGCAACTTGCTGTTGAACGATTCGATGAAGGCGTTCTGCACCGGCTTGCCCGGCTCGATGTAATGCCAGGCTACCCTTCTCGTCGCCCAGCGCAGCACCGCACTACTAGTGAGTTCGGTTCCATTGTCGCTAACCACGGTGTCCGGTGTGGCTCGCTCCATCGTAAGCCTCTCCAGTTCGCGCACGACCCTTACGCCGCCGAGTGAAGTGTCGACCACCGCTGCCAGGCACTCGCGGCTGAAGTCGTCGACGATGCACAGAATGCGGAAGCGGCGGCCATCGCTGAGGGTGTCGGAGACGAAGTCGAGCGACCACCGCTGATTGATCGCACTCGGCAGCATCATTGGTGTCCGTGTACCTAGTGCCCGCTTGCGCCCTCGGCGGCGGCGTACCATCAGCCGCTCCTCGCGGTACAGTCGGTAGAGCTTCTTATGGTTCAGCGCATGACCCTCACGCGCCAGCATCCAGCCTAATCGCCGATACCCGAAGCGCCGCCGCTCCGCGGCCAGCTCCCTAAGACGTTGCCTCAGTGCCGAGTCGTCCGGTCGTCTGCGCCGGTAGCGCAGAGTCGAACGATCCAATCCCACCAGCTCGCACGCGTGCCGCTGACTCAGCCCGTGACGCTCAATCGCCCGAATCACTGCTTCTCGCCGCGCCGCAGGCTTCAGACGTTTTTTCCGAGCAAGTCCTTGAGCGCCGCGTTGTCCAGCATCGACTCGGCCAGCAGCCGCTTAAGGCGCCGGTTCTCGTCCTCCAGCGCTTTCAGCCGGCGTGCCTCCGACACCTCCAGGCCACCGTACTTCGCTTTCCATTTGTAGAACGTTGCGCTTGAGATCCCGTGCCGCCGGCAGACCTCTTCGGTCTTCGCGCCGACCTCGTGCTCGCGCAGCACCCCAATGATCTGCTCCTCGCTGAAGCGGCTCCCTTTCATCGCCCGTCTCCTTTTCAGGCGACGGACTCTACCTCATTTCGGCGGAGTTTTCGGGGTGCAGGCCAGGAGCAGTCTGCGGCATATTTGATCGACACGCATGATTCGGTTGATGCGTTTGTAAAGAACGCAGGACTGGGATTCGCGATCCCATATTTTTATAATGGCGAGGCCCACGACTACGTGCCCGATTTCATCATCCGTCTTAAGACAGTTCCACCGATCTACCTAATTTTGGAGGTAAAAGGTTTTGATCCTCGAAAAGAGGTGAAAGAACAGGCGGCACTACGATGGGTCGAAGCCGTAAATGCCGACGGGAGCTTCGGCGTTTGGAGCTACGCTATAGTCAAGCAGCCAACCGAGGTTCGAGAACAACTCGAGGCCCACTGGCCTTACCCCATCGAAGTATCTCACCGATAGGTTAGTGTCTGCCGGAAATGACCCGCCCCGCGAAAGTATACCGACCGGCGGTCGAGATTTCGGCCTGATGTGGTCGGTTGGTACCGGTGTTTCCGGCATTTATCGCACTCAACAGACTCAATTGACAACCTCTAGCTACTTGCTCGTTCCCGCTGGCGTTTCGGGCTGCGCCGGGGACAGCTTTTCCGGCCCGCCCTTCACGTCTGAGGGCGGGACGAAAAGCGGCGTGAGTTTTGGATCCGCGGTATCGCTGCAGTGCACGGCGCCGGCCGGCACTTGGTTTGCCGGGCAGTGTCCCCTAAGGACACTACCCGGCCGCACCGGTGGCCCAAATCAGGCGTGGGCGCTCGATTTCGTCCACGATCGGCTGCTCGACGGGGGAGGCTTTCGCGCGCTAGCAGTAATCGACGAATGGAGCCGGGAGAGCCTGGCCATCGCTCACCGGCGAGCGGGTGAAGAGACGGGCATCGACAAGACCGTAATAAGAGGCACGCGATTCCGAAAAGATCAGTACGTCATACGCGGAGCGCTTCAACCTTTCGTCACAGAGCAGATGCGCCGCTTTACACGCCTAACAAACGGATTCAGCAAGAAGCTTGAGAATCACCGCGCAGCCGTGGACCTGTGAATTGCCTTCTACAGTCTCTGTCGCGTCCACGAAACGCTCCGCTGTACGCTCTGCTATGGCGCTTTGGCGTCAGCGATCACGCTTGGTCAATTGCGGAGCGCTTGAGCCTACAGACGCGTGCCGCCGTTGCCGCGCCCGACGCCCGAAACGACGCTGCGGCCCGGCTACAGGCCGTTCAGGCAGATCGTAATTTGGGCGGAAAGACGGCACCAAGCGTTAAGAAAGTGCCGTAGCATTGGGCGAAAAGCGTAAGAAATACGCGTTTCGGTGTTCAGGGAGTGGGCGGTTTTCATACTTACGCGTGGGGATGTCAAAGCTTTTTGGCTTTGGGTGCTTGGCTCGAATCATGAATGGTTCTACGTCATCGGCATTGCGGTCGGCATGTGATGAGAATATTTTTAAATAGGCCATACTGTTGACAAAGATGTCAAAGCTATCGTATGCGATGCGATGCCCATTCAGTTCGTTCCTGTGGACCCTCGAAAAGACCGACCCCCAGGAACGGCAGATCCGCCTTGGATACCGAAAAGCCCTACCCGCATAGAAAAAGCAGGTAAGCAGCCAAGCAAGCAGTAAGGTCGCGCCACGTCTCAAGAATGGAGGAAATAAAACGATATGCCGATTAGACCGATCACGTTTAACGATGCGACGTGGCAAGCGCTCTCGGAGTTGGCCGAGATCACCGAAATTAAGGCCGAAAAGCAAGACGACCGTCTAACCAACCTCGTGCAGGACGCATTGCGTTTGTATGAATGGATCATCTTCCAGCAAGCACAGGATCTGCGCGTCGCTTGCCTCAAGCCGGCGGACATAGACGTGCTCGCGAAAAGCACAGCCGTTGATGGTAAGCGAGAGATTCTTGCTCAACTCTTCCCCCTGACAGGCTCTCGCAAGCGCGAGACTACTTCGAGAAAGCGGCCAAATCAGCTCACTAGAAAATACGACTGATTTTCGGAATTTCGCGCAAAGTCGCTTCGACTTTCGTGGAGTTCCGCCTGGATGGTACGGAGTTGATGAGGGCCACCTAGAGCGCATCAGACATGCTGGGGAGAAGACTTGGAAAGATTGGTTCTTTGCGAGCTTTCCAACGGGCCTCGTTTTTCTAGTCACGGCTGCAGGAGCCGATCTAGATGATCGTGGTCACCTGAAATGGGACCTGCATCTACCGTCCATTCCAAGTATCAATTTATTAGCTGGGACGATGTGCTTAGCGCTTGCCTTATTTACAGCAGTCGGCTGGTTTTGTACGCGAGGAAGACTGTCGGCCATATTCGATGAAATACGTAATCAATCTATCTCACCTCCGCCGATCTCCTACTTATCCCCCTAGCGTCCTAGTACCCAACGGCTGCGGATTTCAAACTGACCACTACGGAGTTTGAGATCATACTTTGACAGCACATTTCCTGAATCGACTCTCCGGGATTTGGTGAATTTGGTGTGTTCCCACCCTTTTACGCGCGTACCGAGGGCGAGGATCATTTTGAATGACGTTTTAGGGAAGATACACAAAACTCCTAAATGTTATGTTGCGAGCCATCGTGGCGGGGTTGCTTGGCCTAGTACCCGCAGTTGGCGCTTTTTGCACCGTCGCGCCTGGACCGGGGTCAGTCACGCTGCGCGGTCTTGGCGCTTGTTAGGGGGTGCTTAGAATCAAGTATTTCTGTTTCAGTTTTTTCGCGTATTCACGGAATCCCTTGGGGCATAGGTCGTCTTCGGAGAGGTTGGCGAGAACATCTTCGATGGCCACCACTGAAATGCGACTCCGAGCGCGGAGCGCCACTCCCAACAACAGCTCCTTTAGCTGCTTCCACAAAATGTCGTTCGAGCGTGCTACCAGGAACATCAAACGGTTGTGGTCTGCGCGCACCATGTGCCAGACGTTGCGATTGAACTGGTAAGCGCCGAAAAAGGCCTGCCTCTCAAGCTGCCCAGGCTCCAGATGCGCAGCAAGCACCGGGCTGTATATATTTTTAAGCTTGGCCCGGTGCCGAGCGTCATCAGCGGCCTTGCCGAAGTCAGCCTCAGAGAGTTTTACCTCGCAGAAGGTTCGCGCGCCGTTCGTGGTGGTCCAACACACGTCTACGTTGCTCCCCTCGCAGGGTTCCGGCACCGCTTCTGGTTCCCAGCCGTCGAGGATTCCTTGCTGGCCGAGCGCTCGCAGTAGCGCAGAAGCGGCTTCCGGTCCGCCGGTGAAATAAGGAAAGAACAGATTGAAGGCGAATGCCTGCGATGAATTCAAGTGATGAAAATACTGGTGACGTTTATTAGGGTGTTTCTCAAGGAAAGCACGCGCTAACGGTTCCGCCTCTTCAAAGAGATTTCTGTACTCTTTCGCAAGTGGGAGGATATGCTCGTGCAGCACCTCGTGGCCCCGGTACCGGAAGATTCCGGGCTCGCTAATGCCGAGGTGCAGCCGCTTATAATCGGCGAGATGCCTCTTGAGCTTATCTTGATAACTCACTCAACCTTTACCTCACTCACGAATGACAACGTCCTTTATCCGTCGGAATATCAGGTCGACCCGATACCACCACACATATCGATGACACCACCGCCGACCGACACATCGATTTCACGTGACAAGGGCGGGAAGAGTGGCGTCGGTGTTTCGATGGTATTGTGGATACTCCATCGTGTAACGCATCCTTGTAGGTGCACCGGCGAGTGTTCATCTCGACTTCAGCCGTGTCAGCGTACAACGGGATTCTAGAGGGTGATCTGACGTAGCATCTTATCAGAAAAAACCTTTGAATTTGCTAGGCTAGGTGACGTGAGATAACTCGCCAAAACCCTACGGGCATCATTAGCAATCTGCGGCACTCGAAACGAATATCCTCCAGAAGTGCAAGGAGCGTTGTTAGAAAGGTCCAAGACGCGCTAAAGCAGATTCGCGAATCCTACAAAACTTCAGCACTGTATTGCGAGATTGCGATGGCAAGCCGTCGGAAGTCTGACAAACCTCTCACCATCATCGGGATAGGGTGGCAGCGTAACCGCCCGGAAGACGATCCGCAGGCTGTCAGGGTCCGCTTTGATTACTCGATTCGCGACAATCGCACAGGGGAGCAGAGGGTCAGCGGGCGGGGGGAGTTGGAAGTGCCTCCGATGTTGGCGCCATTTAACGACGAGCTGCTGATAAAGTTTTTCACTTTGGGGACATCCGGCGACGTCACTAACGCCATTCGGGAATTGTCAGACGATCCCGATCAGGAATCAGTGGTCCTAAAGACCGGAACGTTAGCCTCGCTCCTCCGGTACTGCATCACGCCAGAAGAGGCATGGCTTTCTTACTTAACCACGGGGCCGTGAGGCGAACTTCAGCCGCTCTCATTGACGCAGATTCCGGGCCGTTAGGGCTTCGCGCGTACGAGCATACCCTCAGCGGTGCACTGACGCGTACGCGGATAATGAAAGCTGTGGCTATGTGCAAGGGAACGGCCAAAGCTCTGACCAAAGTCCAACAGATTAGTGTCGTACCCGAGTTGGGCCCTATACCACCGCTCGCACCGGAACCCACGGCGAATCTGATAACCGACCTGAAATTCCTCGCGGAAAGCCTCGCTGGCTACCTTCCGATTTTTACTCACGCGGCGCATCGGCCAGCGAATCCAGTCAAAATGCTCTTTTGCCGCGATTGGTATCACCTTGCGATCGAGCGCGCAGGAACTCCCCTATACGATGAAGGGTCGGCGCTTTACGCACTGGCGTTCAAAGGAGACCCAAACACAGACAGCTTCAGAACCCTGTGCTTCCGTGCTCTGAGAGCAACAAAACTATGAACGAGCAGTTGCGTATAGTTTCCCTGCCGAATACCAGCCAATAATCGGGCCGATTTCTGCGAGGTTCGACGGCGTTCTTCTAGTACGAGAAAATTTCGTGCATGGACGCGAACAGCCTTGAACTATTACGCGAGTCCGATCTGCGCAACCGACTGAAGCTGAGTCACAGCACGATCTGGCGATTGCTGCGCGCCGGGCAGTTCCCACCGCCGGTGCGCGTGTCGCAACGTCTTAAGGCCTGGCGTTTGGTCGATATTGAACGCTGGATTACGACTCGCGCTGGTCTTGACCACGGGCAAACTGCCCGCAATGCGAACCGCGAAAAGTTACCGGTTGAGTCGTCGCGGATACGTCTTGGCGCCGATTGAGCAGCGCGGCGGTCACGCGCGGGACGGAGATACTGCTGTGACTCTTCTGGCGGCGGGCATCGCGACAGACGAGCACCGCAAGCGCGTGCATTCTGTTGCTACAGCGCCGCGACTAAACTCGACCGATATCGAGCGTCTCGCACGGGACCTGGCCGCCGGCCGACGCGTACTTAGGAATGCGAATGGCCGTAAAACGTACTGCCCACTGTGCCGTCCCGAAAACGCACGACGAAGGGCCCGTCCGACCCTCTCGTTGACTGTTCGCGCCGGCACCCTCTTGATTTATTGTCATCGGTGCAGGCGCCCAGGTCTTGAACTCATCCGAGCGCTCGTCGATCTAGGGTTACTTCCAAACTGGTTTCGTGAATCCTCTGCTGCTTTCGCACTACTGAAGCAGATCCGTGCTGCCATCTATGCTGCTGAGTGGAACGGCACTGCTAAGGCAACGGAGCTGCTCGTTCTATGCGCTCTGGACGAAATCATAGAAGCGACTCTCAAAACCAAATTCGGGGCGTCGGTTCGTCAAATTGCCGAAAGAGCTCAAATTGACTACGCGACGGCTTCCCGCTCGCTGCGGCGGCTGGCGAAAACGGGTTGGGTCGAAAATATCGCATGCGCGCGCGACGGAAACGCAGCTGTCTGGCGCCTACGGCTCCCTCAACCGGATCGAAGCGCAACACTCATACATGCTGGCAGAGAAGGTGATCGACTGTTACCAGCCGATCCCTTCTTCGGCGAGGGCGGCCGGGCGAACCAAAATCGCCCGGTCGCCTGCTTTCGACACGAGCTTTTCCGGCGGGGCCGAGGGCTCGGCCCGATTAAGGGCCGAATCTACGCGCTGCTGGCTGCTACACCCCTGACGACGAAGGAGATCGCCGCGCGGTTGAAATATCGGTACACCCGCAATGTGCGAATTCATCTGCGCGTCCTCATCGAACACTGCCTCATTCGCCGCCACTCCGATGCTCGTTTCGAATGCTGCGACATAAATCTCGATGAGGTCGCAGAGCGCCTGGGCGTATTGGGCTTGAATGAACGGCAACGCGCCCGCCATGCCGAGGAGCGGGCCTCTTTCCGCAACTGGTGCGCACTGTTCGAGCGCTGGAAGCGGACCGGTGAGGTCGTAGATCCAGCAACCGGCCTTGTAATGGCATCTGGGACGCAACCACGAAAAACAGCAAAGTTGGCTGACTTTCGGCGTGTGGTGTTATTGGGCCGCGTGCGCGGCTGACGCGTTCATCCCCAACGATGAGTAGGTGTTGTGGAAATTCGGAATAGGGTTCGAGAGCTTCGGCGCGTGAAAGCATCGGAGCTTGTGCCTCACGAGAAAAACTGGCGCGTCCACACGCCTCAGCAGGCCGCTGCACTTAAAGGTCTCTTGGCGGAAATCGGCTATGCCGACGCTTTGATCGGCCGCATCCTGCCAGACGGCAAGATCGGGTTGATAGATGGCCATCTGAGAAAATCCGCAACGCCGACGATGGAAGTTCCGGTTTTGATCGTGGATCTCAACGACGAAGAGGCTGACAAACTTCTTCTCACGCTCGATCCGCTGGCGGCGATGGCCGAGGCCGACCATGACAAGATGACGGCGCTGCTTGAAACCGTTCGCACCGACAGCGAGGCGGTTGTGTCGCTACTCGAGCGGATCGCCGGCGAGGCGGGGCGGCAGGCTCTCAACGATCACACAGTAGTGGTCGAGGTTCCGGCGCAGCTCGATAGGGCTGCCGAACTTCAGGCGAAGTGGGGCACAGCCGCCGGACAAGCCTGGGAAATCGGGCGGCATAGGCTGATGTGCGGGGATTGCCGGGACAAGGGCACCGTGAGCCGCCTGTGGCGCGACGGCAGGCCGAAATTGCGGATGGTGTGGACGGACCCGCCATATGGCGTCGACTATGCGGCCAAGAACGCGTTTCTCAACCGTAGCGATCGCGGAAACCGCATCCAAGCGCCGATCGAGAACGACAAGCTAACCGCAGGCGAGACGGGGATCATGTTCAAGCAGGCGCTCGCTGTCGCACGGCAATTCGCTGCGCCCGGCGCCGCCTGCTACGCGACCGTGCCTAGCGGGCCTCTTCTCTTCTACTTCTTCCAGGCGTTCACCGCAGCCGGTTTCACGTTCCACGCACAACTAACTTGGGTGAAGCATCATTTCGTCATCGGGATGGCCGACTATCATCACCGTTTCGAGCCCATCTTGTATGGGTGGCTATCAGATGCCGCGCACTATTTCGTCGACGACCGCAGTCAGGACGACGTTTTCGAGATCGATAAGCCTCACATCAGCGACCTCCATCCGACGACCAAGCCGGTGGAGCTCGTGGCCCGCATGGTCGCCAACAGCAGCCGCCGAGGCGAGACCGTCTACGATCCCTTCTGCGGCTCCGGCACCACGCTCGTCGCCTGCGAACAACTCGGCCGCGTCGGCTACGGCGTGGAAATCGACCCCGGGTACACGGCTGTTGCGATCCAAAGGCTTGCTGACCTGGGATTGGAGCCGAAGCTGATCGATGATTAAAGCGCGGCGCAAACCACGGCTCACTCCGGATCTCACAGAGAATGTCGTGAACTTCATCCAAGCGGGCGCCTACAAGCGCCGCGGCCCGGAATGACTGATACGCAAGAGAGGATGGACGTCGCGGTCGTCGACTGGGCGAAGCGCATCCCGGTCGATCAGATTCCCTGCGTGCTGGCGTTCCTTTCGGCGCGGCTTTTGGCCGAAGGCATCTCCAACCGCAGCTGCGAGCATAACGGCGAAAGCGTGCGCAATGCGGAGAATCTCCTGACAGCGGGGGAGCTTGCCGAGCGCCTAAACCTCCCCGAGAGCTGGGTCCGAACCGAGGAGCGTGCCGGGCGAATTCCCAGCGTCAGACTCGGCAGATACGTGAGATTCAAACTGAGCGACATCGAACGGGCTCTCGCCGAACGGGGACGACAAGGGGAATAACCGTTGGGCATGTTTGCCTACCGACGGGAGTGGATGTGAAGCGCACGTCACGGTAGTCATGTGCGCCGAGAGGCGGAAAATGGCGAGCATCGAAAAGTTCCATGTCTCTAGCTGTAGCGGAGACAATTGCGGTTGCCTGTGGGAGCTTGACTATCGTCCATTGGGCTTATGTGGCCCACGGCGACGCGTTCGTTTCCGGACCCGAAAGCAAGCCGAGCGATATCTGGCCGAGACAACACAGAGAGCTGCCCGCGGTGAGTACGTCGAGCCCGCCAAGGTTCCGACCTTCGCGGTTGCCGCCGAGCGCTGGTTCGCGTCGAAGACCGACCGCCGTCCGAGCCATGTCGCCGATCTGCGGACGCGCCTCGATAGGCACCTAGTACCTCGGCTGGGCGCCGAACGGCTTGACCGAATCACCGTCACGGCGATCGAGAAATTGCGCGACCACCTGCGCGCAGAAAGTTACGCGCCACGAACCATCAACAGCATGCTCCGGATAGCCGGCGCGGTATTCGAAGCCGCTATCCGGCGTGGGGAGTGCGCCGCGAACCCGGTAAAGCGGGTCGAGCGAGCTTTTGCTGCCGCACGCGAACTTAAGCCCGGCGACGAAGAACGCGCCGTCGACGAGGCGGTGCGGCCGGAGAACATCCTCAATCCAGACGAAATATGCCTCCTGTCGGAAGCCGCGAAGCCAGGTTACTATCGTACGCTTTTCATTACCGCATTCATCACTGGCATGCGTTCCGGTGAACTGCTCGGGCTGCGCTGGAGCGATATCGAGTTTTCCGAGGAGGCCAGTGACCGCGGCAAGATATATGTAAGGCGTTCGCTATCTTGGGCACGCGTCAATCGCGACGAGCCGGTACGTCCGCGGTTCTACCCGCCTAAGACCAAAGCCGGCCTGCGTACGATCTCTATCCCGCCGAATCTCGCATCCTTGCTGAAGATCTGGAAGCTGGCATGCCCGCCCTCCGATCTTAATCTCGTTTTCCCACACATCGATGGGCAACCAAACGTGCGCGATCGCGTTCTGTGCGTGGGCTTGTATCCCGCCCTGCGCTGGGCTGGGTTGCGGCGGGTGACCTTTCACTCGCTTCGGCACAGTTGCGCGTCCGCCATGATCGCTAACGGCGCATCTGTTGCAGAGGTCCAGCACCAACTGGGACACGCGAGCCCGGCGATCACGCTTGCGGTTTACACGCACTTCTTCAGCGGCATTGAAACGAGCACGACAGATCGGCTGGCGGAAGCCGTTCTCGGAAAAAGTGGGCAGTTTGTGGGCACTGGACCCCTGCAATCGATCAGTGGTAATCGCCTAAGTGCTTGATAAATAAGACTTGGAGGAGGAAGGGGCCCGGTGGCCCCACCGGTCTTCAAAACCGGCACTCTCTCCTCATCAGCCAAAATCGCCAAGGAAACCTTAGGCTTCTTGGGTCTCCGCCGACGTTCGAATCGGCCTATTCGGGCGAATTCCGGTCACAGAAACGTATACAGAGCGCCTCAACTTGCGAGTCGCATTATTGGTCGCGACGTAAACTTGCTTGTCAATGCCGGTTTGGCCTGTTGTCGCTACTGAAAACCGGGTGACGGAGTGCGATAGCTTGTGCTAGCCGAAGGCGCGATGTTCGCGTTCTTGGCCAAGCTCCTGCTCGTCGCACGATCCCGACTGAAGTCACGGGCGGGCCTCGAGGCTGAAAACCTAGTTCTGCGTCAGCAAGCGATCGTTACGCTGTCACCGTATAGCATCAGGCACATCGCAGGACGCTGCGATAAAACCGAGACGATGAAACCCACCACGCCGCCGCGCTGGCCTTGGTCGGCTGGTATCTGATGATGCCGGCGTTAAATTGGTCGAAAACAAATCCGCGTACCGCGTCGCTGAAGCAATGGATTCTTTGGCCGTTACGATAGCGCATGGGAATGTTCCGACGAGAATACGAAGATGATCCAGAGTGTAATCTATGGCGCTTCTTCCAGATCTGGCGGAAGGCGTGATCCGACGCTAACCGATCAGCCACAGTCTGCATTCAAGGATGCGGCAGTGCGTCGCCAGCGACGACCCGCGGCTCAGGGAAAAATAGCGCGCCATTGCATTGCTACGAGCGCAATAGCGGGTTTCGGCGAAGGATGCGCTAATACAAACGCGAGCGGGTATAGTGGATCTAATATTGTTAAGCGTCAGAACACTTTTCTGCAACTTTCTAGACAAGAACATAGCAAAGTGTATACCTTTAATTAAGTGAGAGAGATGGACACGGCCACAAAGATGCACATTCGCGCTCGTGAATTAGCGATTCGCACCATACGAGGCCAGTCGCTGACCGAGTACTCGCTCATCTTTGCGTCAATCGCGGTCGTCGCCTATGGAGTCTACGCGACGATGGGCAACGACATTGTCCCGCTCGCCAAAGGCATCGGTTCCACTCTGGCCGATGCGTGCGGTCGCGTTCGGCGCCATCGATAGCGCATGGCTGAGAAGTCGCCCGCCAGAGCCGATATGAGCCACGCCGCGAGGCCCCCAGGTACTCCCCGGGCCCGTATGACCAGCTACCGCATTGCTCGCCGGCTGGAAGGGCTAGGCATCTGCTTATAAAGCAGAAGAGATCCGAGGGCGGATGAGCCAACGGACCTTGGAGGTAAGTGCCGAACGCGCTGTAGAGGACGCGCTCGACGTCGACACGTACCATCGCGCCGGCCTTTCCGTCCACCCCGAAGCGCAAGCTTCACAATCCTGTTATGAAACTCGCCCTGATGTCGGCCGCCCCATGATCAAATAATGGGTACGGCTTGGTCGAGCAGTACCAGGAGCGCCGTCCGGGTCGCGCCGGGCCCTGGACTGAAGTTCCCGAGTGCGTCAGGCGTTCCGAGATCTGAACTGCGCTATATCCATTGGGTGAAGCCGTCGCTGCTTTGTGAGGGTTGAATGGACCGACGATGGTCACATTCGCCATCCATCATTAGGGATTGCGCGAAGACAAGAGCGCTGGAAATGCGAAACGCGGGGTGCCCGAATCGGTAGAAAATTCGTCCCGGCTGGCAAAGCCCAGACTCTAGCTATAATTAAAAAGGAGGCGTCCAAAATGCTCCTCCAGTTTTTCAGGGTCTCACCATCACCCATCCGGACAGGATCATAGATTCACAAACCGGCCTGACCAAGGGCAGACTGGCTGAACACTACTCCCTTGCCTCGCCATGCCTCCTGCGAAACGGATTCACGCATCCTCCCACGCTTTTGGATTTGTACATCCATGAGTTACCTCGCGACGGCCGGTAGTTCGACAATTCGGCTACCATTAGCCGTAGGGCCGAGCGGGCGGGTTCACAAGGTGCGGCCAGGCGCGCCAAGTGGCTGAAAAGAGCCAGGCTTGAACTCGCCGACGAGCACTCTGCCCTCCTTTTCGATCCATGCATGGGCCAAGAACTCGCCTGACGCCGTCTTAGCGACACCTATCCGCAGTTCGCAGTCCAGCAGCGCCGCCTTTAGGAGTGCCTCTAGCGCAATGGCCCGCACTAGGCAGTTTCCGAAACCCGGCACACTTTCACTAACTGCCTTCACAGCCCAAGCAATATGCTCAGCAGGCGCGTGCGCCTTTGGCACAGGCAGGAGCCGTTCGCTAAGAGCGATCACACTTCGAACCGCGTCAAGCGGGTTGCTTTTGTGTGCGAATCTAACAATCGCAAGCGCCATTCGGGTGATCGCCAGCGCCAGGAAGGCACGTATCACCAGCCATCGGTCGGCGTTGGAAAGGCGGAGAAACTTGACAAGATGCTTCCACATCAAGAATGCGCAATCCGAGAGTTATTGGTGCAAACGGTCGTTTTTTGTATGATTGAAGTCATAGGCCGTAGCAATCCTGGATGTTCTCAAGTCCGAGCATGATTGAGCTTAGGTGAACGATAGGTCCGCTTGATCTTCCGGCCGTCTCTGCTTTCGGAAACTACGATAGGGGCAACCTCTGTGATTACCTTCTGTCATTACCTAGGTCGAGGGCCCAGCGAGTAACTGAAAGTTCAACTGGCCCAGCGCCGAGACTTTCCCGCGCGAGCACGGCCACCTGGATCGTAACAGACAGGATGCTAAAGGGCGACGCAGGCCATCATCAAGAACTCGCTCATTGCTCGCCTTTGAAGGGTGTGTCCTCATATAAGGAAATGGGCAATCGTAATCTCGGGAATCTCTGAGAACCAAACGTTTAGTGCAAGCGAATCGTTTGCGTGAAGCTGTCATGGAGTCTAAAAAGAAGGCCTGAGGGCCGTGTCGGAGATTGAGGGTCCCCCAATAACTGACTCAGTCTGCGAGTGGGTAATCCGGGTTCATGGGCCGCCATTCCGTGCGGCCCGCTGAGCAAAGATGCTGGGTGGAACGAAGCCCATCCGGCGCCTGGCGTCGTCAAGCGAAAGGAGCCAGTTGGTGTCTGGGGCATTCGAATATTTTACTCCACTGACACTCCCAGAATTTAAAGCGTAAGGGCAAATCAGATTGATGACAGCGATGCATCCCGCCTGGTTCAGAGCGTCTGCAGAAACGCTATCAGGTCCGCCTTCTCCTGATCAGTGAAGCCGATCGCAAAGCGCCGGTCGTAGAAGTTCACGACATCCAATATTGTAGCGGCGGAGCCGTTCTGGAAGTACGGCGCCCGCGCCGCCAATCCGCGCAGAATGGGGCCCTTCACCTTTCCAACATCCTGGCACTTGCCGCTGATAGTCGCTTTGCCCAAATCGGTGACGATAAACCTATATCCGGCGCCCAGCGGACTGGCAGCGGTACAGGTGACGGTGAAGAGCGGCAAACCGGAAATGTCGATTGCCGGCGGACTCGCGTCGGGTACTCCAATATCGAGCGCGAGCTTCTTTGAATGATGCCCGACGTTGGGCGAATCATGGCAGGTACCGCAGGTCCCGACGATCGGGGCCGTGCCGAGCGGATCGCTCGCAAACAAGTTGAGCCCGTTCACGCCGTTGATCGTGAATGTCTTGGTGTTGAACAACATTTCGCCCCGCGCGACCGACGCCTGTCCGCGGTTGAGTTTGCCGGATGACAGCAGGTCCTCCCAGGCAGCGTAATCGGTGAAAATTATCGGATTGAATCCCGCCGACAGCGAATCGTTGATTCCTTGGTAGAATTCCTGCTGTGCCAGCGCCGCCGGTCCACCCATGGCCCCCAACGCAGCCAGATAACCCGCCTGAAAATCGACGACTTGCGCGTCGAAGATGTTGGTTTCAAAGGCCACGATTGCTGCCAGCTCGGCGTCAGTGGGAGGAGCACTCGCTTGCGCGTGGCCCAGCGTCGCGTCGGTTACCTGACTCTGCAACGACGGCTCCCTTCCATCCCACATGATCGCCAGCGGCGCACATCCAGGATTACTCGCCGGGCAATTGAGCAGGAAATCCATATCTGTGGCCGGCAACGGGCGCCTATAGACCGAGACCACCGGCGGGTTGGAATTCAACGTGGTGCAACGATAAGGATCGCTGATTGCGGTGATATTGAAATCCCTGCTCGCGGGCAACGGCAGGAAGATTCGGATCAGTCCTTTGGTTAGCAGGAGGTTGTATGCTTTGCGCTTCGCCGCCAGCGTGCTGACGTCGTCATTTGGACAAGTCGCGCCATCGTTCGGACGGAAAATCGGGTCGGTGCCGCGGCTTCGCGCGAATCGTTGCTGAATTGAAGCCACGCTGACCCCCCATGCGCTCCGGGGTTCATGGCAGGTCGCGCACGCCCGGCCGTTCGTCCCCAGACTCTCAAAGAACGGATGGTTCGCCGTGACGGTGGGCGCGTCAAGATTGTAGGTTTCCACCATACCGGTTGGATCGAAGCTTGGCAGAACTCGCGGGATTACCGGCGGAAAAACTCCGGTGAGCTGAGGCGGACCCGATTGAGCCCATGCGCTTCCGACAGACAACCCAAGGCACAAAATCGTATAGCAACTGACAACTTGAAAGAGACGCATAACGCATTCCACCTCGAGACTATGCAAGTCCCTTGGTCTGGCTAGTAAAAGACGTTGAGTAATGCAAGAGACGAAGCCTTCGATGGCTGATTCGCCGGGCGTAGACGATATAGAGTTAATTCAACCGCCTCTAACCATGACTGTGCAGCGGTGTTTGGGGATAGTTGGGACGGGATGGACGCGCAGTTAAGAGCCGAACTGCGGCAACCAATAACATTATCGTCGGGAAGCGCTTCGCACGCGCGGAAGAGAATCGTTGCTAAGGCGACTGTGAGAGTCGGCGAGGAAGAAGCACTACGCCACAGATGCTTTCCATTCAGGCGCTCGTCAGTTCGCTGTTGAGGCCATTGCCCAGAACGACAACACCGTTCCCGATGGACTGGTATGCCGCGAACGCCGCAATGCTGAGTGCCGCAAAGATAAGCGCATATTCGGCTAATGTCTGACCGCGTTCCCCCTCGCGCAACCTGACATAGCACTTCAGCAAAAGGTCATTCACACGACTTGCCGTAATCCATCTCGTCTTGAGCATTATTGATTTAGCAGCGTCGCGTCTACGGAGGTCAAATCACGATGCCTTGAATGATAATGATTGCTCGCGGTAATTGAGAAGGCCGTGCGATGCCGAAGATAGAATATTAAAAGACCTCTCGGCAAAGGTAAGGTAGAAAGCCCTTAAAAACAGAGGGCTGAGGGCTTTCAGACCGGGCTCACCTCAAATCTGCAATCATCGACCTTACGCATTGGTCAGAGCGGAATCGACGACGCCATCGGCGAGCGAACCGATATTGCTGCCGAGTGCACGGTAGGTGCCATTAACCACGACCGCCCGTCTGGCCATGGGTCTCACGGACCACTGATTCACGCGCGCGAAAGAACATAGCCGCTGTTAACTTATGGCGGTCTGTGATCGGAACGCGCTAGTTGATTTGGGCGCATCATTTCACGGAACTTCATTTTGCGTTTTTTCACCTTGCGCTCCGGCGGGACTATCATCGTCTCGCTCATATCCGGTTGAAAGTGCACGACCGAGCAACCGTTCGCGAAGCAGTTGGAGCGTCGGACCAATCTGCGCGCGATTGAGCAACCGTTCGCGAAGCAGCTGCAGGGTCCAACCCCTCCTCGTCCAAGTCGGAGCCGCGCGACCGAGCAACCGATGGTGAAAGTGTTGGACGCCCGGTTTGATGACTGCCAATTCTGGCCGTTCTATTATTCGTTCGCGCAATTTCACCCTAGACACTCCCAAGTAGCCGGATAGCATGGTAAAGCATCTATTGTGCCACCCACAATCTTGCGCTTTTTCAAGCAGTTTTGACTATCGCCATGTTGTAATTACGCAACCCCCTGTTGCTAGTCTGTTCTTTTATTTGGCAATGCGACCACATGCGGTTCGCAAATGCGGATTGCGGGTCGCGCGAGGCTATCGATTCCACTTCACTTGTCTCATGTCGAAACAAGTGCACACCGGGATGCCCCAAACGCTTCTTTCTCAAGCATCGAAGTTGCGTTGCTGCGGCCGCAGCGCGAACAATGGAAATCTTCGGATTGGCGACGCTGCGCTTCAATAACTGGCTAAACAAGCAGTCCCAGGTCGATTACGGTCAGCTGTGGGCCTGTATTGGGGCGCAGCCGAGAAAATTCATTTGTTCGTGTTCACGTTGGGCCAATCGTGCCGGCTGGGCCAGCCCGAACGAAAGGATATCCGAGGATCGAACCTCCAAAAATCGAATATCGCTGACGGCCTGCTACGACCGAGAGCGTAAGGTCGATCGCTGAGGCGCGATGCGTCGCCGACGACCCCAGCCCGAAGATTCGGATACGCTGCGGCACGCCGAGGCGCTGGCGCAACAATAGCTGAGGCAATATTGCACGAGACCAGATAAGATATCAGACTCTTCGAAGGGATAATTGTATGGCTCTATAATGAAGAGTTTGTGTTTTAGATAGAGAAAGCATAGGGTAGGCAGGGATTGACTCCTCGTGCCGGGGGTAGGCGTAATTATTGCTCGTCAATGCTCGGGGGCGGATAATGAGACTGCAAGCACTAACAGTCGAAGACTCTTCTATCGTGAGGAAGATTTTGCGGGCACGTCTGGAGCGTGCCGGATGGCAGGTTATAGAGGCTTCTAATGCTTCCGAGGGATGGGAACAGTTTCAATGCTTCAGGCCGCAACTGGTGATGCTGGATATTGTGATGCCAAGTGGGAAGGGCCTGGATGCGTTCTCCCTTCTCAAGCAAATACGTCAGACCGCGCCTAACACCGCGGTCTTGATCGTCAGCGGGAGCAACTCGATAGACGATCGGGACAAGTTCTTGGGGGCTGGTGCAATGGCCTTTATCTCGAAACCTTTCGTTGATTTCGAGAAACTTCTGGAGCGATTCTCCAAGCTTTATCGAACCCCAGTCGCGGAGCGCGTTTCCGACCCTTCGCTCACGACCAAAAGCCTCGAAGTCGGCAGCGACGTGCCCTGAGCACCCGATGCCAACCGTGCGATCCAGATGCCAGGCGGTGCGTTCGATGCGGCTAACCAATGGCACTCAGGGAGGACAGAAGAATGATTCGCTTTCGCCATGAATCCGGACAGATCTTGCTCCTCGCCAGCATAGCGATGGTCGTGCTGCTCGGCTTTGCCGCTTTGTCGGTTGATCTCGGACTGCTCTATTCCGTTCGACGCCGCATGCAGACGGCCGCCGATGGTGCGGCGATTGCCGGCGCCACGGCACTGCGCGACGGACAGGACTACACCAAGGCCGCCGCGGATGTCGCGACAATCAACGGGTTCACCGACTCACAGAACAATGTGGCGGTGACGGTCGGTGAGCCCACGCTCCCGTCTCCGTATCCAAGCGGTGTCACCTATGTCGAGGTAGACATAACGCAGACCGTACCGACTTATTTCATGCGCGTGCTGGGTTATAAATCGATGAAAGTAGGCGCCCGTGCCGTGAGCGGCGCCGTCGCGGGTCCGGCTTGCGTATATGCGCTGGATCCAACCCACTCGAACACCTTTTCCCTGACAGGCAACTCAAGCGTGACGGCCCATTGCGGCGTAATCGATGACTCGACTTCTTCGTCCGGGCTTTCGCTAACCGGCAACATCACGCTGAAGGCAACATCCATCGGAACTGTCGGGAGCAGCTTTTCCAAATCTGGCAACATCACCATTTCGCCGCAGCCCGTTTCAAATCTGGCGGCGCTACCAGACCCACTGTCAGGACGGGCCCAAAGCGCGGCGCCCAGCGTCGGCACATGTACCCAACAAAGCGGGGTTGCCGGAAGCAAATCCTATAGCGGCAATATCGGCACTCTCACGGTCCCCACCGGAGTTTATAACGGCGGAATTAGCGTCAGCGGCAACGTTACTTCTGTCACCTTCCCGGCTGGCAACTACGGGAACCACGTGAACTTCAACGGGAACGGCGGCAGTCTGGTTTTCAATCCCGGCCAGTACCAGAACGGCGGTAGCGGCGACAGCATCACGCTGAATGGAAATACCGCGACGACCTTCAATGCCGGGACATACACCTTCTGCGGCGCCGTCGACATCATAGGCAATAGCGCCGTCACCCTGCAGCCTGGCAAGTATTTCGGTGGGATCAACATCACCGGCAACGCCCAGGTAACCTTCAGCCCCGGCACCTATATCCTGGCGGGCGGCGGGCTGACAGTTACGGGCAACTCGACGTTGCACGGCACGGGTGTGACCTTCTACGACACGAGCGCTACCGGATACTCGTACGCGCCGATTAATTTGACCGGCAACGAGACCGCAACACTTAGCGCTCCCACCTCGGGCACGTTCGAAGGCTTCCTCTTCTTTCAGGACCCGACAGTGGCCGCCGGCTCCGCTGGCGCCACGATAGTGGGCAATTCGTCCTCGACTTTCGACGGCATCGTCTACTTTCCCTCGACCGCAATCACCTATGTGGGCAACTCCGGTGGTTCTGGCTACACGATTCTGATCGGCTATACGATCTCGGTGACGGGCAATTCCTCATTTACCATCGGCAACGATTATTCCTCGCTGGCCGACGGGGCACCGATAAAGTCCAGCGCACTTTATGAGTAACCATCGCTCGCGTAAAAAAGCTCCTGGGGCGCGCCGAAGCTTCTGGGCCGCGCATGGCCAGAGTTATGTCGAACTGGCCTTCGCGCTTCCAGTACTGGCGATTATTCTGGTTGTGGCGGCCGATTTCGGACGCCTTTTCTATACTTATCTCGAGGTGATCAACGCCGCGCGTGCGGCGGCGCAATACGGATCGAATAGCGTCGTGACCGCTGCCGACGCAACCGGGATGGTCGCGGCGGCCAAACAGGACGGCGCTAATGTCGCCAATCTGACGGTGATCGCCAGCCAGTGCACGTGCGGAACCGCAACTTCAACGGTGCCTGCCTGTTCATCGAATTACTGCACCAACGACCCGCAGGGGAACTATGTTGTCGTCAATGCGCAGGCCCCCTTCAACACCATCGTAAGATATCCCGGAGTTCCGTCCTCGGTCACGCTGAAGAGCCAGGCGGTGATGCAAGTTCAGCAACAATGAAACAAAGGCCCATCACAGCTCTGCTGGCAAAACGTCCCTCCGGTCAGGCGATGACAGAGTTTGCGCTGGGAGCCACAGTATTTCTCCTGCTGATGTTCGCAATCATCGAATTAGCGTTGGTCGTATACTCGTATAACAGCATCAGTCATGCGGCCCGTGAATGCGTGCGCTACGCGATCGTGCATTCGCCGACCGGCCCCAATCCGGCTACGACCTCCCAGATCCGGAACATCACGATTAAATACGCTGCGCTTCCCGCGCCAAACCAGCTCACGCCGAGCGGGGTTGCGGTGACTTGGCCGGCCGACCCGAATCTCCCCTCGCAGCAGGATGCGCAGTGCACCGTCTCCTTGAACTATAGTCTGCGAATACCTTTTCTTCCGTCGAAGACCTTGCCCCTTACCGCCACGGCACGGATGCTCGTATCGCAGTAGTCGAGTAGCTGATGGTGACAAACCGACGATTCGGCCGATTATCGCTTCGCTGCCGGGTGCTGTTCATCGTGTTTGCCGCGATCACATTGCCCGCCGAACTGATGATAACCAGGGTTCTGGCCAGAAAGTACTACTATCTCAACGTCGAGAATCTTCAACTGGTGGCTCTTGCAGCGGCGAAGACGGGCGTCCTGTATCTGCCGGCGGATCCTGGTGCTGCGATTCGCGAAGCCGATGCGTATGCGAAGGGTCACGGAATCGCGCGGTCCGAGATCATCTCCACCGAACTCTCTTCGGGCAATCGGGTGCTTACGATCACGGTTGACCGCAAGATTCCGCGGTATGTCGTGATGCTCGTAATGGGAGCATTGCCAGCGCGTGATATCAACGTGACCGCGTCGGCATGGCGGCAAAACGCGGGACACACTTTCGGCACTCAGATACTTGCCTTCCGACGGCCCGAGCGAGCTGGCATGAATCACAAGAAGATTCGGTGTCTTCTCAGCCAGGGTCAGAGCACCGAAACGCTCTAGGCTTTAGGCTGGAATAAGCCTGCGAGGCGATGGATCAGGCATCCGCCTAGTAAGGCGCAACGCCCTCTCAACGGTGTATCGGCGGCGGCGCCGAACTCCTTCTCCGGACGACACGTTGTTCTCCGCAAGGCGCCTTCGTAGGTCGTGGATCTTCTTGAACGTGACCGCTGCAGCAGACATGCCAGCGCTTTCTCCTGCGGGCTGCCAGGATCGATATACAGCGCCTGTAAAAATCGAGTGGTCCCTGGCTTGCGCGCGCCCGTCACACTGCCGCCTTAGGGTCCGCGCGCGCAGCCGTGGAGGTTTTGGAGGCTGTCCTTAATTGTCGATGAACGTCCTGGTTTTGGAGGCCCGGTTGTCTTAGTTCCCCCGTGCGGCTGACTGCTCTGCCGACCGGCCGATTAAGGAATTCTCCAGAGGCCGAGCGGAGCGTTTATGCCGAACATCTTACGCGATATTGGTGTGGTCGTTGGCGCTGGCCATGCCGCCCACTGCCAGCAAACCCCAGTTGCTGGGACCGAGCGGCCCTGATTAAGCCACCATCACCAAAGCCGATCAGGCAGGATAAAATTCCGAGCTTTCAGGTCGGTACCGATCGGCGATTCCGCAAGGACGTGATACTGCGATGGATGGCTGAACGGTCTATCGGCTTCCCTCAATGTGCTAGCGCCTCAGATTTGGGCGGCGCATTTTAGTGGGAACGTTTGCGCCTCACATTGCTCTTGTCTATTTCGTGTTGTTGGGGACCAACCGGGCGGTCGTGAGAGACCCGCCGATTGCCTGAAAGATCTGGTTCAGGTTGCTGGTTGGTGTCGCGGCTGAGACGCAGCTACTGGAACCTCCCTTCGCTGTATAGTCGGAGTAGAAGGTACTTGCGGAGGAGGCGATTTGCTGCATCGTCTGGCATGGGGTGATAGCGGGACTGTCGGTAGTGCACCCCGACGATGTCGCGCCATAGGCGACCGCATATATTGTGGTTCCCGCCGCCTTGGCCTTGTTGGCCGACGTGATCGCCTGATGGCACTCGTTGGTGGCTGAATAACTCGTCGCCGATCCCTTCATCTGCGTGGCGCTGGCGGTTGCGTCGCCGTCACTCAGGATGATCATGTCGTTCTTCGTATTCGGCCTTGAATTCGCAGCGAGCAGCGCCTGTGCCGCATCGATCGCGCCCGCATAGAAGGTTCCCTGGCCCCCCGGGGCGGCCACGGGACCATAACCGCTACTTCCTCCACCGACAGCGATTACCATATCGGAACTGGTGTTCAGCGAAGCGGTATCGCTAGTCCGGTAATCGCTCGAAGGCGGAATGATCTGGTATACGGGTGAATTGTTGTAGGTTTGCATGTCACTGCTGGTAAGGGTTCCGCTTTTGTTCGAGTATTCCACCGGAACCAACGAGGTCGAGGTCAGGCCTGGGAACACCATCAGGCCCACCTCATCGACCGGATTCGCGACGTTGCCGCTTGTGACCGCGCCGCAGGTCGAGCCTGGGGCCCCCGCGGCACAGGGCGAAAGCGTGCCCAGCAGAGTGCGGATTCCGCTCAACGCGCAGGAAAGTCTCGAGGCATTGCATTGGCTGTCGCTGTCGGTGTTGTTCATCGATTGCGTCGTGTCGAGTACGATCACCACGTTGTACGCGGCAGCAGCTCCGCCATTGGCGCTCGCCGTCGCGGTCGCCGTGATTGGAAATGATTTGATGCCGAGTACCCTGAGAAATGTCGTCGGCACGACGGCCTTCTCCGACACGACGACGGCGTTCGCATTCGCCGGTGAAGTTGAACAGGGGAGTCCGACCGTCGTCAGGCACAGAAGCTTGGGGTACCCGGACACCATCGAAACATTGGTCAGATTGGGATGGGAATTCAAATCCCCATTTACGGCGCTGTATTGTGTCGCGGCGGCTGTCGCATCGGTCGCAGCGGTGCTGGAGGTGTCGCTGGCCAGGACCGTGCCTCCCGCCAACGCCGCCGTCTGGCTCGCAGTCGTGAGCTGCAGATAGGCGTAATACAGACGGCCGATGTCGATCGCAAATCCGGCCGCCCCGAAAATGACGACCAGTGAGATCGTGGCTATCACCATCGCCTGTCCGCGTCGGCTACCGCGCAACCGGCGCGCAATCGGTTTATCGTTGCGCACAATGGATTCCTTGTTGGGTTTCATTGGACTAGCACCGTCGTTTTTGCCGTGAGCGTGCAATTGGGCACGGGCTTCAATCCGAAGATGTTGAGATTGCACGGATACGTAGCCGTTACCTGCGCGTTCGATGATTGCACCAGGTCAGCAGCCCCGCTGGTGCACGTCGGGCTGGTTGCGCCGGACACCTCCGTTTTCCCATTCAGCACGATCGTGAACTTGATATTCGAAGAATGGAGTTGCGGCGCTGCCGATGCGGCCGCGGTGTAAACTGTATTGCAGGGGTCCGTTGTTATTCCCCGGCTAATGGAGAGTTGCTGCGCACCGGTGTTCGTGGCAAACGTCAGCGCCTCATCGTTATTGAAGGCGATCCCGAACAGCAGCACTCCGAAAAGGACAGTCAGCAGCAGCGGCAACGCCAGAGCAAACTCAGCCGTAGCCTGGCCTCGCTCGTAGCGAACATTGCCTCGGGCCTGCCTGCGGATGGCCCGCGTTTCGAAAGGCGCTGGCGGTAGCGCTGCAAACCGACCTCCTCTGTCGTGCATGTTTATCGTTTTGTGCCGCCGTGCTGATCGCTGTTGAGACACCGCCAGGCCCTCGAAGGGCCTTGGAAGCTTCGATGACCTGCCCTCCGGCACGCTGCAGACGAGCCTGCAAAATTCGTTTTCACAATCAAAAGCGTCTTCAACGGTCGATGCCTGTATACCTCTTCGTATCGTCCACCCCGTTGGAGAGCAGGAATCGCGCCCAACCGGGGGGTATAGTAAAAGCCAATTAGGCCAATCTAAAAAGCAACTTCTTATTCTACTTTATACGTATCGAAAGCACCCAGGACGTAGTTGTGAGATGCTCGTACTAGCTTATTTACTCGAAGGGCTTTGACAATCCGTTTTGTATCGCCGTGCAATGTCGCCTCGATTCTTGTTGCAGCTGCACCCGCGGCTGCTGAGCGACAACGGCCCTTCCTACCTCTCCGCCCAGCTCGGGTCCTGGCCCGCAGAGCACGGCATGACGCACACCCGCGGCAAGCCCTATCACCCGATTACGCAGGGCAAGATCAAGCGCTACCACCGCTCCCTCAAGGACCAGACCTGTTCGAGAACTACTATCTGCCGGGTCAGCTCGAACGGCGTCTCGCCGAGTGCGGCGCTACCACGGAGAGCCTCGACACCTCACCCCGGCCGATGTCTGCTTCGATCGCGCTCAAGCCATCCTGACATGGAGGGAAAACATCAAGTTCAAAACCATCGAGCTACGACGCCGGCTGCATCATCAGGCTGCAGCCACAACGTCAACTCAGATGGCCCAAAACCTCTCTTAAATACGTTGCTAAGTTGTCCAAAAGGTTACTGACGACATACAGATCCGGAGCACTTCATGCAGAGTGATGTAAGACAATAAAAACTATTGAAACAGCGCAGTGCGTATGTTAGAGCATAAGCTTAGTATAGGTGTGATAGAAAGGTATAAGCTTTACTAGGAGTTCCTAATGGCTTCAGAGCCGTCGACCAGCTTCCACGACCCGGATATGGATATGAATCGGGCCGTCGGGTTATGGGCGCAGGTCAGAATGTCGCGATTCTTTGCGGCAATCTTGGGATGTTTTGCGCCAGGTCTCGTGACCCCGCGTCGCGCAGTGGATCGCGAGTTCTCCCCACCTCTCGAGTAGAGCCCCGACGTCCGATTCTCGCGAACCGCAGCGGCTGCGTTCCACCTGCGAGATGCGGGGCATGTTCCTGCTCGAAAGCGCCAGAACGGGCGGTAGTTGCCCGTGCAGGCCACCTTGGAAGGTAGGAAGTTGCTAAAACAGAGTAGGAACCTGGGATCACCGCAATGCCTGCCGATCGAAGACCGTACTAACGGATACGAGCAAGCCGTAGGTGTCGATTCCGGGCCAGCGCATCGCATCAATTATCCGGGTACCGAAAGGGTGTCCTGCTGAGCGTCGCCGCCATGCTGACGCCGTCACGTTGATATCACGCGCCGGCAAACCACCCATCGCCAGCACTGCCAGATACCGAGGAATCTTGCGTTCAAGTTTGATTGTCAGCGCACTTTTATCCGGAGAAAGCTCCGTCGAAACGATCTCGGCCGGCGCGATCCCTTGGCGTTGTACGTACGCGTCGGCTACCCATACCGCAGCAGTCGGATCCGCCGGAAGATATTGGGCGCCCATCTTTACCGCTGTTAAAGCCACCAGCTGAAGATTGTTGACGTTGAAATAGTAGTACTCTCTGGCGAAAGCGCCACGCATCAGCAGTTCGATTGGCAAGGTGATCAAGGCCAAAACGATGAAGGTCACACGTCGCTGAAATGATAGTTGACCATGCCATCTTGTCATTAGCGGATATTGCCTAAACTGTCGATCTTCGTCCGATCGAGCTGCCAACGTTTGATCGCCTCAAGGCTGAATCGCCAATCGCTCCCGATGCGAAACCCGGGTAATCCCTGTTCCTTGAGCATTCAATAAATCGTAATCCTATGAACATGCAGATATTCCGACAATTCAGCTACGGTTATGTATTTGTCTCGCGTCATGTGAGGTCATTCCACCGATCACGATTTCGATTCATCATTTTCTTAACCACTCAGGGAGTAGGATCGAGGAGCATGCTTAACCAAATACTCACGCAAAGATGCCAGGCCGGAATCGCGAGCTGCAATTTTCGAACCTCCGGACGATGCTTGCTGCGCGTGCCAATGCCCCGCTGCTAGCCGGATAACGACAACCACGCCGTTTCCTAACGAGGCGCTGCCACGCCCTCCAAATCGATCTAAAGCGAGACCAAATTCGGCAAGCAAGTGCTCCCAGTAGATCCAAGTCATTCGACTACGCGGCGCCGCGACCGGCCGGACATCTTCCTTCTCGATGGAATATCGCTCCATCAGAGCCTGGGCCAGGCGAGTCGCGGTTTCAGCCTCGAACTTGGAAGCTCCGTTTTCCGGACTGATTCGCCGCAGCAGTCGGATTTTTCTCAGTGCGTCTTCGACTCTCATATCTATTCGACTCTCGCAATCTTGTTCGTCCATCCCGAGCCGGGGGCGAGGAGTGCCACCATTCAAATCCCAACAACCTTCAGGACGTCGCCTTGTGCCACTCCTCCAGGCGTCCTATTTGGTGTTGTTGGGGACCAACCGGGCGGTCGTGAGAGACCCACCGATAGCCTGAAAGATCTGGTTCAGGTTGCTGGTTGGTGTCGCGGCTGAGACGCAGCTACTGGAACCTCCCTTCGCTGTATAGTCGGAGTAGAAGGTACTTGCGGAGGAGGCGATTTGCTGCATCGTCTGGCATGGGGTGATAGCGGGACTGTCGGTAGTGCACCCCGACGATGTCGCGCCATAGGCGACCGCATATATTGTGGTTCCCGCCGCCTTGGCCTTGTTGGCCGACGTGATCGCCTGATGGCACTCGTTGGTGGCTGAATAACTCGTCGCCGATCCCTTCATCTGCGTGGCGCTGGCGGTTGCGTCGCCGTCACTCAGGATGATCATGTCGTTCTTCGTATTCGGCCTTGAATTCGCAGCGAGCAGCGCCTGTGCCGCATCGATCGCGCCCGCATAGAAGGTTCCCTGGCCCCCCGGGGCGGCCACGGGACCATAACCGCTACTTCCTCCACCGACAGCGATTACCATATCGGAACTGGTGTTCAGCGAAGCGGTATCGCTAGTCCGGTAATCGCTCGAAGGCGGAATGATCTGGTATACGGGTGAATTGTTGTAGGTTTGCATGTCACTGCTGGTAAGGGTTCCGCTTTTGTTCGAGTATTCCACCGGAACCAACGAGGTCGAGGTCAGGCCTGGGAACACCATCAGGCCCACCTCATCGACCGGATTCGCGACGTTGCCGCTTGTGACCGCGCCGCAGGTCGAGCCTGGGGCCCCCGCGGCACAGGGCGAAAGCGTGCCCAGCAGAGTGCGGATTCCGCTCAACGCGCAGGAAAGTCTCGAGGCATTGCATTGGCTGTCGCTGTCGGTGTTGTTCATCGATTGCGTCGTGTCGAGTACGATCACCACGTTGTACGCGGCAGCAGCTCCGCCATTGGCGCTCGCCGTCGCGGTCGCCGTGATTGGAAATGATTTGATGCCGAGTACCCTGAGAAATGTCGTCGGCACGACGGCCTTCTCCGACACGACGACGGCGTTCGCATTCGCCGGTGAAGTTGAACAGGGGAGTCCGACCGTCGTCAGGCACAGAAGCTTGGGGTACCCGGACACCATCGAAACATTGGTCAGATTGGGATGGGAATTCAAATCCCCATTTACGGCGCTGTATTGTGTCGCGGCGGCTGTCGCATCGGTCGCAGCGGTGCTGGAGGTGTCGCTGGCCAGGACCGTGCCTCCCGCCAACGCCGCCGTCTGGCTCGCAGTCGTGAGCTGCAGATAGGCGTAATACAGACGGCCGATGTCGATCGCAAATCCGGCCGCCCCGAAAATGACGACCAGTGAGATCGTGGCTATCACCATCGCCTGTCCGCGTCGGCCACCGCGCAACCGGCGCGCAATCGGTTTATCGTTGCGCACAATGGATTCCTTGTTGAGCTTCATTGGATTAGTTCTCCCGTCGAGATTCGTTGGACCGACACCACTGTTGAGCTTCACTGGACCATCACCGTCGTTTGTGCCGAGAGCGTGCAATTGGGGACGGGCTTCAATCCGAAGACGTTGATATTGCAGGGATACGTAGCCGTCACTTGGGCGTTCGTTGACGGCAGCAAGTCTGCCACCCCGCCGGTGCATGACGGCTTGGTTCCGCCGCTTACCTCCGTTTTTCCATTCAGCACGATCGTGAACTTGATATTCGAAGGATGGAGTTGCGGCGCTGCCGATGTGACCGTGTTGTAAACCGTATTGCAGGGGTCCGTCGTTATCCCCCGGCTGATGGAAAGTTGCTGCGCACTGGTGTTCGTGGCAAACGTCAGCGCTTCATCGTTATTGAAAGCGATTCCGAACAGCAGCACTCCGAAAAGGACAGTCAGCATCAGCGGCAACACCAGAGCGAACTCGACGGCCGCCTGACCTCGCGCGGAGCGAGTGCGGCCTGGGGCCTGCTTATTGCTGGATCGCTTTTCGACAAGCACTCCCGGTGACGCTGCGTCCTTGTGCACATCCATCAGCTTTGCTTTCATCTCTTTACCTCTCTTCCGAATCGTCCAGATCGGTCACACGCCATACATGAAAGCAATCGTCATGCCATAGACCGTTATACATTGCGAATGCTTAATATAGCTATGAAAACGCTAAATAACAACGCTAAAGATGTAACGAACTGGCACGTTCGCTGTTGCTTTACTGCAACTTTATTAACCTAATTGAAGTAGATTTAGGCGTGCCGCTCGTTCCGGAAAGCGGGGCTTCATTCGATCATTTTTTCAGTCGTTTCAAGGCTGACCAGCGGTCGCTACCAATGCGAAATCCCAAGAAGCCGCGCGCCTTTTTTGCGACAGCCGGAGCACATCGGCCGCTCGCCTTGCGCTATGTGGCTTCGATGCTGAAGTAGCTAGCCTCTCGCTCTCGACCTCTTCTCTGTGGTCTCTCGGCTACCGGGACCAGGCTCTCAAGTGGGTCAGTGAAGCAGTCGCTTTGGCCCAAGAGCTGTCCCATCCGATCAGTCTGGCTCTTGCCGTGTGCTGGGTCGGGCTTGTCCGGCAATATCGGCGTGAGCGCGCGCAGTTCAGGAGGCTGCAAAACGCACGATTGCACTCTCTTCCGAGCACGGTTTCGCCCTATGGTTGGCTTGGGCGACTAGTCAACGCGGGGGGGCGTGACCCAAAACCCATACAGTACGCCCGCCATAAGTTGAGAGAAGGACCGAAGGTGTGGTCCTTTACAGCAGCAGCGACGCTACCGTTTAGTCTGGAAGAATAGGTACGCCTGGCTGGGCTGAGCGAGCTGCAGCGAACTGCGGCAGCTATGCGAGGAGAACGGCAAGCTCAAGCGTTTGGTCGCTGACCTCTCGCTCAATCGCCACATTCTCTGGGAGATCGCGCAAAAAAAGCTGTAAGGCCTAGCATAGTCAGCCCCGCTCTTGATTAACCCGAAAATCGCCCGGGCCAGCTTGGCAGCGATGGCAATATAAGCCTTGCGCAGGAGAGCAGCGTCGAGGGGGGTTGACGCGAACATAGTTATCGAACTTGCTACGGAACTGTTCTTGTGCTTAGAGAAAATTGTAAAAGACACGGCACTGAATGTAGAAAATTCTCTTCCTAAAATTTCCCGAAAGTGCCATATGGCACGTACAGCTCGCTGAAAGCACCTTTTTTTAGTTTATTTAGGCTGAAATAGGATGGGAATGATTTTTGCTTCCTAATATCACCTAATGTCCTCATCTGACTCGGTGTAACGATTCGCCGACTTGCATACTGAAGGAGTACGCTCGATGGAAGTTTTAACCGGGCGGGCGCGGCTCCATGGCTGGGCGCGGCTTATCGTTCTCCTGTCGCTGTTTGGCGGTTCCGTGGCGCTCTTCGAGGCTGCGGCGATCGGTCAGCAGAACCCCATCCAGGCCGAGAACGCACGGCCGGGTACCACCGACTGGCAATTACAGAATCCCTCCGGCGATAACGAAGGCTCTCAAATAGAAGGCTATGCGTCAGCGACCAGTGTCAATCGCGGCGACAACATAAGCTTCTTCGTCCGCACCACAGACCCGACCTATACGATCGCGATCTATCGGCTGGGTTGGTACGGGGGATTGGGTGGACGGCTGGAGGTGGCGCCCCAGTCATTTCCCGCCCTCAGCCAGCCGCTGCCGACGCCTGATCCCACCTACGGCATGACCGAGTGCAACTGGACCTCGCAGTACACGCTGACGACTTCCAATCCTTCCGATCCGACCGATTGGGTAAGCGGCATTTACGTCGCCAAGCTTTTGTCCTCAACCGGATATGACCGTTACATCCTTTTCATAGTCCGCGACGACAGCCGCCCCTCCGGACTGGTCTATCAACAGAGCGTCAATACCAGCCAGGCTTACAACAACTGGGGCGGCAAATCGTTGTACGGGTTCAACAGCACGTCCAGCACCCCGGCCGTCAAGGTGTCTTTCAACCGTCCTGATATCGACGGATGGGGAACCGGCACTTTCCTTTCGTACGAGCAGGACATGGTCGGCTTTCTCGAAGAGGAAGGTTACGACGTCAGCTACACGACCGATGTGGATACTCACGAACGGGGCAGTCTGCTGACGAATCATGGTGGCTTCCTCTCAGTCGGCCATAATGAGTATTGGTCGCTCGAAATGCGGCAAAACGTGACCGCCGCCCGCGATGCCGGGGTCGGGCTGGCCTTCTTTTCGGCCAATTCCATTTACTGGCAGATTCGCTACGAGTCGAGTCCGATTACGGGAGTCGCCGATCGCACCATCGTTGCCTATAAGGAGATAGCAGCAACGAGCGATCCCGACGCCCAGAACCCTTCTACCTACCCATATATCACCACCCAATTCAGGCTTCCGCACGGCAACCTGCCGGGTCAGCCTGAAGATTCGCTGATTGGGATCATGTACAACGGCGAAGAGCCGGCCAGCGGCGATATCGTCGTCACGAACACTGGAACCTGGGTTTTCCAGGGGACAGGACTCAGCGATGGCAGCCATCTGCCCGGGATACTGGGTTACGAAGTCGACGGGTTATCTGACGATTCCACCACTCCGTCTGACATTATCCAAGTCGCCCACTCGCCTTATACTCTGAGTGGGCAGACTTATGCGGGAGACAGTAGCGTCTACCAGGCTTCGAGCGGTGCGTGGGTGTTCGCGGCCGGGTCAATCGAGTGGTCCTGGGGTCTCAGTAACATCAGTAACTGGGGCAACCAAGGGGACGTAAACGCCGGGACACAGCAGATCACCCGCAATGTTCTGAATCAGTTCATCAATAGCGGCACGGTCACTACGCCAAGTCCAACACCGGCACCGACGACGACACCGGTGCCCACGGCCACACCGACGCCTGGGCCTGGCGGAACGATCGCGCTGCGCAGCGTCGCCACCGGCAGCACCTCGGCAGCCAGCAGCCTCGTGACTATTCCGGTCCCGGCAGGCGTCGTGGCCAATGACGTGATGATTGCCCAGGTGACAGTGCGCGGCGGCGCGGGAACCACGTTAACTGCGCCTGCCGGCTGGTCGCTGGTCCGACGCGACAACGACAGCGGCGGCCAGATCGCCGACGGCATCTATGTCCACATCGTAACGGCGGCCTCGGAGCCCGCCAGCTACACCTGGAATTTCTCCGCCGGCAACGACGCGGCGGGCGGAATCGCCGCCTACAGCGGCGTCAACACCGCGGCGCCAATCGACGTCAGCGGCGGACAGGCCAACGCCTCCTCGACCAGTATGACCGCGCCGTCAATCACCATCCCGGCCGGCAATAATGCGGACCGCCTGCTCGCCCTGTTCGCTACAGCCAACAGCGCCGCGATCACCCTGCCGGGCTCTGTCTCCGGACGCTGGAACTTCCACGCCATCGGCTACGGTATCTCGGCCGCGATGGGCGACGCCTCAGTCCCCAGCGGAGCCACCGGTGACTATGTCGCGCTGCAGGGCAGCAGTGCCGTAAACATCGGGGCTCAGGTGGCGCTCCAGCCGGCGCCTGGATCGGCAACGCCGACTCCGGTACCGACTGGGTCGCCGACTCCAATACCAACTGCCTCACCGACCCCCGTGCCGACCGCGTCGCCGACTCCAGTACCGACCGCATCGCCGACTCCAGTACCGACCGCATCGCCGACTCCGACGGGGACTCCAACGCCAACGGGGACTCCAACTCCCGTACCGACGCCGACACCGGTGCCCACGGCCACACCGACGCCTGGGCCTGGCGGAACGATCGCGTTGCGCAGCGTCGCCACCGGCAGCACCTCGGCGGCCAGCAGCCTCGTGACCATTCCGGTTCCCGCAGGCGTCGTGGCCAATGACGTGATGATTGCCCAGGTGACAGTGCGCGGCGGCGCCGCGACGACGCTGACGGCGCCTGCCGGCTGGTCGCTGGTCCGACGCGACAACGACGGCGGCGGCCAGATCGCCGACGGCATCTATGTCCACATCGTAACTGCGGCCTCTGAGCCCGCCAGCTACACCTGGAACTTCTCCGCCGGCAACGACGCGGCGGGCGGAATCGCCGCATACAGCGGCGTCAACACCGCGGCGCCAATCGACGTCAGCGGCGGACAGGCCAACGCATCCTCGACCAGCATGACTGCGCCGTCAATCACCATCCCGGCCGGGCATAATGCGGACCGCCTGCTCGCCGTGTTCGCTACAGCCAACAGCGCCGCGATTACCCTGCCGGGCTCTGTCTCCGGGCGCTGGAATTTCCACGCCATCGGCTACGGCATCTCGGCCGCGATGGGCGACGCCTCAGTCCCCAGCGGAGCCACCGGTGACTATGTCGCGCTGCAGGGCAGCAGTGCCGTAAACATCGGGGCTCAGGTGGCGCTCCAGCCGGCGCCTGGATCGGCAACGCCGACTCCGGTACCGACTGGGTCGCCGACTCCAATACCAACTGCCTCACCGACCCCCGTGCCGACCGCGTCGCCGACTCCAGTACCGACCGCATCGCCGACTCCAGTACCGACCGCATCGCCGACTCCGACGGGGACTCCAACGCCAACGGGGACTCCAACTCCCGTACCGACGCCGACACCGGTGCCCACGGCCACTCCCACTCCCGGGCCTGGCGGAACGATCGCGCTGCGCAGCGTCGCCACCGGCAGCACCTCGGCAGCCAGCAGCCTCGTGACTATTCCGGTTCCGGCAGGCGTCGTGGCCAACGACGTGATGATTGCCCAGGTGACAGTGCGCGGCGGCGCGGGGACCACGTTAACTGCGCCTGCCGGCTGGTCGCTGGTCCGACGCGACAACGACAGCGGCGGCCAGATCGCCGACGGCATCTATGTCCACATCGTAACGGCGGCCTCGGAGCCCGCCAGCTACACCTGGAATTTCTCCGCCGGCAACGACGCGGCGGGCGGAATCGCCGCCTACAGCGGCGTCAACACCGCGGCGCCAATCGACGTCAGCGGCGGACAGGCCAACGCCTCCTCGACCAGTATGACCGCGCCGTCAATCACCATCCCGGCCGGCAATAATGCGGACCGCCTGCTCGCCCTGTTCGCTACAGCCAACAGCGCCGCGATTACCCTGCCGGGCGCTGTCTCCGGGCGCTGGAATTTCCACGCCATCGGCTACGGCATCTCGGCCGCGATGGGCGACGCCTCAGTTTCCAGCGGAGCCACCGGTAACTATGTCGCGCTGCAGGGCAGCAGTGCCGTAAACATCGGCGCGCTGGTCGCGCTACAGCCGGCCAGCTAAAACGGGGACAATCCTGATCAGCCGCATCCTTAGCACGCATCGATCTACCGCTGCTAGACGCGATTGCCCGTGCGTATCCATGGTCCAACGATCTGTTGGCGGGTCGGGCGCAGTCGATCGGAGCGATAGCCAGGCGAGAACGTCTTTACGGCCCGTCCGCGTGATGCGGCTGGCGTTCCTGGCGCCTAGTATTGTCGAGGCGATGGTCGAAGGCTGGCAGCCCGCAGACCTCATAACTCGAGCGATGACCCAGAGAATCGAACTTCCTCGCTCTGAAGTGCGCAGCAGCAAGCTCGGGAATCCCGATAGGCTCACGCGGGCGTAGTTGCTTGCGTCAGCAGCGTTTTCCCGAGAAGGCTTCTCCGCAAAATGTCGGCCGGTTCGCAGATGGACATGCCAAAATCGCGAACAGGAGAATTTTAAGCGATTTTCACGCTCAGCCGATGCCGTGGGCATCCTCCACGTCCACAGCCGCGCGTGAATCGCGCGCCACGCGTCGATTTCATCGCTTCGCCATAATGTAGGGAGGCATGCCAGACTGTATGGCGGATGACGCAGTCCGGCGCGAACCCCGCTTCGGCCTCGAATTCCCTGTTATCAGGGAAAAATACAGGGAACTCAAAGTGTTTGGGCCCGATTTAGGCGTTTGAATCAGCTCAAAGCCCCATAAGGTCACAGTTTTTTAGCGAGAATTCCCTAGACATCGGAACAGGGAATTTCTGATCCGATAACAGGGAACTGCAATTCCTTGATCCCCGTCCAAGTATGGACTGAACCCGCTGTCCAGTCCTACCTCAAGGTCTGGGGCAACTATTTGTTTCTGCATGAGAACGCTGAGGGATACGCGTTGACTGACTTCGGCGAGCGCGAATCGTGCGACGAGGACGCTTCACGCGTCGCGCAGGAAACGGTCTATTTCCTCGTGGAGTGACTCAAGAGCTTTCAGATCACAGCCGGCCCGTCTACGCAGCTACACCGCGAGTGCGATTGCAGCGACTACATTCGCCCGCTCGCGTAAGATTCCGTTAAGCGGAATGGCCTTGCTTCCGGGCAGTGTCGACCGCAGGGTGGCTTCGCTGCTCTTCGAGCATGATCGCTCCTGTCTCTACTTCTCCTCCAGTGCTGCACTGCACGATCTCGTGGGCGAGCGTCTCGAGATCTCCCGTGAATGCCTCTCACTTACGGACAGCACGAAGGACCCGGTCGGCCGTCGAGCGGCTCACTTCGACGGAGGCAATAATCCAGCGGACCGATTGAAGAAAATTTGCTACATTGCGGCGGCATTACTCCAGATCACTACAAAAGCCCGTCGACGTCATCGCATGAGCCGCACCACCCAACAGTCCCTGAGGTTTGAAACAAGAGGCTGGGTGCTACATAACATGTAGAAGCGCCAGATGACTAGACGCATCCTGGTCAACCGCGCGGCGGTTTGTGAAGCGCTTGAGGTTCTATAGGGCACGCTCCACACGTGCCGTTAGTAACATTCATTCGCAACTTCTCGGACATCCGTGATAGTCTTTCTTTGCTGGCCCAGCGTCCCTCCCGGCGAGGGATCCATCCTCTGGGGATCGGCGAGTCGCCAAACTACCCGTCCAGCCCCGAGGTTGGCCCGTCGTTTCCCGAAGGCTACGCGCCGCAACGGAACCATAGACGGCTTATTCCTTGGGGGTACGATGAAGGACACTCTTTCGTTGGGCGCGGGTTGGCCTGAGCATGATTGGGTCGATCTGATAGCACGACCTAGCCTGTTCGTAGTAACTCAGCTGCGGAGCGATTCAGCGAAGGCGTGCGACGACACGTTGATCGTTGTGCTCACGCGCGGGGTCACTCAGTGCGAAGCAGGTGCGAATTAGAGACACCTATCCGCCGCTTCGTTCGCATTGGCTCTCTGCGAGACAACTCCGTTTTGACGCGAAGTGTGTTTTCTAAGATGTTGCAGTCAGGCTTCACGTTGACTCCCCTCGGCACGAGACTCGCGGCAATTCGAGAGACTGGCCCAACCCGACCGGCCCTTTGGTCACCGAGCCCGGGCTCATAACGCTCCGCATGGTCGAAACGGCATCCTTCCGAAGAATCAAACGATGCTCGCCACGCGCGAGCAGTCCCTCTTGAGCCATATCAGCCAGCAATTTGCTTATCATCGGCCGTGAGCTTCCAATCATCTCTGCAAGCTCCTCCTGGCTGAGCTTAGGCATAATCAAAACTCCACGATCATCCTTGACCCCGAAACGGGCCGCGAGATCCTCGAACACCATCTCGAGCCTTTCGCGCAACGAAAGCCCGATTAGCCCCGCGAACCGCTCGAACATTGCTGACCACATCGTATTAAGATTCTCGAGTAGTTTGACCGCTGTTTGACAGTCGAGCTTGTGGAGCAACGTGGCGAGTTGCTCCCGGCTAAGTAAACCTACCGTGCACTTGGTTAGGGCGTGCCCTTCGAGCACATGATGGCGACGGCCATTGTCGTCGACCCTGTCGAGGATGCCCACGGGTTCGCCACAGCGTGCGATAAAAACCAAGCTTCTGCCTCCGTTAGCGAGCGGCAGGTATGCCTTGACAAGGCCTTTGGCCACCCAAAAGATCAGATTTGCTCTTGCGCCACTGGCAAAAATCACCGCCCCCTTTTCGTACGTTACCCAAGAGCAACGGGCCTCGATTTCAGCCGCTAGTTCACGGGGTAGAGCCCAGGCTTCGAACCGGGCTTCCAGGCGGAGGCGAAATTCCGAAGGCACGACTGTCAGATGTCCCGATCTCGAACGTGGTAACGGCTGATCCATAAACACTACTACCGTCCTCTCGATTGACTCAGTGCGCACAACGCTAGCAAACAGGATTTTTGAAATCAAAGCAGTTTAAAAGCTATCATAGCCTGATATTGACAGACAAGAGCTTGAAAACAAGATCATAACCTAACGGTGACCGGATCGCCTCCGTCGGGATCGCGCATGGCAATCAGATCGCCGCCGCGCTGACCTGATGCGCAGGCCGTAGTTGTCGGCACGCGGTTCATCGCGATCTGAGGCGCAAGCGGCCCGGGTCTATTGCTACGCGATGGTTCGAGGGTGCCCACGGGCTACCAAACGGACTAAGCGTGGCGCGTGAGGCGCCCTGGTTAAGCGCTCGAGTGGGACCGCGAGCCGGTGAGTATCTTCGCCTCGGGAAAAGGGCACAGCGCTGCTTGACCGGTCAAGACGCAACCACGACATGGTGGCTGGCGGCCCTATTTCATAGACGCCATTCGAAAGTGCGCTGGACGAAGCGGGGGCATCGTTCGCAAGAGGTGTCGATTTATTAGACAAAAAAGCTTCCAGCTTACGCATGCCCATGCTGATATGCTACATAGCTCATAATGCAGACACTGGGACAGTTCATCGTTGAGCGGCGCAAGGAGCTGGGGCTGGCGGGACGCGAGGTGGTGGCGGAGGTGCGTAACTCCGATGGCAAGCCGATCTCGATTCCGTTCCTGGTTGACCTCGAACACGACCGCCGCAAGCCTTCCGACGAAGTCCTCGAACAGCTCGCCAAGGTTCTCAAGGTCGATTCCGATGTGCTCTACTTTCTGGCAGGACGGTTTCCCTCCGACCTCAGCGCGACGACCGTCAATAGTGCGCAGGAACTGGCCGCGGGCTGGAAGGCGTTCCGCCGAGAAGTAAAGCGCAAGAAGAAGCCGTGAAGATGATACCGGACAGGACCGGGCGCTTTCCGGAGCGTCCGCACTGGGAGATCCGTGAGCTAGAGCAGATGTGCGAGGAGACGATGACTTCGTTTCTGCGCCAGCACTTCGGGTTTGAGCGCATCCCGGTGCCGACCGAGGCGGTCACGATGTTGATCGAGCGTGACGCCGCCGACCTCGACTTGGCGACGAATCTTTCCAATGACATGCACGAGGTCTTTGGTTTCACCCAGTTCGAGCGCGGCCGGAAGCCGCTGGTCACAATCGCGCGGGAACTGTGGGAGCAACGTCACCGTAACAATCGATTGCGCACGACTCTGACCCACGAATATGGACACGTCATGCTCCATACCTGGCTGTACGACAAGTACGGCGCTGCTCGCGGTCCGCACCGCTGTTACTGGCAGAGCCTGCTTCCAACCGAGCGAGTGGTGGACTGGTTTGAGTGGCAAGCGGGCTACGCCTCAGGTGCCTTACTGATGCCGGAGAGCTTCGCGCGGCGCACGGCCGAGGCATACTTCCAGAACCGCTCTGAGCGTCCGCCGGTTGCCAAGGGCTCGCCAGAAGCATCAGTGGTCTGCCAGCGTATATCCCTCGCGTTCGATGTATCCGTCGAAGCCGCCACCGTGCGGCTCTCGCAGCTCGGGTATCTGACCGAGTAGCCCGCCCACAAGACCTCGACCGTTTCGCGCAGACCGATCTTCACGCTTGACACTCGCGGTGTATCTCGCTACATAGCGAGTTAGTCACGTAGCCACCTATGAAGGAGTTGCTCATGGCTCCAACCGCAATAAGGCAAGCACCGAAATCGAACGTCCGACGGCTCATCGCCGCCTGCGCCGCGGCCCTTTTCGTGCTTCGAGCCGAGCCGTCGTGGGCCGCACAGCACGCCGGTGCCCTGCCGTGGGATCAGACGCTTGGCGCGATTCGGGACATCCTGGTCGGTCCCGTGGCCCATGCTGTAATAACGCTGAACTTTGCCTTCTCGGCGATCCTGTACGCGGTCGGCAGCCACCGTCGAGCAGGGCGTCTGCTGGCTGGCGGACTAGCCGCTGGCGCCGCGTTGATTGCTGTCCATTTACTGACTTTCCTCTCCCCCTTCTGAACAGTCCATTCCAAGCGACCATTGGTGGAGGTCCGATATGAAACTCGCACGCATCGCAAAGCCGCCTCGTTCCCTACAGGTGCGCGTGACGCTAGCCGGCGAGCTGAATGCCGCGCTCGAGAGCTACGCGCGATACTACGAACACGTTCATGCTGACGCCGTGGATTCGAAGGCGCTGATTCCGGAGATTCTCGGTGCCTTCCTCCAAGCTGACCGTGAGTTCCAGGCCTGGGCACGTTCCAGCGGTAGCAGTGATCATCGCCGCCCCAATTCGTTTTCGACCGACGGCGACGCCAAGTCACAAGGCTGACTCGCAGCAGTGCTCAGGCCGCAGACGCGCTTCGCGCCTGTCCATACGTGACACGTCACTCATTCGCGAATGAAGCCTGCTTGCAGCAAGGAGTTCAGAAATGAGGATAAACCCGCGATCTTTCGGCGTAAACGCGTGCTTCGTGACGTGTACACAGAAACGGAAGCGAGTCGGCAGACGGTTGGAAAACCTTGATTCTCAATGGCAATCAATGTGCTGCGCATGCTTGCAGCGCAGAGGTCCAGTCATATGAGCCAAGAGAGCAAGAGAACCTACACGATAAGGCTACCTGAGACGGTCGGTGCGCGTGTCGAAAAGCAGGCGGCGATTTCAGGCACCACGCCGACCACGCTGATTCAGTCACTGGTCGTCAATACGTGCATGCGCTCTGCCGAAACAGCGGTTGGCGCCCCCACTTCCAGCCTGATCGGCAAACTCGATGCTCTCAGCAAAGCCTGCGAGCGGCTCGAACAGAACGCGGTGGAGAGACACACGCGGCTGCTATTCGAGGTGGTGAAGACTCGCTCCGCGTTCTTGCATGCGCTCGACCAGAGCCTGAGCGAGCCGGTGGTGGACGAGATCATCGCGGCGTCGGAAAAGACCGCTCGCGACTACCTAGATCGACTCAAAGGTGAAGGAGCTATCAAGCAATGAAGGCATACGTCGATCGAGCAGTCAGACGGCACGCGGACCTCGCATCCCTACAGGTCTGGACGCAAATGGCGCTCCGTACCGTGCTCCTCATCGCCTTTCTCTGGACGCTTCTGACTCTTGCGCTGGTCTGGTACTGGACCGGCTACTATGGCGGGCTCGCAGCTCACCAGTACTTCGGAAGTTGGTTCCTGGCGTGGCTTCTGACGCAAGCGATCCCGCTGACGTTCGCATCACTGCCGTACCACGGGCGACGTTACACTATCGCCAGCATGTATGACTTCCTCAACCACAGGTACTACCTCGGCGGCTCTTTCGCGGGCTGGTTTTGGCATTATGCACCCTGGGGCGCGGTCATCACCGCTTTTGTCGTCGGAGCCTGCCTCCTGATCATCTTCCCGCTCCGCGGCGGAGATGGCGACGAGTACGTGCGCGGGACCGACGTGATCCCGTGCCGGCGGTTGCGCCGGGACTTACGCGGCGATGGCGTCGAACTCGGCGGCATCTTGATTCCCTGCAAGCTGGAGTCGCAACACTTTCTGTTAGTCGGAGCACCAGGTTCGGGCAAGTCCACCGCCATCAGGCGGGTGCTCCGGCAAATCGAAGCGCGCGGCGACAGCGCGGTCGTGCTCGATCCCGAGTGCGAGTACCTGCCCGAGTTCTTCCGCCCCAAGCGCGGCGACCTGATCCTCAACCCGCTCGATACCCGCTGCCCCGCGTGGACGCCATGGTCGGAGCTCAGACCGAGCAGCGAGGCAATGGACGCCGAGGCGCTTGCGTCGGCGCTGGTTCCCGATCCGGCGAACACCTTCAGTCAAGGCGGCGCTGACTACTTTTTCCGGCAATCGGCACGAACGTTGATCGTCGGCCTGCTTGAGGCAGTCAAGTCCAGGAAGCCGGGCGAGATACCGAAGCTGCTCGCGCTGCCGCGCGCCAAGCTGAAGGAAGCGCTCCGAGGGACTCCAGCCGAGGCCCTAATCGACCCGGGAGCACACGAGCAGGGGGCCGGCATCGTCGCGACGGCCTTCAACGCGACTAGTTCGTTTCGTCATCTTCCGCAATCCGCCGAGCAGGATTGGAGCGCTTTGGAATGGGCGAGAACGCGTGAGGGTTGGCTGTTTCTCAGCTCAACCGAGGACTCGCGCGAGGCGGCGCTTCCGCTCCAGAGCGTCTGGCTCGATTGCATCGTGCGCCGCCTGATGGCGGACGACGGGTCACGTGGCAAAGTATGGATCATCGCCGACGAGCTGCCCGTGCTACGCCGTCAGGCCGAGCTCGAGACACTGGTTGTGCGCGGACGCAAGCGCGGGCTCTGCGCAGTGCTCGGCCTTCAGGCCATCACCCAGCTTCGCGCCATCTACGGACACGACCAGACGGCGACCCTGGCAGCCGCGCCCGCCACCAAGTTGATCCTGCGCACCGGCGAGGCCGAAACCGCGCGCTGGTCGAGTGCGCAGATCGGTGAGCGCGAAGTCACCCGCGGTCTTGTCGGTCAGAACACCCGGATGGGCGAGTCTGACGATGTCTTCACCATCCATCCGCATCGGCAGGTGGAGAGCGTTGCGCTCGCGAGCGAGATCCAGATGCTGCGTCCGTTCGAGGGTTATCTCTGCATCACCGGCTACCGCCGCGCGAAGGTCACGATTCCGTATCTCGCGCCGTTGAGGCATCATTCGGCTTTCATCTGTCGAACTGAACCCGCCGGCTTGCCTCCCAATCTGGACCCGCCAAACGACCACAACCGGCCGGTCTTTGTGCCGCCGGGAGGCAGCGACACGAGACCGCCGCGTCCTCCGCGCAGATTGAGGGCGTGAGCCATGCTGGTCATGTCGAGAGGGGCGCTGAGCGCCGGTCAGGCCGAGACCTATTACGAGGAGAAGTACTCGCAGGACGATTACTACACCGAAGAGCATCGAGTCGCGGGTCAGTGGTTTGGCCAGGGCGCCGGCGCCTTGGGACTCTCCGGTGAAGTCGTTCCCGAAGATTTTCGCGCGATACTTCGCGGCCAACGGCCGGACACCGCCGAGGTTCTCGTCCACAACGCCAACGGACGAATCGAACGGCGGGCAGGATGGGACGCGACCTTCAACGCGCCCAAATCGGTCAGCATCCAGGCGCTGGCGGGTGGAGAGGCCGCGCTAACCGACGCACATCGCCGCGCGGTCAGCCGGGCGCTGACGGAGCTGGAGCATTATGCGTTGTCGCGTCAGAAGGGCGGTAGCGAATGGGTGCTGGCTCAGAACATCGTCGCCGCGCGTTTCGACCACATCGCGGCACGTCCAGCCAAAGGTGCCGATGACGGTTACGGTCCCGATCCGCATCTTCACACCCACGTCGTGATCGCTAACATGACTCGTCGACCGGACGGCGCATGGCGTGGGCTCGATCCAGTCGAGATCTATCGCTCCCAGGGCTTCGCCAGCGCCGTGTATCGCTCCGAGCTGGCGCGTGAGGCACGCTCGCTCGGCTACGGCATCAGGGTCACCGGCGCCGACGGACGCTGGGAACTCGAAGGCTACAGCCGCGAACAGGTGATGGCGTTCTCGCGCCGCCGCCGTGAAATCGAGCAGGCGCTCGCGCAAAACGGCCTCAGCGGAGCCGCCGCGGCGCAGAACATCGCGCATCAGAGCCGACTCCCAAAGCAGCAGTGCGACGAGGGTGAGCTTCGCGAGGAGTGGCGCATGCGCGCGCGAGATTACGGAATCCGTTTTTATAACCATTCCAACACCCAGGCCGCCGTTCGGATCCCCACTCAGGCAGGGATTGAGGACGCTCTTAGCTTCTCCGTAGCGCACAACACGGAGCGCGAGGCGGTGATTGACCGCCGTGCGCTCGAAGCAACCGCCCTGCAGCACGCGATGGGAGCGATCGATCTGGACGAGCTACGCCGCGAGAGCACAGCTTGGGAAGAACGCCGCGCGTTGATCGCCTTGGACGCTTCCATCGCTTCACCCAACGGCACCTTCACCACTCCCGAGATGGTCGCTCTTGAGCGCGATAACCTCGACCTGATGGGCGCAGGACGAGGCCAAAACCTGCCGATCGCCGCTGCCGAAGAGATTCGTCGATGGGCGACGGGCCGAGGATTGCTCGCCGATCAAATCGAGGTCGCGCAACTTAGTCTCACGGCGCGCGATTGGCTCACCTCCATCGAAGGCCGCGCCGGCAGCGCGAAGACCACCACGGTTGGAGCAATCCGCGAGTTCGCCGAGGAGCACGGCTACGCCGTACGCGGCTTTGCTCCGACCACTCGCGCGGTCAAGGCGCTATCCGAAGCCGGAGTCGAGTCCCGAACAGTGGCAAGTCTGATTGAAAATAAAATCTCCGATGCCGGCCGTCAGGAATTATGGATCATCGATGAGTCGAGCCTGCTCGCGACACGCCAGATCAACCGCCTCCTTCACAAGGCCCGCGAGGTCGCCGTGGAACGCATCGTCTTCGTCGGCGACCAGCATCAGCACCATGCGATCGAGGCGGGACGACCCATTCACCAGATGCAGGAGGCCGGTATGCCGGCAGCGCGGCTGGACACGATTCGCCGCCAGCGGGACCCGATACTTCGCGAAGCAGTTGAGCTCGCGGCTAAAGGAGAGATCGATCGCGCGCTCGCGCTACTCGAAAATCATGACTGCATCCGCGAGATCCAGAATCCTGACGTGCGATATAAATCCATCGCCCATGAATACGTCGCCGCGCACGAAGCCGGCGAGCGAGTATTGGTCGTCAGTCCGGCCAACGACGAGCGCCGGCAACTCGATTCCGCCATTCGCGAGCTCCTGATGCGGCGTTCCCATATCAGCGCCGAAGGGAAAGAGCAGACGATTTTCGTCAAGCGCGACCTCAGCTCCGCGCAACGCCAATATACCCAGAGCTACGAAGTTGGTGATGTTGTCCGCTACCGGCGCGGCAGCCACCGTCTGGGGCTCGGCAAGGGCACTTACGCAAGAGTCGAGACTACAGACTCGTATCTCAACCGGATCACCGTGCGCACCGACGACGGCCGAGCAATTGAATACAACCCCGCGCGGCTCACCGGCGTCGATCTGTTCCGCGAGGAGCGGAGAGTCATCGCCAACGGCGACCGCATCCAGTTCCGAGCCCCCGACCGAGCGCTCGGCGTCGCGAACGGGGAATTTGCGAAGGTCGTCGCGATCGACGACCGCAAGGCCGCGCTCCGGATGGACGACGGGCGCGAGGTCAAAGCTGCAGTCAGTCGTCTCCGCCACATCGACTACGGTTACGCCTCGACTTCGCATTCCAGCCAGGGCGCGACTGTCGACCGCGTCATCGTCAACATCGACACCGCTCGCTCGGCTGAACTCGTGAACCGCAAACAGTTTTACGTCTCGATCAGCCGCGCGCGGCACGGGGTCACCATCTACACCGACGACAGCGCCGCCCTCCGGCACGCGGTCGGCCGTGCCCGCGAAAAGTCAATTGCCCTGGAACGGCTCAACCTGAACGTTGGGCGAGACCTCAAGATCATTCCAGAACCGCAGCGCCAGAACATCACACCTGCCCACGGCATCCGAAGGTGACCGCTCTCGCCCGAACTTCCTGTCGAATCACTTCGTTCATCGGCGCTTCGCTATGAGCGCGGGCGCTCGGACTCCGCAAGCTTCGCCGCCCGGCGACGGCGCGCGCTGCACGCCTCGCGCTCCGCTTCGCGCCGCTGTCAAGGTAGCGCTCGCTCCGCGAGCAACCGCGCCGCCGGCACTCCTGTATCGGACGTTGCGTTCGGCACGGTTGCAGCTCTCCGCCACGCGCATCTCAGAATCCAGCGCCGCCCTCCAGACTCGGTTGAGAGGGCGGCGCTCTTAATGCTGCGCACTCGGGCAGCTATCGGAGCGCCCTGGCCCTTCGGACACGCGGGAGGAGTCGCAGTGTACGTAGTCTTTGCCATGAGTTCAGTGCTTGACATACGTTCTCGCAATTAGCTAAGTAGCTAGTATTCAGGCTTGAGTCTGGCCAAAATCAGCCATTTTCTTCCATGGCGGCAACCCCCAAATTCCAACCCGAGGCGGCTCGAGCGTGCAATCGGTTACCGAGCGCCGACGAAATCGCAGCCATGACGCCCGAGCAAGCGGAGGCGACACTCGTAGCGGCAACCTCGCTGCTGCCGCTGCTCGTGGCCAGGGCGAGGGAGACGCGGCCAGCCAACGGCCCTGAGTGGATCACCGTCACAGACGCAGCGCAAATTTCCGGCATGAGTCGTTTCTTCTTTTACGACCACTGGAAAGAGCTTCCGTTCTGCCGCAAGATTGGACGTTCGGTAAAGCTCAACAGCAGAGGACTCAGACAGTGGCTGGAAACGAAAAGGGCTGCGTAAAAGTTGCGGACAACCTCTATCGGCGTTCCGATAGTCCCAATCTGTACATCGTTTGGCACCAGGGTGGCCGCAAGCGCTGGAAGTCCACCAAGACCAGTTTAGTCAAGGAAGCCAAACGGCTGCGGGACGAGTTTCTCTCGCGCGTCAGAGCCTCAGGACTGACGCGAGATGAGCGTGTCACCTACGAGCAGATTCGCCAGGTATATGTCGATCACTGTACTGTGCGTGATCGCGCGGCCTCGCTTGAGACGTTCCTCGACACCAGGGGGAAGCATCTCGACCCATTCTTTTGCGGCATGCGGGCAATCGAAATCTCCCAGAGCGGTGCTATTGGACAGTACATCGCACACCGAAAACGCGGCGGTGGATCAAACGCGAGCATCAATCGAGAGTTACAGATTCTAGGACAAATGTTCCGGCTAGCGGCGGATGATGAGCATCGCCTGATCGGTCGCGGGTTGGTGCCACAAATTAGAAAGCTCGAAGAGCCCCCGCCGCGGCAGGGTGTGGTAACGGAGAAGCAATTTGCTGAGATCCTTTCGAAACTGCCAGCATGGGCAGTCGCTCCAATCAAGGCTATCAACATCACTGGTTGGCGGGTCCGCGCGGTCTTAAGCCGCCGGAAAACGGATGTTGACCTTGAGCGAGGCTTTCTCATCCTGGATCGCGAGTCATCGAAGAATCGCACTGCATACAAGTGGCCATTGTCTGGCGACTTGGGCGACCTCGTTCGCCTTCAGGTCGCGCAGATTGCGCTTGAGGAACGCAAACTGCGGCGGGTGATTGCGTGGCTTTTTCACCGCGACGGTCGGCCGATCCCTTATGGCACGCTCTATGACGCCTGGTGCCAGGCTGTGACGGCTGCAGGCTTTCCCGGAAAGCTGATGCATGATTTCCGACGAACAGCTGCCACGCGGCTGGATTCGACGCCCGGCATTTCGCGCTCAGTCGCGATGACGCTGCTGGGACACAAGACGGACATCATGTTTCGCAGGTACATTCAGACGCATGACGAACGCTTGGTCGAGGCCGCAAATGCGCTGGCAAGGCCCCGCGCGTCCGAAATGGCCAAGGATTTTCGGAGACAGAACGGCATCAAATCCGTAGCAGAACGACCCTCAATTGATTTGCGACAAGAGAAAAAACTGTCATAGAATCAATAGCTTGGAGGAGGAAGGGGCCCGGTGGCCCCACCGGTCTTCAAAACCGGCCTGGCGGGCAATACGCTTGCCGGAAGGTTCGACTCCTTCCCCCCTCCGCCAATTTCGTTGGTTTTGTGGCCCACCGTTCAGACGCTAAAGTGAGCCAGCCACAAGGAACTGGCACGTGATCTCAGCCATGCGCATTGCCGCGCTCACGAACGAGGCCGAAGTAATCGCGGCTCTGTCCGACCTTCTGATCGAAGTCGTGGCGCATGGCGGCTCGGTCAGCTTCATGTATCCGCTCGCGCGCGACGTCGCGGAGGCCTTCTGGAAAGATTCGCTTGCGCGGTCCGCGGCCGGCGGGCGTGTGGTGCTGGGCGCGTGGGAAGGCGACGACCAGAGCGGCATTGCGACGCTGGTCGGCACGGTGACGCTGGAGCTGGCCACGCCGCCCAACCAGCCGCATCGCGCCGAGATCGCCAAGCTGATGACTCGCGTGCGCCGCCGCGGCCGCGGTATCGCGCGCTCACTGATGCTCGAAGCCGAGCGTATCGCGGTCGAACGCGGACGCACGCTGCTGGTACTCGACACCGCGGCCGAGGAGGGCGCGGCGGCGTTTTACGAGCGCCTCGGCTATCAGCGCGTCGGTATCATCCCGGGTTACGCGCTGAAACCCCACGGCGGCCTCACCGCAACTATCATCTACTTTAAAGCGATCCCCTGAGGCATTGTCCTTTCAAGCTCAGCCATTTTGGTTTATGCACTTGATGATGCTAACGGCGCGCGACCGCTAGGCGGTTCGCAAAGGCGGCAAAGGAGGATCATCATGGCCGATCGCGTAAAAGGTAAAGTGGCGCTGATCACCGGGGGCGGCTGGGGATCGGACGCGCGACCGCGACGCTGTTCGCAAGCGAGGGCGCCCGCGTGGTCGTCGCCGACTACAACGCCGAAGGCGGCGAGCGCACCGTGCGCGCGATTAAGGAGGCCGGCGGCGACGCGATATTTCACGCCGCCGACGTCGCGAATCACAAGGAAGTCGAGGCGCTGGTGAAAAAGACCGTCGAGCATTACGGCCGGCTCGACTGCGCGTTCAACAACGCCGGGATCGAGGGCGAATTCTCCTCAACGCCCGAATGCACGCTTGAAAACTGGCAGCGCGTGATCGCGATAAACCTGAGCGGGGTTTTTTACTGCATGAAGTATGAAATCCCCGAGATGCTCAAGCATGGCGGCGGCACGATCGTCAATACCTCGTCCATCTGCGGCCTGGCCGGAATCGCTAACACGTCCGCCTACACCGCGGCCAAGCATGGAGTCGCCGGACTGACCAAGACTGCGGCGCTGGAGTTTTCGAGTCAGGGAATCCGGGTCAACGCCGTCTGCCCGGGCTTCATTCGAACGCCGATGGTCGCGCGGGTGATGGATCGCGGCAGTTTTGACGAGAAGGCGGTCATCCAGACGCATCCGATCAACCGCCTTGGCAAGGCCGAAGAAATCGCCGAGGCAGTGCTGTGGCTATCGACCGACGCGTCGTCGTTCGTCAGCGGCGTGCCGATGCCGATCGACGGCGCCTATCTCGCGCAGTAGGCACGCCAAGCCACGGGCGATGAAATCACGAGGAGATCAAACTGAGGCTGATACTGAAACGGAAACGGAGACTATTCGTCGGCGCAGGATTCGCAATCGAGGCAGCCGCCATGAATCAGGCTTAGCTGCTCGGCGACCGCTGCATCGGCGAAACCGACATGCTCACCCGTTTGATGTCCGCACGACCGGCATTTCTGCGCGGCACGGCGCGGAAAAAGCGGCTGCCGGACGACGGGCCGCAATGCGGTCCGAAATGCGTTAGCTGACTGGTTCGTCATACTCTACCAAATGGGCTACGAAACGCGCTTACGAAGGCGGGAGCCCCCGGCGACGCGAATGTCGGAGAACATTTGCGACGCCGGGGGAAGATCGGAGGTTGATTCGTTGTAGCTCATTTTGATTGGACGATGGGTGAACCATCGATTAGCAAGACGAGTCAACGAAACAGCACTTAATGTGCCAGCGCCTCACGCCTGATAGTTCTAGCAATTACCTAGCGTTTTAGCCTCTTTATACGCGGTCCAATCACGACGTGTTGCAACCCTGCAATAGCGATTGTCGAATGCGCGTTCCGCTTCGGCAACACCGCCCCTAATTTGCGGGCCTGTCGAAACCCTGGGAGCCCGGAGAGTGGCACGCCTTGATTTGACACCTGCGCGCGCCGCCTTCTAAGTTACGCACGTCCGTTCCTGACCAAAATCATCAGCTCTGGAGGATCGCGCCCACGAAGGCCGCCGTTTTATACGAAGCGCAAAAACCCCTGGTCATCGAAGACCTCAAGCTCGCGCCGCCGAAGGCCGGAGAGGTGCGGGTAAGGGTCGCCGCGAACGGCGCCTGCCATAGCGACCTCCACGTCATGACCGGCGACATGCGGATGCCGATGCCCATCGTGCTGGGCCATGAGGGCGCGGGAATCGTGGCCGAAGTCGGTCCGGGCGTGGCCTCGCTGAAAGAGGGCGACCACGTGGTGCTGACTTTCTCGCCGGTGTGCGGCCATTGCCGTTACTGCACGCAGGGACAGGTGAATCTGTGCGAGACGCGGCCCAAGGGACTCGGCACGCTGCTCGACGGCACCACGCGGCTGAGCAAAAACGGCACCGAGATTTTTCACTTCGCTTACGCCTCGACCTTTGCCGAGGAGACGGTGATGCCGGAGAGTTGCGCGATCAAGATTCGCGACGATGTCCCGCTCGACCGCGCCTGCTTCGTCGGCTGCGGCACGATGACCGGCATCGGTGCGGCGATCAACACGGCCAAAGTGCGGCCGGGCGCGAGCGTCGCGGTAATCGGCTGCGGCGGCGTGGGTCTCAACGTGATCCAGGGCGCGGCGCTGGCGGGCGCGCACGACCTCATCGCGATCGACCTGCTGCCGAACAAGCTCGAGCTGGCAAAAGTGTTCGGCGCGACGCACGTGATCAATCCCTCACAGGACGACGCCTACAAGGCGGTGATGACGCTGACACATGGGCGCGGCGTCGATTACGCCTTCGAGGTCATCAGCACGGCCAAGACCATCGAGCTGGCGTTTCGGATGACCGGACGCGGCGGCACCTGCACCATCGTCGGAGTCTCGCCCGAGACCGCACGCATCACGCTCAATCCCAACGTGTTCACGATGATGGAGAAGCGGCTGATCGGCTCCTTTTACGGATCGACGCGGCCGCGCGTCGATATGCCGCTCCTCATCGATCTCTACATGGACAAAAAAATCAAAATCGACGAGCTGGTCTCGCGCACCTTCCCGCTCGAGGGCGTGAACGAGGCCTACGATCTTTTGCGCAAGGGCGAGGTCTCGCGCAGCGTGATCAAGTTTTTCTAGATCGTGCCTCGGCGCGGCGCGGTTCAACCATCAGCGGAGCGGTTCAACCCGCAAAAGGAGTAAATCGCATGGCCGTCCAGATGCCGACCCGAGAGCAACTGCGCGCGGTGGCGCGACAGTGCGGACTGTCGCTCGATGACGCCAGCGTGGATTCATTTCGCGCGCTGTTCACGACGTACGTTGACGCTTATAACACCATCGCCGCGATGCCTGACGAGGTGCCGCGGGTAAAGTACCCGCGCACGCCCGGCTATCGGCCCGGCCCCGGGGAGAACAAGTACAACGCCTGGTACTACAAATCGTCGGTCAAGGGCGCGCACGAGGGCAAGCTCAAGGGCAGGACCGTGGTGCTCAAGGACAATGTGATGCTCGCGGGCGTGCCGATGATGAACGGCGCGGCGACGATGGAGGGTTACATGCCCGATTTCGACGCCACCATCGTCACGCGCATCCTGGACGCCGGCGGCGAGATCGTCGGCAAGGCCCATTGCGAATGTTTCTGCCTCTCCGGCGGAAGCCATACGAATGCCACCGGCGCGGTGCACAATCCGCGCAAGATGGGCTACTCGGCGGGCGGCTCTTCGTCGGGCAGCGCGGCGCTGGTGGCGGCGGGCGAAGTCGACATGGCGATCGGCGGTGACCAGGGCGGTTCGATTCGCATGCCGTCGTCGTACTGCGGCATCTATGGGATGAAGCCGACCTGGGGACTCGTTCCCTACACAGGGATCATGCCGATCGAGATCTTCGTCGACCATACTGGTCCGATGACCGCCAGTGTTGCCGACAATGCGCTGTTGCTCGAGGTAATCGCTGGCGACGACGGCTACGACCCCCGCATCAAGGCGCCGCAGGTACATCCCTATTCGCAGGCGCTGGGGCGCGGCGCGAAAGATCTCAAAATTGCGATCGTCAAGGAAGGCTTCGGCCATCCCCATTCCGAGCGCGCCGTCGACGAAAAAGTTCGCGCCGCCGCAAAGCGCCTGGCCTCGCTGGGCGCACGCGTCGAGGAAGTTTCAATCCCGATGCATCTCGCGGGCGCCGCCATCTGGACTCCGATCGGCATCGAGGGCCTTACGCAAACCATGATGTATGGCGACGGTTTCGGCGTGAGCCGCGACGATCTTTATGCGATCTCGATGATGGATTTTCATCGCGGATGGCGCCAGCGCACGGCCGAGCTTTCTGAAACAACCAAGCTGTTCCTGATGTTCGGCACCTACGTGCGCGAAAATTACGGCTCGCGCTACTACGGCAAGGCGATCAATATCGTGCGCCGGCTCCGCGCGGCCTATGACGAGGTCCTGACAAAATACGACCTGCTGCTGATGCCGACCACACCGATGAAGGCGACGCCGCTACCCAAACCCGAAGCGAGCCGGGAGGAATACGTGATGCGGGCGCTCGAGATGATCACCAATACCGCGCCGTTCGACCTTACTCATCATCCGTCCATGTCGATCCCGTGCGGCATGATCGACGGTCTTCCGGCGGGACTGATGCTGACCGGCAGGCATTTCGACGAGCCAACGATTTATTGCGCGGCCGAGGCTTTTGAGCAATCGGACGACTGGAAGAAGATGTAAAGGACTGATGCTCCGCGCGGCGGGCACCGGCCTGTGAAGAACCGGGGTCAGTGCGCCGAAGACAGCGGCGCGGCGATTTTTTCCAGGCTGGTCCGCTCCGCCGCGACTCCGAGCGTCGCTTCGATCACGGCCGCCGCCAGCATCAGGGCGGCGGCAACCAGATAGCCCCAGAGCAACTCGGCGCGCGAGTTGGAATCGATCAGCCGGCCAAAAAACCACGGCGCAACCACACCGCCGACCGCGGTGCCCGCGGAATAGAAGACCGCGATCGCCAGCGCCCGCATCTCGAGCGGAAATATCTCGCTGACAGTAAGGTAAGCCGAACTCGCCGCAGGCGAAGCGAAGAAAAACATCACCGACCAGAGGATCGCCTGGGTGGTCGCGGTCAGGTCGCCGCGCACGAAGAGCCATCCGGTCAGAATCAGCAGTAGCGCCGCGATCGCGAAGGTCGCGGTAATCATTTGCCGGCGTCCTATGGTGTCAAAAAAATGACCCAGCGCTACCGGCCCCAAGAAATTCCCCAGCGCGAATGGCAGCAGATAGAGCCCGGTGGTATGAACGGGCACCGCGTAGTAGCGCGTGAGCACGAGTGCGTAGGTGAACAGGATCGCGTTGTACACGAACGCCTGCGCAATCATCAGCGAAAGCGCGAGCACCGAACGCGCGCGGTACTGCGTCAGCATCGGCTTCAACACTGCCTCCAGGCCGAAGTGCTGCCGTTCGTGCAGCCGTAGCGCCTCGTCGGGCGGGGGGTCCTCCAAGGCCACGCCGGTTTCGCGCGCCACCGTCTGCTCGATGGCCGCTACGGTTATGTCCGCTTCCTCGCGCTGCCCGTGAGTGACCAGCCATCGCGGGCTCTCCGGTATGAACCGGCGCATATAAAGAATGCAGGTCCCGAGGATCGCGCCCGCGCCGAAGCCGAGGCGCCATCCGAGGTCGACCGGCAGGATCCTCGGATTGAGCAGGACTATCGTCGACGCCGCGCCGACGGCGGCGCCCAGCCAGAAGCTTCCATTGATCATCAAATCGACGCGGCCGCGAAATCGTGCCGGGATGAGTTCGTCGATGGCGGAGTTGACCGCCGAGTACTCGCCGCCGATGCCGGCGCCGGTGATGAATCTGAACAGCGCGAAGCTCCAGAGGTTCCACGAAAAGGCGGTGAGTCCCACGCCGAGCAGATAAATCCCAAGGCTGATGAAAAAGAACTTGCGGCGTCCGTGGCGATCGGTCAGGTGGCCGAAGACCAGCGAGCCGAGCACGGCGCCGACCAGATAGGCCGAACTAATCGCGCCAATCTGCGCGGCGCTGAAGTGCAGCACGTCCGGCCGCTGCAGGACGGCGCTGATTGCGCCCATCAGCGTCACCTCGAGGCCATCGAGCACCCAAGTGATGCCGAGGCCAATCACCAGCAGCCAGTGAAATTCGCTCCACGGCAGGCGGTCGAGCCGCGCCGGGATCAGCGTTTCGAAGGTCTCTCCGATGTCGGTCCGGTTTGTCAGGCGCGATAAGCGGCGGTGCGCGCGAAGCGGATGCTGAACGTCGCGCCGCGGTTCTTCTCGCTCGCGACGGCGATTTCCGCGCCGTTGAGTTCGAGATATTTCTTGACCAGCGAAAGGCCCAGGCCGACGCCCTCGAATCTGCGCGTGAGGCCGGGATTCTCCTGCGAGAAGGCGGCGAAGATGTGTGGCAGATAATCGGCGTCGATGCCGACGCCGCTGTCGCGCACTTGAAGACACAGTGCCGCATGCGCGTCGCGCCACAACCGGACCGTCACTTCGCCACGTTCAGTGAACTTGATCGCGTTGTGCAGCAGGTTGGTCAGGGTGCTGGAGAGACACCCTTCGTCGAACATCACGACCGCCTGCGGCTCATCAATTTCGGCGCTGAGCGCGAGGCCCTTTTCGGCCGCCAGCACCCTGAACTCTCCCAGCAGGCGTTCGATGAACTCCGCGAGCGCGACGGGCCTCAGGTCGATCGGGTATGCACCCGATTCGATTCTGGACAGCTCAAGAATCGAGGCGATGGTATCGAGCAGGCGCTTGCCGGCGCGGCGCACCGGTTCGGCGTAGTCGCGCCCGCGTTCGTCGCCCAGTTCGGCCAGGCGTTCGGCCATCAGGTCCGCGTAACCCAGAATGATGTTGAGCGGAGTATGGATTTCGTGGGTCACGTTGGCCACGAAGGCCGACTTCATCCGGGAAGCCTCCAGCGCGGCGTCACGCGCCTCCCTTGCTTCCTCGATCAGGAGGCGGAAGCGCTCCTCGTTTTCGCGCAGCTTCTCGGCAGTTCGCTGAGCATCGTCGTACAGCTGGCGAAGGTGGCCTTCGCGCAGCCGCGCATAAATCCGGCCCGTCGATTCGATCGCTTCGCCCCACAGCCGATTGAACGGCAGCACCGCCGCGACCCGCCCTTCATCGCCTTCCAATACCTGTGCTATCTCCTTTGCCAACAGGGCGCGCACTGCGCGCGCCGAAGAGAACAGCGCATCGATCGTCGCGCGCTGGCGCTCCGGCTCGTCGAGCTGGCCGCGGATTATATTTTCGATGAAGCTTTGATAGCGCTCGAGCGCGGCCCGCGGATTGCGTTCGGACAGGTATTCGAAGAGACTGCCCAGGAACGGAACCGTCATCCCGCGCAACGTTTGACGCATCCCCTGCAGCTTGTCGGCCGGGGCGTCGAGCTCTATCGCTTCGGCCCAGCGTTCGGCTACTCGCTCGAGATTGGGAAGGAGGCGGCGCGCAACTTCCGCCATCAGGTCGCGTTCGCGGTTACTAAATAGTGGATGCTCCAAGTTAGCCACAGGATCCAAGTGCCACCGGCCACAAGTAAAATCCTGTGTTAAAGTAGAACGTCTTCGAGGATCGATCAATGCGAATAATTTAAATTGATTATCTCTGCCTGCGAATCCGTGAAATGGAAGCGGGAAAGCAATAATAAACTAATAATAAGTAAACTTCGGAACTAAGATTAAGTTAGGGAACTATAATCAGTGTTGACGGCTGCGGGCTATATCTGCGATTGAGCTTCCTAAGATTTAGAGAGGGATGGTGACTCATGCCGGTTTTCGAGCACGCAGGCGTATCGCTCTATTACGAAGAATACGGGTCGGGCTATCCGTTGCTGTTGTTCGCGCCAGGCGGAATGCGTTCGAGCATCGATTTCTGGCGGCGCAGCCCGTTCGACCCGACCGCCGAGCTGGCTCAGGATTTCCGCGTAATCGCGATGGACCAGCGCAATGCCGGCCGCTCACGCGCGCCGGTGAGCACGGACGACGGGTGGGAAACGTACGCCGGCGACCACCTCGCCCTGCTCGACCATCTCGGCGCCCACCGTGCGCACGTGCTGGGCGGATGTATCGGGTCGTCTTACTGCCTGGGGCTGATCAAGCTCGCACCCGAGCGCGTCAGCGCCGCAGTGCTGCAGAATCCGATCGGGCTCAGTCCGGAAAATCGCCCGGCTTTTTATGAAATGTTCGACGGTTGGGCGGCGGATCTCAGGAAAGGCCGCCCTGACTTGAACCAGGCGGCGCTCGACGCTTTGTGTGCGCGGATGTACGACGGCGATTTCGTTTTCTCGGTTTCGCGCGAGTTCGTGCAGGCGTGCCGCACGCCGATGCTGATCCTGGCGGGCGACGATCTTTACCATCCCGCGGCAATCGCGGAAGAGATAGCTCGATTGGCGCCCAACTCCGAACTGATCGCGAAATGGAAGACTCCCGACGCGACGCCCGCGGCCGTCGCGCGCGTGCGCGCCTTCCTGAAAGCACATCAGTAGTGCCGGGCGGCGCCGCCGAAGGCCCGCGCCTGATTTCAACCGGCGCCGGCGGCGTCTAGCGGATACAGGCGCGCGCCAGGTCCTCCAACTCGCGCTCGTACCTCTCGGGCGCCAAGGTCGGCGCGCTTACCAGCACGCGATGAGTTCCGGCCTCGCCATATTCCTTGATCACGCGGGCGGGATCGGACGGCATCTCCAGCATCAGGAAGGTAATTTCGAGCTTGCTGAAGTCGCGCTTGGCCTCTGCACACATCGCGCGCAGGTTTCCAAGTTCCGCGGATAATTGAGCGGGCGTCAACCCAAGCGGCATCCATCCGTCACCCATCTCGACCGTATCCTTGAGCGCTCGCTCGCAGCTGAGGCCCATCCCGCCGGCTCCGATGATGATCGGCGGGTTGGGCTTCTGCGCGGGCTTGGGAAAAAACTTCACCTTTGGAAAGCTGACAAATTTGCCTTCGAAACTCGGCTCGGGCTTGGTCCACAGCTCTTTCATCGCGGCTATGTATTCGCGAGTCATCGGCCAGCGCCGCTTGAAATCGACGCCCATGATCTCGGACTCGTCGGCGAGCCATCCCGCACCGATCCCGAACATAAAACGCCCGCCCGAGAAATGGTCGAGCGTCGAAATCTCCTTGGCCATCACGATCGGATCGCGCTCCGGCACCAGGCAGATACCGGTCGCGAGCTTCAAGCGGCTAGTCGCGCCGGCCGCGAGCGCCAGCGCGATGAACGGATCCGGCATGTGGGCGTAGACTTCCGGGATCGAGCCGTCGCCCATCGGATAGCGAGTCCGATGATGCACCGGGATTATCGGATGCTCGGGGATGAAGATCGAATCGAAGCCGACCGCCTCGGCCTTGCGCGCGATATTCGCCGGGTTGGCGGTGCTCTCGGTCACGAATGCTTGCAGGCCTACCTTCATTTGCGGCTCCTTTTTCACAAATTTGACTGGCAAGACAGATTGCGCGCTAAGATGGAAATGAGACTCATTCTCGACATGACGCCAATACTACAAATAACCCACACTTGGGAGATCTGTCTCAGTGAAAAAGCACACCATAATGCTCCTTGTGACAGCCATCGCGGCGGTGGCTGTCGCGCCGGCGCATGCCGAAAGCTCCTCTGGTCAGGATTCCGCGCTTCATGCGGTTCTATCCGTCGCTAACCCGTGTCCGCGTTTGGCGGCAGGCAGTATCGTACAGAATCCGCCTTCACTGTTCAGCCAGCACGGAGTGTTAACTGCGAATTTCTCATATCAGACCACCACTGATACGGATGGCAGGACTCTTTTCTGCTTCATGACCCCGGACGGCCTTGAGAATCCGACTCTGCGCGTTCATCCGGGAGACCAGCTGCTCATCAATGTGACGAACAATACTCCCGCAATGCCGGTGGAAATGCACATCGATCCGCCGAACTGCGGAGACATCGCGATGACCGAATCGTCGGTAAACATCCATTATCACGGCACCAATACTTCGCCGAGCTGTCATTCGGATGAAGTTATTCATACCGTCATCAATTCGGGGCACACGTTCGCCTACAACGTTCAGATTCCCGCGGACGAACCGCCCGGCCTGATTGGTATCATCCGCATATTCACGGTCACGTCGAGGCGGCGCTGCAAGGAGGTGGTTCCGGGGCGATCGTAGTGGAAGGAATCGAGGATTTTCAGCATGCCGTGGCCGCAATGCGCTAGCTGATCCTCGTTGTTCGCGACCAGAATGTGGCGGGCGACCCGCTCCCCGGCGGTAATGTTCCCTCCTGGGACCTTACGTTAAACAATATTCCCATCGCTTATCCGGCCGAGATCCCAGCCGTCATCCAGATGCATCCGGGCGAGCGACAGCTCTGGCGCGGTATCGAACTCCAGCGCGGACAGTATTATCGATCTGCAGGTTCGGTACGATGGCACCACGCAGAAGCTCCAAATCGTCGGCCTCGACGGCGTTCCCACAGGATCGCAGGACGGCACTGGGCGCGGGAAGATCGTGAAATCGCCGAGCATGTGGATGACGGGATGATGGCAATCGTTCGCGTTGTTCCGGCTATTGCTTCGGCGAGGCTCGCCTTCGCACCGAAGGCATCCGCCGGGGCTGACTTCGCGCAACGAAAATAGCCGCGCTATCGGCTGAATCGGGGCTAGGCGCGCGGGCCGGACTTTAATCGATCGCGAGACTGGCGAAGGAGACCAGCGAATCGGTTTGCGGCTCAAGCGCAATGTCATAGTGCAACAGGCGCGCACTCCGTCCGCTCAGCAATTCGAGCTGCGTGTACATCGGGGCCAGCCCGCAAATCTTGCGCTGGTCGCCGTCGCGCGCGATGTCGGCGAAGAAGCCGCCCGGGTCGCCGGCCTTGATGGTTTCGATTAGCGCCAGGTCCTCGCGCCGCACGCGAGCCGTGAGGCCGTCGTCGAGGCCGAAGGAATCGCCGAATTTGCGCCCTACGTGGGCGAAATCGACACCGGCCAGAATAAGCACGCGGCGGCTCTCGGCCGCGAGCTCTTCGCGCAGCGCGTCGAGAAAGCGCGCGACCCGCGCGTCGTCCACCGGCGGCGCGCCCTCGCTCACCATCTGATGAAACGAGCTGACCAGGATCGGCACCACCTGGTAGCCCTCCAAACCCAGCGCCCAGGCCAGAAAGAGCGCCTGGAACTCGATCGAATGTTCGTTGCGATGGAGCATCTCGTCGGCGAAGAGATCGCCGCCGCGCAATCCCGCGTAACGCGAGGCCAGCCGCTCGACGAAGCCGCGATCGGTCGGCACCGCGCCGAGCGGAGTGAGGTAGTCCTTGCGGGTGGCGCTGAACAATTCCGGCCCCGCGCCGTAATGCGAGGTGCCGAGGATGACGATCAGCTCGGGACGCTCGCGCCGGCGAAGTTCGTTGTAGGCCCACGCGTAGGCCGCGGCGCCGCGGCGCGGATCGATATGCGGAGCGATGAGGCCGCCGAGGCCTGCGGTTGCCGCCATCGAGGAAGCCGGCGCCGCTGTGACCAGCGCTTCGCGTCCGGGCGCGTTGGGACGCTCGAAGAACGACTCTATCTCGGCGCGCAACCGTGACGGCTCGGTCTCATAGCACAGCCCGGCCAGCGCCGCGGCGCGCGACGGGCCTTGGCGGAACTCCTCGCGCACGCTGCGTACCCGCTCGGCGAAGGCCGGCGAATCGAGGAAATAGGCGCGGTCAAGCGCAGTCACCAGCTCACCTATTTTCTCGGTCGGAATGATCTCGCCGAAGCGACGGCTGAACGCGGCCTGCAAATCCACCGTCGTATTGGTCCCGTCGAACAGCGTCACCAGGAAATACGCGCCCATCCCAAGCATAATCGGCTCGGGCGCAAGCCCGGACGGATCACGCAGACAAATCAGCGTCTGGTCCTGCTGCTCCATCGGAAAGGCTTCGACCGGGCGAATTATCGGCTTTTCCATCGAGATGCGGCTCCGCAATTACCTGGTTTAGCTTTCGACACGGCGAGCGGCGCGGCGCTTATCGAGTATTATAATGAGCGGCGAATTAGCGGATGGAAAGGCCAGCAGTACACCGATTTTTCCGGTCAGGTTCAGACGATGCCGCGCCGCATTAGCCGCGACCGTAGCCTTAAAGGCACAGGGGGCGTGCGCACGCGCCGCGTTAAAAAGCGTGGCGCGGTGCGCTACCGGATATGTCAAGCGGCGGCGCTTGCGGCGGGCGAGTCGATGAAATTCATGCTGCCGGTGCGCGGCGCGGACGAAGAATGTTTTGTGATCAACTTCCATGGGGGCTATCACGCCTACGTCAATCGCTGCCGCCACGTGCCGATGGCGATGGACTGGATCGACAACCAGTTCTTCGCGGAGCAAGGGCGCTATCTGATGTGCCAGACGCATAACGCCTATTTCGAACCGGCGAGCGGCGAATGTATCGCGGGGCCGCCGAGCGCCTGCGGAAAGTTTCTCTATCGCGTGCCGCTGGAAATCGACCGCGGATTCATCTACGCACGGCCGCCCGAGCAGGACTTCGACGATTAGCCCTGGCGATTGAGAACCGTGGAACTGTGCACGCGAAGCAAGCATCCGAAGGCGTATTTCTGACCTCTTAGTTGCGCCGGATCGGGGCTTTTTGGATAATAGCAAGCGAAAAAAAACCGCCGCTTGAACCGGGGAGGACCAACGACGATGAAATCCTGGAAGCTAGCAATGTTGGGTCTGGTGGCAGGAGCCTGCATCGCGAGCGCCTATTCGGCCCCCGCGTTTGCGCAATCGGGTATGACCGCCGCGCCGCCGGCGGTGCATAACTTCCGCAGAGAAGATGTCTTTGCGACCATGACCAAAACCTCGCGGGACGTATGGCGCGCGAAAGTCTCGGGCGAGAGCGCGCATCACATGCAGGAGTTGTTTCTCGATGGCCAGCGCGCCTACTTCAAGGGCGATTATGACGCAGCGATGAGCGATTTTATGGCCGCCGAGAAAATCTACAAGAAGTATCCCAACACGGTAAGCCCCGATTAGCCGATTAGTTGACGACCCCGGCCCCGCATAATTCTGCTCGTGATGGCGCCGCGCGTCGGGCTGTATCAAAGCAGCCAGGTACGCGGCGCCGTCATCTGTGTTCGGAATCGAGCTTATGAGTCGAGGATCGGAAAGGAACTGCAGAGAAGAGACCTAACGGTTCGGCCGGACACGGAGTGCGCGCGCGGCGCTCATTCGTATTCGTCGCCGAAATGCGCGCGCACGATCCGCGCCTTCAGATATTCCAGCGTACCTAGGTCTTCGACGATGTCGCCGCCGGTGTCATAAAAGAACAGCTCGCCGTTCTTGGTGCGCCCGACCGCGATGATCCATTCGAGTTCATCGCGATCCTCGAGCAGATAGTTGATGGTTTGAGCAACGCCGCGGCCCGGGATAATCGTAATCTTGGGGCGCGGCGGCTTTTCCTTTTCCTGCTTGGGCATCGCTTTTTGCTGACCCTCTGCCGGGGTGGGAAAAAAGCCGGGTCGACGATCCAGATTAGGAACGGGTTGCCGCCGAAGTCAATACCGCATGCGCTACGACTTCCGCATGATGCGTATTGGGGAAGAAATCGAACGCGCGGAGCGCCACAATCCGATAGCCGCCTACGCACAGCGCGTGCAGATCGCGCGCCAATGTCGACACATCGCACGAGACGTAGATCACCCGCGCCGCACGCATTCGCAAAAGCGGCTCGATTAGCTCGCGCGCGCCGCTGCGCGGCGGATCCATGATTACCACGTCGGCCCGATAACGCGCACGCAACAGAAATCGCGTCAGCTCCGCCGCCTCCATCGCAGCGAACTCCGCCCGCTTGAGTCCCAGCCGCTCAGCGTTGCGCGCCGCCGCCGCCACCGCCAGCGCTTCTGCATCGACCCCCATCACCGCCGCGCCGCGCCGCGCCGCCGGCAGGCTGAAATTGCCGGCGCCGCAGAACAGATCGAGCACCCGCGCGCCCGCCTGCGCCCCCGCCATCTCCATCACGGCGGCGACCAGCTTCAGGTTCTGCGCGCGATTGACCTGGCTGAAGAGGTCGGCATCGACTTCGAGTTCCAGGCCCGGCTCCAGCGCGATCGCGATCGAAACCTCGCCAACAACCTCTCGCGCGCGCGCGGAGCGCAACACGGCACCCGCGATTCGCGCATCGCGCTCGACCAGCCGGCGCGCCCGCTCAAGTACAGAGGCCTGGGGCGCGCGCGCCAGATGGGCGACCAGCACTTCGCGGCCGCGATCGGCGACGACTTCGATCTCCTCGCACTCGATCTCCGCCCCAAACTCGTGCGGCATCCGGATTTCCGCATCCGCCACCATGCAATGCTCAACTTCGACCAACCGGCGGCTACCCGCTTCATAAAATCCCAGGCGCCCGCCGCGACCGGCCTGGAACCTGATGCGCGCGCGGTAGCCGAATTCGGCCGGCGCCGGCTCGATTAGATTTGCGGGGTTCAACTCCAAGCCGAGTGCATGATTGAGCGTCGCCGCGATGACCTCCGCTTTGTACCGCGCCTGCGCGCTATAGACGATTTGCTGCCAATCGCATCCGCCGCAGCGTGGCAGGTACGGACAGGGCGGCGTGCGGCGCGCGGCCCCCGCCTTGAGCACCTGTTCGGCACGCGCGACCAGGTAGCCGGCGCGTTCCTGGACCACCGTGACCTCGAGCAAATCGCCGGGCGCCGCGTTGGGCACCATCACGGCCTTGCCGTCGAGTCGTCCGACAGCGAACGGCCCGAAAGTCATCGCGGTTATCTCAACCTGTGCCATCGATACGCATCGCGGACGTGCGTGCACTCGATTTTATCGGATAAACCGAAGAAATACCGACGAAGGCTGGCTCCGCTAGTTTGTAGCTCGACCGTCAAAATTCTGCCTGCCACGCGCGTGCATAACGTCGCGTGCCAATGTGGCGAAGCCATAGCATTGTTACCTACGTGACATAAGCCGGTCCGCTTATTGCACGGTGATGAGGCAGCACCACCGCAACTCTCGCGGGTGATGCGGGGGCTCCTTTAAATGAAGCTGTTAATCGTAGGCAACGAACCTGACCTGCTCTCGGCGGCTCAATTTCTGGAACAGTCGGGTCACCACTGCATGACCGCGCCCGACGTGCAGCAAGCCATTGATTGGGTGATTAAGATTAAGCCCGAGCTTGTCATAACTGATTTTCACCTTCCCGACGGCGTCGGGTTCCAGGTCATCAGGCACGTTCGCGAGGCTTTGCCCCAAACCCCGGTGATCCTCGTGAGCGAAAATCTGGTGCAGGGAATGGAAGAAGCCGCGCTGGAAGTGGGGGCCGCAGCCTACGTGCGTAAGCCGCTCAATATCCCGGCCCTGGAGAGCGTTATAAAGGCGGTCGCAAAAACCCGTTTTCCTGAAAAAAGCGTCGTGAGCCGGCGCCGTCGGGCCGTGCGCAGTGACGGTTTGGCGAGCGCCCGTGGCAATCGGCGCGATTACTCAGTCGCTAGCCATCGCACTCCCCAGGATTCCGCACCTATTGTGCCCGTGGGTCCCTCTACTCCGGGCGCGCGCTTGGATTATAATCCCCAGCCGGGGCCTGTCCCGGTCCCCGCAATCTGAACTTTCCGGGTGACCGCGTTGGCCAGCGAAGCACAACCGCACACGACCGCCTCGGATACCGCGCGCGAGAACGCGCGCCGGCTCGAAATTTTCACCGCTCGGCTGTTGGGCGGGCTGCCGTCCGACGTCGCGGCGCGAATCTCCGCTGAGCGGCGCGCGCGGCTCAGCGCCGAGGCTCTGGAATTTTTTTCGCTGCGCGCCGAGCCGATTAAGGTCCGGATCGTGATCGCACCGCAGAGCGAGGGCGGCGGCGGCTTCGCGGAGACGGTGATGGAGGACTGCCCGTTCATCATCGACAGCATGCTCGAGTATTTTCATCACCTCGACATCGGCACCGGCCTGCTGGTGCATCCGGTGCTACTCGCCGCACGCGATGGCGCGGGACGGCTAGTCTCGCTCGAGGGCATGCGGTCTATCGAGCATCCCGAGTCTTTCGTGCATCTCGAACTGCGCCTGGACCGCGGCACGCACGACGCCGAGCGCATCGCCGCGGGACTTAGGAACGTGCTCGAGCAAGTGCGCGCGGCGACCAGCGATTTCGAAGCGATGACCGCCCGGGCGCTGGAGATCTGCGAGGAGACGGCGGCACAGCGCGAGCTGGTGGAAGTGCGCGACCTGTTGCGATGGCTGGTCGGCGGCGGCTTCGTTTTTCTCGGCTACCGGCGCTATCGGGTGGCCGAGGCGGGCGGCCATCGCACGCTTGAGGTCGATCCGGCCTCGGGACTCGGCCTGCTGCGCGACTTCAGCCGCTCGCGTTACGCGCGGCCGGTCGATCTCAAGGCGCTCGAGCCCGACCATCAGAAAATGTTGTTCGAGGGTCCGGCGCTGATTATGGGCAAGACCCATACGATGTCGCAGGTTCATCGCCGCGGCCTGATGGATGACGTCACCATCCGGCGCAGCGGCGCCGATGGCCGCGTGATCGCCTTCGATCGCTTCGTCGGCCTGTTTACCTCCAAGGCCTACTCCGAAGAGGCGCAGCACATCCCGGTGCTGAGCGCCAAGCTGCGCGAGGTGATCGAGGCCGAACATGCCGCGCCAGGCTCGCACAACTACAAGGAGCTGGTGGCGGCGTTCAACAGCTTTCCCAAGGAGGAGCTGTTCCGCGCGCCGGTCAGCGAGTTGCGCGAGCAACTCCATCTCATTCTCGATCACAAGGACGAGGCCACTGTGCGCATGAGCGCACACTACGATCCGGTGCGCCGCAACGTCGTGACGCTGGTGGTTCTGCCGCGGGAAACTTTCTCGGCCGAGGTGCGCAAACAGATCCAGGCGGCGCTCGGCCGCATCCTCAACGGCGAGCTGGTCTACTATTACCTCGCGATGGGCGAGGCCTACCGGGCGCGGATGCATTTCTGCTATGACGCCGCGCCGCCGTCGGCGGCGCAGTTGCGCGCGATGGAGACCGAGGTCTCGCAGCTCGCGCGCACGTGGGAAGATCGGCTGCTCGAGGAACTAATCGAGCGCTTTGGCGAACGCCGCGGACAAACGCTGGCGCAGCGATGGTTCGGCGCTTTCAGCCCGCATTACAAGGCCAGCACCGCGGTCGCTCGGGCGGCGGGCGATATCGAGCGCATCGAAAGCCTGCTCGAAGGCGGCCAGGGCTTCGGCGTCGAGTTGGCGCGCCAGGGCGGCGGCGACGACGCGGCAGTAGCGGCGCCGTCCAGCGAACTACGCATGTTCGAGGTCGGCGAATCGCTGCGCCTGAGCGACGTGATGCCGATGCTTTCGAACTTCGGCATTGTCGTGATCTCGGAAGAGGCTGACGAGCTGCGTATCGACTCCGCCGGCGCGGCCGTGCGCGCCTTCGTCCAATCGTTTCGCGTACAGGACGCCCGAGGGGCGGCGCTGGAGCGCACGGGCGGCGCGGCGCTGGTGGCCGAGGCACTGGCCGCAGTGCGCAGCGGGCGGACCGAGGACGGCCCGCTTAACGCGCTGGTGCTGGACGCCGGCCTGCGATGGCGTGAAGTCGCGCTGCTCCGCGCCTACGTGGCGGCGGCTTTCCAGATGCGGCTCGGGCCTGCGCTCCCGGCGTTGCGCCGCGTGCTGCTGGTGAATCCGAAACTCGCTCGGATGCTGGTCGAGATGTTCCGGCTGCGGATGGATCCGGCGGGGCCCGGAAGCGGCGACGCGCGCTACGCCGAGTTGCGCGCGGCCTATCTGGAAGCGCTCGGCGCGATCGACAATATCGCTGACGATCGCCTGGCGCGCGCGTTGCTGGGGATGGTCGAGGCCACGGTGCGGACTGACTATTTTCGGGAGCCGCCCGCGCCTTACATCGCGCTCAAATTCGAGAGCGCGGGCATCCCCAATCTGCCCGACACGCCGCCGCTTTACGAAATCCACGTCGACAGCCCCGTAATGCAGGGATGTCATCTGCGCGCAGGGCGTATCGCGCGCGGCGGTATCCGCTATAGCGACCGGCCCGACGACTTTCGTACCGAAATCCTCGACCTGATGAAAACCCAGACGGTCAAGAACGCGATCATCGTGCCGACCGGAGCCAAGGGCGGCTTCATCGTCAAGCCGCGCCTGGGCCGCGCGACCAATCATGACGACGTGGTCGACGCCTACAAGACGCTCATCCGCGCGATGCTCGAATTGACCGACAACGTGGTCAACGGCCGTACCCTGCATCCTGCGGGCGTCAAAGTGCTCGACCAGGACGGCCCCTACCTGGTGGTGGCCGCCGACAAGGGCACGGCGGCCTTTTCCGATCTGGCCAACGCGATCGCGGCTGAGCACAACTTCTGGCTGGGCGACGCTTTCGCGTCGGGCGGCCGTCATGGCTACGACCACAAGGCGCTCGGTATTACCGCGCGCGGCGCGTGGGAATCGGTCCGCTGGCACCTGCGCGAGATGGGGATCGACCTCGCGCACAGTGCGCCGATCACGATGGTGGGAGTCGGCGACATGTCGGGCGACGTGTTCGGCAACGGGCTGCTGCAATCGGACAACCTCAAGCTTATCGCCGCTTTCGACCATCGTCACATCTTCGTCGATCCCGACCCCGACCCGAAAAAAAGCTTCGCTGAGCGCAAGCGTCTGTTCGAACTGCCCGCCTCGCAATGGTCGGACTACAACGCGGCTCTGATCAGTCCCGGCGGCGGGGTCTTTCGCCGCGGCGCCAAGAGCATCGCGCTCAGTCCGCAAGTCCGCCGCGCGCTTTCCTGCACGGCCGAGGTGCTCGATAGCGACAGCCTCATTCAGGCCATCCTGCGCGCCGACGTGACCCTGCTCTACAACGGCGGCGTCGGCACCTACGTGCGCGCGAGCGATGAACGCGACGCCGAAGTCGGCGACCATGCTAACGACGCCTGCCGTATCGCGGCGAATGAGTTGCGCGTCAAGGCCGTGGCCGAGGGCGGCAACCTGGGCTTCACGCAGCGCGCGCGCATCGAGTACGCGATGGCCGGCGGAAGGATTAATAGCGACGCTATCGATAACTCGGCCGGCGTCGATACCTCGGACCACGAGGTCAATCTGAAAATTCTGCTCCAGCCGGCGCTGACGGAGGGGCGAGTCGATTTCGAACGGCGCAACCGCGCGCTCGCAGCCGCAGCCGGAGAGGTCGCCAGCCTGGTGCTCCGCGACAATCGCGACCAGGTGGTGCTGCTGAGCCTCGAGCAATTGCGCAGCCGCACCCAAGCGAAGGAGTTTCGCGATCACTTGAGCGCGATCGAGCAGCGCGGCGCGCTGCATCGCTACGAAGCCGCGTTGCCGAGCCACGAGGAACTGCGCGATCGCCGCGGCCGCTTCGCCGGCCTTACTCGCCCCGAACTCGCGGTGCTCAGCGCCTACACCAAGATCGATCTGTTCAAGCAGCTCGAGACCGGCGCGCTGCCCGAGGATTCCTACCTGATCGGGCGCTTTCTGGTGAGCTACTTTCCGGTTTCGATCGCGAGCGAGTTCGCCGTCGAAATCCCGCGCCATGGCTTGCGCCGCGAGCTCATCGTCACGCGGCTGGTTAACGAACTGGTCGACCTGATGGGCGCTAGCTTCGTCTTCCGCCTCACGCGCAGCCACGGCGCGCGCGCCGAAGACACGGTCCGTGCGTGGATCTTTGCCGAAGGCGTGCTCGACCTGGTCGATCAGGCCGAAGCGCTGCGCGCCGGCAGCGGCGGCCAGGGAGCACAGGCAGAGTTGGCGGCGCTGCTCGCGCTGGACGACGCCGCACGGCGGGCTTGCGGATGGGCGATCGCCGGACTGGATGCGAACGTGCCGCTCGGCGATGCGATCGTGCGCTTCAAGCCTGGCTTCCAGAGCCTGTGCGCGGAATTCGAGACCATGCTCGCCGACGACGAGCGCGAGCGCTTCGAGCGCAGCTACCGCGAGTTGCGCGCGACCGTCCATACCGAGCAACTCGCCCTACAACTCGCGCGCCTGGGCTTCGCCGATCATATTCTCAACGTCCTCAGCCTGAACTTCGCCCATGGCGGTGCGCCGGCCGAGTGCGCCCGTGCCTACTTCGCACTGAGCGGGATAATCGAGTTCGCTACGCTCGAAAAAGCACTCGAGGCGATCGGCTCCGACGACCGATGGGAGCGGCGGGCCGCCGAGGACCTCGGCGCCGACCTGCGCAGCGCGCGTCTCGCGCTTTGTCGCGCGGTGCTGATGAATCGCGACGTCGCGCCCGCCGAAGCCGTGCGCGCGTTGCGCAATGGGCACGAGCGCCTGTTCGATACGATGGCAGAAGTGATGAACGACCTGCGGACGCTGCCCTCGGTTGGCTTGCCGGTGCTGGAGGTTGCGATTCGCGCGCTGATGCGCCTGGCCGCCGCCACCTCTGGCGGTACCCAGACTTAGGCGCTGACCGAGGGCAATGGCGCAGTCGGCGGCAATGGTGCCGCGCCCGTCAGCGTCATCTGCTCGGCCGCAACCACGCTGATGTCCTGGTACAGACGCAAGCCCGCCGCGAGCAGGAATGCGAGCGTCGTATAGAGGACAGCCACCGCAAGGAGATCGACCATGAAAATCGAGGCCCACAGCGCGCCCGTTATCAACCCAACCCATCCGGCGAGCAGGCTGACCGCGAAAAACGTCCCGCCCGCCCACGAGTTGAAGCCTGACCACACGGCGAGAAAGACCACGATTCGCAGAGCAACGCGGAAAAAACTGCCGCGCATCAGGTCGCGGCTGCGCAACAACGCCGCCCAGCCGCGGCGTCCCTCGAAGATCAGCACGTACTGCGAAAAATACAGCCACACATAGGCCAGAACGCCCGGCACCACCAGCAGCACCGCGCCGACCGCGATCGCCAGCACCTGCAGCACGCTCACCCATACGAAAGGCCCCAACAGGCGCGCCGCCTCGCGATAGACCTCGATACCCTCGTCGATCGGACGCGCCAGCCGTTGCCCCATCTGCATGCGCCTGAGTGCGCACAAGACGACCAGATTGACCCCGACCAGCGTGATGAATCCGTCGAGCAAATGCAGGATGGTGGTCATCCACGTAGGAAACAGCGGCTTGGGATCGGCGCGCATGGCCGGCGCGTAAGGCATCTGCACCGGTTGGACAAACTCGACGCTGGTCACGCCCGGCTCGAAGGTCTTCACCAGGGAATATTGGATGTTGAGCGCGTCGGGCAACAGGCAAAGCGCGGAGGCCAGCACCAACGGCGCCAGCACCACAGCAACAATAATCCAGTTGCCGCGCAGGTCGTTGACCGCATTGGCGAGATAAATGAAGCTCGAACGGAGCCGCGCTTGCGCCATCGCGCCAATGAGGTTGGCATCCTCCGTGCGCCAAGACAAGCAAGGCAAGACAAGCAAGATCGTCAGACAAAGTGTGCAGGGCCGCTGCGCGGGCGCTCAAAATTGCGCGCGCCGATGCTATACTCTGTGCAGAGAACAATCACGGGCGGACTGCCGGCCCGCCTTTCAACCGCCGGGTAATCGCCATGGTTCAGGATGATCGCGCTGCCCTTATCGCTCACGAAAATCTGCTGATCCGCAGGCTGCGGTTTTTGGTCGATCTAATCTTTGCGACCATCGCTCAGGATGACTCGATCACCCTCGACGAAGCCTGGGAGCATGTCCGCGCGCTCAAAGGGGCGGCGGTCGCGATGTTCCCGGGCAAGGAAACCACCTTCGACCTCGTCTATCTGCCGCGCTTCTCACGCCTGCTCCAGGAGCGCTTCAACGCCAACTGAGGCGCCACGGCCCCCACGATGAGGCGCTTGCACGGCTTGATCGCGCGTGCCGACGGCTCGACCGTGGCCGGCGTCGTCGGCTTCGGCGAGACGATCGATTCGGTCGAGGCCGGCGGTGGCGCCGACGCAACCGATTATCTCATGCCGGGCTTCATCGATCTCCAGGTAAATGGCCGCGACGTCATTGACGTGATGGACGCCTCGGCCGGCGAGCTGTGCCAGCTTTCCGCCGAGATCGCGCGCGAGGGCACGACGGCGTGGCTGCCGACCGCGATTACCTCGCCACTTGCGCGCATTGAGGCGGTCGCGGCCAAAATCGCCGAGGCGACCGCCGCGCCGGCCGGCGCGATCGGTACGATCGGCGCAATATTGGGGATGCATCTGGAGGGGCCGTTCATTTCGTCGGCGCGCCTCGGCGCTCATCCGGCGCACAACCTCGAGCCTCGTGGCGAGGCGCTCGAGCGCGTCGCGGCACTGCCCGCATTGCGCATGATTACCCTCGCGCCCGAACTCGACGGTGCGCTCGAGGCGGTGGCCCAGCTAAGCGTGCGGGGGGTTGCGGTGTCGCTCGGCCACACCGACGCCACGCTGGAGCAGGCGCAGGCGGCGGTCAGCGCGGGCGCGCGGATGTTCACCCATACGTTCAACGCGATGGCGCCGCTTGATCATAGAAATCCTCCAGCCGCGGCGGCCGCGATGCTGCCGTCGCCCGCGTGGGCCGCGGTGATTGCCGACGGCGTTCACGTGCATCCCGCGATGCTGCGTCTGCTCTTCCTCGCGCGCGGCGCGGGCGGAATCTGCCTTACCACCGACCGCGTCGCGACCGGCACCGTCAGCGGCGCTTCTCCGCTCGCGGCCGCCGCCGTAGCAGGCGGCGCGGCGCGGATGCCCGATGGTCGCCTGGCGGGCAGCGTCATCTCGATGCTCGACGCGGTACGCGTCATGGTCGACCGCGCCGGCGCGAGCGTCGGCGAAGCCGCGCTGATGGCGTCGGCCAATCCCGCTCGCGTGCTGGGTCTCGGCGATCGCGGCAGAATCGAGGCCGGTGCGATTGCCGATTTGATCGTGCTCGGCCCCGGGCTAGAGTTGAAGGCGGTTTTCATCGGTGGCCGCGAGCTTGCCTGACGCTGTCGCGAGCGCCGCGCATATCCAATCGGACGCACGAACGGAAACCTGGACCATCGATGCCACTTAACAAGGAATTCATTGGCCGCGAGTATCCGCCGCTCGACGCGACGGTCACGCTCGAAGCGCTTCAGAACTACGCGCGCGCCTACAACGACGACAACCCACGCTACTTCGATCCTTCCATCGAGGGCGGAATCGTCGCGCCGCCGATGTTCGGCGTGGCCGTCACCTGGATGTCGGTGGTTGGCGCGGTTGGCGATCCGGAGTTGGGTGCGGACCTGCTGCGCCTGCTGCACGCCGAGCAAGATATGGAATTCCTCGCTCCGCTTCGCCCCGGCGACGAGATAATCACCGTCGCGAGAGTGGCTTCGATCGAAGCGCGGCCGGGCGGCGAAGCGATGGCGCTCGAGCTCAATTCCCGTAATCGCGCCGGCGCGCCGGTTCTACGCACGCTCTTCGGAATTTTCATCCGCGCGGCGCGCCGCGACCGGAGCGCCGCCGGACGCACGGAGCGGCCGGTATCTCCCTCGGGCGATCCGATTCTCAGCGTGGAGCAAGCCATCGATCGCGATCAGACCTTCCGCTATGCCGAGGCTTCGGGCGATCGCAATCCGATCCACGTCGATGAAAACGTGGCGAAGATGGCGGGCCTGCCGGGCATCGTAGTGCATGGGCTATGCACGATGGCTTTCACCTCCAAGGTGATGATCGACGGCTTGTGCGCCGGCGATCCGGTGCGTCTCAAACGGCTGCGCGTACAGTTCAGCCGTCCGGTTTTTCCTGGACAATCGATCACGACCAAGGTGTGGTCCGACGGCGAGCGCGCGGGCCGCCGCACGTACGCGTTTGAAACCTACAACCCTGAAGGGATGGCGGTGATCCGGGGCGGAATCGCCGAGGTCGCGCCCTAGCGCGCACCGCGCCCGATGCCCGAGCGGCTGAGCGTCGGTCTCTCGCTCTCGCTGAGCGGCGCTTACGCCGCGATGGGCCGTCAGGCCGAGGTCGCGATCAAATTATTTGTCGACGATCTCAATTCGGCGGGCGGCGTAAACGTCGGCGGCCGCGCGCACGAACTTGCGCTTCGATGCTTCGACGATCGGAGCGACACGCGGCGTTGCGCGGAAATCTATCGCGCCCTGTGCGGCGCCGATCGTGTCGACTTGCTGCTCGGCCCGTACTCGAGCCGTCTCGCGCGCGCCGCGGCGCCGATCGCCGAGGCAGCCGGGATGGTGATGCTCAATCACGGCGGCGCCGACGACGGGTTATACACGCAGGGAATGCGGATGCTAGTCGGTGTACTCAGTCCGGCGAGTGACTATTTCGTCGCGTTCGCGCGGCTGCTGGTCGAACTCAAGTTCTTGCGCAAACGCCTGGCGATCGTCACCGCCGCAACACCTTTCGCAAGCGACGTCGGCGCCGGCCTCGAGCGCGCCTGCCGTGAACGGCGGGCGCGCTGGCACGGAGTGCGCGTGCGCCTTAAGTATCGAGGCGATTTCGCTCGCGACGAGGCGCTCGCGCGATTGTTGCCCGCGCTCAAGCGCAACCGCATCAATGCCGTTGCCGCCGCGGGTGGCTTCGCACAGGATGTCGCCCTGATGCGCGCGGTGGTCGCCTCCAATCCTAATCTTCCGGTGCTCGCCTGCGTCGCCGCCGGCGTCCACGGTTTCGCCGCGGAATTGGGCGAAGATGCCGAGGGCATCGTCGGTCCCAGCCAATGGGAGGCGCACGCCCAGATTGCTCCGGAACTCGGGCCTCCGCCAGACGAGTTCGCGCGCCGGATGCGCGCGAGTGGCGATCAGGAGTGCGACTATCCCGCGGCGCAGGCTTACGCCGCTGGGCTTATCGGATGCGCCGCGATACGCCAGTGCGATTCTCTCGACCAGCGGCGGTTGCGCGACGCTCTCGGCGAGATGCGCACCAGCACGCTTTTCGGCGACTTTGCCATCGATCGAATAAGCGGCCGCCAGATCGCGCATAAGATGCTGCTGGTGCAGTGGCACATGGGCCGCAAGGAGATCATCGAGCCGCAATCGCATGCCGAAACCGGCGCGCTCGAGTTCCCCTCCGGATGGCACCTGATCGTCGCTTCGATGCGCGGCCTCAAATATACGTTCGGCGGCCGCCCGCGCCACGACGATGATTCAAGCGACGATGACCAATCGCGCGATAAAGAAGACGATTAGCTACACACGAGAAGCCTGACGGAATGAACCCCTTCGACTGAGTAATTGTCGATTAATTTGTAATTGGATTTCGCCCAAGTTGAATGCTGAGCAAGTTGAATGCTCATATTGTCCGCGAATCGTCGGGCGGATTGACGCCGGCCTTCACTGCCGACTCGAGCGCCGCGGCGCGGAAAATCCCGTGCGCTATCGTTGACGTCGACTCGGCGGCGCGCGCCGCATAGATACGCATCCGGGCCTCATGCGCCGCGCGATCGTCAGGCGCCACGGCGACGGCCCAATCAATAAGATGCGCCGCGAGGGCGAGGTCGCCGTCCGAGAGCTTTTGCAGAGCGCGGCCGAGCAGCACGTCGGCGCCGCCCGCCATCGCGGCTATCTCCGCGGCTTGTGCGCGATGCGGCGCGGGCTTCAGATGCGAGGCGACGCCATCGTACCATCCGCCATCAAGCCGCCACACGTTGCGCACGATGAACTCCGGCTCATCGTATACTGGTTGCAGGTATGGCTTTTCGGCGAGCGCGGCCGGCGGCTTCACGTTGTGCACGATGTCGTCGAGCGGCGCGCCCTCGTTCATCATCTTTAATGTCTGGTCATAGAGGCTTTGCAGGTACTCGGCTGTGTCGTTGAGGACCTGGCGCACGCGAATCGAGCCGAACACCGGAATCCCATGGCCGGGCAGCAGCACCTCCGCCCCGGTCTTGGCCATCGCGCGCAGAGCCTCGGCCCACTCGCGCGCATAGCGCTGCGCTTTTTGCGGATTGCCCGCGTTGGGCGCGGCCCAGATCACGAAGTCGCCGGTCAGCAGCACTTTGCGGCTTGGGATGAAGACCCAGCAATGGTCGTCGGTCTCGCCGCGCGCGTGATGACACTCGAAGCGCCAGGTCCCGGCAACCACGTTAAACTGATGATCGAAGTAGGTGTCAGGATAGACGAAGTCCTCGGGCCATTGCGTTGGCACGCCGAACTGCCGCGAGTTGATGATGCTGTTGTAGCCCGCGGTGCGCTTGTAACGATCGAAACGCGCGGCGGTCGCGCGATGGCCCACGACGCGGGGGCGCGCGCGGCGCAACTGCTGCGCCTCGGCCGCGAACCCCGTCATCCCTCCCGCGTGGTCGACGTGGCCGTGGGTGTAAATCGCGGTGTTGACGCGGTCGGGCGACCATCGGCGCACCATCGCAACCGTTTCGGCCTGGTTATGATGCCCGCCGGTATCGACCAGTACCAGGCCATCCTCGGTTTTGATCGCGGTCAAATTCGCGAACCATCGCCAGAACATCACGCCCGCAGCGACCTCCTCCGACTCGCCGGTCGGGATCAACGGATGGCGTTCGCGGATCGAAAGCTCGCCGCTCAAAAGTTTTTCCGACTCTTCCTTGAATCCCATCTTCACACGCTCCGCGCGGAATTATCGGCTTGCCGCGCCACGCGCCGCAACCATTGACACACCCGCGTCAACGGCATCGCGATTTACGCCGGCTGACAAGCCCGCAAAAAATAGTCAGTTGCGATAGGGGAGGATAAAAAGTAAGATTTTTCAGGGTTTTTGCTCGCCCTTTGGCAGGCATCACGGACAGACGACTTTGTTCACTGGCATCATCGAAGACCTCGGCACGGTCGAAGGGATCAAACGCACCAACAAAGGCGCGCTGTTGAGTTTCGCCACAGGGCTGCCGCTCGGACGCATCTCGATCGGCGATTCGATCGCGGTCAACGGCGCATGTCTAACGGTGATCAAAAAACGGCGCGGAAATGGGCGCGGCACGATCGCAATGGACGTCTCGGCCGAGACGTTGCGGCGCACGACCCTGGGCGGGCTGGCCGTGGGCGATCGGGTCAACCTCGAGCGCTGTCTCACGCTGGATAAATTGCTCGGCGGCCACCTGGTTTCGGGCCACGTCGACGGAGTCGGCAAGATCGTCGCGATCGCGCCCGAGGGCGACTCGAAGCTGTACACATTTGAAGTTGCGCCGGGGCAGGTGCGTTACCTGGTCGAGAAGGGCTCTGTCGCGATCGACGGCGTGAGCCTGACCGTGTTTGCGATTACGGGCCGGCGCTTCAGCGTCGCGCTGATTCCGCACACGCTCAAGCTGACCACGCTGGGGCGCAAAGGAGCGGGCGCCGCGGTCAACGTCGAAAGCGACATGCTGGTCAAGTACGTCGAACGGATTTTAGCGGGGCGCGGCAACGGAGCCGCGCATAAGGCCTCGCGCCGGCCCGCCGGTGCTGGGATTGTCGATACCGCGATCGTGAGCAAGACCGCCGGCGCAGCGCTCCGCGCCCGTGGCCGGGGAGCATTGTCATGAGCCTGATGCAGATACCGCGCAAGATTGAATACGCGCTGAGGGCCATGATTCACCTCGCCGACCATCCCGAAGGCGTGGCCCGCGGCACCGAGATCGCGCGCGACGAGCAGATTCCCAAGTACTACCTGGAGAAGGTCATCCGCGATCTGATGCATCGGGGGCTGGTGCGCGCGCGTCGCGGTCCGGGCGGCGGCTATCAACTCGCGCGTCCCGCCGATGAGGTCACGTTCAAGGACGTGATCGAGGCGGTCGAGGGGCCGATCACGCTCAACGTATGCGTCGACGGCTCGAGTTCGTGCCTTTTGCAGCCAACCTGCCGGATGTTCCGCGTGTGGGAGGAAGGCCAGCGCGTACTGCTCGAGATTTTCTCGCAAACCACGCTCAAAGAAATCGCCGCCTCGCGTCCCGCGCCGATACGCCTGGCGAGAGTCCAGCTCGCGGCGGCCGCCGCCGACAAGGAAGCTGCGGCCGCCAAGGCCTGAACGCTCGCGGCCGCCGCCCATCGCCTATCCCACCGCGATCGCTGCTGCCAGCCCCGATACCATCAAATTGACCGCGGGCAAAGCATCGATGAACGAACCTCCGGACGAGTCGGTCGCGGGCGAGGTCGCACTGTTCGACGAGAAGTCCTTCTACCTCGAGGAGTTCTACGGCAAGAGCCTGCTCTTTGCGCTGATTCCGCCGGGCGGCGAGCGTCTGGGCGAACTCGACTCGCTGGTGCGCACGCTGCGCGAGCTCGGGCGCCATCAGGCGCGGTGCATCGTGATCGTTTCTGCCGACTCGCTCGCGCGGATGATACGCCGGCTCGGACGGCTCGCGCCCAGGACCGAGCCTCCGGTGTTCAATCCGAGCGCGGGACTGCGCTCGCGGCCATATCCGCCCGATTCGGCGGTCTCTCAGATCTGGCGCGCGCTCAGCGCAGGGTCGATCGTGGTGGCGGCGGCCGACACCAGCAAGCCGGCCGATTTCACCGTCTTTGCGCAGGAGCTTGCGAGCCGGCTTCGCGTCTTCAAGCTCATCCTGCTCGACCGCCAAGGCGGGCTGACCGGCAACGATGGCGCAAGGATGTCCTTCGTCGAGCTTGGCCGGATCGCGCGCGCGGTGCGCAAGCAGCGCACCGCGCGCCGGCGCGCGGAATTACGCGCGGTCGCGCGCGCGCTGCGCGACGGGGTCGGATCGGTAAACCTGGTTGCGCCACGCGAAGTATACGACGAGCTGTTCAGTTTCATCGGCACCGGTACGCTCTTCACCGAGCGCCAATACGGCTTCGTGCGGCCGATTTCGATCGACGACTTCGAGGAAGTCGAAGCGCTGATCCTGCGCGGCCAGCGCGAGGGCCACCTGCTGGCGCGCTCGCGCGAAGAAATCGCGCAACTGTTGCCGTCGTGCTTCGGCTATCGCGTCGGCGACGAGCATCTGGCCGGCGTCTGCTCACTGCTGACCGAGCGCTACCATCGCGAACGCGCCGGAGAAATCACCGCGCTTTACACGCTGACGCGCTTTGCCGGCGAGGGAGTCGCGGTCGAGCTGGTCAAACAAATTCTGAACGAGGCGCGCGAGCGTCCGTTGCACTTCGTCTTCGCCTGCACCGCCGAGGAACGGGCGGCGAAGTTTTTTTCCCGCCTCGGCTTTCGCCGGGTCGGCCCGCGCGACATCCCGCAGGCCAAATGGCGCGGCTACGATCGAGCGCGGATGTCGCGGCTTGAAATCTTCCGTTACGATCTCGGTTGAATCGCGGCCGCATCATGGATTCCACCTCTGCTCCCCTCGATGCGACTACGCCCGTGCCGCGGCGTGGGACAGCGCTCACCCGATGGCATCTATTTGCAGCCGCGGTCGTGCTCGCGACCGCAGCTCTGACGCTTCATCGTCTCGACGCGGCCGAAGTATGCGGCGCCAACGAGGCTATCGAAGGGGTCTTCGTGCAGCAGATGGTCGAGCACGGGGTGCTGCTTTTTCCGCTGGAGAACGGCAGCGCGCCGATGTACAAGCCGCCGCTGTTTCATTGGACTGCGACCGCGCTTGACCGGATCGCCCGCGTCAACCGGGTGACGGCGTTCAATTTGCGCCTGCCGTCAGCGCTTTACGCTATTGCGGGAGTGGTGCTCACAATCATCTTCGCATGGGCGCCGCTCGGCGCGGGCGGCGCGATACTCGCCGGGCTGATTCTGGCCGCCTCATACCAGTACGTGAGCGAAGGACGGGTCGGGCGGGTCGATATGACGCTGACTTTTTTCGAGACGCTCGCGATGATGAGCTGCCTGTGGATTTTACCGACCGTGTCCGCAGCTTCGACCGCCTCCGCTGAAACGACACCCGCGCGCTCAGCTGGCGACGTCGCGATGCGCTATCTGTTTGCGCTCGCGCTTGGTCTTGGCGTGCTGGCCAAGGGGCCAGTGGCGATGATCCTGCCGCTCGGCGCGATCTGCGTGTTCCTGCTTCGCGAGCGGCGGCTCAGCGAGCTGCGCGACCTGTTTACGCCGGGCAGCCTGTTCGTCGCGATCGTGGTTAGTCTCGGATGGTACGTCGCGTGCGCGATAGGCCGGCGCTATGGATTCCTCGGACGCCAACTCGGAAGCGAGAACTTCGGCCGCTTCTTCGGCGCGCTGGGATACATGGCGCCGTGGTATTACCTCAAACCTCTCCTGTTGAACTCGATGCCGCTAAGCCTGCTGGTCCCGTTCGCCGCCGCCGCGGCGCTGCGCCGTCCCGGCGCCGGCTTGCGGGCCGCCTCCAGCGCACAGGCCGAGGAGTCTCGTGCGCGCTTTGAGGCCCGCCTGTTCGCGACGTTCTGGCTACTGACCGTGATCTTCTTCAGCGTCGCCGCGTATAAGCGGCGCGCCTACCTGCTTCCGCTATGGCCAGCGTCCGCGTTCCTGCTGGCTTGGGGAGCGCACGAGCTTGCGCAATGGAACCGATGGGGCCGCGCCGCCCGGAGCGGGCTCGCCGCGCTGTGCGCCGGGCTGATAACGTTCAATTTCTTCTATTTGCCGCGCCATGAAGCCGCCGGATGCGGCGGCGGATCGGTTCAGGCCGCGGCGGCGCAGATCAACCGCACTGTCGGAAACGACGAGCCGCTCTATCTCTATGGCTTCGGCGACGATCCGGCGCCGCTGCTCTTCTACCTCGACCGCGACGCGCCTCGGGTCGAAGGCAAACTGGGCGACGCACCGCCGGGATACGTGATCGTGCCGCAAAGCGTATGGAATGAACACGAGAGCGAGGCGCTCGATTTGAAGCCGGTGCTGAGCGTCGAAGCCGGCGGCGATAACCTGCTGCTGCTCCGGCGCGGCGGCGCAATCGGGATGGTGGACCGGACGTCCTCGTGTCCGCAGCGATTTTAGCCGCGCAGAGAAAGCGCGCGAACAGCGGATTTGCAGACTAGGTCTTTGGTCTCGATGCGGCACTTCTGTCAGTCGAGGCGAAGAGAACGAATCCTCGCTTTCATCCAGAAGCGCCCAGTCGCCCACGGAAGCTTCGCTTAGATCGCCCCCATCTCCTGGCTCAAAAAAGGTCAAGCCCTTGGTCGAGCAGGTGCAGGGCTATGCCAGTTCTCTAGCAGGCTGCGGAAAAATGGCTGATTCCGCTCTGCTCGCGGCCCGTCCCGCGCATCCCCCTACACGGCGATGGAACGTACTGTGATCGTTCTCGTGCAACGTGCTGGTCCCTCCACGGCGCTGGATGATATACGAGGAGCGGGTCGCTTTCTGGGACAGGCATGCGCTGCTCTAATTGCAAAGCTGAAAATCCAGCCGGCAAGAAGTTCTGCGGCGATTGTGGCGCGCCACTTGCGAATCTTTGTCCAAAATGCGGTGCCGACAATCCAGCAGGTAAACGTTTTTGCGGAGAGTGCGGAACGGCACTCGGGGGGCCTGCGGCTGCTGCAGCAAAGAAATTCGACACTCCGACGGTTCGCGTAAGCGAGGCACCCGACCCCGAAAAACTCGAGGGCGAGCGCAAGACGGTGACCGCGCTGTTCGCGGACATCAAGGGCTCGACCGAGTTGATGCAAGACCTCGACCCGGAGGAGGCGCGGGCGATCGTCGACCCCGCCCTCAAGCAGATGATCGACGCCGTGCGCCGCTACGACGGCTACGTCGTGCAATCGACCGGCGACGGGATTTTCGCGCTGTTCGGTGCCCCCCTCGCGCACGAGGACCATCCGCAGCGCGCCCTCTACTCGGCGCTCCGGATGCAGGAAGAACTGCGGCGCTATTCGGCCAAGCTGCGGGAAAACGGGAACCTTCCGCTCGAGGCACGCGTCGGCGTGAACACCGGCGAGGTGGTAGTCCGCTCCATAACCACGGGGCAGGGACAAACCGAGTACACCCCGATTGGACATACCACCAATCTCGCATCGAGATTGCAGACGCTGGCGCCAACCGGATCGACCGCGATCAGCGAGCAAACCCGCAAACTGGTTGAAGGATATTTCGCGCTCAAACCGTTGGGTCCAACCCGGGTCAAAGGCGTCACCGAACCGGTCAATGTATACGAGGTCGTCGGGCTGGGGCCCCTGCGCACGCGCCTGCAACGCTCAGCGGCGCGCGGACTTACCAGGTTCGTCGGCCGCCAGCACGAAATGGAAACGCTCCGGCGCGCGCTCGATCAGGTTCGGGTGGGCCACGGACAGATCGTGGCGGCGATGGCGGAGGCCGGCACCGGCAAATCGCGGTTATTCTACGAGTTCAAGGCGGTCTCGCAATCGGGCTGCATGGTGCTGGAGACGTTCTCGGTCTCGCACGGCAAGGCCAGTGCCTACCTGCCGATAATCGAGCTACTGCACGGCTATTTCGGCATCGAGACGGGTGACGACGGCCGCAAGCGGCGCGAGAAGGTTACGGGGCGCGTTGTCGCGCTCGACCGTGCGTTGGAGGACACGCTGCCATATCTGTTCGCGCTGCTGGGCCTGGTCGAGGGAGAGGATCCACTGCCGCAGATGGACGGCAAGGTGAAGAAGCGGCGCACGCTGGAAGCGATCAAGCGGATTCTGCTGCGCGAGTCGATAAATCAGCCGCTAATCGTAATTTTCGAGGACTTGCATTGGATCGATGAGGCGACCCAGGAACTCTTGAACCTGCTCACCGACTCGATCGGCACCGCGAAAATCCTGCTGCTGGTGAACTACCGGCCCGAGTATTCGCATCGGTGGAATAGCAAGACCTACTACACGCAGTTGCGGCTCGACCCGCTGGGGCGCGAGAGCGCCGAGGAAATGCTGGCGGCGTTGCTCGGCGAAGAAGCGGAGTTGACCCCGCTCAAGCGCCTCATCGTTGAGAAGACCGAGGGCAACCCGTTCTTCATGGAAGAGACGGTGCAGGTGCTCCTCGACGAGGGCGCGCTGGTCCGCAACGGAACGGTGAAGCTCACCCGGCCGCTTTCCGAGTTGAAGATCCCGCCGACGGTCCAGGGCATCCTGGCCGCGCGCATCGACCGGTTACAGCCGAATGAGAAAGAGCTGCTGCAAGCCCTGGCGGTGATGGGCAAGGAGTTCCGGCTCGGGATGGTAAAGCAGGTGGTTGGCAAACCGGATGATGAGCTTCAGCGGCTCCTGGCGGAACTCCAGCTCGGCGAATTCATTTACGAGCAGCCCGCGTTTCCGGATATTGAGTACACCTTCAAACACTCGTTGACCCAGGAAGTGGCCTACGGCTCGGTGCTGGTCGAGCGCCGCAAACTCTTGCATGAGCGCGCCGGCCAGGCGCTGGAATCGATGTACGCCGATCAGTTGGACGATAATCTGGGCGAGTTGGCGCATCATTACGCCCGGAGCAACAACGTCGCCAAGGCGGCCGAATACCTGCGCCGCGCGGGCGAACTTGCGATGAAGCGTTCGGGCAGCACCGCCGAAGCCATCGCCCAGCTCAGCGCAGCGCTCGACCTCGTTAAATCGATGCCCTCAAGTCCGGAGCGGGAGCAGCGAGAGACAAACTTACGAATGACGCTGCGGGCGTTGCTGTTATACGATGACGAATGATCGATCTGCGCCGCTAAAAGTCGGCCTTGAACGTGTCGGTGAAACCGAAAGCATACGAGACCTGCTTCGGCCTGATACGGATCATCCGCAGCGTGTCGTGGTCGAAGAACGGCGCCTCGAAGGGGTTCTTACCGAGGAAAAGCGCCTTGAGCGATTCGAATTCGGCGCCGCGCGGCACTTCTGCGGCAATCCCCTTGATCCAGGCCCGGGCGATCTCGAAGGTAGGGACCGTACCGACATCGCGCGTATCCACCAGCACAGACACCTCTGGCCGCTTGCGCATGTTCTGAAACTTTTCGGTCGTCTCATTCATGATGAACAAAATGTCGAGGTCTGGCGTCGGCGCAAAAGCCTGGAGGTTGACAGTTGGCCATTTTTCGCCCTGCGTAACCAGTACCGCGGTCTGTTCCTGGGTGAGCAGGGCTGCGAGCTTCTCTCTTTGGGCAGGCTCCATCCGAATGCTCCTAGGGGCAAATCGCGATCTAGCTTGGGTTAGCTGACTGGTTTGAGTAAGCGTCAGTTAGCCTTAGCTCCGGCCCGCCGTCAAGGGTCCGCGCCCGATGCTCGCCGAAATCTACAACTGATTCACCGAGGCTTCGCTACCCCCGACCTCAAGGACGCCAAGGCCGGCTCGACGAACTAAACGCATAGCTGGTAGGGAACACGTCATGGACAAGATGCATTTCATTCGGATGGACCAAGGCAGCGACGAGGATTTCCAAATCCTCAAGCGGGTCCATGAGACTACACTCGCCGAACTGCCAGACCGTCTGATGGCGATGGTGAACGACCTCTCCGGCGACCAGGCCTACAACCTCGACCGCCGCGGTCATAGCCTGCAGGCTGCGACGCGCGCGATGCGTGACGGCGCCGGTGAGGAATTGATCGTCGTCGCGCTGTTTCATGACCTTGGCGAATCGCTCGGCCCGATGAATCACGGCGAGATCGCGGCTTCGATCCTCCGCCCTTTCATTTCAAGCGACCACTACAATCTGCTCAAGTATCACGGTCTCTTTCAGACCTATTTTTACGCCCGCCACCTTGGGCTCGATCCCAACGCGCGCGACCAGTTCAAGCACGAGCCCTGGTATCAGCTAACCGTGGATTTCTGCGCGAAGTATGACGAGGTTTCTTTCGACCCGGCTTATCCCAACGAACCGATGAGCACGTTCGCCCCGATGGTGCATCGGGTGTTGAACAAGCCGTGGACTCCGCCGGGAAAAGCGGAATAAAGCCCGCATACCGCAATACGCCCGGCTAAGATATCGATCTAGCGTACTGGCTAAAATACCGGAATGATGTCGGCGGCCGTGATGTTGCCGACGTCGACGCCTTCGATATCGAGTTCCGGTATCGCGGGGAATTTAATCCCCCAATCGCCCACCACCTTGCGCACCTTGGCGATCGCCATTCGCCAGTTCTCTGCCTGGTCGTCATAGCTCAGCACGCCGAGCCCGGCCTGCCGCGCATATTGCATCAGCGCGCGATGATTAGGCAGGAAGTACGGCGGCAGTTCCCAGAACATGTTGGGCGGCTCCCACAGGATCATCGAGAGGAACACGAAGCCCGCGCGCAACTGCTTGGTAATGAGATTCTTGTAATCTTCGGTCAGTCCCGGCCAATCGTCCTCGAGCATCTTGAGGCAAATCGCCAGGTGGCGGCTCTCGTCCTGGCCGACCCGGGTGAACACGCCCTTGAAGACTGGCAGCGTGGTGCGCCGCGACATCCCGTAGAACAGCGTCGAAGCCGCGACCTCGCCCAGCAGGAACGAAGTGAACAGCACCGACAGCGGATACTTGTCGATCGAGTTCGAGTAGCCGCGCCAGTAGCGCGAGCCGTTGAACGACAGCCACTGGATATTGTTGAGCGCCGCGCGCTCGACCTCGGTGCGCGCCTCGAAGCGCAGCGGGCCGCCCGGCACCAGCCGCTGAATCGCACGCTGGCAGCACTCCTCATGATTCATCTCGTCGTGCGTGACACTGAAGAAGCATTTGCGAATCGGATCTTCGGTGTGGAGCTCGTAGGAATGGATCATCGCCTTGGCGAAGACCGCCGGACCCGAGCCGTCAAAGACCGACAGCACCGCGTACCAGTACATGATGCCCATGCGCTCTTCGGGCGTGAATTGCGCCGGATCGAGATCGTCCCATGGCAGGTCCGAGGGGTTCCACGCCGAGCGTTTGGCCTTCTCGTACAGCGCCGCCAGCGACTCGGTCTTGACCGGCCATTCCAGGGGGAAAATATTGTTCCGCTCGATCTCGGGTGCCGGCAGAAGGCCACCCTTGGGAATCATTAAGGGTGGAATGACCAGATTCGATTTGCTCGAGCCGTTGCCCGACCGTGCCGCCGCTGTTTTGGCCATGCTCGCGGTCCTCCAGGAAAGAGCTGTGAAAGAGTAAACCGACCGCACGGTCGATTTAATTAAAGATCGCGCACCGCCGCGCAAGTGTCAAGTTCCCAAGATTCGGCTGCGGCGAAATCCGGAATTCCGAGCGAGCCAGCCTACCCCTATCCGTCGCGCACGGTTTCCTCAACGATACCCTCGAAGATCAGCCGCGACATCGCTTCGGCGATCTGCTCGGGCTTAAGGGGCCCCTCGCGCCGGTACCATTGCGTGATCGAATTACCCATCCCGAAGATTAGCCGCGTGAGCAGGGCGGCGTCGGCGTTTCGGTGAATCTGACCGGTCGCGGTAGCCTCCCTGACCAAGGCCGCGACCTCGCGATCGAAACGCCGCCGCCGCGCCATCGCCTGCCGCTCGGTCGGCGTATTGCCCTTGACCCGCTGCAACAGCTCGACCTCATGCACGAATTCGAGGGTGATAATCACGCTGCGGTACACGATATGGCGCAGGCGCTCCAGCGGCGTGCCGCTTCTCGCGCCCGGCTCCTCGAGCACGCCGAGCAGCCATTTGAACGCACGCTCCAGCGCGCGCGCGAGCAATTCCTCCTTGCCCGAGACGTGATGGTAGAGGCTCGACTTGGTTATCCCAGTTTCGCGCGCGACGTCTTCCATTGACGCCGCTTCGTAGCCGTGGCGGTTGAAGACGCGCACGGCGGCGTTGGTGACGGTTTCGATATCGTAGGGCGCGCGATGGCTTTTCGAGGGGCGGCCGATTTTCCGGGCGCCGCGGGGCGGCGATCGATGGGGACCGGCCGGCTTCGATCCTGAAGAGGGTCGCGCCGGCCGCTTCATAGAGTTGTCATCGCGTCAGCATCGCCGGGGCGGCAGAGAACGCCAGGCTTAAGCGAGCGCGGAGTGGGCGCGCGTGGCGGCGCCGAGCGTCACCGCCAGCGCGTTCAAGTCGTCCATCCCGTAGAATTCGATTTCGATCCGGCCGGGCTTGCGCCCCCGCGCACGCACGATCCGGACTTTGCGCTTGAGCCCGCGCTGGATCCCGTCGGCGAGCGCCGCCAGGTTGGGATCCGTCCCAGGTCCGCCCGCGGCTCCGCCGTGCGCCGCTCCGCCACGCGCCCGCCGCGCCGCTCCGGCCAGTTCCTCCGCGCCACGCGCTGAAATCCGGCCCTCGACGATTCGCCGCGCGGCCACCGTCTGCGCCTCGGCGGAGGTCATCGCGAGCAGTGGACGTGCTTGCCCGGCGCTCAACTCGCCACGCTCCAGCATTTCGAGCACTGCCGGCGGAAAGTCGAGCAGCCGGATCGCGTTGCTCACGTAGGGGCGGCTCTTGCCGATACGCGCGGCAACCTGGTCGTGACTCATCGCAAAGCTGCGGGCCAGACGCTCGAAGCCGCGCGCCTCGTCGATTGGATTCAAATCTTCGCGCATCAGGTTTTCGACCAGCGACATCTCGAGCGCCGCATGGTCGTCGAGTTCGCGCACCACCACCGGCACCACGCTGAGGCCCGCGATACGCGCCGCGCGCCATCGCCGCTCGCCGGCCACCAGCTCGTATGGCGCGGCCGGGGGGGCCCCGCCGTCGGCCACCGGCGTCGGCCGAACCACCAGCGGTTCGATAATTCCCTGGCTGCGGATCGCTTGCGCCAGCTCCTGGAGCCGCGCGGAATCGAAATGGCGGCGCGGCTGCAGCGGGCTCGGCATGATCTGGTCAAGCTCGACGCTCGCGGCGCCGCTTCCCTCGACTCCGGTTCGAGCCGGCGCGGCGTCGCCCGCCAGCGCGCCGTCGGTGCTTTCGATAAGTGCGTCGAGACCGCGTCCCAACCCTCTCCGTATCATCCGTTCCTCCTCTCCCGCTCCGCGGAACGCGCAAAAATGCTTCGCAAATTCCAAATAGTGCGCCGTGGCGCTCCCGTGTTCGCAACTTCTTCCGGCTTGCTGTCGTTTGCGATTTCACTCTCGGGCCGCGCAGTCGGCTGCGGCACGCCGACGCGCTCCAGCAATTCGAGTGCGAGCAGGCGGTAGGCCTCTGCGCCGACCGATTTCGGATCGTACTCGGTTACGGCGAGGCCATGGCTGGGGCTCTCGGAAATCCGCACGTTGCGCGGGATCACGCTTTGGAAGACGCGCTCGGGAAAATGCTTGTTGACCTCGAGCGAGATCTCGTGGCTCAGCCGATTGCGTGAGTCGAACATCGTCAGCACCACGCCCATCAATTCGAGTTGCGGATTCAGCACGGTGTTGACCCGGCGAATTGTGGCGAGGAGCGAACTCAAGCCTTCCAGGGCATAGTACTCGCACTGCATCGGCACTAGCACGGAGTCCGCGGCGACCAGGGCGTTGAGCGTTAACAGGCCAAGCGACGGTGGTGTATCAATTAGAACAAGGTTATATTTGTGAGCTTCCTCTGATAATTCGGACTTTAATCGGCGCTCCCGCCCTTCCATCGTTGCGAGTTCGATTTCAGCACCGACCAAGTCGGTGTTCGCAGGGGCGAGATGGAGCGACGGGCGCGACTCGCGGATTATTTGCGCCAGCGGAATGCGGTTAACGAGAGAGTCGTAGATTGTGCCTGATTTGATCGGCTCGGCTGTGAGTCCGGAGGTTGCGTTTCCCTGCGGGTCGAGGTCAATCAGGAGGACGTCCTGCCCCGATTGCGCCAGCGCGACGGCCAGATTGACGGCGGTGGTCGTCTTGCCGACACCACCTTTCTGATTGGCGATCGCTACGACGCGCCCCACAGCCGGCCCCCAACCACCTTGAGACGTCGGCGCCGGGTTACAGTCGTTGCGCCGTTCTCAACTCGATAATTGCACCGCGAGGATCATAATGCAAAAGCAGATCGCAGCGGTCGGTTAAATCGCTGATTTAGCGGCGTTTCAGAGATCGGTAGGGGCTGGTCGAAGATTTGCGCCAGAGCACCGCGGTGCGCGCCGTGACAAGCTCGCCATGCGGCAAACGATAAGTCCATGTTATCCGATCGGCAAAGTGCTGCTTCGCCGCTGCTTCGGAGCCCTCGGCAAGTGCATCAGCAGGACCACCGTCCAGCACTTGGTCAGCGCTCGCGTACAAAAGAAGGATACCTGCGGGACGCAGCGCGGCGGCGGCGATTTCGTAGAGCTCGACCGAAGTGCCGAAAGCGCGCGCCGTCACGAGGTCGAAGCCGCTTGCGATACTTTCCGCGCTGGCGCGGCGCCGTTCGACTTCGACATTAGCGAGATTCATCTCATGCGCCGCGACTTGCAGGTAGCTTGCCCGCTTGCGCCTGGCCTCGGCGAGCGTGAATCGCGCCGCAAAGGCGGCGGCGAGCACCAGCCCGGGAAAGCCGCCGCCAGAACCGAGATCGAGAACTGTCGCGTCCTTGGCCAGCGCCAGATCGAGCGCTTCGCGAGCGGCTGCAGCAGCGAACGCTATGGGCGCGATGCTATCTATTACATGGAAGGCAATTTCAGACGGGTCGGACGCGGCCGCGGTCAAGTTGGTATGCGCACCCCACAGGGCCAGAGCGGCAGCCATCTTTTGGATCCGTTCGAGAAAGCCGTCGCTCGGGCGCAGTGTTGTCCCGCTCAACCATCGCGCTACCCGCTCGCGCACCTCGTTCGGGAGCTTCTCGATATTGGTTTCACGTGAAACACGTGACGCTCCGCCGATCTGCGATCGTTTCACGTGAAACGGTCAGGAACCGCTGGACGCTCCCGAGGCGGGGCCGTGGCGGCGGCTCTTCAGATGGAATGCGATGAGCGAAATCGCCGCCGGGGTCATCCCGGGCATCCGCGCCGCCTGCCCGAGCGACCGCGGCCGCACGCTGAGCAATCGCTCGCGAACCTCGGTGGAAAGTCCGCTCACGGCCGAATAGTCCACCCATTCGGGGATGACCGCGTCCTCCAGCCGTTTGAATCGGTCGACCATCTCAGCCTGCCGCCTGACGTAGCCTTCATATTTGATGTCGACCTCGAGTTGCGCTGCCTCGTCGAGGTCGAGTCCTTGCGTCAGACCTGCCATCGCCAGCACCGCGATGTACGAGACCTCCGGGCGTTTCAACAGCTCAAAGGCGCGCGCGGGATGCGCTATCGGCGTTGAGCCGCAATCGAGCAGCATCGCGTTGACCGCGTCACTCGCTGCAACGAGCGCTCCGGAAAGCCGCGCGACCTCGTCCTTCACGCGTTCGTTCTTGCTCCGCAAACGCTCGCCGGCTGCCGTATTGAGCAGGCCTATTCGCTCTCCGGTTGGCGTGAGCCGCCGGTCCGCATTGTCTTCGCGCAACAGCAGGCGATATTCGGCGCGCGACGTGAACATGCGATAGGGCTCGCCGCCGATGCCGCGCGTCACCAGGTCATCGATCATGACGCCGATATAAGCCTCGTCGCGCCTCAAAATCAACGGAGATTCCTCGCGAATTCGCAACGCGGCATTGATTCCCGCCATCAGCCCCTGCGCCCCCGCTTCTTCGTAGCCCGTAGTACCGTTGATTTGGCCGGCGAAGAACAATCCCTCGACCAGTTTGGTCTCGAGCGAGGGCTGCAACTGCGTGGGATCGGAAAAATCATACTCGATAGCGTAGCCGGGGCGCATGATTTCCGCGCGCTCCAGCCCTTTTATCGACCGCACCATCGCGAGCTGCACGTCGAGCGGCAGACTGGTCGAAAGTCCGTTGGGGTATACCTCCATCGTGTCGCGCCCCTCGGGTTCAAGGAAAATCTGATGGCGTTCTTTGTCACGAAAACGCATCACCTTGTCCTCGACCGACGGGCAATAGCGCGGCCCGCGGCTCTGGATCGCTCCGGAGTACATGGGCGAACGATCGATCCCGCCGCGAATGATCTCGTGCGTCCGCGCGTTGGTGTAGGTGAGATGGCACGCGACCTGGTCCTGTTCGACCCGCTTGGTGCGAAACGAAAACGGCGGCGGCGGATCGTCCCCCGGCTGAATCTCGAGTTCGGAGTAGTCGATACTGCGGCTGTCCAGGCGCGGGCAGGTGCCGGTCTTAAGCCGCCCGATACGGAAACCGAGTTGCGCGAGATGCTCGCTGAGGCCCATCGCGGCAAAATCGCCCGCGCGGCCTGCCGAGTAATTGCGAAGCCCAATATGGACCAGGCCTTTGAGAAACGTTCCCGTAGTCAGGATCACGCATGCGGCTTCAAAAACCTCGCCGATTTGCGACTCCACGCCACGCACGCGTCCATCCTCGACCAGCAAGCGCTCTACACTCGCCTGGCGAATCGTCAGGTTGGGCGTGACCTCGAGCACACGCTTCATCCGCGCGCGGTAGGCGACCTTGTCGGCCTGGGCGCGGCGCGCGCGCACGGCCGGTCCCTTGCGCGTGTTGAGGAAGCGGAACTGGATTCCGGTTTCATCGATGGCGAGCGCCATCTCGCCGCCGAGCGCGTCGATCTCGCGTACCAGGTGGCCTTTGCCGATCCCGCCGATCGCCGGATTGCATGACATCTGGCCGATATGGTCGAGATTGAGCGTAAGCATCAGGGTGGGAACGCCCATTCGTGCCGCGGCCAGCGCGGCTTCGATACCTGCGTGACCGGCACCGACAACGATTACGCGAAAATTCATAGAGGTGGGGATTATGGCGCGCATGACGCGTCAGGCCAAGCGCCGAGAGGCGAGCCTTTATATACTAATAGTAGAGAAACATTACTTTCCGATACAGAACTCACGGAACACCGCGTCGAGCACATCCTCGGTGCCGATCTCGCCGGTGATCGCGCCCAGGGCCTCGGCGGCGGCGGTCGCGTCGACCGCGACGATCTCGGGCGGCATGCCGGCGAGCGCGCTCGCGCGCGCGCGATTGAGCGCTTCCAGAACCATCGCGAGCGCCTCACGATGACGTTCGCGGGAGATCGCGACACCGTCACCCGGGCCCGCGGCGGCCAGCGCCTCGACCGCGCGTCCCAGTTCGTTGCGCAGCGCCGGCGTGCCCTCGGCATTGAGCGCGGAGAAGCGTATTATCGGCATCCCCAGGCCCCGTTCCAAAAGGTCGGCGGGCGAGAGCGCCGGCGGCCGCAGGTCGGATTTATTGAGTAGCGCGACGCCGGCGCGCTCGCGGCAAAGCTCGAGCACCTGCGCGTCGTCGTCCTCGAAAGGGCGCGAAGAGTCAAAAACCGCGATCAGGAGATCCGCCTCAGCGACACTGCTCAGCGTGCGCCCGATTCCGATACGCTCGACCTCATCGCCCGCCTCGCGGACTCCGGCGGTGTCCTGAAGCACGAGCGGCCAGGAGCCCAACGTAACCGATTCCTCGATAACGTCGCGGGTGGTTCCTGGCGTCGCGGTCACGATCGCGCGGTCGGCGCCGAGCAGAAGGTTGAGCACGCTGGATTTGCCGGCGTTGGGCTTTCCCACAATGGTCGCGCGCGCGCCGTCGCGCGCGAGACGCCCGCGCCGAAAGCTGTCATGGAGCAACGCAACGTCGTCGGCAAGGCGCGCGATTTCCGCAGAGGTTTCCTTGCGACCTGGCAGGTTAAGCCCCTCGTCTGCGAAGTCGATCTCAGCCTCCAGATGGGCTCGGATAGCAATTACGCCGCTGCGCAACTGCCTTACTCGTTGCGTCAGCGCACCGCTAAGTTGCGCTAACGCTTGCTTAAGTGCGCTTTCGCTACGCACGTCTATCAAGTCCGCAACCGCCTCGGCCTCGGTCAAATCCATCCGCCCATTGAGGAAAGCGCGGCGGCTGAACTCGCCCGGTTCGGCCATCCTGGCCCCGGCGGACATCGCCAGTCCCAGCACCCGGCGCACGATAAATGGCCCGCCATGACAGTGGAATTCCACGACATCCTCGCCCGTGAGGCTTGCGGGACCGGGCATCACGACGCACATCGCGCGGTCGATGATGGCGCCGGTTAGCGGGTCGCGAATTTCGCCGATACTGAGGCGACGCGGCCGCAAAGCTGCCGAGCGGAGCGATCGCCACAACATCGAGGCGATCTGCGTCGCACGGCCGCCCGAAAGTCGCACGATCGCAACGGCGCCTTTGCCCGCAGGCGTGGCCGGCGCGACGATAGTATCCTCGGCGTACATCAGCGGATCGACTTCATTAGTACGGCGGCGCGCACAACGGAAAATTCCCGCGCATCCAACCTGCCTTTTGATAGCACAATAGGCTTGCCCGCGCGGCGTCCGTATGGTTCCATGGCTTGTTCAGCGTGAGGCTCGCGCCTCGTCTTGAATAATCAAACATGGTGGGCTCGACACGAGCCGGCATTCGGCCTCGTTTTGGCCTCAGGCGATGAAAAGGACTTATCAACCGCACAACCGCCGCCGTTTACGAACGCACGGATTCATGGCGCGTATGGCCACGCCGGGCGGAAGAAACATTCTGAGACGCCGGCGCGCCAAGGGGCGCGTGCGCCTGGCGATCACCATTCCTCCCAAGCAGCCCGGCTAGACCGGCGGCGGTCGCCGTCTTGATCTCCAACTCCGCGGGGTTCGGCGCGGCCGACCGGCTGCGTAAGTCCGGAGAATTCCTTGCGCTCCAGCGCCGCGGCGCGCGACACCAGAGCGGACATTTCGTGCTCTATGGAGATGTTAGCGACGCGGCCGGCGAGCGCTCCCGGCTGGGAATCACGGTTTCGCGCCGGATCGGCAACGCCGTGGTGCGTAACCGGCTCAAGCGCCGCGTGCGAGAGTGCTACCGGCTTAAACTGCGCGCGATGTTACCGGCGGGAGTGGCGATGGTGGTGATCGCGCGCAAGGGCGCCGGCGAGCTCAAATGGACGGCGATCGACACCGAACTCCTCGGCGGTATCGCCAAGCTTGGCCGCAAACTCGGTGGCAAGCTCAACCAATCCGTACCCATGCCCGGACCGGAGCGTCGCGGTGATTGAGCCAGTCGTCAAGCGGCTTCGCGCCGCGCCGCTCGCGGCAGCACTGGGGGCCGTCGCGGCCTACAGACGGCTGATCTCGCCGGTGCTGACGGCAATGACCGGCCCCGCCTGCCGCTTCGAGCCGACCTGTTCCGAGTACGCACATCAGGCCTTGGCTATCCACGGCCTTGGCCGCGGCCTTTACCTTAGCCTGCGCCGGCTTTTGCGATGCCGTCCGCTGGGCGGATGCGGTTACGACCCCGTGCCGGCGAATCCGGCGCGAAGCCCGCAACCTTCCTGAAGGAGCAATTTGGACAGTACACGCCAGATCGTCATCTTCGTCCTGCTGGTCGTCGCGGCGATCTTTTACGCCGACATCATCCGCTGGATTCGTCCGCCGAAGGCGCCAATCGGTCAACCGATCGCGCAGCGAACCGGCGCCGCGTCGGCCGCCCCAGCTGCATCGAGTACGGCCCGGATGCAGGCTTCGACGGAGCCGCCAGCGGCTTCCCCGATGTCGACCGCCGGCCCGACCGAGCAGTTGACGGGCGGCATGCCGGAACCCGAGTCGCTGACGCCGCCGACGCTGAGCACCGGCCCACCGCGCACGATCGAAGCCGACACCGACCTTTATCACGCCACCTTTACGGCCAAGGGCGCGCGGCTCCTGAGCTTCCGGCTGAAGCGCTATCGCGAGACGGTGCGCAAGGATAGCCCGCTGTACGATGTCATCGTGCAGGGCGAGCGCCTGCCGCTCGGGCTGATTGTCAACCGCGACGGCAAAATCTTCGGCGATTCAGGCGTCGACTACACGACTGACGCGCCCGCGCAGGTCCTAATCGGCCCGGGCAACGACACCGCGACTGTCACGTTCACCGCCGATACCAGGGAAGGGCTCAAGCTGACCAAGCGTTTCATCTTCCGCAACGGCAGATACCTCTACGATGTCGACGCGGAAGTTGGCGGTGCGACCCCTAACGTCAAGGCGATCGGGTTCACCATGACCCAGCCGCTGACCGAGCGTGCGCCGGAGCAGGGCTATCGGGATTACCCGGCGCTCGAGGCCGATATCGATGGCAAGGTCCTCAACGAATACCAGAAACAGCTCGAAAAGGGCCTTGCGCCGGTCTCTGGCGATATCGCCTTCGCCGGTATTGGCGATCGCTATTTCCTTTCTGCCTTCATCCCCAAGGCGCCCACCAAGGGCGAGCTGCGGATGGAGTACAGCGGGGGCGAGGCGCGGGCCGAGGTTCTGTTTCCGGGAGCGCTGAAGGTTTCGACTGCGGTTTACATGGGGCCCAAGCAGCTCAATTTGCTGGAGGCCGCGAGCCCGACGCTGAGCAAGGCAATCAACTTCGGATGGTTCGGTCTGCTGGCGGTGGTTTTTCTACGCGCGCTGCAACTCCTGCATACCATCGCGCCGAACTACGGCTGGGACATCATATTGCTGACGCTCGCGGTACGGCTGGCTACCCTGCCGGCGTCGATCAAGGCCCAGCGCTCGGCGCTGCGGATGCAACGGCTCGCGCCGCAGGTCGAGAAAATCCGCGCCAAATTCAAGGATGATTCGACGGCGCTCAATCGCGAGATGATGGAGCTGTACAAGCGTAACCACGTCAACCCGCTCGGCGGATGCCTCCCCACGGCAATTCAGTTTCCGATCCTTTATGGGTTGTACGAGGCGCTGCTCAATTCGGTAGAACTTCGCCATGCCCCGTTCATCTTCTGGATCAGGGATTTGTCGGCGCCCGACTGCCTGCCCATCGCCTGGATGCCCAAGGTGCCGGGGATTGACTGCCATGGCCTTCCGATCGTGGTTTTGCTGATGGGCGTTAGCACGTTCGCCCAGCAATGGATGATGCCCAAGGCGGGCGACCCCAACCAGCAGAAGATGATGATGTGGATGCCTATCTTCTTCACCGTGCTGTTCATAGCTCTGCCGGCCGGGTTGTCCCTCTATTACTTTGCCTCCAACGTACTGGGTATAATTCAACAGTTTTTCCTGAATCGGGAATTCAAACAGTACACCCCAGTTGCCGCAGCATGAGCGAACCTAACGAAGCGATCGAGGTAACCGCCCCCAGCGTCGACGAAGCGATCAAGCAGGCGCTCGATCAGCTGGGAGCCTCCGAGGACGACGTCATTATCCACGTGCTGAGCACACCGCGCTCCGGCGTGCTCGGACTCGGGGCGCGCCAGGCCCGCGTGCGCGTGGAACGCCGAGCGCCAGAAGGCGCGCGTAGCCGCGTGATGTCACCGCCGCCCGCGCCGCCGCCGCGTCCGCGCGCGCCCGCACAGTCCACCGCCCCAAGCGCAGCCGGTGCGGGCGAACCGCGGACCGCGCCGCCACCGCCACCTCGCGCTCATACCCAGCAACGCGCTGCCGAACAGCCGCGCGAGCGTGAAGCACCGCGCGAACACGATCAACTTCGCGAGCGCAATCAAGCGCCCGAGCGCGACCGACGCCGCGATCAGCCGCCGCCGTCGCGGCCGTCAAGCGGCCCCGCACAGCGCCGCACCGACGCCGCCGCGTCGCGGCATGAAGAAGGCCCGAGCGGCGGCGACGACGATGGAAGCGAAGCGGGGCGCAAAGCGGTCGGGCTCGATGAACAGGCGCGCGAGGCAACTGCCATTCTGGCGCACGTTCTCGAACTGATGGGCGAGCGCGGAGAGATCACCGTCACCGAGGAAGACTCGGAGGGAATCGAGCTGGCCATCAAGGGTGACGGCTCGGGGCTGCTCATCGGACGCCACGGCCAGACCCTGGATTCGCTGGAGTACCTCGTCAATCGCATCCTGGCGCGGCGGATCAAGGACGCCGTGCCAATCACGGTTGACACGGAATCTTACCGCGAGCGCCGCCGGCGCCAACTTCATCGGATGGCGCTCTCGATGGCCGAGCAGACCAAGCGCGAGCATGCCTCTGTCACGCTCGATCCGATGCCGCCGCGCGACCGGCGCATCGTGCACCTCGCGCTCAAGGACGATCCGCTGATCACGACCCGCTCGACCGGCGACGGTTTCTTGCGCGTGGTCGAGATAATCCCGGTCGGTGAGCGCCGCGAAAGCGGCGGCGCTCGCGGCGACGGACGGCCGCGTGGCGGCGGGGGTGGTGGCGGCCGTAATCGCGAACGCGAACGCGAGTCCGATCCGCAGCGCGAGCGCGATCAGCCGGTCGGCCAGCAGGGCGGCTTCAAGCACGGGCAGAAACGGATGTTCTAGCCTTAATAAATCCCTCCCGACTGGTCTTGCGGGAGGGGTCAGCATCCAATCCGCTGCTGGAAATGCCCGAATTCCTTCGGAAACCTCCGTCCAAGGCCTACGTATCGTTAGATTGGAGGCTCATGCGCTGGTTGATGGGCTGAGCTCAGCGGAGCTGACGATGAAAGCACTGAAGAGTTTTCTGGCAGCGGCCGTCGTGATGTTGATGCTGGCGGCTCCTGCGCTCGCGCAATACGCCCCGTGGCCAGCACAAATACCTCCTCCACCGGCGTGGGGCGAATACGATCAGAGCCACACCTGGCACGACGCGTCATGGTGGTGGGAGAACCAGCCCGAGTGGGTTCAAGCCAATCATCCTGACTGGTGGGGCGATTTCGACGAAGACCACATGTGGCATCCCGCCGGATGGTGGTGGCAGAACGAGCCCGCATGGACGCAGCTACATCATCCCGAGTGGTGGGGCGATTTTTACCAGGGCGTGTGGTACCCCGCTTCCTGGTGGTGGCAGTACCAGCCCGCCTGGACGCGCGCGAATCATCCCGAATGGTGGGGCTACCGCGACAATGGTGTCTGGTATCCCGCTTCGTGGTGGTGGCAGCATAAGCGCGCATGGATGCTCGAGCATCATCCGGACTGGTGGGGCAACTACGATCAGGACCGATGGTACCCGGCTGATTGGTGGTGGGCGCATCGGCCCGACTACGCGCACCAGAATCATCCTGACTGGTGGGGCGATTTCGACGACCATCACGTCTGGCACAACGACTCGTGGTGGCATCAGAACAATCCCACCTGGATTCCCCAGCATCATCCCGAATGGCAGGGCGACAACGACGCCCAGCACCAATGGCATGACCTGAACTGGTGGGCGGCCAGAGAGCCCCAGGTCGCCGTCGCGCGTCACCCGGACTGGCGCCAGCCTCTGCAAGAGTCAATCGAGCGCCAGCACGTCGAGCAGCAGCACGCGATCGAGAATCATCATGATACTCAGGCACAGGTGATCGCGCGACAGCATACCGAGCAGCTTCAGGTGGTGGGGCGCAAAAGCCAGGCACAGCTGCAAACGATCGAGCAACAGCACACCCGGCAGATGTCGGACCTCGAGCGCCAACACGAGCAACAGCAGTTGCCGCAGCGCCAATTACGGCAACCGCCCCAGCGGCTGGAACAGCAGCAGCCGCCGCAGCCGCAACACCTGCCGCAGCAGCGAGGGCCGGCCGGCCGGCCCGCTCCTATGGCGGGGCCGCAGGCCCTGCAACAGCACGAGCAGCAGGTGCAGGCGCTGGAGCGCCAGCATCAGCAGCAAGTGCTGGCGGCGACGCAGCGGCAAATGCAGCAGGAGCAGACCGCGGCCCAACAACACCTGCAGCAGCAGCAAGCGCTCGAGCGCAAGCAGGCGGCGCGGGAGCTGGCCGTCGAGAGCCGGCACAATCAACAGCTTCAGGCGTTGTCACATCCGAACCCGAAGCCGCCACCGCCGCGGATCGCGCCGCCGCCTCCGCCGCAGTTTCACGGCAATCCGATTCCGCCGCATCGGGCGGCTGCGGCTTTGCCGCCTCCGCAGCAGCACGGTGGTCCGCCCCCGCAGGCGGCGCATGGCGGCGGACCTCAGGGGCCGCAGAAGCATCACTAGCGCGGACGCAGCAGACCGCCCCGGCGCGCGGCGGTCAAAGGAAGGAACGTGACGGCGGCGCCGGATACGCGATGATTGCGGGTCCGGCGCCGCTGGTCGATTCGGCGTTAGCTTAGCTGGCTCAGTCGCCTGAGATTAGCTGGTCGCGCCACCTAGGCGTTCGGGTCGAGCCCCCACTTGCGTTTGTTCTCCGCGATCTGGTCGGAGGTGGGATGTTCGATCTGGGTGAAGGTCTTCACTTTGAACTGGTCGGCCAGCTCCAGCGTGGCATGGTTGAGCGCGATGTCGTCTTTGAAGACCTCGGGGGTCGCCGGTTCCTCGAAGATCGCCTGCCACGGGCACTCGGGTTCGCATGCGCCGCAGTCGATACATTCGTCGGGGTTGATATAGAGCATGTTGGGGAAGCGCTGTTTGTCCTCACCCACATACTCGTAGATGCAATCGACCGGACACACGCTGACGCATCCGGTGTCAACGCAGTCAATGCACAGTCGGGTTATGGTCCAGGGCATGTTCCGTCATCCTCTCCTGTCGGGCAGCGGCGCCTTCCAAATTATACGGCCGAAGGGATGGGCTGAGAAGCCGCCGCGCCCGAGGCCTTGGCTTTCGTTCAGGCGCAACTTCTATAGCATAGATTGACCGGCGGCAAGAAAGAACCGCCCCATCCGCTGCCGCCGCACCAGAGGCTTGTGGACGCTGTAACCGGCGGCACATGTGGCAGATGTGGAAGGAGTAAAAGCGATGGAGATTAACGGCGTCGCTCATGTGATGCTGACGGTCAGCGACTACGAGGCCTGCCTGCCGTTTTACGAGAAGCTGCTGCCGTTTCTGGGCTTGACGTTCGTGGTGCGCAAGACCGGCTCGCAGTTCTACTGTATTGGCGGGCGCACCGGGATGGGTATCCACAAGGCCGAGGAGCAATATCGCGGAGAGCGTTTCGTGCAGGGGCGCGCGGGGTTGCACCACGTATGCCTGCGTGCGCGCGAGCGCAAGGACGTCGATGCGGTCTACCAGTTCCTGCTCAGCATAGGCGCCACGGTTGTCCATCCACCCGAAGAGGGCGCATGGGCCTCGGGCTACTACTCGGTGCTGTTCGAAGACCCCGACGGCATCCGGTTAGAAGTCAATCACATCCCGGGCAAGGGCCTGCTGGCCGAATAGCTGCGCAGACGAAGCTGAACATGAGGACTTGCGCATGAGAACCTGGGAAATAAGGACGTGGCGCTTGGTTCTTATCCTGATATCCCTGGTTGCCCCGCTCTCCAGCGTTTCGGCCCAGGTTAGTCAGGGCCGCGTGCAATCCATGAAGCTGCTGATGGCCAACGTCGGCTGGGCGACGACTGACTACGTAGTGATGGGCCGGGGAGCCGCAGGCCGTCTCTTTTGGACCACAACCGCAGGAGCCCAGTGGAAGGACATCACGCCGTCAACGCAATCTCCCGAAGCGATCACCGCTGTTTTCTTTCTTGATACTGCCCGTGGTTGGGTGCTGCTCAGGGAATTTGGCGCGGATCAAGATGCACCACAGTTTGATCTGGCATCCACCACAAACGCAGGATCGGACTGGTCGATCGCACCAGTGAAGCTACCGAACTTCAATCCACGAGCGACTTCTCTCACAGGCGATGGTCGAATCGCGTTCTCGGACCCTCTCCATGGCTGGATGAACCTCGATGTGATGAGTAGCTCCGCCTTTCAGCTCGGAATGCTACTGATGACCTCCGACGGCTGCCGAACCTGGTGCGGACCGCTGAACTCTCCTGGCGTGGAAGGCGCCATCAACCCTGTGACACCTGATGATATCTGGTTAGCGGGTGGTCCCGGCGAAGAGCTATTTGTCACGCATGACGCAGGATATAGCTGGCAACAGCTTGACCTGAAGGCACCAAAGGAGATTTATCCGGCGATCGACGCTACCTATGACGTTCCGACCTTCAGCGATGCGAAGCACGGGTTGCTGCCGGTAATCTACTCTGGCGTCAAAGCGAAGTCCGCAGCAGTATTGTTCAAGACGGCGGACAGCGGGCGCACGTTGCAGGTAGAACCTGGCAGGCCTACGAGAATCGTCGGTCGGACAGCGGATCGTGTCGGCGGTGTCCGACTCGGTTTGGTTTACCGCTACGATATCGGATGACCGGCTGATCTTCTCCGCAATCGGCCCGAACGGTCGGACAAACAATGACGTCACGCAGTACGCCAAGTGGAGCGGCGCGCGATGGGCGACGGCCTCGCAATTGAGCTTTGTCGATGCAAAGCGGGGCTGGATGCTCTCCACCGGCCGCTTGCTCTTGACCTCAGACGGCGGAGCCACCTGGACGGCGACTGCACGGCCGTCAAAACCGCATCCGGGCGGCTCGAACTTGCCTCGGCAAGCGCCCATCCGCCCAATGGCCGATACCCCGGGCGCGTCGGCGCCGTAATTCTCGACCGAGGCCCCCTCTTTCTCAGTGAAGTCTCTTCCTTCAGTCATTTCTTCAGTCATCCGAGCGAAGAAACGGAATAGACGGAGAGGGCCGTTCACGAATGGTTCTACAAGATGATGACCAAAGGAACCGGGCGCGCTTCGCTCAGGAGACCGAAATAAAAGGCGACGGGCGCGCAGCCCCTTGGCTAGGCGCGCCCGTCTCGCGGTCGGGGAGCGCGAAAGCGTAGCCTTGTCCGATTAAAGCGGCTCGCCGGTGGTCGGTTCCAGCAGCAGTCGCGGGCGCGGGCCGTGATGCTCGCTGAAGTCGAACATGTTGTTCAGCGGGCCGGCGAGCGCGTCGAAGGAGCCGCCGCCGATTCTGCCGGTGCTCCAGTTGTCCTCGATGAAGCGCAGGATCGAGCTCTGGTCAGTCAGCGTGCCGTCGACGAAATTCGCCTTGGCATACGGAGAAATCACGATCAGCGGCAGCCGCGGTCCATAACCACATCGCCCCTCGATGGGATTTCCGCCGCTCTGCAAGGCCGGACCGCCATTGCCGCATTTGCCAGCGCCGTTCAGTTGATCGCTGTTCTTGGTATCGGCACTGGCGACCGCCGACGGGTTGACGATCGGGCTCATCTGATGGTCGTACCAGCCGTCCGAGTCATCGTATGAGATGATGATCGCCGTGCTGCGCCAGAACCTGGATTTCTGGATCGCGTTGATCGTGCTCACGATGAACTGCTGCTCCAGCAGCGGATCGGAATAGCCCGCATGGCCGTCCATGTTGGCCGGCGCCTTGAGGAAACTGACCGCGGGCAAGTTGTCGGCATTCAGCGCGTCGAAGAAATCATGGATGTCATACTCATGATTCGCCGCCAGATCCGCGGCGGTGCCGTACATACTCGGAGTTACGGTGGGCCGGGCATGGGTCGGATTCGCGGTACTCGCCCAATACTGGAAGAAAGCATGATGCGGGATATAGTCCGCGGTCGGGCCTCCGTTCGCCGGGGTCGCCGGGCTCATGCGGGCACAACCGGTTCCGCTGCCCGGACTCGGGTTGGTGATCGTGAGATCGAAGCCACCCATGAACGAGCCCCAGCTGAGGCCCTTTGCGTTGAGGAGATCGCCGATATTCTGGCCGCCCATCAGGACCGTGGTGCCCTTGGAGCAAATGTCGCCGGTCGGATCGAGATCGCCGACCAGGGTGCCGACGCCGCCACTGACCGCGACAATTTTCGCCGAGGCCCCGCTGCCCGTGGCAGGATAGGTGTTGCCCGCAACCAGATTCAGCACCCCCGGCGTCGAAGGACCGAACGTCGTTCCGTACGAGTTGTCGCTCATCGCGAAGTGCTGCGCGTAATTCCACAGCGCGGTGACGGTGTTGCCGTCGAAGTAGCCCATCACCAGGCCCTTGTCCTTGCCGTAGGCGAACTCAGCCGCGCAGAAGGCGTTTTCGCCGGTGCCCACGGTGGCCGGAAAAAGATCCATCAGCCCCTGGTCGAAAGCCTGCTGCTCGTGGCCGTAATTGTGATCCTGGTCGCAGGTTGACGCCTGGCTGCGGTCGAGACGGAAGGGATTGATCGCGTTGGCGCCGTTGGCCGGATTGTTGAAGTTGGGATTATTGTTCCTCAGCGCGTCGGTCAGGCCGTTGACGGTTGGCGTATTGTCGTCGGCCTCGAAGAAAGGCTCGCCCGCAGGATTGGTCGCGTTGGGATAGGTGGCGAAATAATGGTCGAACGAGACGTTCTCCTGGAAAATCACCACCACATGCTCGATCGGAGTGGTAGTGTCAGAATCGTGGCCGTGGGCGAGCGCAAGACCCGCTGCCGCAGGGCCCGTCGCCATGCTGACCGCCGCGGCCATCGCCACTGCCCTTGCCGTTGTTCTCAGCTTCCATAGTTGCCGCATCGCCTTTAGTTAACTCCTTGGTTTGCGAGGTTGAGGTCGCGCACAGCATAGGAGGCGATCATTGACGGCATGTGAATCGTCATCGCACGGCGTGTGAATCGTGCTTGAATTTCGGATGAAGCGAGGAAGGGCCGCGCGCGGCTGGCGGGCGCGCGCCGTCCTTGGCGCGCAATCTCAAACTTGATTACAATCGCCGCTCAAAATGGGAGACAGGTTAATAAAAACGCCGGTCGGAATCCCGGCGCGCCGGCGCGGCCGGCGCGATGTGCAGGAAAGCCACCGTTTCGAAGAGCTCGCCCTGGGTCTGGCCGCGGCCTTCGCGCGCGTCGCGGTAGAAGAGATCGATGAGGAAATCGAGCGCTGGATGGAACGCATCGTGCTGACGCTAGAGCTGGATCGCAGCACGCTCGCGCAAATTGATGCCTCGACCAGACTGCCGTATTTCAGCCATCAATGGGTGCGCCCGGGGTTCCCGCCGACGCCGCGGGTTACCAACACCTTCGAAGCTTACCCGTGGGTTTCAAACAAAGTGATCTTGCAGGGCGAGACGATGGTTTTTTCAAGCGTCGATGAGCTTCCGCCGGAGGCTGCTCGCGACCGCGCGAACATCCGAGAGCACGGGCCCAAATCCAACGTTACGGTGCCAATCAAGGTCGGCGGAAGGGTCATCGGCGCCGCCATGTTCGGGGCGTTCAAGAGCGAGCGCGCGTGGCCGGCCGAAATTGTGCGGCGCTTGCAAATGATAACCGAGATTTTCGGCTACGCCCTGGAACGCAAGCGCGCCGCGGCCGAGGTGCTCCGGCTGCGCAGCGATTTGAACCACGTCTCTCGGGTCAACACGCTGGGAGAACTGGCGGCTTCATTTGCACACGAGCTCAATCAGCCGCTGGCCGCCATCCTGAGCAACGCAGAAGCGATCCGGAGCATCCTCGAATCGCGTAGTCCCGATCTCATAGAGATAGGCGCGGCCATCGACGACGTCATCGAAGACAACAATCGCGCCAGCGAGACGATTCGACGGCTGCGCGCCCTGTTTCGGCGCGAAGACTCGGTCAAATCCACCCTCCAGCTAACCGAGGTCTTAAGTGAGATCAGCCGTATCGTCCGCGGCGACGCGATGCTGCGCAGCATCTCTTTCGCGCTCGACATGCCGCAATCGCTTCCGCAGGTTCTGGCCGACCGCGTCCAGTTGCAGCAGGCCATCATCAACCTCGTGCTCAACGCGTTCGACGCGGTCACGTCGACTGACCGCGAACCGCGCGAGGTGAAAGTGCAGGCTCTCCAGGGCGCGGCGGGCTGGGTTAAAATACTGGTCATCGACTCGGGCGCGGGAATTGAACCCGACGTGTTGCCGCGGATTTTCGAGACCTTCTTCACCACCAAGCGCGATGGTATGGGTATCGGTCTCTCGATTACGCAATCAATCGTCGAGGCGCACGGAGGTTCTCTCACGGCTTCGTCCGTGCCGAAACGGGGCGCCACGTTCGAAATCGCCCTCCCCGCGATTGCGGACCGCGGCGCTTAGACCTCCAGTTCTTGGCCGCCGTACATTAAGATCAGAATCCGTCAGCAAAGGTTCTCCGAGGAAAGGTTCCGCCATGGCAGACAAACAGACCATCCGCACCGAGAGCGATAGCATGGGCCAGATAGAGGTCCCAGCCGACCACTACTGGGGCGCCCAGACCGAGCGCTCGCTGCATCACTTCAATATCGGTCCGGATCGGATGGCGCGCTCGATGATCCGCGCCTTCGGCCTGCTCAAGAAAGCCGCCGCGCAGGTCAACCAGGATTTGGGCAAGCTCGCCGCCGACAAGGCGCGGCTTATCGTGCAGGCGGCCGAGGAAGTCGCCTCAGGCAAGCTCGACGCCGAATTTCCGCTACGCGTGTGGCAAACCGGCAGCGGCACCCAGACCAACATGAACGCCAACGAGGTCATCTCCAACCGCGCGATCGAGCTTGCCGGCGGCAAGATGGGCAGCAAAAAGCCGGTCCATCCCAACGACGACGTCAATATGTCGCAGTCCTCCAACGACACCTTTCCGACCGCGATGCATGTCGCGGCGGCCGAGGAGATGGTCAACCTGCTGATGCCGGCCGTAAAAAAGCTGCGCAAGGCGCTGCACGACAAGGCCGAGGAGTTCGCGGGCATCGTTAAAATCGGCCGCACTCATCTGATGGACGCGGTGCCGCTGACGCTCGGCCAGGAATTCTCGGGCTACGTAGCCCAACTCGACGCCGACCTAAAGCGCATCGACGCGGTCCTGCCGGATATTTACGAACTCGCGATCGGCGGCACCGCGGTCGGCACCGGGCTGAACACCCATCCGGAATTCGCCGACCGCACGGCGGCGAAAATCGCCGAGTTGACCGGGCTGCCATTCGTTTCGGCACCCAACAAGTTCGCGGCGCTGGCCGCGCATGACGCGCTGGTGATGGCGAGCGGAGCGCTGCGCACGCTTGCGTGCTCGCTGGTGAAAATCGCCAACGACATCCGCTGGATGGGCTCCGGGCCGCGCTGCGGCCTGGGCGAGCTGCGGCTGCCTGAGAACGAACCGGGATCGTCGATTATGCCGGGCAAGGTCAACCCGACCCAGTCCGAGGCGATGACGATGGTCTGTCTGCAGGTGATCGGCAACGACACCGCGATCGCAGCGGCCGGCACCCAGGGCAACTTCGAGCTCAACGTCTTCAAACCGCTCATCATTCATAACCTGCTGCACTCGATAACCCTGCTCGCCAACGCCTGCGTCTCGTTCACGGAGTTTTGCGTGCTGGGCATCGAACCGGACCGCGAACGGATCGCGGGCTACGTCGCCAATTCGCTGATGCTGGTCACCGCGCTCAGCCCGCATATCGGCTACGACAAGGCCGCCAAGGTGGCGAAAAAGGCGCACGAGGAGAACACCACGCTGCGCCAGGCCGCGGTCGAGCTTGGCTACCTCAAGCCCGAGGAGTTCGACCGCTACGTGCAGGCGGACAAGATGCTGGCGCCGGAGGTGTAAGCGCGCGACGATCCGAGCCGCCGCGCCAGCAGCCGCAATTCGCAATCGCATCGGAGGAATTATCGATGGAAAAGCTGCCGTCCGCCTATAAACAGGTCGCACCTAACCGCTATCGCGAGGCCTACGGGCTCTTTTACGAGGACTTCACGCCAGGTGACGTTTTCGAGCATCGCCCTGGCCGCACGCTCACTGAAACCGACAACATCTACATGACGCTGCTGGCGATGAACACGCATCCGCTGCACTTTGACTCGGCCTACGCGAATGCGACGCAATGGAAACGGCCGCTGATGAATTCGCTGGTCACGATTTCGGTGGTCACTGGGATGAGCGTGCACAGCACCAGCCAAAACGCCGTCGCCAACCTGGGATGGGACAAGGTGCGGCTGGTCAATCCAGTCTTCGCCGGCGACACGCTCTACGCGGAGACCGCGGTGGTCGCCAAGCGGGAGTCCGCAAGCCGCCCCACACAGGGATTGGTCACCGTGCATACGCTCGGCATGAAAACCGACGGCGAGAACGGACAATCGGGAATCGTGGTGATCGAATTCGATCGCACCTTCCTGGTCTACAAGCGCGAGCATTCGCCGCTCGGCAAGGCCAACTACTAGACGCAGCCTTATCGGCGAGAAGACCCGTGACGGCGGCTATCATGCGCGAGACCTCGCGGCGTCGCGCGCGCGGTTCTCTCGTGCCGCTCGCGCTAGCGGCAATTCTGATCGCGAGCCTCGCGGCCTGCGCCGTGGCAGCGCCGCCGCCGCTCGCCGCGTTCCCCGCCGGACTCGATCCCAATTCGATGCTGTTGCCGCCGCCGGCCGAAGGCGGACGCGTCAAGGTGAGCGTTGCGCTGCACGTGCTCAACCTCTCGAGCATCGACGAGGTCACCGAGCGCTTTGAGCTAACCGGCTATCTGCTGGCGCAGTGGAATGATCCGCGCCTCACCTATAAGGCGTCCGGCAATGGCGACAAATATCGAACGCTCGCGCCGGATTCGGTGTGGCGGCCGCAACTGGTCATAATCAACGCGGTCAAGCCGCGCCAGGTTCTTGAAGGGTCGCTGCGCGTCGCTCCGGACGGGACCGTGTCCTACGTCGAACGCTTCGACGCGCTCGTGACCTCTACTTTTCATCTTAAGCCTTTCCCCTTCGATGCGCAGAAGCTCGAAGTCCTGGTCCATCCGTTCACCGACCAGCAGCTGTCCATCGCCTTCGTCACCAGTCAGTTGCCGGTATGGACCGCGACCGAGTTCAGCACCTATTCCTCGCTGGAGTCGTGGGAATTCAAGTCGCTGACTGCCAGGATCGGGACGGCGGCGAGCCAATTCGGCGAACATGCGATTGCCGAGGCGCGGTTCGAGATCGCGGTTGAGCGACGCTACGAGTTTTACCTGTGGAAGGTGTTTCTGCCGCTGCTGCTGATGGTGGTCGTGTCGTGGTCGGTGTTCTGGTTCGATCCGTCCGAGGTTTCGAGCCAGGTGACCATAGCGGTGACTGCGATTCTGACGATCATCGCGTTCGCGCTCGCGATCTCATTGACCCTCCCGCGAGTGCCGTATCTGACTTTCGCCGACGCTTTTTTTCTGGCCTGTTACATCTTCGCTTTCCTGGCCATGCTCGAACTGACCGCCGTGCATATCGCCTATCGCAACGAGCGGCGCGACCTGGCCAGGGGAATCCGCCGCACTGCCCGCTGGTTGGTGCCGGCTGCGTTCGTCGTGAGCAATTCAATCCTGGTCCTGCATTTTCTGGCGTAATCCAGCCCGATCGGCAAAGGCAAAATGGCCAAGCACATCACGCGGCGCGAGTTGCTCAAGCGCGGCGCCATAGCAGGCGCCGCGCTATCCGTCAGCTTCATCCATCACCGCTATGCGCATGCCGCAGGAGGGATCGATCCGGCAGCGGTTAAAAGCTTCAGCGCGAGCCTGAAGGGGCACCTGCTGGTGCCCTGCGACGCGGAGTATGATTCCGCCCGCCGCGTCTGGAATCGGCGCTATGACAAGCACCCTGCGATGATCGCACGATGCACCGGCGTCGACGACGTGCGGCGATCGGTGGAATTCGGCCGCCGGCGGAATTTGCCCGCCGCGATTCGCAGCGGAGGCCATAGTTTCGCGGGCTATTCGACCTGCGACGGCGGACTGGTTATCGATCTGTCGCAGATGAAGCGCGTACAGGTCGATTCGGCCAAACGCGTCGCCCGCGCGGAGCCCGGCATTCTTATCGCGGACTTCGACAACACGGTCGCGCCTTTTAGTCTCGCGGCGTCGCTGGGCGCCTGCCCCGACGTTGGCCTCGGCGGTCTCACGCTCGGCGGCGGAAACGGATGGCTGGAGAGTGTATACGGGACCGCCTGCGATAACCTGGTCTCGGTCGAACTGGTGACCGCTGACGGAGATTTGCGGCGCGCCAACGCCAACCAGCGCCCCGATCTTTACTGGGCGATGCGCGGGGCCGGGGCAAACTTCGGCGTCGCGACCGCGCTCGAGTACAAGCTCCATCCGGTGACCACGATCATGTTCGGATCATTGGAATATCGGCCCTCGCAGGTTCGCGACGTCCTGCGCTTCCTGCGCAGCTACGCGCCCCACGTTCCCGACCAGCTCGTTTTGATCCTGGATGTCCCGGGCCAATTCGGTGAGTCAGGCCTCGAACTGAGCGTCGCCTATGTAGGCGACCCAAAGAATGGGGAGCCGATCATCAAGCAACTGCGGGACGCAACCCGGCCCGTCTCAGGCGCAATCCAGCCAACACCATACAAGGATACCGTCGGCAGCGAAGCGCCGCCGGGCGGACTGTTCGCGAGTTACCGCAGGGCGGGCTTCTTTCCGACTATTGGCGACCCTGTGATCGACGCCGTGATTGAATCCGTCGCCACGCGGCCCTCGAAGTGGAGCAAGCTCACGTTCTTCTTCGCCCACGGCGCGCGATGCCGAATCGCGCCCACGGCGACCGCGTACAGTCTTCGGCAGGTCGGCTTCGAATGCTGGATCCAGACGTATTGGACCGCGCCGGCGGCGGCGGCGAAATCGATCGAGTGGGTAAACCAGTTCTGGGAGCGGGCCGGCGCGTTCGCCAATGGACGAGTCTATGTGAATTACCTGGAGGACGAAGGCGCCGAGCGCGTGCGCGCCGCCTACGGCCCGAATTACGATCGCCTGGTCGCGCTCAAGAACAAGTACGATCCGACCAATTTATTTCGCATCAATCAGAACATCAGGCCGACAGTGTAGCGTTCTCCACCCTAGTCCAGCCATTCTTTGCCATATTCAGTTTTAAGCGCTTTGTAATTATTCATAATCTGTATGCGCCTTTTTAAAAAGATTCAGCATGTTTCAATATTGTTCAGGGTTTCCCCTGAGTTCGCGAGAGAGAGAGAGCTTGGGTGACAATACTCACATCCTAAACACGCCGAAACTGGTCGCCGGCGGGATTCCCGCGTTAAGCGACGCGGCGATCCCGAGCGCCAGCATCGCACGCGTCTCGAGCGGATCGATTACTCCGTCGTCCCACAGCCGCGCGCTCGAGAAATAGCAACTCGACTCGTGCTCGTATTTCGCCAGCGTCGGGCGCGTGAATTCGGCCTGCTCCGCGAGCGTCATCGTCTGACCCTGGGCCTTCAATTGGTCGAGCTTGACCGTGAGCAGTGTGTTGGCCGCCTGCTCTCCGCCCATCACCGAGATGCGGGAGTTGGGCCACATGAAAAGCATCCGCGGCGAATACGCCCTCCCGCACATCCCGTAATTTCCCGCGCCGTTCGACGCACCGATTATCACGGTGAACTTGGGCACCTGCGCGTTGGCCACCGCGTTGACCATCTTGGCCCCGTCCTTGGCGATTCCGCCCTGCTCGTAGCGTTTGCCGACCATGAAGCCGGTGATGTTCTGCAAAAAGACCAGCGGGATGCGGCGCGCGCAGCAGAGCGCGATGAAGTGCGTCGCCTTGAGCGCCGATTCGCTGAACAGCACGCCGTTGTTCGCGATGATTCCGACCGGATAGCCGTAGATGCGCGCAAAGCCGGTCACCAGGGTTGCGCCGTAGCGCGGCTTGAACTCGTGCATTCGGCTGCCGTCGACCAGCCGCGCGATTAGTTCGCGCACCTCGTAGGGACGGCGCGTGTCGCCCGAGACCACGCCGTAGATCTCGCGCGGATCGTAATAAGGATCCTCGGGCTCCGCCTGCTGCAGCGCGTACTCGAGGCCGGTGCGCGGGCCAAGGCTTTCGAAGATCGAGCGCGCGATCGCGAGCGCATGCTCGTCGTCATCCGCCAGATAGTCGCTCACGCCGCTAAGCCGCGTGTGCACGTCGCCGCCGCCCAGTTCCTCGGCGCTGACTTCCTCGCCGGTGGCCGCGCGCACCAGTGGCGGCCCGGCGAGGAAAATCGTCCCCTGCTCGCGCACGATGATATTTTCGTCGCACATCGCCGGCACGTAGGCGCCGCCCGCCGTGCACGAACCCATCACCGCCGCCACCTGCGGAATTCCCGCGGCCGACATCCGCGCCATGTTGTAGAAGATGCGCCCGAAGTGTTCGCGGTCGGGAAAGACCTCCGATTGCAGCGGCAGGAACGCGCCTCCCGAGTCGACCAGGTACACACACGGAAGATGGTTCTGCAGCGCGATCTCCTGCGCGCGCAGATGCTTCTTGACCGTCATCGGATAGTAGGTGCCGCCCTTGACCGTCGCGTCATTGGCCACCACCACGACCTCGCGGCCCTGCAACCGCCCGACGCCGGTCACGATTCCGGCGCCCGGCGCCTCGTCTTCGTACATCCCCCACGCCGCGAGCGGCGAGAGCTCCATGAACGCGCTCTCGGGATCGAGCAGCTTCCGGATGCGGTCGCGCACCAGCAGCTTGCCGCGCTCCAGATGGCGGCGGCGCGATTGCTCGGGACCGCCCTGGCGCACGCGCTCGACCGCCTCGCGTAATTGTTTGACCGCCGCCTCCATCAGCGCGAAATTCTGCCGGTACTCCGGGCTCGAGGTGTTGATGCGGCTCTCGATTCGTTCCATCGGCGTCCTCTCCGTCTCTCTCTCGCGGTTCGATCCCTCGCGGTTGCGGGCCTGATGCCAGCCGCGCTCGGTTGGGCTAGATATTAGCTTGACCAAACAGCAGACCGCGAAGCGGTAAAGACGGAACCGCGAAGCGGTTCGAGGGATAAAAGACAGCGCCGATGCGTGACCGCGACCTGCGAGTGCTCGAGTTCCACAAGGTGATCGGACTGGTCGCCGCGCTAGCGGCTTCCGAGCCCGGCCGCCGCGCCGTGGAAATGCTGAGACCCTCGGGCGACGCGGCCGAAGTCGCCGTACGGCTCCGCGTCACGGCCGAGATGGTGTCGCTGCGGGCGCATGCCGGCGCTTTGCCGATGCAGGAGTTCGCCGACCAGCGCGAAATCCTGCTCGCCGCCGCACGCGAGGGCGCCGTGCTCGACGGCGTCTCGCTGCTGGGCGTGCGTGACTTCGTGCTCGCGGCGCGCCACGTCGCGGCCTTCATGCGTTCGCGCGTCGAGCCATATCCGCATCTCGCCGCCGCCGCGCAGAATCTGGCCGCGCCCAAGGAGTTGGCCGACGCGCTGCTCGGCGCGCTGGCGGATGACGGGAGCCTGCTGGATGAGGCGAGTCCACAGCTTTTGCGCCTGCGCAATCGGCTCCGCGCCGAGCGGGTCGAGTTGGAGGCGCGGCTCGCTCGCTCGCTCAACGCTTCGGGAATGGAAGCGTTCGTCTCCGACCACCTGGTCACGGTGCGCAATCATCGTTTCGTCCTGCCGCTCAAGCTCAACTACTCCGAGCGGCTGGAGGGAATCGTGCAGGACCGCTCGGTCTCGGGCGAGACGCTGTTCGTTGAACCGATGTGGGCGGTCGAGCTCAACAACCGCCTGCTGATGCTCGAGCGCGAGGTCGAGGCCGAGGAGCGGCGCATCCTGGCCCATCTGACCGCGATGATCCGCGGCTACGGCGTCGAGCTGCGGCTGACCTTCGACGCGATGGTAGCGCTCGACGCGCTTAACGCGCGCGCGATTTTCGCCGAGCGCCTGCGATGCATCGAGCCCCTGCTCGGCGGCTTCGGCGAGAGCGGCCTCGAACTCGTCGAGGCGCGCCATCCGCTGCTGATTGCCGGCGGTCGGGAGGTCGTCCCAATCGACGTGCGGATCGGCGCCGGCCTGCACGGCATCGTGATTTCCGGCCCCAACACGGGCGGCAAAACCGTCGCGCTCAAGACTATCGGGTTGCTCGCCCTTATGGCGCAAGCCGGACTGCTCATCCCGGCGCGCGAGGGCAGCCGCATCATCGTCTTTAGCAGCATCTTCGCCGACATCGGCGATGAGCAATCGATCGAGGCGAGTCTCTCGAGCTTCGCCGCGCATATCGCCAACCTGAGCGCGATGGCTGCCGCGCTCGAAGAGCCGGCGCTGGTCATTCTGGATGAGCCTGGCGAGGGTACCGATCCGGTCGAAGGCGCGGCGCTTGCGATTGGCCTGATGACTTACCTGGGTCGGCGACGGTGCCTGGTCGCGATTGCGACTCACTCGGCCGCGATCAAGCTTCATGCATATTCGCGCGCCGGCTTCGAGGCCTCGGCCGTCGATTTTGACGCCGAGAACCTTCAGCCGCTCTATCGCCTCAAGCCTCACACGATTGGCCAAAGCTACGGCCTCGCCGTTGCCGAGCGCCTGGGCCTGCCGGGCGAAATCGTGAGCGCCGCTCGTGAGGCGATGCCGGCCGGCGCGGCGGAGGTCGAGCGCGTGCTGGGGCTGCTCGAGGCGGAGCGCGCTGAGGTTCGCGCCGAGGCCGAACACCTGCGCGCGGAGCAGCGGCGCGCCGTAGAACTCGCCGCTGAGGCCGAGGAGACGACGCGACGCGGGCGCGCGCGTATCGAAACCGAGCGCGAACGCGTGGTGGCCGAAGGCAAATCGCTAATTGCTGACCTGCGGCGCGAAAGCGCGGCGATCGCCGACGAAGTAAGGGCGGGGCGCAAAATGCAGCGCGAGCTTGGCTCGATGCTCGGGCGGGCGGCGGAACGGGTCGCACAGATGGCGCCCAGCGCCGGCGCTGACGAGGGCGGCGCGGCGCGCGAACCGCTCAAGATAGGCGACCGGGTCGAGTTCGGCGACATCCAGGGCGAACTTATCGCGCTGGAACCGGGGCGCGCGGTCGTGAGCCGCGGCGGACTCCGAATCGAAGTCGCGCCGGAGCGATTACGCCGCGCTCAGAGCCGAGGTGCGGCGCACGATCGCGTGCCCAAGGTAACGGTCAGCGCGGGGCCAACACCGGAGGGCGGTGACAGCGAGCTTAATCTCATCGGGATGCGTACGGCGGACGCGCTTCGGCGGCTGGAAGAGTTCCTCGACCAGGCTTACCTGACCAACCGCGCCGAGGTGCGAATTGTGCATGGGATTGGATCGGGCGCGCTCAAGAAGGCGGTCCACGAATATCTCGGCGACTCGCCGTATTGCGCGGGGTTCCATCAGGCCGACCCGCATCGCGGCGGCGCCGGCGCCACGGTCGTGCAGCTCAATTTATGAACCTTCCGTCAGTCGGCCACGTGGCCTCTAAGAACGCGCCGGTATCTCCGCGCTATCCATCTAGTGAAACAACTTGCTAGTGAAACAACTTGTTCAGGGCGCCGCCCAGCGGGTTGTTGCCCGATGACCCGTTCTTGGAATTGCCGCCCAGGTATTTATCCAGCAGCTTGCCCGCCTGCTTCTGCACCAAATGCCCGGCCGCGCGCTGCGCAAGGAACTGGATATCCGGCTGCACCGAGGGTTTGGGCAACTGACCGCTGATGCGCACCGGAATGTCAACCTGCTTTTGCGCGTTAGCCAGGTAAACCACGTTCTTCTTCTCGGACATCAGCTCGCGGCTCAACTCCTGTGACAGCAGGATATGCGCGTTCATGTCGATGTTCTTGTCCAGATCGAACCATCCGTCAGCGAGCGCGCTGTAATCGGGCGTCACGGCCTTGATGTCATGCGAAGTAATTTTGGGGCCCTGGATAACGAACGTGAGGCCGAGCTCGGTCAGATTGGTGTCGGGCGAATTGAACAGCGCCGGATGGCGCGCGACGATCGACGGCGTGATTAGCGTGTCGATGCCGGGCACGCCCTGCACCTTGCGCATCGCCTGCGCGCCGATATTGACGCCGATTAGCTTGGCGTTGGCGACCGACATCTGGCCGTTGCCGTTAAGCGTCGGTTTGATCTTATCGAACGCGTCGCCGCGCCCCACCACCCGCACCTGTCCTGTCAACTGGCCACGCACCGTGTCGGCCGCTTTGGATTTCTGCGACACCAGTGCCTGCTGCAAGTCGATGCCATGGAGATTCAGCCCCACGTTGAAGGCTGGCGCGGCGCCGAGCGTAGCCCGCGCGTTGCCGTCGAGCGTGCCGTTGAAAGCCGCGAGCTTGAGCGAGCTTACCGTCACCGCTTGCCCGTCGTAGACGGCGTCCATCGCGAGGTTGCGATACGCGACATTTTGCGCCATCCCCGACGCCGACGTCGCTATCGCGGTCACAGTCGGCGCCGACATGACGCCGCGGACCGTGCCCTTGACCGCTAGTTGATAGAGGTGGTCGGCGGCCGCTTCGGGCTTCGGATTGGCGGTCAACTCGGCCGGCTTCACCACGTCGGCGCTAAAGTCGTAGTTCGCGTTTATCGGCTGAATCGATTGCGCGTTGACCGTCAGCCGGGCGTGGCCCGATCCGAGGTTGAACGCGAGCGGGCCGGCCGTGGCGCTCTTGCCCGCCATCTTAATGTCGCCGCTAAGTCCGCTCACGATCGAGCGCTTGCCGGGCGGCGTGACCGTGACCGAGGCCAGCGTCACGACCCCATCGACCTCGGGCTGCTTCTGGATCATTTTGACCGTGGCATGAATCTCGGCCTTGCCCGAGGCGTTGTACTTGCTGAGCGCGACCAGCATCTTGCCCATCGAGGCGAGGTCGAACCGGTTGCTGTCGAGCCGCGCGCCGAGGTTCTGGCCGAGCTGAATCTGGCCGGCCTTGAGATTGAGGTCGCCGAGCACCAGCGTCGCACTCTGGACTTCGACCTGCGCCGACCCTCCGACGTCCTTTCGCGTCCCGGCCGCCGTCAGCTTGAGCGGCACGCCCGCCGCCTTGTCGAGCAAGCCGGTGTACACGACCTGGTTGCCGGTCAGATCGGTCGCGAGATTGAACGCGAGGGCCTCAGTAGTGCCGTTGACCTTGACCGTGGCCGTGACCGGGTTGGTGAGCTTGAGCTGGGGCGGCAATGCCGTGGCGATTTGCGGCACCACCTTGAGCTGGTCGATGGTGAGCGGCCCGGCGTCCAGGTCAAACGCGAGCGGAATGGAGCTCAGGTCGATCGCGCCGTTAGTCATCAACGGTCCGACCTTGCCGGTCAGCGCGAGATTTCTGTCCTTGCCAAATGCCGCCAGGCTCAGCTTGATGTCGATCGGCGTGCTGACGGCGAGATTCTCTACGTCGAGGTCGACCGAGCGCACCGTGAGCGCCGAGCCGCTCGGGTCTTGGTAAACTATAGTCGCATTCTCGACCGTGAGGCTCGAGACCGATACCTCGCCTAGCGCTCCCGCACCCGCCGGCGTTTGCCCCGCGGGCTGCGCTCCGGTAAGGGGCGCGCTTCTGAGCGGCTGTCCGGCCGCGGGCGGCGCGGTCGGCGTTGGTGCCGCGGCCTCGCCGGCCGACGGTTTCCTCCCTATCGAGCTTAAGTTCAACTCGCCGCGCTTGTTTTTGATGATGTGCACGACGGGCTGCTTGAGCGAGATCTGCTTGATTTCGACGCGACGGCTCAGCAGCGGCAGCAGCGCGACCCGCGCATACACGTCGGCGGCCTGCACGAACGGCTGCTGGGAGAACGCCGGATCGTCGGCGATCGTGACGCCGCGAAGGTCCGCGATTACACCCCATCCGAGGCTCGCGTGGATGTCCTGGACTTCGACCTTGCGGCCGACGGCGGCGCTGGCCTTCGACAGGATAAGGCCGCGCTGCTTCTGGATGATCCCGTTGAGGTCGAGCACGGCATAAAACCCGACCGCGACCACCAGCACCACGATGACGCCGAGCACGATGATGACTGTCCGGATGAGCTTGCGCATCACAGCATCCTTTTCCCGCCCCGAATAGCCGAAAAGGTTCATTCTCCACCGAAGCGGGCGGCTATGACAACGGCGCCGCGCCTGAATCTACCGTCGCGGCGTCGCTGTGATGCGCGACGCGGGAACAATCGGTAGGCTTTAACCTCAGATGGCCAAGAGGCGAAAGACGCATCCGCCGCGCGAGACCCCCACGCCCACGCCCAAGGCGGAAAAGCCGGCCTTCGGCTCGCCGTTCAAGGACTTGAAGAAGCTGCTGAGCGATAGGCCCAAGCCTGAACGCGCTGGCCAACCGTCAAGCCAAGCTCTCGGCAAAGCCCCCGCCAAAACACCGGCCGCCGCAGCGGCCGCCAAGGCCGCAGCCGCCGCGACCACCTTGGCCGAGTCGGAGTCCGAGCCAATGCTCGATGACGCCACGATGTTCCGTCAGGCCGTCGACGGAGTGCGCCGGCTGGGCGACCAGCGTCCGGTCCGCGTCGTTCCCAGACCGGAGGTGACGCTGGAAGTCGTGAGCGAGGATGCCGAAGTGCTCGCGCAGCTATCCGATCTCGTCTCGGGAGCCGGCACTTTCGAGCTTAACGAGACCGAGGAATACACCGAGGGCACGCGGCTCGGACTGGACCCGCGGCTGGTGACGCGGCTTCGCCGCGGCGAGTTCGCGGTGCAGGCGCATATCGATCTTCACGGGATGATCCAGGCCGCCGCCAAGCTGGCGCTGGAAGGATTTGTCGTGGATTCGGTGCGCAAAGGATTGCGCACGGTGCTGGTCGTGCACGGACGCGGTCTGCGCTCGCCGGGCGGGATGCCGGTGCTCAAGCATGCCGCGGCGCAATGGCTCTCGCATGGGCACATGGGCGGGTACGTGCTGGCGTTTGCGACCGCGCGGCCGGCCGACGGCGGCGCGGGTGCGATGTACGTGCTGCTGAGGCGCGATCGCCGCCGGGCCAAATTCGACGTGCTTCAGGGGGCCAAGCGCCGCGACTGATTCGTGCGGAGTCGCGCGAACTTTGTTTGATTGTCAGCTACCTAACCCCCGGCTGTCGAATAGACGTACCCGTTACTACCTTTGGTCGGGGACGCATCTTTCAATCGACAAGGATTGTCCGGAACCGCGGCCGATACAGGCTGCCAAGGCCGGGAAAATTGTCGTCGTTCCCCAAGTCAATGGTCTGCATCGCTACCGCGCCTCGCGGCATGATTCTTTGCACTCACAGTTGATTGGCGCGGCAGCGACTTATGCGACGTCGTTCACGCGTCTCTGGTTCGAAAGGTGCGCAACTGATCCGGTTGAAGCCAGCTGCCTCCGCGCGACCGCAGCCGTGTTGATGTTCGCTACCACGCTTGCTCAGTCCGAAAGACATATGGGTTCAAATCACGCCTTCGGCGCGCTCGACTTGAAAATAGTATTGCTCGCAGAATTTCCAGCGTAACAATTGCAGCCTTCACTGGTTCCTCTTCTGCTAGCAGAAAATTGTTAGAGGTTTTGGCGCGAATCTGAGGCGGCACATTCGTTGCTCGTTTTCTCGGCTATAGATTCGTTGCGCTGACCGGAGATCCTGGAAGAAATCCACCGGGCGTCGGCCGCATTTCCCATTTCCTTCAACTGCCGGCTTGAATCAGGGCTTATGGATGAACTCGCCATATCGCGAAATAACGTTGAAACGCGACGCCTTCATCCGACTCAGCAGAGACGATTCGCGGACGACGATTAGCGCCGAGAATGTAGCTTCACTTCAGGCTTCGCTGAAACAGCGTATAGAGGGTGAGGTCCGATTCGATAAGGGTTCACGCGCGCTCTACGCCACCGACGGATCGAATTATCGGCAGGTACCGATAGGCGTGGTGATTCCTCGCCATGTGCAGGACGTCGAAACCACCGTGCGACTGGCACGAGCCCATGGTGCGCCGGTTCTCTCTCGCGGCGCCGGGACGAGTTTGGCCGGCCAGTGCTGCAATGTCGCGGGGTCATGGACTTTTCTAAAGTACATGCACCGCGTGCTCGATATCGACGCCGACCGCCGCCTCGGCCGTGTGCAGCCGGGCTGTGTTCTCAATCATTTTCGTGAGACCGCCAAGCAGCGAGCCGGCTTGTTCTTCGGGCCCGATCCGGCAACTCACAGCCGGTGTACGATCGGCGGAATGCTGGGTAATAACTCCTGCGGCAGTCATTCGCTGTTGAGCAAGAAAAACGGCTTCGGAGTCCGCACGAGCGACAACACGCACGCCCTCGATGTCCTGCTTTACGATGGCACCCGGTTGCACGTGGGCGAAACGCCGCCACACGAGTTAGAGGCTATCATCCGGAGCGGTGGTCGTCGTGGCGAAATTTATTCAGCTCTTAAGTCGCTGGTGGATCGTTACGGTCCGATCATCCGCAAAAGATTCCCAAAGCTGGAGCGCCGGGTCTCGGGTTACAATTTGGATGATTTGCTTCCTGAAAATGGCTTCAATGTCGCGTGGGCGCTGGTCGGCTCGGAATCGACCCTGATGACGATTCTAGAGGCGACGCTGCATCTGGTCCCGTCGTCTAAGGCGCGAACCGTTACAATGCTCGGCTTCACGGATCTCTACCTCGCCGAGTGCGCACTCGAGGTGCTGAAGTTCAATCCGATTGCATGCGAGGGAATCGACGAGTTGCTATTCGATTACGTCAAACAAAAAGGCAACGAGAGCGCGAGCCTTGCGATACTCCCCCAAGGGCCTGCATTCCTGCTCGTCGAATTCGGTGGAGACTCGAAGGCCGACAGTGATGATCAAGCCCGGCAAATGATGGACCACGTCAAAGGTCTGCAAAGTCGGGCGCCGGTCGACATGAAGCTATACGACGATCCCCAACAGGAGAAAATGATCTGGGACGTTCGTGAAGGCGCGTTGGGAAGCACAGCGTGGATCCCCAACCATCCCGACAACTGGCCGGATGGGAAGACTCAGCGGTGCCAGTCGAGGCAACTCCGCAATATCTACGCGAGTTGCGCCAGCTGTTTAAAAACTTTGATTACGACCCCTCTCTTTATGACCACATTGGTCAAGGCTGCGTTCACTGCCGCGCGTCGTTCGACCTTTATACCGCTCAAGGCATCGAGAACTGCAAGTGCTTTATGAATGAAGCCGTCGGGCTAGTCGTGAAGCATGGTGGAGTCGCTTCCGGCGAGCACGGCGATGGCCAGGCTCGCGGCCAGTTTCTGCCGCAGATGTTCGGCGACGAGATATTTGAGGCGTTCAAGGAATTCAAGCGAATCTGGGATCCGGCCAACCGGATGAACACCGGCAAGGTGATCAGTCTGGATGCCCCCGCTTACGGCATCACCGAAAACCTCCGGATCGGGCGTGATTACAATCCTCCCCAACCTCCAACGCACTTTGCTTATCGCTCCGATCGTCGCAGCTTTGCCCGCACCTCACTGCGGTGCGTCGGCGTCGGCGTCTGCCGACGCGAAGGCGGGGGCACTATGTGTCCTTCTTACATGTGACGCGCAAGGAGAAGAACTCCACTCGCGGTCGAGCACGAATGCTCTTCGACATGATGAACGGGGAAGTGCTTAAGGATGGTTGGAGAAGTGAGGAAGTAAAGGATGCGCTGCATTTGTGCTTTTCATGCAAAGGATGCAAGGCCGATGTCCAGTTAACGTGGACATGGCCACCTATAAAGCCGAATTCATGAGTCATTACTATGAAGGCCGACTGCGGCCGCGACATGCATATGCATTCGGTTGGATACATATCTGGGCCACGCTGGCATCGGTGGCTCCATCAATTGCTAATCTGTTTACGCAGCTTCCAGGCCTTAGCTTGATAGCTAAACTCACAGCAGGAGTGCATCCGAAACGCAAGCTACCATCGTTCGCGCCACAGACGTTCACTCAGTGGTTTCATACACATCCGCAGAAACACCCAGATCGACCGCCGGTAGTATTATTTACGGATACCTTCAATAACTATTTTCATCCTGATGTTGCTATAGCCGCGACTGAGGTGCTGGAGGATGCTGGATTTCGAGTGGTAGTGCCAGCGGATAACGTTTGCAGTGGCAGGCCCTTATATGACTATGGATTCCTCGAAATGGCCAAGCGATGGTGGGTCGACCTTCTACAAAAGCTCCGGCCCTACAACCAGGCAGGAATTCCGATGGTCGTGCTCGAGCCGAGTTGCTGGGCCGTTTTCCACGACGAATTGGCAAATCCGCTGCCCAACAGTCAGGACGCTCAGCGGCTCGGGGAGATCACCTTCACGTTGAGCGATTTTTTGCGTTCGAAGGCGCCTCAGTATCTCATTCCGAAGTTGGAACGAAGAGCTCTGCTCCATGGACACTGTCAGCAGAAGGCGCTGGAAAAGCTCAACGACAAAGAATTCGGCGTCCTTTTCGCGGAGAAGGAAATCTTCGACAAGATGGGGCCTGAGCATAGGCAGCCCGAAACCGGCTGCTGCGGGATGGCTGGCGCTTTTGGCTATGAGAAGGAAAATAATCATTACGAGGTCGGCGTCGCCGCAGGCGAGCGGGTATTGCTCCCGCAAGTCCGCAAAGCGACTGAGGATGAACTGATCATTGCCGATGGCTTCAGTTGTCAAGAGCAAGTGCTCCAGCAGACCGGCCGAACACCTTTACACACAGCGCGGGTTCTTCAACTCGCAATTCATGGTCGCAGCGCTCTCCCCGCGGGAAAGCCGGAAGCGCGAATCAATGCAAGACGTGCGCGGTCGATGCGCGCTTCGATGCTGACGGGCGCCGCGATCATTGGGTTCGGCGTCACGGTCCTGGCACTTGGGGCGTTCTCTTCTCGCGGTATCTTTCGTGTTCCGCTCTGGAGGCGATAATGGTCGTCGGAAGAAACACAGTAGTCGTGATCACCGGGCTTCAGGAGGTGTCGGACGTGCCACAGCGCGGCTCTTGGCGACACGGGGTGCGAAAATTGCCCTGCTGGCCAGAGGAAAGGAGGGGCTTGAAGGCGCTCGGCGCGAGGTGGAAGCCCGGGGCGGACAGGCGATAGCGATACCAACCGACGTCAGCCAATTTGATCAGATGCAGGCGGCGGCCGATGCGATCGAACGCAAAGTTTGGGTGCGTCGACCTCTGGATCAACAATGCCATGGTCTCGATGTACAGCCCCTTCATGAAAATGACGCCGACCGAGTTTCGGCACATCGTCGAAGTGACTTTTCTCGGGCAAGTCTACGGTACGCACCGCGCGTTGCAGCAAATGATGAGCCGCGACCGCGGCGTGATCATCCAAGTCGGTTCCGCACTGGCATTTCGTTCCATCCCGCTGTAGAGCGCCTATTGCGCAAGCAAACACGCCATCCACGGATTCACCGAGTCAGTCCGCAGCGAGCTGATACACGAGAAGAGCAAGGTGCGCATCACGCTCGTCAATATGCCGGCATTGAACACCACCCAATTTATCTGGATCAAGAACAAGATGCCACATAGGGCACGACCCACCGGAACGATCTTTCTGCCAGAGATTGCTGCCGAAGCAATTCTGTTCGCCGCCGAAAATGATCGACGCGAAGTCATGGTCGGTTACACCACGGTCGAAGCCACCCTGGGTGAAAAGGTGATCCCGGGCGTACTCGACCATTACCTCGCCAAAGCGGCCTGGGACGGAGCAATGCTTCCGGAACCGGCGGATCCGAATCAGCTCGACAATTTTGGCAACCCGTGTCGGTCGACCACGGCTCGCATGGCGAATTCGACAAAATTGCTTGGAATTTCAGTGCGCAGCTGTGGGCTACGAAAAATCGCGCGGCCCTTCTTGGCGGCTTGGCGCTTGCCGGCGTCGGCCTCGCCGCATCGTTACTCAGGCAGAGAACTCGAGTGTGAGCGGGAGGCTGGCGATGATGGCACTTAATGATAACGGCACTCAATGATGATCGCACTCGAGAATGAACGCGCATCGATCACTGGCTAGACCGAGTTATCTCGATCATAAGGACTTAAGGTTATGTCTACCAGCGTTGGCGAATACGTCATGCAACGGATGCAAGGTCGGAATGTCGACAGAATATATGGGTACCCGGGCGACGGAATAAATGGATTGATCGCCGGTCTCCGGAAAAACGACGACCGGCCGCGATTCATTCAGGCGCGACATGAAGAACTCGCGGCCTTCATGGCCACGGCCCATGCGAAGTTCACCGGCACTGTGGGCGTCTGCATGGCAACCAGCGGCCCCCGGCGCTGTCCGTCTGCTCAACGGACTGTATGACGCCAAGATGGATCATCAGCCGGTCGTCGCCATTGTTGGACAATCCGCCACGACGGCGATCGGCAGCCAATATCAGCAGGAAGTCGATCTGCAGTCCCTGTTTAAGGACGTCGCCAGCGAATATTGCGTCACGGTGATGAGTCCGGCCGCGGTGCGGCACTGCGTCGATCGCGCATTTCGCATCGCTCTCGATCAACGGACTGTGACATGTTTGATATTTCCGAAAGATATTCAGGAGGAGGCGGCGGTGCCCAATCCGCCGCAACGGCACGATCACGCATTGACGGGCATCGGATCTCCAGTGCCATACATGGTGCCGCACAGGAGCGATCTGAATGAGGCGGCAAAGATTCTCAATGAGGGCAAGAGAGTCGCAATGCTTGTTGGTGCCGGAGCCATGAACGCGCAGAACGAGGTCCAACGGGTCGCCGACCTCCTGGGCGCCGGGATCGCGAAGAGCTGGCTTGGCAAGGCGGTCGTACCTGAATCGGTCCCCTTTTGCACCGGCCACATTGGCCTCCTTGGCACCACGCCGAGTTGGGACCTGATGAAGGATTGCGATACGCTACTGGTGGTCGGCAGTAGTTTGCCTTACAGCGAATTTTATCCCAAAGTCGGCAATGCTAGGGCCGTCCAGATCGACATCGACGGCCGCCTTCTTAGCTTGCGATATCCGATGGATGTGAACCTGAAGGGCGATGCCCAGCAGACATTGGAAGCGCTCATACCGCTCCTCCAACGCAAGACCGATCGAGATTGGCAAGAGACAATTATCGAGAAAGTTAAAGACTGGTGGAAGACAATCGAGGGCCGCGCCTATACCGAGGGCAACAATGGCCGCTTGAATCCCGAGCGCGTTTTTTGGGAGCTAAGCCGGAACCTTCCGGATCGTTGCATCCTCTCGGCCGACAGCGGCACCGCCGCTAATTGGTATGCGCGCGATCTGAAAATCCGCCAAGGCATGATGGCGAGCGGCAGTGGAAATCTAGCCACCATGGGCGCGGCGGTTCCCTACGCCGTCGGCGCGAAATTCTGCTTCCCCGATCGAGTCTGCATCGCCGTTACCGGCGATGGGGCGATGCAGATGAACGGACTCAATGCATGCATCACCGTGGCCAAATATTGGAAAGAATGGCTGGACCCGCGATGGATAACGCTAGTGCTCAACAACCGCGATTTGAATCAGGTGACTTGGGAGCAGCGGATAACGATGGGTGACATCCGCTTCGTCGCCAGTCAGGATCTGCCGGATTTTCCATACGCCGCCTTCGCCGATTCGATCGGCCTTCGCGGAATCCGGGTCGATAAAGCCGAGCAGCTTGGGGATGCGTGGGCTCAGGCTCTCTCGAGCGATAGCCCGGTCGTTCTTGAAGCGATAACCGATCCCGATACGCCGACAATTCCGCCCCACAGCTCTCTGGAAACGGCTAAGAATTTTACCGAAACGATCCTGCGCGGCGATCCGAACGAAGCTGGAATCGTCAAGCAGGCTATCAAGGGCGTGATGGAAGGTTTGGCCCCTCATTCGAAGTAGGGATATTTCAAAGTGATGATAGCGGTTTGCTATTCAGCGTTCGGTGTCTGGGGACGGGCCGGAAATGCAAAGGGGAAATGCGCCACTGATCGAAGGTCTCGAGGTAGGTACCTATCGCGTGCCTACGGATGCGCCTGAATCCGACGGAACCTTGAAGTGGGATCACACAGATGTGGTTATTGTGCAAATGACCGCCGGCGGCTCGAAAGGCTGGGTTGGTCGTATGCCGCGAAGGGGGCTGCGGATCTGGTCGACAGAATCCTGCGCGCGACTGTTGTCGGCCGCCCCGCATCTCGGTCGAAGGCGCATCTTCTGCTATGAACCATAGTCTTCGCAACGGCTTCTTTGGTAGAGACGTGTTGCGGAAGCTGCGAGTGGGAGAGGCAAATGTGGATCTCGCATTTCGCAGGGATGAACAGGGCCGCATGGACTTTGTCATCAATGAAGTCACGGGAATACTCGACGTGATGCGAGTGGATTGATCCGCAAGCATTGGCGGCCGTGCGCGTGGCGCGGATTTCGAGACGCCAGACCTCAGTGATAGCTGCTGCCCGAAGCGTCGGTGATCTGCCGCAGCACGGCGTCGAGATTGAACGCGGCCGGCTTCTGACGCGGCGGAAATTTCGTGAAATTCTCTATTTGCTGAGCCACCAGACCCTGCATCTCGTAAAGCAAATACGCATGCGAGATAACCCAGTCCCAGTAGGTATTGGAGTTTTCGTCAGCTCGCTCGAAGGGGTCCCGACGCAGGTTGAACATCTTTGGCGCCCGCAGCTTCACGAACGGCTCGAACCAGCACATCAGCTGCTTCGCGCGCTGCTCCATCAGCACCAGCTTCCAATCGCCCATGCGAAGCGCCAGGATATCGCCGTCGTCGCTGATGTAGAAGAAGAATTTTCTGGGGCTGTCTTTCATTTCGCCGGTGAGATAAGGCAGCAGATTGTATCCGTCCAGGTGTACCCGGTAGGTATTATCGCCGATCTTGTGGCCCTTGAGGAGCTTGTCCGCGATGTCTCCCTCGCCCGCGGCGGCGAGAAACGTCGGCAGCGAGTCCTGGTGTGAGGCGACGCCGTTGAACACGGAGCCCGGCTTGACCACACTGGGCCATCGCAGAAAAAATGGCACGCGCCAGCCGCCCTCCCAGTTGGTGTTTTTTTCGCTCCGAAACGGGCTAATCGCGGCGTCGGGCCAGCTATTGTAGTGCGGTCCGTTGTCAGTCGAATACACGACGATGGTGTTGTCGGCTATGCCGAGTTCGTCGATCCTGGACAGCATCGTCCCGATCTTCTCGTCGTGAGCGACCATGACGTCGTTATAGTCCCCCTGTCCGCTTTTGCCCTTGTGGTTTTCCGGGCAGCGGGTCCTGAAATGCATCGCGGTTGTGTTGTACCAAAGGAAAAAGGGCCTTCCTTCCGTATGAGTCTTATCGATGAAGCTGAGGGCGTGCTCGGTGACTTCGTCATCGATGGTTTCCATCCGCTTCTTCGTGAGCGGACCCGTATCCTCGACCTTTTGTCCGCCTTTGCCATCAGCCCAGCTATGGAGCACGCCTCTGGGTCCAAAGCGCTTCTTGAATTCCGGGTCTTTAGGGTAGTCCGGGGTCTTCCGGTTCTTCCTCGGCATTCAAGTGATATAGGTTGCCAAAGAACTCGTCGAAGCCGTGCGCCGTGGGAAGGAACTGATCCTTGTCGCCCAAGTGGTTTTTGCCGAACTGTCCGGTTGCGTAGCCTAGCGGCTTGAGCAGTTCGGCGATGGTCGGATCCTCCGCCCGAATACCAACGTCGGCGCCGGGCATTCCCACCTTGGTCAGTCCGGTGCGGATCGGATGCTGTCCGGTGATGAAGGCAGCGCGGCCCGCGGTGCAGCTTTGCTGACCATAGTAGTCGGTGAAACTCGCTCCCTCGTTGCCAATCCGGTCGATGTTGGGCGTTCGGTAGCCCATCTGCCCCCGGTTGTTATAGCTAATGTTCCACCAGCCGATATCGTCTCCCCAAAGGACAAGGACGTTAGGTTTACCTGATGTAGGCATTGGTTAACCTCCGACTACGTGACTAAGTTTAGAAGCCTTCTTTTGCTCGCAGCGGCTCGCGGGCCGAATCGAATATTTGTCAACCGTCGATTCGGGCTTTGCTTGAGACCGTCAGTATGCCAGGCGCTCTAACAACTTCGCGCCGAATTCGACAGTGGGACTTTAGTCCTGTATGAACGCATCAGGGCCATCGCATGCTAGGCATGTTAGGTAAGAGGGGCCCTGCCATGAACACCGGACGGTGCGAGCGCATCATCGACGAGCAGCAGGCCGCGGCCTGGATCGAAGACGGGATGACCGTCGCGATCGGCGAGCCCGCGCCGATGGCGCTGGTGCGCCGGATCATCAAACGTGGCGTGCGCAATCTGACCGTCGTCACCAGCGGTTTCGCGCTCGACATGCTGATTGCGGCCGGATGCGTGCGCAAGACCGTGAGCTACTACGCCGGCGGCGGTCCGGGCGTTCCCGTGATGCCGTCGTTCCGCCGCGCCGCCGAGCGCGGCGAAATAGAGGTCTGGGAATGCGAAGAGGGTATCCTGTGCGCCGGCCTGCAGGCGGCGGCGCAGATGCTGCCGTTTATGCCCTGGCGCGCGGGACTCGGCACTTCGCTGCCGCAGATAAATCCCGACCTCAAGCTGTTCCGCGACCCGATAGCTGGCGAGGTATTGATCGCGGTGCCTCCAATCAAGCCGGACCTGGCGCTGCTGCATGCCGCCGCCGCCGACGCTTACGGCAATGTGCGCCATCTCGGCGGCCCAGGATGGCTCGACCTGTTCCAGCACCGCGCCGCCGACCGCACCATCGTGCAAATCGAGCAGGTGATCTCCAACGAAGAAATCCGCTCCGACCCATGGGCGACCACTATCGCCGCCGCCGACGCGATCGTGCGCGCACCCTTCGGCGCGCATCCATTCTATAGCCGCGGGTTTTACATCACCGACGGCCCGCATCTGCACGCCTACGTCCAGGCGGCCGAGAAAGCCGCCGGCGGCGATCGCGCGGCGCTCGAAGAATATCTGGACCGCCACTGCCACAAACCAGAGGGTCTGGCGGACTATCTTGAGACGGTCGGCATGAAGCGGCTGCTCGAGTTGCACGAATACTGAGCGCGAATTCCGATTTCGCTCCAGGAGGTCTGCAAGGTGACGGAAGAAAAAAAATACTCGGGCAAAGTCATGGCGCTGTTCGCGTTCCTGCCCTGGCTGGTCTACATCTGTGCTTCCGCCGGCAACCACTGGCAGCTCGCGACTGCCGGCGGCGCGATCATGTGCCTGATTTATCTCTCGGTGCTAGGCCGGCAGGCGACGATCAAACTGATGGACTGGACGACACTCGCCTTCTTCGTCAGCGCGATGGTCCTGACGATTGGCCTGCGCTCGACCGTGCTAACTACCTATCAGGTGATGATCATCTGGTCGTTTTACGCCGTGGCGGGATGGGCGTCGATCGCCCTGGGCCTGCCCTTCACGGCCGCCTACGCGCGCGAGGAGCAGCCGCCCGAGGTTTGGGATCTGCCAATATTTCATCGGCTCAACCGGATCATGACGCTATTCTGGTGCGGTCTGTTCAGCGTCAACGTCGGCTTTGGCGCAATCGCCGTGATGGTCGGCGGCCACCTCGGCAAGCTGGTGCCGGGATTTTTGATTCCTACTGGATTGCTGATCTACGGCTTCGTCTTTAGCGCGCGTTTCCCGATGCTTTACGTGGCGCGGGTCAATGCCAGCGGCGCGGCGGCCGAGAACTCTGAAAGCACATCGATCGCGTAGTGCGCACTTGAAAGTGCGCACTTGGAACGGAGCACGGATGATGAGTCGCGACGACAGCACGGCGAGTGGATATGGCGTCCAGGAATTGATGGCGGTGTTTCTCGCGCGCGACCTCAACGATGGCGAGTTGTTGCGCGTCGGAGTCGCGATGCCGGTGGCTGAGGCGGCGGTGCGCCTTGCCCATCTGACGCACGGCCCCAACATGGAACTGGTCTTTCTCGGCGGGCGGATGAACGTTGCCGACCTCGAAACCATCCCGATGCCCGCGTTCGGATGGGACCGGCGGGTGGTGCGCTGGACCGAGTCGTACAGCGACACCGGCCATCGTTTCGACCGGCTCAAGGACTGGAACAACCACGTCTTCTTCATCGGCGGTATCCAGGTCGACCGTTTCGGCAATACCAACCTTATCGGGATCGGTTCCGATTACCGGCGTCTGAAGTTCCGCGGACCCGGCTCGGTTGGCACGCCGACGCTCAGCACCCACGTCGGCCGCTACTACATCGTGCTCAACAGCCATAGCCCGCGCCTGCTGGTCGAGCGCTGCGATTATGTCAGCGCCTACGGATGGGGCAGCGGCGGTGCCGACGCGCGCCGCAATCTGGGACTTCCGGGCGGCGGCCCCAAGTACGTAGTCACGCCGCTCTGCGTGATGGACTTCGAGGAGGAAACGCGGCGGATGCGCCTCTGCTCGCTCCATCCGGGAGTCAGCGTCGCGACAGTGCGTGAGAGCACGGGATTCGAGTTGGTGATTCCGCCGTCGGTGCCGACGACCGAACCGCCGACGGCCGCGGAGTTGCACGCTCTGCGCACGCGCGTCGACATCGCCGGGCGTCTTCGCCGTTAGCGTCTCTATTCCGGCAAGCCGCGGACGCGCGAGAACACCGCGTGCCAGTTCGCGCGAAACCACGGACTGCCGTCGCGCCGGCCGAATACCTGCCCACGCACCGTCATCGCGCCGCTGCCCTGGATGGCGCAATCCAAAATTGTCTCTTCATCAACCGCGAACGTCTGTCCGCCGAAGTGGCGATGCACGTAGAATTCATCGAAATGCAGCTGCGAGCGCATCCGCGCCGCGTTCCGGCCGTCGGTCGAAATTAAATCCATCCGCCCCGTCGGATTGATGACCTTCGAGTGGAGGTCCATCCCGACCTGGCTGAAAGTCAGCTCGAACGGTCCGTTCCCTACACGCTGATAGCAGATGCGATAAGTCTTCGGTGTCCACACACCGACATTGGGAGCGCCGGGCATCCGCGCGATGGAATCCAGGAACTCCACGCGGCCGTCCCAGCATCCGCGGAATATTGCCGGCAGGATCGGCTGCGCATGTAGCATCGAGGCGGGCGGCGGTGGCGGCGGCAGAGGAGGAGGTGGTGGTGGAGGTGGAAGCGGAAACGGCGGCGGCATCTGTGGCGGCGGCAACTGCGGCTCGGGCGGCGGCAACGGCGCCGGCGTTGGAGTAATCGCGGAGGGGATTTCCTGGAGTTGATTGGAGGGCGGCAATGTCGGCCGCGCGGTCGGCACGGGCCGCGGGCGGAAACTCGGCTGCGACTGTGGCGCTGGCGGCGCTACCTCAAGCGACTGCTGCGCGCGCGACGCACGCGGCGCCCACATCAGCGCCATCGCCGTGAGCACTACCAGCCCGACCCTCCGCCCCGTCAACTTTACCGCTTCCACCGAGACTTTCCCGACCTCAATTATCAATGGTACAGCCATGCTTGGGTAGAGGCTCGCTTCGGGCCATTCGAATGTCACGCGGACCGGCGTTTGGTTGAACGGCCGGCCGCGATCGCAAGGAGGATCGACACAGATGAAACTCAAAGGAAAAGTTGCTCTCATCACCGGGGCCGGATCGGGAATGGGCAAGGCGACCGCGCTCCTGTTTGCGAGCGAGGGAGCGAAAGTCGCGGCGGCCGACATCAGCGCGGCCGCGGTCGAGGATGTCGCGCGCGAAATTCGCAAGTCCGGCGGCGAAGCGATCGCAATCGGCGCCGACGTCGCGAAAGCCGAGGACGTGCAGCGGATGGCCGCGGTGACGGTCGAGCGCCTGGGGGTGCCCAACGTGCTCTACAACAACGCCGGTATCGAGGGCGAAACGAATTTTATCGCCCAGACCAGCGAGGCAGCCTTCGACAAGGTCATCGCGATCAACCTGCGCGGCGTTTTTCTCGGGATGAAGTACGTGCTGCCGCACATGGTTAAGCTCGGCGCCGGCTCCGTCATCAACCAGGCTTCGATCGCCGGGATGGTCGCGATCCGCGGCAGCGCGGCCTACTGCGCCTCCAAGGCCGGCGTGATCGCGCTGACGCGTGTGGCGGCGTTCGAGTACGGGCGCTACAACATCCGCGTGAATTGCATTTGCCCGGGCGCGATCGAAACTCCGATGGCCGAGCGCATCAGGCAGGGCGAGCCGCCGCGGCCGAGTTCGGTCAAACGAATTTCCGTGTTCAATCGGATGGGTCTGCCCGATGAGATCGCGAAGGTCGCGCTGTTCCTGGCGAGCGACGACGCTTCTTTCGCAACCGGCGCGCCGTTCGTGATCGATGCGGGCTGGACGGTGAGCTGAGCGCCGCCGCGCGCTCAGCCGCGGTCGCTCAGCACTGTCCCGAACGTAGTACCTGCCCCGGCATCGCGCCGCTTGCGTGGCCGTGTTCGTAGAGCACGCGCCCGTTGACGATCGTATATTCGATGCCCTCGGCCGGCATCACCAGGCGCCGTCCGCCGCCCGGCAGATCGTACTGCATGCGCGCGCGTTTGGCCGATCCGACGGTGTCGTAGTCGAAGATCGTTACGTCGGCGGCGAGTCCGGGGCGCAAACGTCCGCGGCGCTGGATGCCGAAGAAGTCGGCCGGCTCCGACGTGATGCGTTTGACGGCGTGCTCGAGCGTCAGCGCCTGGCGCTCGCGCACCCACTTGCCGAGCAGGTAGGTGCAGTAGCCGGCGTCGCACAGCATGTCGACGTGTGCGCCGCCGTCGGAAAGTCCGAGCATCGTGCGCGGGTCGCCGATCAGCCGCCCGATTCCTTCCTCGTGATACTGCGCCATCGTGTACTGGATGTTGAGGTCGTCCTCCAGCGCGAGGTCGAGGAACGTGTCGAGCGGGTCGCGCCCGCGCTCGGCAGCGATGTCGCCCACGGTCCTGCGCTCCAGCGCCTTGAGCGCCGGGCTCCCGACCTCCAACACTTCGACCCGATGCCATTTGCCGTTGAACAGATGGGGCCGCGTAAGCTCCTTGCGGAAGGAATCGCGAAACGCGGGGTCGGCGTAGATCCGTTTCTGCGCCTCGGCCGGCTGGTTGAAGACCGGGTTCCACGTCTCCATGTCGGCGAAGCTGAATGGGTTGCGCAGATCGATTTGCACCACGAACGGCTTGCACAAAACCTGCGGCACGCCGCCGCGCCTGATTAGGGGCTCCAGGCGCTTGAGCGTCTCCTGCGCGTACTCGGGCTTGTCCGGCCGCGACGCCATCGCGAGCCAGGTTACCGGCCGCGCGCTTTCCGCGAGCAGGAAGTCGAGCAGTTGATATTCGTCGTCGAGCACCTGCCCGGCGCGCCGCGTGAGCGCGATTTCGATCGCCCCCTTGCCGAGTTCCTTGAGCACGTTGGAGCACGCCTTCAGCTCGTCGCGGCTGGCCAGCCGGCAGGCGAGCGGCTGGCCGCGAAAGCCGATGTGCTGCGCCAGCATGGTGGTGGAAAACCCCATCGCTCCCGCCGCCATCGCCTCGTGCAGCAAAGCCGCGATGCGCTGGGTCTCGTTGGGCGTCGCCGCCCGCTCCATCGATTCCTCGCCCATCACGAAATGGCGAAACGGCGTGAGCGGCGCGAGAAAGCCGACGTTGATTCCGACTCCGCGGCGCTCGGCCGCGTCCATGAACTCGGGAAAGCTCACCCAGTCCCAGGTGATGCCCTTGCTCAGCGCGTCGAAGGGGATCGCCTCGACGTTGACCAAGTCCCACGCCGCGACCTCGTGAACCTCGGGCTTGCACGGCGCGATACCCACTCCGCAGTTGCCCATTACGACCGAGGTCACGCCGTGCCACGACGTGCAGCTCAGCAGGGGGTCCCAGCAAATTTGCGCGTCGTAGTGGGTATGCGGATCGACGAAGCCCGGCGCGACGATCAGATCGCCGGCATCGATGGTGCGTTGTGCACCGCCGCTGACTTTGCCGATTTCCGCGATCGTTCCATCCTTGATCGCGACGTCCGCGCGTACTCGCGGAGCGCCGGTGCCGTCGACCACGGTGCCGTTTTTGATTAGGAGATCGTATGCCATCGGGGAGTCCCTCCCTCGCGCGAAGTGAAGGCCTCTCTTCTTGTATCCAGCGCGGCCCCTTACGGGCAAGCCGCGGCGCCCGGAACGGGTGGGCCGGTTTGGTCCCTTGGGTGAGCGACCGCGACCGTGGTATTCGATCTATGTCGCTCACGCGCGACGTAATCAACACCTGTCAGCGGAGGCCACGATGGCGACGACTTTTGGCGCGATGATGTTCCCGACCGACTACGCGATTCAGCCGATCGAGCTGGCGCGTGCGATCGAGGAGCGCGGACTCGATTCGCTCTATTTTCCCGAACATACGCACATCCCCACCAGCCGTCGCAGCCCGTGGCCCGGCGGCGGCGATTTGCCCCAGGAGTACTGGCATACGCATGATCCGTTCGTGGCTCTGGGAGCGGCCGCCGCGGCAACCAAGCGCATCAAACTTGGCACCGGTGTGTGCCTGGTGATCGAACGCGATCCGATCGTGTTGGCCAAGGAATGCGCCTCGCTCGACCTGATCTCGGGCGGGCGGCTGGTGCTCGGAATCGGCGGCGGATGGAACGCCGAAGAGATGGAGGATCACGGCACCGACTTTCGCAAGCGCTGGGCGCTCTTGCGCGAGCGAATTTTGGCGATGCGTGCGATCTGGACCAAGGATCCGGCGGAGTTCCACGGCGAATTCGTGAACTTTCCGCCGATGCTGGCGTTTCCCAAACCCGTGCAAAAGGGCGGACCACCCGTGCTTCTGGGCTCGGAGGCCAAGCGATGCTTCGAGCGGGTGGCCGACTACTGCGATGGATGGATGCCGATCTATCGGCGCAATCATACGCTGGCCGAAGGCGTGAAACAGTTACGCGAGGCGGCGAGCCGTGCCGGCCGGCGCTTCGAGTCGTTGACACTGTCGGTCTTTGGCGTGCCGCCGCGCGAGGAAGAAGCGAAAAAGCTGGTCGAGATCGGATTTCACGAACTTATTTTCGCCTTGCCGCCGGCGCCGGCCGACAAGGTGCTGCCGATGCTCGACAGTTACACGGCAATCAAGCGCAAGCTCGGCGCCTAACGGGTGCCGCGGTAGCCCGATCGCGCTCGGCGCGTGACGGAGGTTCCTTGCGATGGGACGCCTCGATGGAAAAGTTGCCCTGATCGTCGGCGGAGGCGCCGACGGACCGCCCAATGCGGGCGAGACGCTCTCGATTGGCAACGGCCGCGCCACCGCGATCCTGTGCGCGCGTGAGGGCGCCGCGGTGATGGTCGCCGATCGCGCTGAGACGCTGGCCGGCGAAACCGCCGCGGCGATTCGCGCCGAGGGCGGCCGCGCCGGCTCGGTTGCCGCCGACGTCACGCTCGAGGACGACTGTCGCCGCGCCTGCGAGGCCGCGGTGCGCGCCTTCGGCAAGCTCGATTTGCTGGTCAACAACGTCGGGATTGCGATCGGCGGCCGCCTGCTCGAAACCACCATCGAGCAGTTCGACACGATGTCCAACGTCAACGTCCGGGGCCAGTTCCTGATGATGAAGTACGCGGTGCCCGAGATGGCCAAGGCCGGCGGCGGCGCGATCGTCAATGTCTCCTCGCTGGCCGCGATTCGCACCGGCTCGGGCCTGCCTTACGAAACCACCAAGGCCGCGCTGCTCGGGCTCACCCGCTCGGTCGCGGTCACGCACGCACGCGACAAGATTCGCGTCAACACGATTCTGCCGGGATTGATCAACTCTTCGATGGTGCGCCGCCTGGTCGGCGACCGCGAGGAGCGCGTCGCGCCGCGCATCCCGATGCGCCGTCAGGGCACGCCGTGGGAAATCGCCAAGGCGATCGTTTTTCTGCTTTCCGACGACGCTTCGTACATCACCGGCACTGAATTAATCGTCGATGGCGGCCTGAGCGCGCGCTAACCGCCAAAGCGAGGTATCCGATGAGACTTTTCACTTTTGCGACCAGTCCCTACGCGCGCAAGGTCCGAATGATGCTCGAGTTCAAGGGAATCGAGTGCGAAATGGTCGAACGATGCTACTCGCTCGATCGCAAGCCGGACCTGCGCGAGGCGAGCGAGCGCGCCGAGGTACCGGTGCTGGTGCTCGACGATGGTCGCGCGATCGCGGACTCCACGATCATCTGTGAGTACCTCGAGGACGCGCATCCCAAGCCGCCTGTTTTTCCCATCGATCCTTTCGAGCGTGCGCGGATGCGCGCGATCGATGATTTGTGCGACCGCACGTTCGACGCGACGGTCTTTGGCTATTTCCTTGGCGTCGTGCGGTCGGCGGCGCCCGAGTCCAAGGCGATGCAAGACGCGGGGCGCGCCGAGTTTAAGGCGCTGCTCGCGCGGCTGGAGAGCGAACTCGAAGACCGGGACTATTTCTGCGGCGCCGCGCTCTCGCTCGCCGATCTTGCCGCCATCTGCCATCTGCCGGTGGCCCACGCGATGCGACTTCCGATGCACGAATTCCCGCGCCTGGCGGTCTGGGAGAAGCGGATGCGCGCAATTCCGTTGGTCGCCGCCGACCTCGAGCGCGCGCGCAAGCCGATGGCCGAGGGCAACCTGGCCGACGAGTTCGAGGGCCCCGATGGCCGCGTCCATTGGCGCGATAGCCGGCTCGAATGGCCCGTGCGCCACGGCTTTGTCGACTTCATTGCGCGCGAATTCCATGCAGGTAAGATGATGTTTCCGCCCGACGCGTCCTAGGACGCGCCGCGTCCGGAATGCGAGCCCACGAGGAGCGAATCGATGCCCGTCGCCTATATCCCTCGCACGCGCGAGTTGTACAACGCCTACACGCCCTATCGATGGGTCATGAACGAGGAACCGCCGCCCTGGACGCCGCTCAAGAAGCCGCTTGCCGAGTGCAAGGTCGCGCTGATGAGTTCGGGCGGTGTGCTCTACCGCGATCAGCCGCGCTTTCATCGCGAGGACACGAGCTACCGTCTCATCCCGAAGAACGCGCGGCGCGACGAGCTGACCGTCTGGCATTTCGGCTACCCGACCAAGGATGCCGAAAAAGATCCGAACTGCGTTTTCCCGCTCGAGCGGATGCGCGAGTTCGAGGCCGCGGGCCGTATCGGGGAGCTATGCGATCCGGCGTTCACTTTCATGGGTGGGATTTACTCGGCGCGCAAGGTGCGCGAGGAACTGGCGCCGAAAATCGTCGAAGAACTTCGCAGCCGCAACGTGGAGGCGTTTTACCTGGTGCCCGCTTGACCCGTGTGCCATCAGTCCGTTGGACTGATTGCCCGCGAAGTCGAGGCCGCCGGAATCCCGACCTTGTGCATGACTTCGGCCTACGACATCACGCAAGCCGTCAATCCGCCGCGCGCGGTATTCGTCAACTACCCGCTCGGCCATCAGACGGGCAAGCCGGACGATCCGGAAAACCAGCGCGCAATTATTCGCGACGCGCTCGCTGCGTTCGAAACCATAAGCAAGCCCGGCACGATCGTCGAGTTGCCCTATGTATGGGACGCGAATGATCGCCGTTGGGAGGAGACTGATTACACGCCCGGATTCCTGCCGCCACGGCCCAAGAAGGCCGTTGCCGATCTGGTCGAGCAGGATCGCCGCCGCCGCTACACGACGGGCAATCCGGGGTAAACCGTAGCGCCGCCGCCGCACTGGTTCGCCGCGGCGGGTAAATCTGACCAGGGAGAATTGACGATGGCTGAAGAACGCAAAGGCGCGGTCACGATGCGCGGAAACCCGATGACGCTGGTGGGGCCGGAACTCAAACCCGGGCAGAAGGCGCCCGCCTTCACCGCCGTGGGCAAAGGGCTCGCGCCGGTAACGCTTGACCAGTTTAAGGGCAAAGTCAAAATAATCGCCGCGATTCCGTCGATCGACACGCCCGTGTGCGACGCAGAGACCCGCCGCTTCAACGAGGAAGCCTCCAAGCTGCCCGGCGACGTGCAGATACTGACCATCTCGATGGACCTGCCGTTTGCGCAGGCGCGCTGGTGCGGAGCGGCCGGCGTCGACAAGGTCACCGCGATCAGCGACTGGCGCGCGGCCGAGTTCGGCCAGAAATACGGCGCGCTCATCAAGGAGCTGCATCTGCTCGCCCGCGCGGTCTTCGTGCTCGACAAGAACGACAACGTCGTTTACGCCGAGTACGTCAAGGAGGTGGCCGACCAGCCCAACTTCGAGGCCGCCCTCGCAGCGGCGCGCAAGGCCGCGGCCTAAGCGTACGGACGGCGCGGCGGCTCGTGCGACCGTCGATCCTGACGGCGGCCGGCCGCCGCGCGCGCGATGCGAAGAGCGGCGCTCCGCCGTGGCGATGGCGGATCGGCGCGCGGACACTATGGGTCGTTCCAGACCAGGCGTGCCGCGTGCTCAGTTGGGCGCCGCTCGGCGGCGGAGTTCGCATCGCCCACCTGCTCGCAAATCACCAAATTGAGCTCGACGATCGCGAGGCGATGCGTACGCCACGCGCCTGCCTCGCCGCCGTCGTGCGGGCCGCGGGACATGACCCGCGGCGGACTGTCGCGCTGATGACCGGCGCGGAAGTGGCGCGCGCCGGCTACGCGCTCGCCGCGCGCGCGGGCGTAATCGCGGGCGCATGGTGTACGGCAGGATTTTCCAACGCGCTGCGTGTCGGAGATCGCGCGACTGTTCTCTCCAGCCACGCCGGCACGATCAATATTATCGTCGTCGTGAACCGCCCCCTGATTCGTGCCGCTATGGTCGAGGCGGTCGCGATCGCCACCGAGGCCCGCGCGCTTGCCGTGCTCGAAGCGGGGATCAAAAGCGTGCGCTCGGGCGCGCCGGCGACCGGCACTGGCACCGACTGTATCGCGATCGCCGCGCCGCTCCGCGCGAACGCGCGTGCAGGGCGATATTGCGGAAAGCATACGCTGCTGGGCGAGCTAATCGGCCGCGCGGTGCTCGAAAGCTGTATGCGGGCGATCCGCCGCATGCGTTGATGCCGCACTCCAGAAGTGGAAAACGGATTCTACATTTCGACTGCGGCGATCGCGGCGGCGCTCGCCCTCGACCTGCTGCTCGGCGATCCGGCGTGGATGCCCCATCCGGTGCGCTTCATCGGGCGCGCCGTAGCCTTTGGCGAAGCCCGGCTGCGCACTGGCGAGCCGCGCGCGGATCTTTGGCGCGGCGCACTGCTCGCCTCGGCGGTCGTGATTCTCACCGCGGTCGCGGCCTGGATCGTCATCGCCATCGCTTCGTCCGTGACGCACTGGCTCGGCCTCGCGGCCGCGGTGCTGATTGCGTGGACGACGCTCGCGCTGAATGGCCTTGATCGTGCCGCTGGCGAGGTTGAGAGGGCGCTTGATCGAGGGTGCGACGATCTTGCGCGCGCGGCAATGCCGGCGCTGGTCGGACGCGATCCCGCCACGCTCGACCGAGCCGCGATGGTACGCGCCACGGTCGAGTCGGTCGCCGAGAACTGCTCCGATGGCGTGCTGGCGCCGCTTTGCTTTCTTTTTGTCGGCGGCCCCGTCCTTGCGCTCGCCTACAAGGCTGTCAACACGCTCGACTCGATGATTGGCTACCGCGACGCTCGTTACCTTTACTTCGGGCGCGCGGCGGCGCGGTTGGACGATGCCGCCAACTTCGTGCCCGCGCGTCTAACCGCCCTGTGCCTCGCGGCTGCGGCGGGGCTGACGCTTGGGCGCGGCGGCGCAGCGGTCAGCGCCTGTCGCGCCGATGCGCGCAAGCACGCGAGTCCTAACGCGGGCTTGCCCGAAGCCACGATGGCGGGCGCGCTCGGAATCGAGTTGGGTGGCGATGCGGTTTATGCAGGAGAAATCGAGCATCGCGCGCGCCTCGGAGGAGCGCAACGCGCTGTTGAAGTGGCGGATATCGGGGCGGCGCGCCGTCTGATGCGTATCGCGACGGCAATTGGCTTCGGCCTGCTCGCACTTCTGCGCTATGTGCTCTCCAGCTACTGACATACGATGAGTCCGCGCGCTAAACCCGCTGATGATGAAATTCGAACCGATAGAACTCCAGCTGGACCGGACTCACGGCGGCGCCGCGCCGCCCGGTGTGCTGGATTTCAGCGCCAGTCTGAATCCGATGGGCCCGCCGCCACAGGCGTTCGCCGCATATCATGACGCGGCCGCGTTTATCGCACGCTATCCGTCTCCTGACGCCGGCGATCTGGCTGCCCGCCTCGCCCGACGCCATCGCGTGGCGCCCGACAACGTTGTGGTCGGTAATGGCTCGACCCAGCTAATCCATCTGCTCGCTCGCACGCTGCGCCCGCGCTGCCCGTTCGTCGCGATACCGACCTTCAGCGAAATTGCCAACGCGATGATAGTTGCGGGCGGAGCGGCGTGCGCGATGCTGGCGCGCCGCGAGCGCAGCTTTGCGATTGAAATCGAGCAAGTTGAGCATGCGCTAGAGCACGGCGCTGACGCGATGTTCATCGGAAGGCCCAACAGCCCCACTGGCGCGATGCTGAGTATCGGCGACGCCACCGAAATCGCCGCGCGATGTTCCAGTCGCGGGTGCTGGTGCATCTTCGACGAGGCCTTTATCGATTTCGTGGGCGAAGAGCATTCGGCGATCCGCCGTGCCGCCGAAGATTCGCACGTCATTGTGCTGCGCTCGCTGACCAAAATGTTTGCGATCGCCGGTTTGCGGCTGGGCTACCTGGTTGCTGGCCGCGACGCTGCGCGCCGCCTGCGCGAAGCGATCGAACCCTGGTCGGTCAATGTTGTGGCCGAGCGCGTCGGCAACGCCTGTCTCGACGTGGCCGACGATTTCGCCGTGCGAAGCCGCGCCCTGATAGCCTCCGAGCGTACGCACCTCGTTGGCGCACTCAACTCGATCGAGGGCATTCGCATATATAAATCGTCCGTCAACTTCCTGATGCTGGAAGTGGCAGAGCATGGGCATGCTACGCGTTTCGCGCAACATACGCTCTCGCGCGGTATTGCGCTGCGCGATTTGCGCGACTTGCCAGGATGCGGTCCCGGAATGTATCGCGTAGCAGTCCGACTGCGCGAAGAGAACGAGCAGTTGATTGCAGCTGCCCGGGCGTACTTCGACTAATCAGTTGAACAACAGTTAAGCGACGACGAAAACGGCATCGGACATGGATGTGCTCGAAGAAACGCTCGCGGCGATAGCATCGCCCGATAAAATGGCGGCCGAGGAAGCGGGCCGCCGGCTCGATTCGCTGACCAAGCCACGCGGCAGCCTCGGTTATCTGGAGGATATTGTGCGGCGTTACGCCGCCATCCGCCGCGACCCGACGGCTCGAATGGGCGGCGCTGCGTTCTGCGTTTTCGTCGCCGATCACGGCGTCGCGGAGGAAGGCGTGAGCGCCTACCCGCAGGCGGTCACGGTCGAGATGCTGCGCAATATCGCTGGTGGCGGAGCGGCGATAAGCGTGCTCGCGCGGCGCCTTGGTTATCGGTTGTGGATCGCCGACGTTGGCGTGGCGACCGACACCAGCGCCGATGCGCTGCCTAGGGTCTTTTATCGGCGTATCGGAGCGGGCACGCGCAACCTGGCGCGTGAGGTCGCGATGTCCGTCGCACAGGTGCGTGCCGCGCTGGAAGTTGGTGTAGAAGTCGCGCGTTGTGCGATCGCGGCCGGCGCCACGCTGATCGGAATCGGCGAGATGGGAATCGGCAACAGCACCTCGGCAGCGGCATTGCTTGCGGCATTCACGCGGATTCGTCCGGCGCGCCTGGCCGGACGCGGCGCCGGCGTGGACGACGCCGGGTTGCAGCGCAAGGTCGCGGTTATCGATCGCGCGCTCAAGCTCCATCGCGCAGCGCTCAAAGATCCGCTCGCCACGCTCGCGGCGTTGGGCGGCTTCGAGATCGCCGCGATGGCCGGCGTATGCCTGGGCGGTGCGGCGCTGAACGTGCCGGTGGTGGTTGACGGTTTTATCGCGACGGCGGCCGCGGTGAGCGCCGAGCGGTTGAGCCCCGGCCTGTTCGCTCACTTGTTTTTCGGCCATCGCTCGTCCGAGGGCGGCCATGCGATCGCGCTCGAGAAACTCGGCGTGTGCGCGATCCTTGACCTTGGGATGCGCTTGGGCGAGGGCACGGGCGCTGCGCTCGCGATGAGCGTGGTCGAATCCGCGCTGGCGCTGTTCCACCAGATGGCGACGTTCGAGAGTGCCGGAGTTTCGGAGAAATTGGATGACTAAGGAGTCCGAGAGCGCGCCCAAGCGCGTGAATGGGGCGCAAACGCCGAACGGCACCGCGCGCGGCGGAAAGCTCGCGGAAATTCGCCTTGCCGCGGGCTTCCTGACCATCCTGCCGGTACTCCCGCGCGCCGACGTCACACCCGAGACGCTCGCGGCGTCATTCGGATGGTTCCCGCTGGTGGGGTTTGCGCTCGGCGCGTTGCTGGCGGCCGAGAATCTGTTGCTGACGACGCTTTTTGGCGACGCGCTCGCTGCGGTAGTGCTGGTGCTAACACTGACCGTGCTGACCGGCGCAGTCCATCTCGACGGGCTTGCCGATAGCGCCGATGCGTTGGGTGCGGGCACGGATCGTCGCCGCGCACTGGAGATCATGCGCGACAGCCGGATCGGCAGCTTTGGCACGGCCGCGATTTTCTTTTTTCTCGCGCTCGAAATCGTAGCGCTGGCGACGATGGGCGAAGCACGCCGCACCGCGGCGCTTTGGCTTGCACCGGGTTTGGCCCGCTGGGCGATGGTGGCGGTTGGATGGCGTATCGACTATTTGCGCGCAGCGGGCGCAGGAACGTTGCTGGTAGTGCCCGGCGGCGATCGCAATCTCGTACTCGCCGGTGCGATTGCTGCGCTCGCCGCGTTGCCAATATTCTCGTGGCGCGTGCTGTTGGTCTATGCCGTGGCTGCGGTGCTGGCAGCCCTGCTGCGCGCGGCGTACCGGCGATGGCTCGGCGGCGTGACGGGAGATCTTCTCGGTGCGGCGGGTGAACTGGTGGAAGTGGCGGTGCTGCTCGCGATCGCGGTTATTTGACCCGCATCGGGTAGCCCGCGACCATCAGCAACACGTGTTCGGCGGTCTGTGCGAGCGCCTGGTTGGTCCATCCCAGGAGGTCGCGGAAGCGACGCGCCATCGCGTTCTCCGGCACGATTCCCGCTCCCACTTCGTCGGTCACCACGAAGCTGGCAAATGGCGCGGCGGACATCACGCCGGCGAGGCCACGAGCCTCGGCCAGAATCTCTTTATCGCTGCGCTGGGCCATCAGCAGATTCGAAATCCAAAGCGTCAGACAATCGACGACCACGACATCGGCGCGGCCCGCCAGCTCTGAGAGCGCGGCGGCGATAGCGATCGGTTCTTCGATCGTCACAAAATCGGCAGAGCGATTGGCGCGATGATGCGCGATCCGTTCGCGCATCTCATCGTCGAGCGCTTCAGCCGTGGCGACGAAGAAGCGCCGCGCGCCCGGCACCTGCAGCGCCAGTGCGAGCGCGTGCGCGCTTTTACCGCTGCGCGCTCCTCCGGTTATCAGTGTTACGGTACCCATCCAGCGTTCCTGTCCGCGTGTTTCGCGGCGCGATGATTGACTTGTCTGGCGTGAAAATCATATCAGTCTTGTGCACCCGGTGTACGGGAAGCCGGTTAAAGTCCGGCGCTGCCCCGCAACTGTACGGGGGGACAACGGCCCATCCGAGCCACCGCTAACGAGCGGGAAGGCGGGCCCGCGGATGATCCCCAAGCCAGGAGACCGGCCGGGTGACTATTAAGCCGTCTGCCTTCCGTGGGGAAGGAGGCTTAGGCTACTCGCTACTCCCCTTTTCGGGAGCCTGCCCGAGCGCCTGAGTCGGTCGAACCCGCGTGGCCGACGCATAGCTCGAGGGAGGCTATGAAAAGATCGGTTGCCGTTGTTTCTGTCCTGACATTTTTTCTTTTCTTTGAATGGCCAATCGGCCCGCGCGGCGCGCACGCCCAAACCATGCCCCAACCGGCCGCGACGGGAGTCGCGCAGGTCAGAGCTAACGCGCAGGCTAAACCCAAAAAAACCACAACTGCTGCCAAGCCCCATCGCAAGCTGCCAAAGATGGTCTTTGCGGTGACGGCGACGCGGATGGAGCAGCCGCTCGATACGGTCGGCACCACGGTGAGCGTCGTCGAGTCGCATCAGATTCAGGAGCAGCAGATCCATGCCGCAGGCGACGTCTTGCGCCAGGTGCCCGGTGTCGTGGTCGAGCAAAGCGGATCGGCGGGCACGCAGACCGACGTCTCCATTCGTGGCTCGACCTCGGCCCAGACGCTGATCCTCATGGATGGCGTTGACGTCGACAGCGGTGCGACGGGTGGCTTCGACATGGCCGACGTGACCAGCGACGATCTCGACCGAATCGAGGTGGTGCGCGGCGCAGGCGGCGCGCTTTACGGTTCGTCGGCGATCGGCGGTGTCGTCAACCTCATCACTCGCGAAGGCAGCGGTCCGCTCAAGCTCAGCTACGACGGCGAGGGCGGGAATCGCGCCACCCAGCGCCAATCGTTGGTGTTCGACGGCGCCGAGGGCCGGCTCGCCTACTCGGGCGCGCTGTCCTATTTTTCGACCACCGCGTTTCGTCCGCGCAACGCGAGCTTCGACAATCTGTCGGGCGTCGCACGGGTGGACTATCATCTGACTCCCGATACCAAATTCACCGGCTTCGCGCGTTACATCCGCTCTAACGTGAGCCTGGTCAACTTTTCCAACTTTCTTACGCCGGTCGACCCGAACGCACATCAACGCAATGAGTTCATGCTTTACAACGGCGTCGTCACGCATCAGTTCAGCGACCGGCTGGACGGACGACTGAGCGCCTTCTTCGTGCGCAACGATCTCCGCATCAACGACACGCCGTTCCTAGCCAATCTCACCGCCCAGCGCGACCGCGTTCCGGACGAGACTCGCGGCACCAACATGGAATTGCACTACAAATGGGGCGAGGGCATTCGCTCTCTGGCCGGGTTCGATTTCAAGGACCGATGGGTGCGCTCGGCGGATCTGTTCGAGACCGTCAACCCACCCGCGCAATTTTTCACCAGCTTCCACGCGCGCCGTCAGGAGTACGCCGGCTACCTCGAGCAGGAGGGGCGGCTGTTCAACGGCATGATGCTGCTGACCGGCGGAGTTCGGGTCGACGGCAACAGCGAATTTGGCATCGAGGTGAGCCCATCGTGGGCGGTCGCGATACCGCTTGAGCGGTGGGGCCTGACGTTGCGCGGTAGCTATAGCGAAGGCTTTCGTGCGCCGAGCTTCAACGAGCTGTTTTTTCCCGATTTCGGCAATCCGAAGCTTAATCCCGAGATCTCCAGCGAATACGACGGCGGCATTACCAAGACCTTCGGTGAGACGGCGTCGTTTACCGCGACTTACTTTTCACGCCGCGTGCACAGCCTGATCGTGGCCGAGCCGTGTACGACCTTTCCGGGATGCGTCGAGGCGGCCAACGCCGGCCGCGTCGATACCCAGGGCGTCGAACTGGTACCGGCGGTCCAGTTGATGCGCGGGCTCGCGTTCAGCGGCAACCTGACCGTGATCGACGAAACTCACGTCTCATCGTCGCCCGAAATCCGGCCGCTGCGCGTACCCAAGTACGCGGCCTTCGCGCTGCTGACTTACGCGCACAAGTCGCTTTGGAAAATCGACGACGCGGTTTCGGCCAACCTCGCCTACTACTTCGTCGGCGATCGCGACGACATCGACCAGACTACCGCGACGATTCAGAACAATGCCGCCTACAATCGGTTCGACCTGACGATGGCCTACGACGCGGGGATTCGCTACGGACGGATTCGCGGCGAAGAGGTTTACCTGCGGGTGCAGAACTTGCTCGACCGCCACTACAACGAGGTGATTGGATTTCCCTCGCCGCAGGTCAACTTCGTCGCCGGGGTGAAAGTGGATTTCTAGGGATGTGCGCGCGCTCACGCGTCACGCGACATTTCGATGCGGAAGCATTCATCGAAGGTCGCGCGAATACGGGAGCGGCAGGCGTTGACCTCGGCCAGCAGACGAGCCGCGCCGTCGGTGTCGCGATAGCCCATCCGGCGCGCCAACGGACCCAGGCTCTCGGGCCCGGTGGAGAGCGCCCAGGCGGCCTGGTCGGTTTCGATGCGCAACCGATTTTCCAGCCGCGACAGGAACCGATAATCGGTTTCCAATTGCGCGGCTGCGCCGGGCTCGAGCAATCCGCACTGGCCAATCCCGCGCACGAGCGCGACGGTGGCCCGGCTAGTCAGTTCCGGATGCGCGTGGCCATAACGCAGCGCCATCATCTGGGTCAGGAATTCGACATCGAGCAGGCCGCCGCGGCCCTGTTTGATGTTGAGCCGGCCGCGTTCGTCGGCGCCAAGCTCACGCTCGATACGCAGACGCATCGCCGCAATCTCGGCGACCTCCTTGCGGCGCAGGCCGCGGCCGAAGACGAATTCGCGGCGCGCCGCTTCGACCTCCGCGCCCAGTGCGGACTCGCCCGCGATGACGCGCGCCCGCACCAGTGCCTGGCGCTCCCATACGGCCGAAGAGCTGGTGCGATGGTAGTCGCGAAAACCGTCGAGCGAGGCCACCAGCGGCCCCGCGTTGCCCGAGGGGCGAAGCCGCAGATCGATCTTGTAGGCGTAGCCCTCACGCGTGCGCGCTTCGAGCACGACGATGAATTTCTGCACAATCCTGGAGGCGGCCACGCGGCTATCCTCGGCCACTTCGCCCCGGTCGTGGTAGACAAAAATGAGATCGAGGTCCGAGTTATAAGACATCTCGGCCGCGCCCAACCGGCCCATCGCAAGCGCCACCAGCTCCAGCGACGGCGGAATCGGGATGCGCGTGGCGATGTCGGCCCGTGCCAGCTCCAGCGCGCGGCGCAGCACGACCTCGGCGAGGAGACTAAGCTCGGAATGTACCGCATCGGCGTCGAGGTCGCCCGCAAGATCGGCGATCGCGATTCGCAGGAACTCCTGGTGGCGGAAAGCGCGAATCGCGTCGAGGCGGCTTTCCAGGTCCGGACTCGCCACGACCAGCGCGCGTAGTTCCTCGTCCAGATCGGCCAATGAGCGCCGCGGCCGCGCCAGGTCGGAGCGCACCAGAGTATCGATCATGTCGGGATGGCGAATGAAAATCGTCGAAAGATATGCGCTGGAGGCGAAGAGGCTCAGCACCACCCGACGGGTTGCAGGATGCTGCTCGAGCAATTCGAGAAAAGAGGTATGCGCGCCGATCGCCGCTATAAATGAGGCGAGGTTCATCAGCGCGAGATCGGGGTCGGCGAGCTCGCGAATCTCGTCGAGCAGCAGTGGGCCGAGGCGTTCGAGCAGCTCGCGCCGGCGCGGCGCAACCGCCGCGATCGCGTGTTCGGGGCCGCGCGCCAGCGACCTCAAATGTCCCGCGCTCTCCTGCGGCCGCGCGAAGCCGAGCGCCTGCAGCATCGGCCCGGACTGGCGCGGATCGAGCGCCATGCGCCACGCGTGTTCGGCACCTTCGGAAGCCGCACGGCCGCCGCGATCCTCGGCCGCGCCCAGCATCTCGCGAAACTGCGCTGCGACCAGTGCACGATGGCTTATGATTTCGGCCTCGAAGCGAGCGTTCGCCGCCGCGCCCTTGCCGCGATGCATCCGCGACGTCAGCGCACGTCGTCCCGCGTCGCCAGCGGGCAACACGTGAGTCTGCAGCGCGGCGACGACTTGCAGCTTGTGTTCGACGTCGCGCAAGAAGAGGTAGGCGGCTGCGAGTTCGCTCGCACGGCCGGGATTGAGGTAGCCCAATGCGCCGAGACGCTCGAGCGCCGCGAGCGTCCGGGCGGTGCGCAGGCGCGGATCGCGCCCGCCATAAACCAGGATGAGCGCCTGCACGATGAATTCCAGCTCGCGAATTCCACCGTAACCGAGCTTGATGTTGCGGGCGACCAGGTCGGGCGAGCGCAGCTCGCGCTCGATCTGAAGCTTCATCGCGCGCAAATGGCGTAGCGTGTCGAAGTCGAGGTAGCGGCGATAGACGAAGTGGCTGAGCTCGCCGAGCAACCGTTCGCCGACCTCGAGCACGCCGGCTACCGCGCGCGCGCGGAGCAGCGCGGCCCGTTCCCAGGTCTCGCCGAAGCTCTGGTAGAAGCCGAGCGCGCCCTCAAATGGAGTCACCAGCGGCGCGTTTCTGCCGCCTGGACGCAATCGCATGTCCACCCGAAAACATCCCGGCGACAGAAGTTCGGTCAGCGTTTCGCCCAGGCGCGCCACCGCTTCGGCGTCGGCGTCCGGCCCGTCGAAGACGTAAATCAAATCGATATCCGAGCTGAGGTTGAGTTCCTGCGCGCCGAGCTTGCCCAGCCCAAGTACGCAGAACCCTTCGGCCGCGGGCGCCTTGCGCCCCACGATGAGCCGCGCGCACTCGAGCGCCGCGGCGATACATTCGTCGGCAAGCCGCGACATCGCGCCCATCGTCGCCGCCACGTCGAGCCGGCCGATCAGGTCGGCAATCGCAATTTGCAGGAACAGGCGCTGCTTAAATTCGCCGAGCCGGCGCGCGGCTTCCGGCCGGTCCGCGCTGGGGCCGGCGCTGAAGCGGATGGCGTTATCGATCGATTCGGCGGTTGCTCCCCGAGCGGTGCGGAAGAATTCGAGCCACCGCGTCCCCATCGCGCCGAGCCCTTGCGCGACGATTTCGGAGCCGCCCACGCAGAGCGCGAGATCGCCTGCAAGCGTTTCATCGGCGAGCGCCGCGCTAAGCTCTCGCGGCGACTCCTCGACGAGCTTGAGCAGGGTCGCCAGCGCCAGCCGCTCGTCGGGGGCGCGATCGGCCACCGCCGCCGTGGCGGTGGCGGCAAGACGCGGATCGCCGAGCAGGCGCGCAAGCTGCGCCGCCAGATCGCGAAGCTCAGGCGCGAGCACAACCGTTTCGGGCATCGCCAATCACAATAGCAGAGCGTCGCCGGGGCGCGCGCGACGGTCAGCCGTGGTCCGACCGACCGCCCCTTTTCGCCGCTCGCGGGGGCGATGGCAGCCCGGATTGAGGCGATGCTAGACTTCGATAGAATCCGCGGGAGGTTGTTCTGATGATCGTTCTGTATACGACCGAGCGCGATTATCCGTGGGGTACGCTTCGCTCCACGCATGCGAGTAAGACCAAGGTAGTGCTCGAGGAAAAGCGCATCCGCTACCGAATCGAAAATCTGCGCCCCGGCGATCTCTGGAAAAAACCGCCCGCGATGCTGGCGCACCATCCGCTCGGCAAGGTTCCGTATATCGAAGACGAGGGCGTGACGGTCTTCGACTCGACCGTGATCGATGAATATCTCGACGACCGTTACGGGCCTCCCCGCCTGCTGCCCGACGAGCCGTTGGCGCGCGCGCAGGTGCGTGAGTTCGAGCAATTCGCCGACGAGGCGCTGCTGGGCGGAAACCTGCCGCCCATCTGGATGGCCTATTGGAGCGATCCCGACAAGCGCGACGTCGAGCGCATGGAGAAAGGGCGCGAGGGACTGCGCCAGCGCGATCTGCCGTTTATCGAAAAGGTGCTCGGCGCAGCGCCGTCTGGCGGCAGTCTGCGCGGCGGCTTTTCGATGGCCGACGTGCCCATGATGGTGCTGGCGATGGTGCTCGAAGTCGACCAGTTAGCACTGGATGAATTTCCCCGGGTCGAGCGCTACCTCAGAGAATTGCGCCTGCGGCCGAGTTATCGCGCGATAAGTCCACGCACCAAGGTTGCGGAGGCGAGCGAGTTGCGCTGAGCGCGCGCACCGCGCCGGCGCGGGCGAAGCCGCCGCATCAGGAGTCGTTGCGGCTGGGTGAGTCGGCCGCTGCGTCGCGATTATGTGCGTCGGCCGATGCATGGCTACTATGCCTGGCGACCGACGCGTGGCGGTGATGTGCGGCGGTCGATGCATCGCGGCGATGCGTGGAGGATACCTGTTTAATATGAGCGTGATGATGGCGCGAGCGGAAGTGATGGATGATGCGCCGTACCCGCAAAATCGGAGATGAGGTCGGCGGCGGCGCCGCTTCTTCACTTTGGATTCCGGGAAAATACTTGTCCTCGTATCGATGGACCTGGTCGGCGGCCAGGAACTCGGCATAATAATTCTTGACCGCAAATCCGAAATGCTCGCCGTTGAAGTTCTGTACGATTTTCATATAGTCGCTGCCGCACTCAGCGGCCGCGCGTTCCATTCCGCCCGTTCCATAATTGTACGCGGTGATTGCGAGCGGCCAGCTTCCCAGCGCCTGGTAATTCGATTGCAAGAGCTCCGCCGCGGCCTCGGTGGAACGCACCGGGTCGAGCCGATCGTCGCGGTAGCGGGTGATCTTCAGGAACTCGCGGCCGGTGGAACGGGTGAATTGCCAAATCCCCAATGCGCCGGCGCTCGAGCGTACGCGCGCCGAGAAGCCCGACTCGACCGAAGCGAGAGCTACCAGCTCGCGCGGCAACCCCGCCCTCACGAACACCTGCTCCATCCTGGGCCGGTAATAGCGGCTACGCAGGAGCGAATTATGGAATTGCTCGCTCAGACCCTGCTGCACGCGTAAATTCTGCGCCGCGCGCGCATAGGCCGATACTGGTTGCCCCTTGAACAGCGCCGCGACCCGCTGTTCTTCCCATCCGATCGCCTGCTGTCCCGTGGCGAGCCGGTTCAGGATGTCGCCATATTTGGCCTTCAGGTAGGCGTTGACCCACTCGACCTCTTCGCCGGTCGGAGCGCCGTCGCCCGGAACATGAAATTTCTGGTAGATCAGCGAAACGTTATCGCGATCGTGGACGACGAAGTCGCGCTCGCCCCAGAAAGTGAAAGCCTTGATCCAGAAATTTATGCTGGACTCGAGCGCCGCGGGACGCGGAAAGGGCGACGGATTGGTGCTGACATGTGCGACCGCAACTTCTTCGGCCGCGCGTGCGGTCGTGTCGGTCAACCCAGCCCCCACCAGTCCGATTGCGATGACCAGCGCTGCCAGGATTATTTGCTTACGAATAATTATCGGCTCTGCTCCCGGCATTTCACCCCCGCCGCGATCCACTCACCGTCCCTGGCAACCACTGGCGCTGACCGCGCGCGGCTCCTCTGCGCGGTGCAGGATCGACATATACCCATTATGCTTGTGCGCTTAGGTAGTCAACAAAACGCTTTGACGTAGCAACGCGAATCGATTGCCGAGTTTTCGACCTGCTAAGCTGCGCTCATCATAAGGAAAGGAAAACGATCATTTCGCGAAAATACAATCACATTATTGTCGGCTTGAGTTGGGTTTGCGCGCGCAGATAAGCTCGCGGTCGAAGAATCCACGTGGACGAAATCGAAATAGTTCGGCTGCGGCATCCGATAGCCGCATCCATCAGGGTTCCCGGTTCCAAGAGCATCACCAACCGTGCGCTGCTGCTGGCCGCGATGGCCGACGGGCGTTCGAATATTTTCGGCGCCGGCCTCAATGACGACACGCGGCGGATGGCGGCCGCGCTCGGTGCGCTCGGCTTTGGGCTGGCCGTCGACGAGGCGGCGGCGCGAATCGTTGTGGACGGGCATGGCGGCGCCATCCCGGCCCGCGGCGGCGAGTTGGACGCCGGCGGCGCGGGCACCGCGATGCGTTTTCTGCTCGGTTTCCTGACGCTGGGCCGCGGGCGCTTCCGTGTCGACGGCAATCAGCGGATGCGCGAGCGTCCGGTCGGCCCGCTGCTCGACGCGCTGGCGGCGCTCGGGGTTGCGGTGCGCGCCGAGCGGAATAATGGATGTCCGCCGGTGCTGATCGAGGTCGGCGAGGACGGTGTGCAGGGCGGTGCGGCGCAGATCGACGCTGCGGTTTCTTCGCAATTCGTCTCAGCGCTGCTGATGCCGGCGGCATTGTGGCCGCGCGGTCTCGAGCTCACGATGACTGGCGAGGCCGCGCGTCCGTTCATCACGATGACGCTCAAGATGATGGAGCGATGGGGTGCGAGGGCGACGATGCGCGACGGCGAAATCATCGTGCCAGGCGGACAGCGCTACGCGGCGCAACCGAACTTTGCGGTTGAGCCCGACGCCTCGAGCGCGAGCTACTTCGCCGCGGCGGCTGCGCTGGTCGGCGGCAGCGTCAGGCTGGAGGGGCTGCACGCCGACTCGGTGCAGGGCGACGTTGCGTTCATGAGGCTACTGGAGCAGATGGGCGCGCAGGTCGAGTGGGGCTCGGATGGGGTGAAAGTGAGCGGCAGCGGAAAAAGTCTCACCGGCGCTGACGTTGAGATGAGCGCAATGCCGGACCTTGTGCCGACGCTCGCGGCAATCGCTCCGTTTTGCTCCTCGCCCACGCGGATTCGCGGCGTCTCTTTCATTCGCCATCACGAAAGCGACCGTCTGCGCGCGCTCACCACCGAGCTTCAGCGGCTTGGCGCGTCGGTCCGCGAATACCAAGACGGGATTTCGATCGAACCGTCGCACATAGGCGCGGCGGCAATTGAGACCTACGACGACCATCGGGTCGCGATGGCATTTGCAGTGACGGGGTTGAAGACCGGCGGTATTCGGATCAGGAATCCCGGATGCGTCTCCAAGACCTATCCGGATTTTTTCCGCGACCTCGCGCGGTTGCAGAACGCGCAAAGCTAGGGAAGCTCTGCACAGGTGGTTGTGCTGAAAGATTGGCTGAAAGTGGTCATGACAATCGGGTTCAACGAATGGAGGTTGAGTGATGACTGGTCCTGCGATGAGCGCCACCGAGACTGCTTGCTGCCCGAGGTTTCCTCACAGCGCACACCTGGCCCCTGCTGGGAGCAGCTGTCTGCGGACCTGATAGAGATTAGCCAGCGCAAACATGGTCTGCGCCCGTGCCAGGTTCTTGGCCAGGCCGCGGTATCTCACTTTGGCGAAGCCCCACAGTTGCTTGACTATGCGAAAGGCGTGTTCGCCGCGCGCCCGGGTCCGCGAACGCGCCCGGTTGATCATCCGCCAGCGCGCGCTCAGCGGCGGTTTAGAGGTAGGACGCCGATTGATCCGGTAGCGCATCCCCCAAGCCTCGAGAAACTCTCGATCGTCTTCCTTCCAGTACGCCTGATCGCCGAAGACTTCCCGCTCCAGCCCGTGCAGCAGGTCAGGCAACTGGGTGATGTCGGCTACGCTGGCAGCGGTCGCTCTGACCGTATGGACGATACCGCGTTTATCCGCGCCGATGTGCAGCTTCATCCCGAAGTGCCAGTTGCGACCCTTGCGGGTCTGCTTCATCTCGGGGTCGCGGCTCGCACTCGCGTTCTTGGTCGAACTCGGTGCCGCGATGATGGTCGCGTCCACGATGGTGCCCGAGCGCAGCAGCAGCCGCCGTTCTTCCAAAAGGTCCGCCACCGCATCGAAGATGGCATGGGTCAGCCCGTGCTGCTCCAGCAGGTGGCGGAAGCGCAGAATCGTACTCTCGTCCGGCACCACCTCGTCGCCCAGCTCAACCCGCGCGAAACGCCGCATCGACTCGCTGTCATAGATCGCATCTTCGGCCTGTGGGTCCGACAGATTGAACCACTGCTGCAAGAAATAAATCCGCAGCATCTTCTCCAGTCCCAGCGGCTGGCGACCTTGGCCGGCTTTGGGGTAGTGCGGTTCGATCAGCCTGACCAGCCGCGACCATGGAATCACCGCATCCATCTCGGCCAGGAACCGCTCGCGCCGCGTGACTTTGCCCTTCCCATTCCACGCCAGCGATGCAAACGTCCGCTGATTACCCATCTCCTCTCCTCCACATCCGCCGACCCAACTAACTATTTATACCCGAACCGAAACACTTATGCAGAGCTTCCCTAGTGGGCAAGTCCGCTGCGGGAGAGTTCCGTCGCCGGCGGTTCGGCGGAGATTGAAGGCCCGAGCTAGTGCGCGGACGCGCGGCGGGATTCGGCGACGTCGTGGCGCGACCGCATCACCATCACCGATTGCTTCGCTTCATCGTAGTGAGGATCGAACATGCTCATCTGCCCGAGGCGCTCTTCGGCCTCGCGCAGTTCAGTCTCGTCGATCGGCGGAATCTTCTCGGGCGGCTCGGCGGTTTGCGCGAGCGCCGTCATCACGCCGTCTTTGACCTCGACCAGTCCGCCCGTGACCAGGTACTCCAGCGTCGGTCCCTCCGCCGTGCGGATCGTCAGCAGGCCCGGCACCAGCGAGGTGATGTAGTTGGTATGATCGGCGAGCACGCCGAACTCGCCCAGCGGGTTGACCGCATTTACCTGCTCGGCCTGACCGTCGAACAGCACGCCGGTCGGCGTCACGAGCTTGAATGCGAAAGTCGTCGCCATCGCTATTCGTTACCGCCGGGCGCGCTCAGCGCGCCTCGCCGCGCGCCAGCCGCTCGGCCTTGGCGCGCACGTCGTCGATGGTGCCGACCAGGTAGAAGGCCTGCTCCGGCAGGTCGTCGCATTTGCCGTCGAGAATTTCGGCAAAGCCGCGCACGGTTTCCTTGCGCGATACGTAGGTGCCCGGGATGCTGGTGAACGGCTCCGCGACGTGCATCGCCTGCGAGAGGAAGCGCTCGACGCGGCGCGCGCGTGCGACCGCAAGCTTGTCGTCGGCGGAGAGCTCGTCCATCCCGAGGATCGCGATGATGTCCTGCAGGTCCTTGTAGCGCTGGAGAATCTGCTGCACCCGCCGCGCGACGTCGTAGTGCTCCTGGCCGACGACCTGCGGGTCGAGGATGCGCGAGGTCGAGGCCAGCGGATCGACGGCGGGAAAAATTCCCTTTTCGAAAATTTTGCGATCGAGAGCGGTGGTCGCGTCCAGATGGGTGAAGGTCGTCGCCGGCGCCGGGTCGGTATAGTCGTCGGCGGGGACGAAAATTGCCTGCACCGAGGTTATTGCGCCCTTCTTGGTGGTGGTGATGCGCTCTTCCAGCTCGCCCAGGTCGGTGCCGAGCGTAGGCTGATAGCCGACCGCGCTGGGCATGCGGCCGAGCAGCGCAGAGACTTCAGAGTTGGCTTGCACGAAACGGAAGATGTTGTCGACGAAGAACAGCACGTCGCGGCCCTCTTCGTCGCGGAAGTATTCGGCGACGGTGACTCCGGTCAGCGCCACGCGGGCGCGCGCGCCGGGCGGCTCGTTCATCTGGCCGTAGACCAGCGCGGTCTTCGAGAGCACGCCGGACTCCTGCAATTCGCGGTAGAGGTCGTTGCCTTCGCGCGAGCGCTCGCCCACGCCGGCGAAGACCGAGACGCCGCCGTGCTGTTTGGCGACGTTATTGATCAGTTCCATGATGGTGACGGTCTTACCGACGCCGGCGCCGCCGAACAGCCCGATCTTTCCGCCGCGCGCATACGGGCATATGAGATCGATGACCTTGATGCCGGTTTCGAGAATCTCGGCTTCGGTCGCCTGATCGGCAAAGGTGGGCGGGTCGCGATGAATCGGCATCTGATGCGGCGCGTTGAGCGCCGCGCCTTCGTCGACCGGCTCACCGATGACGTTGATCAGGCGGCCGAGCGTTTCCGGACCGACCGGCACGGTGATTGGCTTGCCGGTGTCGCTGACCTGCATCCCGCGCACCAGGCCCTCGGTCGCGTCCATCGCGATGCAGCGCACGGTGTTTTCGCCCAGATGCTGCGCGACTTCGAGCACGAGGTTGCCCTCGCGATCGCCGAGCGCCGGGTTGGAGACGCGGAGCGCGTTGAAGATCGACGGCAGCGAGCCGTTGCGAAACTCGACGTCGACGACGTTGCCCAGAACCTGGCTGATGCGGCCTGTTGATGTTTCACTCATAGCTTTTCCTGGCGAATTCGTGCATCGCGGCGCGCGCCGGTCAGGCCCTCAAGGCCTCGGCGCCGCCGACTATATCCATTAACTCAGTGGTGATCGTGGCCTGGCGCGCGCGGTTCATCTCCAGCGTCAGCCGCTCGATCATGTCGGCGGCATTGTTGGTCGCGCTGTCCATCGCGGTCATCCGCGCGCCCTGCTCGCTGGCCTCGGCCTCGAGCAGCGCGTGAAAAATCGAATCTTCGAGGTAGCCGCGCAACACCACCGGCACCAGTTCGGCGCGGCTGGGCTCGACCAGGTAGTCGACGGGGGCGGCAATCTCGCCCGCGCCTTGCTCGGGTTTCAATTCGCTCACCGGCAGCAACCGTTCGTAGGTTGGCCGCTGCGAAAGTGCCGAGTGGAATTCGCTGTAGATAAGTCCGGTCTCGCTGACGCCGCCGCCGCGATAATCGGAGAGCATCCGCGAGGCCAGGTCCTGCGCCAATCCGAAGGTGGCCAGGCGCGGATTGTTGACGCTCTGATGGGCGACCGCGTGGCCGGCGCGGCGCAGGTGGTCGAGCGCCTTGCGTCCGACGGCGTAAAACTTGACCTGCATCCCGTCGCGCTCGGCACGCCGCGCTTGGTCTTCCGCCGCGCGCATCACGTTGGCGTTGTAACCGCCGCAGAGCCCGCGGTCCGAGCCAATCACCACGACCAGTGCCTCGCGTTTCGCATCTTCGGCCGGGCCGAGGGCGGCCCGCTCGGTCGCGAACAGCGAATCGGCGACGCGCTCCAGCGCCTCATGGTACGGGGTCGCGTTTTGCAGAGCTTCCTGTGCGCGGCGCAGGCGCGCCGCCGCGACCAACTTCATCGCGCGGGTGATCTGCTGGGTCGATCTGACCGACGAAATCCGCCGGCGGATTGCCTTGAGCGACGCCATCGTTAGCTCAGATGCCTTGCCGCGGAGCGCGAGGGCGGCTAGGCCTTCGCGGCTCCGTTGACCTGAGACCCCGTGCCCTGAGAGGCGGTGAAGGTCTGCTGGTACTGATCAATGGCGGCGCGCATGCGTTTTCGCAGATCGTCGGACAACTCGCGCTTGGTTTTGATCTCGTCGAGGATGTCCTTCTGACGCGAGTCGAAAAACGCGTAGAGCCCCATCTCGAAGGCCTTGATCTGGGTGACTTCGAGTTTATCGAAATAGCCTTCGTTGGCGGCGAAGATGATCAGCACTTCCTTCTCGATCGGGAGCGGCTCGTACTGGTTCTGCTTGAGCATCTCGGTCAACCGCTCGCCGCGATGCAGCAGGCGCTGGCTGGCTTGGTCGAGGTCCGAGCCGAACTGCGCGAAGGCCGCCATCTCACGGTACTGCGCGAGGTCGAGCTTGAGCGTGCCGCCGACCTGCTTCATCGCTTTCACGGCCGCGGAGAAGCCGACGCGTGAAACCGACAAGCCGACGTTAACGGCGGGCCGGATGCCCGAGTAGAAGAGGTCGCTGTCGAGCACGATCTGGCCGTCGGTGATCGAGATGACGTTGGTCGGAACGTAAGCCGAGACGTCGCCGGCCTGGGTCTCGATGATCGGGAGCGCGGTCAGCGAACCGGCGCCGTCGGCGTCGCCCATCTTGGCCGCGCGCTCGAGCAGGCGCGAATGCAGGTAGAAGACGTCGCCCGGATAAGCCTCGCGGCCCGGCGGGCGGCGCAGCAACAGCGAGAGCTGGCGATAGGCCTGCGCGTGCTTGGAAAGATCATCGTAAACCAGCAGCGCGTGGCGGCCTGAGTCGCGGAAGTACTCGCCCATCGTGCAGCCGCTGTACGGCGCGATAAATTGCAGCGGAGCCGCTTCGGAAGCCGTCGCCGCGACCACCGTGGTGTATTCCATCGCGCCATAGCGGTTGAGCTTGTCGACCACCTGCGCGACGGTCGAGCGCTTCTGCCCGATAGCGACGTAAAAGCACTGCACGTTCTGGCCGCGCTGGTTGACGATCGCGTCGAGCGCGATCGCGGTCTTGCCGGTCTGGCGATCGCCGATGATCAGCTCGCGCTGGCCGCGCCCGATCTGCAGCATCGAGTCGATCGCCTTGATTCCGGTCTGCAGCGGCTCCTTGACCGGCTGACGGCGGATGATGCCCGGCGCCTTGATTTCGATTCGTCGCTGCTCGGCGGCCTTGATTGGCCCCTTGCCGTCGATCGGCTGGCCGAGCGCATTGACGACTCGTCCGAGCAGCCCTTCGCCGACCGGGACTTCCGCGATGCGGCTGGTGCGCTTGACCTCGTCGCCCTCGCGAATCGCCTGCGGATCGCCGAACAGCGCCGCGCCGACGTTGTCTTCTTCCAGGTTGAGCACCATGCCGAAAATCCCGTGCGGGAATTCCAGCAGCTCGCCCAGAGCCGCGTTTTGCAGGCCGTAGATGCGCGCGATACCGTCGCCGCATGAGAGTACGCGGCCGGTTTCGCTAACGGTGATCGAGCCCTCGAAGCCATTGATCTCGTTGCGCAGGATATCGCTGATTTCAGATGGTCTGATTTCTGCCATAGCAGTTGTTTTTTTCCGGGCCGCCTCAGCCCGCCAGCCGGCGGGCGGCTTCGCCCAGCCGCGTGGCCAGGCTGCCGTCGTAGATTTTTCCCTCAAGCTCGGCCACGACCCCGCCGAGCAACGATTGATCGACTTTCACGGTCGCGATCACGGTCTTCTGCACCATCGCCTCGAGCCCGCGTACCACCGCCGCGGTGTCCTGCGCGCTGGGCTCGCGGGCGAAGGTCAGGGTGGCGCGCGCGCGGCCGAGCAGCACGTCGAGCTGGTCCTGGTAGGACTCGGAGACCGCGGCCAGGTCGGCGATGCGGCCGTGGCGCGCGACGACTACGGCCAGCGAGCGCAGCGGGAAGCTCAACTCGAGGCGCTCGGCGATTTTCGCCATCGCCTCGATCCGCGCTTCATGCGAGACCTCGGGCGAGGCGAGACGCAACGCAATTTCGGGAGCGTCGGCGATTCGCGCCAGCCGCTCGAGCTCGGCGCCCCAGGTCTCCAACTGCGCATGATCGTCGGAGAGCCCGAGCAATGCGCGCGCGTAGCGCTTGGCGACTCTCGAACTCTTCACCGCCGCGCCTCTTGTGCGAGTTTTTCCTCGAAACCGCGGAGCAGGCGCGCCTGATCGTCGTCAGTGAAGCTCCTGACCATCAGCTCGCGCGCGAGATTCCCGGTGGTTTCGGCGAGCTTCGCGCGCACGCGGCGATGGGCGGCTTCGGTTATCGCGGCGCCGGTAAGCTCGGTGTCGCGGATGACTCTAAGCGCGGTTTCGCGCGCGAGTTCGCGGATCCGATTTGCGATGTAGCCGGTTTCGGCGTCGAGGTCGGCGCGGAGCTGTTTCTTTTCGGCTTCGAGCTGGGACATCCGCTCGCCCGCGCGATTTACCAGGTCCTGCGCTTCCCGGTAGGTGGTCTCGGCACGCGCGAAAGTTTCCCTGATGCCGCCGGCTCGCTCGGCGAAAAATTTGCGTGCCGCCGGAGCCGCGTAGCGCATCACGATCCACACGAACACGGCGAAATTGATGATGTAGAAAAGCAGCGACAGCCACGAGCCGCCGCCTGCGGCCTCGCCGCCGCTCTCGGCGCACCATCCGGTTGCCGGCGCGAGTACCACGGCGCTGGTCGTTATGGCCAACGCAACGGAACTGCGCTTTATGGCGATCACGCTACGCTGCATACGAGTCTAGTTCTTCGACGTTCCTTGTTGGCTTTGCGCGGCGCCGTCCACCGGACGGCCCAGAACCCGTCCCGCGAGTTCCACGGCGAGAACCCGGCTAAGTTGCTCGAGTTCGAGTTCGCCCGCCCGCAGTTCATTTTCAATTCCGGCTCTGACGCGCTCCAGGGCGTCGTGGGCCTTGGACTTGGCCTCCTCGATCATTTGTGCGGCCTCGGTCTCGGCCTTGCGCCGCTCGGCCTCGCGCACGGCCAGCGCCTCGCGCCGCACCTCCATCAATTGACGGTCGCGCTCCTGGCGAGCAGCTTTTTCCTCTGTGAGCAGTCGCTCGGTGCGCGCGCTCAGGTCCTTGAGCTTGTTTTCGCGGTCACTGAGCAACTTGAGGAAAGGGCCGAAAAAAAGTCGATCGAATATAAACCAGAAAACAAGGAATGACACAATCAGGGTAAAAAAAATTCCCCAGTCGGGCGGAATGTGCATATTTGGTCGTCTCCCGTGCGGGATGGATTATGGTTTTAATCGGCGTGCAAGACCCGCCTGCAGGCGGGTGAGAGGCGCTGGCGGCTGACTGCCGGACCCTTACGGGCCAAGCTTAATCGAACGGGCCAGCTCCAGACTTGCCAGACTATCGACTTGCAGACTTGCCGGACCTGGATGTCAGGCCTGTTTCTGACCTCCGGCCTGCGCCACCATGCGCTCCTCCTTGGGATACACGGTGAGCTTGCGATCCTCGCGCGCGACCTCGGGCTGCATCGCACAATGGCCCTCGAAGACGGCTCCCTCGTGCACCACCAGTATCGGCGCCGTGAGGTTACCCACGACCTTGGCCGAGGGGCGAATCTCGATCCGCTGGCTGGCGGTGATGTCACCGCTGACCTTGCCCGCCACGATGACCGAGGCGGCCTTGATTTGCGCGGTCACGACGGCGCTCTCGCCAATCATGAGCCCGTCCTTGGCGGTGATTTCGCCGTCGACCTGGCCGTCGATCCGCGCGGGTCCGTCGAAACTGAGCTTGCCGCTCACCTTCGAACCCTGATCGAGATAGGCGCGACCCTCCGTCGGAGCGGCCGCGGTCGGACGCGGCATCGCGCCCCGGCTCTCGAGCGTGGGCGCCGGCGGCGGCACCGGCACGGCCTGCGTCGGCTGCGGCCTCACGGACGCATCGGTTCGAAGGTTCTTTTCCTGTTCCTTGTTGAAAAGTGCCATTTCATCACCCCCCTGAGTAAGGACATAGCCCAAGGCCGCACCGTGGACAGTCTAGGCTTCGCTCTTAGCCAATACAAATGATGGAGTCAATTCGAGGGTCAGGCGTTTTCGGCAGGCTTCGGACTCCCTAATGGGTCAAGAATGCCTGATGGCGGCTGGCGTCGGCAACCGCCCTCGCCCCAGGCCCGGGAGCGCCGCCGGCAAAATCCCGGGTCTTGCTACGCTTATCGTAAGGATTGTCTCGATGCTATGCTGTCGTCGGTGATCTAACGTAGATTTGACATCGCCCCAACCAAACGAGGAAGCCATGGCAGCAATTCCGGAGCAATATCTCGATCTCCTATCACCCGCCAAAAAGTCCTTCGCGCACCTTGCGACCGTGATGAAGGACGGCTCACCACAGGTGACGCCGGTATGGCTGGACTTTACCGACGGCATGATTCGCGTGAACACGGCGCGCGGCCGGGTGAAGGATCGCAACCTAAAGGTTGGCTCGCGCGTCGCGCTCTCGATTGCGGATCCCGACAATCCGTATCGCTATGTGCAGATTCGCGGCAAGGTCGCCAAGGAAACCGAACAGGGCGCCGACGCCCATATCGATTCGTTGGCGAAGAAGTACATGGGCGTCGATTCGTACCCGTATCGCAACGCCGCCGAGAAGCGCGTCATCTACTACATCGAGCCAGTCTCGGGACAGGGGATGAACTAGCCGATCCTCGCACGCGGCGGTTCTACAAGTTTTCGGGCTAACAAAGGCAAGGGATCGGCGGTGTACGCGCCGCCGATCCGCGCCGCCCACGCGCTCATGCATGCATCTAGCGGAGCGCGCCGCGGCGCGCGCTCAGTGCAGGGGGCCCTTGGCTTCCTGCTGAATCGTACTCCCGCAGGTCGAGCCGCAATGCGGACAGACGTACTCGTACTTGTCGCCCTCGGGCAGGATGAGCAGCAGGCGCTTGCGCACTTTGACCGCGCGGTTGCATTTGGGACAGGCCAGCAGCGACGCTTCCATCCGTTCGAACGCGGGCCTGCGAGGGTCTCTCATTCCCGGCATCGCCAATTACATTAGCGAGGCGGCGCGCGGTGCGGCAACTGTTGTTCGCGCCGTTATTTCGCGTCGTGAAAAATGATCCCCAGGCTGAAGCGGCGGCCGTGGCGCACCCGGCTCACCCCGTGGCGCATCGTTACCCGGTAGTGGCCGCGGCTGCCGGCGACCGGCCGCTCGTTGTTGGCGAAGACGATCGCCTCGCCCTGCTCCAGCACGACCGCTTCGCCGCGGCTCTGGACGCGCGGGCGATTTTCGACCAGCAGGAATTCGCCGCCGCTGAAGTCGACACCGGTTCGGCTCAGCAGGCAGGTCAGCTGGAGCGGAAAAGCAACTTCGCCATAGAGGTCCTGGTGCAGGCAGTTGTAGCCGCCCGCGTCGTAACGCAGTAGTAGCGGCGTCGGCTTGGTCTGGCCGGCGCGCCGGCAAAGCTGCACAAAGCGTTCGAGGTCCGCCGGATACGGTTTGTCGCCGCCCATCGCATGGCACCATCGGTTGGCGGTCCGCGCGAGATGCGGGTAGATCGCTGTCCGTATCGCGGCGACCAGCGGCGGCAGTGGCGAGGCGAAATACTTGTACTCGCCGACGCCGAAGCGCACCCGTTCCATCACGACCCGCGAACGAAAGCGCTCGCGCTCGTCGTATATCGCCGCAAGCTCGGTGCATTGCGCGGACGCGAGTAGCGCTGGAATCGTGGCGTAGCCACGCTCGTCGAGCGAGCGCTCGATCGCGTCCCATTGCAGCGCGTTTAGCCGACGCTCGAACTCAGCCGCCAGCGCGGATGGCGCCGCGCCGGGCAACTTAACTGCGACTTTTGTTTTGGCTGCGACTTTTGTTCTCCCAACGTCTGCGTCTATTGCCGCATCTATTGTTGATTGCTCGACCATAATACAGCTTCAACCCCGCGCCCGCGCCGCTGTGAGTCCGACCTGCCGAGGCCTGACAAGATTGATGCGGCCCTGATATCCTGCGGCCCTGATATACTGCATGACTGCGATGGGCGAGTCCGCACAGTACAAGACCGCGGCGCCGCGGGTCTTTATCGAGACGTACGGGTGCCAGATGAATGTCGCCGACTCCGAGTTGGTGGGCGGGGTGCTGCGCCGCGCCGGGTACGCCGCCGCCAGCGGTCCCGAAGACGCCGACGTCATCCTGCTCAACACCTGCGCGATTCGCGAGCATGCCGAGGAACGGGTGCTGCGGCGCCTGAGCGAGCTTGCGCGGTTCAAGCACGCCCGTCCCGAACTGCGGCTGGGGTTGCTCGGATGCATGGCGCAGCACAACCGCGCCGCGCTGGTCGAGAAGGCGCCGTGGCTCGACCTCGTCGCCGGGCCGGACAGCTACCGACGGCTTCCCGAATTGCTCGGCCGCGCCCGCTTCGATCCGGCGCGGCGGGCGGCCAAGGTCGACGTGCGCCTGGACCGCGGCGAGACCTACGCCGATATCGCGCCCGCGCACGAGCGCGGCGTGCGCGCATACGTCACCGCTATGCGTGGATGCGACCGCTTTTGCGCGTTTTGCGTGGTGCCATATGTGCGCGGACGCGAGCGCAGCGTGCCGCCCGAGGCGATTCTGGCCGACATCCGCGGACTCGCCGAGCGCGGTGCACGGGAAATCGTGCTGCTCGGGCAGACGGTCAACGCCTATCGCTTCGGCGACGTCGATTTTGGCCGCCTGCTGCGCCTGGTCGCGGCGGTCGACGGTGTGGAGCGAATCCGCTTCACCTCGCCGCATCCCTCGGACATGAGCGACTCGATAGTTGAGGCGATGGCGACCGAGCCCAAGGTGCAGCCATCGCTGCATCTGCCGGTGCAGTCGGGGTCGGACCGGATACTGACCGCGATGGAACGCGGGTACACGGTCGGTGAGTACCTGAAGTTAGTCGAACGGGTGCGCGCGGCGATTCCGGCGATTTCCCTCTCGACCGACATCATCGTAGGTTTCCACGGCGAGGAAGAGACGGACTTCCGCGCCACGCTCGAGTTGATGGCGGCGGTACGCTACGACTCGGCCTTCAGCTTCAAATATTCGCTGCGCGAGAACACGCGCGCATTCAGGCTCGGCGACACGGTCGGCGAACAAGAGAAGGGCCGGCGGCTGGCCGCGGTGATCGCACTACAGGAACGCGTCTCGGCCGAGCGCAATCGCGCGCTCGTCGGCGAGCGCTTCGCAGTGCTGGTCGAGGGTCCGGCGCGCCGGGGCGGGGGGATGCTCTCCGGGAAAACGCCGCAGTTCAAGACCGCGGTATTCCCGGCAGCCGATTCGATAAGCCCGGGCGATACCGTGACGGTGCGCGTGGAGTCCGCGACCGGGCATACGCTGCACTGCGCGCCAGGGTAATCTTGCTTAAATCAGCGATCTTCCTTGGGCGCCGTCCACCGGCAAACAGGCGCCCGTTATCCAGCTCGCCCGCGGTGACGCAAGACATACCACCGCGTAGGCGACCTCTTCCGGACGACCCAGCCGCCCGGCCGGGAATTCGTGGCTGAGGAAGTCTTTCTCGAACGCCGGGTTGGCCTTGAACGCTTTCTCCCAGTTGCCGCCGGGGTAAAAGATCGATCCCGGCGCGACCGTGTTGACCCGGATTCCCTTGGGCGCCAGTTCGCGCGAGAGCATTTTGGTGAACGAGATCATCGCGGCCTTCGACGCGTTGTAGGTCAGCGGGCCACCCGCTTCGCGGCCATAAATCGAGCTGATGTTGATGATCGAACCGCCGCCGCGCCGCTCGATCAGCGGCGCGCACAGCCGCGCCAACCGCACTGCCGAGAAAAAGTTAAGCTCGAAGGCCGCCTGCCACGCCGCCTCGTCCAAGTCCTTAAGCGCGCCCATCCGCGCGCCGCCCGCGTTGTTGACCAGCACGTCGATCCCGCCCATCCGCTTGGCTACGCCCTCGACCCATCGCTCTGCCGCGACAGGGTCGGCCACGTCGACCGCTTCGGCATCAACCTCGTAGCCTGTGGCGCGCAACTCGGCCGCCGCCTTCTCCAGCGCCTCGGCCCCGCGCGCACAAAGGCAGAGCCGCGCACCTTCGGCGCCCAACGCCTCGGCCATCGCACGTCCCAAGCCCCGGCTGGCGCCGGTTATCATCACGACCTTGTTTCCAAGACCCAGGTCCATCGCTTTACCCTCCCGTTTTCGCTTAGGTTGCCGGTCGTGCCCCCTGCGTCCAGGGCCGATGCGGCTGCAGGCAGCATGCGGCCGTGCGCGTTTCCCGGCGTTTGGGGGTATCATCTAGCAAAGGCGCGGGCGCTTTACACATCCCGTCTGATTCTCGACGCGCGCACACCGGCCTGGCGCGCCGAAGTCGCACGCGGCGGGAAATTGATGGGTTGACAGGCCCGAGGGGCAGACCTAAGCTCCAAGGTCTTGATTTGAAAGGCAGCTGGAGGTCTATGGAAATCAGGGTTGAAGGCTCTCTCGACCAGGCGATGCGCGTGCTCAAGCGCAAGCTCGCCAAGGAGGGAGTGTTCAAGGAAATGAAAAAGCGGGCTTTTTACGAGAAGCCCAGTGTTCGCCGCAAGCGCAAGCGCTCCGAAGCTCAACGCCGCCGCCGCAAAGAACAGCGCCGCCGTCGCGCCTCCGCCCTCTAAGCGCTCAACCGACCAGCGTCAATCCCGCATGCCGCCGGCCTCAGGGCCTTGGCGTCTCGCGGCGTTGCGACCTCCGGTCGTGCCGACTTTCCTGCCGTCTGGGGGCGTCAGCCAAAGTCTCAGGCCGATAGCGGCCGCCAGGTGAAGATCACCTGGCCCCGCGCGACGTAACAATCGAGATCATGATGTGGCAGGCCGAGCGCCGCGCGGCCCAGACGGAAGCCCTCGATCACGCGCCGCAGCGCTTCGGGCAGCCCCCTCGGCGCCTCGACATAGCTGACGGTCCGCGCGCTCAGCTCCACCGCGACGCATCCCGCCCCTCGATGACGCCCGGTGGCGTCTACGCCGGTCTCCAGCCCCGCACATCCGAGGCACAGCGCTACCTGTTCGCCCGATTCCGCCGCCCAGTCAAGATCGTCGGCCAGACCCGCCAGCGCCGTCACGCATTCGTCCCAGCGCTCGTGGGCGCGTTGGGTCGAATAGCGGCGGATGGCCCGCGCGACGCGACTCAGAGTGTCCTCGCCCGCGCCCTGCCCAAGCGTGAAGACCCCGTCTTCGTCGATTCGCAACCCGTCGCTGAGCTGATCGCCGGCGAACTGTTCGGCGAGGAACTCGTGCAGGTTAATCGGCAAGGCGCATTTTAGATTTAATAGCGGCGGCGAGTCGGATGACGAATTGCGGGTCGGACTACGAAGTCTGGCGGGGCGGGCGCGGCGGTTGAGAACTCGCTCGCGGCCCATCGGATCGATGAAGGCGGGCCGCAGAAAACCGCTGGGAAAGCCTTCGATGAATCGCGAGATGTGTGCTTCTCTACGTCCGAAAGGTCCGGTCCGCAAGGTACCAACCTCCTATGACTGTAGCGCCGTGAGCCCTGGCAGCAACGGCGGCCAACACGGGTACGGAGGCCGGGCGTAGCTGAGCCGCGGCCATGTTTCGAGCCACCGCAACGTTGAGCACGACGTTGCGGACGATGGGGTGGATGAGGTGGCGGAAAATGTTGCGGGAGAGCTCGGAACTGAATTGCGGGACCCAGCGGATAACGCGTCGCGCCGGCCCGCGCTGCCGCTCGGGGCTGGCCACGGGAGCCCGAGCGCCGGCGATAGCGCTGGGCGTCCGGGATTACTCCAGGACGGGACCTTGGGGCCCGATAGTGGAAAAGCGACGACTCGCGTCATACGACGAGGCCCTTTTCATCATCACCACCAGCCCGCTCGACTGCGCAACCGCGTCCGCCCGTCCACTCCTCAGTCATCCTGCCGAGCGGCGACTCGTGGCACCCTACCGCGACCTTGGCCAATCGGCGCCCCATGTGGGCGTGGTTCGCCAGGGCCGTGCGTTGCTACAGGCTGTACGGCGACATCATCGATAAATTTGCGCCGGACAGAAACTGTTTAGCGCGGTAACGTGCGCTCGGCAACGAGGTAGGGAAAGATCGATCTGTGATCTCCAACTTGACATTAAGCAGCACGCGTGGGTTGCTTGGGCGCGCCTCGGCAAGCCTGGGGTCCACGTGTATGAGGGCAGCTAATGGACTTCCGCTTCCGCGTGCCCTACCCGCCATCGCGCTGTCGCAGTATCGAAGGTTCAGCTCCCTAAGCGGGGACGGCGTTTCTCGCATCTGCCGCGTACGCCGCGCCGCTCTACAATCGGATCGGTCCGCTGGGTATCGTGGCAGGCGTGACTGGCGCACAAATAAGCGGACGAATCCCATCGCAAGCGTGCGCGCCGAACGGCGCGGCTCTTCGGCGCTAACAATTTTTTCGAGCCCCGACCGTATCGGCATCCGGACGCGGCCTCACCCCGAATCTCGGCTTGAAAAGGATTCGCCCCGATGGCCTTCCTGATTGACCTAACGGCCGAGCGTTTCAAGATTCCGGCGAACCGCGCCGTCATCGAATACATCCGGCGCAAGAATCCCTTCGCCCATTCTGATGTCGGCGCCCTCCTGATAGCGCTCGGCAGGCGCGTTCCGGGCGCCCAGTACTACTGCCCAAGCTTCTCGTCGCTCGCGTACGTGGTCCTTCACACCCCGGCGAACGTGATCTTCGCCATCGCGATCGGGATGCATAAGGTCGACTTTCGCCTGCCTTTCGAACTGGTCACGGGGGCGGTAGAGAGCGGCGAGGCCGAGCACTCGGCTATAGGACAGCCCGACGTGGGGTCAGCCTGGCTCTCGTGCCGGCCGTTGCCCAAGGGCGAACCGAAAGCCTTAATCGAGACCAGGCTCAAACGATGGTGCGAAGCGGCCTACCAGTGTGCACAGGAATCGTCCGGCGCCGCGTGACCCGTCTACGGCTCCAGCCGTTCCATCATTCGCGGAAACGGGATCGTCTCGCGGATATGATGCAGCCCGCAAAGCCATGCCACCACCCGCTCGATGCCCATCCCGAACCCCGCGTGCGGCACCGAGCCATAGCGCCTGAGGTCGAGGTACCAGTTAAGCGGCTCGACGGGCAGGCCGTGCTCCACGATGCGCGCGCGCAGCGTCTCGTAGTCGTCCTCACGCTGGCCGCCGCCGATAATCTCGCCGTAGCCCTCGGGAGCGAGCATGTCGACGCATAGCGCCACCTCGGGGCGTTCGGGGTCGCGCTTCATGTAGAACGCTTTGCACTCGGCCGGGTAGCGATGGACCATCACGGGTCGGTCGAACTCGGCCGAGAGCGCCGTTTCCTCGTCGCCGCCGAGATCGTCGCCCCACTTGATTGCGAGGCCCTTGGCCTTGAGGCGCTCGATCGCCTCGTCGTACGTGATCCGCGGATAGGGCGTCGCCGCCGCGCGTCTGAGCGGCTCGAGGTCGCGCTCGAGTGTCGCCAGGTCGGCGGCGCGCCGCTCGAGCACGCGGCCGACAATATACGCGACGAAGTCCTCGGCTAGCTGCATGTCCTCGACCAACGTATAGAAGGCGACCTCCGGCTCGACCATCCAGAACTCCGTCAGATGCCGCCGCGTCTTGGACTTCTCGGCGCGGAAGGTGGGGCCAAAACAGTAGACCTTGCCCAACGCCAGCGCGCCGGCCTCGGCATAGAGCTGGCCGCTCTGCGTGAGATAGGCCTTGCGCTCGCCGAAGTAGTCGATTTCGAAAAGATTGGTCGTACCTTCGCACGAGGTCGGGGTCAGGATAGGCGCGTCGAACAGGACGAAGCCGCGCTCGTGAAAGAACTGACGGGCGGCGGCGGCGACCTCGTCGCGGACGCGCAAGATCGCGTGCTGGCGCGCCGAGCGCACCCACAGATGCCGCAGGTCGAGCAAAAAGGCGACCCCGTGCTCTTTGGGCGTGATCGGGTAGTCGGCCGCGGGCGCATAAACCTTGAAGTGCTTGACCGTCAGCTCGAAACCGCCGGGTGCGCGTTTGTCCTCGCGTACCAGGCCCGTGACCTCGAGCGAAGTCTCCTGCCCCAGATGGTCGGCGGCGGCGAAGGCGTCGGCGCCAACTTCATTCAGCAAGGCGACGCATTGGCAAACTCCGGTGCCGTCGCGCAGCAGCAGGAAATGGATTTTGCCGCTCGAGCGGCGGTTGTAGAGCCATCCCTTGAGCGTCACTTCTGCGCCCACGTGGCGGCCCAGTTCGTCAATATAGACCCACGCCATGGAGCTATTTAAGCAGATTGGTGCGGCTTGGCGAGCGCACGCGATCGGTGGGGCGCGCCTCGTCTGCGACAGGCGGTTAGGGTAGGTTGGTCGATGATGCGGAGCGCGACGGTATGAACGGGCTCGACTTATTGATTCTGGCGGCGATAGGGCTCGGCGCGCTTTTCGGGGCCGGGCGCGGAATTCTCCGAATCGCCTCGTCATTGATCGCATTGGTCGCGGCTTTCTACTTCGCCGCGCTCTATTACCAGGCAGTCGGCGGCTACCTGGCGCGCGCGTTCTCGATGCGTCCCGGGAGCGGCGCGACGCTCGGTTACATCGTCATCTTTCTCGCCGTGATGATCGTGGTGGCATGGGGCGGCGACAAGCTAGCCCTGTTGATCCGCGCCGTGCACATGACCTGGGCCGACCGGCTCGGCGGCGCGGTGGTCGGTGCCGCGCTCGGCGCGTTACTGGCAGGCTTAGTCGTAGTGGTTGCGACAGTGACGTTGCCAGCCGGTACGCCCACGATCCGTGACTCGCAGCTTGCGCCACGCGTGCTGGATTACAGCCATGACCTCGCGGGCTTCGTCCCAGGTCAAATCCGCGACGCTTATTATTACCGCGAGTCGCAGCTCATCACGTATTGGAACCGACATGGAACGGCGTCGCCCGGGCCCTCATCAGGACCCACGACGACGCCATAGAAAAATCGAACTTTGAAGATTGGTGCGGTCAGGTGAGCGCGCTATCGACGGCTTTAACCAGGTGGCTCTTCGGCACGGCGCCGACGATCTGTTCCTTCACCTGGCCGCTCTTGATGATCAGCAGGTTGGGAATTCCGCGAACGCCATAACGGGCCGGCGTCTCCGGATTATCGTCGACATTTATCTTGACCACCTTGAGCCGGCCGGCATACTCGCCCGCCAACTCGTCGATAAGCGGAGCGATAGCCCGGCAGGGTGCGCACCACGGCGCCCAGAAATCGATCAGTACCGCCTTCTCGGACTTGAGGACTTCCTGGTCGAAGTTCGCGTCGGTGACATGGTTAACTAACTCACTGGCCATCGGAACTTTACTCCTTGCCACTACGTTACACCTTAAAGCTAAGGACGCCCAGCCGGACAGTCAAGGTGATTGTCCGACATCCTGAAACAGCTTGCGGGGATTATCGGTTGACACCTCGCGATCGCGCGGCATTGAATCATCCCATAATGAAACGCTCGAGGCGGACCGGCCAGAATACCCGGACTCGAAGAATTCACCGTATTTCCAGGATGATTTTCCGGCTCCGCCTGGCAGCCGCTGCGACGGCCATCGCAGCCGTGGTAGCTGGCTTTTTCGCTGCAGGCGCGGTGATCGCGCGCGCTGCGATCGAACACGTCGGCATGCCGGCGCCCGACTTCAGCTGCGAACGATGTCTTAATCACGCACCGTTCAAACTGAGCGATCTGCGCGGCAAGGTGGTGCTGGTCGACTTCTGGGAATACACCTGCATCAACTGTATCCGCACTTTTCCCTATCTGCGGCGCTGGGACCGGCTCTACCGTCCGCTGGGGCTGGTGATCGTCGGCGTGCATACGCCCGAGTTCGAGTTCGGCAAGAATCCCGAGCGGGTCGCGGACGCCACCAAACGTTTCGGCTTCGATTTTCCGGTCGCGATCGATAGCGACTACAAAATCTGGTACGCGTTTCACAACGAAGGTTGGCCCGCCGATTACCTGATCGACAAGGACGGCAACATCGTCTACACGCACATGGGCGAAGGCGAGTACGGCTACTTCGAGCAGAAGATCCAGGAGCTGCTCAAGCAGGCTAATCCCGCGCTCGATTTCAAGCAGCCCAAATATAAGATCCCGGACGACGAGAACGTCGAGTTGAGCGGCGGCGTGTGTATGCGGTCCACGCCGGAAACTTACCTGGGTTTCGCGCACACGATGAACATCGCGAATTCCGCGGGCGAAGACCGCACCCGGCAGACCGTCTACGCTGCGCCGGTCGACGTCCCACTCGACGATTTTGCACTCGACGGGCGATGGTTAGCGGCCCCCGAGTACGTGCGTCACGCTGCAGAAGCCAAGCCGCCGGGGGATTCGGTCGCGCTTCATTACCGCGCCAAGTCGGTTTACCTGGTGGCCGGTTCCGACGACTCGAAAGCGCGGCGACTCTATGTCGCGCAAGATGGCAAGCCCTTACCCCAGGCGGCATGGGGGGTCGACGTGCGAGCAGCAAACGACGGCCGGACTTATCTCGAGCTGGGCGCCAAACGGATGTACTACGTCGTGAATAACGGCGAGTTCGGTGGCCATCTGCTGCGACTCTACGCGATGGAACCCGGCCTCTCGCTCTATTCGTTCACCTTCGGCAACAACTGCGAAAACAAGTTCGCCCATCGGTAAACGATGCACTCCCGCAGCTAGGAAGCGTCAGCAATTTTTACTTTCGACGATCTACATGCTCCCACGTAGTCGGATCGCTTCGCTGTTGATGATTTACAAAGTAAAATCGCCTATTTAGACATCTATAGACACTAATTCGCCGCTGGTGCAGTATACGCATCAGGGCGATGGTTTCTCGCGAAGTCGGAGAAGAACTGGTTTACCCCACCCTGGCTGCGGCCTTCCTGACCGCGGCGGTGGTCCTGTTGCTTAGCGGCACCGTCGGAAATTTCCTGATGGAGCGGGACGCGGTGGAGCGATCGATTCGCGAATGGCTGCCGTTTTTTCCGCCCTTCCTCGAGGCCTTTCCCTCGTGGGCGCGCGAAGCGCCATTCATCTTCGGCGGCATCGCAGTGGCTGCGATCGTGACAGTACGATTGCTCGCGGCCGTCCTGCCGGCGATTGCGCTCTATCTTTTGGCGGTGGCGGTCGCCTGCGTACTAGCCCTCCTTGCGCCGCCGACGCGTCTGCCGGCAGGGGCCGAAGATTGGATATTCGTAAGCTACGTGACCTTGACGGCCTTTGTGGGCGGTGCGCCGAAACCTTACGAAGACCAGATCTAGCCGCGCGGGGATCCGCCTGAAGCCCCTGCTATAGCTTCGCAGCGTCGCCATGCGAGCCCTGAGCTTGACAGCGGCGGCGGCCCCGTGGTCTACCAGCGGAATCGAGCCCGGCAGAATCCAGCAGCAGTAGAATCCACACAAACTGCCGGCGCAGCCGCCGAGCGCGGCGCCGCGAATTCAGGGCTCGCCGCAAATTTTCAGGAGGATTGCGACGATGAAGGCCGCCGTATTCTATGCTCCCAAGCAGCCGCTGGTTATCGAGGACGTCGAGATCGACAAGCCGCGGGATCGCGAAGTCCTCGTGCGCACCGTTGCCAGTGGAGTCTGCCATAGCGATCTGCATTTCGTCGACGGCTATTACTCCTTTCCCGCGCCCGCCGTGCTGGGCCATGAAGCCGCCGGAATCGTGGAAGAGGTGGGCAAAGCCGTCGACTATGTGAAGCCGGGCGACCACGTTATCGCCTGCCTCTCGGTCTTCTGCGGCTATTGCGACGATTGTATGGCGGGGCATCCCAACCGCTGCACAAACCGCGCAGCGACCCAGCGGCGCAAGGGCGACACGCCGCGGCTTTCGCTCAAGGGTCAGCCGATGAAACAGTTCGCCGACCTTTCGACGTACGCCGAGAAGATGCTGGTGCACGAGAACGCGCTGGTGAAGATCGGCAACGATATGCCGCTGGACCGCGCCGCGCTCATCGGATGCGGCGTCACGACCGGTGTGGGCGCCGTGCTCAACACCGCGCGTATCGAGCCCGGCTCGACCGTCGCGGTTTTCGGATGCGGCGGCGTGGGCCTCGCCGCGATCCAGGGCGCGCGAATCGCCGGCGCTCGCATGATCATCGCCGTCGATCAGTTTGAGTCCAAGCTCGCGTTAGCGCGAAGGCTCGGCGCGACGCACACCGTTGACGCTTCCCATACCGATGCGGTCAAGGCGATTCGCGAACTGGCGAGCCCCGGCCAGCCCTCCGAGCCGGTGGTCGCGGGCCTCGGCGTGAGCGGCGGCGTTGATTACTCCTTCGAGGCGGTGGGGCTCAAAAAGCTCGCCGAGGAGTGCTTCGATTGCATCAAGCCGGGCGGCACCGCGACGATTATCGGCATGATCCCGGTCGGTCAGAAGGTCGAGCTCGACGGGCCGAAGTTCCTGACCGAGCGCAAGATCCAGGGCACCAACATGGGTTCCAACCGCTTCCGGATCGACATGCTCCGTTACATCGATTTCTACCAGCAGGGCCGCCTCAACCTCGACGACATGATCACCCGGCGCGGCAGGCTCCCAGACGTCAACGAGGCCTTCCGTGCGATGAAAGCCGGCGAGGTGGCCCGCACCGTTTTGATGTTCGACTGAACCAGGCAGACGCGAGAACAGGCCAAAGACAGGAGAGATGAGATGAAAGCCGCCATTTTCCATGGACCCGGCAAGCCGCTGAGCATCGAGGAAATCCAGATTGACGAGCCGCGCGAGCACGAGGTGCTGGTGCGCACGGTTGCTAGCGGCGTCTGCCATAGCGACCTCCATTTCGTCGAAGGCTTGTGGCCCCATCCGACGCCCGCCGTGCTCGGCCACGAGGCCGCCGGCATCGTCGAGCGCGTCGGCTCGGAAGTCACGTATCTGAAGGCCGGCGATCACGTGATCTCGTGTCCGTCGGTGTTCTGCGGGCGCTGTAAGCACTGCAACTCGGGCCGTCCGTACCGCTGCGTCAACCGCGCCGCGGTCCGGCGTGCCAAGGGCGACAAGCCGCGCCTTTCCAAGGACGGCGTGATGATTCGTCAGTTCAGCGATCTTTCGACCTACGCCGAGAAGATGCTGCTGCACGAGAACGCGCTGGTGAAGATTCGCGACGACATGCCGCTCGATCGCGCCGCGCTCATCGGATGCGGCGTGACCACCGGCGTCGGCGCCGCGCTCAACACGGCGAAAATCGAGCCGGGCTCGACCGTGGCGGTCTTCGGTGCGGGCGGGATCGGACTTTCCGCGATCCAGGGCGCGCGGATCGCCGGCGCGGCGATGATCATCGCGGTGGACATGTTCGAGCATAAGCTCGCGACGGCCAAGCGGTTCGGCGCAACCCATACGGTTGATGCTTCGTCGACCGACCCGGTCGAGGCGATCCAGAAGCTGACCGACGGCGGAGTCGATTACTCGTTCGAGGCAATCGGGCTGAAAAAGGCCGCCGAGCAGTGTTTCGACGCGCTCGCGCTGGGCGGCACCGCGACCGTCATCGGGATGATCCCGGTGGGGCAAAAGGTCGAAATCGACGGTCCCAAGCTGCTCACCGAGCGGCGAATCCAGGGCTCGCTGATGGGCTCGAACCGCTTTCGCATCGACATGCCGCGGTACATCGATTTTTACCTGCAGGGGCGGCTCAACCTCGACGACATGATTTCACGCCGCGGCAAGCTCGAGGATGTGAACGAGGCCTTCCGCGCGATGAAGGCGGGCGAGGTGTCCCGCACGGTGCTGATGTTCGAGTAGTTCGGGGGACCCCCCGCCCAAAGGCAGACCCGCGAGAGAAAAGCCGCTTTTCCGTCCTGCGCGCTCCAAGCGGCGCATCCGAATCGGGCGGCTCGCGGGCATCTCGTCGAGGTACGGTTTTTTGCGTCCCGAACCGCGTATAATTTTCGCGGTGGATACGTCCGCTTTGGGGGGCGCAGATGGAATACCTGCTCTACATGTCGACTGTGGAACAGATCGTCATCGTGACGGTCGTTTTTTCCGGCCTCAGTGTTCTCGGGCTCTACATCGTGCGGATCCTGGTGCCGCTCGAGACGTTGAAGAAAAACCATGAGGTGGCCGGATTCACCTTCGGAGTGTTGGGCGCTTTCTACGGGCTGTTGCTGGCGTTCGTGATCGTGGCTGCCTGGGAGCGCTTCGATCGCGCAAATGCGAACGTTCAGGAGGAAGGGGTCGCGCTAATCTCGTTGTATCGGCTATCCAAAGGCTTTTCCGCGCCTGCCGCCAGCGACATGCAGCATGCGGTTCGTGCATATACGCATCGGTTGATCGACGTCGAGTGGCCGGCCATGGCGAATTCGAATTTCAGCGGCATAGATGACTCGCTTGGGACCCTGCCTTTGTGGCAGATTGTCGCGACTTACAGGGCCGAGGATCCGCGCCAAACACTGCTGGTCGATAAAAGTTACGATCAGCTTTCGAAGCTCACCGAAGAAACCAGCCTGCGTTATCTTTATTCAAAGGAGAATCTGCCGTCGGTTGTATGGCTGGTGATTTACGCGGGACTGATCATCACCATCGGTTTCAGCTACTTCTTCGGACTGGAGACATTCTTTTCGCAGGCCCTGATGTGTGCGATTTTTTCCGCCCTTCTGGGCCTGACAATTCTGGCGATTCTCGAGCTCGCGCATCCCTACCAGGGAGCTGTTGTAGTGTCTCCGCAGCCGCTCAAGTACGCACTGTCACGGATGGACGACATGGATAAGACCGCGCTCGGCGTCCCTCAGGATCGGCCGCCTCCGCAATTCGGTCCTCTAACGGCGCGCTGAATGAGGTAACGCGCGGCCCGTCAGACCAGGCGCATCTCTTTCATCAGCACGTGCAGCTTCTCGGCCGGGCCCGGCGACATCTGGGTCAGCGGCATCCGCATCTCGGCCGTGCATTTGCCCATGAACGCGAGCGCCTGCTTGACCGGGATCGGATTGGTCTCGACGAAAATCGCGCGCACCAGCGGCAACAGTTTGTAATGGAGCTCGCGCGCCCGCGCGTAGTCGCCCGCCAGCGCCGCCGCCGCCAAGTCATGCGTCTCGCGCGGCATGATGTTGCTGACGGTCGCGACCACGCCCTTACCCCCGATTGCCATCATCGGCAGCGTGAGCGCGTCGTCGCCTGAGAGGATCGCCAGACGGTCGCCGCACAGGCGCCGGATATCGGAGACCTGGTCCATCGAGCCCGAGGCTTCTTTGATCGCCACGACGTTGCGGATCTCGCATAACCGGGCGAAGGTCTCGGGCGCGATGTTGGAGGCGGTGCGTCCGGGGATGTTGTACACGATTAGCGGCAGGTCGACCGCCGCGGCGACCATCTTGTAGTGCCTGAAGATGCCGTCCTGGGTGGGCTTGTTATAGTAGGGCGAGATCATCAGTGCGCCGTCGGCGCCGGCCTCGCGCGCGGAGGCGGTCAGGCGGATTGCCTCGGCGGTTGAGTTCGAGCCGGTGCCGGCCACCACCGGCACGCGCTTGCGCGTCTGATGAATGACGGTTCTGATCACTTGCTCATGCTCGGAATGGGTGAGCGTGGCCGACTCGCCGGTTGAGCCGCACGGCACCAGGCCGTCGATGCCGCCCTGGATCTGGAATTCGACCAGCTCGCGCAGAGCGTGCTCGTCGACTTCGCCGTCGCGAAAAGGGGTTACTAAAGCCGTCAGTGCTCCATTGAACATTGTTCGCCCTCCGGGCTCACGCCCAGGTTCACGTCAGGTTCACGTCAGGTTCACGTCAGGCTCACGGAGCGACCGGTACGAGTTCGCCGTCGCCCACTTCGACCTCGCCGCTGAACACCTCGACCGCTTCGCCCGTCATCATCACGCGATTAGCGTTTTCGCCCCGCTCACGCCATTCGATGCCGAGCTTGCCGCCGCGCAATTCCAGCGTCGCCCGCCGCTCGGCCCGTCCGGTCAGCACCGCCGCGACCAGCGCCGCGCAGGCTCCCGTGCCGCACGCCAACGTCTCGCCCGATCCGCGCTCCCACACCCGCATCCGCAGCCGATCGCGCCCCAGCGGCAGGATAAACTCGGTGTTGACGCGGCGGGGGAAGAACGGATGATGCTCGAACTGGCGCCCAACGCGGGCGAACTCGGAATCCTCCAGCGCAAAGACCGCCTCGTCGTCGACGAACACCACGCAATGCGGATTACCCATCGAGACCGCGGTCACCCGCCAGATGCGGCCGCCGACTTCCAGCGGATGGTCGATAACACGGCCGTCCGCCGCGGCCGGAATTTCGCGCCCGTCGAGAATCGGCTCGCCCATGTCGACGGTCGCCTCGCTGACGCGCCCGCCGTCGAGCTTCAGCTGCACCGACTTGAGCCCGCAGTCGGTCTCGATCAACATCGGGTTGCGCGGGCGCGCGGCGCGCTCATAGTGCAGGCGCGCGACGCATCGAATCCCGTTGCCGCACATCTCGCCGCGGCTGCCGTCGGCGTTGTACATCTCCATCCGCACGTCGGCGCCTTTGGAGGGCGCGAGCATGATCAGACCGTCGCCGCCGATACCGAAGCGGCGGTCGGAGAGGCGCCGGGACAGCTCCCCGGGATTGGCCGGACGCACGCGGTCGGCGATGACGTAGATATAGTCATTGCCGCAGCCGTGCATCTTGGTGAAGCTTAGCTTCGCCATCAGGCGGGACCTCCGGGCGGCAGGTTGACGATTTTTTCGCCGCGCACGAGATCCTCGAAACTCTCGCGCTCGCGCACCACGTGGGCCTCCGCGCCGTCAACCATGATCTCCGGTGCGCGCGGGCGACTGTTGTAGTTCGACGCCATCACGAAGCCATACGCGCCCGCGCTCATCACGGCCAGCAGGTCGCCGTCGCGCGGTTCGGGCATCTCGCGCTCGCGCGCGAAAAAATCTCCGCTCTCGCATACCGGCCCTACCACGTCCGCGGTCACGACTGGGCCGCCGGCGCGCCGTTGGACCGGCAGTATCTGATGATAGGCCTCGTAGAGCACAGGCCGGATGAGATCGTTCATCGCGCCGTCAACCACGATGAAGCGCTTAACGTCGGTCTCCTTCAGGTAAAGCACGCGCGTCACCAGCGCGCCGGCATTGCCGACCAGCACGCGGCCGGGCTCGATAATCAGCTTCAGTCCCAGTCCGCGTAGCGGCCCGAGCAGCGCGGCCGCGTATTCCGAAGGCGGCGGCGGCTCTTCCTGGTATGGGATACCCAAACCGCCGCCGAGGTCGAGGTAGCGCAGCGCCACGCCGCTTTCGCGGAGCGCCTTGACGATAGTCGCGACCTTGTTGGCGGCCTCGGTGAACGGCGATGTGTCGGTTATCTGCGATCCGATATGCGTACTCAGCCCGACCAGATCGAGATCCGGGAGCGCGCGTGCCTCGGCGTAGTATTCGTGTACCTGGGCGAGCGGTATTCCGAATTTGCTGTCGCGATGACCGGTCGAGATGTGCGGATGCGTGCCAGGGTCGAGGTCCGGGTTGACTCGCAGGCTGACCGGCGCGCGTCGGCGCATCCGGGCCGCGACGCTCGCCACGCGATGCAGTTCGGGGGCGGACTCGACGTTGATCATCAGGATGCCTGCCTCGATCGCGGCTTTCAGTTCCTCGTCGGTCTTGCCCACGCCGGAAAAAACGATCTTGCCCGGCTCGGCGCCGGCCTTAAGACAGCGCATCAACTCGCCCACCGAAACGATGTCGAAGCCCGAGCCCATCGCGGCGAAGAGCTTGAGCACGCTTAAGTTCGAGAGCGCCTTCATCGCGTAGCAGATCAGATGGTCGGTGCCGGCAAAGGCTTCGTCCATGACCCGGTAATGACGGCGCAACGTGCGCGTGCTGTAAACGTAAAACGGGGTGCCGAAACGCGCGGCAAGGTCGGCGACTGCGACCTCCTCGGCGAACAGTCGATTATCCTTGTAAGCGAAGTAATTCATGTGTGAGACGCGGCCGCGGGGCGCGATGCGCGCGCGACCGAGTAGCCATGGTTTTTATCACAGCCGCTCCGAATCGATAAACCGGCCGGCGTCGCGCTCCGATTCGGGGGCTTATGGCGTCGGCTCCGGCGTCGGCACGCTCGGCAGCGGCGCGGGCATCGGCAGCTTGAAGTTTTCCGGCGTGAGCGGCGGCGCCGGCTTCGTTCGAGTCTGCTCGACGACATTGGAGGGGTCGCTCTGATAGCCGTCGGAGGTCTCGGCGATCATCGTATAGCGATAGCTATGGCCCATCTGGGCGCTGGTATCGACGTAGGCGAAGCGACGCACTTTCTGGAAGCGCTCCTGGTCGGTTACCGGCAGCTCGGCGAGGTCGGTGAGCGATCCGTCGCCCTCCGCGCGCATCAGGCGGAAGCCCGCCAGGTCTCTCAACGACGCGCCGCCGCTGTATTTCATCGGCCGGCTCCAGGTCAGACGGATGCCCTTGGGGTCGGGTTTGGCTGAGAGATCGTTGATCCGATCCGGATGAGTAAGCTCGGGCGCAATCGGCCGGCTCTTCGAGCCGCATCCGGGCGCCATCGCAATCGCCATCACAGCCGCCGCCAGGATCCACCACCGCTTCATCGGGTTTCGAGCCTCCTCAAATAACGACGCATCGCCGCCGCCGCGGGTCCGCCAGTGAGATTTCGCGCGCGCACGGAGCCCTCCGCGGTCAGCGCGCGCAAGGCGTCGCGGCCGAAGGCGCTGCTATAGCGCCGCAGGTCGGCGAGCGTGAAGCCTTCGAGCGCCCGTCCGGCGGCGGACGCCTCGCGCACCAGCGCACCGACGATCTCATGCGCGCGGCGAAAAGCGACGCCATGGCGCACCAGGTACTCGGCGAGGTCGGTCGCCAGCGCGAAGCCACCGGCCGCCGCCCGCATCGCGGCCGCATCGAAGCGCAGCCGCGGCCACAGCATCGCGAGCAGCCGCAGCGCCGGCTTCAATGTGTCGAGCGCGTCGAAGGTGCGCTCCTTGTCCTCCTGCAGATCGGAATTATACGCGAGCGGCAGGCCCTTGAGCACAGTCAGCATCGCCACCAGGTCGCCGATCATGCGGCCGCTTTTGCCGCGAATCAGTTCGAGCAGGTCGGGATTCTTCTTGTGCGGCATCATCGAGCTGCCAGTGGAAAATTCGTCGGGCAGCGTGACGAAGCCGAACTCGGCGCTGCTCCACAGGATGATCTCCTCGGCCATCCGCGACAGATGCACGGCCGCGAGCGCGGCGGCGGCGAGAAAGTCGACCACGAAATCGCGGTCCGACACCGCGTCGAGGCTGTTCTCGCTGATACGTCTGAAGCCAAGCTCGCGCGCGACCGCCTGGCGATCGATCGGCAGCGTCGTGCCCGCCAGCGCGCCCGCCCCCAAGGGCATCACCGCCGTGCGCTCCAGCGCCTGGGCGAAACGCTCGCGGTCGCGCGTGAGCATCTCGACGTAGGCGGCGAGATGATGGGCGAGCGTGATCGGCTGCGCGCGCTGCAGATGGGTGTAGCCGGGCATTACGCTATCGAGATGGCGATGGGCGAGCGCGATCAGCGTGCGGCGGAGTTCCCCGGCGAGCCCGATCACCGCGGCCAGTTCGTCGCGGAGATAGAGCCGCAGATCGAGCGCGACCTGGTCGTTGCGCGATCGCGCGGTATGGAGCTTGCGCCCCGGCGCGCCGATCCGCTCGGTCAGGCGGCGCTCGATCGCGAGATGGATATCCTCGTCGGCCAGCGCGAAGCGGAAGCGGCCGGAATCGATCTCGCGCTCGACCGCGCGCAAGCCGGCGACGATTTTGGCGGCCTCCGCCCGGCGCAGCAGGCCGGTTCGCGCAAGCATCCGCGCATGCGCGATCGACCCACGGATGTCATGACGATAGAGGCGCCGGTCGAACGGAAGCGAAGCGGTGAAGGCTTCCACCTCGGGCAGGCGTGCGCGCGCAAAGCGGCCGCGAATCAGGCCGCCGGAAGCATCGGCGCGAGCGCGCGCCGTTTTGGCGGCGGCGCCGGCGGATGGTTTTTTAGCGGCGATATGGCTTGGGCGTCGCGCTTTTTTCACTTTTCATTTCAATGCGGAGAACTCGAAGGATTCTCGCAAGCGACTCGAAGTTGCCGAAAAGGTCGGACCTGCACAAGGGGCCGCGCGGTCAGCGCGGGGCGGCGATACGGCAGAAACATCCGCGCGCTGCGCAACTCGTCACGCCGTTGGGATGCGTGATGTGAACGTCCATCTTGTGATTGCACTTGGGACATTTCTGGCCCGGACGCGGCACCAGCCGCGGGGTCGGCCGCGAGGGCCTGAACTGAATCACTTTGCCCATGGCGTCGCGCCCGGCTAGCGGCTGCCCTCGGGTTTGGGACGGCCCAGGCGCGCTAGCGCCCGCAAGCGCATCGAGTTGAGCCGGATGAAACCGTCAGCGTCGGCCTGCCGATAGCCGCCGGCCTCATCGAAGCTCGCCAGCGCGGGGTCGTACAGCGAATTGGGCGACTTGCGCCCGGCGATCGCGACGCTGCCCTTGAAAAGCTTCAGCCGCGCGACGCCGGTTACGCTCTGCTGTGCGCGATCGACCAGCGCCTGCATCGCGTCGCGCTCGGGCGCGAACCATTGTCCGTTGTACACCATCTCAGCGTAACCCGGGACCAGCGAGTCGCGCAGATGCAGCGTCTCGCGGTCGAGCGCGAGTTGTTCGATCGCGCGATGCGCATGCAGCAGCATGGTCGCGCCCGGGCTCTCGTAAACGCCGCGCGACTTGATTCCGACGTAGCGGTTTTCGACCAGGTCGACGCGGCCGACGCCGTGTTTTCCTGCAACGGTGTTGGCATGCTCGATCAGCGCGGCCGGCGAAAGCCGCTTGCCGTTTATCGCCACCGGATCGCCGCCCGCGTATTCGACTTCGACGTATTCGGGCGCGTCAGGCGCGCTTTGGGGCGAGACGGTGAGCCGGAACATGTCGTCGTAGGGCTCGCGCCAGGGGTCTTCCAGGATGCCGCCTTCGTAGCTGATATGGACCAGGTTGCGGTCCCTCGAGTAGGGCTTCTCGGCGGTGACCGGCACGGGGATTTTTTTCTCGGCGGCGTAGGCAAGCATGTCGGCGCGGCCGCGAAACGGCCATTGCGGATGGCGCCACGGCGCGACCACTTTCAACTCCGGCGCCAGCCGCGCGAAAGTGAACTCGAAGCGCACCTGGTCGTTGCCCTTGCCGGTCGCTCCGTGGCCGACCGCGTCGGCGCCCTCGGCGTGCGCGATTTCGACCTGTCTTTTGGCGATCACGGGGCGCGCGATCGAAGTGCCGAGCAGATAATAACTCTCGTAAACGGCGTTGGCGCGCATCATCGGAAAGACGAAGTCGCGCGCGAACTCTTCGCGCAGGTCTTCGAGGTAGAGCTTGCTCGCGCCCGTCGCCAGCGCCTTTTGCTCGAGTCCGGTCGTTTCCTCGGCCTGGCCAACGTCCGCGCAATACGCCACCACCTCGCAGCCGTAAAAATCGCGCACCCAGCGCAGAATGACCGAGGTGTCGAGCCCGCCCGAATAGGCGAGCACCAGTTTTTTTATCTCCGCGGTAGCCACGCCGCCATCTTAGGGCATTCGCGCCTGCGCCTTAAGTGGTGGCGGGCGCCGCGCTGGGGCCGATTATCGCCGGGCGCAGCAGCCATACCATCACGGCCTTTTGCGCGTGGAGGCGGTTTTCAGCCTGATCGAGCACCAGCGAGCGCGGGCCGTCGAGCACCTCGTCGGTGATTTCCTCGCCGCGATGGGCCGGCAGACAATGCATCACGACCGCGCCGCGGCGCGCGTGACCGAGCAACTCGCGATTGACCTGGAAGGCCTTGAAATCGCGCCGGCGTTGCGCCGCCTCCTGCTCGTGGCCCATCGAGGTCCAGGTGTCGGTATAGATAACGTCGGCGCCGCGCACCGCCTCGACCGGGTCGTGGGTGAGGACGCCAAACTTGCCGTGACGCATCCGCTCGACGAACTCGCGCTGCGGTTGGTAACCGGGCGGGCATCCCAGGCGCAACTCGAAGCGTGCGAGCGCGGCCGCTTCGATCCAACTCTGCGCAAGGTTGAAACCGTCGCCGATATAGGCGACGCAGAGCTTGCTCAGATCGCCGAAGCGCTCGCGCAGCGTCAGCAGGTCGGCCAGCAGCTGGCAAGGATGCAACAGGTCGGTGAGCCCGTTGATCACCGGCACCGTAGCTTCCAGAGCCAGCTCGACGCAAATCTCGTGGGCGAACGTGCGAATCATGATGAGATCGACCCAGCGCGACAGATTACGCGCCACGTCCTTGACGGATTCGCGCTCGCCGATTCCGATGTCTTGCGGGGCGAGATAGATGGCGTGGCCGCCCAGCTGCGCCATCCCGGTCTCGAAGGTTATCCGCGTGCGCAGCGAGGGCTTCTGAAAGATCATCGCGAGAGTGCGGCCGCGCAAGTAGGGATGCTCCAGGCCGGCGCGGAGTTCGTCCTTCAGGCGCGCCGCCAGCGCTAGCAGCCGCGCCAGCTCGTCGGCGCTGAGCGAGCCGAGGTCGAGCAGGTCGCGCTTGGCTCGCGGCGCGATGCGTTTGCGCGCAGCGCTGGTGGGATGCGCGGGCCGGCGCTGTGCCTTGCCCGCGGTCATTTTTTAGCGGCTGGCGTAGCCGAAAGCGCTCGCTCGATTATCTTGAGACCCGCGTCGGCCTCGTCGCGCGTCAGCGTGAGCGGCGGTAGCATCCGCAGCACGTTTTCGGCCGTGGCGTTGACCAGCAACCGTTCGCGCAGGCACGCGTCGGCGGCGCTCTTGGCCTCGCCGTGCAGCACGATACCGATCATCATGCCCAGCCCGCGCACTTCGGCGATTCGCGGGCAGCTCTTGGCGAACGTGCGCAGGCGCTCAAGCATGTAGCCGCCGACGCTGGTCGCGTTTTCCATCGCGCCGTCCTGCTCGAGCGCGTCGAGCACCGCGCCCGCGGCCGCGCAGGATACGGGATTGCCGCCGAAGGTCGAGCCGTGGCTGCCCGGCGTGAGGCTCTGGGCAATCTCGCTCTTGGCTATCATCGCGCCGATCGGCAGTCCGCCGCCGAGCGCCTTGGCGAGCGTCATGATGTCCGGCTTCACCCCGACGTGCTGCCACGCGAAGAGTTTGCCCGTGCGCCCCATCCCGGTCTGAACCTCGTCGAGGATAAGCAGGATTTTGCGCCGATCGCACAGATCGCGGACGCGCTTGAGATAGTCGATGCGTGGCGTGACCACGCCACCCTCACCCTGGATCGGCTCCAGCAGAATAGCGATCGTCTCGTCGTGAACCGCCTTGTCGAGCGCCTCGACGTCATCATAGGGGACCATGCGAAAGCCCGGCACCAGTGGCTGGAAGCCGATGTGGTATTTTTCCTGGCCGGTCGCACTTAGGGTGCCGAAGGTGCGGCCATGGAATGAGCCAAGCGTGGACACTATTTCGAAGCGGCCGGCGCCGCGGTCGTGGCCCCAGCGGCGCGCGAGTTTGAGCGCGGCCTCGTTGGCCTCGGCGCCCGAGTTGCAAAAGAACACGCGCCCGTCGCCAAAATGAGCGCACAGCCGCGCCGCCAGCCGCGCCATCGGTTCGGTGTGAAAGACGTTGGAGACGTGCGTCAGCTTTTCGGCCTGCTCCTTAATTGCCCGCACCACGCGCGGATGCGCGTGGCCGAGCGAGGTCACCGCCAGGCCGCAGAAAAAATCCAGGTAGCGGTTGCCGTCGGCGTCATAGAGATAGGCGCCGGTGCCGCGCACGAAGGCGAGCGGCACACAGCCGTAAGTGTTGATGAGATTCTGATGGGCGAGGTCGACCATTTCGGCGTTGTTCATCGTCGTTCTTCCTGGATCCTCCTGGCCATCCGGACGCGCCATCCGCTCGCGCACCGGGGTGCGTGAGGGGACGCGCGGGGCCATCCAAGCTGTATGCCACAGGACGGCGCGGAATGCTCGCCCCGCGGGAACCACTAGCCGTCCGCGACGACCTCGGTGCCGACTCCCGCCTCGGTGAAAATTTCGAGCAGGATCGCATGAGGCGTGCGCCCGTCGAGGACGTGAGTCTTGCCGACGCCCCCTTTGAGCGCCGCGATACAGCATTCGACCTTGGGGATCATTCCGTCGCTGATTGCGCCTGCCTCGATCAACTTTTTCGCCGCCGCCGCGGTCAACGTCGGGATGAGCTTGCCGTCCTTGCCCTTCACGCCCTCGACATCGGTCAGCAAAATCAGTTTTTCCGCGCCAAGCGCAGCGGCGATGTCGCCGGCGGCGACGTCGGCATTGATGTTGTAGGTCAGGCCCTCGCGGTCATGGCCGATGGGTGCAATTACGGGGATGAAGCCCGCGCTTTCGAGCGTGCGCAGCACTTGCGGATTTATCTCGGCGACTTCGCCTACCAGCCCGATATCGACCTTGGACGATACGCCGGCGTCGTCGTTGAGCGTCATTTCGAGCTTGCGCGCGATGATCAGGTCGGCATCCTTGCCCGAGAGCCCAACCGCGCGGCAACCGTGGCGCGCGACTAGCGCTACGATCTCCTTGTTGAGCCGCTGCAGCACCATCTCGACCGCTTCCATCGTCGGCTCGTCGGTCACTCGCATCCCGCGCACGAAGCTCGACTTGAGCCCGAGGCGCTCGATGAGATGGTTGATTTGCGGACCGCCGCCGTGCACCACGACGGGGTTCATCCCGACCGCCTTCAGCAACACCACGTCCTGGGCAAAACTCTCGCGCAAATCGGCCGCTTCCATCGCGTGGCCGCCGTATTTGATGACGAAGGTCTTGCCGCGAAAGCGCTGGATATAAGGCAGGGCCTCGACCAGTACCGACGCGATCGTATTTGGATCCTGCACCGTCTCTTTCTCCGCCGCCGGGCCATCCGGCATGCTGCGGCCGCCCCCGCGGACGCCGCATCATCCCGCGGCCTGCGCCTTCGCCACGGCCGTCTTCGTGAACAGGGCTAACCGGTCCGTTACAAAATGTAGCGCGACAGGTCCTCGTTTTTGACGATCGGGTCGAGCCGCTGATGAACGTAGTCGCTATCGACCGTGACCGTGCGGTCGTTTAACTCGGGTGCGCTGAACGACAGCTCCTCAAGCAGGCGTTCGAGCACCGTATGAAGCCGGCGCGCGCCGATGTTCTCCGAACGCGAGTTGACCTCGGCCGCGATCTCGGCCAGCGCCGCAACCGCGTCGGCGGTGAACGTAAGATGCACGTTCTCGGTCTCCATCAGCGCTACGTACTGGCGGGTCAGCGCGTTCTCGGGTTCGGTCAGGATGCGGATGAAGTCCTCGCGGATGAGCGCGCGGAGCTCCACGCGAATCGGAAAGCGGCCCTGGAACTCGGGAATCAGGTCGGAGGGCTTGGAGGTATGGAACGCGCCCGAGGCGACGAAGAGGATGTGGTCGGTGCGGACCGCGCCATACTTGGTGTTGACGGTCGATCCCTCGACGATCGGCAGCAGGTCGCGCTGTACGCCCTCGCGCGAGACGTCGGCGCCGTGGGCGGCCTCGCGGCCGGCGATCTTGTCGATCTCGTCGATGAAGACGATTCCCGACTGTTCGGCGCGTTCAATCGCCTCGTGAGCGACCTTCTCCATGTCGACCAGGCGCGCGGCTTCTTCCTGTGTGAGCAGCTCGAGCGCTTGTGGCACCTTGACCTTCTGCCGCTTGGATTTCTTGGGCATGAACTGCCCCAGCAGCTCGCGCATGTTTGCGCCCATCTCTTCCATCCCTTGCGGCGCCAGCACCTCAACCATCGGCGCGGACTGTGCGCTGGTTTCGACTTCGACCTCGCGATCGTCCAGATTGCCCTGGCGCAGCAGCTTGCGCAGCTTCTCGCGCGTGTCCGCATGCGAATCGCCCACGGCGGCGGCGTCGGGTGCGATGCCGACAGCGCGGCGGACCTTGGCGGGCGGCGGATAGAGGATGTCGAGCAGGCGCTCTTCGGCGGCGTCGCGGGCCTGGATCGCGACCCGCGCGCGTTCTTCCTCGCGCACCATCTTGACTGCGATTTCGGCCAGGTCGCGAATCATCGATTCGACGTCGCGGCCGACGTAGCCGACTTCGGTATAGCGCGAGGCCTCGACCTTGACGAACGGAGCCTGCGCCAGACGGGCCAGGCGGCGCGCGATCTCGGTTTTACCGACGCCGGTCGGACCGATCATCAGGATATTCTTGGGCGCGATTTCGTCGCGCAGCTCGGGCGCGACGTTTTGCCGCCGCCAGCGGTTACGCAAAGCGATCGCGACGGCGCGCTTGGCGTCGTGCTGGCCCACGATATAGCGGTCGAGCTCCGAAACGATTTCCCGCGGCGTCATCACGTGCGAACTTGCCATTGCTCCTTCAACAAGGACCGCCTTCTCCACGCGCCCCTGTCGCGACGGGCGCGCGCCGGCGGCGCCGGCTCTCTACAACTCTTCAATTATAAACCGATCGTTGGTGTATACGCAGATCTCCGCCGCCACCTGCATCGCGCTCTCCGCGATCTGGCGCGCGCTCATCGTCGGGGCGTGGCGCACCAGCGCGCGCGCCGCCGCCAGCGCGTAGTTGCCGCCCGACCCGATCGCCAGGATCCCGTCGTCCGGCTCGATAACGTCACCCAGTCCCGAAATCAAAAGCGAGCTTTCGCGGTCGGCCACGATCAGCATCGCCTCCAGCCGCCGCAGCACGCGGTCGGTGCGCCAGTCCTTGGCCAACTCGACCGCCGCTCGGCGCAGATTGCCGTTGAACTCCTGCAGCTTGCCCTCGAATTTCTCGAACAATGTCAGCGCGTCGGCGGTCGAGCCGGCGAAGCCCGAGAGCACCTTGTCGTCGTGCAGGCGGCGCACCTTGCGTGCCCCGTGCTTCATGATGGTCTGACCGACGCTGACTTGGCCGTCGCCCGCGACCACCACGTGGCCGGCGTTGCGCACGCATAGGATCGTCGTCCCGCGGATGACGGTGTCGGACTCAGGCGCGCGGATGGGCACGGCGGTAGACCTCTCTTAGACGGTTGACGCTGACGTGAGTGTAGCGCTGCGTGGTGGCGAGGCTCGCATGCCCGAGCATCTCCTGAATCGAACGCAAGTCGGCGCCCGAGTTGAGCATGTGCGTCGCGAAGCAGTGGCGCAATCCGTGCGGCGTGATCGACGCTCCGAGACCCGCCGCGATGATGCGCCGCGCCAGGATGTTCTCGACCGCGCGAGTCGTCAGCCGCCCGCCGCGCAAGTTGGTGATCACCGGGCCGTCGAGTTCCCAGGCCTTGGGCATCGCGCGCCGCCATGCCTTGAGCGCGTCGATCGCCGGCTCGCCGATCGGCACCATCCGATCCTTGTTGCCCTTGCCCGAGCGCACCAGCACCATCCCGACTTCGTCGTCGACGTCGCGCCAGTTAAGGCCGACCAGCTCGCTCACGCGGAGGCCCGAGGAGTAGAGCGTTTCGAGGATCGCGCGGTCGCGCAACGCGGCCGGCGAAGTGTCCTCGCTCTCGGCTTCGATCAGCCGGCGCACGTCGTCCTCGGGCAAAATCGCGGGCAAGCGGCGCTGGGCGCGCGGTGAGCGCAGCGCGCGCGCCGGATTCGCCAAGCTTGTGGGATTTGCCGGATTTGCCATCGTTTCACGCCAGCGAAAGAAGGCCTTGATCGCAAACAGGCGGCGCTGGACCGTAGCGCGGCTCAGCGTTTTCATCGCCTCGGAAAGGTAGCCGCGAATATGATCGGTGGTGATCGCGCCGGCGTCGGCTTCCTCGCCGCCCGAATCGAGCGCGGCCCCGCGCTCGAGCAGAAAGCGGCGGAAATCGCACAGGTCCCGGCGATAATTCGAAACCGTATTGTCGGCCGCGCGCGAGGCCTTGCCCAGCGCGGCCGCGAATGACTCTATTTCCGCCTGCATCGACTCGGGTCTAATCCAAACGCTATGCTATCAAGCAGGCGCAACGCGCAAAAGCATGCACAAAAACGGTGGCAGCGCGCGTCCATATTCGAACTACGGTTTTGAATTATCGGCCATGAACTTCAAGCTATGAGCTGCTGGAAGTGCGGGCATCGGGTCGAGACCATCGAGCGTGTCGGGTTCCACGCGCACTGTCCGCAATGCGACCGGCCGCTGCACGTATGCCGCAATTGCTCGCTTTACGACCCGGCCTACAACAATCAGTGCCGCGAGACGATGGCGGAGCGGGTGGTGGACAAGGAACGATCTAATTTCTGCGAATACTTCGCGCCCGCCGCCGGTCTTGCCGGGGCGGCGGCGTCTATGCCGGCGCAGGCTCGGCGTTCACCGGAACGCGACGCGCGCGCGCAACTCGACGCGCTGTTCAAGAAGAAAAAACCATGACGATAGCTCCGGGGGCGATCGTTCTGGCCGCCGGGCTGGGTACCCGGATGCGCTCGGCGCGGGCCAAGGTGCTGCACGAGCTTGGTGGCGAGCCGATGATCGCGCGCGTGATGCGCTCGCTCGCGCCGCTCGGAGCCGCGCCGCAGATAGTGGTCGTCGGCCATCAGGGCGACGAGGTCGCGACGGCCGCGCGGGCCTCCGTGCCGGGCGTTAGCGTCGAGGTCGCGCGCCAGCCCGCGCAACGCGGCACGGGCGACGCAGCGCGATGCGGCCTGGAGGCTTTCGCGCCGCAGTTCGACGGTGACGTGCTAATCCTCTATGGCGACATGCCAATGATCCGGGCGGCGACGCTGCAGGCGTTCATCGCCCAGCATCGGCGCGCCGGCGCGGAGGTGTCGTTCATCAGCGCAATGCTGGACGACGCGGGCTCGTATGGCCGCGTCGTGCGCGACCGCGCGGGCGCGGTCGCGGCGATCGTAGAGGCGCGCGACGCCTCGCCCGCGGAGCTTGCGATCCGCGAAGTCAACACCGGCGTCTACCTCGCGCGCGCGGCCGTGTTGCGCGCGGCGTTTGCAGAGCTGCGCCCCAACAATGCGCAGGGCGAATACTATCTTACCGACCTGGTGGCGATCGCCCGGAGCGGAGGGCTTGCCGTTGAGGCTTGGTGCGCGCCCACCGCGGCCGAGTTCGCCGGAATCAATTCACTGAAGGAGATGGCAGAAATGGAAGCCGAGATCAGGGCTGCGGTTAACCGCAAGTTGATGGAAGCGGGGGTGACGATAGTCGATCCGGCGACCGCCTATATCGGCGAGCAGGTCGAAATTGGACGCGACTCGGTGGTCGGCCCCAACGTGCAGATTCTCGGCCGCAGCAAGGTGGGTGCGGGCGTCCGAATCGAGGGCACGGCGTATCTGCGCGACGTCGAAATCGGCGACGGATGCCATCTGAAGCTTGGCGTGCGCGCCGAGGAATGCCATATCGGACCGCATTGCGAAATCGGCCCATTTGCCAATTTGCGCACCGGCACCGAGCTCGAAGGCCATAACCGTATCGGCAATTTCGTCGAGACCAAGAAGGCGCGGCTTGGCGAGGGCACCAAGGCAAGCCATCTGAGTTACCTGGGCGATACCGAGATCGGGCGCGAGACCAACATCGGATGCGGCGTGATCACGGTCAACTATGACGGCTACGACAAGCATCTTACACGAATCGGCAGCCGCTGCATGATCGGATGCGACACGCAGCTGGTCGCGCCGGTCAAGATCGGCGACGACGTTTATGTCGCGTCGGGCACGACAATTTTGCGCGAGGTCCCCGCCGGCGCGCTCTGCGTTTCGCATCATCCGCAGAAGATCAAGCAGGGATGGACCGCCGAGTGGCGCCGCCGCCACGGCGAGCGCCCGGACGCCAAAGGGTCGGACTAGCGCCGCGCCGCCCGGACCGGCAAACTTATAGGCCGGGAAAGGTTGAACCTGCATGTGTGGAATAATTGGATACGTGGGCCCTTCTGAGGCGGTGCCGATTCTGCTCGGCGCGCTCGCGCGCCTGGAGTATCGCGGTTACGACTCGGCGGGCGTGGCGACGATCAACGGGGCCGGGATGGAAATCCGCCGCGCGGTCGGCAAGCTGGAAAATTTACGGCGCGCGCTCGAAGGGTCGCCGCTTAAGGGTTCGATCGGAATCGGCCACACGCGATGGGCGACGCACGGCCGGCCCTCGGAGGGCAATGCCCATCCGCACAAAGCGGGCCCGGTCGCGGTCATTCATAACGGTATCGTCGAGAACTACGTCGAGTTGCGCGCCGCGCTGACCGGGCGCGGTCACAAGCTGAGCTCCGAGACCGACACCGAGCTAATATCGCACCTTATCGAAGAACGGGTGCGCGCCGGCCTGGGGCTGACCGAGGCGGTGCGCCAGACGGTCCTCGAATTACGCGGGTCGTTCTCGATCGTGGTGCTCTCCGAGACCGAGCCCGACAAGCTGGTCGCGGCCAAGACCGCGACGCCGCTGGTGCTCGGCCTGGGCGACGGCGAAAATTTCGTCGCCTCCGACATCCCGGCAATCCTGGGCCATACGCGCCGCACCATCGTGCTGGAGGACGGCGAACTGGCCGAGCTTGGCGCGCATGGTGTGCGCCTGATGACTTTCGACGGCGTGGCGATCGAACGGGCTCCGCGGCTCATCGAATGGGACTCGGTGGCCGCGACCAAGGGCGGTTTCCAGCACTACCTGCGCAAGGAGATCGCCGAGCAGCCGCAGGCGTGGATCGACACCCTGAGCGGGCGCGCGGCGGCCAGCTCCAGCGCGGTGCGCTTCGAGGGCGAGCTATTGCCGGCCGCGGGGCCGGAAGCGATCGGACGAATCGTGATGGTCAGCGCGGGCGCGTCATGGATTGCCTCGCTCATCGGCAAATTCATGATCGAAGAGCTGTGCGGCGTGCCGGCCGAGGTCGACTACTCGGCCGAGTTCCGCTATCGCCAGCCGCCGATCGACGGGCGTACGATGATGATTGCGGTGTCGCAGTCGGGCGAGACCGCCGACACGCTGGCCGCGCTGGAAGAGGGCCGCCGGCGCGGATGCCATCTGCTCGCCGTAACCAATACCGTCGATTCCTCGATCGCGCGCAAAGCCGACGCGCAGCTTTACACCCGCTGCGGTCCGGAAATTAGCGTCACCACCACCAAGTGTTTCCTGACCCAAATCGAGGCGTTCTACCTGTTCGCGATTCATTTCGCCGCGCGCCTGGGCCGCCTAAGCGAGCGCGAAGTCAACGCGATGCTCCAGCCGGCGCTCGCGATCCCGGCGCAAATCAAGGAAGTGCTGGAGAAGCGCGAGCGGCAGATCGAACGCGTTGCGCGCAAGTACGGCAAGGCGCGCGACTTCCTCTACCTCGGCCGCGGCATCAACTACCCGGTCGCACTGGAGGGCGCGCTCAAGCTCAAGGAGATTTCCTACATCCATGCCGAGGGCTACTCGGCAGGTGAGATGAAGCACGGGCCGATCGCGCTCATCGACGACGAGATGCCGGTCGTGGTGATCATTCCGTTCGACAACGTTTACGAAAAGACGCTATCGAACCTGCGCGAGGTCGAATCGCGCAACGGCCGCATTATCGCCGTGACCGACCATCCCACACCCGAACTCGAGGAGGTGGCGTGGGATATTATCGAGATTCCGACGACCCATCGGATGCTGATGCCGGTGCTGACGACGGTGCCGCTACAGCTGCTCGCCTACCATATCGCGGTCTATCGCGGCACCGACGTCGACCAGCCGCGCAACCTGGCCAAGTCGGTGACGGTCGAATAACGGCGCGAGCATCCTGCGCCGGGTTCATCCTGCGCCGGGTTCCCGGCGATCAGTCTTCGCTTTTGACCACCGGGTATTGCGCGGTGCCGCCGTCGATCGCTAGCGACGTCTCATCTTGGATGAATGCCGCTACGCCTAAATGGCCAAGTTTCCATGATGGATCGAGCTCGACACTGAGTTCGTTCTCCAGCGCAGAGCCAGCCTTGGGACTCAGTTCGAATGCGGGAATTACTTTTCTAACGGTGTAGTCGTACCTGATCTGATGGCCGTTGTTTTCGCCGCCGCCGATCTTGGCGATCAATCCGTTCTCGTAGATCGCAACCACCACTACCAACGACTTGTCGCCTGCGGTGCGCACGATGTGCGCGCTAACGCTGAGATTGAGCTTGTGCGAGCCCGCGGCTGGCGGCGTCGCACGCACTGTGATCACTCCCGTCGGCGGCGTGGCACGGGCGGTTGCGATCGCGCGCATGATGCCGTTGGCATTCGAACCGACGCATTCCCATATTCCGTTGATCACGATTTGCGGCGTATAAGAAACGCTCAGCTGCATCGCGCGGACGTACTCGACCTGGCGCAAGGTCCACTGGCTCGATGAAAAGGGATCGGACCATCCAAGGCTGTCCCAGTAGTCGACGTGATAGGCGAGCGGTATTACGCCGGGAGTCAGCGCGCCGATCCTGCTGAGCAGTTCGTCGGCAGGCGGGCAGCTTGAGCATCCTTCGGACGTGAACAGCTCCAGGACCACTGGAGCGTCCTCGGGCGCTGCGCGGCTTTGCGCGTATGCCGTGCGATGGCCCCGTAGATGCGAGCCGACTGCGCAGACCAGCAGCACACCGCCGGCTAGAGCAATCAGGTTCCATCGCATCGTAAGGGCTTGCTGTCTCATAAGGTCTTGCAGATATCAACCGACGTTTGAGGCCCTGAGTTCCCTGACTGAAGCATTGTTGCTCTGGGCGATATCGCGCTAAGGCCCGGTGACGAGAGCTTATCAGAATAGGCGTAATGATTACGCGCCCCAAAAAGACCTGCCGCGACAAGTCGCGGCCGACTAGTGCCGCGGGCTAGGATTCAGCGTAACGACCGAGGCGGCCCGCGCCGCCGACATGGGAGAGAGCCGCGTGACGCAGAACAGTATATTTGAGAAATGGGAACGGAACCGTATCCGGCATACTCACAAGCATCCGCCCGTCATCAATGTTAACCAGGCATTGGCCGAAGGTCAGACCCGGGGGCAACGAATAGCTGACGCGCTGGCCCTGATGATGGGCAGTTGGACCTTCATCATCGTGCAGTCGACGATTCTCGCCATCTGGATCACCCTGAACGCTATCGCGTGGATACGCCATTGGGATCCCTATCCGTTCATCCTGCTTAACCTGGCGCTCAGCTTTCAGGCAGCGTACGCCGCGCCGATCATAATGATGTCGCAGAACCGGCAGGCCGCGAAGGACCGCCTGATGGCCGAGCAGGATTACATGGTCAACGCCAAGGCCGAAGAAGAAGTGAAAGCGATCATGCGTCATCTCGAGCAACAGGATGAAGCGATGATCGACATCCTGCGCAAACTGGAGGATCAGCACGAGGCGATCATGGGCAGGTTCATGGCGTTGCATGGCGAGCTGGGCGAAAAACCGTCACCGGTCTGAAGCGTCAAACAGCCGCGGCATAAATCCAGTGAGGGTGATTCAGGTCGCCTCGGTATAGACGTTAGTAAAGTCGGGATTTATCTCGCGTCCGTGATAGAAGATCGCCGCCCCGAGGTGCTCCTCGGTCCAAGTGATCGTCGGCATGTCGCGGGTAACGAAGTAGCCCAGCCCGGCGAAGGTCTCGTTGCGATTGCCGGCGGGGTCGAAGAAGTAGATCGTCGCGCCGCGCGTGATGCCGTGGCGAGTGGGCCCAATGTCGATCTTGACCCGATTCTTGGACATAATGTCGGCCGCGCGCAGGACGTCATTCCAGTTATCCAGGTAAAAGGCGAAGTGATGGAAGCCCGGACGTGGGCCGCCCACGAACGCGATGTCGTGCGGCTTGCTCGTGCAGGAAAGAAAGGCGGCGGCCTGAATACTGTTGCCCGGACCGACCATCACCTGTTCCGTCAGTTGGAAGTTGAGCACTTCGGTGAAGAAGCGGCAGTTCTCGACGACCTGGTTTACGCCTCTGGAAGGCTCGATCTCGGCGACCAGCAGGCAGTGATCCAGATGCATCGCGCCCACGCCCTTGACGTCATCCGGCCACGGGTCCGGATTAAGTGCGCCTACGCTCCTGCCCACCGCCTCCTTCTCAGCGAACAGTACCATCCGATGGCTGCTCGGCAGCGTGAAGCGAATTGCGCGGCCCACGAATGGAATGGCGCCGGGCCTGAGTTGCTCGACCTCGATACCCCATTTCGCGATCGCGTTGCCCAAAGTGTCGAGTTCGGAGTCGCGCTCCACCTTGTAGGCGATGTAGTTGGCGCCGGCATGGTCAGAAGGGGTGAGGATCACGCTGTAGCGATCCCATTCGTCCCAGGCCTTGTAATAGGTGGTTCCGCCGCTCTCGCGATCGGTTTCGATGAGCCCGATAACGTTGGAGTAATGGTTGCGGGCCTTTTCGATGTCCGTTACTCGAACCGAAACGTGTCCGATGCGCATTACCGCCACGATAGTGCCCTCCATGGGGTCCGGATGGCACGATGCTAACACTGGCGCCGCCCCGCTGTCACTCGCCTCGGAATGTCCGGGCGCGCTCTTTTCGCCGCGCCGCCGCTTCCTATATATGGTCAACACATTGATCGCCGCCGTCGATTGCTGCCATTGACTGGCGCTGTCGATTGCCAAACGGAGGTGCCTGAGCGCGATGCCGGATATTCCGCCGCTTGCCGGAATAACGATCCTCGATCTTACCCGCTACTTGGCCGGGCCGTTCTGCACGCAGCTACTCGGTGACTACGGGGCCGAAGTCATCAAGGTCGAGCCGGTCAAAGGCGCGCGGGCCGAGATGGGAGGCTATAGCGGTACGGACAGCTACTTCTTCATGAGCACCAACCGCTCCAAGAAGAGTGTGCAAATCGATCTGCGCCAGAGCGCCGGGCGTGACGTGATGCTGCGTCTGGCCAGCCAGGCCGACGTGGTGATCGACAACTTTCGCCCCGGAGTGATGGAGGCGATGGGGCTGGGCTATGAAACGCTCGCCGCGCGCAATCCGCGGATCATCGGATGCTCGATCTCGGGCTTCGGCGCGAGCGGCCCGATGCGCGATACTCCGGGGTTCGACCAGATCGCGCAGGGCTTCTCCGGACTGATGAGCGTAACGGGAACTGAGGCGAGTGGCCCGATGCGTGTCGGGATCGCGATCTGCGATCTGCTGGGCGGAATCTTTGCTGCGCAGGGAATCCTGCTCGCGCTCGAGGCGCGCCATCGCACCGGCCGCGGCCAGCGCGTCGAGACCTCGCTGCTTGAAGCGATCGTCAGCGTGCTAACGTGGTCGGCGGGAATCTACTTCGATACAGGCCGCACGCCGGGTCCCGCCGGCAATCATCATCCGCTCGCGTCGCCGCACGGCGTTCACGCGGCCTCCGACCGGCCCTTCAACATCGCGTGCGGCAACGACGCGATGTGGCACGCTCTCGCCGACGCTATTGGGCGGCCCGAACTCAAGGACGACCCGCGCTTCTCCTCGCTCGGCCATCGGATAAGGCATCGCGCGGAGCTGACCGCGGAGATCAACCGCGCGCTCGCCTCCAACACCGCGGCGCATTGGATCGACCTCCTCAACGGCGCAGGCATCCCTTCCGGTCCGATCATGACCATCGAGGAAATGTTCAACCATCCGCAAATCGCGGCGCGCGAGATGCTGTTGCGCCTGCCCCATCCGGTGCGCGGCGAGTTCCTGACGACCGGGCTCGGGGTCAAACTTTCGGAGACGCCGGGTCACGTAACGCGGCCGCCGCTGGTCGGTGAGCATACGGCCGAGGTTCTCGCGGCGCGCGGCTTCAGTGACGAGGAGTTGACCCGCCTGCGCGAGGCGCGCGCGATTGGCTAGCGCGTCCGAGCCGGAATCCCGGCGCTCGCGCGGAAGCGGCCACGCGTTGTTGCTCTGCCTCCTGCTCGGCGCGGAGACACTGGCCTATGCGCTCTTTCGGCTGCCTACCGATCTTGGCTTTGACGCCAATGCGTTCGGTGATCGAGGCGACTTTCTTTCGATCGCATACCTGGTCGCCCACGGGAGCCGCCCCGCGATCGATTTCGGCTACCATTGGGGCCTCGTGCCAATCCTGCTGGCGCAGGCGTGGTTTGCGCTGTTTGGCGCGACCGTGCAGGCGAACGAAGCGATCATGGTCATCTGCGCGCTCATGGTCGCGATCGGGATGGCGCGGATGGCCGCCGCGCTGCGTTTGGGCAACCTGGGCGTCGGTTTGCTAGTAGTCGCATTACCGTTTGCGTTTCCGACCTTCACACTGACCTACGCTCTGGAAGCCGCTCTGCTTTCCAATGCGCTCGCCGAGCAGGCGGCCCAAAGGCGTTCGACCGCGCTCGCGCTGGTCACGCTGACGTGCTTCGTGAATCCCAGCATGGCGTATCTATATGGGTTCGTGTTGTTGCTCGAATTGTTGTGGGAGAGCCGACGGACCGATAGTCCGCGCGGCTCCTCGACTGACTGGCGAGGAATATTTCGCACCGTCATGCCTGCGGGGATCACCGGCGCGATGCTGATACTGATCCTGTCCGCGGTCTATGGGCCGCTCGCGCTCGCGAAGACCATCCTGCCGCTGGCCGGGATGGCCGCGCATCGTAACCAGGCCTCAGGCTTTTTTCGCGGCGTCGGGCGCGATTTCTGGTATCAGCCGCAACAGGGGCTGCCATTCTATCTCTTTACGGTCGTCGGCTTCTGGATTGCCGCGAGCCTCTGGCTGATCGTCGCCGGACTCCGAGCGCTAGGGAGATTGTTGTCGGCGCCGCGCGCAGACAACAGCGCCGCCGACGAATTGGTTCTGACCTGCGCCATTCTCCACGTGACCTTCGTCACGGTGTTTTTCGGCTCGGAGGTGAGCTGGCGCTACTACTGCTACATCCTGCTGATGGGGGTCGCCGCGAGCAGCATCCGTGATTTGCTCTCGGCGCGAATCGCGATCGCGCTCGCCGCGATGGCGCTGCTGGGCAATCTCTCCCATTTCGCGCAAATTGGCGATCAGTGGCGCACCGCGTCGCCGAGCCTGGTTACCGCGGGGATGTGGGCGTCACCCGAAGAAGTTCAGGAGTGGGAGCAAGTGCAGCGCGCGGTCGGTGACAATCCCGCGGGCCATCGTGCGCTGGTACTGAGCGCCATGGGATGCGCACCGCTGCTGTCGGCCCGCTTCGAGCCGCCCTTCGCCAACCATTTCACCCCGGGCGAGCTGATGCCGGATCAACTTGCCCGGTTGATGCGGCAGATCGACACGGCGCAACGGATCGTCGTGGTGATCAGCCCAGGTTTCGGCAACATGCTGGTCTGGTGGCCTGATATCCAGCACGCGCTCGACGGCCATGAGCGGATATGGAAGGGCAAATCGTTCGCGGTCTACGGACCTCGCCGGGACCACGCCGGCTCGGATAGACAGCGCGGCTACTCGCGCTCCATGAAGCCTTCAAGGTTGCGAGAGCGACCCGTTTGGCGCAGTTTGCGCAGCGCCTTGGCCTCGATTTGCCGAATCCGCTCGCGGGTAACGGCGAACTGCTTGCCGACCTCTTCCAGCGTGTAGTCGGTCTTCTGCCCGATGCCGAAGCGCATGCGCAGGATTTGCTCCTCGCGCGGTGTCAGCGTCGCCAGCACCTTGCGCGTCTGCTCGCCCAGATTGCCCTGGATCGCAGCCTCCACCGGGGAGGGCGCGAGCTCATCCTCGACGAAATCGCCGAGCGAACTTTCTTCCTCGTCACCGATCGGGGTCTCCAGCGAAATCGGCTCTTTGACGATCTTGAGCACCTTCTGGACCTTGTCGAGCGGCATCTCCATCTGCTCGGCGATCTCTTCGGGACCCGGTTCGCGGCCCAACCGCTGAACCAGCAGACGCGTGACCCGCAGCAGCTTGTTGATGGTCTCGACCATGTGCACCGGGATGCGGATGGTGCGGCCCTGGTCGGCGATCGCGCGCGACATCGACTGCCGTATCCACCACGTCGCGTAGGTCGAAAATTTGTAGCCGCGCTGATACTCGAACTTGTCGACCGCGCGCATCAGGCCGATGTTGCCTTCCTGGATGAGATCGAGGAAGCCCAGGCCGCGGTTGGTGTAGCGCTTCGCCAGGCTCACGACGAGGCGCAGGTTGGCCTCGGTCAATTCCTTTTTGGCGCGCCGGCTCTTGTGCTGCCCGGCCGCGATAATTTCGATCGAACGGCTGAATTCCTCGCCGCTCGTCTTGACCCGCCGTTCGACCGCCTTCATGGTGCGCTGCGCCTCGCGGATGCGGGCCGCTATGTCGAGCAGGTTCTCGCGGGTACCGTTGACCTTGAGCACGTGGCGCCGGTCTTCGGCCTCGGCCGCCTCCTTGATGAGCTGGGTCTTGGAGCGGCCGGTGGCGCCCTCGTAGCGCTGGACCGTCTGAAAGCCCTGGCGGAACTGGTCGAGCTGATGGCGCATCTCGGAGATAACGGCCTCGCGCACGTGGCGCGACAAGCCCATTGTGATGAACGCGGCCTTGACGCGCTCGCGCATCCGCGCATAGTTGCGCTCGAGCTTGGGCTTGCGCCGCGGGCCGGGCCGCTCGCGCAACTCCTCTTCCAGCTCTTCGAGCTTGGCGCGCAGGTCCTTGAGCTTTTTGGTCGAGTCGTGAAGCTTTTTGAGCAGCTTTTCGTTGGCTTCGGGCCCGCGCTCCTCGTCGGGGTCGGCGGGCTCTTCGCTCTCTTCGAAAATGTCGCGCAGGTCGGCCTCGCCGGCCTCGATCCGGTCACCGAGGTCAATTAGAAAATCCAGCGTAACCGGCGACTTGAGGACCTCTTCTTCGACCTCCTGCTCGCCGGCCTCGATCCGCTTGGCAATTTCGACCTCCTGCTCGCGCGAGAGCAGTTGGAAGTTGCCCATCTCCTTGAGGTAGAGCCGTACCGGATCGGACGAGTCGCCGGCCGCATCAGCGGTCTCTTCTTCGGCTTCTTTCTCGGGTTCCGCGTCGACCTCGCCATCGGCGCTTTCGGCGGGTACTTCCTCAAGGACCTTGATATCCATGTCCTCGAAGCTCTCGAGCGCGGCGCGCAAATCGGTGGGTGAGGCTACGTCCTGGGGCAGGAAATCGTTGACCTGGTCGAAGGTCAGGTAGCCCTGTTCGCGGCCGAGGTCTACCAGGCCCTGAAGATCCTTCCCTTCATACTTTTGCTTCATACTTCTAGCGTGCGTCCTGGCCGTCTGTCCCGGCTGTCGGGGGCGGGATGATCGATACGGGAGCCTGCGGCACGCCAACCAAAGCCCGGCTGGCACCCGCCGCGAGCCACTTCAGAAAGGTCAAATTGAATAAGAGAGACCGATTCTGGCAAAGCACCCCATTATATGGGCCGTCATCAGGCAAGTCAAAGAAGGAACTTTCCTGAGCGTTCCGGGCCTCTCGGGCTTACCTCTGCATCACCTCACGGTTCCAATTTAGCAACTATTTCGTTTCCGCGCATCCGGAAAATTAGCGCGCGCCGTTGTCTGGCTTGATGGCTTGCTTCAAAGTTCATACGTTGGCGGGCCATGTGCAGTTGCGCGACTGGCCGCGTACCGGTCTTACGGCCCGAGGTAGCGTCTTTTGTCAATGCATATTGCCATCTTACTCATCAGTTTTGCAGTCATCCTGGCCGGCTCGGAAATGTTTACCAACGGGGTCGAATGGGCCGGCCATCACTTGAGCCTTTCGGAGGCCGCCGTCGGTAGCCTGCTCGCCGCGGTTGGCACGGCCCTGCCGGAGACGCTGATTCCCGCGGTAGCGCTGATCATGAGCCACGGTGTGCCGGGCGCCCACAGCGAGGTCGGGGTGGGCGCGATTGTCGGCGCCCCGCTGATGCTCTCGACTATCGCGCTGTTCGTGATGGGGGTGGCGGCGCTCGGCTTCCGCCGCCGGCGCGGACGTATCGCGCTGCGCGTCCCCCGTATCGACGCCCGGCGCGACCTTGTCTTCTTCCTGCCGGTGTTTATCGCCACGGTGCTGCTTGGGATGGCGAATTTACCTGCGGCTGCCCGTTATGCCCTCGGAGCGATACTACTGGCCGTGTATGCGAGCTACGCGGTGGTAATCCTGAAAATCCGACGCTCCGCCGAAACCGAAGTCGAGCATGGACTGCACCTTGAGCGGGTGCTCGGAGGAAACCCCTTCGACCCGCATGGCCGGTCAATCGTGATGCAGGTGCTGATCGGGGTCGTCGCAATCCTGATCGGCGCATACGTGTTCGTCGATCAGATCGTTTTTCTTTCGCAGCACGCCAACCTCAGCCCGGGAGTGCTTTCGCTCATCCTGAGCCCGCTCGCCACCGAGTTGCCCGAGAAGTACAATGCCGTGGTCTGGATTCGCCAGAGCAAAGACAACCTGGCACTGGCCAATATCACCGGCGCGATGGTTTTTCAGAGCTGCATTCCGGTCGCCTTGGGCCTGGTCTTCACGCCGTGGCATCTGACCTCCGCGGAGCTGCTGGGCGGCGCGATCGCGGTTTTCTCGGCGGCGCTCCTCTACGTCAATTTGCGCGACGGCGAGCTGGGTACGCCGACTTTGATCGTGGGAGGCGTCGCCTACGCAGTTTTCATCGCGGGCCTGGGATGGCTCGGCGCTCTTTAGCTGCGCCCGGTCACCCACTAACACCGCGCCCCGCCCACAACGACGAAAGGCTCGCGCGATCTTGTGATATGCACCGTGCGCGCGCCACAATTCCCGCTCGGAAACCGCGATGAACAGTTACCAGGAGATCTGCCGGCAGTTTTACGACAACCGGCTGCTCTTCGGTGATCCGGCGGAGCCCGGGATCGTCGCGGTCGAGATCGCCGCGCCGGGCGAGGTCGAGATTTTCCGCCGCACGGGGGCGACGCTAACCCGCGAGCGCCGCCCATTGAGGCTCTTCGCCCTGCTGGCGGAGCCTGGGATGCTCAACGGGCTGGGCGCCCCGTACAAGGTCGAACCGCTAAAGGGCAATTTTCGGCTGCGATGGCTTGCGACCTTCGACCGTCTCGACGCGCTGGAAGCCGCGCGGCGCCATCTGCGCAGGCTCACCGGCAAACCGCCGGGCGTTGCCGACGCTCCTTACCTGGTGCTCACCGACCCGGTCGAGCAGTATCTTATCCTGAGCGGCACCGCGTTTTTCATCGGGATGGAATTCGGCGACCTCCGCCGGATGCAACTCGATATCGAGACCTACATCAGTCCCGGCTTCGAGTTCCCGACCGCAGCGCGCGAGGGCGACCGCGTGATCGCAATTGCGCTCAGCGATTCGGCCGGCTACGAGCGCGTGCTGCGCGGCGATGAGATGGACGAGCGCACGATGCTCGAAGAGCTGGTGCGGATCGTCGCCGAGCGCGACCCCGACGTGATCGAGGGCCATAACCTGTTCCGTTTCGACCTGGAATATCTCGAAGCGCGCGCCCGGCGCCATCGGGTGAAGCTCGCGCTCGGCCGTGACTGCAGCGAAATGGTCGCGCGCGCCTCGCGCATGCAAGTAGCCGAGCGCTCAATCGCATACCGCCGCTATGACATCCGCGGACGCAGCATCATCGACACCTGGATCCTTGCCCAGCACTACGATATCGCGAGCCGCGAGCTCGAGGGCTTCGGGCTGAAGGAGCTGGCGCAGCATTTTCACGTAGCCGCCGCCGACCGCGTCTATATCGACGCGGCACGCGTGAGCGACTATTTCGAGCATCGCCCCGAGGAGCTTTTCGCCTACGCGATGGGCGACGTGCGCGAGACCGCCGCGCTTGCCGAGTTGCTTGCGCCCAGCTATTTCGTGCAGGCGCAGATTTTTCCGTACTCCTACCAGAACGTGGTGCTGCGCGGGAACGCGACCCGGATCGACGCCCTGCTGATGCGCGCGTACCTGGCCGCGCGCCATTCGATTCCCGCCCCGCAGGAGCCGAGCGAAGTGATGGGCGGCTATACCGAGGTCCGCCGATGCGGCGTCGCGCGCCGCGTGCTGCACTGCGACGTGACTTCGCTGTACCCGTCGCTGATGCTGCATTACGGGCATGCGCCGGCGGGCGACCGGCTCGGCGTGTTCCTGAGAACGCTCGGCGACTTGCGCAGCTTCCGTATTCAGGCCAAGGCGGCCGTGCGCGAACTCGACGGTACGGCGCGCCGCAACCTCGAGGCGCTCCAGCAGACGTTCAAAATCCTCATCAACTCGTTCTACGGCTACCTCGGCTTCGGGCTTGGCCACTTCAATGACTTCGTCCAGGCCAACGCCGTGACGCGCGGCGGACGCGAGCTGATCCAGGCCGCCATCGCCGCGCTGGAGGACGCGGGCGCGCAAGTCATCGAGGTTGACACCGACGGCATCTACTTCGTCGCGCCGCCCGGCGTCGACGACGAGGCTGCCGCGCAAAGCCTGATCGAACGCATCGGCGCCGCGATGCCCGAAGGCGTGCGGCTGGAGATCGACGGGCGCTACCCCGCGATGTTCTCCTACAAGATGAAGAACTATGTGCTGCTCGAGGAGGCGGGCGAGATGACGATTCGCGGCTCGGGGCTGCGCTCGCGCGGCCTGGAGCGGTTTCAGCGCCGTTTCATGGAGGAGATGTTCGGCCTGATGCTGGAGCAGCGCGCCGACGAAATCCCCGCGCTCTATGACGACTGGCGCCAGCGCCTCGCGCGCCACGCCTTCGGTATCGGCGAGCTGATGAAGACCGAGACACTGCAGGACTCGCCTGAAACCTATCGCGACAAGATCGGCGGCAAACGGCGCAACGTCTCGGCCGCCTATGAGCTGGCGCTCAAAGCCGGACGCCCGTACTTAAGCGGCGACCAGATTTCGTATTACGTCGCGGGCCGTGGTCTCAAGGTTAAGGTGAGCGCGGCGGCGCGCCTGGTGGCCGAGTATGACCCGGCCAATCCCGACGAAAACGTCGAGTACTACCAGGCCAAGCTCGCCGAACTTTACGCCAAGTTCAAACCTTACGCCGAGCGCCGCGGCCTGTTCAGCCCTGCCGAAATCGAGAGCGCCGCGTCGGCGCCGGAACAGCAATCGATGTTCGATGAGGCCGCCGCGGAGGAGCCGGGCAAATAGTCCGCCGCTCAGGCGCGCAAGCCGTGAAACAGAAAATCGTTGGCTTCCATCAGGACGAGCACGCCGACTGGGTGGCCGAACTTCAGTGCGGACACACCCAGCACGTGCGCCATCAGCCGCCCTGGCAGGAGCGTCCGTGGGTAACGACCGCCGAGGGGAGGCGGAGCCGGCTCGGTATCGAGCTCAATTGCAGAAAGTGCGACGAAGGCGAATCCGCGTAGCGGCTGTGGGTTAGCGCTGCCATCGCAGATTGCCGTTTTCGTCGCGGAACTCTTCCACGATCTGATCGCCGCGCAAACGCAAGACCAAAAACCCGTTGAGCGCGCGCGCCGGTTCCTCGACGTCGTTGGCCTTGCGATTCTCTCCCCATTCCAGCATGAAGCCGTTGGCCCCCAGCCCGCTCTCCGCAGCGTACGGCAACCACGGCACGCCGCAATGCCCGACGCATCGCGCCATCAGATTGCGCCCGCCCGCAATTGGAAACGGGGCCAGCGCATAACCCGCGTGAACGTGGCCCCAGTACCAATAGTCGGGGCCGCCGTCCGTCGCGTGCAGCACCTGGTTCCATATATCCGCGACGGTCGCGGTCACTGAGGCGCCAGACGGCTCAATATCGACGCCGGCGTGATGGGTGAGCAGGATGACGCCGCGGCCGGCCTGGCGCGCGGCCCGCGTGAGCGTCGCCATCCAGGGCAACTGAACGTCGGTATCGATGAAGCCGTCGAGGTAGAAGTTGCGCGCATAATAGGCGGTATCGATCGCGATTATCGTCCAATGATCGTTCTGCAGCGAAAAATAGCTCAGCCCCTGCTGCGCCTTGAACCGCGGATCGTTTAGTAAGACCTCGAAATAGCCGCCGCCGCCCGAGTACATCTCGTGATTGCCGTTGAGCGCGAACGACGGCGCGCTGGGGCTCGTGCCGGCCGGCCATAACGCGAGGAATTTGTTGCGCACCTCGTTTTCGGCGCCGGCGTAGTAGATGTCGCCCAGGTGAATAGTATGGTCGGGCTTCAGATCGGCCATCCGCTGCGCGATGCTGCGCGAGGACGCGTCGCCCGTGCCCCAGTCGCCGGTGATCGCGATCGTCGCCCCATCGTCGATGCGCACGATGGGGCTGATGTTGCGCGCGATGTGGGTCGGAAATGGCGCCGGCCGCGATTCCAGCAGATGGAAGAACGTTCCCAGCCATCCAGGATCGAAGCTCCCGTACTGGTAGAAGTCAGTCGCATCTAACGCGCTGAGCGGTCTGATCGGTGACGCTCCGGAGGACGGCGTCGCTGCGGAACTCATGGCCGCCGCCAGCAACGACAGCTGCAACTCATGCGGCTGCGAGCCCTTGAGCTGGTCGGTAGGCTTGCTGGCCGCGGTCTGGTCGAGCGCCGCTTTGAGCGCGGTGATCACGGACTGGGCCCGCGGCGGCGCGACGCCGGCGAGGCTCGCGGCCTGAAGCTTATCCACCATCCGGTTGATCTCGTCCGGCACAGACGTGGCCGCGGCGTTGGGGGTCTCCAAATGTAATAGCGACTTACCCGCCGCATCCAGAGTTCGCAGCAGCCGCGGCATTTTGAGCGGCGGTGGCCAAGCGGGTGCCGTGGCCGCTCCGACTACCCGTGCGGCGGGCGCCGTCGCAGTGGGCCCGGCCGGCGCCGTGCTGGGTTCGTTCATCGCCCGGCTCGTCAACCAACTGGCAGCGCCGCGCCGGCGCCGCTCACGCCGCGATCCCGCCACCGCCGGGCGTTGGGCAAAACGCGCGCCCGCGATCATCGCCGCGGGACCTGTCTTTTGCGTCCACGCGCCGGCCGGATGACCAGTGTCGAGTACGTTGGCATAGCCGCCGGGCAGGAGCGTGAACGGCACGCTGATCCGTCCGCAATAGTCGAGCGGGACCGCGCCGCTTCGATGGAACGTCTCGAACCACGACGGGAACAGGAAATCGGACACCGCCACGCCGTCGATCGCGTAGCCGAACTCGTCGGCCTGGCATGGGTCGCAGATTTCATAAGCGTAGAGCACGAGGTTGTTGTTCTCGGTCGTGCACACGGTGAGATTGATCGACGGGTCGGCCAGTAACTCGAGCAGTTCGTGACTCGCGGTGATCGTCCATCTGACCCCGGCGGCCTGGGCGGTTTTGACGAACACTTTGCCGAGCGGCATCGCCTCGTCGGTGAGGTCGTGATAGCCGAGCGCGCCGGCCTGGTCTGAATCGTCCAGGATGACCAGCCACCAGCTGCCGGAAGGCGGCTTGGCCTCCGTCGCGACGAAGGTCAGAGCCGCGTCGACGCCCCAGGCGGGCGCGAAATGCTCGCTCACCTGGCGCTGGAGCGCCGCGGCCGCCGTTTGCACTTCGGCCGATGTGACAAGGTTGCTCTCGTTGATGATCGAGATTCGTATCGTGGCCACGTTACCCCCCTTGGGCGCGCGCCCCGGCGTACCTCGCGGCGCGCTAGCCTGTTTTGATTCCGGCGATTTACTTCATGTGAGTGTTTCCTGGCGAGGTCGCCGGGCGGCGCTGTGCGATCGAGTTCGCGAAGAAATCGCGTTCATTCGGCGCAGGTGAAGTGCCGCCGTCAGGCGTCCTCGATCGGGTTTTCCAGCGCGCCCAGCCCCTCGACCTCGATCCGCACCCGGTCGCCCGCCTTCATGAAGACCGGCGGCTTGCGCGCATAGCCGACGCCGGCCGGCGTGCCGGTGGAGATCACGTCGCCGGGCTCGAAGGTGAAGACCTGGGAGAGAAACGCGATCACATAGCCGGTGTTAAAAATCAGATTGCGTGTGTTCGAGTGCTGCATGCGCTGGCCGTTGAGGTAGAGCGAAATCTCGAGGTTGTGCGGATCGGCGATTTCGTCGCGCGTCACCAGGTACGGTCCCATCGGGCCGAAAGTATCGAAGGTCTTGCCGATCATCCACTGCCCGGTCTTAAGTTGGTAGTCGCGGCAGCTTACATCGTTTACGATCGTATAGCCGGCCACGTACTCCATCGCGCGCTCGGGCGGGATGTCACGGCCGGCGCGCCCGATAACGAAAGCGTACTCGCCCTCGTAGTCGATCATCGCCGAGACTTTGGGGATTTTGATCGCGTCGCCCGGTCCGATCACGCAGTTGGCGTACTTGGAAAAGAAAGTCGGCACCTCGGGAATTTTAAACCCGGCCTCTTCGGCGTGGTCGCGGTAGTTGAGTCCCACCAGGATGAACTTGGGCGGACGTGGCACGGGCGCGCGCAAGCGGACCGACTCGGCGCGCCGGGCAAGCCCGCGCTCGCGCGCGCCGTCGGCGCCAAGGCGCGTGGCCAGCGCGAGTGCCTCCCTGGCGGCGTTCATCGCGCGCTCGCCGGCGGCGAGAAAGGCCACCATCTCGGGCGGCACGACCTTCAGCGCGAGTTCGCCTGCGCGGCGCTCGCCGCGCTCCTCCAGCAGCGCGCGATAGGCGGCGTTGAGATCGACTACGAGGCCGTCGGCGACGGCGCCGAGACGATGGCCTTTGGGTTCATCCTCGAATGTGACCAGGCGCATCGGTGATGGTTTCCTCCTTGGGCGTCCTTGCATGTAGGGCCGTGTCGGCACGCGCCTTCCGGGGCGCAGTATAGTGCAAACCGTGGCGTGGACCCCAAACGCGCCGGCAATACGTTGACCCGGCTTGCATTTGTCGGCGCGGCATTTAACCCTTGATCCGCAGGGCAATGCGCAGAGCGATGCGAAAGATCGGGCCAAAAAAAATCGCCGTCGGTACGCTGGTGGCAGTAATTGCGATCGTGGCGGCGCTGCCAATCCTGCACCCGCGCTGTACTGAACTTCGAGGTGCCGAGATGCTGACCGTCTCGATGGCGAAACTGGCGGGCGGCGACGCGCGCCTGTTCTGCTACCGCGATCGCGCGGGGGAGCGGCTGCGCTTTCTGCTTGCTCGCGGCGACGACGGGAAGGTTCGCGCGGTCTTCGACGCCTGCCGCCAGTGTTATAAGTTTCACCAGGGCTACGACGTCTCGCACGGGATGCTGATTTGCCGGCTCTGCGGCAACCGCTATCCAATTGATCACATGACGAAGGGCGAAGCTTCGTGCGTGCCGGTCAGCCTGCCCCATCGCGAGGACGCCTCCAAAGTCGAGGTCAAAATCTCCGATCTCAAGTCGGGAGCGTCGCTGTTTTGAGCACGTCCTCGACCGTAAGACGGCCTGACCGCGTCACAGCCGCGATTGTGGCGCTTGCGATCCTGTTGGGGGGGATGCCGCTTACCCTCGGAATAGCAGTGCATAGTTCGGAGACGATGTTCACTCTGGACATCTGCCATCCCGTGCAAAGTTTCAGCTATTCACCGGTGGCGGTGGTGGCGATCCTTGCCGGCGTTGCGGCCGTCGCGTCGTTCCTGCCTGAATGCGGGCGGTCTCCCATCCGGACAGCGGCGCTGCGCGTGCGTGCCGCCGACGCTCCCGACCCGCCACCCCCCAAAACGCGCGCTTCCTAGACGGGCGAAGTCCGATATTCACGTTACAGATGCGGCGTCGCGCGCTGCCGCGCGACGCTCGCACGCGCCTCCCTGCCACGACCATCCTGGAGACGGTCGTGCGCGCGGCCGTGGAGAAGACCATGAGAAGCGTATGCGCTCTCTCGATGATATTGGCTATTGCCATACCCACCGGTGCCTTTGCACATGGAGTAGTAGGAGATTACATCTTTCTGGAGCCGATCATTACTCAAGACCCGACACCAGCGAACGAGCTGGATATCCTCGCACCATCCTGGGTCAAAAGCAGCGATGCAAATACTTACAGTATCGACTTCTCGATAGAGAAAGTTCTCTACATGGACGACAATTATGTGCCGAGATTCAGCGTAGGAGGCGGCAGCGGCTGGAGCCACGTTTCGCCATTCAACGATCGCGGCATGCAGGGGTTCGATGACCTCACGCTGTTCGGGAAGTACGCCTTTTATTATTCGCTAAAGCATGAGTTCATGCTGACGATAGCGGCGCAACTGCAGCTACCGGTAGGCAACACCCCGATCGAGGAGCAAAGTCATACGAGCCTCGGCCCGGTGTTTTTGTGGGAAAAGGGCATGGGCGATCTTCCGAATTGGCCGGTGCTCAAATATTTTCGTCCTTTCGGTGTTCAGAGCGATTTCGGCTACGTGCCTGCCCTGGGTGGACACACCAGCCATCATATGTTTGCAGACGCGGTAATCGAGTATTCGCTCCCATACCTGAGCAACAATGTCCAGGATATCGGATTGACGCCGCCCTTTCGTAACCTGTTTCTCTTCAACGAGTTCAACTACGACCAATTAATCACGGGGCCCTCGGGTCAGACTTTCCCGACTGTACTGGCGACCCCGGGCATTGCTTATGTCAGTTATCATTTTGAGTTGGCTCTTGGCACCCAACTTGCGCTCAACAACGCGAGTAGGGCCGGCACACACGCCGCAGTCGTCGGGCTCCTCGACATCTTTTACGATTCGATATTCCCGAAAGTAGGCAATTGGACGATCGACAAGGGGCTCTCTCAATGAAAATCTTCAACATGTTGACATTTGGGGCGTCATTGCTGGCTGGAGTCGTAACCGGCGTGTCCGTCGCCTCGGCCCATTCATTTCCCCAGAAGGAGACTCCGTCGGCGGGTCAGCGGCTCTCCGCAGCCCCATCCGAAGTCATGATAAAATTCGACGCCCCGATCGAGAAACTGTTTGCCAAACTTGAAGTGATTAGCGCAGACGGCAAGTCCGAAATCGTCGGTCAACCTTTGGTCGACCCAAGCGCAATGACCCTGTCGGCAAAACTGGAGCCCCTCAAGCCGGGTGACTATACGGTCAAATGGGGTGTCGTCTGTATCGACTCGCATCACACGGAAGGCTCCTATGTTTTCTCGGTCGCGGGTAGCGGCTGATGACCCCAATCGGAGAAAGGGCGCTCGTCGCGTGGCCGCTGCTGGTGGCTGAGACGCTGATTTTCGGCACCACCGCATTCGCGTTGCTGCTGGCACCGGATACGCAGTCCGAGGAGGTCGCTAGCGCGCTGACACCGCTATGGCGCGGGCTGGCTCTGATGGCGGTCGTGTTCTCGCCGCTGGCTTTGCTGGTGGGCACTGCGAACATGGGGGATGTCTCGCTGCGCGCCGCGTTCGCTCTGCTTCCGCAGGTGATTCGTGAGACGCATTTCGGGCGCGTATGGTCGTGGAGCTTTCCGTTGATAGGGGCTTTGCTCGCTATCACGTGGACTCGTGGTAGCGGACCCTTGAAGACCGCTGCACTGGGTCTTGCGGCGTGCGCGCTGCTTCTGCTCGGAAGCTTTTCCAGCCATGCGATCGATCGGGGAAGAATCGCTGTCATCGTCTATTTCATCCACCAAGGTGCAGCGGCTCTGTGGGTCGGAGCAATCCTCGGACTGTGGTTCGGGGCAAGACGCGGCAAGCTTGGATCTGAGTGGATACAACGGACCGCGCCACGCGTCTCGGGCGTGGCGGGATGGACAGTAACAATACTCATTCTGAGCGGTCTGTACACAGCTTACTATTCGCTGGGCGCCGACTCGCATCGGCTGATCGATTCGGCATACGGACGGACCCTGGTGGATAAAGTCTGCGCGGCGATGCTCGTGCTGCTCATCGGGGCCTACAATCGCTACTGGGTGATGCCCGCGGTTTCCCAAGCGTCGGCGCAGGAAAGTCTGCTGCGAAACGTGGGCGTCGAATCTCTGCTATTGATCGGAGTTCTGGGCCTCGCCGCGCTACTCGCCAATACCCCGCCGGCACACTGACGTGTGCAGGCGCGTGGTGAATGTTTCTATTGCGCCTTTCGCCAGGGCTTCAGTGGCGAGCGTATGATGAGCGACTTCTTTCCTGCCGAACGATTTTGCGCCCGCGACGAGCCAAGCACGTCCGACTTCGGCGCTTCTTTTCCCAGTGCAGCGCGCAACTGATTTACCCTCGCGTTAGGCGGCGCCAAATTATACATAGAAAGATGGACGTATGCCGTACTTCCTTTCATGCATGCATCTATTTAGCCAAGCCTTTGTCCTGGACCATTTCGTGCGGTATGGCGAGTGCATCCTGTGGAATGCGCCGCTGCTATGGCTCGTATACTTCGTGTGCAGGCGGCGGTTTTTGCCGTTTCGTATGATGTTGTGGATAACCGGGCTCTTCATTCTTTCCGGCGGCGCCGCGTATGCCGTTGACGCGGTAACGATTTGGTACCCGGAATACTGGACAGCGGGAGCAGTAAAGGCGATCACCGTGCTCGCCTCGGTCACGTGTCTCGTAGTGCTGATCCCCTTGGTGCCCCGAGAGCTCGCGATTTTGACCCAAGGGCAGCTCGAAAAGAGCAACCGGGAACTGGAGCGGGAGGTTGCCGAGCGCAAACGAGTGGAGACCCGGTTTCGCGGATTGCTGGAATCGGCTCCCGACGCGATTGTGATCGTGGATGCGGAGGGCGACATAACGCTGGTGAACGGGCAGACCGAAAGACTGTTCGGTTACCAGCGCGAGGAGATGATTGGCCGGCCGGTGGAAGTTTTGCTGCCGGAGCGCTTTCGCGGACACCACGTGGACCAGCGCCGGAGCTATGGCAACGAGCCGCGTGCGCGTGCGATGGGCGGCGGCCTCGAGTTGTTCGGCCGGCGCAAGAACGGTAGCGAGTTTCCGATAGAGATTAGTCTGAGCCCGCTTAGCACCGACGAGGGCCTGCTGATCTCCAGCGCCATCCGCGACATTTCCGATCGCAAGCGCGCCCAGGTCGAACTGGCCCGGGCCCGCGACGAGGCGCTGGAGGGGTCAAGGCTCAAGTCCGTCTTCGTCGCCAACATGTCGCATGAGTTGCGGACCCCGCTCAACGGCATTATCGGGTTCAGCCAACTGCTCTACGCTGGACATATCGCCCCTGATTCCCCCGAATACAAACAGAGCCTAGGCGACATCTTCTCCAGCGCGCGTCATCTGTTGAGCCTGATTAACAACGTGCTCGACCTTGCCAAGGTCGAATCGGGCAAGATGGAGTTCACGCCTGAAACGATTGAGCCTGCACTGCTGGTCGAGGAAGTTCGCAGCGTGCTCCGGGGCGTCGCGGCGCAGAAGAACATTCGGGTCGAGACCGAAGTCGCGCCGGAACTCGACTGGGTCGTGCTAGATTCCGGCAAACTGCGGCAGGTGCTGTATAATTACCTTTCAAATGCGCTCAAGTTCAGCGGTGAGGGCGCCCACGTCACGATCCGGATGCGTCCCGAGGGCCATGAATGGCTTCACCTCGAGGTCGAAGACGATGGCGAGGGCATTCGCGCTGCGGATTTGCCGAAGCTGTTCACCCAGTTCCATCAACTCGATTCCTCCTCCAGCAAACGGCATCAGGGGACCGGTCTCGGCCTGGCGCTGACCCGGCAAATCGTCGAGGCCCAGGGCGGCAGGGTCGGAGTCACGAGCGAGGTCGCCAAAGGAAGCATCTTCTGGGCGGTGCTGCCGCGCTGCTACTCGATGCGCGATTATTGCGGCGGGACGCCTTCCTGAGTCGACAAGGAGTGCCCGCAGCTTTGCGGGCCGCTTCGATGGCTAGGCGTGCATTTCGGGCGACACGCTGCTGCCATTGAATGCCGGCCGTCTCCCGAGTCTACTTGTGCCGGGCCCTCGGCCCCGGGAGAAGCACCGATGTACATACCCAAGACGTTCGAGGTGACGGATTCCTCGACGCTGCATGAGTTCATCGAAACCTACAGCTTTGGCACTCTGGTCACGGTCGCCGGCGAGCAACCGATCGCTACGCGGCTGCCGCTGATACTTGATCGGGCACGCGGCAAACAGGGTACGCTGCTCGGCCACGTTGCTCGCGCCAACCCGCAATGGCGTTCCTTTGACGCCGATCGGCAATGCCTGGTGATGTTCGACGGGCCGCATGCCTACGTTTCTCCGAGCTGGTACGCAACGTCGCCGGCGGTTCCGACCTGGAACTACGCGACCGTGCATGTTTATGGCAGTGCGCGTGCGATTCATGATGCGGAGCAGCTCTCCGCGCTGGTCGACAGACTAGTGGGCATCTACGAAGCAGGGATGCCGCAGCCGTGGCCGGGCACGATGCCCGCGGACTTTAGGGCGTCGATGCTCAAGGCCATTGTCGGATTCGCGATCGAGATCGATCGAATCGAAGGCAAGTTCAAAATGGGTCAGAATCGGCCGGTCGAGGACCGCATCGGCACCGTCGCGCAGCTAAAAAACAGTTCCGACCCCGCGGCTCGCGCATTGGCCGAGCTCACGCGCAAACATCTTGGCTTGGAGCCGGCGTCCGCGTCGGATAAGGCTAAGTGACGCGCGCATCGGCGACGTAACTCACATGATTATATAACGCCTTCGGTGCGCAAACGTTCCACCTCCGCGTCGTCGCATCCCATCACCTCCCGCAATATGCTGGCTGTGTGTTCGCCGAGCAGCGGTGACGAAGTTATCTCGATCGGGCTCTCGGACAACACTAGTGGGCAGCCCACGGTTTTGAACGTACCGCGTTGCGGATGCTCGACCTCGGCGACCATCCCGCGCCGGACGAGCGCCGGGTCCTCGATCAGATCCTTCATCGAGAGAATTGGCCCGCACGGAACGTCGGCCTCCATTAGCGTCCGCATTACTTCGTGCTTGCTATGGCGCATCGTCCACTGCTCGATCACCGCGAAGACCTCGTCGAGATGCTTGATGCGGACTTCGGGCGTGGCGTAGGCAGGATCGTCGGCGAGTTCCGGTCGGCCCGCGATGCCTGCGAGCGCCGGCCAGACTTGCGGCTGGATAATCACGTAGCAATAGTCATTCGCGCCACCCGGTGCGCAGCGCAGTGCAGCGCCCGGCTGGCCGCCGCCCGAGGCGTTGCCCGAGCGGGGAACCTCGTCGCCGAAGCTGCGGTTGGGATACTCAGTCAGCGTCCCGTGTCTAAGGCGCTGCTGGTCGCGAAGCTTGACTCGGCAGAGATTGAGCACCGAGTCTTGCATCGCGACTTCGACGCGCTGTCCGCGCCCGGTGCGGGTGCGCTGATAGAGGGCGGCAAGAATCGCTGCTGCCATGTGCATCCCGGTGCCCGAGTCCCCGATTTGCGCGCCTGTGCTCGTCGGTGGTCCATCCTCGAAACCGGTGGTGCTCATCGAACCGCCCATCGCTTGCGCGATAGTCTCGTAAGCCTTGCAATCCTCAAACGGGCCGGGGCCGAAACCCTTGATCGAGGCGAAGATGAGGCGCGGGTTGAGTTCGCGCATACGCCCCCAGGTGAAGCCCTCGCGATCGAGCGCGCCGGGGCCGAAGTTTTCCGCCAGCACGTCGGCGCGTTTGATCAGTTCGTCAAGGATGTGCTTCCCTTTCGCGGACTTGATATTGAGCGTGATACTGCGTTTGTTGCAGTTGAGCATCGTGAAGTAGAGACTATCGACGCCCGGCACGTCGCGGAGTTGTCCGCGGGTGATGTCGCCGCGGCCCGGCAGTTCAACCTTGATTACGTCAGCGCCGAGCCACGCCAGTATCTGCGTGCAGCTCGGGCCCGACTGCACGTGGGTCATGTCCAAAATCCGCACACCCGAGAGCGCCTTGTCCATCTATATCCTCACTCCTTGCCAATTCTTCACTACCAGATAACTACTGACTATTTGTACATCGTCTGGTTCATCGTGCCGGGCGCGTAAACGTCGGGATCGATCCACACGTTGATGAGCGCGCATTTGCCGGATTCGCGCGCGCGCCTGAGCGCGGGCGCGATGTCCCTGGCCTCGCGAACCTCCTCGCCGTGGCCGCCGAGCATCCTAGCGAACTGCTCGAAGTGCACGTCGCCGAGGTAGTTGGCGACCTCGCCGCGCGCCTTGCCGTATTTCGCCGTCTGCCCGTAGCGAATCTGGTTCATGTGCGAATTGTTGCCGACGACTCCGATGAAGGGCAGTCTATAACGCACGCAAGTTTCGAAGTCCCATCCGGTCAGCCCGAATGCGCCGTCGCCAAATAGGCAGACGACTTCCTTTTCCGGCCGCGCGAGCTTCGCCGCCATCGCGAACGGCGTGCCGACGCCCAGCGTGCCGAGCGGTCCGGGATCCATCCAATGTCCCGGCGACTTCGGCTGAATCACGCCGCCCGAAAAGGTGACCACGTCGCCGCCGTCGCCGATGAAGATCGTGTTCTCGGTCAGGAACTGGTTAATCTCGTACGCCAGGCGCAGCGGATGAATCGGGCTCGCGTCGGAGAGTAGCCGCGGGCGCATCGCCTCGGCGCTTTTGTTCTCCTGCTCGCGCAACTCGCTGAGCCATCCGTCGCGCCTCCGCGCGCCATTGTCGATGCGTCCGCTCGCCGCCTGAGTGGCCGCGCACAGAATTGCGCCGGCATCGCCGACGATGCCCAGCGAGATGTCGCGGTTTTTGCCCACGGTGCGATAGTCGAGATCGATCTGCACCACGGTTGCGTCGGCGCGGAGCCTCCGCCCATATCCCATTCTGAAGTCGAACGGCGTACCGATGATTACGATGGTGTCGGCTTTCTCGAAGGCGTAGCCGCGAGTCTGATGGAAATGATGCGGGTCGCCGGGCGCAAAGGTGCCCCGCGCCGCGCCGTTCATGTAGGCCGGGATGTTGAGCTGCCGGCAGAATTCGATCGCAGCGGCGCCCGCGCGGCAACTCCAGACTTGAGTCCCCAGCAGGACGCAAGGGCGCGCCGATTTTACCAGGATGTCGGCGAGGCGCTCGACATCGCGCGGATCGCCGGCGCTTTTGGTCGACGCGCGATAGTGATGGGCGGCCGGGACGCGCGCCCGGGCGGGATCGATACGCGCATCCAGCACGTCGCGCGGTATCTCGAGGAACGAGGGTCCGGGCGCGCCGTTGTAACACTCGCGAAACGCCATACTCACCATGTCGGCGATCCGTTCAGTGGAAGAGACCGTCGCCGCGAACTTGGTAATCGGCTGCATCATGTCGACGTGCGGCAGGTCCTGCAGCGATCCCATCCGATGCTGCGCGAGCGGGCCCTGTCCGCCGATCAGCAGCATCGCGCTCTCGGCGCGAAACGCGTTGGCGACGCCAGTCATCGCGTCGGTCGTGCCCGGCCCCGCCGTGACCACCGCGCATCCGGTCTTACCGGTGACGCGCCAGTAGCCGTCGGCGGCATGGGCCGCCACCTGCTCGTGGCGCACATCGACGATCTTGATGCCCTCGTTCAGGCATCCGTCGTAGATGTCGATGATATGGCCGCCGCAGAGGGTGAAGATGGCTTCGACGCCCTCGTTCTTGAGCGCCTTGGCGACCAGGTTGCCGCCCGAGATTTTCGGGCTCGCTTCGGTCGCCGCGCCGGGCGCCGCGCTTTCGGAGGAGCCTTCGGTTGATCTTTTAGCAGCGCCGGCCATGTTCATTCTCCTGCGCGAGCATTTTCATTTTGTTTACTTTTCACGTTTCAATTTTCACGATGGAACGGAGCGGATTTCAAGCGTGCGAGGCAAATAACCGCATGCAAAATCGCCGCATGCGCAACGATTCATATATCGTCTCACGGCAAGCCCGGCAAACCGTTAGCGCCATCCGATGCCGCGCGCGCGCTGCCAGCGGTGCACTCAGCCGCTTGACCACCTGGCGATATATGCGCGGCTGTCGAACTTGCGCGAAGTGCTCGCGTAAGACATGTACCGCACCAGGCCATAGATCGGACGCTCGGGTCCCCACGCGCGATCGTGTTTGCCGACGATTGCCCAGGCGATGCCCGCGTAGCCGTTGGGGTCGCGCCCGTCGAGTTCGTACTTGTCATTAAGATAGACCGCGACTTCATAGGCGGCGGCTGGCGTCGCGCTCCATTCGAGGATTTTCTTGGCCCAGTACATGCGCAGATACCCGTGCATCCAGCCCGAGGCCATCATCTGAGATTGCGCCGCGTTCCAGAGCGGGTCGTGGGTCTCGGCCCGTTCGAGTTGCGCCGCCGAATAGCGATGGGTGCGATGGTCCCGTGCGTGTTTTTTCAAACTGCTCAGCGACCAGTGCTCGCCCGCTTGGAGGCGGTCGTAATTCGGATTGAAGCGCACGAAATTGATCGCGAGTTCGCGGCGCACAATCAACTGTTCCAGAAAAGCCTCGCGCACCGCGAGCGGCGCCGCGGCCTCGCGCACCGCAAGGGCAAGCGTATGCGGTCCGAGATGGCCGAAATGTAGATATGCTGACAACCGGCTCGTGCCGTCGAGTTCCGGATGGTTGCGGGCTTGCGCATAGTTGCCGAGCCCATCGCGGATGAAGCGGCGCAACCGGCGCATCGCCTCGCCGCTCCCGCCATGGAAGCCGCTCGCGGCGCCGACCGAGCGGTCGAGCTTGATTTCATCGAGCAGCTGCGCCGACGCGGTCAGCGATAGAAGTCCGGCAGGGGCGTGCCACGCAATCCGCACCGCCGGCGTGTGAAGCGGCTGCAAAAAACGATCGAGCTGTGCGCTGAGGCGCGGTCTCGCCGTTCGCGCCGCGTACTGTTCCTTACCCAGCAACGAGCTCGGCACGATAACGTCCGCATCGACGCTGAGCATCGGGACTCCCACGCGGCCGGCCGCCGTGACGCGCCATTCATTGGATCTGCGAAGCGGATTCTCGTCCGTGACGATCAGCGCCGGCCGCACCTCCGCGCACAGGCGCGCGAATGCCGGGAGCGGGCTCGCGCCGCCGCTCGCCCGGATTACGAAACCGATTCGCATCCGCGCCAGGCGCCGCGCCGTGTCCTCCAGTCCTTCCACCATGAACGCGTAGTGGCGTAGGTTCGCGGCCGGATGGTGCGAGAGCAGGCAGAAGAATACGAGGACGGGTTGGCCGAGTTCGTTGGCGGCGCGAATCGCGATGGTCAGCGCGGGATTGTCGAGCGCCCGCTGCGCGCGCTGCATCCAGTAGAGCACGCAGCGGCCGCGCGGGTCCGGATCGCCCGCGCGCCTGACAGTAATACGCGGATCGCCGGCGAGCTTAGCGGTGGCGAAAATGATCCGCGATCACCTTGGCCACGCAGCAGGTGACCCGCTTGCCCGTGAGGATGTGGAGAAACTCGTTGGGGCCGTGTGCGTTCGCATGGGGGCCCAGCACACCAGTGACCAGGAATTGCGCCTCGGGAAAGCGCTCGCCCAGCATGTTAGTGAAGGGGATCGTGCCGCCCTCGCCCATATATGCGGCCGGCTTGCCGAAATAAGCTTGCGATGATTCCTCCAGCGATTGTTCGAGCCACGGAGCCAGCGCGGGCGCATTCCAACCGCTTGCCGCCCAGTTGCCCTCGAAGCTCACGCGCGCGCCGCCGGGCGGATCCTGCTCCATCAGTTTTTGCAGCTTGTGCGTCGCGGCCTGACCGTCGCAGGTCGGTGGCAGCCGCAGCGAAAGTTTCACCGCGGTCATCGGCCGCATCACGTTGCCCGCGCCGGCCGGGGGTGGCAAGCCGTCGGCGCCGATGATCGAGAGCGCGGGCCGCCAGGTGCGATTCAGAATCAACTCCGTTGGGTCGGTGCTGAGCGGGCGCGCGCCCGGGGTCAACGGAAACTTGGTGTAGAGACTCTCGCCCAGCGCGGCGCCGGCGGCGACAGCCTGTCGCTGGCGCGCTTCGGGAATCTGCACGTGAAAATCCGCAGGCAGCACGTTGCCCGTCGTTTCGTCCTCAAGGCGGCTTAGCAACTGACGCACGATGCGGAAGCTGTCGGGAACGACGCCGCCGGCATCACCCGAATGAACGCCCTCGCTGAGCACCTCTACCTTGAGCGTTCCGCCCGCCAGCCCGCGCAACGAAGTCGTGCACCATAACTGTTCGTAGCTGGCGCAACCGGAATCGAGCGCAATCACGAGGCTCGGTTTGCCGATGCGCTCGCCGAGATGATCGATGTAGAACGGCAGGTCGAAGCTGCCGCTTTCCTCGCACGCTTCGATCATAATCGCGCAGCGCGCATGCGGGATCGACTGCGCCTGCAGTGCGCCGATAGCCGCGAGGCACGCGAACATCGCATAGCCGTCGTCCGCGGCGCCGCGTCCATAAAGACGGCCGTCCTTCAGCACCGGCGTCCACGGTCCGAGACCCGGGTTCCATCCGGTCATCTCCGGCTGCTTGTCCATGTGCCCATAAAGCAAGACGCACTCGTTCGAGGCGCCCGGAATATCGATGAACAAAAGCGGCGTGCGGCCCTCAAGCCGCATCACCTCCAGCGCGAGGCCCTTGATAGGCTGGCGTCTGGCCCATTCGCTGAAGCGCGCCACTACCTGTTCCATGTAGCCGTGCGCGCGCCATTCGGGATCGAAGGCCGGCGATTTGTTAGGGATGCGAACGTATTCGGTCAACTCGGGCAGGATCGATTTATCCCACAGCCGCTCGACGTGGGTCTGGATGGCCGTCTTATCCATGGAAAACCAGCCTACTCATATGGATAGGCCCGGGCAAAAGCTCCGCCGGCCAATGGCGGGTCGAATTCGTCAGGGTGCCAAACCCACGGCGCGATCGATTCTCTCGATCGTAACGTTCCCGTCCTCATTGAGGGTCGAACCGCGCGAACTCGATCTCAGCGCCTCGAACCTCGCCGCGAACTCCACGTCACCAAGCGTGAAACGAAGGGGGCGATTGATCGTCGAGTAGTGAAACTGCTGGCCCTGGTAAATGTTGGTCAGCATTGGTCCGAACGCGCCGCTGGCCGCCTGCTGGCCCTGGCATTGGAGTTGCGCGACCACGTCGACGTTGGCGCAATTGATCGGCGGCGCAACGAGCGTCACCTGGCGGATCGCAAGGTCGTCGCCCTCGCAATGCACCGCGGCATCGTAACTGACGTTTCCGAGTTCGAGTTTTCCAGTCACGGTCATCGTGTTGTCGCCGCCAGACACGCGGACGTTCCTGGCAATCAGTCGCTGCGTCATGCCCTGGAGCTGAAGCGGGATCTCGAACGAAGACGCATACAGCCTGAGCAGCGCGTTGATGAAATCGTATTGCGCGTCGGCCACGGCATTGGCGCGCGCGGGAGCGTCGGCGATCTCGGCGTCTAGCACCGGGTCGCCTTTCAAGTACGGCCCGGGATTGCTGACCCGGCCAGCGGCGAAGATCGCCGCCACGATCGACGATTCAGAAAATCCAATCGCGACGTCAAACCGGTTCTCCTGCCCGGGCGGCGGCAGCAGATGCACGTTCGAGGTCGGAAAACTTTTGAACTGGCCAAGCTCTTTCAGCGAGGGTGCGGGGCTTCCGTTACTGCTTGCGCCCGCCGCGTCGGCGACCGCGAAGCGCAGCGTCCATGGCATCCAGGTGACATGCGCCTTGATAACCTCGACCCAGGCCGGATCGCCGGGAGAGTGCGCGAGCCGTTGCGCGACCGCAGGCAGCGGAGCCTGGCAATCGGCCGTCGAGAGTACATTTGATCCCGCCGCCGCGGCCATAGGATAGGCGGCGCCGACCGCCCACGCGCCGCCTTTGCCGTCGCCGCCGCAATATACCAGACCTGAAATTTTGATCTTTGAAGCGCGCGGGCCCATCCGTCCGGCCGGAAGGTCGACCGTTATCGGCACGAGCTGTCCCACGACGCTCGGGATCAGTTCGGGCATCAGTACCACGCGCGCGAGCGGCCTTTCTTCCGCGCCCGCCCATCCGACGCTGAGCCCGAATAGCAACACTGCCGCGCAAGCACCCACCAGAAGCCGTTTCACACGATGCATCGGCAACCCCGCACCTCGTCCTCTAGTTCCAGCCTGTCACATGAGTCATCCTGACGCGAAGCGAGTCTGCGAGCGGAAGCGAAGGTCTGATAGATGATTTGGCTTGCACTGCGGCTGTCCCTTCACAATCGGACCCGGTTGGCGGTCACGCTGGTTGGGGTCATCTTCTCTTCTTATCTGACGCTAACCGAAGTCGCTCTTTATATCGGGATGATGGAGAATGCGACAGCAGTGATTCGCCATGCCAGCGCCGATCTTTGGGTCACCTCCAAGGGTATACGAAACTTCGATTTCGCCAAGCCGTTTCCCGAAGATCGCGTGAAGCAGGTATTAGCACTGCGGGATGTGCTCTGGGCGAGGCCGATTATGCTTACGTGGGGTTTTTTGAAACTAGCCAGCGGAGCCCAGGAGCAAGTTGAAATTGTCGGCTACGATCCGCTTAGCCTGGTCGGCGCGCCATGGGAGATGGCCAAGGGCAGCGCCCGCGACGTCCGGGGCGGCCGCTTCATCATTCTGGACGAGAGCTCCTGGCGGCATGTCGGCGATCTTCGAATTGGAAGCTCCTGGGAGTTGAACGACTACCCGGTGCGGCTAGTTGGTATATCGCGTTCGGCTAGGACGTTCACTACAGCGCCGATCGTGTTTACTTCGTACTCGTTTTCGCAAGAGATATCGAGCGATGTAGCATGGCACAACAGCACCGCTTTTCTTGCGATCAAGTTGCGACATCCGGCTGAGAGCCTCCGGGTTGCGAACGTTCTCCATGAAGAATTGAGGGACAACGACATTCTGTCTACCAATGACTTTGTGAAGCTGACGGTCTTTTACTGGACGGCGGAAACTGGAATAGGCGCGGCATTGTGCCTGACCGCCTTGCTGGGTTTAATAGTCGGCGGTGGGGTCATCGGCCAAACTATATTTGCTAATACGATGGAACACACCGCAGAGCTTGCCACTCTGAAAGCGATCGGAGCAGCGAACGCCGGCCTGGACACTATTATCTTCGGCCAGGCGGTGCTGGACGCCGTCGCTGGCTATAGTATTGCGGCTGCCCTCGCTATTTTCAGTAAACCGGTGCTCGAGCAGACCGGAGTATCGCTCGCACTCAGCTTGCCGCTCATCGGCGGTTTGCTGATTCTGATCTTAGCGATCAGTGTCTCGGCGGCGTTTCTTTCGGTCCGCCGGGTCCGCCGACTCGACCCTGCAATGGTCTTCCGGAGTTAGGATGAGCGGGCGGCTCGAAGCTCTTGACGTCTCGAAGACATATCAACGCGGGGCAATTGTGGTTCCTGCGGTTAAATCGGTATCTCTGGCGGTTGAGAAAGGCCAAATCGTACTCGTCATGGGACCTTCAGGATCCGGAAAGACTACGCTGCTTTCAATCCTCGGCTGTATTCTCCGGCCAAGCTCCGGCTCTATCTGTCTGGATGGAAAAGCAATCAGCGAGCTTCCCGAATCCCGGTTACCAGCGATTCGCAGGTCGTGCTTCGGGTTCGTTTTCCAGACCTTTCACCTTTTCCCCTTCCTGACGGCGCTCGAAAATGTGGAGGTCGCGATGCGCTTACAGAAAGTTTCTCGCAGTGTCAGCAAACCCCGGGCGATGGATCTGCTGGTGCGCTGCGGTTTGGAACAGCGGGCCACCTTCTATCCGGAAGACTTGAGCGGAGGCGAGAAGCAACGCGTCGCTTTCGCCCGAGCGCTGGCCGGTAATCCTCAGTTCGTGTTAGCCGATGAACCCACCGCCAATCTCGACTCCGCGACCGGTGAAGAGGTATTCAGCATGCTACGGCAGTGTGCGAAGGAACTGAACAAGGGAGTGGTCATGGTTACTCACGATCCGAAAGCGCAGGGGTTTGCCGATAGAGTGTTCAGTATGACTGACGGCCGGATCGGTGCGTTGAGCTAAGCACGAGCGCGAGCTCGCGTCAGCTACTCAATCGCGACGCTTTCCGCGTTCCCCCATGGCGCTGCCATGATCTTGCCATGATCTTGCCATGAACCTTCGAATTTGCTCCTCGGGCGCGATCCTGATCGCGTTCGCCTTGATGCCGGCGCTTAGGGGGTTCGCCACGGCCAATCCGATGACCGAGACTAAAACTGCCGTCAACCAGATCGTCGCGCTGCTGAAAGACGGCGCGCTCAAATCTAAGCCCGTAATCATGCGCCAGCGCCTGGAAGATGCGGTTGCGGAGCATTTCGATTTCGCGACGATGGCGCGCGCCGCTCTCGGCGCCCACTGGAATGAGCTATCCGATAAGCAGCGGCGGGACTTCGTCGAGTTGTTCACACATTTGTTCCAGGTTTCCTACACCGAACGGGCGGAGAGCTATTTCGTTCAGCCCATCGTGTTCGTGAAAGAGTCGATCGAGAGCGCCGATAACGCGCAGGTCAACACCGACATTATCAACCCTGCTGGACAGGATCCGACCAGTCTGGATTACCGGCTGAAACTCGAGAACGGGCGCTGGTTGGTGTACGACGTCGTTGTGGACAACATCAGTATGGTAACGAATTATCGCAATCAGTTTGCCCGCGCACTCGACAACGAAAGTATCGATTCCCTGATTGACCATATGCGGACCAAGCAGAAGGACCTTGATGCGAGGCAAGCGGAATAGCCTAACGGACCGCGGCTGTGCCGCTTACCGTGCCGGCCGGGACCCACGTCACCCGTCCTTGCGTTTTGACATTGACGTAAACCGTGTCGGCGCAGCGAAAGATTAGCAGGCTCGGGTTCTTCAGACCCCACCCCACGTATGGCACAGCGAAACTGGTGGTGGCGGAGAACCCGTCACCGTTCGACTGCACCATCAGCCTGAGCGCGATTTCATGCGGGCTACCATGAAGCGTCAGGATGCCGTGTATAGTGGCCGGGAATTCGCCCTGGGAGCTGCGCCGGCCTTCGGCCTGTTGCGGCGTGAAGATGATTTCCGGATAGCGTTCGGCCTCCAGGATGCTGTCCTTCATTTCATCATCGCGCATACTGCTGCCGCTGTCGCCGCTAACGGCAGAGACAACAACGCTTCCTTCGGTCTTGCCGCTCGCGGGATCGATCCGGATGACGCCCCGTATGAGGTGGAATGTTCCATGAGTAACGTGCGGCCAGCCCTGGAGTGTGTAATCTATATGAGTATTAACCGGTTCCAGGGTCAGCACCGCCTCTTGCGCATTCGCTGCGATGGCTAGACCTTTCGAATATATAGTAAAGAGTATCGAAAACATCAGTACTGCGGCCATGCAGTATTTGCGCATAATCACTACCATGGTCATCTACGCATAGTCGTGGGAGGCCAAGAAGTCGGCCGCCAGCAGCCGCCAGGCAAAGCCGACGACGTCCAATGAGGCCGCCGCCGGCCGCAGCGCTCCCACATGAACCGCCAACAACCGGTTGAACAGGCGCGGCCGGCAGGACAGCACGCGGAGCGCACGTCGACGCATACCGGCGCGGCCGCCCAGCCCGAGCATGAGGCGCGACATCAGCCGGGGTATCCTGCCGATTCGGCGATGTGCCGCCTGGTATATCGCGAGATCGTTTTTCGACAACGCCTCAGCCAGTATCGCTGCCTGCCGGAACGCCAACGCAAGTCCTTCTCCGGTGATCGCGTCGACTGATCCGGACGCATCTCCGATTAGAGCGAGGCGCCCGCGAATCACCCGCCGCAACCGGGTGGATACGGAGATCGCCCCGCGCATCGCGGTCGCAGGCTCCGCAGCCGCAATCCGCCGGCCAAGCTCGGGAAACAGCGCCGGCAGGTCCGCGAAACACAGGCCGGACTTGTCGCCGATGAGCGCGATGCATATCTCGTCGGACCCGACCGGCGTTACGTAGGCCTGGCAGCGCTCGCGCCAATAAACCTCGACGTAGTCGGTCCATGGAGTGACACGAAAATGCTGGCGCAAACCGACCCGCGCGACACTACTCCACGCCGGCTCGAGAGCGGCCCATCGCCGCACACGGGAATTTGTACCGTCCGCACCGATCACCCATCGGCAGCGCACAGTTTGTCGGCCGATTCTGACGGCACCGACATCGAGCGCGTTCACCGGCGCCGCCCATCGCACTGTGACACCGTCCATCAACGCGCGCTCAATGAGCAGCTGATGCAATACGGGGCGGCGAATACCCAGACCATGCCCTTGCGGAAAGCTGGCCGCGGCCGAAGATCTGTCTTCCAGGAAACGGATGCCGTGAAACGGGAAGCCGTGGCTGATGGTCGCCACGACACCGAGGCGGGCGAGCGCCGCCACTCCGTCGGGCATGAGGCCTTCGCCACAAGCTTTGTCGATCGGCGGTTGCGCGCTATCGGCGACGACAACCTCGAAGCCGCGCCGGCGCGCCGCGATTGCTGCCGCCAGTCCGGCCGGGCCGCCGCCGATCACGAAGACGTCGGTTTCATCCGGCAACCAGTCCATCGCTCACCAACGGACGAGAATCATTTCCGAACAGAACCCCGGCCCCATCGCCAGCAACACGCCCAGCGTTCCGGGTGCGGGCCGATGCTGCATTATCACGTCTTCCAGCACCAGCAGGACCGAAGCCGATGATAGGTTGCCGCAGCGACGCAAGCATTCCCACGACCGCTCCAGTTCACGCTCGTATAGTCCGAGTGCGTCCTGGATGGCTTCGAGCACCTTGGGGCCGCCCGTGTGAATCAGCCAGTTTCCGATGTCGTTGCGGGTAAGGCCGAACGTTTCGAGAAACGCGTCGACGTCGCCCGCGAGATGGCGCTTGATAATCTCGGGCAAACGGGGCGAAAGGACTACCCGGAAACCATCCTGCGAAATGTCCCAACCCATAACGTCTTCGGAATCCGGATAGAACACCGAACGGCATCCCAGAATGTGCGGTCCGGTGGGCGACGAGGATGGCGCTTGGTCAGCGCTCCGCTGCGATCCCGTCACGATCACGGCCGCCGCGCCGTCTCCGAATAGCCCGGTCGAGATCAGGTTGGCGGTCGAGCGATCGTCGCGCTGGATGGTCAGCGAACATAATTCGACCGACAACAGCGCTGCGGCATGTCCGGGGTAGGCCAACACGTAGTCGGCAGCGCGCGTCAGGCCAAGTGCTCCTCCCACACAGCCGACGCCGAAAATCGGCGTGCGCTTTATATCGGACCGCAGCCGCATCAGATTTATCAGACGGGCGTCGAGCGACGGACTTGCGACGCCGGTGATGGAGACGACGAATAGCGCGTCGAGGTCCTGGCGCCTGAGGCCGGCGCGTTCGAGCGCGCCATCGATCGCGCGCATGCCCAGTTCCGGCGCAATTTCGAGCCACGCGCTGTTGGTTTCGCCCCAGTTACCAAACCGTGCGTATTGCTCGAGCGGAAAGGCGAGATGCCTATACTCGACTCGCGCGCGGGCGTGCAGACGGTCCAGAAGTTCGGGCCGCTCAAGGCTGCCGTTCCAGTGGCGCTTGAGCGCGGCTGTGATGACGGCTTGCGGATAGCGATGCTCCGGGAGTGCGCTGGCGACGCCGGCAATCCTGATCCGCGACACTGCATTGTGTGGCGAGATTCGGTTTACCTCACGATTCATTGAATGCGTAATGCCAGTTAACGATGCCATGTTGTTGCTAATCCTTGTCGTGCCGGACGAGTCATTTCACTTCGCCTAAGCTTAGATAGTAGTCATCACGCGGCCGGCCAGCTGCAGGGCTTCAGACCAGAACGACGCCGAAGAATGCATCAGGTCCACGACTTTGCCGATCGCCTCGACGTATTGCTCAAGCTGCGCGTCTTCGACTACCAATGGCGGCGCGACCTTGAGCACCAGGAAATTGTTCCCGCAGATTTGACTGAGTATTTGATGGTCGCGAAATAATCGCATCACAACTACCTGGCCGAACATCGCCGGATGTATCCTGGCAAACGCCTGAAATGGAATTCGCAGCCGGAACCGGCGTGGCGCTCTGAACTCGATCGCGCTAAGCAAGCCCAGCCCTCGAATTTCGCCCACCATCTCGTACTTTCCAAGGCGCGTGGCAAGCCGCTCGCGCAACGCTTCGCCGGCGCTTAGGGCGCGCGCGCCGAGCCCCTCCTCCTCGAGCACGTCGAGCGTCGCCAATCCCGCACGCATTGCGAGGCTGTTTTCGCTGTAAGTCGACGTGTGAATGACCGCGCGCTGGAGCGAGCTATACACGGAGTTGCAGACCGCATCTGACATCAATACCGCGCCGCACGGAACCAGACCGCCGCTGAGCGCCTTGGCGAGCACGACCATGTCCGGCTCTACCGCAAAGTGATGAGCCGCAAGGAAGCGGCCCGTGCGGTACATCCCGGTCTGAACCTCGTCCAGCACCAGCAGCGTTCCGTGGCGACGGCAGAGCGCCTGCGCCTGCTGAAGATATTCGCGCGGCGGTACGCACACGCCGCTTTCCGCCTGGATCGGTTCGAGAATAAAAGCGGCGAAGCGCCCGGTGGCGAGTTTGCGCGCCAGCTCATCAAAGTCTCCGAACGGGACCGCCTCGGTATCGGGCAGCATTGGGCCAAAGCCCTCCCGCCAGAATGGATTCGTCATCAGGGAGAGCGCGCCACAGGTCAGCCCGTGAAACCCGCCGGCGGCGTACAGGATGGCCGAGCGCCGGGTGTGAGCGCGAGCGAACTTGAGCACGGTCTCGATTCCTTCGCTTCCAGAGGAATCGAAGAAAGCCTTGGTGAGGCGGCCGCCGGCGGACTCGCAAAGGCGTGCGGCGAGTTCCCCGGCCAGGTCCGATACGTGGCTCTGGAGCATTGCCGGACCGTTGCGGTCGAGCTCCTGTTTGAGCGCGGCGATCACTTTAGGATGATTGTGGCCTACGTTGTGGACGCAATAGCCGGAAATAAAATCCAGAATCCGGCGCCCTTCGGCGGTGTGAAGTTCGGCACCCACACAGCGCGCATATTCGACGTTCATTTGCAGCACATCGAGCAGCCGCGACCACTGGGGGTTCACATATTTTTCGTAGAGCGTTTCGTGATCCGCGACGCGCTTTGCTTCCAGCATCGGGTTTTTTCCTCCGTTCAGCTCACCTTTCGATTCTGTTCTCTGGACCGACGTGCAGGACCAACGCGCAGGACCGACGCGTAGGCCCTTTGGCGCGATGTCAGGGAGGTCGAGGGGGGCCGGCGCTCGAAAATCAAAAATGTGAAAATCAAAATCCTTTAGAGGCGTGGAAGTGTCGATGCCAGGCCGGCATTCACTTCGCATTCATCCGAAGGATGTCGAAGAAGTATATTTAGTACAATTCTTTCTTGAGTTGTAAAGGAGCGCGAGAATTTCCGCTCGGAGATCCGCGGAATTGAGAGCCATAATCAATATCAACTTCGCCACTAGTTATGACTGCGAGGCGGTAAACGATGCGAAGGTGACAATTGCCACCAGCAGAAGTAAGGTTCGGCGCGCTCGTTTCCTGCTCCATACGCCGGACGTGTTCGATGGTTACAGCAAGGCCTGAGACCTCCGACCTGGCGCGCGGTCCGAAATGATTTCGGTCCGCTCCCCGCTCATGACGAACGATGGAATCGATCTTCTCCCGGGCGCGCGCGCCGGACTCGTGGAGTTTGTCGCTTCAGGAAGCGAGAAAACGTCCGTAAGACGGCGCGACGCCGTGCGAGCGCGATCCGCCGTCAAAAATATGCTGGAATCCGAAGTGTTAGCACTTCTGCGCGCGGCATTTGACCGGATTAGATGGGGCGGTCAGTCTGGATGGGGCTGGAGCAGGGTACTCAAGCGATGACAACCACGCCAAAGCGCGGAGTCTTGGTGGCGGTTGCGAATCCGGAAGGGGTCGCGCCGTTAATGGCGATCGCGCTCGCGGCGAGCGACCCCCACGACGAACCGCCTCCACGTGTGCTCGCGCTGGTACGAGGCGTCGCAAAAAGTGCCGCAGCGCCGGAGGCAGAAGCACAAGCACCACCGCCGCCTCCTCCCGCTCTGACCGCCGCTATCGAGTACGCGCTGGCCCGCGGCGTCACGATCGACGCGCAGACGATGCACTCCGACGCTCCCGCCCGCGACATCATCGCCAGCGCCCGCGCGGCCGAGGTGGCGTGGATTCTCCTGGGCTATCATCGTGCGGCTACCGGCAGCGATACGCTGGGCGGAGTCGTGCGCGAAGTGTTCGTCGAATCGAAAAACGGACCCATCAATGTCGGCGCCTTCATCCAGGGCAGCGATCGCCCGTTCGAGCGCGTGTTCGCGGCGATCGATCCGGGGCCGGATGGCCGCGCGGCGCTCGACCTCGGCGCGCGCATCGCGCACAACAATCGATCGCGGCTGCGCGCGCTGCTGATATCGCACGACGAGCTGGCGATCAGCGCCACCCAGCCCGACGCCGCGCTGGTCGATATGACCCGCGACGCCCGGGCTCGCCTGGGGCGGCTTTTTCACACCGACGTGCTCACGCAGCGCAGCCGCCAGCAACTGTTCCGCCAGAGTCCCGGGCGCCTGCTGATCGTGGGCAAGAGATTCGCCGACGAGATCGGATTGCCGCTCGATGAAGTTCCGGATGGCGATCGATGTGTAATCGTCGTTCAGGGCGCGCATTGAATTTTTGCCCATGATGTCTTAGAAGTCCGCAATCGCCCGGCGCCGGTCTCTCGGAGTAAAAAGGCTGCTCAACAGAATACGGGTTTCGCGCGGAGGCATCCCAAAATGTTGGACCTACTGATTCGCGGCGGTGAAGTCGTTACCTCCCAGGGCGTCGGCAAGTGGAGCGTCGGCGTCCAGGGCGAAAAGATTGCTTTCATCGGAACCGACGAGCACGCGCCCCAGGCGGGACGAACGATTGACGCCAGCGGCAAGATCGTGGTTCCGGGCGGGATCGAGCCCCACGCCCATCTCGATATCTACGACCTCACCAACCCCGACGCCGGCGTGAGCACCCTGGGGCCCGAAGAAGACACGCGCGGGATGGCATTCGGAGGCACGACCACCCATCTGGACTTCTGCTTCATCGAGCCCGGCATGGATATCACCAAGGGGATCGAAACGCGGGCGGCACGATGGAAAGGGCAATCATATGTCGATTACTCTTTCCATGTCGGCCTGCTGGGCGCGCTGCCATTGAGCGTATTCGATCAGATCGGCGACGTTATCAAGCAGGGATTTCCGAGCTTCAAGATTTTCACCACGGACGTAATGCCGCCGCATCCCAAGCGCACCAGGGTGCGGCTCGACATGGGGCGCGTCCAGCTAACGATGGAGAAGGTCGCGAAGCATGACGGCATTATGGTCGTCCATGCCGAGGACGACGACTTGGTCCAGTTCAATTACGAGAGGTTCGCCGCCGAGGGAAGGACCGAAGGCTGGAACATGAACCTGGTCCATACCAAGCTCTCCGAAGAGCTGGCTTTTGACCGGATCATCCGCCTGGCCCGCGCGAGCGGGGCCGGAGTTTATTTCGTGCATACTTCGGCGCGCGAGGGCGTGGAAGCGGTGGCCGAGGCGCGCGGGCGCAATCTACCCATCTACTGCGAAACCCTGCATCACTATGCCTGCTTCTCGGCCGACGATTACAAAACTCCGCGCGGGTTTTGTTATCACACCTATCCGTCGCTGAAAGGACGCGACGACAACAAGGCGCTATGGGACGGACTGATTAATGACGCGGTATCCACCACCGCGACCGACGAGTTCCCGACCTCGCTTAGTCACAAGCTATCGGGCAAGCGGATAGACAACGTCACCGGCGGAAACCTGGGCGCCGAGGCCCGGATGGGAATCGTTTACACCGAAGGCGTAGTGCGGCGCGGGATGACACTGGAGCGCTTCGTTGATGTGACCTCGGCCAACGCGGCGCGCATCCTTGGGCTTTATCCTCGCAAAGGGGTGATCGCAGCCGGCAGCGACGCCGATATCGTGCTAATTGATCCGTCGATCAAGAAAAAACTGACCCGCGAAGATTTCCATGTGAGCGACTACAGCCCGTGGGAGGGATGGCAGGTTGAGGGATGGCCGGTGACCACGATTTTGCGTGGCAAAGCAATCGTCGAAAACGGCAAGCTGCTGGCGAACCTGGGTTACGGCCAACTCATCCCGCGCAAGGTGGATCCGGTGGTGCTGCGCCGGCCGGCTGCATGAAGCAGTCGGCGGCGCTTCGATTCAGCTTCGCTCGTGGCCGTCGTCTATCGGCTGCGCAGGTCGCATCAGACCGAAATCTTCCTAGCGCCCGAAGAAAAGGTTTATGCCCTCCGATGGAGGTGGCTGATTATAGACCGGCTGAGGCGGATAGTACTCCGGCTCAGGTGCGTAATAATAGTTGGGTGCCGGTGCATAGTAGTAAGTAGGAACCGGCGCCACGTAGCCATAGTCATTCCCTCTATGGTGCTCCTCATGATGCTCTTCGTGATGTTCCTTGTGATTCCTAGCGTCATGGCCACCACCGGCGAATGCAGCCGGCCCCATCGCGACACCGCAAATCACGAGGCCCAGGCCGATCGCGGCCGCGATTTTATTGATCTTGATTTTACTGACCTTGCCGATGTTACTAATCCTGGTTAGCGTTATTTTGTGCATACTAGGTCTCCATCGCCTGAAGCGAATCCCGGCCGGACGAATAGGTTCCGATATTGTCGCGACTGAAGTCTCTCAATCACGCACCCTTTTTCGCGGCCGCGGTACGCACTTTGGTGCGAAACATGGCATCGGCAGTCTTTTTCTGAGCGGGCGACATGCTGTCGTATAACGCCTGGAAGGCCGGAACAAATTTAGCCATTCCGGCCTCATGCGCCTCGATGACGGCCTGATAGGATTTCACCGCGTCGACCGCGGACATCGCGTTTACGTCCTGGCCTCTCTGTTTTTGCAGGTCCTCCATCGCCTTTGCGTTATCACGCATCACCTGGACGAGCTTGTCCCATTGGCTCTGCTGGGCGGCCGTGATGTGCAGCCTGTTGTGGAGTTCCTTGATGCGCGCTTCGACTGGATCGGCCTTAGCGGCCGCCGCGGCTGGTTCCGTGGTTGCTGGACCTGCGATAGCCAGAGGGCCGGCGAGGACGATCGAGCCGAACAGGGCCGCCGTCGCAACTATGCGTACTGCTGATTGCATGAACATGCTTACACTCCTGATTTGGTTGCGATCATCGGGAAGGCCATTCCCTGGGCATGGCCGGACCTGCGGCCTCTTCTCGTGATCGTTTGTTCTGCGAGAAGCGCAATATACAGATTCCTGTACGTTCCTTGGAATGTCGATTGGAACCGCACGAACCGGTAGTGAAATCCTACGAACCCCGTTCTCTGCGGAACTAATGAGCAGCCTTTGTGGGCGCGGTCCATGCACGACGCTGGTTTGAAGGCGGTGCAGAATTTCTGAGAGAGCCCTTCTTCGAGTGACCTGTCAGCGAACTGTGCCAGAAGGGACCCGTTCCTTCGCGCTTGCTGTTCTTCGCGCAGAGGACCGAGGAAAAGACTCAAAGAATTACTGAATAAAAAGCGTAGGCTGGAAAAGCGCATGCGCCTCAGAGTCGCGCGCACCAGGTGCTTTCAGCCGCCCGAGCGGATGGTCATTCGCGGTGAGCGCCGGGCGCGCAGAGCACGCGCAGTACAACCGAATGCTTCTTGCTGGAACCCTTTCTTTCACCAAAGCCGGCTAGAAAAGATGGACTAGCCAAATCCCCGCTAACACCGAAACAAGGCCAATCAGGCTGTTTCGCACAAGGCGTCCGAATCTCTCCTGTTGTTCTTCAATCTGAGAGACTCGGTAGCCGCAGCGTGAGCAACGGTCGCGGTCAATCCATCCCAGCTTGCACCTTGGGCAAACGATCTTCATGGGTTGCCTCCGACGAAAGCCGTGTCGAAGTCCACAGCGTAGTCAAACACGCCAATTCAGAGTCGATGCTACAAGACTGCAACGTTTGCTGGAATAAAATTTTGAATTCGCACGTTTATGCACGCCTAAACAAAAACGAAACACTGCAAATCAAGACACGTGTACGCAGAAAAATATCCGCATCTAGGAGGCAACGTGTTCCAAATGAGTCGAGAACACGTCACACCCATTAGAGTTGACCTAAGCTAATCACTTGCAGCTTTCGCGCAAATGAAATTTTAATTCCCCGTTCAGTGAAATTCCGGTCAGGCGCCGGCGCTGGACCCCCTCGTTCACGATGCGTTGACAAAGCGGCCGTTCCGCCGGAAGATCAACCTGATGGCCAGAATTACCGTAGAAGACTGTCTGGAAAGGATTCCCAACCGCTTCGAACTCGTGCTGGGAGCCGCCAAGCGCGCCAAGCAACTGCTTAAAGGTGCACGACCGCTGGTGGAAACCGACAACAAGGAAGTCGTTACGGCGCTGCGCGAGATCGCCGCGAACAAGGTTTCGATCGAACGGCCCGAAGAGGTTTGACAAAGAGCTTGGCGAACGGGGCTGGACGGGCCTGATTGAGAAGGCCTGTTCTGCGGCCGACCGCCGCCTGACTCCTTCACGGGTTCGGCTCCGGTGATCTCCAGGGTTCACCGCGCCACGAGCACGGCCTGCAGACCGCCCCACGGACAGACCGCCCACGGAGCATCAGGTGGCGCGCAAATCAGTCCCTCGCAAACCCAAGACCGATCCCGCTGAAGATCCGATCCGGACCGCGGCGGGTGCGACGCGCCGTCGCCGCTCCGTCGCGGCGAATGAGGAGCCGCCCCACGCCCCCGCGATCGACGCGGAAATAGTCGATGCCGAAATCGTCGAGGATGACGGCCCGCATACGTCGCAGCGGGCGGAGGACCTCGGCGAGATAGGTGAATTGCCCGACGGATTCGCACACGCTCCCGGCGGCGATCAGACCGGGGAGAGTACGGTCGACGTCGCCAAAGTGGCGGAGGACGCCGAGGGCGAAAGCGGAGGGCTGGTCGCCTACGATCCGCTGGGCCGCTACTTGGCCGAAATTCGGCGCTTCGCGCTGCTCAGCCGCGAGGAAGAAATCGAGATCGCCAAGCGCTACACGAAGCATCACGATCCGGCCGACGCGTATCGATTGGTTACCGCCAATTTGCGCCTGGTGGTCAAAATCGCCAGCGAGTTCGCCCACGCCTCGCGCAACCTGCTTGACCTTATTCAGGAGGGCAACGTCGGCCTGATGGAGGCCGTGCGCAACTTCGACCCTTACCGCGGCATTCGCTTTCCCTCGTACGCGGTTTGGTGGGTGCGCGCCTACATCTACCGTTTCCTGATCAACAACTGGCGGCTGGTCAAAATCGGCACCACTCAGGCCCAGCGCAAACTCTTTTTCAACCTGCGCAAGGAGACCGAGCGGCTGGAGGCGGAAGGCTTCACCGCGCAACCGCTGCTGCTAGCTCAGCGCATGGGGGTCAAGGAGAGCGAGGTGCGCGAGATGCAGGAGCGGATGGCGCATAGCGAAGTCTCGCTCAATCAGCCGGTGCGCGAGGACGAGACGGTCGAGTTGCTCGACGTGCTGCCCGACAGCAGCGACACGCCCGAGGAAGCCGCCGCGCACGACGAATGGCGAACTTTCGCGCGCGAGAAGATCGATCAGTTCGCGAGCACGCTCAAGGACAAGGAACTCGAGATCTTTCAGAGCCGGCTGCTTTCTGAAGAGCCGCCGACCCTGCAGGAGGTCGGCGCGCGGTTCGGGATAAGCCGCGAGCGCGTACGCCAGATCGAGGCGCGGCTCAAGAAACGGCTCAAGCTGTTCCTCAAGTCTCAGGCGTCCGATATCGAGCAGGCGGGACCTTAAGCAGGACCTTAAAGCAAAAGACGTCAGAGCAAAGACCTTAAAATGACGACACCCCGTTGCCCGAGCGCATCCGGGACGCGATAATGGGGGCGGGGAGGGGGTGTGGGCGGCCGGCCTTATGCGAGAGCGAACGTGCGCCCTGGTGGTGGTGGGCAATGAAGTCCTGTCAGGCAAGACGCAGGACTCCAACGCGTATTTCGCCGCGCGCCAGTTACGCGCCGTCGGCGTCGCACTACAACGCATCACGGTGATCCCCGACGAAATTCCGCTCATCGCGGAGGAAGTCAGTTATTGCGCTCGTCGCTTCGACGTCGTCTTAACCTCGGGCGGAGTCGGCCCAACGCACGACGATGTCACGATGGATGGAGTCGCTGCGGCCTTCGGCCGCAAGCTCACGATGCATCCGGAACTCGAGCGCCTCATCCGCACGCACATGGCCGATCGGGTCACTGCCGCAGCGCTCAAGATGGCGGCCGTGCCCGAGGGCGCCGTGCTGAACTCCGCGGGCGACCTGCGCTTTCCGACCATCCAGCTCGAGAACGTCTACATCCTGCCGGGCATTCCGCAAATCTTCGAGGCCAAGCTGACCGCGCTGCTGGGTCGGTTCGCCACCGACCCCTATTATCTGCGCACGATATATACTTCGGCCGGCGAGGGCGCGATTGCCGAACATCTCAACCAGTGTCTTGCGCGCTACCCCGATCTTCTGCTGGGCTCTTATCCAAGGGTTGGAGATCCGGACTACCGCGTGAAACTGACGCTCGAATCCAAGGACCGCGATTATCTGGAGCGGGCCTTTGTGCATTTGATGAGTCTTTTGCCCGGTGAGGCGGTGGTGAGGACCGAATAGTTTTTCAGGTCAGTCTATTGTGGGGGAGGAGGAGGAAAAGGTAATGAAGAAAGTAGCGTGTTTTTTGGCGATGGTAGGGGCGGCGGCGATCGCTTTACCCGCGATGGCACAAAGCCCGAATTCGGCAGAGAGCTCCAGTAACCCGGTCGTCGGTACGCAGCCCGGCCAGGCGCAGGTTCCGCAGCCGTCCGACGGCAACGTGAACTGGAAGGGCGTGGGAATTGGCGCCGGCACCGTGGCCGGTAACGTCCTGTACGTGCCCGCCAAGGTGGTCTACGGAATTCTCGGCGGAATCACCGGCGGCGCCAGCTACCTGCTGACCGGCGGCAATACTGAAACCGCGAATACTATCTGGCGCAGCTCGCTCGGCGGCGATTACGTGCTCACGCCCGACATGGTAGCGGGGCAGAAGCCGGTCCATTTCAGCGGACCGACCACGACCGCGCCGCCTGCGCCGGTCACCTCGTCGGCGGCGCCGTCCGCAAGCTCCTCGATGAGCTCCGCGCCGATGCAGTCCTCTGGGGTTAGCAGCGCGCCTATCGCGGGAAGTTCCGCGACCGGATCTTCGACGACAGGATCCGCGATGACTCAGCCGGCGGACCGTGGCACGGGCCCGGTTGTCTCGGGCAAAGCCGCGAGCGGTGGGGTCGCCGTGCCGCCGCTGCCGGGCACCAGTATCGAATAGCGCGGAAGCGGAAGCCTTGGGCGAATTCCGGCCCTCTCGCGTCGTGAGAGGATGTGGGAGCTTGCGGAATCGCGTCCGACTCAGAGTGATTTGGCGCAGTAGAGTTAGTGAAGAACAAAATGAAGCAAGCCCGGTTTCTCTGGAAATCGACCTGAACCACCTGCCGCAACGCAAGAGGTTTCTTGCGTGACGAACTTCGGGTGGAACTCGACGAGCGCGACTACGCCAAGGAGCCGCTCAGCGCCGCGGAACTCAAGCTTCTGTTCGCCGGTCGCGATCCGCGGGATTTCCTCAACCCGAAGAGCCCGGCGTTCAAATCGATGGGACTCAAGGACCGGAAATTGACCGCGCCCGAGGCGCTGGCGCTGATGGCGAAAGAGCCGAACCTGATCAAACGTCCGCTGGTCGCAGCGGGCGGCGAGATCGTCGACGGCTTCGACCGCGAACGCCTGCGCGCGCTGCTCTCGTAGCGCCGCTTTTCTCGCGGGTGAATTTTTGGGGATGGGCGCGCGCCGCGCGGCGGCCGCGCCGATGCGGCGGTGCTACGCGCGTTCAGCCCGCTCGGCCTTGTCGGTCCGCTCGGACTTGTCAGTGCGCTCGGATTTGTCGGCTCTTTCAGATTTGTCGGCGCGGTCGGATTTGTCCGCACGCTCGGCGCGAGCCTCGTTGCGGCTATTATTGCCTTCGCCTTTCTCGGAACGCGTCCCTGGCGAATGAATCTTCGCCGTGGTCAGGACCTCGACGAATTTTCGCACCGCCGGAGAAAGCTCCCGTCCGCGCTTATAGATGATCGCGAGCGGCCGCGTGAAAGTGCCCTCGGCAAATTCCAGCATCTTGAGCGAGCCCCTCGTGGTCTCGTGCTCGACCGTCGACAGTGGCACGATCGCCACGCCCTGGCCGATTTCGACCGCGCGCTTGATGGTCTCGATGTTGTCGAACTCCATCGTGTACTGAGGCTTTACCCCATAATCGCGCAAGATGCGGTCCGACGCCTTGCGGGTGGCGATGTCGCGTTCGTAGCCGACGAACTTCTGACCCACCAGGGCGCTCACGCTGACCTTACTATGCTTGGCCAATGGGTCGTCGGGTGGCACGACCAGGACCAGTTCGTCGTGGCGAAACGCGATGGTGACGATCTGGCTGCGTTTGGCCGGGTAGGCCACCACACCAAGATCGATTTTGCCTTCAACGAGATCCTCGTAGATCTTGTTGGAGCGCAAATACTCCAGGTGCACGTTTACCTGTGGATAAGTGCGCAGGAACTCGGTCAGGTAGGGCGGCAGCTCATGCAATCCAACGCTGTAGACCGTACCGACCCGGATCGATCCCGCGACCACCGAGCCGATCTCGCGCAAGCGGTTCTCCAACTCCATGAAACGTCGCACGATTTCCTTGCTCGAGTTGTACAATATCTGTCCGGCCGGAGTTGGTTTGACACCCGCGCGCGCCCGTTCTAACAATCGACACTCGTACTTCTCCTCCAGGCTGCGGACCTGCTGACTGACCGCCGACTGGGTGACGAAGTTCTGTGAAGCGGCATAAGAAACGCTACCGCTCTCGATAATGTCGCAGAAGACTTTAAGTGTTTCGATATGCATACGAATCGCGTGCTCGTATAAGGCTAATTGATACTCATGGCCGAGGCAATACGGCCGCCGACAGGCGGCAATACCCGCCCAGACGGCTGTTGCGGCGTTTCCCAAGGAGCCACAAAATGGCGGATTTATTGAAGGATCTGGATTTTTTCGACCTTGACGAGATGCTAGGCCACGAGGAGCGGATGGTGCGCGACACGGTGCGGCAATTCGTCCAGCGCGAGGTTCTTCCGAGCATCGAGCGCAACTTTGCCAGCGAGACCTTCCCCAAGGAACTGGTGCCGCAGATGGCTGAGCTTGGGTTCTTTGGCGCTAACCTCAAGGGCTATGGATGCGCCGGGATGAACAACATCGCGTACGGCCTCATCATGCAGGAGCTGGAGGCGGGCGACTCAGGCCTGCGCTCGTTTGCCTCAGTGCAGAGCGCGCTCGCGATGTACTCGATCTACGCCTGGGGATCGGAAGCACAAAAGCGCCGCTACCTGCCGGAGATGGCCAAGGGCAAGCTCATCGGATGCTTCGGGCTGACCGAGCCCGACCACGGCTCCGACCCGGGCGGGATGGAGACGCGCGCGCGCCGCGACGGCGATGGATGGGTCCTCAACGGGACCAAGCGATGGATCACTAACGGCTCGATCGCTGACGTCGCGGTGGTCTATGCCAAGGTTCCCGAGGGGATCACCGGCTTCCTGGTCGAGCGCGGCAAGCCCGGTTTTACCACGAGCGATATCCACGGCAAGTTCTCGATGCGTGCGTCGATAACCTCGGAACTAATCTTCGAGGATGTGCGCCTGGATGACGGCGCGCGGCTGCCCGAAGCGCGCGGCCTGCGCGCGCCGCTCTCCTGCCTGACGCAGGCGCGTTACGGAATCTCATGGGGAGCGATCGGCGCCGCGCGCAGTTGCTACCACTGCGCGCTGAATTACACCAAGTCGCGCAAACAGTTCGCGCGTCCGCTCGCCGGCTACCAGTTGGTACAGAACAAGCTGGTGACGATGCTGACCGAGATCACCAAGGCGCAACTGATATGCCTGCGCTTAGGGCAGCTCAAGGACGCGGACAAGATGCGGCCCGAGCAAGTCTCGTTCGCCAAGCGCAATAATGTCGGGATGGCCCTGGACATCGCGCGGATGGCGCGCGACATGCTGGGCGCCAACGGGATCGTGAATGAGTACCCGGTCATCCGCCACATGTTGAACCTGGAGACGGTCAACACCTACGAAGGCGCCTTCGACGTGCAGACGCTGGTGCTCGGCCGCGACATCACGGGGCTAAGCGCTTTCGATTGACGGCCACTTCAATCCCAGAGACGAGAATCACAGGTGGCGGAATTGGGAAATTGATGTATCGTGAGAGGCGACTGACGGTTACGCGCAGGAGGTGACGGTATGCCTTCCTTCGTTCCGATCAACGGATTGCATCACTTCGCCTATCGATGCCGCGACGCGGAGGAGACCCGGCACTTTTACGAGGACATCCTGGGCCTCCCGCTGATCCATGTCATCCGCCAGGACCGGGTGCCGAGCACGCAGGAACATTGCCCGCACGCGCATATCTTTTTTCGCATGACCGACGGCTCCTGCGTCGCGTTCTTCGATCTCGGCGACAACCAGATTGCTGCCCCCTCCCCCAATACGCCCGACTGGGTTAATCATCTCGCGCTGCGCGTTGGCTCGCTCGATGAACTCGAGGTCGCGCACAAGCGCCTTGCGGCTGCCGGTATCGAGGTGCTGGGGCCGACCGACCATCACTTCATCAAGTCGATCTACTTCTTCGACCCCAATGGAATCCGGCTGGAACTGACCACGCCGATCCTCCCCAACGCTCATCCGACGCTCGAGAAATACGAGCTCAACGCGCACGACGAACTCGCGGCGTGGGAGCGCGAAAAAAGTCAACGCGAGTCCGCCTAGGCCCGTTAGATACCGTGGAGTCCGTCAAGCGATAGTCCGTCAATGAGGTAAGTGATTCCGTCCGAACTTCTGCAATAAGGCAGCAGGACCCTCAAGAGAGCGACTTTCGACGGAGGTTCAGAAACTCAGGCCTCAAACTCCGTCTCGACTACGGGCTGCTGTCACCGGAATTTCCTGGCGTGCTTAAAGGCCGGTCTGCTCGCGGAAGCGTCGATTGAGTGTGTGCACGCTCATCGCGGTGTGCTGCGCGATGGACTCCAGAGTAAGCAGCTGGTGTGACCTTTCTTCGAACCATCTTAAGGAGCGGCTCAAGCGAGCGTCCGTCTGGGGCAGCGACGCATGTACGATAACTGCGACTGACCTCCGTCGCACTCGAGGGGCATTGCATCACCGCGACTCGCGCCGTGAGGGGCTGGGAACATCCGCCAGATACCGATTTAGCTCAGAGAATAGAAGCTCAAGTCGTCGCATCGACTGCAGTTCCGCGAGCATCGTGCGGCGTGGCTCGAGCGGCCATGATGCCAATCGGGCGAACCCTCCCTCCTCCAAGTGTGAACTTAACTCGTTAAGCGGTTCCGCCAACTCATCGGCTGAATGTTTCTGCGCGATCGCCCGAGCAGCGGCAGCGCTGAAGCATTCAGAGCCGCTAAAGAAATCCAGCCACGAGATAAGCTGCCCACGAATCGCGTTGAAAACCCGCTCACGCGCAAACTCCGTTACAGGGTCGAGTTGCGGCATTTGAGTAAGAACCCGCGCTGTCGCGATCGAAGACAGCCGGTTCGCAATACGGCGAAGAGTCCCGGCCGCTTCCACGATCCCGTTATGGTAGACGGCGCAGGTGCGTCCTTCCATCCGCGCGTCATCAGCGATCTCTAGGAATTCGGTCAACACGCGCATCGTTTCTGAGTTCGTCTTCAGGATTTGATCCTCGCTGCTCGAAGCTGAGCCGCTTGGCGCTAGCGCGAGCGAATTGGCAATGACTCTCTGCAGTCTGGGGACCAGGGAATCACCGGCGTATTCCGGCCACAGGGTAAGGAAGACCACTGCCACGACAAAGTCACCAAGCAGGACGCCCCAAATGCGCCAAAGCGGTTCGTAGATATTGACGGATGGGCTCAACCCAACGAACGCCAACGCAAAAAGGATCCCCGTTTGCTTCCCCGCGTATGACATCCGCGCGTTGCCCTGCGAAGAGTAGGCCGACGCATAGAAGACCACGAAGACCGCAAGCATATAGGCCGGGAGCGTGTCGAAATTGGGCGAAACTATAATGATAGCGAGAAGAGTAACCGCTCCTCCGATTATAGCTCCGGCGATCCGGAGGGACATCTTGTGCAAGGTTGCGCCATAGGTGGGTGTCGCGGTTGTTATTACGGTCATCAGGATAATGAATAAGTCCGGACGCTGGGTAATGAGGCCGATTAGATAGCCGACCATCGTGCACAAGCCGACTTTCAAGCAATAGCGAACACGCGCGGGATCTGCAGGATCGCTCAATCGAGGGACAGCACTGTTCCAAGGGACGGGAGTGTTCGACGGATCCGTGGTCGGGGGCCGCGGAGGTTCATCCAGCGAGTGCTCGATGTGCCTGGTCAGCACAGCCAGCGAATCGATGAATTCCGCGAAATTTTCGATTTCCGCCGGACTGGCTTTGCCGATGTATGCTGGTCTGATCTGAATGACGCGCGACGCCAGATTGTCCATCGCCAAGCGGACATCCGTCCGCGTAGCAGGAGCCTGCTCGTCCGCGCCTATAACAATGCGCGCCGTTAGTTTGTGAGAGATCTCGTCAAGCGCGGCGGCGATCACATTTACCGCCCTTTGAATTTCGCCACGGACCATCGTGCGAATTTCTCGAGGTAGGTTCTCGCGCGCCGTAGTAATTAAACGATCCACTTCGAGACTGATGCGAGCCGCGCGCGTGATCGCAGCTAGCAGGATCGCCCGGCGATGCTCGGAGGCCCCCTCGGCCACTGCTTGATCAAGAAGCGCCATATGTGCAGGTAGGTCGGAAGTCGGGGCTGGCAATGGCGGTCGAAGTACGCTTTCGCCAGCGAGAAAAAAGTTCGAAGCCCCGAGAAGCTGCGAACGGGCGCGCGCGACGCTCGCTCCGAGAGACTCCATCAAGATCGGCTCGCCCGGGTCCGGCCACAACCAGTTGTCGAACAGAACGATCACGCCGAAGGCAATCGCGCTACCGTCGAACGAGGCTGCTGCGTTCCAACCGATTTCCTCAGGTGAAAATACCACGCCGTAGAACGTAATGAGGCAGACTATCTGTATAACGAGCAGGCCCACGCCGAGTTTGCGCGTCGTTCCCACGTAGGTCAAAAATGAAATGAATACGACGACAAACGGCAGCATCAACCACGGCGTCTCCGCGAATGTGCGCGCCATCACCAGCGACGTGATTAGAGCGAGCATCACTGCGATTTGCCATGCAAGAGCCTTGCGAATGGACATCATCGGTCCTGCGCCCGCGAGGAGCCACGCAATTACCGCGCCGAGCTGGCTGTTGACGTGGCAGCTCGCGTCCAGTCCAATCGCGATTGTTACGATCGCGGAGATGCGCAGGGCGGTGCGAATTTTCCGAGGGCTAGGAGCAAGTTCGCGTGCGACCAGCGCTTCGAGTTGATCCAACCAGGCAAGTCGCCGTTGGATGCCGAACTGTTGCTCTATGAATCCTGCCACGCGGTCGCTCAGCAATCGCCTCGATTTTTACAACGGCGAATATTGCGGGCTAACACGTTCGAGCAGATCTACGGTCAATAGAGATGCCGGCCGCCATCGACGCGGATACATTCACCGGTGATGAAATCGCTGTCGATTAGGAAGAGTATCGTTTTGGCGATTTCCCCGGCACCGCCCCATCGCTGAAGCGGTGTGGCTTCGATCACCTCCGTGTTCTCCTCGGGAGTCAGACCCGGTGGCTCAAGAATCGGTCCAGGCGCGATCGCATTGACCAGAATTTCTGGAGCCAGTTCTAGCGCGAGACTTTCGGTCAGCGCGACAACGGCGGCCTTGGACGAGTAGTAAGGCACAAAGCCTCGGTAGCGGGGGCGCCCGCTTACGGACAGCCAGTCCGCGAAGTTAATAATTCGCGCTCCACTGGTTTGCTTCATAATCGGCGCTGCAGCGGTCGAGAAAAGAAAGACGCTGCGGGCGTTGGCATCGATCGTATTCGACCAATCCGCCTCCTTGGGGTCCGGCGTGCTCAGATAGATCGATGCCATGTTAAGCAGGATATCGATGCGTCCTAGCGCGCGATGTGTTTCCTTGACCGCTGCTGCGATCTGATCCTCATCGGTCGCATCGGCCCGGATGGTGATCGCCCGCACCCCAGCGTTGATCGCGGCTTTGGCCGAAGCCTCCGCCGCCTCGCGCGAGCCGCGGTAGATCAGCGCCAGCTCACACCCTCGCGCCGCGAGGCTGTGAGCGACGACCTGTCCGATGCGGGCCCCACCGGTGACTAGAGCCACTTTGCCTTTTGGATCCATGTCGCTGGAGGAAGGTACATAAAGGCAATCGCCTTTCCACTACTCACTCATTGACTGGACCGCCGCCGCCGCGCTCGTGTTCAAGTGCTTTTGACTTCCCGTAATCTGCCCGTGTCCACGTCGAAGATGACGCCGCGCACGGGGATGTCTTTGCCAATCCAGGGATGCGATCTGACTTTCTTGATCTGCTCCCGGGTATTTTGCTCGGGGTCCTTATAGGAGAAGAAGCGCATTGGAGCCGGCGAAGCATCTCCGGTCGAAGCGCTCAGCTTCGCGTTCAGCTCGTCATCTGTGAATGTCGTGAACCCGCAGCCGGTGTGGTTGAGAAGCAGTATCTCTGTGGTTCCGAGTACACGGTTGGAAACAACAAGTTCCCCGAGAACATCTTCTGTTACCGCGGGTCCGCCGGTTCGAATAACGTCTATATCGGCCTGCGGCAGACCCAAGATTCCAGGGAGGTCTGAGAGCCGTGGATCCATGCAGGTTACAACTGCGATTTTGGGGGCCGGACGCTTCCCCAGCGTTGGATCGTAATTTTTTGCATAGTTGCGGTTTGCTTCTAGCGCCTTGTCGATAATACCCATCGTTTTGCTCCTGACGAGCGAACTGTGTGGCCAGGCCCGTTTTTTATGGTGTCGCTCTCCCGACCGAATCGGCTGCGATGGAAATCGCGCTCCATCGTCGCTCCTAAGACCGCGAGTGTCAAATGCTGCTAATCGGGATCCGCTCCGGCGTTTCAAGGAGGGCAAGGTCAATCGGAAGGACGTTTTTTATAGGTACGAAGCTCTGGAACAACATCGGCCCGAACGCGTCAGACCCGCATTCGAGACAAGCCTGCGAAGCATTCGCCAGTGACGAAATCGCTTTCGACCAAAAACAGCACCGTCTTCGTATCTCCGCTGCACCGCCCCATCTTCGAAGCGGCGTGGCATCGATCACTTCATCGTTCTCCGAAACGGCTGAGGCCCGTTCATGTTCCTTTGGGAATGAACCCGGGAATGCCCGTCTCCACAACCGTATTGAGCCTGACTCGCGTGTTGATCCCTTGACTAATTTCATTCATGGCTTCGTCGGGAAGAGTCGAGATATCGAAATTTTCCTTGATGTAGCGGGTGCTTGTAGATGTGGTTAGAGGAGCAGTGGTGCGTTGGACAGCCCAAGCCAGTAGTACTTGGGCCGGGGTTTTGCGGACGCGCTTGGCGATGGCGGTGATGATAGGATCGTCGAGTAACCTCGGTTCCATACCATGACCCAACGCCGCGAAGGCCTGCATCACGATGCCATTCTTCTTGCAATAGTCGAGCAGCTCCCATTCAGGGAGATATGGATGGGATTCGATTTGAAGCACAGCAGGCTTGACTCGTGAGATTTCGAATACCTCTTTCAACTGTCTCAGACTGACGTTCGATAATCCGATAGCCTTGCATCGGCCTCCGTCCACGAGGCTCTCCAAAGCCTTCCACGTATCCGTCAGAGTCGTCGCGACATCATAAATGACTTTGCCGTTCTCGTCCCTCGGGTCTTGCTCGTCCCCGGGTTTGAAAGCGAATGGTGTATGGATGCAGTATAGATCGACATAGTCTAGTTGCAGTCTTCTCAGACTTGCCTCGAAGGCGGGTCTGACGCGTTCGGGACGATGATTGGTGTTCCACAGCTTGGAACAGATAAACACTTCCTCCCGCTTGACCTTGCCCTCCTGGAATACCCCCCGCATCGCTTCGCCCACCTGTTCTTCATTTCGGTAGCGTTCGGCGGTATCGAATTGACGAAAGCCCACCTCCAGCGCGGCCCTGGTTGCCTCTTTTGTCGCGCGCGGGTCGGGAATCAGCGTGCCAAAGCCGAGCGCTGGAATCTCATCGGTGCCGTTGTTAAGCGGCATCTTTGTATAGCGAAGGCCGTCGGTGTCACTCATAAACCATTACCTCCGTGGAAATCGCAATCCGAGTGGATTCAAAGACCCTTCCGAGCGATGGCGATGCCAGCCAATCGACAATCCCACCCAGATTCAGAGGATTTACTAGGTGCTCACACTTATTTCCAGTTGCCTGCGTCTGGGCGAAGTTGATCAAGTCTTATTGTTAGGCCTGCGCCGACCGGCGCAGGCCTAACAAACAAGTACGGTACGAAGAGTTGTGAGTAGCCACGCTCTACAACGCTGCGAGCAGTTGGCGCATTGCCGCAATGATCGCAACCACGCCGAGCAGGCGCGATCGTCAATTACTCTTTCAGATCGCTCGGGCGCGCTCGATGGACGGTGCGAATTGACGCGCCGCTTCCAACGCTTTTCCATCGGCGCACTCCGCGATCATTTTCTGCGAAAGAAGAATGAGGCGGGTTGCGCCGGCCGCGCGATAGCGCTTCACCTCGTCGGCTGAGGGACCATTTTCGCCGGGCTCGATCAGCGGCGATATGAGGATCGAGCCGGGGTCGCGCCCGCGCTCGGCCGCGAGCTTGCGCAGTTGTGCGACGCTTTCTTTCAACTCCTCGGGGCTCGCAACCAGCGGCATCCATCCGTCATATGTGCGCGCCACCCGCTCCAGCGCCTTGGGGCCGTGCGCTCCCAGAAGCACGGGCGGACCCGCCTTCTGAATCGGCTTGGGCTCCGAACGGAGCGGCGGGAACTTGATCATCTCGCCCTGGTAGGAGGCCTCGCGTTTGGTCCACAGGATGCGCATCGCCTCGACCGCTTCGCGCGTGCGCTTCCATCGCTGGCCGAAGTTCGCGCCCATCGCTTCGGTTTCCTCGCGCAGCCATCCGGCGCCGACGCCCAGCAGAAACCGCCCGCCGGAAAAGAGGTCGAGGCTCGCCGCCACCTTTGCCGTTACCAGCGTTTCGCGCTCCGGCAACAGGCAGACTCCGGTGCCGAGTTTGATCTTTTTGGTCACCGCCGCGGCGATGGTTAGTGCGATGAATGGGTCGGCCCATCGTGCATAATGGTCGGGCAGTTTGCCGTCGGGCGTAAAGGGAAACCGGGTCTGCATCCCGACCGGGATCACCGGATGCTCCGCTATCCAGAGCGATTCGTAACCCAATTGCTCCAGCGTGCGGGCGATCTCTGCGAGGTCTCCGCACTCGGCCGTCGCCGCCATCAGAAAACCGATATCCATACTTATATTCCTAGCCTTTATATTCCCGCCGTAGGTGCGCGGCTGAAGTTCGTTCGAATCCGAAACGGATATACCTCAGCTCGGCGGCCTTTGCACAGCGCGAGGGCGGGTTTGCCCCGGCGCACGTTCCGCGTGCTAAATAGCGGGTCGGAGGGCAGGACCGATGGAACTCAAGGGCAAAAACGCTATCGTCACCGGCGCGGCGCGCGGGATCGGGCGCGGTATCGCGCTCAAACTCGCCGAGGCCGGCGCCAACGTGGCGCTGGTCGACGTCGGGAGTCCCAAGGATCCGGCGCTGACCTACAATCTCGCCGCGCACGGCGAACTGGCAAGTGCGGTCGACGAGATAAAATCCCGCGGCGTCAAGGCCGCAGCGATCCTCGCCGACGTGACGCGTCCGGCGGACTGCGAGCGGATGGCCGCCGAGACAATCAAGGCCTTGGGCTCGATCGACATCCTGGTCAACAATGCCGGCATTATCGCGGCCGGCCCGGTGGCGGAGTTTTCCGAGGAGGCGTGGGACCGCGTGATGGCGGTCAACGCCAAGGGGCCGTTTTTGTGCTCGAAGGCCGCAATCCCCCATCTGCTGCGCAACAAGGAAGGCGCGATCGTCAATATCGCGTCGATTGCCGGAAAGACTTCGCGCGGCGGACTGTCCGCGTACTGCGCCAGCAAGTTCGCCGTGATGGCGCTCACGCAGGCGCTGGCCGAGGAACTCGGCCCGGCCAATATCAGGGTCAATGCCGTATGCCCGGGGCTGCTGCGCACCGCGATGTGGACCGACGTGCTCGACAAGTACCTGAGCAAGGCGTGGGGCGGCAACGCCGAGTCGCTGTTCGACGATACGGTCGGGAGCATGTGCTACCTGCGCCGGGAACAGACCCCCGCGGATATCGGCGAGGCCGTGGTCTATCTGGCGCGCGCCGACAACGTGACCGGCACTTCGGTGGTAGTGGCGGGCGGCGCGGAAATTCACTAGAAGTGGGGTACAGGCGCATCGCAAGCGGCGCCACGCGACGGTCCGCCCAAATCCGGTGCTGCCCGGGAGGTCCACATGCATAAGCCGACTGAATTTTCTCATGCCGCGTTCAGGATCGCCGACGTCGACAAGAGCCGCGCATTTTATGAGAACGTGCTCGGCCTCAAGCCGATCCCGCGCCCCGATTTCAGTTTCAAGGGCATGTGGTACGGCGTCGGCAGCGGACAGATTCATCTGATCGTCAGCAAGAAGCATGACGGTCCCGATCCGACCGGTCCGCATATCGCGATCGAAGTCGAGGATCTCGATGCGACCAAGGCCTCGCTCAAGGAAATGGGCGTGCCGTTTCTCGACGGCGACGCGATGCGCGCGCAGCTTAAGGAAGAGGACCGGCGCCGCCTCGGCCGTCAGATCTGGGTGCTCGACCCCGACGGCAATACGGTCGAGTTGCGCAAAAGCGACACGTAGGCCGCGCGCCCGCGGCTTTTCAAGCCGGCAGATCTTCGGCGTCTTATGCTAGGCGGCGGCGTTTGGCGCCAGGCCGGCGCAGACCCGCGGGCTCCCGCGCGTATTGCGGAGGATAACGTCGATGCCCAACATCAAGTCGATCTTCCACATCAACGTCAACGTCACCGATTTCGAGCGCTCGCTGAAATTCTACGAGATGCTCGGCTTTCATGTGGTGCGCGACTTCGGTGATTTCGGCGATCAACAGTTGGCGCGTGGGCTCGGCGCCAAGGAGTGCCGCGGACGCGCAGTGCTGATGATCCTCGGCGACGATTTGCACGCGACGCGCCTGGACCTTATCGAATGGAAGACCCCGCCGACCGAGGGCCGCCCCTACCCGCATCTGTTCAATGCCGGCTACAGCCGTATCGCGCTGCGCACCAAGACGCTGCGCGCCGACTACGAGGAACTCAAAAACCGCGGCGTTAAGTTTCTCTCCGAGCCGCAAATGTTCCACGCCGAGGGCAGCGAGGCCGGCTTCGTCTGCATGACCGACCCGGACGGAACGGTGGTCGAACTAATCCAGACTTGAGCCGCGGTCTCTCACACTCCCGCGAGCTTGCGCGCGTAGGCCGCGACGCTTTTGAAATCGTACTCGCGATAGGCCTGCAGCTTTTCCGCCTCGAAGCCGCCCTCGGCGTGTACCGCCAGCACTTCCTGGTAGCCGCCGAAGTCCGACGCCGTAAGATCGCCGATCAGATTGAGGAGCCGCAGGCGCTTCTCGGCGTCGAAGCCCTTGGCGCCGCCCATGTACTTCAGCACGTACGCGCGCGTCGCCTCGCTGGTCAGGTCCTCGGCCGCCGGCGCAGTAACCAGCAGTCCGCCCGCGAGGTCCTGCACGATCTGCACCGCCTGATGATAGTTGTGCGCGAAATGGTACTTGGCGATGTTAGTGAGCAGCGTGTTAGGTACCGCGAGGCCGTCCTCGATAGTGCAGGAGTTGGCCGCATGCTCGATCAGGCCGCGCACGGTCGCGTGATAGGCGGCCAGATGGGTCAGCTTGTCGCGCACATGGGCCGCGCGCAGCACGCCATTGGCCTCCGCGATCGCGTAGCCCGCCCCCGCCATCAGTTCGAGCAGCGGCAGCTTGTACGACACCGCGGTGAAGCGATGGTAGCGTACGAAGGTCAGTGCCAGCAGTCCCGCGAAATCGATCTCGCCGCACAGGAATACGCGGTCCCTGGGCACGAAGACGTCGTCGAACACGGTCAACGTCTCCATCATCTTGTGGCCCGCGCTCAGCGGATGCTCGAACTGGTTCTTGGGGCTCGAGCCATGCGGGCTCGCGATGAGCTTCAGCCCTGGCGTGTTGATTGGCAGGGCAAAGGCGACGGCGTAAGGCTTGTCCTCGGCTTTCATCGCGCGCGTCGGCAGCACGATGACCTCATTAGTGTTGGTCGAGACGGAGGTGTGGACCTTGGCGCCACGCACCACGATGCCATCGGGGCGTTCCTCGACCACGCGCACATAATAGTCGGGATGGTCCTGCGCGGTGGGTCCGAGCGAGCGATCGCCCTTGACGTCGGTCTGCGCCACCGCGACCGCGAGATCGTTGTCGCGGCAGTAACGATGATACTTCGCGATACGCTCGCGGTACTCGGGCTTGCCAGCGGCCGCCATCCGCTCGCCCACGATATGCAGTGCGTAGAGCGCGTCGGTGCCGATCTCCTTGATCAGCACGACCAGGGTCGCGCCCTCGCGGGTCGAGGCCGCGATAAGTTCGCTGCGCTTGAGCAGGTCATCGGCGTTGCGCGGCAGATGGAAGTAGCGGCTGTACTCGCCACCGGCATCGCGCATCACGGCAAGCCCGCGGTACTTCGGATCTTCGGTCATCCGGTAGTCGATACAGGCGTGTTCGACTGCGATTCCGATCACGGGATCTTTGGTGACGTCGGCGACTTTCTCGCCGCGCAAATAAACCGCTCGCCCGTCGCGCAGCGATTCCTTGTACTGCTCCGGTGTTCTCAGTCCCATCGTGATTCACCTGCCCTGCTGATTTCGCGCCGCCGCTGCCGCGCGCACCATGGCGCTCGACTTGGCCAACTCCGACAGGCCAATATAGGGTCCCGCGGTGGCTACGTCCAACGCAAGCACGCCGCCTCCGGCGGACGCGTCACCGCGCGCATCGCGACGGCGGTCTCGCGCGCGCCGCATAAGACTTTTGCCACGGAGGGATCATTCGATGGCGTCGGCCAAGACGTACGAAAGCAGGTTGGGGAAGATTTTCGATCTCAGCGGCAAGGTTTCGATCGTCACCGGCGGGAACCGCGGGATCGGACGCGGTCTGGCGCTGGGATTGGCCGAGGCCGGAGCGGCGGTCGCGATCCTCGCCCGCGACGAGGAAAAGAGTCAGGCGACACTCAAGGAACTGTTGGCTCTGGACGTCCCTGCGATAGCGCTCCGCGTCGATCTCAAGCGGCGCCGCGAACTCAAGCCCGCTTTCGATGAAGTCGAACGCAAGCTCGGGCCGGTCGATATCATGGTCAACAACGCCGCCTACGCGACCCTCACCAGCGTGGTCGACACCACCGAGGAGGACTGGGACGGCGTGCTCGCGGTCAACCTCAACGCAGCCTTCTTTTTTTGCAAGTACGCGGCGCAATCGATGATCAAGCGCGGCAAGGGCGGCAAGATAATCAACGTCACCAGCCTCGCTTCCGCCTTCGGCAGCGGGGTCTTTCCGTCTTACGCGGTCACCAAGGGCGGCCTCGCACAGCTCACGCGCTCGCTCGCGATCGAGCTTGGCCCGCATAACATCCAGGTTAACGCGCTGGCGCCCGGATGGGTCTCCACCGACATGACCGAATGGCTCCGCACCGGCCCTGAGTACGAGTGGCTGCTCAAGGAAATGGTCCAGCGCACGCCGCGCGGCCGCTTCGCCGAGGCCGAAGAGCTCAAGGGCGCGGTGATTTTTCTCGCCTCTTCGGCCTCCGACAACATGACCGGCGCGGATTTTCTGATCGACGGCGGTT
>CAVTIS010000007.1:0-54249 GCA_963734845.1 uncultured delta proteobacterium | reverse complement strand
GAGGGGGGGATTTGAACCCCCGAAACCCTTTCGAGTTTACACGCTCTCCAGGCGTGCGCCTTAAACCGGACTCGGCCACCTCTCCGCGTGCGGGCGTCAGTATGCCATTTGTGTCCGCCCGCCTGCCACAGGCACCCGCCGGCACTTAAGTGCCGAGCGTCACTTGATCGCGCAGGCCGCCGCCGCGGCCGTCCTAAGAACAGTCGCGTCATCCACGATCGCCTCGCGAGCATTCCGCTCCGCGCGCAGCCTACGGCCGGCGTCTTGTAGTCGGGCGACATGTCAGAGGCTACTGATGAAGCAGCTTTATGATTCTACCGCAAAATGTGGGATTTTACGCCATCCGAGTCAATGGTATGTTGTATGCGCAACGGGCGTTATGTGATTCTAATTTCGATCTTTCGATTCACGATGCGCAATTTTCGCTTCCAGACTAGTCGCTGATGGATAGCCGCACGAACATCAATACGGTCACCCAATCCGCTCCGGTAACGACTCCTCCTTTGATGGAGGGTCGCCTTTCGCGGTTAGTGCACTTCTTAATCGGTTGGCTTCGCGATTTTTCCTGGCTGACACCTCAGCGCGTTGGGTTTTATTCGGGGGTGCTGCTGCTTGCCTACCTGGTTGCCGCGATCGGCCAACTACTACATTCTCATAATCTGATATTTGAAAGCGGTTTGTGCGTGGGAGGAGATTTCGTAGATTCCTACGCTGCTTCGATTTCGGCACTCAAAGGCGCTCCCGCCTCTGTTTACGACGTTCATCGCCAGCACATACAGATGGCCGCGGTAATGGGGGGCAGAGACTTTGGGGTGCTGGTGTTTTCTTATCCGCCGACATACCTCTTGATGGTTTTGCCGCTTTCGCTGCTGCCATTCGTCGTATCGTGGGTCGCGTTCGAAACTGCTACCCTTGCCGGATATCTTGTCGTGCTCCGGCGCATCGCGCCGATTCCTCTCGGATTATGGCTGGCGATCACATTTCCGGCCGTCATCATCAACTTCATGTGCGGACAAAACGGCTTCCTGACCACTGCGCTTATCGGGGGCGGGTTGCTGCTTCTCGATCGACGGCCGCTTCTTGCCGGTTTTCTATTCGGTCTGATGGCTTACAAGCCGCACTTGGCAATATTGATACCGTTGGCACTGATCGTCGCTCACAAATGGCGCGCACTAATTGCCAGCGCAATCAGCGCGACCCTATTCGCGGCGGCCTCGCTTGCCGCCTTTGGTCCATCGACCTGGCACGCATTCTTTGGCAATTTCGCGATCACACAGAAAATTGTCCTCGACCAGGGTGGGATTCAGTTTCCCACTTTGCAAAGCGTCTTTGGCGCAGTGAGGATGTGGGGTGGCAGTGTCGATGTCGCATACATGTTTCAGCTCGTGGTGGCGGCATATGCGGCGACTGCTGTGGTTTGGGTTTGGCGAAGCGAGCGCCACTTCGCGCTCAAGGCTGCGACGCTCACCGCTGGATGCCTGATGGTTTCGCCGTACCTGCTGCAGTACGACCTGGTGTTGCTCGCACTGCCGATAGCATGGCTGGCAATGATGGGTTTCGGGCAAGGATTTCTCCCATATGAGAAGGCTGTGCTTGCCGTTTCATGGATCTTGCCCCGCATCTCGTTACCCATTGCCATGACCGCCAAAATCCCCCTTGCCCCAATTGTGATCGTGGTGTTGATGACGACGATCCTCCGCCGCTCTCGCCGTTGCGAGTCCGTCGCCAGCCCCCAACCGTTTGACCTCGCGCGCGCAGGGACGCCCGCCTAGGATACAAATTGCGATCGAGCGCGATCTCCGGCCGGCGGCTGGCCGATGGAATTACCCGGTTGCCCGTTCTTCTGATGCTCTGCGGCCTGGCAATATTCCGCACGGCCGCCCTGATGAACCTTCCTCAGCGCGCTTATACCCACGACTTCAGTGTATTTTATACCTCGGCAATTGCGCCGCGCGACGGTCTCAATCTTTCTTTTACCTGGGCGGCCTCCAGCCGGACGGCCGCTTCGAGGTACTCCGATTTGTCATTATAACGCGCAAATCGTATTTGTGGCGCTTACCGCATGGCCGACTTATCAACGTCGGGGGCAAACGGGTTTAGATCAGCGCACCTTCGGCTTGTGGGTGGCGGCGGAAATAGTCTTGTCGCCACTCTCGCGGATTCACTATATGGTTCTCTTGCTTATTCCATTTGTGGAAATAGCCAGCGCCGCAGAACAACATGGAACCGGAGAACCGGATGCAGCCGTCGCCGGCTATGGAAGCGATGCCATTACCGAGCCGTGGGTAGCGGCACGCCGTCCAGCCGTGCGGCGGGCGAGTCCGCGCGGGCGAACAGGGCCGCGACGTTGTCCCGATAAACGACCCGCCATCCCGGCTGCGCCATCATGAAGCGGCAGCCCGGCGAGGCAGCTCTCAACAGCACGAAGTCGTGCGGATAGGCGTCGAGGACCGCGGCGGCGCACGGGCGCACGAGCAGGAAGTCCAGGTAATCGGCAATCACCGCCTGCGGATAGACCATGTCGTAGCGGCTGTCGATGAAAACTTTGGATTCGGGCCCAAGCTGAAAGATCAGGAACTCGCCCCATCCGAATTCGTCGAGCACGTTGCCATGCAGCCGCTTGGCCCGCATGAATTCGATCGCGCCCCGTGGCTGCGGGTAGCCGTCGGGCAGGTTGGGCGAGAAGAGCCCGGTCGCAAGTGCGATCACGAGGGCGAATCCGCCGACCAGCGCTTCGCGGGATCGCTTGCGCGGCGCAGGCGGCGCCGGATTTCCGAACCGCGTGGCGGCCAGCGCGAGTGCGGCATGACGGCAGAGCGGAATTGTCGAGGCGATCACCGCAAGCGCCATGTTGCGTACCGCCAGGTATGCGGCGGCGCCCATCATCGCCGCGATCACGACCAGCCCGAGGTCGCGGCCGCGCGGTTTGAGCACGAAGCATACGGCCAGTGCGGCGAACGGCACGATCACGAGAGCGAAGTTGAGCGCGGTCTTCGGCGACTTGCGCCACTCCTCCGCGATCTTGAACAGCAATGGCTGCCACTCGCTGACCATCGCGCGCGTGAGCGGATTGCCCAGCGTATGCATTACCGTGAACCAGTTGCCGATACCGTCCGGATTAAGCAGCGTCGCGAGCACGCAGCCCGCGGTCACACCACCCAGATGCCTCGCGCGGCCAAGGCCCTCGCCGGCCGCCAAATCCTCGATTGCGGCCGCAGCAGTATAGGCCGCGAGCGCCGCGAGACCGACAAAGAAGCCGCCGTGCAGGTTAGCCCATAGCACGAAGATTGGAATCGCGAGCCAGAGCCGCCCCGCCCGCCGGTAACTGTCGCGGGCGAGCAGCAGCAACAACGCGCTCAACGCGATGAAGTCGAAAAGCTGCGGCCGAAACTGCATCATCGGCGCGATCGCCAGAGCGCCCGTCGTCAGCACCACCATTTGGAGCGTGATTGACGCGCCGGTCTCGGCCGCGCCCATCGCCAGCAGCGCGATGGTCGCGGCGGTAGCCGCAAACTTCATCAGCTTGAGCCCGACCACGCCCAGGCTGCTCCAGCAGAGAGTCAGCACGACTTCCGAGAGCCATTCGTGGTCATGCCAGGGCAGGCCGTTTGCGCTGTAGGAATAGATGTCGCGCGCCGGCAGATGGCCGCGCGCGAGGATAAGTCGTCCGAACGTCAGGTGACCCCAAAGGTCAGGATCGGCCCAGCGGCCGGCGTCGGCGATCACGATTATGAAGGCGAGAAATGCCGGTGAGTAACGCACCAGCGAAAGCGCCCGCGCGCGCCGCAGGGGCGTCATGGAAATCCGCCAGGCGGCGCGTCAGCCGTAATGGGCAATCCCGGCAGATCCGCCGCCGGGGCGCTTGCGCGTGCGTAAAGGAGCGCGTCGCCGTCACGATAGATAAGCTTCCAGTCTCCCCGCCGTTCCATCAGGCGGTGCGCGGGGGCATCCAACCCGATCAACACGAAATCGTGCGGATAGGACTCGAGCACGGCACTCGCGCCCGGCTGATCGAAATAAAATTCCAGGTAGTCGCCAATGACCTTGAACGGATAGACGGTGTCGTACCGGCCGTCGATGAAAACTTTGTCCTCCGGCGCGGTGTGCCAGATGAGATACTCGCCCCATCCGAACTCGCTCAGCACGTTGCCATGCAGGCGATGCGCATCCATAAAAGCCAGCGCCGCCGACGGATAGGCGCGATCCAATGCGAGGCTGCGCGAAAACACTCCACCGCCGAGCGCCATTGCGCCGGCGAGCGCGAGCGTCGCGAAATGGCTCGCGGGACGCCACGCCGCCACAGCCCGGCGAGCGTCGGCACGCGGCGCGCGCAATACCGCGATACGATGCGCCAGCGGTCCGCTAATCGCTGTTGCGGCTAGCGCCATGTTGCGCACTGAGAGAAATGCCGCAAGCGTCATCATCGCCGCCACCGCGACCAACGGCAGATCGTCCGCGCGCGGCACCGCCGCCAAGGCGACCATCAGGGCGGCTGCCATCGCGACCACGACAACATAGGGCACGACGCCCGAGGGCGCCGAATGCCACTGCGCCATCATCGCCCACCAAAGCGGCTGCCAATCCCTGACCGCGTTGCGCGTGTATGGGTTGCCAAGCGCATGCGCCACCGTCTGCCACATCCCGGTGCCATAGGGATTGATCAGCGTGACCGCGGCGGCGGCGGCCGTCAGCCAAGACAGTCTCGCCCCACGGCGCCATCCTGCGCCCGCGGCCAGATCCTGGAGCAACGCGACGACCGAATAGAGCGCGAGTGCGGCGAGGCCGATGAAGAAGCCGCCATGTAGGTTCGCCCACAGCGCCATCAGCGGAACCGCCAGCCACAGCCGCGCCTCGCGATGGTAATTGTCGCGCGCCAGCAGGGCGAGCAGCGCGCCAAGCAAGACAAAACTGAACATCTGCGGCCGCAACTGCGCCTGCAGCAGCAATCCACACGCCGCCCCGAACAGGACGGCAAGCTGGATGCTGGGCGACGCACCGGCCGAGGCCTCCGTGTCGGCGACAAACAGTAAAGCCGTCGCCGTGCATGCGAACTTCCAGAGCTTCAGTCCAATCATGCCGGACGCGTTGTAAATCAACGCCATCATGACTTCGGCCAGCCATTCGTGGTCGCGCCATCGATGACCAGCCGCCGAGTAGGAATATGTGTCGTGTTGTAGCAGATGGCGTCCGGCGATAAATGCCTGACCGAAACGCAGATGGCCCCACAGGTCAGGATCGGTGTGGCGATTGGAATCGGCGAGCAGAATTGCGATTAGCACCGCGGCCGGAGCGTAGCGCGCGAGCGAGACGGCAGGCAGTTTAAGCGGGATGCGCGCCGCACGGGCGTCAGTCGATACTTCGGGCCGGGCTTCGGGAGATACTTGAGACAATGCTTCGTGTGACGTTGCGTCGGATACTGCCATGCGCTCGCTCGCAGCCTTCACGCTACAGGCCGCAGGCGACAGCGCAAAGCTGCGGCTATGGAAATGCGCCCGCAGGCGCGGCACCAGTCACGGGCAAGTCCTTTAGGCTTGCGACAGGTGCGCTCGCACGTGCGTAAAGAAGCGCGTCGCGGTCGCGATAAAGCAGCTTCCAGTCATGACGTTGCTCCATTAGATGGCGCGCCGGAGCTATAGGGGGAATAAGCACGAAGTCGTGCGGATAAGCATCCAGGACTTGCGCCCCGCCCGGCAGGTTGAAACGGAATAGTAGGTAGTCGTGGACCACCTCGGGCGGATACACAGTGTCGTTGCGGCCGTCGATAAATACCCTGTCGGAGGGAAAAGTGTGCCAGATGAGATACTCGCCCCATCCGAAATCGCAAAGCAGGTTGCCATGCAGCCCGTGCGCGCGCATGAAGCTGACGGCGCCCGCGGGATAGGGTTCGTCCTGCGCGAGCCGGCTGGAGAAGAGCCCGCCTTGAATGATCAGGACAACGCATGCGGCCAGTATCAGCCACTGATTAACGGACCGCGAATCAGGCGCAGGTGCGCCGCGGCGGCGACGCTCGCTCAGCACCGCCAGATGCCGCGCGAGCGGACCGCTCACCGCGATAACCGCGAGCGCCATGTTGCGCACGGACTGGAACGCGGCGATCGACATGAACGCGGCGATCGCAACCAGCGGCAGATCTCCCGCGCGTGGCGAGGCCGCGAACGCGAGCGCCAGCGCCGCGATCAATCCGATCGCCGCAACATAGATCAGCGCGCCGAAGAGCCCCTGATGCCACTGCTGGGCCAACGCGTGAGCGAGCGGCTGCCAGTCGTTGACGATGCCACGCGTGTATGGATTGCTCAGCGCGTAAAGCACCGCCTTCCACATTCCGATGCCATAAGGATTGACGAGCGTGGCCGCAATCGCTGCGAGCGTCACCAGGGCGAGCCGGATCGCGCGGCGCAAGCCTTCGCCCGCAGCGAGATCGCACAACGCGGCGACGCCGCTATAGAGCGCGAGCGTTACGATTCCCGCAACAAAGCCGCCGTGCGGGTTGGCCCACAACGCCATCAGTGGCACGGCCAGCCAAATCGTTGGGCCGCGCCGGTAATTGTCGCGCGCGAGCAACGCGATAAGCGCGCTTAGACAGACCAGCGTGAACATCTGCGGCCGGAACTGCGTCTGCAGTATCAGACCTACCGACCCCACCAATAGCACGGGCAGTTGAACCGAAGGCGGCGCGCCGGTTGAAGCTTCGGAGTCGGCAATGAACAACACGGTCAGTGCGGTGAAGATGAATTTCCAGAGCTTGAGTCCCACCACGCCCGCGGCGTTGTACACCGCCGCCATCACGACCTCGGCAAGCCACTCGTGGTCGCGCCAGAGATGGTTCGCCGCGGAGTAGGAATACGGATCGCGATCGATTAGATGGCGATCGGCGATAAACGCCTGGCCGAACCGGATGTGGCCCCAGAGATCGGGATCGGTGTGGCGGCTGGAGTCGGCGACCAGAATCGCCAGCAGAACAACCGCAGGTGAGTAGCGCAGGAGCGAATTGCGCATGCGCTGCGGCAGGGCTGCCGGCCCTTCAGCGCTGGCCGTCGTCATCGTCCGATGTTCCGGCCGTGGGCTGCGAGGACGGCGCGTCAGGCGCGTGCGGTGACGCAGATCGTAACGTTGGGCAATCGAAGCGAACCGTCGGCGCGGCGATACGGCGCAGCCGCCTCGGCGGTGGCTGCCAAAATCTGCGCGCGCTCCTCGGGCGTGCAGCGCTCGAGCACGGTCCGCATCGGAGCGTTCACGCCGGCGCGAAAGCGCGTGAATTCGTCGGCCGAAGCGAACTCGAATACCACCTCGAGTGGCTCACTATGCACCTCGCTGAAACCGGCGGCTTCGAGCGCGCGGGTCAGGGTCGATATGTCCGCCAGCCGAAAGGGATCGAGCGCGCCCGGCTGGCGCGGCGGCAGGCCGGCGATCTTGCGGACGGCTTCGCTTCCGAGACTTATCATCGGCACCTTCTCGGGCGTCGACCAGACGGCGGTGGCAAAGCGAGCGCCGGGCTTGAGCGCGCGGCGAATTCCACGCGACGCCGAATCGAGGTCGGGCACAAACATCAGGCCCCAGCGGCAGATCGCGGCGTCTAAGCTACGCTCGTCCGCCTCCAAGGATTCGATATCGCCGACGCGAAATTCCAGGTTGTCGAGCCCGAGTGCCGATGCGCGATCGCGAGCAACCCCGAGCATTCCGGGCGATTGGTCGACCGCGACCACGCGGCCGGCCGCACCGACGCGGCGCGCGGCAGTGATCGCGGGCTCGCCGATTCCCGTGGCGAGATCAGCCACGCGATGGCCCGGGCGCACTGCCGCGAGTTCAACCAGACGGTCGCTGACGTGCTGCGCGGCGCGCTCGAAGCTGCTCCACCATTGCTTCCATCCGGCGGCCGCGGCATCCCAATCGATACGCTGCTGCTGCTTGATTTGTTTGACTGACTGGTCCTGATCGCTCACGGCATTATCTCCTGTCCAACGCTCTAACTCTTCGCATCTCACCGCGCAGCCGGCGCGCCGCGGCCGTAGACGCGCACGTCACGAAAGGCGGCGCGCGCGCGCGGAAACTGCGCGAGCAGTTTCGCAGCTTCGCCGCGCGCGTTCCACTGGTCGCCGATCACCAGGATTCTGATATGGGCGTCGGCCGTATCGGCGGCTTCGGCCGGAACCGCGGATTCGGCGGCCTGTGTATCGCGCAGATAATAGCGCATCGCATTGACCGCGTATGGCGGCGCGACGGCGATTTTCAGGCCGGGCGCGAGCGCGACGGCGGCCGCGCGCGCTGCCTCGCGCCACTGGGTATCGTGGGGGCGACGCCGGTAAGTATGGAGATGCCCCAGCGCCAGGAACACTGCAAGTCCGATGGCAACCGCACGTATCGACCTGCCAGGGAGTTCCCACGCGCCGAGCGCGGCCAGCATGAAAAAAGGCACGAAACACCAAAGTGCATAGCGCTCAACGAACATCGGCGAGAAACCATACGAAGCGATGAGCATCAGCAGCGGCGGCAGCCACATCCAGGCGAGCGCGAAGGCGGTTGCCTCGCGCGCGCGAGCCCATCCGCACCACGCGCCCCATCCCGCAAGCGCGGCCATCACTGGAAAGGCGAGACTGCCGACACCCTTGTTGAACAGCGCGAGCGGTGCCCACCATCGGGGCCGCTCGATCCATGCCGTCGCGCCATTGGCAAAAGCGCCCGCTCCCGCACGCAAAGCCGGCGCGGCGACGATCAAAAATATCGCCGCGCCGGCGCCGAACGCGGCGGCGATCGGCAGCAGCGAGGCTGTACGATGCTGCTCGCGCCGCCACGGCATCAGGGGCCAGGCGACGAGCCAGAGCGCTTCGGCCACGAATATGAAGGCGGCGCTGAAATGCGTAGCGACCGCGAGCGCGGTCAGCACGGCGAGCAACGTGAGCTCGAAGGGATTACCGCCGCGCCGCACCGCGCGAATGAAAACCCATACCTGAAGCAACACGATCACCAGCGCCAGCGGATACATCCGAAGCTCGCGCGCATATTTGATCGTCACCAGGTTGACGGCAAAAAGGAGCGCGGCAAGTGTTGCGACCGCTTCAGACTCTTCAGGCGGGATGCCGCCGAATTCGGAGCCTTCACTTTGCGGCGTCAAGGACCGCGCGCCGAGCAGTTCGCGCACGAGCGCGAACACCACGACGATGCTGAACGTGTCGAGCATCGCCGAGAGCGCCCGCATCGCGGCAAGTCCGTCGCCGAAAAGATTTATCCAAGCGTGCAACAGCACTTCATAAACGGCGAGCTTGCCGGGGTTGAGCGCGGCCTGGACTCGCACCACCTCGGCCAGAGTCGGCGCGGCGGCGGCGGCCCACGACGCGCCTTCGTCGGCCGACATTTCGGGCGCGCCGATCGCCGCAAAGCGAAGCCACGCGCCGAGCGCTAGCGCGATCGCGATTATCGTCATAGCGAATGCTTGCGGCGGAGTGCGCGCGCTGCTTTGAGAATCGGCGGTCACGAATCGGACGGCAGAGCAGTGACGCAATAGTGCGCCGGCGGCCCGGCGAACGATCTATCTGCTACAGTCCTTTTTTAAGTTTCGGCGCGGGGCGGAACCCGACGGTGCGCGCGGCCGGAATCGTCATCGGACTCAGCGTGCGCGGGTTGTAGCCGGCGCGTGGGCGGCGGCGGCGCACCGAGAAAGTGCCGAAGCCGGGCACCCAGAAGCGCTTGTCCTTGCGAATCGCGCGCGCGATATGGTCGAAGGTCAGCTCGATCGCGCGGGCCGCGGTTTTTTTCTCCAGATGCGTCGCGCGCGCGACGGTCTCGATCAGTTCGGCTTTGGTCATGGATTGGTGCCTCCCCGCTGCCACCGTATCACTGCACTTATACCGCGGGCGCACGCCGCATCAAGAACGGAAAAGAGCAACAAAGCTGCGCCGAGTGGAGCACCTGTCGCTCAGGACGGCTTTGGCGGCGGCTGTGCGCCGCCCGCGCCGAGCTCGCGCCATACCAGGCCCCATCGGACGCCCTGGTCGCTCACCGTGACGCGGTCCACCCCAGCCTCGCACATCACGCGTTCGAGAATTGCGACGCCGGCGAAGATCACGTCGGCTCGCGCGGGATCGAGACCCTTGAGCTTGCGGCGTTCCGCGAGCGGCAGCGAGCCGAACGACCTCAGCACTCGCTCGACCTCGCTGCGCGAAAGCATGTGGCCGTGCACACGATCGGTGTCGTAAGTTTCCAGCCCGAGCGCGACCGCGCAGACCGTGGTCACGGTGCCGCCGATTCCGACCAGCAGGTCGGTTTCGAGACTCCATCCGAGCCCCGTGAGTTCGGCGTCGATAGCGAGGCGGAGGTCGGCGGCCTCGCGCGCATTGGGCGGATCGTGATGGATGATTCGCTCGGTCAGGCGCACCGATCCGATCTGCAGGCTCGCCACCTGAAGCTTGGCGGCGGGCCGGGCATTGATGAATTCGGTCGATCCGCCGCCGATGTCGATGATGAGCAGGCGCTGGGCCGGGTCCAGGCGCAGGCCACGCACGACCGCGAGGTAGGAGAGCCACGCCTCGGTTTCGCCTGAAACGATCTCCAGTTCCACGCCGGTGCGCTCGCGCACGCGGCGAATAAAGCTTTCGCCGTCGGCGGCGTCGCGCAGCGTCGCGGTGCCGGCGGACACGATTTTCTCGGCGCCCGCGGCACGCGCGCGCTCGACGAACTCCGCGATCGTGTCGAGCGTGCGCAGCGCGGCTGACGGATCGAGGCGATGGTTGTGGTCGACACCCTGGCCCAGGCGCGTGATGCGCGCGAGATCGATGACGCGGCGCGCGCTGCCGTCCGCCGCGGTCTCGGCAACCAGCATCAGGACCGTGTTGGTGCCGACGTCGAGCGCGCCAATCTTCATGGAGTATCCTGCAGCAAGGGCGCAGCGGCGGTCTCGACGAGCGCACTGGTGGCGACAAATTCATCGATCGCGGCAAGCGCGCGCGCCGCCATGTCGATCTTCTTCTGTTTGCCGCGCGCGCGCGTTCCAAGCTCCGGCATCAGGCCATAGTTGGCATTTATCGGCTGGAAATCACGCCGGCCCGGGTCGGTGATGTAGGCGATCAGCGAGCCCAATGCGGTAGTCGGCGGCGGCACGATCAGCGGCCGGCCGCTCAGCAGGTTGGCCGCGTTGAGCGCCGCGAGCAGACCGGCGGCCGCCGATTCGACGTAGCCCTCGACCCCGATCATCTGGCCGGCCACGAATAGGTCGTCGCGTCCGATCAGTTGAAGCGTGGGACGAAGCAGTCGCGGCGAATCGATAAAGGTGTTGCGATGGAGCGAGCCCAGCCGTACGAACTCGGCGCGAGCGAGCCCCGGAATCATCCGCAGCACGCGGCGCTGCTCAGGGTAAGTCATCTTGGTCTGAAAGCCGACCATATTGTACAGGCGCGCCGCGCGATCGTCCTGGCGCAATTGCACCACCGCGAACGGGCGATGCGCTCCGCGCGGATCATCAAGGCCCACCGGGCGCATCGGGCCGAACGCGAGCGTCTGCGGCCCGCGCCGCGCCATCTCCTCGATCGGCATGCATCCCTCGAAGTAGACCGGACGCTCGAAAGGATGCGCCGCGACCTTGTCGGCCGCGAGCAGCGCGGCGACGAAGGCGTCGTACTCGGCCTGATTCATCGGGCAGTTGATGTAATCGTCGCCGCCGCGGCCCCATCGCGAGGCCCGGAAGACAATTTCCATGTCGATCGATTCGGCGCTCACGATGGGCGCTATCGCGTCGTAGAAATAGAGATGCCGCGCGCCGACCAGACGGTTCAGATCGGCTTCCAGCGCGGGGCTGGTGAGCGGGCCGCTGGCGAGAATAGACACTCCGTCGGGAATCGCGCTGACTTCTTCACGCACGACCTCGACCATCGGATGGCCGGTGAGCGCGTCGGTCAGGGAGCGCGCGAATTCGTCGCGGTCCACCGCGAGCGCCGAGCCAGCCGGAACGCGAGTGCGATCGGCGGCGGCGATGATCAGCGAGCCGAGCCGGCGCATCTCTTCCTTGAGCACGCCGACCGCGGCGTCCATCGAATCGCTGCGCAGCGAATTCGAACACACCAGTTCGCCGAAGAGCGCGGTCTGGTGCGCCTCGGTCATCCGCGCCGGACGCATCTCGAACAGCCGCACGCGCACGCCGCGGAGCGCGAGTTGCCAGGCCGCTTCGCTGCCGGCGAGCCCAGCGCCGATTACGTTGACGCTTTGAATAGTCACTTGAGGTGTCCGGGAAAAGGCTAGCCTGTCCGCCTAAGCGACGGCAAGGCAAGCGGCGGCGGATCGGAACGAGTAAGCGCCGCGGGGCAGAGACATCCGGCTCAGCGATTGTATCTGAGATTCGCTTACGGGCTTGCGGGCGCCGGGGCGGGCGCGCTGCCGTCGGGCGCCGCGGCGGCCGGGGCCGGCACGCGGTACTCGCATTCTTTATTGGGGCATTGCCAGCGCGCGCCCTCGCGCTTGGTCACCTTCTCGACCAGATAGGCCGAGCCGCATTGCGAGCAGGGATGGGCCACGACCTTGTCCCAGCTCGCGAACTTGCACTTGGGATAGCGCGAGCATCCGAAGAACAGCTTGCCGCGGCGGCTTCGCCGTTCCAACACGTCGCCCTCCTTGCAATCGGGGCAACTTACGCCGGTGCTGACCGGGTCCGACTTAAGGCGCTTGATGCCGTCGCAGTCGGGATAACCCGAGCATCCAAGGAATTCGCCGAAGCGCGAGCGCCGCCGCACCATCGGTTTGCCACATTTCTCGCAAACCTCGTCGGTCGGTTCGGTCGAGAGCGCCTGGCGCTCCTGCGGCACGATATTGCCCTGGTCGTCGCGGATGAACTCCTTGGTGTTGGTGCACTTGGGATAGTTGGAGCAGGCGAGAAACTCGCCATTGCGCCCCCACTTGATCACCATCTCACCGTCGTCCAGCTCGCACTTGAGCCCGGTCGGCAGGCCCTTGCGCTTGACGGTGGGCATCTTCTTCTTGGCCTCGCCCAAGGATTTCTTGAACGGCCCGTAAAACCGCCGCAGCGTTTTGACCCAGTTCTCCTTGCCGTTCTCGACCTCGTCGAGTTCCTCCTCGAGTTGCGCGGTGAAGCTGACCTCCAGGATGTCGGGGAAGGCTGCGATCAGAAGCTCGGCGACGACGCGACCGAGCGAAGTCGGCCGCAAACGCTTGCTCGGGTCTTCCTCGACGTACTCGCGGTTCAGGATCGAGGTCATGATGGCCGCATAGGTCGACGGGCGCCCGATGCCCTTGTCCTCGAGCTCCTTGATGAGCGTCGCCTGGCTGAAACGCGGCGGCGGCTGGGTGAAATGCTGCTCGGGCTCGAAACCCAACAGCTTCAGCGTCTCGCCCTCGTTCATCGCGGGGAGCGTCTCGGCCTCGTCGTCGTCCGCGGCGGCGTCATCCTGGCCCTCGGTGTAGACGCGCATGAAGCCGTCGAACTTGACCACCTGGCCGGTGGCGCGGAAAACCGCCTCGGTGGCCTCGATATCGACGGTAGTGCGATCGTAGACCGCCGGGTTCATCTGGCTCGATACGAAGCGGTTGAAGATGAGCGTGTAAAGCGCCAGTTCGTCCTTACCCAGGTACCGCGCCATCGATTCCGGATCGCGCTCGACCGCGGTCGGGCGAATCGCCTCATGGGCGTCCTGGGCGGACTTGGAGGAGCGGTAGAGAATTGCCCGCTCGGGGATATAGTTGGCGCCGTAACGATTGACGATGTACTCGCGTACGGAGTTCAGCGCCTGGTCGGAGACCCGCGCCGAGTCGGTGCGCATATAAGTGATAAGGCCGACCGCGCCCTGGTCGCCCAGCTCGACGCCCTCGTACAGGCGCTGCGCGATCTTCATCGTGCGCGAGGGCGAGAAGTAGAGCTTGCGCGAGGCCTCCTGCTGCAGGCGCGAGGTGATGAACGGCGGCGTCGGCGTGCGCCGCACCTCCTTGCGCTCGACCTTGCGGATGACGAAGGGCTTCTGCTCGCAGGCGGCGATGATCTCGCGCGCCTCGGCCTCGGGCAGCTTGTAGGCCTTGTTATCGATACGCTGGTCGCGATGGCTGTAGAGGCGGGCCTTGAACGGGGGCGGATTGCCTGCCTCCAGACGCGCGTCGAGCGTCCAGTATTCTTCCGCCCGAAACGCCTCACGTTCCTTCTCGCGCTCGACGATTATCCGCAGCGCCACCGACTGGACCCGTCCGGCGCTGATTCCGCGCTTGACCTTGTCCCACAGGAGCGGACTTATCTGGTAGCCGACCAACCGGTCGAGCACGCGGCGCGCCTGCTGGGCGTCGAACAGGTCGTGATTGAGCTCCTCCGGATTGGCAACCGCGTCGCGCACCGCGCCCTGCGTTATCTCATGGAGCAGCACGCGGCGAACGGTGCCCTTGATCTTTCCGAGCTGGTCGGCGATGTGCCACGCAATGGCCTCGCCCTCGCGGTCCGGGTCGGTCGCGAGATATATATGATCGGCCTTCTTGGCCTGGGTCTGGATTTCCTTGAGCACCTTCGCCTTGCCCGCGATGACGTGGTACTCGGGCTTGAAATCGTCGTCGACAGCGACGCCAAGGGTGCTCTTGGGCAGATCCATCACGTGGCCGACCGACGGGATGACCTGAAAGTCGGAGCCCAAATAGCGCTTGATGGTTTTCGCCTTGGCCGGCGATTCTACTATGACGAGGTTTTTTGCCACCCCTGCCTCCAGCCTCCGGAAACCTGCCCCAGAGCCGCCCGGCAGCTAAAGGGTCGGGCCTAGGGTAGTGTGAAGAGCTTGCCGGGATGCTGCACGACCAGCCCCCTCAACTCAAGCTCCAGCAATAAGTTAAGCACAGTTTGCGGTGGAAGCTCGCATGTTTCAATCATCGCATCAACGTGAAGCTTTTCAGCTTCCGTTAGGCAGCTTAAGATTGCTGTTGCCTGTCTAGTCGCTTCTTCGGCTAATTCGGCTGAGCGACCTGCGGCAGTTGCCTCCTTTAACCGGCGCGGGCCCTCTCCGGTGCCAGCGGCCTCCGGCACAGATTGCGGCACCGTCGTCGGGGCCTGGACATTCGAGGCTCGGACGTTCGGAACGTCTGGGGTCTGGCCCTTCACGGCCGCCGCCTCCACGAGTGTGGTCTGCGAGGCCATCGGCGCTGTGCGCTCCGCCGGCGTTGACAGCTTGGGCTGTGACACTTTGCCGGCCATCTGGGGCGCGAGGTCCTCGATAACATCCTCGACGCACTCCACCAGCACGGCGCCTTCGCGCAGCAGACGATTGCTGCCGCGAGTCTTGCCGCTCAGCGGACTGCCGGGCACAGCGAAGACCTGGCGATCCTGATCCAGCGCCATCCGCGCGGTTATCAGCGAGCCGCTTTTCTCGGCCGCCTCGACGATCACCACGCCGAGCGAGAGACCGGACAGGATGCGGTTGCGGCTGGGGAAATTCTCGGGCAACGGAGCGGTGCCCAGCGGGAGCTCGCTCAGGATGGCGCCGCGACCTTCGACGATCGCGTCAGCGAGCCCGCGGTGCTCCGGCGGATAGGCAACGTCAATTCCGCATCCCAGCACCGCAATCGTGCGGCCGCCGGCTTCGAGCGCGCCGCGATGGGCCGCGCCGTCGATTCCGCGGGCCAATCCGCTGACCACGACGAAGCCGTGGGCGGCGAGCTCAAAGCCCAGCCGCTGAGCCATCCGCAGTCCCGCTTCGCTGGCGGCGCGCGCGCCGACCACCGCCACGCAGGCGGCGTCGTTGGGCTCGAGCGGACCGCGCGCAATCAAATAAGGAGGCGGGTCGGCGATCTGCTTCAAGTTTAGCGGGTAGTCGGCATCGGTCCAGCGCACCAGGTGGGCGCCGAGCCGCGGTAGCCCACACAGTTCCTTTTCCAGCGGCGCGAAATCGTTGAAGGCGGCGATGGCGCGGGCGACGTTACGTCCGGCCCCCGCCGCAACGATCTCCTGTTCACCGGCTTTGAAAATTCGCTCGGCGGAGCCGAACCGCTCCAGCAGCAGGCGACAGGTGCGCGGTCCCGCGCCGTGGACACGTCGCAGGGCGAGCCAATAAGCGTCGGACGTCGCGGACATAGCGTCCCGGCGCAGCCGCCCAGTTGTCGAAAATCCATGAAACTCGTGGCTGCGCTCGGCGTAGTTGTATCCCAAGTAGCAAATCGGGGCCATCGCGATATGGCAGGCTGCCCACGCTCCAGCTTGACCGGGCGCGTCCAATGAAATAATTAAAAGCGAACCGCTTTGTTTGCCGCCCGCAGTGCTGTTCGCTTGTTAAAGGATGTTGAATCTTGTCGCTTTCGCGGCGGTAGCGCGGGCGGAGAGGCAAAGGGCGTGGGCGGAGGAGCAATAAAGTAATGGATGCAAGCCAGGTGACGGAAAACGGCCGGATGACGGCCGTCGACAAGCAGATTCTGATTTTCAGCGTCTATCGAGACGCCGAATTGCGTGGAGCGCGCCTGTTGTTCAACCTGATCGGCCACATGAAGGACGGTGACTCGCAGCTCAAGATGGCCAAGCATCTGTCCGACGAAACCCGTCATGCCTGGCTGTGGACCCGGCGTATAGCGGACCTCGGCGGCACGCCCCTGATGCTGGCGGACGGCTATCAGCGCCGTCTCGGCCTGCGTCTCGGCGTCCCCAAGACCGTGGTCGAGTTGCTGGCGCTGACTGTGGTCGTCGAGGAGCGCGCGCAGAGCCGCTACATGGCGCACGCCGCATTGCCCAACGTTGACGAGGAGACTCGCGAAGTACTCAAGGCGGTCACCGAGGACGAAACCTGGCATCTGTCGTGGATCGAAAAGAAGATGCGCGAGATTGCCAAGGAAGACGGCTCCGAAGCCAAGGCCGACGAGGCGCTCGACCGCTACCGCTCGATCGAGCGCGAGGTCTACGCGACGCTTGCCGCCGACGAAGTCGAGTTGATGCGCACCTGAGCCGGCGCGTCGCACCCAATACCGCCGTTCTCGACCTTCCCGTGAAGAACTAGCTGACGCCGCGCGAGTTTAGGGCGGCGTTGAGCTCCGTTTTCATCGCCTCGGCCGCCACGGCCGCCGCTCCGGCCGGCGTCAGGCCGGGACGCTTCAGATACGCGTACATCAGAGTCCGGCTCGCGTTGACCACCACGCCGGTGCCGTCGGCGCGCGCCGCGCGCACCGCGTCTGCCGCGCTCGCGCCCTGAGCGCCGTAACCGGGGACCAGAACCGTCGCATGCGACATCAGCTCGCGCGCGCGGACCGCATGCTGCGGATAGGTCGCACCGACCACCGCGCCCACCGGGCTTAGACCGCTTGGCCCAACGAAGTCGCCGCCCCACCCTTCGACCCTGCGCGCCACCCATTCCCATACCGGCGCACCGTCGGCAATCCGGTCCTGGAATTCGCCCGAGGACGGATTTGAAGTCTTGACCAGCACGAACAGGCCGCGGCCCTCGCCCACGCGGGTTACAAACGGCGCGATCGCATCGCTTCCCAGGTAAGGATTCACCGTCACGGCGTCGCATCCGAAGTCGCCGTCACCAAGGAAGGCCTCGGCATAGGCGGCCGAGGTCGACCCGATATCGCCGCGCTTGGCGTCGGCAACCGTCAGCAATCCCAGCCGGCGTGCGAGCGCAATGACTTCGGCGAGCGCGCGCATCCCGTCCATCCCGCGTGCCTCGAAAAACGCCAGTTGCGGCTTGATTGCGCAAATCGAGTCGGCGCATGCCTCGACGACCTCGCAGCAAAAACGCGCGAGCGTGAAACCCTCTGGCAGGCCGGGCGATCCGGGTGCGTCCATTTGCGGATCGACCCCAAGCATCGCGACGCTACGTTTGCGCCCTTGCGCCTCGAGCAGCCGCTCGGAGAAGTAATCCATCGCGGCCTCATCATTTCACAAGCGATTTGTCCGTCACAACGTATCCGCCTAACCGGGAATCGCTTGGAGCGCGGTACGGTTTCGCGGTAGTTTGCGGCAACGGCAGGAGTGCGCATGGAACTCGGAAAATTCGGCGTTTTTTCATACCTCGACACGCTTGGCGCCGGCGAAATCGCGGGCTTCGCGCGCAAGCTGGAGCACCTGGGCTACAACGCCTTATGGTTTCCGGAAACCTTCGGCCGCGACCCATTCGTGAGCGCCGCGTACGTGCTCGGCAACACCGAGCGGCTGATCGCGGGCGCGGCGGTCGCGGTCGTATGGAAGCGCGAGGCGGCGGCGATGGCGGGGGCGGCGCGGACGCTCGGCGAGATGTTCCCCGAGCGATTCATCCTCGGGATGGGGGTCAGTGGCGGCCCGTTTATGAAACGCCATGGGCTTAACTATCAGAAACCGCTGAGCTACATGCGCGAGTACCTCACCCGGATGCGCGAGGCTCCGTACTACGGTCCCCGTCCCGCTGCCGAGCCGCCGATGGTTCTCGCGGCGCTGCGGCCGCGGATGCTCGAGTTGGCGGTGGGCGAGACCAGGGGCACGATCACCGCGCTGATGCCGCCCGAGGCGATCGCCACGATGCGCGCGACAATCGGTACGGGCAAGTGGATTTGCGCTCAGCAGGTGGTGATGCTCGAAACCGACGCGGCGCGGGCGCGCGCCGCCGCGCGAAAGTTTCTCCACTTCTACCTGGGTTCGCCGACTTACCATACCCATCTGCGCGCGCTCGGCTTTACCGACGCCGACCTCGCCGGCGACGGCAGCGACCGGCTGGTCGACGCGCTGGTGGCATGGGGCGACGAGCGGCGGCTGCGGCTATGCCTCGACGCTCATCTTGAGGCGGGCGCGAATCACGTCGTGATCTCGGCGCTCAGTTCCGCAGGCGGTCATCGCCCCGACGAACGGGCGCTGGAGGCGATGGCGCCGCGATAGTTCCCGACACCGACGCGCCCGGCTCGGGAGGTCAAGGCTGACAACCGCAAAATCACTCCCGTAACGTATGTTATGAGAGACGTACGACTAACGAACGCCGTGTCGCATCTACCCGACTGCGGCCCAGCGCCACGATAGGCTCGACTGCATCGTCAATGAGTATGGCGACATCCTCGACACTATGGGTGCGTACCAGCCCGCGTCGCCACACTACAACGGCTTTCAGAAAGAGCGGCTGGGCTGGTTGAATTATGGGGCGTCGCCCTCGATAACCACAGGACAGGCCGTGTAGACCGCGGATTCGGAGCCGCCCGCTACAGCGGGCGGCTCCGATGTCATAACTAGATATCCGACCCAAACTACCCGATGCACTCCTAACCGCGGCGCGACCGGTGGAGCTTTGAACGAAAGCGTTCCTGAAACCGTGGGGAAAAAAAACGCGTGTGGCCAGCGCTAAGACAGGGCACCGGCAGCGAGGAACTGACTTTTACGACCATTCATGAGAAAAAATCGCTAATACTGACGCAATCAGGCGCTTTTGTGACGCTCTTCATTTCATGGGAGCGTCTCAAAACGTCACATGGCATGAAGTCGGATAAGAATCGGCCAAACGTTAGCGTCGCGCCTTGCGCGCGGGCGGGAGGTCGCCGGGTAGCACGACGCCGCCGCTGCGCCACAGATACCAGGAGGCGGCCGACCGATAGGGACGCCATCGCTCGGCCAGCGCGCGCAGCCGCTTAGCGTCGGGCATCTTGCGCATCCGATAAAGCCGCCGCGCCGCGTTGCGAACACCCAGGTCGTCGACCGGCAAGACGTCGGGCCGCCCGAGATTGAACATCAGGAACATCTCCGCGGTCCATCGCCCCACCCCATGTACGCGCGTCAGGTCGACGATGATCTCCTCGTCTGCCATTTTGGCAAAGCGCTGGAAGTTGAGCGTGCCGTTTTCGACGTGCGCGGCAAGGTCCTTGAGGTAGAGACTTTTCTGGCGCGAGAGCCCGACCCGTCGCAGGTCTTCAGGCGACGCGTCGAGCACCTGGCGTGCGGTGGGAAACCGCCGGCCGGGGAAGAGCGCGACGAAGCGCGTATAGATGGTGTGGGCGGCGGCGCCGGCGAGTTGCTGAAAGATGATCGCGCGGCTGAGCGCCTGGAAGCGCTCGCGCCGCAACTCAATCTCGATCGGCCCGACCGCGTCGATCACCCGCGCCAGCACCGGATCGGCGCCGCGCAGATGCGTCATCGCCTCGCGCGCGTAGGAGACTCGCTTGCTCGCCATCGCGCGCGGATTATAGCCGACTCGGCGGACCGCACATCAACCGCCGCCGCGGCCGCAAATTGTCGCGCCCGCGACGTTCCCAAACGTCCTCGAGGATTTCGCAAGAGGTCCAAGCCTCGTACGCTTGCAAGTTACCTAGACCCGAAGATAATGAGCGGAGAGCCGATTGTGCAATCTCCCCGATGCCGCGCGTTCCGGTAGAGGTTCAACTCCATGAAAACGGTGATGGCCGACAGACGCTGGATCAAAGAGCATCCTGACCTTGGCACCGGGCCGGTGCCTACCGACACCTGCACGTCGCCGGAGCTTTTCGAGCTCGAGCGCGACCGCATCTTCCGCCGTACCTGGCTCAACATGGGCCGCGAGGAAGACCTTCCGGAGCCGGGCAACTACGTGGTCCGGGAGCTCGCGGTTGCGAACGCCTCTGTGCTGCTGGTACGTGGCAAAGACCGCAAGGTCAGGGCCTTCCACAATATCTGCGTGCATCGGGGCAATCGGCTGGTCGACAGCGAGAAAGGAGTTTGCAAGGGCCGCTTCGTTTGCCGCTTTCACAGTTGGGCTTACGACACGTCCGGCCAGCTCACCTGGGTATCCGACGAAGCCAACTTTTACGACATCGACAAGAGCGCCCTGGGCTTAAAACCGATCGCGGCCGATATATGGGAAGGCTTCATTTTCATCAACCTTAACCCCAATCCCTCCGAAACCCTGGCCGAGTACATGGCGGGGATGGTTCAGCAGATCCATGGGTACCCATTCGGCCAGCAGCGGCTACTGTGCCGTTACCGGGTCGAGGAAAGGGCCAACTGGAAAGTAATCCTGGACGCGCAAAATGAGGTTTACCATCTTCCGTTTCTGCATATCACCTATCCCGATTTCTGCCCCATGAACGAGCATAAGTTCAGCCGCATTCAGAAGTTCACCCGATTCGGGCGCCATACCGTTTACTCAGTCGAATTGAACACCGATCATAAGATGAAGCCGGTTGAGTCGATAGCCATAAACGCGAATCCGCGCGGCGGACAAGTCCATCCGTCGATGATCGGATGGTTTGACTTCTACACCGTGTTCCCGAATTTCTGCATGTTGTTCCTGGCCGGAACGTACGTCACCTACAACATCTGGCCCATCGCGGTGGACCGCAGCATCTGGGAAGTCAGCATGTATCAACCGGCGACCGATAAGCCGAGCGAGCGGTTTGCACAGGAGTACAGCCGCTGTCTGCTGCGCGATCTGCTGCAGGAAGACGCCAGCAATCATGAAGCGATCCAAGCAAGTCTGATGTCGGGAGCGCTGAGTCACTTTCAGCTGCAGGACGAGGAAATTCAAATCAGGCATTTCCACAAGGAAGTGCGCCGGCACATCTTTGGCGAAGAAAACGGCGCGGCGCCGATCGGCAATAACCGCGAAGCGGCTGAGCTCAGGCTAAAATGAATACTCTATTGCCAAATGGCTTTTCGGATCTCGAGCAATTTGCCGAGTGGGCGCTGCCGACCAGCACCGAGCGCAATCGCACGCGCCGCGCAAGCTCGATGGACGCGATTAATGCGTTCTACAACGCGATGCGGCCGAGACTCGAAGAGATACTTGCGTACCTGGACCAATTCTCCCTGCAGGAGATGCCGCAGGATGCGCAGGGGCTCCTCTTTCTCTCTTTGTCATTGGCAGAAGTCACGATCGCGGTGGAATTATTCCATGAGCCGAAAGTCACCGGGGGCTGCGATCCGGAGCGGTTCGTAGTGGCGCGCGAGATTACTCCCTGATCGCGGCGAAGCGCCATGAACCTTATTGACAAGGTGGCCTTGGTGACCGGCGCGGGTTCCGGTATCGGCCGGGCAGTAGCCGTAAGGCTCGCGGCGGCGGGCGCGAAGGTGATTGTCGCGGACTTCAATGAGGATGCCGGCGCCCAAACCTGCGCTGAGCTGAAAAAATCGGGAGCCGAAGCGGCCTGGCGGCTGACCGACGTTTCCAAAACCGACGAGGTCCAGGAGCTTGTCGCGTTTACCACGCGAACCTTCGGCCGACTCGATTGCGCGGTGAATAACGCGGGAATCCAGGGCGAGTTGGCTTCCACGGCCGAGTGCAGCGAGCAGAACTGGGATCGCATCGTCGATACCAATCTGAAGGGTGTCTTTCTGTGCATGAAGTATGAACTGCAGGAGATGCTCCGGCGCGGCAGCGGCGCAATCGTGAACATCGCTTCGAACTTCGGATTGGTGGGTTCACCGCAGATGCCCGCTTACTCGGCGAGCAAACATGGCGTCGTGGGCCTGACCAAAACCGCGGCGATCGAGGTCGCGGCACGCGGAATTCGCGTGAACGCCGTCTGCCCCGGACCAACCTTAACCCCGCTGGCGGAAGCCGTGATCAAAGACACGCCCGGCATCATCGACGCGATCAATAGCCGGCTGCCGATCGGCCGGATGGCGAGCCCTGAGGAGATTGCCCAGGCGGTCGCGTGGCTGTGCTCGGACGAAGCGGTCTTTGTAGTCGGCGGAATTTTCCCGGTCGACGGCGGCTACGTCGCCCAGTAGCTAATATCTATTGACGGCGGAACTAATCCGGTCGGTGGCCGTGCGGGGAGAGCCAGACTTGTTCTAGGCGTGTCGGGCGCATCGGATTGAGCACGTAACCGTTCACCCAGGGCTGGCGAATCATGTAGGCGACCGGATTGTAGAGAAAAACCCAGGGCGCGTCGGCAATCACCAGTTCCTCAGCCCGATGATACAGCGCATAGCGCGCGGCGCGATCGGTCAGCGGAGCGGCCTCGGCCAGCAGCTTGTCAACTTCGGGGTTATAGTAAAAAGTGTCGTTGTTGCCGCCCCATTGCTTGCGTGAGAAAAGTACTTCGAGAAAATTCTGCGGATCGGAAAAATCGGCTTCCCATCCGAGGTCGACGAGAGCGACGGTTTCGGGTTGGCGAATCGCCTCGAGCAAGGGCGCCCACGCCACCGGCTTGAGTTGGACATTGACACCGACCAGCGCGAGGTCCTGCTGGATCGATTGGCCGATCATCATTTCGGTCCGATCGGCGCGCATCCAGAGCGTCGGCGAAAACCCCTTCCCTACTCCCGCCTCCTCGAGCAGCCGCCGCGCTTTTGCGGAATCGTAAGGGTAGCCCTTCAGGTTCGGATTGAATCCCGGCAGGCCGGGCGGCAGAACGCCTTGCGCGACCACGCCGCGTCCGTTCAGCAGCGCGATTATCTTTCGTTTATCGACCGCGTAGTTGAAGGCCCGCCGCACTCGGACGTCGTCGAACGGCTTCATCCCGCAGTTCATCCCGAGATATTCGGTCGCGATGTCCACGATATGGATAGTGAGCGCGCGGAGCTTCGGCGTCTTCATCACATACAGAAACTCGGCCGACGGAATTCGCGACACGTCGATCGCTCCAGCCTCGAACTTGAGCCACTGCAAATCGTCGCTGGCGCCGATTTCCTCGACCACCGCGTCGAGGCGCGGAATGCCCTTGACGAAGTAGTCAGGATTTTTGACCATCACCAGGCGTTGGCCGCCAATCCATTGCGCGAGCTTGAACGGGCCGCTGCCGACCGCATGGCTGGAAAAATCCTCGCCCCATCGCCCAACCTCCTCGCGGGGCACCGCTGCCGCAAACGGCATCGCGAGCTTCTGCACGAAGATCGGATCGGCGCCGTTGAGATGAAAAACGATTGTCCACGGGTCAGGCGTAGCTATACCGTTTACCTGCTGCGCCCGCCCGGCCTGAAATTCCGCCGCTCCGGCTATCTCGCGAAAATATTCCATCCCTTTCGAACGTGTGGCCGGGTTGAGCACGCGCTCGATTTCGTACTTGAAGTCGGCGGCGGTCACCGCACGGCCGTTGGTGAAGCGAGCGTCGCGGCGCAGATGAAACGTGAAGACGCGTGCGTCGGAGGATGCCTCCCAGCGCGTCGCAATCTCGGGCACCAGGTCGACGCCGGCGTCGCTGTAACGCACCAGGGTGTCGAAGATCATCTGCTCGAAAGTCCACGAGGCGGTGTCGTAGCCGGCGGCGGGGTCGAGCGTCGGCACGTCGTCCTGTACGGCGAGATGGAGCACCTGCGCGCCGGGCGCAAAGCGCGGCATCGCCGGGGCGCCCGCCCCGCCGCGGCATCCGGCGCCGCCCAAGGCGGCGCCGGATGCCGCGGCGAGCCACAGCGCGGCCGCGGCGAGCGCGCGACGCGCGCGCTCGCCGCGGCTGCGCTGAATGCCGCCGGCGCGGGCGTTGCCCGCGCCGGGCAGGCAGCCGGCGATGAGCCGGCGGCGCAAGCCGCGCCCCCGGCTCATCGCCCGGCCCTCCCGTCGCGGGCGCGCAGGTAGCCGTAGCCGAGCAGATTGAAGGCCAGCACCGCGTAAAAAATCGCCAGCCCTGGAAACGCGATTAGCCATGGGGCGGTGCGAAAATAGATCAGCGCCTCTTCGATCATGCGGCCCCAGCTAGGCGTCGGCGGCGGGACTCCGAGGCTGAGAAAGCTCAACCCCGCATCCAGCAGCAGCGTGCCGGAGGTTCCGAGCACCGCTATCACGACGATAATCGGCATCACGTTGGGCAGTACGTGGAGCGCGATCAGCCGCGCCGGCGAGCCGCCCAGCGCGCGCGCCGCTGTCACGAAGTCGCGCTCGGCCATCGACAGCGTCTCGGCCCGCACCACGCGCGCTATCTGCGTCCACGAGACCAGGCCGATCACCAGCAGCACATTGAGCAGGCTGGGATGCAGCACGGCGACGAATGCCATCGCGAGCAGCAGCGCCGGCAGCGTGAGCATTACATCGGTGAAGCGCATCAGAGCGAAATCGGCCGCGCCGCCGAAGAAACCGGAGATCACACCGATCGCGACTCCGATCGTCATCGTGATTACCATCGCGGCCACACCGACGATGAGCGAGACGCGCGCCCCCCAGATAATGCGCGAGAGCACGTCGCGCCCCAGCTCATCGGTGCCGAGTGGGAATGCGGCCGAGGGCCGCCCGGGATCGCCATATGTCGTCGCGACCGCGCGGGTCGGATCGTAGGGCGCAAGCCAGGGCGCGAACGTCGCGGTCAGCACCAGGCTCAGCACCATCGCCGCGCCCACCAGCTCCATCGCATTGAGCCGCCGCGTCATGCCGCCTCACTTAGACGGATTCGCGGATCGATCCACGCGTAAAGCAGGTCCACCCCGAGGTTGGCGACGACCACCAAAAAGGCCGAGAAAAGCACCGTCCCCATGATGAGCGGGATGTCGAGATTGAATACCGCTTCGTAAGCGAGCCGCCCGATTCCCGGCCAGTTGAACACGGTCTCCGTGAGCACCACGCCGGAGAGCAGGCCCGCTAGATCGAGTCCCGCGAGCGTCACCAGCGGCAGCGTCGCGTTGGCCATCGCGTGACGGACCAGCGCCTGCCCGGCAGAGAGCCCCTTGCCGCGCGCGGTGCGGATATAGTCCTGCTCCAGCGCTTCGACCAGGTTAGTGTGCAGGATACGCGAGTAGTAGCCGGCCGAGCCCAGGGCGAGCGCGATAGTCGGCAGCACCAGGCTCTTCAGCCCGTCAAAACCGCCGAGCGGGAACGAGCGCAGGTAAAGCCCGCCCGCGATCAGCAGCATCGTGCCGAGCCAGAAGACCGGCACCGAAATGAGTGCGAGCGAGACGATCAGAAGGACGTTGTCCACTGCGCGCCCGCGCCACGCCGCCGCGACCATCCCCATCGGAATCCCGAGCGCGAGCGACAGCGCCATCGCGCACAGCGCCAGGATGGCGGTGGCGGGAAAGCGGCTCAAGATAAGTTGTGTCACACTTGCGCGCCGAATGTATGAGCGGCCGAGGTCGCCGTGCAGCGCGCGGTCAAGATAGCGGGCGTATTGGAGATAGACCGGTTGGTCCAGGCCGAGTTGATGGCGGATGGTGGCGAGAGTTTGAGGGTCGGCCTTGGCGCCCGCCATCGCGACCGCCGGGTCCGCCGGGATCACGAAGGCGATCGTGAAAGTGATGATCGAGGTGCCGAGCAGAACCGCCGCACCGTAGACGATTCGCCGTATGATGTACGCAATCATTTCTCTAAGACGCTCCGGCAGCTGCGGCGTCGTCGTGCCCTGCAGTTATGCTTCTAAATCGCGAGCATCCCGCGGGTCCGAAGTTCGCGCGCGAGCCTGAGTTCGGCGCGTTCGCGATGGCGTCGCGCGGCGCCGCCGTCCGCAGACCTGTCATCTGTATTGGCCGTCGCCTCCGGATTCGCGGCTTCCAGGGCGGCGCGCTCCTCGGGGCGCAGGACCGCGATAATTTTCTCCATCTCGGCACTACGGGCAAGCTCGTCGGCGGCCAGTGCGCCGGCGCTCGCGTGCCTGAGCACCTGCCAATGGGCGAGAAAGGCGGCGAGCGAAGTGTAGGCCTCGGGCGTCATGGCGCCGTCGGAATCGGGGCGCCGCCGCCGAGCGGCGCGATCGCCAGGCCGATCAGGTAGCCGGCCACCGCCGCGCCCATCGCGACCGCCAGAAAACGCAGCCCGGAAAGCCATCGCCACTTTCGCTGCGCGAGCCATCCCTGGAAGTAGCCGACCGCGAACAGCGCCAACGCCGTGGTCGCCATAGCGGCGATGAGTCCGTAGTAGTCGCCGCGCCCGGCGGACGGAATCAGGATGAACGGCAGCAGCGGCACCATCGCGCCGACCAGAAAGGCCACGCCCATCGTGACGCCATCGATGGCGGCACTGCCGAGCGCCTGGCGGCTCAGCCCGTACATCTTGATCTCGGCGGTCGAGAGCAAGGCCTGCGGCGCCGCGCTCAGGAGCTGGACGACACGGTAGGAGGCCTCGCGGCTCAGCCCTTCATGCTCGAGCTCGTGGAGCAGGCGCTCCTGGAGCACGTAGGGCTCGGCGGCGGCCTCCGCGCGCGCGCGCTCGAGTTCGCTGCTCAGCACTTCGGTTTCGGCTCGCGTGCCAAGATACGCTCCCGCACCCATGGAGAGCGCGCCCGCAGCGGTCGAGGCAAGCGCGGCGAGGATTACCTGGCGATGCACCGCGACGGCGCCGCTCAACCCCGCGAGCACGCCGGCCGTGGTAAGAATTCCGTCCTGCGTCCCGAAGACGATTTCGCGGATGCTGGAGAGACGCTCGATGAGCCGTTTCTTTTCGGTTGGGTCGAGGGCCGCCACGCGCGCTTAGCCGGAGCCAGTAGGAATCGGCGGCGCTGGATTGCCGGCCGGTTCCCAATCCGCCGGACACATCCGCCCCGAGCGCAGCGCGCGCACCACGCGCAGAGTCTCACTCACGCTGCGGCCAACGTTCACCGGGCACGCGACGCAGTAGACGATGGTCCGTTTGGAATCGAGTATGAAGGTCGCGCGCATCGCCTTGCCTGCGCTCTCGTCGAACACACCGTACGTCCGCGCGAGCGCGCCGTCCTTGTCGGCCAACAACGGATAGCTGATTCCGCCCAGCTCGTGCGCCCAACGCAGATGGGTCTCGACATCGTCGACACTGACCGCAACGATGCTGGTGTGCTCGGCGGCAAACGCCTCGCGCGCCTTGTGGAAGCCAACGACCTCGGTCGGACAGATAAAGGAGAAGTCGTGCGGATAGAAGAACAGCACGACCATCTCGGAATCAACCTGGGAAAGACGCAGCCGTCCGGCGCGGTCGCCGGCCGCGGCGGGCAGATCGAATGGCGGCGCAGTGTCCCCAGGTTTCAGCATCTCCGCACCGGGTGCGGAGGTTAAGGCTACTCGATCTGGTAGGTGATCGAAACGGTCGCGGGGAACATTACTTCGCCCGGCCGTGCAGGGAATGACGCGGACTCCTGCGCCGGCGCTGCCCGCATCTGGCCCTCGCTGACGACCTTGACCACGCGCGCCAGCCTGACGCCGAGCGAGCGGGCGAGCGAGACCGCTTGCGCCTGGGCGTCCAGCGCGGCGCGCGCAATCGCCTCGCTGCGCGCTTCGGTCTCGTCGTCGAGCGAGAAGTCGAGATAGTTGATACGGCTCGCACCGGCGCCGAACGCGGCGTCAATCAAGGCCCCGATAATCGCGATAGCGCCAGTGTCAATGGTGATCGAATTCTCGGCCCGGTAGCCAGTCACTACCGGTTTCTCGTGTCCGCGCGGCTGTTGGTATTCCGGATAGAGCGAACAGCCGCCGGACCGCAGCCTGCCCTTGCCACGGAGTTGCTCCATCAGTACTTCGCCCACTCTCCGGGCGAGCGCAGCGTTTTGCGCAGCACTCTGATGGGCGGAAAGCGCATAGGTTTCGATCGTCAGGTTGAGCACGGCGTGATCCGGGGCCACCCGCCATTCGCCGACACCGATGACGTCGATCGTGCGTAATGGCCGACCGGCGAGCGTCGATGGCCTGAGCTCGGCGGCAGATGCGACCGGCAGAGCCGCGATACGCCCGGCCTGAATTTCCAATACGGACGCTTCGGGCCTGCCCGTGGCCGCCAATTCGACTGGAACTGACATCTCTGGATGGAGACTATCCTGCTGGCCGGGATATTGCGCGCGCAAAGCACGCCGCCGCGGCTAATATGATGAACACCGTAGAGTCGGACCGCCGCAAAATTCGCAGGCCGGTAGCTGGCTTTGGTGCATAGCTCGTGCCCTAGCGGTCAGCGATGCGTCGCCAACGCGCCGGGCTACTCGATCTGATAGGTAATCGAAACGGTCGCGGGAACCGTCACTTCGTTGGGCTGCACCGGCGTCGGCGCGCCGCTCGACGCGCTCATCGCCATCGCTCCCGCGCGCATCATCGGCATCGGCCGGTTTTCCGCTTCGGTGGTGGCCTTGACCACCGGCCCGAGTTTGACCCCAAGCGACTTGGCGAGCGAGTCGGCCTGCGTCTGCGCGTCCTTGGCGGCCAGCGTTATCGCCTGGCTGCGGGCCTGGCTCTCGTCGCGCAGGGTGAAATTGAGAAAGTTGATCCGGTTGGCGCCGGCTTCGATCGCGGTGTCGATCAAACCGCCGAGCATTCCGATCTCGCCCGTCTCCACCGTGATCGAGTTCTCGGAGCGATAGCCGGTGACGGCCGGCTTTTCGTTGGGCCGCGGCTCGTTGTACTCGGGATAGAGTGAGTAGCCGCCGGTCCATACTTTGCCCTTGCCTTGGAGCTTGGTGTTCAGCGCGTCGACGACCTTTTGCGCAAGCGCGGCGTTCTGGCCCGCGCTCTGCTGTGCGGTCGCGGCATGAGTTTCGATCGCGAGGTTAAGCGTGGCGACGTCCGGAGCCACGTGGGCCTCGCCATTGCCGGTGACTTCGATGGTGCGCGCGTCCTGCGGCTGCGGGGCGGCGAGCGGCGCAGGGTTCATCGGGCCCGCGGCCGGCGCGCTCGCCGGCGTCACTGCCAAAGCGATCGCAACGCCCGCCACCAGCACAAACAGATCGCTTATGCGTCGAAGACTGCCGGTCAATCGCGCCCGTTCACTGGGCTCTGAGATGTGAAGCAATTTTTTCATCCGCACCTGCCTCCTCGCGCGCACCAAGCCGCATCAGGACTGTTGCCAAGGCCGCACGCCGCCACCTAAGCTGCGGGCCCATGGATTGCCACAGCGCAATAGTTGAGGAGCCTGCGGCGAAAGGCAAGGCCGCCGAGGCGCGGTAGACGCGAAGGGGCGGCACGCCGCTCGCGGGAGTGGCGCGCCGATGCTTTGGCGGGCGGCGCAGTGTATTGTTTCGAGTTGGAAAACATCGCATGGCCGACAAACAGGACGAAAAAAAAGTCACCCCGCGAAGCGTCGACTTCGCCGCCTGGTACAACGAGATAATCGCGCGCGCCGAACTCGCCGACCATTCGCCGGTGCGCGGATGTATCGTGTTCCGCCCCGACGGATTCGCTATATGGGAGGCGCTGCGCGACGAACTCGATCGCCGGATCAAAAAGACCGGCGCGCGCAACGCCTACTTCCCGCTCTTCATCCCGCAGAGCTTCCTGCAAAAGGAGGCGCAGCACGTCGAGGGTTTTGCGCCCGAGGTCGCCGTGGTCACTCATGGCGGCGGCAAGGAGCTCGAGGAGCCGCTGATCGTCCGGCCGACCTCCGAGACCATCATCAACTATATGTTCGCGCAGTGGATCCATTCGCATCGCGATCTGCCGCTGATGATCAACCAGTGGTGCAACGTGGTGCGCTGGGAGATGCGCACGCGGCCGTTTTTGCGCACCACCGAGTTTCTCTGGCAGGAGGGCCATACTGCGCACGCGACCAAAGAGGAGGCCGAACGCGAGGCGCTCACGATGCTGGAGGTCTACCGCAGCTTCGTCGAGGACTACCTCGCGGTGCCGCTGGTGACCGGGCGCAAGAGTGCGGCCGAACGTTTCCCGGGGGCCGAGGAAACGTACTCGATCGAATCGTTGATGGGCGACGGGCGGGCGCTGCAATGCGGCACCTCGCACTATCTCGGCGACAACTTCGCGCGCGCCTTCGAGATTCGCTTCCTCGATACGCAAAACCAGCTCGTGTATCCGCATCAGACCAGCTGGGGCGTTTCGACGCGGCTGCTCGGCGCGATCATCATGAGCCACGGCGATGACCAGGGATTGCGCCTGCCGCCGGCGGTCGCGCCGTTCCAGGCCGTGGTGGTGCCGATCTGGCGCAAGGCGGAGGAAGGCGAGCCGGTTCTAGCCGCGGCGCGCACGGCGCGCGACGTGCTGGAAACGGCCGGCATCCGCGTGCGGCTGGACGATCGCGACGGTCTGACGCCCGGCTTCAAATTCAATGACTGGGAGATGCGCGGGGTGCCGGTCAGAATCGAGATCGGCCCGCGCGACGTAGCCGCGCGCAACGCCGTACTCGCGCGCCGCGACCGTTCGGGCAAGGAAGGAAAAGTCGTCGCGTCGCTCGACGGCCTGGCGGCGCACGTCCGCGCCCTGCTCGACGAGGTACAGAAGAGCCTCTACACGCAGGCGCGCGACGCGATGCGCGCCAACACGCGCGAGTTCGACGACTACGCGAAATTTCGCGCGCAGATGGAAGGCGAAGGCGGCGGCGGGATGGCCGATATCTATTGGTGCGGAAGCGCCGCGTGCGAGACCCGGATTCGCGAGGAGACGCGCGCGACCTGCCGCGCGATTGCGCTTGGACAGAGCGGCGCCGCCGGCCGATGCCTGGTCTGCGGCGAACCGGCGCACGAGCGCGCCTTTTTCGCCAAGGCGTACTGACGATTTTTTTATTTCTTTGGACTATCGCGTGAGCGATAGCGCCCATGCGCGGGCCGCTCGCGTCAAGCTACAAGGTAAGTTTAAGAGAAGGATATTCGACCATGCCAACATCCAAGCCCACCCACGTCCTTGACGGTTACAAGGTTCTCGACTTCACCCAGGCGCTCGCCGGCCCGACCGTGACGCGCCTGATGGCCGAACTCGGCGCCGATGTCATCAAAGTGGAGATCCCGCCCAAGGGAGATTTCTCGCGTAGCTTTCCGTTTCTGAAGGACGGGCGAAGCGCGTATTTCGTGCAGCAGAACCGCGGCAAGAAAAGTCTCTGCCTCGATCCCAAGAAACCCGAAGGCCTCGCGGTTATCAAGAAATTGTTGCCCACGATGGATATCCTGCTGGAAAACTACTCGCCAGGAGCGATCGCGCGGATGGGTCTTGGATGGGAGGAAGTCAGCAAGATTAATCCGCGGCTGATCATGTGCTCGGTCTCGGGATTCGGACAGACCGGGCCGCTCGCCAATCGCCCCGGCTACGATTACATCGGGATGAGCTATGCCGCTGTGACTTATATGATCGGCGATCCCAACGGGCCGCCGTCGTTCCCGATGCTCGGGTTGGGCGACGTATCGACCGGCGTTCACGCGCTCGCCGCGATCGCCTGCGCGCTGCTCTATCGCGATAAGACCGGACGCGGCCAGCACCTGGACGTCTCGCTTCTGGATAGCTACTTCCATTGCCACGAGTTGAACGTGCAGATGTACAGCGCGAGCGGCGGCAAAGTGAAGCCCAAGCGCGCCGGTTCGAATCACCCTGCTGTTCCGATCATCGGAATTTTCAGGGGCCGTGCGCCCGAGAGCTACCTGTTCATCATGGCGCCGGTGGACCATCAATTCGCGGCCCTGTGCCGCACGATGGAACGGCCGGAGTTGGCGGCCGATCCCCGCTTCACGACCGTAGCCGCGCGCGCCGCCAACCTCGCCGAGATCACCGGCATCATTCAGGCATGGCTCGACTCGCAGCCTGACGATGCCACCATCCTGCGCAAGCTCGAGGCGAATCGGATTCCAGTCGCGCCGATTTTGTCGGTTGAGGAAGCCGTAAACCATCCGCATCTGCGCGAGCGCCGGACGGTGCGGAAAATCCGCGACCGCATAATTGGCGAGTACGACATTCCAGGCGTGCCGCTGCGCTTCTCCGAATTTCCAACCGAGCTTGACCTGCAAGCTCCATTCTTGGGCGAGCACAACGCCGAGATTCTCGGCCGTCTCGGCTATTCAGCGGAGAGCGTAAGCGAACTGGAGAAGGCCGGAGTGCTGGGCCACGGCGACCGCTAAGCGCCGTCGCTGCCGGATGAGGCGGCGGCTCAGCCGCCGTGCGCGAAAAGCGTCAGATAGCCGAGCACGCTCAAGTCGGCAAAGATGTGCGCGAGAATCGACGTCTCCAGGCCCCAGCGCCAGTAAACGTAGCCCAGCACGATTCCCGCAACGACGCGAGGCTCGAGCAGCATCTGAATTGCGCGCGGCTCCCACCAGAGCGTGCCCTCGCCCGTCGCCGCGTGGATCGCGCCGAACAGCAGGCCCTGGATGACGATCGCCGTCCACCATCCGGTGGCGCCCAGCCCGCCCGCCGGTGCGCGTAGCAATTTCGTTATCAGCCATACCAGCACGGTCATCAGGAACAGGCGGAAATGTATCTCCTCGATGATCGGGAATCCTACGCCAATCGCCGCGGGATGGGCCTTGAAAAGCTCGAAAGCTTTGCGGCCGGCTTGCTTTATGGCGGGCGGAGTATTGGCGGCGAGCGCGGGCGCCCATAGCGCCTTGACCACGATCATCTGCACGACGCGCGTGCCGGCGATCGACACGGCCGCCGCGCCAGCCGCGGCATAAATCATCTCAGCCACGCCAGCGGCCGAGCCGGCGGCGGCGAACCGGCGTCCAAACGCGCTGGGACTGAAGCCCGGCCGCCGTGCCGCGAGGCATCCCAACCCCACGAGGAACAACATCTCGGCCAGCGCGATCGAAATCGCGCGCAGATGCTTGTCGGGCGGGATCGGAAGCACCGGCGAACAGAGAAACCATCCCAACATGCCGACCGCCAAGAGCACGAAGAATTCGATCAGGCGAGGATAGCGAACCTGCGCACGGGGCGGATTCCCTTCAAATACTGCACTCGCGGTAATACTCGGGCTTTCCAATGGTGGCCACGTCCTTCCGCTCCGCGAATCAGCCGGGGCCGGCTCATCGCGGAATACAGCCATCTCATCGTGAACTGGCGGGGGAGATTTGTTAAGGCGTCGCGCGGGCCGCGGCACGTTCAGCCGTCAAGGAAGCCACATAGGGCGCCGCGGAACAGGGTCGCGAGGTTCAGCAAGCCGCGGACGAAACCGCCATCGCCATGTATTGCGGCGCCGGCTGAAATCGACTTGCTATCGGCCATCAGCTCAACTTGTAGTTGAGCTTCATCGCGGCGCGCACCTCATCCATCGTGGCCTGCGCGACCATGCGTCCCTGCCGCGTGCCTTCCATGATGATCTCGCGCACTCGTTCGGGCTTCGCCGCAAACTCGGTGCGTCGCTCACGAATCGGCCCGAGGAACGCGTTGAGCGCGTTGAACAGCTTCTGTTTCACCTCGACGTCGCCCACCGTGCCCTTGCGATAGCGTTCCTTGAGCTCGTCGACCTCGGCCTTATCCGGATTGAACGCGTCGTGGTACGTGAAGACCGGATTGCCCTCGACGTGGCCCGGGTCGGTCGGATGAATCCGCGTCGGGTCGGTGAACATCGACATCACGCGCTTGCGCACGGCCTCGGACGGATCGCCCAGGTAGATACAGTTGCCGAGCGACTTCGACATCTTCGCTCCGCCGTCCGTGCCCGGCAGCCGCGCCATCTGGCCCAGCATCGCACGCGGCTCGACCAGAACTTTCGCATAGAGCGAGTTGAAGCGCCGCACGATCTCGCGCGCCTGCTCGATCATCGGCAACTGGTCCTCGCCGACCGGCACCAGCTCGGCCTTGAAGATCGTGATGTCGGCGGCCTGCGAAATCGGATACGACCAGAAGCCCACCGGCACGCCGCGCTTGAAGTTGCGCTGCTTGATCTCATCCTTGACCGTCGGATTGCGCTCGAGCGTCGCCACCGTCACCAGGTTCATGAAGTAGGTCGTAAGTTCGCTCAACTCCGGGACCATCGATTGCACGACGATTTTGACTCGCTCCGGATCGAGGCCCACCGCGAGATAGTCGAGCGCGACCTCGAAGACGTTGGCCTCGAGTTTTTCCGGATGCTCGAAGTTGTCGGTCAGCGCCTGTATGTCGGCAATCAGGATGTAGGTGTCGTAGTCGTGCTGCAGGCGGACGCGGTTTTGCAGAGACCCGACGTAGTGTCCGAGATGCAGCGGGCCGGTCGGGCGGTCGCCGGTCAGGATTCTTTTCTCCATCGTGTCAGTCGTTGGGATCCGTCTTGCTTACGGTCCGTCTTGCGATTCCACCAGGTTGCGCAGCGTGACCAGGTCCTCGGCGATGTCCTTCATGTCGGGGCCGGGCTCGGTCTCCAGGCACATCGGGATGCCGATGAAGCGCGGGTCGTGGAGCAGCCGGTCGAACGGCTCGACCCCGAGGTAGCCTTTGCCGATATGCTGATGGCGATCGACGCGCGAGTGAAAGGGCTTGAGCGAATCGTTGAGATGGAAGGCGACCACGCGCTTGATTCCGACATGCTCATCGAGCTCCGTGAATGTGCGCTCGTAGCCCTCGACGCTACGCAGGTCGTAGCCCGCGGCAAAGGCGTGCTCGGTGTCGAAGCAGAGCCGCAGCCGATCGTTTTCCTTGACCGCGTCAAAGATGCGCTCCATCTGCGCGAACGAATAGCCGAGATTGCTGCCCTGGCCGGCCGTGATCTCCAGCGCGACCCTGGTTTTGAAACCGGCGCATGATTTGTGCGCCTCGTCGATCGAGCGCGCCACGGTCGTGATGCCGGCGTCCTCGCCCGAGCCGACGTGAGCGCCCGGATGCGCGATCAAAAACGGCACGGCGAGCGACTCGCATCGCTCCAACTCGTCGATGAGACCCTCGACCGAGCGCTTGCGCAGCTTGTCATCCGGCGCGCCAAGGTTGAGCAGGTAGGAGTCGTGCGCGACCACCATTTTTATTCCGGTCTCGGCCTGCGCGCTCTTGAACGCCTCGATTTCCTCACCTGAGTATGGCTTCGCAGCCCATTGGCGCGAGCTCTTGGTGAAAATCTGGATGCAATCGCAGCCGATCTGCTGGCCGCGCGCCAGCGATTGGCTGACCCCGCCCGCGATCGATACGTGCGCGCCAAGCAGCGGCCGTTTTTCCTTCCCTGAAGTCATTGCGATTCGCTGCGATTTTATACGAAACGTCCGCGAAAGCGAGGCTTGCCCGCGCTCAGCAGACGCGGATACTGATCTTGTGCGGCGGACGGCGGAGTTGATCATCTTATGCTGCGTGCTGGGCGGATACGCTCCGATAGCGGGAGCGCAATCGTCAGCCGTGCCTTTGGCCAAACCTGCACTAACAACATCGGCTGAGTCTGCACAAACACTCCCGTCGACGGATCCTGAAGCGGAATCGGGGCCGCCAGCCGCTCCCGCTGACGAGGATCCATTTCCAGCGTCGGCGGACCCTTCATCGTCAGAGCCTTCATCGGTGGCGCCTTCGCACGGCGAACAAGTAATGGTTAAACCCTCTGCGATCGCGACGCCGACGACCGAATTTCATCGAACGCCCGACCGCTTCGGCGGCATCCCCTCTCCTGACAGCCCGCCTGCGACGCCGTCGCGGCCGCGACTGCGCGTCGGAAAAGCGATCGGCGTCATCACGACCCGGGTCGGCAAAGACGACGGCTCCTATGGCTCGGTGCCGCCCGCCAAATGCGAGGTTGACATCCTGCACGACAAGCCCAAAGGAAAGACCCGCGAGGTCGCAACGCTCAAAGTCGACGGCGCGCCCGCACAGCACGAAGACATCCTCTCGCTGCTCCGACGCAAAGCGTGCGAGGCTGGCGCTAACGCGGTACTGATTAAAAGCATGGGCAAGGCGCGCGTCGAGGGCGTAAATGTGGACCACGTCGAGGCGGTCGCGCTGGTAGTCGGCACTCCCAAACCGCCCATCGACCCGTCGCCCGTGCCCAAGACCATCACGGTCACGCCCGAGGGTCCGGCGGTGCCCAAGACCATCACGGTTGATCCGGGCGCATCGCCCTAGCTAACCTTGGGCCGGGTCCCCTGAGCCGCATGGTCGGCCGGCAACTTTGAGGCCGGCGACTCAGGGGACGGCGGTTCGACGCGCTTGAACGTAACTTCATCCTCGCCGCGCAGATCAGTCATCGTATTCGAGGCACGGTCACGCGCGCGCGGACTCCGCGCGACAGCGACGCCGCGACTGGCGCGCGCGCAAGCATGAATCGCGTGAGCCCGAAAACCCGGCGCTCCCTGAAGACCGTTGGAATGGTTTTGCGGCGCGAGCGCCCGCGAGCGGTCGCGATCGCGCATGACCTCACTACTTGGCTGCACGGGCGCCATCTGACCACGCTCGCCGAACCCGAGGTCGCGGCCCAGCTCGGCGCCGAGGCGGTCGAGCGCGAGCAGCTGGCATTGCGCGCGGACCTGATCGTGGTGCTCGGCGGCGACGGCACGCTGCTCAGTATCGCGCGGCTGGTGGGCGAGCGCGAAACTCCGATCCTCGGCATCAACCTCGGCGGCCTCGGCTTCCTGACCGAGATCACCACCGAGGAGGCGCAGGCGGCGCTTGCGCGCGTGGTGGCCGGCGATTACGAGGTCGACCGCCGCATCACGCTGGAGGCGACCGTCGAGTCGCATGTCGCTGGCGCTGTCGCCGCCGATCGCGAGAGCTTCCGCGCGCTCAACGACGTCGTGATCAACAAGCGCGCGCTCGGCCGCATGCTCGAGCTCAACGTGGTCGCAAGTGGCGAGCGGTTTTGCTCCTACCGCGCCGACGGCCTGATCATCGCAACGCCGACGGGCTCGACCGCATATGCGCTCAGCGCCGGCGGGCCCATCGTGTTTCCCTCGCTCGACGTCGTGGTGCTCGCGCCGATCTGCCCGCACACGCTGAGCAACCGCCCGGTGGTGCTGCCTGATTCGTTCGAGATAGAGGTGCGGGTCAAGACCGACGACAGCGGCGCGATGCTGACGGTGGACGGCCAACAGACCGCGCGCATCGCCAGCAATGACACGCTGCGCGTGCGGCGCGGCAAAAACCCCGTGGTGCTGGTGCGATCGTCGCACACCTACTTCGAGATCTGGCGCAACAAGTTGCGCTGGGGCTGAGAGCGGGCAACGGCGATGCTGGTCGAACTACGCATCCGCAATTTCGCCATCATCGAAGGCGCGGCGCTGTACTTCGGCCCCGGCTTCAACGTGCTCTCGGGCGAGACCGGCGCCGGCAAGACCATCATCATGACCGCGCTAGGCCTGCTGCTCGGCAGCCGCGCCTCGCCCGACATGATTCGGGCCGGGCAGAATGAAGCCGTCGTCGAAGGCATGTTCGAGCTGGAGGGCGAAGCGCCGCTCCCTGAGGGCACTCAAGAGTTCGCCGAATCCAGCCAGCGCGAATTGGTTATCCGCCGCACGCTTGCCGCCGACGGCGGCCGCTCGCGCGCCTACGTCAACGGCGAGATAGCCACGGTGCAGACGCTCTCCCGGATGGGCCAGGGGCTGGTGCAGGTTTACGGCCAGCACGAGCATCAGACGCTGCTCCGCTCCGAGAGCCATCTCCAGCTGCTGGACCGCCATGCTGCGCTCGACGCGACGCTTGAGGAGTATGACATGGCGTACCGCGCCACTGCCGCGGCGCACACGCGGGCGGGCGAGCTGCGCGAGCGCGAGCGCACCCGCGCCGAGCAACTCGAGCTCGCGCGCTTCCGCGTCGCCGAGCTCGAACGCGCCGGGCTGGCGCCCGGCGAGGACGAACAGCTCGCAGCCGAGCGCACGGTGCTCGCCAACGCGGCACGGCTCGGCGCCGCCGCCGTCGAAGCGGAGCAGATGCTCGCGGGCGAGAGCGCCGCGGCGCTCGATACGGTAGCGCGCGCCGAGGCGCGCGTCGGCGAGGCCGCAGCGATCGATCCCAAGCTCAAGGACGCGCTCGAACTAATCCGCTCAGCGCGCCTTGGGCTGGAGGAGGCGGCGCACACGCTGCGCGACTACGCCGCGCGGCTGGAGGCCGACCCGGCCCGCCTGGAAGAGATCGAAACCCGGATGGCTGAGCTCACCCGGCTCAAGCGCAAGTATGGAGGCTCGCTCGCCAGCGTCCTCGAAACGCTGGAACGCTCGCGCGCGGAAATCGCCGAACTCGAGCGCGTCTCCGACTCGCGAGCCGAGGCCGAAGCGGAGCTCGGCGACGCGCTCGACAATCTCGCGCGGATGGGCGCCGTGCTCAGCGCGCGGCGCCAGAGCGCGGCGGCCGAGCTCAAGCGCCGCATGGAGACCGAGCTCAAGACGCTGGGGATGCGCGCGCCGGTGTTCGAGGCGCGCTTCGCCCCGCTGGAGAAGTCGGAGAATGCGTTCGAGCACAACCGGATGACGCTCGGGCCGGCGGGCGCCGATGCAGTTGAATTCATGCTCTCGCCCAACCTGGGGCAGCCGCCGATGGCGCTCGCGCGCATCGCCTCGGGCGGCGAGCTCTCGCGCGTGATGCTCGCGCTCAAGCGCCTGGAAGCGCAGCGTCGCGGCGTCGCCACGATGATCTTCGACGAGGTCGACGCGGGCGTGGGCGGCGCGGTCGCCCAGGTCGTCGGGCGTAAGCTCAAGGAGCTCGCGCGCTTTCATCAGGTGCTGTGCGTGACCCATCTGCCACAGGTCGCCGCATTCGCCGATACTCACTTCCTGATCGAAAAAGAGGAGCGCCGCGGGGCAACGCGCAGCCGCGTGAGCGCGCTGGCGCAGGCTGAACGAATCGAAGAGGTCGCCCGGATGCTCGGCGGCGCCGAAGTGACCGACAAGTTCCGCCGCGCCGCGCGCGAGCTAATCGACCGCGCGCGTGCCTGAGGTGACGCGCGTCCCCGATTGCATCAAAGGTTTAGAGGAAAGTAGAGGGACTCCGCCGAACTCAGATTGACCCGCCCGCCGGCTTCCGATTAACTGACATATGTCCCTTCCGCGTTGTACCTCAATCGCTCCGATCGCCGAGGCAACCTGCATGCGCCGTTTTACCGTGAGGCACGTCACCGTGTACTGCTATTCGGAACCGGTCGGATTGGGCGAGCATCGGATAATGTTCCGGCCACGGGCGAGCCATGATTTGCGGCTCATCAGGACCAGCCTGGCGATCGTGCCCCAACCGGCGGGTCTGCACTGGATCCACGACGTTTTCGATAACTCGATCGCAGTGGCGACGTTTAGCGGACAAACTTCCGAGCTCCGATTCGAGAGCGCCGTCACGCTTGAACATCTCGAAGCGGCCGCCCCGGAATACCGGCTCGAGCCCGAAGCACAAACCTACCCATTTGACTATTCCAGCGACGAGCGCGCGCATCTCGCGCCCGGCCTGAAGCGGCGCTATCCCACCGAGGACGTGCAGCAATGGGCGGCTCGGTTTCTGGTCGCGTCCGGACCCACGGACACGATATCCCTGCTGCGATCCATGACCGTCGGCATCAACCAACAATTCGACTACCGGCGCCGCGTTGAGCGCGGCGTGCAGACCCCGAGCGAGACGCTCCAACGCGGGCATGGGAGCTGCCGCGATTTCGCCGTCCTGATGATGGAGGGCGTGCGCGCGCTCGGCTTCGCTGCTCGCTTCGTAAGCGGCTACATCTTCTTAGCTGACGCCGATCCGAAGCTAGCTGCCGGGCGAGGTTCGACCCACGCGTGGCTGCAAGTTTACCTTCCCGGGATGGGTTGGGTCGATTTCGACCCAACCAATAACATCATAGGCAACCGCAATCTGATTCGCGTTGCCGTGGGATGGGACCGGGCGCAGCTCCTTCCGCTCTGGGGAACGTTTATCGGCAGGAAGGCGGCTTTCCTGAGCATGGAGGTCTCCGTAAACGTTCTCGACGAGACCCCTTCTTCGACGCAAGCATCGCAGCAGGAGTTTCAGGAATTTCGTTCAACGAATCCGGCTCTCGCGGGGCTGGGACAATAAAGGACCTGAGTATGCAAATCCGAGTCGGTTACGAGTTGATTTACGAATGTCCTCAACCCACTCCGATGATTCTGAACTTGAACGTCCATTACTCGCGCGCATCGGATATAGTCATTCCAGATTTTATGACTACCGATCCGAGCGTGCCGATTACCGCATATCGCGACGGCTTCGGAAACTGGTGCACCAGGATCGTGGCTCCCCAGGGCCGCATCCGAATCGCCAGCACCGGCGTCGTTCGAGACTCCGGCGAGCCCGACGAAGTCGCCCCGAGCGCCGGTCAGCATCTTGTCCAGGACCTGCCCGAAGAGTCGCTGGTTTTTCTCCTTGGTAGCCGATATTGCGAAACCGACCATCTGTCCCAGACCGCCTGGGATCTGTTCGCTCGATTTCCACCCGGCTGGCCGCGGGTTCAGGCGATCTGCGATTTCGTCCACAAGCATATTGTTTTCGGTTACGAGCACGCGTGTCCCAGTAAAACGGCCGAGCAGGCGTTCCAGGAAGGCCGGGGTGTCTGCCGTGACTTCGCCCATCTGGCGATCGCATTTTGCCGTTGCATGAACATTCCGGCGCGCTACTGCGCCGGCTACCTCGGCGACATTGGCATACCGCCGCCATACGGACCGATGGACTTCGCCGGCTGGTTCGAGGCGTATCTCGGCGGCCGATGGTACACGTTCGATCCGCGCAACAACATTCCGCGCATTGGTCGGGTGCTCATTGCCCGCGGCCGCGACGCCGCCGATGTCGCCATCAGTCACACGTTCGGTCCTAGTACGCTGGTCAGCTTCAAAGTTTTCACGGACGAGATCACGGAGCCGCACTGAGCAAAAATTCAGCCTGGCGAAGCGCGCTCGCCAGGCGTTGCGCCCACGCCGTCTGGCCGGCCTCGTCGGCCAGCAGATCCTGGCGTATTTCGATCTCGACATGCGGAATCGAGCGCTGCTCCCCGTGGATCGGAATAGTGTAGTCGCTCTCATCACTGACCGCGTAGGGTTGGTTGTCGCCTACGACCATCCCGCTCTCAGCGCGAAACAGCTCGAGCAGGTTGTGGGCGAGCCGTGTGTCCCGGTTGTACAGGACGCCGATCTGCCAGGGCCGGTTTTCGCCGTGGAACACTGGGGTGAAGCTGTGCACCGCGACGAGGATCGTCTGCCGCCCGGCGACCTTGCGGGCGTCGAGTTCGACGCCGATACGGTCGTGGTATGGCTGGAAAATCTGGCGCCGGCGCAGATCGGCTCCTGCCGCGCTGACATTCTGGTTGCCGGGTATCGGAGTGGACTCGCTCAGTGGCGCGATAGAAGTCGGCGAGAGCGGCTTGCGATTACAGTCGATCGCGAGCCGTGAATAGGTTTGAACTATTAGAAAAGCATCAAGTTCATCGGCGAGCCTTCTCGCTAGTCCTGCCGCTCCGATGTCCCACGCGATATGGCGCTCCAACTCCAGCGGGCTGAGGCCCAGGGTACCCAGCGTGCGCGGCAGCAGATTTCCGCCATGGTCGCACGTGAGGAAGTACGTCGAGCGCCCATGCACACGAACGATCTGAAATACCGGCGGTTCGTCGGGACCAAGCAGACGCTCACTTTCCACCTCGGACCTCATCGACACGCTTACGAGAGTGAAAATCAAATTGGCCGACTGGCGGAAAAGAAGCAATCGGGAGGATCGAAAGCTCGAGCGCGATCGTTGCTTAAGCGAGCTCAGGGAGCTTCAGGTTGACCCGGCCGATAGCTTCCGATTAACTGATGAGTCACCTCTCCACGGTGGGGCTGTAGCTCAGTTTGGGAGAGCGCCTGAATGGCATTCAGGAGGTCGCGCGTTCGATCCGCGTCAGCTCCACCAATAAAATCAGGCCTTTTTAGCTTCTCAGACATCGACGGATAGCCGCATTGTCCGCAAACTGTCCGCTTCTGTCAAGGTCTCGAACTCTGAAAACTCAGAGGCGCGACTACGAAGCCTAGCGAAACGATCGAAAATGATTTTGTCCTTTGCATGCGCAAACTTTGAGAACGCGTGCGTGGTCGTGCGCGAAACGGTCCGACAAGCTGCCGCTTCGTGACCCGTCGCCTAACTCTGAAAACGCCCCAGGATTTGGCCAGCTGATGCAACGACCCAGAGACTACTAGCCACGGGTTTATGGTAGGTCTTGGCGGATGCGGGCGGAAAAATCGGGAGAGTTGTCCGCGGCCCTTGCTCTTTCAGTGACGTTGCTGCGTGCTCGAACGTCTGCGAAGGGCAGATCTGTGTTGATCTGCCCCCGTTCGTAAAGAAGTTGATCGAGGTGGCCGTTGACGAGCAGCCTCCAGTCCAGGCGTCCGCCCGCACCAGCGTTCTGCGCGTGGCCACGGATCGCAGTCGTGCAGTTCTGCGTCAAGGCGTTGTACCATCGCGGATGATCCATGAGCCGATTAACTTCATTTAGATAGTCAACCAGCAGGGCTCGCGCCTGTGCGGCGGGAACGCGGATGCGATACAGATACATCTGTTCACCGCGGTAATTCGTCCGCAACCCGACCAGATCGCGCTCGTCGGCGACTGCGTAATAGAGTTCGTACTGGCGGAAGAAGCCGCGAAGCGCCGAATATGATTCGCCCTTCTCCTTGCGTGTCTCGATCGAAATCGCGAGGTGTTGACCATCGTCGAACTCCCAACTGACGATCGTATGCGCGATTTGGGTTGGCCCCCAGAACGACAGAAACAGGTCGACGCCGCGAATCCGGTCGAGGTTGTAAGTCCGCGTGTCCCAACGCTGATCGAAGTCCGATTCGGAACGATACTTAAAGTTCCTCACGTTCTGGATCGTCACGGACGTCCCGTGAAAAGCTGCGCGGGGCGTGCGAGCGACATCGGGGGACCAATCGCGGGTGTTGCTGGGGGGAATCGATGTCCACCAAACAGCAACAGCAACCACGGGCAACAGCGCAGCCACAAGGCCTCTCCGGAATGGCCGAATGAGTGCGGCCAAAAGGATGCCGGTCAACGCCAGTCCCCCGGCCATCGTCCCGGCAAGCGCACGCGAGGGCGGTCCGTCGAACCACATGGCGAGGGCGCCCCAGGCGACACCTGCAGCAACGATCGCGAATAGCGACACCGTCACAATCACGCGGAGAGTGCGTCGGATCATCAATGAATTCCGGCGTGCTCGTAGAGGATGCGGCGGACCTCTTCGATCGTCTGCGGCGTCCCCTGAGTCGAGTGGCCTGAACGCACGACGAGCTCCGATTCGACGCTGTCGATGTGGGCGCTCTTGTACTCGACCACCCCATCGTTGCCGTCGTCGACTGGCCCGTCGCCTTTTACCGGTATGATCGAGTGGACCTTCACCCCGGGAGCGATCGGCGTCGCGGATAGGGCCTTGATAAACCGATTGGCGGGATCCATGTTGTCCAGCGCGGTCGGGATCGTAAACGGAGTTCCCATGATGCTGGTCTCGCGAAGCTTTCCGAGCGCAACCGCGGTCTTGGCAAGCCCGCCCGGCAGATTAATGAATTTGTTTCCGAACTTAACGATGGGATTGCTCGCCATATAACTGCCGCGATGCGGTGTTGCGATGAAAATCACCCGCGTCACGAACGGCTGCGGTTTGAAGAACATCGTGCGAGCGGCCAGGTCGCGCGTCTGGGGGTCCAGTTCCGCACGGTCAAACGGGATCGACGTGACATTGCTCCAGAAGCGATTTCCGCTATCGATGACCATCATCTTCGTCAGGAGACCTCCCTGGCTGTGACCGATCAGTACCATTTGGTCGAGCGCGGCGTCCCTTCCCTCGGGATCGACGCCCTTGCGCACAGCCTGGAGCGATTCCCGCAAACGCATCGCAGACAACGCGATCGGATTGCCGCTGTTATAGATGAAGAACCAGAGCTGATAACGCGAGGCGATTGCAGGATCGCCGAGTAATTCATTCGCCATCTCGGCCCAGCGTGCGGGGCTTGACGCTGTCCCGTGAACAAAGACCACCGGTATCAGTCCCGGAAGGTACGGATGCAGCATATACAGACCGCCGCTGTCGTCACCGTTGAGAATGCCCAGAAAGGAAAAGTCGCCCTGGCGAAAGCCCGCGATCTCGAAATCCCAAACCGGCGCACCTTCCAAGCGATAGGCAAGCGCCGCGCTCGGGTCCGATTCGAGCGGTACCATCCCGGAACCGACCTGAACCGTTGCCGTTTCGTCCGCGTCGTATAGTTCCACGGTACCGTGCAGGCGGCCGTCGCTCATCGCGCGCCGCGGATCGTCGAAGCGCACGAAGGCGGTGATCGGAACTTTCGCAGTGGGGGGTATCCAGCGGTTCGCGGTGCTGCCCGGCAATGGTTCGACTCGGGCCGAGAGCGCTGCGCCAATGCCGGCTCTACGGTAGGTGTTGCGCAGCCCGCGTACCTCCAGATCCGCGAGCGATACAAATTTCGTCAAGTGATATCCGCCGTAACTGAATCCTTTCGCGTTGACCGCCAGATCGAGCGATCCAAAGGGCAAGCTGAGTTGGCGAGCGCTAAGGTCAACTTCCTTTCCATCGTTAGTCGCGAGCCCTAATGCGATGCCCCGATTGTAGAGGTCAACGGCGAGCCGCAGACGCGGATCATATTGACCCGGTGCGTCAGTGTGGTTCGGCGGGAACAGAAAAGCATACGCATAAGTTGCAGATGCCAGATAATAAGATCGGTTACCCGATTCTTCGGCATATGCGAACGAGAGTTCGGACAGTGCAAATAGCCGATCGCGTTCGTCTGTTCTGCCAAGGCCGGAATTCAATTCGGCGAGGACTCTTTCCGGATTTTGATCGAAAAGCTCGCCAAGTGCCTGCCGCTCGAGCAATTGAGTCGAATACTCGCTCGGTTTGCCGGTCGAAAGAACGTTCGCGGTCAGTTCGCGATGCGCCGCTTGCTCGTCGAGCCGCTCGACTCCGACAGGAGTTGCGCAGGCGCTAGCAAAAAGGGCGATGATTGCAAGCCCGAGTGGCCAAGTCCTGATCGATCTTGCGATCGACGTCAAGAGCTTCTCGAACTCGTTCGCGGTCGCGAAGTCTGACAAACCTTGCGCAAGAGCGATCCGGGTTTCAAGAGGAACTGCGCGAGCGCTCATTGCATTCTTTGGCCGCGGATTGGACCCACCGTGGAGGTCCTTTGCGATCACGTTGCATTTACGATACGTCTGGCGGGCGAAAACTCAAGCTAGCACATTTGATGGCCTCAGGTCCTCAAACTTGTTGAGTCTTCCGAGAACTTATCGCTGGCTCGTTTTTCGGGTTTTGGGTCACTGAATCGGAACTTTGACAAAATCCTCAAACGGATTATGGACGCTTATCGCCAGCTCCTGATCGGTCATGGCGTTCGGCGGCGGTTGTGTAGGCATCGGCGTTTGCTGCGCGCGTGCCGACACCGCCAGAACGGTGCTCAGTATTCGCAGCTGTTGCACCGGACTGACGAAGTGCGATCAGCTTCCTTGGAGGCTGGCGGTCAGGAGAGAATCCTCGACGCGCGTCCAAGTCTCGGTGGAATCACCCTGGACCTCAACGCTCTAGTAGTTCGGTTATTGAGATGGTGGCGGGGGCTACGCAAAGCGAACGCACGAGATACGTGAGGCAAATGGACTACTCTCGGGACTTCTTGCGAGATATCGGCTCAATTGAATCTAAATCGTTTCCTTTCAAACAAGTACGTTCGCGCATCGGTAACTGATCGCGTGATTCGCACCTTTTTGTCGGCCGGGTCGAGTCCAAATACGCGATTGTCCCTGGCCTGCACCCCAATTTCCAGCCAGTTATAAGTAGAGTCCGCCGGTTATTTCGCCCTCCTGGGGCGGTGTTGTTTGCTCCCGTTTGAGCGCCGCGAACTCGCTCGGGGTGAGAGCACCGAGACTCGAGTGCGGCCGCAGGTGATTGTAGTCGTGCCGCCACGCCTCGATGATCGCGCGTGCCTCCCAGAGGCTGGTGAACACGTACTCGTTGAGGCATTCGTCGCGCAACTTGCTGTTGAACGATTCGATGAAGGCGTTCTGCACCGGCTTGCCCGGCTCGATGTAATGCCAGGCTACCCTTCTCGTCGCCCAGCGCAGCACCGCACTACTAGTGAGTTCGGTTCCATTGTCGCTAACCACGGTGTCCGGTGTGGCTCGCTCCATCGTAAGCCTCTCCAGTTCGCGCACGACCCTTACGCCGCCGAGTGAAGTGTCGACCACCGCTGCCAGGCACTCGCGGCTGAAGTCGTCGACGATGCACAGAATGCGGAAGCGGCGGCCATCGCTGAGGGTGTCGGAGACGAAGTCGAGCGACCACCGCTGATTGATCGCACTCGGCAGCATCATTGGTGTCCGTGTACCTAGTGCCCGCTTGCGCCCTCGGCGGCGGCGTACCATCAGCCGCTCCTCGCGGTACAGTCGGTAGAGCTTCTTATGGTTCAGCGCATGACCCTCACGCGCCAGCATCCAGCCTAATCGCCGATACCCGAAGCGCCGCCGCTCCGCGGCCAGCTCCCTAAGACGTTGCCTCAGTGCCGAGTCGTCCGGTCGTCTGCGCCGGTAGCGCAGAGTCGAACGATCCAATCCCACCAGCTCGCACGCGTGCCGCTGACTCAGCCCGTGACGCTCAATCGCCCGAATCACTGCTTCTCGCCGCGCCGCAGGCTTCAGACGTTTTTTCCGAGCAAGTCCTTGAGCGCCGCGTTGTCCAGCATCGACTCGGCCAGCAGCCGCTTAAGGCGCCGGTTCTCGTCCTCCAGCGCTTTCAGCCGGCGTGCCTCCGACACCTCCAGGCCACCGTACTTCGCTTTCCATTTGTAGAACGTTGCGCTTGAGATCCCGTGCCGCCGGCAGACCTCTTCGGTCTTCGCGCCGACCTCGTGCTCGCGCAGCACCCCAATGATCTGCTCCTCGCTGAAGCGGCTCCCTTTCATCGCCCGTCTCCTTTTCAGGCGACGGACTCTACCTCATTTCGGCGGAGTTTTCGGGGTGCAGGCCATCCCGCTCAACGCCCTCGACGGTTGCTCTACGCACAGACTCGGCAATTTCGTGTCGGAACCCTAGGACCAGAAAAAAGTACGAATTCAAGCTGACACTCTGGCTTATTGCCAGGGCCGCTTCTTTACTCAGTTCGTCGAAATGCAAGTCGCCGAACTTGTGGACCAGCGGCGAGAAGAGGTCAGGCAGTCCGAATTTCTGTTCTGCGACCGAGGCTGTGGAGGCCAAGGTTACCCCAACAAGTATGGAGGTCCGGAAATATGGAATGGTCTCTTCGCCGAGAATATATGGGATATTCGAGCGAAGTGATTCAAGCGGCGCCTCTCCGGCCCTTGCTCTTGCTGCATTATAGAAGGCTTTCAGCAGCCACCTCAGCAGCAAGTCGTATCGGTATTCGAAGAGAATATCTACCGGCTCTCTCACCGGATTGGCCAAGTAGCCCTGATATAAGTCTCCGACATATTGGTCGAGCGCGCCGAGAAGTTCGTTGTTGCAGCGCCTACAGACATCTCTGACTGTAACGGCACCGGTCGGGTTTCCGCCCCGGGTTTGATCGACGAAAATACTGAAGCCGATTTTTTCGGAGATCACCTTAGGAAAAACTTCTTCTCGCGTTAATGGGCCGCCGCGACCGCAGTATGCGCATTTCCTTCCCATCGAACTATGTAGCTTGCCTTATAGGAGTCACTTTTGTAGCTGTCTTCTGTGTCCCTAAATGGCTTTGCAATCGCTCGGTTGCAGCCGCCAGATCTTCGTTGCTGACGATGTTGTAACGGTCGAAGATTCGTCGAGTCTTGTGACCGCTCAACTCCATGGCTACGCGCTCCGGGATGCCGGCGCGAACCATGTTGCGCACGGCGGTGCGCCGCAAATCGTGGACGATGATTCCGGAAATGCCCGCTGTCTTGCAGGCTCTTTTCCACGCCTTGCGAAAGTCACCGATCGGTTCGCCCTCGTGATGGAAGACGAACGGGCAGTCCGGCCGGCGTACTCCTCGCGCGCGCTCGATGATTTCGAGCAGTTCGCCGCGAAGGGGCAGGACGCGGCCGTCCTTGTTCCTGCTCACTTCAGGCCGTAGGCGCACCTCCCGCCCTGCGAGGTCAACGTCTCGCCATTCGAGGGTCCGCATCTCGCTGACTCGCCAACCCGAAAGGTAAAGGAACGTAACGGGGTCCTTCAGGTGCTTCGGCAGCACCTCGCACAGAGCCAGCAGGCTGCCGTGATCCAGGAAACCACGACGTGAATTGTTCTCCTCCAGCAACGGCACATAAGGCGCTGAAGTCAGCTTGCCGGCCCGAGTTGCGAGCGTGAACGTACGCTTCAAAGCGGCTAGCTCGCGGTTGATGCTGCCGTTCGCGGCACCCTCTCGTTGTCGTTCCCGGACATACGCGGCGACCCGGTCGGCCGTAATGTCGATCGCGCGACCCAAACCGAAGAACTCGCGTAGATGGCGAATCGACAGGCGAATGGATTCGATGGATCGCTTGCCGTTGATCTCGTAGTCCGTGAGCAGAATGTTCGCGAGATCTTCGAAGGACATTCTCTCTTCGCTGGGTCCGATGAGGTGCCCGCGGCTCATTTCGCCGACGCGCTGTTTGAGGAGTTTTCGGGCCTGACTCTCGTTCTCGGAATGCGAACTTTCGCGGAATTCCTTGCCGCGATGGTAATAGGCGACCCAGTAGACGGAGCCACGTCTGAAAATTCGGCCCATCCCTCTCATGGATTCGCTTCCTTGCCCTTCGAAAATGCCTTCGGACGCACGGCTTCCCTCATAGACCGGCCGGTTGAGTCCAGCGATCGCACCAACGCACGAGCGGCGCGACCATCGCGCGCCGTTCGTGCGTCTCTTCGGTATTAGATCAATGTTTTGATCGTCACGGTGTCAACGGCACGACTCCCGATCTTTCAACCGCGCCGTCTGCGAATGTAATCCTCAATCCCCAGCTCAGAGAATCGCAGTAGTCTACCCCGTGCCGCATGGTGAACGGGAGATTTTTGTGATGGCGATAGAGCCAATCCGGTTTGACGCCGAACTTCATCGCGGCTTCCGCGACATTCAAGAGTCTGTCTCGTCGCTGCAGCCCATGGCCTTCGACGACCGTCCGCGCGCTTTCCAGATCGTAGCCGTGCAGCAGATTCAGCGCGACGATCGCCCGTGTCTTGAGCACCCGTGCCGTGTCCATGTCGAGCACCCCGATTTGGCCAGGGTCCGCCACCAGCTCCTCCAACCTCGGGACGACGAACAGTCCCCCACGCCCGACCCTCGCGGCCCACGGGGCGAACTGTCGTTGCCCCTCGGTTTTCGCATACTTCACCTCGTCGGTCGGTATGGTTTGGACGACATTCGCGGCGATCTCCTCTCACCGTGAGAGGGTCCGCCTTTTGATCCATTCGATGAGGCGTTGTGAATTGCCAACGCGACCTTTGAGCACGGCTCGCGAGAGGCGAGGTCAAAGACGGCGCTCGGCGTATTTCCAAACCCCAACGCATCGTCATAACAATCGGTCCACGGATTCCGTACCTTCCAGGGGAGATTCTTTGTACTCTCTTGTTTCCTTGAACAGCTAATCGCTGCGGATCACCGCGAGAAGCGTCATTAGATGGTTAGACGGTCTATATTAGACTTTATTCAGCGAAACAAACTTCAAGCGTTCAGGAACAGCGACATCGCTCGGCGGAGGGCCGAGTGATGCCGAAACTTTCACATGGCCGTCGGCACCTTCCCCAGAACGTAATCCGCTGCGTGCTGCGCCTGGCGGCAGCGTGAACTACGAGCTTTCGATCGTCCCGAAGCCTCTTCAGCCATCCCGCGATGTACGTGGCCTGATTCTCGAGAACCGCCGGCGAGATTCCCGACTCGGCGCAGAGATAGGCGGCTCCCATCTCGGCCACGAGCTCTTCGCCGCTGTACGTCGGCGATCCAAACCGCGCAGCCTCAAGGATCGATTCGCGAGCGAGCCGCTTCTGATGGCCGGTGATATGGATCAGTTCATGAAACCCGGTCGCGTAATACTCTTCGGCCGAGGTGAAGAGTTCCGGCGGTGGCAATGTCACCCGATCAGTCAGCGCGCTGTAAAACGCTCTCGATCCAGAGTGCTGAATATCCGGTGCGTTCGGCATACGCCCAATAATCTCCGCGCATGCGCTAATCGGCGTGTGCTCCTGCGTCTCGGCCTTCGGTAGTTTGTCGAGGACGGCTCGTGGCAGTTCGCACTGCTCCAGATTGTCGGGTAGCAGGAGGGCCTTACGGCGCCTCCCGCCCCCTCAGAACCGGACATGCGTGTTTCCCTGGCATCCGGCTCAAGCCCTTCAAAGGTGTCGATGACAACACCCGGTCAGGTCACGGCCAACTTCGAGCTATGGACTTGGCGATGGCAATCAGGGTGGAGCAGAGCGAGATTGTCGAGTCGGTCGGAGCCGCCTTTGACTCGCCACACGATATGATGCGCGTGCCAGTCGGTGTCAGTAGTAATCCACTGACTACAGACCGGACAGCGGCCGTCCTGACGAGACCAGAGTTTCCAGAGACGACCTGAAAGGGTTTGCTTCATGTCGCGCTCCGCGCGCTCCTCGAAGTACATTTCCCAGTTCGGGTCGTATGGATTGGCTCCAGCCTTGATTTTGACGTGCCGCCGTATCGAGATGCCGCTGATGTCAACCAGCTTGACAACTTCTCGTCTCTGTCCACGCGCCGCGAATGCCCATCGGGGAGTCGCCGTCGTCCAGTAACGACTTGCGATCCAACGACCGCCCTTGTTGGGATGACGACGCTTCGCCCACTGCCATAGAGTCCGCCAGATCTGCCAACTCAGCCCATGGAAGGTCTTTCCGGCAACTGCACACCGATGATAGTTTGCCCAGCCGCGAATCAGCGGATTGAGCACTCCTATCAGCGCCGTTTGCGGCAGATGCTTTTGTTCCTTCACCAGCGCTCGGATTTTCCGCATGAAGGTTTGTACGCTTTTCTTCGACGGCCTTATCAGCATGCCGTTGCGGAACCTACGCACGTTCCATCCGAGGAAGTCGAATCCTTGCTCGATATGCGTGATGCTGGTCTTCTCAGGCGAGAGTTCCAGCCCCCGGGTCTTAAGAAAAGTTGCGACCAGAGGTTTGACTTCATCGACCAGTAGCTCGCGCGAACTACCGGAGATGATGAAGTCGTCCGCATAGCGCACGAGGTGCACCTTGTCGAGATGCCTCGTGCCGGTCCTTCGGCTGAAGTTCTTACGAAGCAACCCCTCCAGACCGTCGAGCGCGATGTTGGCCAGCACCGGCGAGATTATTCCGCCTTGCGGCGTTCCCGCCTTGGTCGGCCACAGGGTTCGACCTTGCATGAATCCGGCCTTTAGCCACTTGCGCAGTATCGCTTTGTCCATCGGGACCTGAGCGATTAGCCAGTCGTGACTGATGTTGTCGAAGCAGGCCTTGATGTCTCCTTCCAGTACCCATTGCGCCCGTTCGGCGCCCGCAAAGATGAGTTGACACCTCACCATCGCATCTGCCGCCGAGCGCTTCGGCCTGAATCCGTAGGAGTTCGGGTCCGCAGTGCACTCGGCGATTGGTTCCAGCGCGAGCAGGTAGAGCGCCTGCATCGCGCGGTCCTTCATCGTCGGGATTCCCAGCGGACGCATCTTGCCGTTGCTTTTCGGAATGTACACCCGTCTCAGCGGACGCGGCTGGTAACCGCGGCGCTTGAGCAACAACACCGCCTGAGATTTGGCGTCCGGCGTGGACCAGGTCAGCCCGTCCACGCCCGCAGTCCGTTTGCCTTGGTTCTCCGTCACTCGCCGAACGGCCAAAGCTTTACCGCTCAACGAGCGGGTCAGCATCCGTTGCAAGGCTCGCACCTTGCGCCGTCTGCCTTCCTGCCATGCCTTCACGATACGCAACTGCAGGCTCCTCACCCGTCGATGGCAGTCGGACCAGTGTGTGTCCCGCCACTCGAAAGTCGAGCCGGAGCGCGCGTGCGCCGCAGGGCGCTCTTCTGCGCAGCTCTCCGTCGAGGTATCGCAGCTATTCTCGTGAAGAAGGACCCGGCGGAAGTCTGCCCGCTTTCGCGCGAGATGATGTCGGCTCACCGCCTCAACCCCTATCCGCCCCGTTACAGGCCGGCATTCGCTTCCTCCGCCTTCCTCTGCCCGCATCCGCATCAGCCTCCCTCGCGGTCGGCCTGCCTCCAATCGGCGCGAATACGGGTTTACCGTGTTCCGCCCAAGTGACTCACGCGCGGTTTAGGTCCCGCCTATCCGCCGGTGGTTTCTGAACTTGCCCCGAGTTGGTGGACATCCGGGTTAGGCGGCCAATAGCCGCTGGTTTCGCTGTTCGAATTCAACCGGGCTCAGGTAGCCGAGCGAAGAATATCGGCGACGGCGGTTATAGAACAACTCGAGATATTCAAAAATGGCCGTGCGCACCTCGGCACGAGTTCGCCATGCAAACTGGTAAACGAGTTCGAGCTTGAGGCTGGCAAAGAAACTTTCGGCCACCGCGTTGTTCCAGCAATCGCCTCGCCGGCTCATGCTGCCGCGCAGCCCGTGCTTAGCGAGCAGCTGCTGGTAATCCCCGCTCGCGTACTGGCTACCGCGATCCGAATGGTGAATTAATCCTGGTTGCGGGCGGCGTTGCGCCAGCGCCATGCGCAGCGCGTCCAACGCCAGCTTACGATCAACCCTCTCGCTCATCGACCAGCCCACTACCCGGCGCGAGAACAGATCGATAATCACCGCCAGATAGAGCCAGCCTTGTGCGGTCCAGAGATAGGTCATATCGGTCACCCAGGCGGTATTGGGCTGGGCCACGGTGAAGCGCCGCGCCAGCAGGTTCGGGCAGACCGGCAGGCCGTGGCGGGAGTCAGTGGTGGTCCGATAGCGGCGCCTGGGGCGAGCCCGCAAACCCTGCGCACGCATCAACCGGGCGATCCGCTTGCGTCCGGTCCGCTGGCCGCGATCGCGCAGTTCCATCTGCACCCGCGGACCGCCGTAACGGCCGTGGTTCTCGGCGTATATCGCGGCGACCGCAACCGCCAAGGTTCCATCCTGGCGAGTTCGCCGCGCAGGTGGCCGCCGGCGCCAGGCATAGAAGCCGGCTCGCGAGACCGCCAGTATCCGGCACATCAACGCCACCGGGAAACAGGCCTTCTCCGCCGCGATGAAGGCGAATCTCACGCGCTCTCCTTGGCGAAGAAGGCCGTCGCTTTTTTTAGAATTTCGCGCTCCATGCGCAGACGCTGATTCTCGCGCCGCAAGTGCCCGAGTTCCTCGCGCTCGCTGGTCGTTAATGCCCCCGTCGGGCCACGTCCGGCGTCGATCTCGGCCTGCTGCACCCAGCGCCGCAAGGCCGTCTCACCCAGCCCCAGCTCCCGCGCTATCGCGCCGATGCTCTTGCCACTATCGCCCACCAGCCGCACCGCCTCGGCCTTGTACTCTGCCGAAAACCTGCGCCGCTTACCCCTGCTGCCTCTTTCCATGATCCACTCCTACCGCACTTTCGTGCTTCTCGGGGTGTCCACGCAACCGGGGCAAGTCCATTCTCCGTCCATGTGGCCCAAGTATGGAATGAGCCAACCCTGTCCATGTGGCCCGAGTGTTCAGCGGGCCATCCCACCACGCACCATTTTGGTTCAAGCCTGTCAGCATCTTTGGCTTGTTCTACCTAACGACGGTTGCAGCGGTTCACAATTTTGTTGACCATGCCGCGCAGCCTAGCCCCCGAACCCCATCGATGCTCGGAGTTCTCGTCCCGGTCTTGCGACCTTCGCTACGCCGTGATTGGCGAGGGTACATTGTCCCGGCAGCTTCACACCGCGCCGTTGCCAGCGCCGCATGTGCCGGTAGGCTACCGGTGATGGAACACCGGGTTCTCCCTTTTCTTCTTTACCTCCTTTCATCGAACAATCACTCAAGCGACTTCACGTCGCACGAAAACGCGATAATACCGGAGCAAAAAGTGGCGGCGGTTCTTGTCGTCGTTTTCCTCGGAGTCGAGGTCTC
>CAVTIS010000006.1:0-351596 GCA_963734845.1 uncultured delta proteobacterium | reverse complement strand
TGGGACTTCTTTTCGCTTAGCCCCGAGATGACCCACATGTTCACCTGGCTGTACGGCGACCGCGGCATCCCGGCAAGCTTCCGAAGCATGGACGGCTTTGGCAGCCATACCTTCCAGTGGGTGAATGCGAAAGGCGAAGCGTTTTGGGTGAAATATCATTTCAAAACCGATCAGGGGATCAAGTGCCTGACTTCGGAGGAAGCCACGCGCATCGCGGGTCAGGACCCGGACTATCACGGGCGCGATCTGTTTTCGGCAATTAATCGCGGCGACTACCCATCATGGACGCTCAAGATGCAAATCATGCCCGTGGCCGAGGCCGCCAAGTACCGATTCAACCCATTTGATGTGACCAAGGTTTGGCCGCACAAGGACTATCCCCTGACGACGATCGGCCGATTTGTGCTCGACCGTAATCCTGAGAATTACTTTGCCCAAGTGGAACAGGCCGCTTTCAATCCCGCGAATTTCGTCCCAGGTATCGGCCCGTCTCCCGACAAGATGCTGCAAGGTCGGCTGTTCTCCTACGGCGACGCCCATCGTTACCGGCTGGGGGTCAATTCCACCCAACTGCCGGTGAACTGTCCCCATGCGGCGAAGGTAAACAACTACTATCGCGACGGATCTATGCGTTTTGACGCTAACGGCGGGCGCGAGAAGACCCACGAGCCCAACAGCTTCGGTGGCCCGGTCCAGAGCAATCAGCCACTGTGGGCGCCGATCGAGATCCACGGGCTCACGGGGTACTACGCGCCCGAGCGTCACTCTGAGGACAACGATTTCATACAGGCCGGAAATCTTTATCGGCTGATGAGCGAGTCCGAGAAGCAGCGACTGGTTGCCAATATCGCGGCGCATTTATCCCAGGTCAGCAAGGACGACATCATCGAACGTTCAGTAGCTCACTTTCGTAAGGCCGATCCGGAATATGGCGATCGAGTCGCACAGGCAATGGCAAAAACACAGGACACGTCGAAACGACAAACTCTAAGAGCCCTCAGCGCATAACGAGAAACCACTCGACAAATTTCAAAGGAGACAACATCATGAGCGTTACATCAATTCGGACGCGCAACTCGCTGATGAATAGCGCCGATGCACAGACAGCAGACACGAGACCTACTTTTCGGAGGCCGAGAATCGTTTTGCCTGTTCCCACCCCGGCATCAAAGTTCCAGAAAGCACAACCGGGAGTTCCGGACACCCGGTTGACTCGGGAGGCAACCGGGCTCCTCCATGAGTTCAGCACCCCCCTACTCTTCAACCACTCTCATCGTGTCTTCTTCTGGGCTAATGAGCTGGGACGACGGGCAGGATACACGTTCGATGCTGAGCTGCTGTTCGTCTGCGCGGCATTTCATGATCTCGGCCTGCTGGAGAAGTTCAGCAGCGCCGATGACCGCTTCGAGGTGGATAGCGCAAACGCCGTCCGGCAGTTCCTTGAGCGCCACGACGTTCCCGAGGCCCGAATTCAAGTGGCCTGGGACGCAATCTCTTTGCACACCACTGCGGGTATCGCGGCCTACAAACCAATCGAGGTGGAGCTTCTCTACGATGGTGTCGGACTCGACGTGCTGGGTATCGGTTATGAGCGTTTTCCAGAAGATTTGAGAAAGAAGGTGGTTGATCAGTATCCTCGCGTCAACTTCAAACAGGGTATTGCAAGGGCCTTTCTCGGTGGCTTCGAAAAGAAGACCCGGACGACCGAGGGCACCTGCAACGAGGACATCTGCTCGCACTTCCTCCGCAACTATAAGCGCAGCAACTTCTACGATCAGATTCAAAACTCACCCTTCCAGAACTCGGAGAGATAGCCAAACGATTTCGATGTTCCACGTCAGTAAAAGTTGGACAGAATGTCGTGCGGATTAAGTGTTGAGGAGGGACAACGGCTACCAATCGACAACGGCTACAATCAAAGTCCTCGAGCGCGAAGATCGTGCGCAGCGAAGGCCTAAAGCGGATCGAGCGCGGGAGTATCCCCTTTCAGCGGGAGGCCGATTCATTCGGGAGATTGCTCTTGCTCCGCGAACAATATACCGCCGATCTTACGTAATCCCGCTCTGCGCAGCGCCGTTGTGAGCCGCGTTTTAACGCCGGGTACGAGCCGACGCGGGATCGGCAATGTGCTGGCGCGTCACAGCAGGGGCGCCAATCTTGCAACGCTCGGGTCTCTTTTGAGGAAGGGGTTGGAAGGGGTTCTCTTGACGAATCAGAGCGCGACAGATTGAATTGATCCCGAGAGGAAGGTCGCGCCCGAGTGGAATGCAGTTAGCGTTCGAGATACAGCGTCGACGTTGGATGCGCGGGATAGCTGGCTTTGTGGCCGCCATTCTGTTGCTTATCCAGTCTGTTGGTGCCGCGCACTTCCATCCTCTCCCCTCCCAGCGCAAATACGTAGCGAACGCCGCCGTCGTCGCTGACAACGGCCTGTGCGCGCTCTGTCTGGTTCGCTTCCATAGCCCGGCCGTTTTCGTCGTGGCGCCTCATCCGACGGCACCGGCGCTGGCCGAATTGACCTCTCCCTGCGTAACGAGCACGCAGCCGCCTTCGTCTTACCGTTCGCATCTTTTCGGCAGGGCTCCGCCCGCGTCGGTCTGAACTCCCCCGTTCCGCAAAGCTGAATAGTCACTGCGTGCGTGGTTTTTGGCCACGCGCGACGCCGCGCGCGCTATCGCGGCGGCGCAACGGTTCGCATTGGAGGAGTCCGCGATGCGCTCGTGTACAATTCTTATGCTTGGGCTGGCAATTCTGCTGACCCGGCCACTTGTGTCCTTTGCCGACGGCGCACAGGCGTCGAAGCCGGCAAAAAAAACCATCACTGGAACAGTTACCGACGCGCTTGGCAGGCCGCTTGCGGGCGCCGGGCTCGAACTTCAGAACAGCGCGGGCAGGATTGTCGCGAAGGCGGAAAGCGACGCCGAGGGGCCACTTCACCTTCGCCGTCCTCGCGCCCGCGGTCTATGCCATCGTCGCCTCCAAGACGAGTTTCAAGACTGCGACCGCGATCGTTAACGTCACGGGGCAGCGCGCTAAGCCGCTGGTGCTCGCACTGCAGTCAGAAGCAGAGATCAGCATGGCGGTGGTGGCACAGCGCCTCAACAAGGCGCGCAACAGCCTGTCGCCTGAGACCGGCGGGAGCGTATACCGCTTTAGTGAGAAAGCAATTCAGGACCTGCCTCAAGGCAACGATACCCCGCTGAACCAGGTGCTCCTTCAGGCACCCAGCGTGGTGCAAGATTCGTTTGGTCAGCTTCATGTGCGCGGCGACCATGCCAATCTGCAGTATCGGATAAACGGTGTTCAGCTGCCGGAGGGGATCACCGGGTTCGGACAGGTGATCAGCCCGCGCTTCGCACAAAGCATCAGCCTGCTGACGGGCGCCTTGCCAGCGGAGTTTGGACTGCGCACGGCGGGCGTAATCGATATCAAGACTAAGGACGGCTTGCTGGAAAATGGCGGCGATGTCGAGTTCTATGGCGGCCAGCGCTCGACGATTCAGCCGAGCTTCGAGTATGGCGGCTCAGTCGGTAAATTGAGCTATTTCGTGACCGGTCAGTATTTCAGTACGACGCGCGGCGTCGAGCCGCCGACGCCGGGGCCGTCGCCGATCCACGACCAATCTTACCAAGGCGCAGGATTCGGCTACTTTTCATATTTTTTGAATCCCACGACGCGGCTCAGCCTGATAACCGGCTCGGACGTGAATCATTTTCAGATTCCGGCGAATCCCGATCAACCGCAGGTCTTCGCGCTCTCGGGCGTGCCGGTCTATCCGTCGGCGGGAGTGGATGAGAACCAGTTCGAGCAGAACTATTTCGGGGTATTTGCTCTTCAGGGGGCGAACGGTTCCAAGTTCGATTACCAGATCGCGCCTTTCAGCCGCTATTCGACCGTTTCGTTCTACCCGGATTTCGATGGCGACCTGATCTATAACGGTGCTGCTTCGAGAGTCTTCCGTAGCGATTGGGGCAACGGCGTCCAGGCCGATGCAACTTACAGGGCGTTCGCATCACATACGTTCCGCCTAGGCGGGTACTTCGACGCCGAGCGCGCGGAGATCGACAATCACGAGGCGACGTTCCCGATCGATCCGACGACCGGGAGCCCTTCGACCTTTCCGATCTCGATCGTCGACAACAAGGCGCTTCAGACCTGGATCTACAGCGTTTACGCACAAGACGAATGGAAGCCGATCGAGAAACTCACAATCAACTATGGCGTGCGCTTCGACCTCTACGACGGGCTGACCCGCGCCGACCAGGCGAGCCCGCGCGTCGGCGCAGTATACAGCCTTTTCAAGGGCACCACGCTCCACGCCGCCTATGCCCGTCTTTTCACGCCGCCGCCGACAGAACTCGTAACGGTCGAATCGATCCAGAAATTCGCGACCACGACTGGCGCGCCGGCGTCGTTGGGCAACGGCAATCCAACGGTCGAGCGCGATCACTACTTTGACGCCGGGGTGACCCAGCAGATAATTCCCGGACTCAACGTCGGAATTGATTCGTACTACAAAAAGGCGGCCGACCTGATCGACGAAGGCCAGTTCGGACCAGCGTTGATTTTCGAAACCTTCAACTACGCGAAAGGCCGTGTATACGGGGTCGAGCAGACCGGTTCATACACTCACGAGAATATCTATCTCTACGAAAACTTCGACTACAGCGTCGCGCAGGGCACCCAGGTCGAGTCCGGGCAATTTAATTTCGCACCGGATGAACTCGCCTACATCGCAAATCATTATATCTTCCTGGACCACGACCAGACCTTCTCCGCTTCGGCCGGAGCCGTCTACAATTGGCAGGGATTCACGTTCAGCATCGACGGAATCTACGGCAGTGGGCTTCGAGCTGGCTTTGCCAACACGGGAAATCTGCCGTACTACATCCAACTCAACGCCGGTATACGCAAGCGCTTCGTTCTGCCCAACGCAGGCGCGATGGAAGTACGAGCCGCCGTTATCAATCTCAACGATCGCACGTACCAGATTCGCAACGGCACTGGAATCGGCGTCTTCGCTGCGCAATACGGTCCGCGCCGCGCCTTTTTCGGCGGAATAAAATGGGATCTTCCTTCGTTCAGCCGGACGACCGTACAGTGAGGCAGGTAAAAGTGAAAACTGAAAAAGTGAAACGCCGAAGATGCCGGCCGGTCCGGGGCCAGGACTACACGCGAGGATTTGACGATGAATGAACTCCGAAGTGCCTTGAACGAGCTGCAATACGGCGGCGCGATAGTATATCCGCTCTTGCTACTCGGAATCGTCGCCGTGCTCATAATTCTCGACCGCGCGGTGGCCTATTACCGATGCCTGCGATTGCCGAGTTCGCTGGCCGAGCTGGTCGAGACCTACGGCTTTGCCTGGGATGAGCTCGACCGGCAGCTGGCGGCCCTGGCGCCGGTGAATGTTTACCGGCGGTTCTTCGCGGTGATTAGCGGCAATCGCAACAAGCCCGCGTGGTGGGTCGAATCGCGCGCCGGCGACGAAGCGGGTGACATCGAGAAGAGCCTCGGCCGCGGCCTCTGGATACTCGAAACGGTGGTTACCGCGGCGCCATTGATGGGCCTGCTTGGAACCATCATGGGCATGATGGCGGCGTTCAAGGTAATAGGAGGGTCGGGACTGGTTGCGCCGACGCAAGTCACCTCGGGCGTGGCGCAAGCACTGATCTCGACGGCTTTGGGACTTTTGATCGCGCTCTTCGCGTTGTTCGGGTTCAACTTCTTCGCACGCATGCAATCGCAGGCGCTCGACCATCTGGAGCGGCTAGGGTCGAGGCTAATTGACCACATCCGCCTCGATGAGGAAACCGGTGAAAAGGAATCCACCGGCAATGTTACCCCACTCACCCCAAGAGAAGGGAGGGTCAAGCGATGAAACTGCGCAAGGGACGAGGTTATCGGCGCGGCCGAATCGAGATCATCCCGATGATCGACGTGATGTTCTTCCTGCTGGTGACGTTCATGCTGGCGTCGCTGTCGATGCAGAGTCTCAACTCGATCACGGTCAATCTTCCGCAGGGCGACGCGCCCAACCTGCAGCATAAGGAACCGGTCGCACTGACTATTACCAGGGATAGCAGGATATTTCTCGACAAGACTCCGACCACGCTCGCGACGATGGCCTTCACTCTGAAGAGCATGCTGCAAGGACAGGATCAGGGAGTGGTGGTCAACGCGGACGGCGCCGCGCCTGAAGGTATCGTGGTGGAGGCGATGCTCCAGGCGCGCCGGGCCGGAGTGGAGCATTTTTTGATCGCGGTCAAGCGCGAATGAGCCGCGCGTTGCAGACCGCTTCGCCGTTCCTGGACGAACCGTGGCGGCGGATTGCTTGGATCGCGCCGCTGTCGATCGCCATCTGGGCCGCCGTATTACTTGGCTTCGCGCTGGTGCTCCGGCAAACGGCGCCGCCGATGCCCGAACTCAAGCCGATCGAGGCGCGGATCGTCGAACTACCCCCGGTTGCAGGCCTCCAGGGAGGTCCCGCGGCGCCACCGCATCCGACCGCGCCCGCGCCACCCAAGCCCAAGCCCCGGGTCGAGGTCCGGCGCAAAACGATTGCGCCGGTGCGTCCGCACAAGGAACGCATCGTGCCGCAGGCCCCGCCGTCAATTTCGGGCACGCAAAAGGCCCCGGCCGAATCGAGCACTGCGGCGACCAAAGCTACGGGCGAGAGTGCCGGCGCAGCGCAAGGGAAGGAATCGCCGAGCGGCGGTTCGGGGCTCGGCAGCGATAGTCTTGGTGCGCGAGCGATCTACTCGCCTGTACCGAAGATTCCTGACGACCTGCGCGAGTTGGCTTTTGAAGCGGTGGCGGTGGCGCACTTCGAGGTCTCCTACGACGGAAATGTAAAGGTGACTCTGGCGAAGCCGACCCCGGATCCACGGATCAACCAGATTCTGCTTAGCACGCTGCGGCAGTGGCGTTTCTTTCCGGCGATGAAGGGTGGCGTGGCGATCAACTCGGCCTTCGACGTGCGTATTCCGATAACGGTGCAGTGATCGTTGCGCTCTGAAGAATTACGCTTCCTATTACAACCAAGTCCGGACCCATTTCTCATTGGACAAGAATGCGCCGGACTTTCGGCGCCCCCCCCGGAAGCTCGACTCCATCGCATCTCGGTTCCGTTGTCATGTTTCGGGCCAAAAAACTGAGGGTTTCCCGGCTTTCTTCGGGGTTCAAATACCTTCCGCTCGACAATCTTTCGATATCAGCCCGAGACCATACAGGGCTCTGACCGGCCTCGGATACATAACCGGGACGAGGGCACGGTATTTGGCTACATCAAATGCAGGTCGTCGAGTTGGGCTTAATCCGGTCGAACCAATCGGCGACGACTTCTGATACGGCTGACTTGGTAGCGTTGCTCCACGATGGGCATGTTTCCCGTTTCGTGAAAACAATCGAGGACCGAGGGCGGGTTTGCAGCGGTTACTACGCCACAGTCATTGTGCCCAGTCTTGTGCCCGTGCTCAAAATTGTGCCCTGACCGCGTACCGCTCCCGATCACTTGGTGGCGGTTAGTTGCAACGACCCAAGTGTTGGAAATCCTTGTGCCACATCGGGTTTGTGATCTGAGGCGTTATCGAGTGATACCGACTAGTCACGGCGTCTGCGATCCGGATTACAATTCGTAATCAGCAGGTCGTCGGTTCGAATCCGACGGGTGGCTCCAAGAGAATCAAAATTTATGACAATAGCGAGCCAATCAAATTAAACTTGTAGACGCCTGCAGTGTTTTCCGAACTATCCGCGCTGACCGCGGTCCGCGGTTGTCCTCCGGGGCCAGTCGCGTGCACGGCGGCAAGCCGGCGGATTGTCATACTCCAGCACTCGGGCCGACGTGCGGCGCGGACATCAGACGCTGACGGCGGTCCCACGATAGTAGTGCTGCAAGATTGTTGTGTAGGCGTTGCCCTCATTCGCCATGACCGCCGCGCCGATCTGGCATAATCCTACACCATGTCCCCAGCCAGCTCCGCTGAGAACGAAGCGGCCGGACTCCTCGCTTACGACGAATGCAGAGCTGTAAAGATGAGTGCGTGAAAGAACGCGGCGGATTTCCAGTTCCTTGCCGACGACGACATAATCGCGTTTCCCGGCAATCTTCAGCCGAAATATTCGGCCAGAAGGTCCGCGAGCGAGGGCCTGCAAGTCGCGAATCGGGCCAAGGTCCACGGCGAGCCTCGATCTGACCAGATCGGCAAGCTCTTCGGGGGTATACGCCACCCGCCAGCGATAGAAATCGCGAGTTTCCTGATCGAATCCCGGGAGAACGCGTGAAAGGAGTTCCAAATCGTCGGTGTTGCAGTAAGCCGGCGGGCTGGAGCATATCCAAGTCTCGGCATTGTAAGAGCAGGGTTGCGCGGGACCGTCGTAGACGGATTCAAGATAGGGGATAGCTTTACCTTCCCAGGCGGTCGCATAGCGTTCGGTTATGCCGCCGCAGGACTTGGAAAACCGCGCATCGCAGATAGCGCCGCGATAACGGAGAAACTCGCCAGCCGTCGCGCGAACCGCCTCTGCCGCGGCCGGAGAGAATGTTTTCGTGATGCCCTGGTACCGCTGGCAGTGATCGTCGGCGCACACATCAAAATCCGGATGCGCTTCGCGGCCATACCATCGAAGGATTTCGTGAGGATCGAGATCCTCACGCTGCACGTTCCCGGAAGGGGAGGGGTTTGCTTTCGGAAACCACAGCCAGCTGCGCGAAATCACCGCATGAGCCTTCAGCAATTCAAGCGGACAGGAAGCACTCATCTCGGATGAAATCACGCTGGTGACGTACTCTTCGAGCGACACATCATTAATCACCGTCAGCCCGGCTGCTCGTTTCAAGAGGCGAAACGCCCCACGGAATACCTGGCGCTCCTTACGTTCCCAATGAAATCCAATTCCGATCGTGACGTCGTCCAGCGCAAACGCGCTCGATATCGGGTCCGACGGAGTAAGCGTAACTTCGGAAGTAAATCTGTAGCGCCCGGGACTGTATAGCTTGCCGGAAGTATCAGTAAACGTGCCCGTCAATTCGACTTCAACGACGGTTTGCTCTTCGATCAATCCTACAGATACGTTCAACGCTCGCTCCCCAGCTTCTCGGCGACTTCCCGAAACTGATCGTCAGGCAAAGTGACCTCTCGAAAAATTGCGGCAATCGCGTCAGCGGTGATTCTTTCGAAATCGCGCGCCAGCGGCACGACAAATATTCCGCACAAATCAATCGATGCCGGACTCACTGTCAGTTCGCCCGTATGAAACACCTGCGGCCGATGTTTTCCTCGCGGGAACAGGTAACTCACCCATTCCCCTCTTTCATGAAAGGCCGCAATGTTGACCAAGGGTTCGGTTCGTTTGCCAGTCGTTTCCGCGAGCAGATCGATGGTCCGATCCATTCCGTCGATCAAAGCAGATCGCTCCCGTCCACGAAACAGGAACACATTTCTTCCGTAGTTCGGGACGGTAAGTCCGGTCAGCCCGGCGGTGTCTTTCTCTATCGGGAGCAATTCTCGCGACCCTGCCTGAAAATGCATGTGGTCCGGTGCGGACGCTCCGCATTCCGGGCCGTTATAGATGACGAAATATCCGGGCAGGGCCGCGGCGAGGTTGAGCATACTTCCGAACTGGTTTGCGATGCGCTGCAAGCCGTGCTGTTTGTGCGCGATCGTGAGGTGATGATCCACGATCGGAAACGGATTGCAGTAGATAGTGAAGTCCGCCTCAAACTGCACGCCCTCCTCCTCCGGGGGTAAATTTCCCGCGCACAGGAAGCAGGGGCGTCTCGCAACCGAATCCCGATCGACAGGCGCGATGGTACTGCCCACGCGATGGGGAATGTGACGGATGATAATGTCGAACCAGGCGATCCGTACCGTCCGTGTCTGCGCGCGCGCGAGGCCTTCGATGCCCCTGGCGAGCTGCGGCCATGCTCGCACTTGCCGTTTCAACAGTTCCTGTAGTTGCTGGATCATGCCCGCATACGAGCCTGAATTTCGATCGTGCGGAGCCAGTCCTTGTACAGATCGTATCGATTCGCAACCTCATGCGGCAGAGCGCTATCGCTATTGCCTTCCCAACGGCGACAAAGGTAGAGGGACTCGAAGATCCGGGCGATCTCATAGTCACGGCTGATGCGCAAGGCTACGGCATAGTCCTCGCCATAGCTTACATTCGGAAATCCGATATGGCGCAGAACCGACGTATTGAATGCGCGCGGCGCGCCGAGGCCATTGACCCGGAGCGCATTGTTTCTACCGTTCTCGCGGCTCCACTCGCGATGGTCGATAAGACCGGGCGGAATCTCCTTCAACGAAAAATCCACCATGGTATATGCACCTATGACCATCGCATAAGGTCCGGCATCGAGCTCTGCAACGATCCGGCGAAGGACGCCGTCATTGATGTAGAGGTCGTCAGAATCAAGCTGGATGGAGTATTGTCCGCAGTCGCCGGAGTAAATCGCTTCGTTCCAGCATCCGCCGATTCCCAGATCCTGGCGTCGCGGAACGAGGTGTCTGACGCGCGGATCGCTGATACCGCGCAGGATTTCCGTCGTGCGATCGGTCGAATGGTTATCGACGACGATTACATTGAATTCGAAATCGGCGCTCTGGGCGAGGGCGCTTTGTACGGCGTCCAGAATCGTCCGCTCGCGATTTCGAACCGGTATGATGACGCTGGCCTTTACCGGAAATGCCTCTGCTCCGGCTGGAACTTTTTTGAAGTGCGGCTGCAACCAGGCGCCGATTCGTTTTAGATGCGCCGTCGCGATGCGCTCCATTTCGATTTGGTAGTCGCGATTGCGCGGATCCACATAATCGAACTGCCTTTGACCCGTTGGCCGCGCATCAAGCATCGACGCGTTGTACAACGGTTCCGGAATCCGCAGTATGGCGTGTTTTTCTGCGATCCTTAAGCGCAGGTCGTAAAGTCCTCCCCATTTCCAGCCGCTGCCGGTTCCTGCCTGGCGCGCGGCCTGAACGGACACCCCTACTAACGGGCCGAAGTCGAAACCGTCACGGATGCTGCCGCTTTGATAGTCGATACGCGGATGGCTTGCGGCGTCGGCATAGACCCAGCCGCAACCGGTTTCACGCAAGACACGCGTCATTCGATCGAACATGCCGGGTCCGGGTCCGATGTTCACCCGCGGATCGCCGAGAAAGAGGATATCGGAGTCCGCGGCGTCGACGAGTCCCTGTATATTCGCGGATGAATAGTCTTTCGGATAGATGATATTCACATCTCACACGGCCGTTTCGCGCTATCACTCCGCTGCGATGAGGGAACTCGCCGCATCGATAAACGCGTCATCCTACTTGCCAAGCGCGGTGCGTCGCGTCGCCCGTACGGCCGCATGACAATTACGCCGGCCATCCGATTTGTCCTGAGAAATTCGCCCAACTCCTGTTCGACGACCAGGCTCTGGCTGAGCGACGCGTGCCGCATGCGGATGCTTTTGCCATCGCGCACGATGATTCCAGCATGAAACACGTCGAGATTCTTGCGCGTGGACACAAAAAACATCAGATCGCCGCTTTGCAAATACTTCGCCAGCCGCGGTACCGCCCGCTTTGGCGCGCATCTGACGCGAGTCCGCCGTATAGCAAGGCCGGGCACGACATTCAGCACGCGTTCCCTGCTGACTATCGGAACAGCCGGGATTGAAACGGGCTTGATTATGCCTTCGCGTAGATTGTTGCGGATCCACAGCGTCATGTAGTGATTTCGCCGTTCCCATTGAATACGGCCCCGGTCATATCGAATCCTTCTCAGCCATTCGACGAAGCCGTCAACGTCGCAAGCGCGGGCGAGCGCCAGGATTGTTTCGATGTACGTGACACAGTCGAATCCATCGAGGGAAGCCGTGAACAATTCGCCGGTTTCGGCCGATCCGATCAGCGGATTCGTTCTGTAGGGATGTCCAAGAAATCGGCGGGAGAGGACGTCAACTCGGACACCGGCGCCACGGTCATTTCTCGTTTCCGATAGAAGCTGCTCCACGCGCCGCCGGCTGAGACCTCGTGGTTGAGGGTGCTTCATCAGGGCGTGATTTTAGCACGCGCCTTGGATACCTGCCGCTGGAGGTCGGGCGGCTCGATCAGCAGGGTGAATCCATCGGCGTCATGAAAATCCGGTTTGTCGGCCGGATGGCGAAGCGCCCAGTACGAGAGGCAATCGTTATCCTCGATGACCGCCGAGAGCCCGACCCGCAGCGTAGCACGCGGATGGACGGCAGATAGGCTATCGAGCCGGACAAGGCTCTCGAGCTCAAGCCAACTTCGAGACGAACGTACCTCTATGTGCGGGCGCATCTCTTCATTCGCGAGCGGTCCGCCATTGCGATAGCCGGAGAAGGCGTAGGCGGCCCACTCGCCGGACGGGGCGAAGTTGAACTCGTGGTACGCCGGGTGCCCTTCCATCGCGATGAAGGCTTCGAAGCAGGTGTGGCGCCAGAGCTGTGCGGCGATGCGCGGGGCGCCCGGCGAGGGGACCCGGATACGGCGAATATCTCCGTCGAGGCGAAAGATCACCCGGAGTTCAGCGCCCGCCGGTCGGCGCACGAGCACCCCGATACTGCGCACCGCCGACGGGCGTGTCGACGGATGGCACTTGAGGTGGATCGAGTGTTCGACCGTCATAACTGGCCTGGAAGTCGCAACGATCGCGGGGCCGCGGGGTCGGCCTCGGCCATGCCGAAATCGGCCGCGATGATGATGGCCACGTGAATCCGCTGCAGGACCGCAGTCAGCGGCTGCTTTCGACCGGCGGCGAAAGTCGTGGGCAAGGCCAGGAGCATCGCGCGGTTCCGCTCTCCCGAAAGCTCGAAACCCCGAAGCGGCGAGAATAGCTCATCGCGCTATCAGGTTTGAAGCTGGTCACTCATGGATCGCTGCACAGAGTTTACCCGAAGCACGCCGCATTCCGCTCAGCATTGAACCCGGGGGGCGAGTCGGTTATGGCGAACGCAGGAAAGAAGTGGATTGGTCAGGCACTAGAGACGCTGCCGGGCGTGAAAACTGGAGCAGCGAATTCTCCCTTTTTCGGAGCATGCGCCAGTGATCTTGCGCTTTCGAATATCCCGCCAGCCACGGTCACTGGCGGGACGCTGATTGCACTTCCGATCTCGTCCACGCGCACAATCAGTTGCCGGCCCTGACGGATGATCAGGTGCTCGCGCTCCAACTTCGCCAGATGCTCTGTGACTCGGGGCCGCGAGGCACCGACCAGGTCGGCGATGTCCTGGTGGCTGAAAGATACCCTTAAAAAAGGGTGCCGCGCGACTCTTCAATTCCGAAATCGGAAGCCAGTTCGAGCAATGTCGTGCCGATGCGCTCGTGGAGGCCAAGGTTGAGAAAACTGGAACTTCGCAGGAGCAGCCGATAGCACTGCTGCAAATCGCTTTTATGAAATGTTTTGAAGGCCGACTCGGAACGATGTGCCGCTATGCTTTCGAGCTCGTTCCAGGTCAGGCTGCCGATCCTGCAGGCGCTATAGGCCTCACAACGAAAATCGAAGCGGTTCAACGGCAGCGACGGGAACTCAGGAATCGGACCCGGCGGAAGGAGCGCGATGGTTACGCGCTCGTCGCGGGCGCTCCGGCAAGTGATGCGCGCGACGCCTTGTAGGAGGATGTGAGCGTCTGACGCGAGGGCGGCTGCACGAAGAATTACTTGCGACCGTTTGAAGTTGGCGAAGGTTAGCCTTTCGACCAACAAGCCCAACTCCGGCGCGGACAACCACGATAGAGCCTTCAGCCGGGTCAGTTTGTCCAGGTCACTGTCTGGTAAATTTCGGGCACCATTCAAAATTGCACCTTTTACAACGTGCACTGACTCTACGCCGTGACCGCCGATCAAGCAATCTGAATGTTATGTAAGGAACAAAAGATGCGTCCCGTAAAGGACTTTTAGACGGCCGTGCCACGATGCCAAATCGGCAGGCGCGTGCTTTCAGGTTACGAGGCGAGCATGTCTTCGAGCTGATGGTGCCGATGGTTGGCGGACGATGGGCTTTGCGAAAGGAAACTCTCCAGCCGCTCGCGCTTGATAATCAATTGACGGCCGTCGCGCACGATCAGATGGTCGCGCTCGAGCAGCGCGAGATACTCGGTCACCCGCGGCCGCGAGGCGCCCACCAGTTCGGCCAGATCCTTATGCCGCGCCGGCACGGTCAGCCGCACGCCCTGCTTATCGGGGGCGCCGAAGTTGTCAGCGAGTTCGAGCAGGATTAAGGCGACCCGTTCCTCGAGCGTGCAACTCATGAAATTGGTGCAGCGCAACTGCACCAGGTCCCATCGCCCGGAATAGCTGGCGGCCATCCGTTGGAAGTCTGCCGAGCCAGTCCCCAGCGCGATTTCAATAAACGTCTTCAGCGCGACCGCCCCGATCTGGCAATCGGTGACCGCCTCGCAACGGAAGTTATACATGATCCCGGAGACCGGTGGGGGAAAGCCCGGTATCATGCCGGGCGCGACCATGATCACCAAAGTGCGATCGCCCTTGCGATTGCGGCAGGTGATCCGCGCCACGCCGGAGAGCAGAACATAGGCGGATTCGGATGACTGCTTGTCATCGAATACGATGCCGCGTCTCTCAACTCGGCTCACGGTCAACGCATCGGAGAGCCTGTTCAACTGGCGCGGGGTGAGCCAGGCAATGTTCGAGAGGCCCCGCAGCTTTCGCGCCCCTGACGCCTTTACTGCATGCATAGCGTCAATCTAACAGACTTCTGCTGAGCGGAGCGTTCCAGTTCGACCCGCTTGGTGCTTCATGTGACCGACCGGCGCCGAAAGCGGTCTCTGCTCAGTGCTACTATGCAATTAGTTAGTCACATCGCTGAGCACTTTGATCGTATAGCTAACGCTGGAGATGCGTACAATGCGCTATGGAATAGCTTATTTGCTGGGAGTCCCTTTATCGGTCCTGGTGGTCTGGTATTTGATCAGCCATCTGCTCTGAGATCGCGGTATCGGGCAGGAATAAGATGAATCATCCGTAATATGGACGATCCAGCAGCAGGTTCTATGACGCGGCCCGGGCCGCCGCGGCGATCTACTTCTCGACTGGCAGGCCGGCGCGCGCCCACTGCGCGAATGAGCCGTCGAAGAGCCGCGCGTCGTAGCCCGTCTGGGTCAGCGCGAGGTAGCCGAGGGCGGCGCGCGGCCCGCTGCGACAATAGGCCACGACCTTTTGGCCCTTTCCGATGCCGGCGGCCGCGATCTGGCGCTCGAGTTGCTCGCGCGAAGCGAGCACTTGGCCCTCCGCGCCGTTCAGCGCGCTCCATACCAGGTTGACCGCGTGGGGGATGTGACCGGGATGGCCGTCGAGGTCGCGCTCGCCGCTAAACTCTTCGGGCGAGCGGAAATCGACCAGGCGATCGGTGGTGTTGGCGCGCACCTCGTCCAGCGTCGCGCGCATCATCTCGTTCAGACGCGGCGTGAAGCGCCGCTTGGCCGGCGGAGAGACCGGGCGGTAGGTGACCTCACGCCCCTCGGCTTTCCAGTGTTCGAAGAAAACGTCGAGCAGGACAATTTCCGGCGTGCCGAGGTACTCCATGATCCACGCCAGCATCGCGGCATTCTGTCCCTGCGGCGAATCGTAGAGCACCGGCGTGACGCCCTCGCCGACGCCGCCCGCGCCGAGCCATTCAGCGAGCGCCCCCGCCTCGAGCAGGCTGCCGTTGTCGCCGAAGGCGCGATAGACCGGCAGATTGACCGCTCCGTTCAGATGGCCCGAGAGATACTTCATCGGGCGGCGCGGGTCGACGATCACGAAATCGGATTTCCCGATTCGCTCGGCGATCGCCTGCGCGCCGGCCAAAAGTATCATCGGGGTGCGTCAGACCTTCTCGAACTCGGTGATGATTTCAGTCGGGCGCGCGATGGTCTGAGTCACGGGCGAACCCTCGACGGCGAGCCGCCACAGTTCCTTGAGCGTTTTCTCGTCGGCGTCGGCGCGCACGAACAGCTTGGCCTTGACCGCTGAGTAGCCAGGATTGCCGTTGGGGCTGTGGCCGGCCCACTTCAGAATATTTTCGAAGTTGCCCTCCAGCGCGACCTCGAGGTCGTGGATTCGCACGCCGCGCTTGGTCGCGTTGAGCACGAAGCCGACTGTGAGACAGCTGCCCATCGCCGAGAGCAACTGCTCGTGGGCGCTGGCGGCGGCGTCGGTGGCGTCGAGTCCCTCGGGCTCGTCCATTTCGATCACGTGCTTGCGCATGTAGGCCTTGGCGCGAAAGCCGCCCTGCCATACCACGCGTGACTTCCACGGTCCGCTGACGCCCTTGAGCACTTCGGGGTCATCGCGCATCGAGTCGGTGATCGCCTTGATCTTGTCGGGGCGCAGGCCATTGAGCATCTTTTCGTCGGCCATATTTATAGCTCCTGCAAGTAATCAGCCGCGTGGGTCGCGGCCGCCTGGATGTTGCGCCGCCGCTTCTCCGCGGCCGGTTTTTAGCCGCAGTCCTTTCCCAGCCGGAGTGTCGTCTCAGCCGCATTCCTTGCGCAACATCTCTGCTGCTTCCGAAATCGCCTGCAGCTTGTGAAAGGCGACCGGAGAGGTGTTGACGCAGCGCTCGGCGAAAGTGCCGAATCCGCAATCGGGGTTGAGATAGATTTTGTCGGGGTCGAAGTAGCGCAGCACTTCCTTGACCCGTTTCACGATTTCCCGGGGCGATTCGATCTCGTCGGTGCGCGGGTTGCTGACGCCGAGGCCCAGTTCCTTCTCGTTGCGATATTCCTTGAAGACCTCGATCTCGCCGGCCCGCGGCGTAGCCATCTCGAGCACCAGTTGATGGACATTCATGCGCATCAGCCAGGGCAGCAGCGGCCCGTAGTTGCCCGCCAGCAGCACGTTCTCTTTGCGGCTCCAGTTGCCGCGGCAGACATGCACGCCGAAATGTACGCCGTCGATTCCTTCGACGGTCTCGTTCATCAAGCGCACCGCGAATTCGAGCTCGTGGGTCGGATCGGTGCGCGAGCCGAGCGCCGCGCACATGAAGGTCTGCTCGGCCTCGTCGCCGTACACCACCTGCGAGAGCGAGGGCTCGTCGAGCTGGATGAAGTCGATGCCGAGTTCCTTCAGGCGCACAATCTCGCGGCGCAGAATTTTCACCACGTCGCGCGCGAGGTCCTCGCGCGTCGGATAGGCCTTGTCGGAGAGGCCCTCGAACCAGCTCGAGCGGGTGAGCAAGTAGGGGCCGGGGATCGGAATCTTGGTTGCGTGGTTGGTGTGCGCCTTGAGGAATTTGGCTTCCTCGACGCACAGGCCCTCGCGCTCACTGATTTTCTCGACCGCGATGGGGCTCTTGATCGCAAAGGCCGGGACGTCGAGCGCGCGCAGGATTTCCTCGAACCCGGCGCGGTCCTTCACGTAGTCCATCAGCTGCGAGAGCTTCATCAGGCGCATCCCGTTAAGCTTGTCGACCACGAAGGAGTAGAAATTGTCGCGGCGCATCTCGCCGTCGGCCACGATATCGACCCCGGCGTCCTCCTGGTATTTGATCGCGGCGAGCACGGCGTCGTCGGCGACCGCGTCGAATTCGGCGCCGGTGATTTCGCCGGCCTGGCGCTGACGCAGCGCCGCCACCAGCCACGGTTGGCGCGTCCACGATCCGACCACGGTTACCGGAAACAGCTTAGTCCTGGGCATCGGCTGAATTATCCTCGGATAGATAAATGGTGCCCGCTACTCTTGCAGCGCCGCTCGATAGAGGCAAGTGCCGCAGTAGGCCCTTGTCGAGCGCGGTCGCGAGCCCGCTAAAAAAATCTACGCGAGCACTTTCGCGAGCGCGGTCAGGATACGCGCGACCGCCGCGGGACTCTCCACCCGCCAGCGCGCAAGCGAGGGGCGCGCCTCGCCCACCAGCACACCGACACCGCGCGAAAGCAGGGCGGCGAAAGCGTCCTCGTCGGTGCGATCGTCGCCAAAGTAGACCGGCATGAACGCGGCCCCGGCCTCGCTGCTCAACGCGCGCACCGCTTCGCCCTTGGAGGCCGCGACCGGCAGCGCTTCGACCACCATCTTGTTGTGGGCGGCGCGGAGATGCGGCGCGTCCGTGCGCACGAACTCTTCGAAGCGGGCAATCAGAGGGGCGGCCGCGGCTGGTTCGGCGTTACGATAGTGAAGGGCAATCGCCGACTGCTTGTCTTCGACCTCGAAGCCGGCGCCGTCCGGGACGTTACGCGCCAACCACGCGCGCACGCGATCCAGCTCGGTAGCTGATAAGGCCACACTCTCAGCCACCCGGACGTCATCTTCGGCATCGTGGCGGCCTGCATCGTCCGAGCGCCCGGCGATCTCCAGTCCGTGCACGCCCGCATACATCACTTGACGCCCAAGGCCGGTCATCCGGCGCAGTTCCGCCACCGGGCGGCCGCTGACGATCGCGATGGCGATCCTGTCGCGCCGCCGCGCCATCGCCTTGATCGCCGCCACCACGCCCTCGACCGGCCGCGCCATCGCGGGCCGGCTGACCAGGTCGGAGATCGTGCCGTCGTAGTCGAGACAGAGCAGGAGTGGGCTGCGGGCGGCGAGTTCCTCGAGCATCGCAGCCGGCAGGAGCGGCGGCGGCTCAGAAGCCGGCGGAGGCCTCTGCGGCAAAGTTTCGCTCCGGCAAAAGCGCGCTCAGGAAAAGCTCGGACCAGTGCTCGAGGTTGTTGCGATGGATTTGCGCGCGCATCGCGCGCATGCGGGAGGCGCGATCGGCCGGCGTCATTTCGAGCGCCTGCTTGATGCACGCGGCGATCGCGTCAACGTCATACGGATTGACCAGCAGCGCCTGCGTCAGCTCTTCGGCGGCGCCGGCAAATTCGCTCAGGATTAGCGCGCCGTCGTCGGCCAGATGCGCCGCGATGTATTCCTTGGCGACCAGGTTCATGCCGTCGCGCAAAGGAGTCAGCAGCGCTATGTCAGCGGCCTGGTAGTACGCGACCAAGTCCTCGGCGCCGAATTGCGTATAGAGATAGCGAATCGGCACCCAGCCCTCGGATGAAAAGTGACCGATGATGCGGCCGACCAGCTCGTCGAGTTCGCGCTTGAGCGCCATGTAGTCGGCGACCTTGGTGCGCGAGGGCACCGCGATCAGCACCAGGGTGACGCGCCGATGGTAAGCGGGGTTGGCTTCGAGAAAGCGCTCGAAGCCGAGCAGGCGCTCGAGGATGCCCTTGGTGTAATCGAGACGGTCGACCCCGAGCACCACGTGCGGCGTGCGCAGCGCACGGCGGATGCGATCGGTGCGCTCGCGGACCCGCGGGCTCGCGGCGAGTCCGGCGAAGTAGTCGGCCGGGATGCCGAGTGGAAAAGTCCCGACGCGCACCGGGCCGTGATGAGTGGCGACCTCGTCGCGCGAGCGGTCGACGCGCAGGCCCAGGATGCGCTCGCAACAGTTGAGGAACTGGATGACGTAGGAGCGGGTGTGGAAGCCGACCAGATCGGCTCCGAGCATTCCCTCGAGCAGTTCCGAGCGCCACGGAAAGACCCGGAAGATTTGCTCGGGCGGAAACGGGACGTGCCAGAAGAGCCCGATCGGGAGGTGCGGACGTTGCTCGCGCAGCAGGCGCGGCACCAGCGCAAGGTGGAAGTCCTGCACCCACACCACGTCCTGGTTGGCGGCTTCGGCGGCGGCGAGCGCGGCGAAATTCCGGTTGACGGCCTCGTAGTATCGCCAGTGGAGCGTGCTGAAATGGCAGCTGGCCGTCATGAAATGCATCAGCGGCCACAGCCCCCGGTTGCACATCCCATAGTAATAGTGGGAGACATCGCGTTCGCTCAACGGGCAGAACACGATCTGAAAGCGCGCCGGGTCGCTCCCGGGCGGCATCATCAGCCGGCCCGGCGTCCTGGTCTGCGTGCCCGACCATGCGATCCAGAGTCCTCCCTGGTGCTCGAGCAGGCGCAAAAAGGTGCTGCCGACACCGCCGACGGTGGGTTCGATTCTCTGCTTGCCGCCCTCGTGCACGACCCGTATCGGCGCGCGATTGGACATTACGATCAGGCGGCCAGAGCCAATTGGATGCGGCTCGCCAACAGCGATCAAAGGCGATTGGGATGAACCCTTTAGTTCCTTGTGTTCCATCGAGCAGGGCCCCGTCCCGGACCATTATCCCCTAGGGAAGCTCTGCATAAGTGTTTCGGTTCGGGTATAAATAGTTAGTTGGGTCGGCGGGTGTGGAGGAGAGGAGATGGGTAATCAGCGGACGTTTGCATCGCTGGCGTGGAATGGGAAGGGCAAAGTCACGCGGCGCGAGCGGTTCCTGGCCGAGATGGATGCGGTGATTCCATGGTCGCGGCTGGTCAGGCTGATCGAACCGCACTACCCCAAAGCCGGCCAAGGTCGCCAGCCGCTGGGACTGGAGAAGATGCTGCGGATTTATTTCTTGCAGCAGTGGTTCAATCTGTCGGACCCACAGGCCGAAGATGCGATCTATGACAGCGAGTCGATGCGGCGTTTCGCGCGGGTTGAGCTGGGCGACGAGGTGGTGCCGGACGAGAGTACGATTCTGCGCTTCCGCCACCTGCTGGAGCAGCACGGGCTGACCCATGCCATCTTCGATGCGGTGGCGGACCTTTTGGAAGAACGGCGGCTGCTGCTGCGCTCGGGCACCATCGTGGACGCGACCATCATCGCGGCACCGAGTTCGACCAAGAACGCGAGTGCGAGCCGCGACCCCGAGATGAAGCAAACCCGCAAGGGTCGCAACTGGCACTTCGGGATGAAGCTGCACATCGGCGCGGATAAACGCGGTATCGTCCATACGGTCAGAGCGACCGCTGCCAGCGTAGCCGACATCACCCAGTTGCCTGACCTGCTGCACGGGCTGGAGCGGGAAGTCTTCGGCGATCAGGCGTACTGGAAGGAAGACGATCGAGAGTTTCTCGAGGCTTGGGGGATGCGCTACCGGATCAATCGGCGTCCTACCTCTAAACGGCCGCTGAGCGCGCGCTGGCGGATGATCAACCGGGCGCGTTCGCGGACCCGGGCGCGCGGCGAACACGCCTTTCGCATAGTCAAGCAACTGTGGGGCTTCGCCAAAGTGAGATACCGCGGCCTGGCCAAGAACCTGGCACGGGCGCAGACCATGTTTGCGCTGGCTAATCTCTATCAGGTCCGCAGACAGCTGCTCCCAGCAGGGGCCAGGTGTGCGCTGTGAGGAAACCTCGGGCAGCAAGCAGTCTCGCTGGCGCTCATCGCAGGGCCAGTCATCACTCAACCTCCATTCGTTGAACCCGATTGTCATGACCACTTTCAGCCAATCTTTCAGCACAACCACCTGTGCAGAGCTTCCCTAGCAGATCCGACGGCAATCGAGTGAGAGAAATATCGACAGGTGATCAGTCCCTTTTAAATCTAACGCCGCATTCGTCTAAGAGGCAAGGGCGAAATCATATAGGCAAACTGGGGGCGCAAGAAGAAAGAACCGCGCCCGGCGCAACCGTCGAAGGTGCATCGGGCGCGGGTTGGAAACTTATTCTTGCGACGCGACGCTTATTTGTGCGGCGGCTGCGAGGTCATCCGCAAATACGGCTTCAGCTCGCGCCAGCCCTTGGGAAATTTTTCCTTCAACACCTTGGGGTCGGTGAGCGAGGGAACGATCACGCAGTCCTCGCCCTGCTTCCAATCCACTGGCGTCGCCACGGAGTGATGGTCGGTCAGTTGGAGCGAATCGATCACGCGCAGGATTTCCTGGAAGTTGCGCCCGGTGCTGGCCGGATAGGTGATCGATAGCCTGAGCTTCTTGTTCGGATCGATGATGAAGACCGATCGCACTGTCAGCGTGTCGTTGGCCTCGGGATGGATCATGTCGTAGAGCTTGGAGACCTTGCGATCGGCGTCGCCCAGGATGGGAAAGTTCATCTTGGTGTGCTGCGTCTCTTCGATATCCCCGATCCAACCCTTGTGCGAGTTAACGTCGTCGACGCTGAGCGCGATCACCTTCGTGTTGCGCTTTTCAAACTCGCCCTTGAGCTTGGCGACCATGCCGAGCTCGGTCGTGCAGACCGGCGTGAAGTCCTTGGGATGCGAGAACAGGACCGCCCAGTGATTGCCGATCCATTCGTGGAAATGAATCGGACCTTCGGTCGATTCCTGGGTGAAATCGGGAACCACACTGCCTAGATGTAAAGCCATAGCCCGCTACCTCGTTTGCGGATTTTCGTGTTCGCCCGTGGGCCGCGGTTGAAGGCGGTCCCCATGTGTCTCACCTAATGAGCGCTCGAAACGGTCGTTAGAATAGCGCTGCAACGGGATTGAGTCACCTAATCCGACTGTTTCAAGCTATCTGCCGCGAAAATAATTAGCAACAAATCAGCTCTCTTAAGTAGCTTATTTCTAGCAACCGTTCAAATGGCACCCTATACCCAGATGGGGGTCCGGGTTTTGCTAGGCTAGCGCTTCTTTTTGTGCTTGCGAGCCTCGCGAGTCCTTGCCTTGAGCCGTTTCTCGCGCCGCTTGCGCCGTCGCTTGATTTCGCGCTGTCGTTCCGTCGCCATCGCAACCTCTTCGTCCGCATTATGGATGTCCGCGCAAATGGCGCGCGGCGGTTCGCTGCAGCCTCAAACGCCTTTGCTTGAAGACCTGAGTTAGTCGGACTACAAGCGACCTTAAACCGGCGGGGCGCGCGAGCGCAAACCGCGCGTGCCGGGCGGCGCCACGTCGCGACCAACAAGCCATCGAGTAAGGGAGCCCATCTGATGCCCAGGATCATCATCGAAAAAGACATCGACATCCCGATGCGTGACGGTTGCGTGCTGAAGGCCGACCTCTACCGGCCCGACGGACCCGAGAAGCTGCCGATACTGCTCAACCGAACGCCGTACGACAAGTCGTTCCCACCCATCACGCTCAACACGCTCGACGTGGTCCGCGCGGCGCGCGCCGGCTACAACGTCGTGGTGCAGGACTGCCGCGGGCTGTTCGGGTCGCAGGGGACCTTTCGATGCTTCGTCGATGAGGCGCGCGATGGCTACGACACGATCGAATATCTCGCGCGCCAGCCCTTTGCCGACGGCAAGGTCGGCACTTTCGGCGCGTCGTATATGGGCGCGACCCAATGGCTCGCGGCGACCCAGCGTCCGCCGAGCCTCAAGGCGATGGTGCCGTCGATCACGGCGAGCGACTACCACGACGGATGGGTTTATCAGGGCGGCGCGTTTGAGCTGTTCTTCAGCGTGAGCTGGTTGATGATCACGCTGGGCCTTAGCCGGCTGATGCGCGAGCGCGCGGCCAATCCCAAGGCGGCCGAGGAGTTGAGCGCGCTGATGGGCAGTATCGACGTGATGCGCGAGCGGATGGAGTTCGCGCCGATCGGCGAGTTTCCGCTTTTTCGCACCGGTGCGCCATACTTTTTCGATTGGCTCGCGCATCCGTACTACGACGACTACTGGCGCGCGATCTGTATCGAGGAGCAGCACGACAAGATCGACGTACCGGCGCTCAACGTCGGCGGATGGCATGACATCTTCATGGGCGGAACCCTTCGCAACTACCTCGGGATGCATGCCCGGGGCGCCTCCGCCAGCGCGCGCGCGGGCCAGCGCCTTCTGGTCGGCCCGTGGCATCATGCGGTGCCATTCTCGAGTCTGGTGGGCCAGGTCGATTACGGCTTCCGCTCCGGGCCGGTGGCGATCGACTATGACGGCACCCAACTGCGCTGGTTCGACCGCTGGCTCAAGGGCGTCGACAACGGCGTCGACCAGGACGCACCGGTTAGGCTGTTCGTGATGGGCGTCAACGAATGGCGCGAGGAGAAGGAGTGGCCTCCGCCGGGCGCCGAGATGCGACGCTACTATCTGCACAGCCGCGGCAAGGCCAACAGCGCCTATGGCGACGGCGCGCTGGCAACCGAAGCGCCGGGTGACGAGCCGCCGGACTCGTTCCTCTACAATCCGCTCAATCCGGTGCCGACCGCGGGCGGGGGGCTGTGCTGCTACGCCAACGCGCAGATGGGCGGGGCGCTCGATCAGAGCATGGTCGAGCATCGCGCCGACGTGCTGGTCTATTCGACTGAACCGCTGTCGGAAGACCTCGAAGTTATCGGGCCGGTGACGGTTACGCTATACGCGTCATCGTCCGCGCCCGACACCGATTTCACCGCCAAGCTGGTCGACGCCGGGCCGTGCGGCTTCGCGCGCAACCTGACCGACGGGATCATTCGCGCGCGCGTGCGCGAATCGCAGAGCGAGCCCAAGCTGATGGTCGCGGGCAAGGTCTACGAGTTCAAGATCGATCTGTGGGCGACCGCCAACGTGTTCAAGGCGGGCCATCGCGTGCGGCTGGAGATAAGCTCTTCGAATTTTCCGCGCTTCGATCGCAACCCCAACACCGGGCACGAACTGTTCACCGACGGCGAGATGCGTCCGGCGCTGCAGAGCGTGATGCACGAGCGAAGCTTCGCGTCACACCTGAGCCTGCCGGTGATGCCGCAGCGCCGGTAGGCGCGACGCTTCTCGGCGATGAGCGGGCGGCGGTAATTTCACCCAGCGGCCGACGGGTTCCGAGGCTGCTGAGGGCGGCCTGGGAGACTCAGCGGTGTTGAACTAAAATTCAGAGGTCAAATGGTGTTTTGCAGCTTGAAACCATTAATAGAAGTGTTTAAGCTTCTGTTGTAAGGGGAGGACGATAGAGCCGGCCTTTCGCTCGGGTTCTATCGAACGCTGAAATTACCGCTCAGCTTCATCGCGGCGCCGGGTTTCGAAGCGGCGGGCGCGGATTGGCACTGCGCTGATGGCCGCCACCCCTGCAGATGGCGCCCAGCCCGCCGATATTTCCGTCGTGGCAACCGCGGCAGCAATTCCGGCCGGTGCGGCGTGCCTGTATCGCGATAGCGCCGAGTATCTGTTCGCCGCCTTCTTCGCACTGGCGATTCTGACGATTGTCACTCCAGCGCGAACTCTGCATTCCCTGCTTCCATGGGGACGAATTGCGCTGCTGCCGTTGGCGACGTGCCAGGATCTTTTTCTGCTGGCGGCTATCGCGTGGCTTTTCCATGGACTTTTCGCTATCGCCAAACGGCCGTGGCCCAGGCGGTTGGTCGCGATCGCCGGATGGACCATATGCCTGTGGCTCGCCCTCTATAGCTATCTGAGCCAGGTAGTCTATCTAATCATCCGCCGGCCGCTGACGTTTGGGTTGCTCGCGGCCGCCGACAACTTGCGCGGTATCCAATCGTCGATCGATGCGGTTGTAACGCCCGCGCTGATCGCAACGCTGGCGATGGCCCCAGCCTATATGGTGCTTATCGCGATCATTCTCGCGCGTTTCGCGCCCGCCGCGGTGAGGCGAATGAGCGATGCCTTTCATTCTGTGCGCGGCTTGTCGCTCACCGTGATCTTTCTCGTCGGGGCGCATACCTGGGCCATCCGCCACGTTCCTTTTTCACTGGCCTCTTTCAATCCTCAGTGGACCCTGATGTCGTCGGCGTTCGAACCCCATACCCCGGTAGTGACACACGCGGTCCCTGACGGTTATCTCGCCGATTTTCAGCCGGTGGGGATGCGTCCCGCGTCCGCGGCGAGCCGGCTTGCCGATGCGGGTCTCGTGGCGGTGGCGCCGCGCCGGCCGCTGAACGTTCTGATGGTGGTGATGGAATCCGTCGGCGCGCATCGTCTCGGGCTCTATGGCGCACCGTTTGACGATACGCCGAACCTAGTCGAACTCGCCCGCCACGCGCTGGTCTTCGATCGGGTGTATGTGGCCGAGGCCCAAACTTCGGCCGCCTTGGGCGCGCTGCTTGCCTCGGTCTATCCGGATCACGATTGGCCTAGCTTGACCCAGCTGGCGCCGGCGCTATCCATACCCGGATTGCCGGCGGTTTTGTCGCGCAAGGCTTACCGCACAGCGTTCATACATTCGGGCCAGCTCGCGTTCGATCGCCAGGGCGAGTTCGTGCGCAGCCGCGGTTTCGACCAGGTGATCGACAAAAGGCGCGACGCTAATGCCCCCGCTGACGCTGAGCTGCTGGCGCAGGCGCTCGGTTGGATTAAGACCGATCCTTCGCGGCCCTTCTTTTTAACGGTCTGGACTCAGGACACGCATCATCCATATCTCGCGGCTGAGCATCATGACTACGGCGTTCACGACGCTCACCTCAATCGCTATCTCAACGCGGTGCGCGCGACCGATAGGATTGTTGGAGAACTCGCGGCGGCCTTGCAGACGATGGGGCTGGCGGATCGCACACTGCTGGTCATCACCGCCGATCACGGCGAGGCGTTCGGCGAACATGGCCAGTTGATTCACGGCGGGACTGTCTACAATGAAGAAGTGCGTGTGCCCCTGCTGATCGTGAATCCGCAGCTCTTCCCGCACGAGGTGACGGTTAAGCGCATAGTCCGCCAGATAGACATCGCGCCGACACTGCTGGCGCTGTTGGGTTTCAACTCGCCTGCCGAATGGCAGGGCGCCGACGCTTTAGCCGCGTCGCCGCCCACTCGCGCCTATATCTTCGCAGGCACCGGGAATTTTTCTTTCGGACTGGTCGAAGGCGATTACAAATACATCTACGATTTTCAACGTGACCGCGCGCAACTCTACGACTTGGCGGCGGATCCTGGCGAAACCAGGAATCTGGCTTCCGACCGAGCGTACGCGGCCCTGATGCAGCGTGCTCAGCTTCGTCTTGAAGCGTGGGTGTCATTTCAGAACCGCTACCTCGCCAGGTTCGAAAATACCGGGGCAAGACCTGCCCAATAAACCGGCGAAATTGAGGAATCGGAGGAGCAACCGCAAACCGGAGCGTTGAAGATCGAAGCATGACAACCGCACAATCAACCGGCGCCTTGCGCGTCGCCCATGATGCGGGCGAGAACCTGGTACTGCCCGAGCAAGCGGTGTATCGGGCCGACCTCGCGGATCGCCTGTTCGCCTGCTTCGTCGCGCTGGCGATCGTGACGGTCTACACGCCGCTGCGAACCCTGCATTCGCTGTTCACGTGGACGTTGATCGCGCTGTTGCCGCTTGCGACCTACCAGGATCTTTTTCTGCTTGCGGCTCTGGCCTGGATATTCCACGGTCTGTTCGCCATCGGCAAGCGCCAATGGATGCGCCGCTTGATCGCGGTTAGCGGTTGGATTTTGTGCCTCACCCTCGCGCTATACACTTACCTGAGCGACATTCTCTATCTCATCATCCGCCGGCCGCTGACGGCTGGTTTGCTCGTGGCTGCCGATAACCTTCGGGCGATCCAGGCCTCGGCGGAGTCGATCATCACGCTGGACCTCGCCATCGCACTGATGATGGCGCCCATCTGTACGGTGCTCATTGCGTCTATCCTGGTAGGGCTCGCGCCGGAGGAGTTGCGGCGCATCCGCGGCCGTTTCTATTCGCCCGCCGGCCTCTTGATCGCTGCGGTGTATTTTCTTGGCGCCCATGCCTGGGCAGTTCGTTACGAGCCCTACTCGCTGTTGTCGTTCAATCCGCAATGGACTCTGGCGTCGTCGGTGTTCGAGAACCATACGCCGGTGATTACCGACGCCATTCCCTCCCGCTTTCTGGACGACTTCCAACCTGTGGGAGCGCGGCGCATCGCCGGCCCGGATCGTTTCACGGTGGCTGGAGTAAACCCCGCCGCGTGGCCCCGGCCGCTCAACGTCGTGATGGTAGTGATGGAATCGGTCGGCGCCCGCAACGTCCAGCTTTATGGAGCACCGTTTGACGACACTCCCAACCTGATTGAGTTGGCCCACCATGCCCTGGTGTTCAAGCGGCTGTACGTTTCGGAAGGCGAGACCTCGGCTGCGTACGGCGCACTGTTCACGTCCATCTATCCTGATCATGACTGGCCCAGTATCACTCAACTCGCTCCGACGCTGACTGTTCCCGGTCTGCCAGCGGTTCTGGCGAGTCACGGCTACCGCACGGCCTTCATCCATTCCGGCCAGGTCATTTTCGACCGCCAGGGCGAGTTTCTAAACAGCCACGGCTTTGAACAGATGATCGTCGAGCCGCGCGACTATGCTGTTCCGCAGGATCCGGAACTGCTGCCAAAAACACTGAAATGGATCGAGAGCGATTCGGCCCGCCCGTTCTTCGTCACCATCTGGACTCATGACACTCATCATCCCTACGTCTCCGCGTTGCATCACGACTATGGCGTTCACGACGCCAACCACAATCGCTACCTCAACGGCGTGCGAGCGACCGACGACCTGGTCGGAGAGCTCGCGGCGGCGTTACAAAGAATGGGACTGGCGGACCGCACTCTGCTGGTCATAATGGGCGACCATGGCGAGGCGTTCGGCGAACACGGCCAGCTCATCCACGGCGGGACGGTTTACAATGAAGGAATCCAGGCGCCCTTCCTGATCGTCAACCCGAAACTGTTCTCGCACCAAATCGACGTCGATCGGATCACCCGGCAAATCGACATTGCGCCCACCCTGCTCGCGCTGATGGGTTACGAGCTGCCGGCCCAATGGCAGGGCGCTAATGTTCTCGGTTCCAATCCTCCGGCGCGCGCCTATCTTTTCGCCGGCACCGGGAATTTCACCTTCGGCATCGTGGAAGCCAACTTCAAATACATCTATGACTTTTCACGCGAACGTAGCCAGTTGTACGACCTGGCGGCCGATCCTCGCGAGAAAAACAATCTAGCTTCCGATCCCGCCTACGCGGAAATGATCCGGCGCGACCACCTGCGGCTCGAGGCCTGGGTTTCGTTCCAGAACCCATATATCGGCCGGTTCAGAAATAAGCAGAGCACCGAGATCGCGGACTTCGGCGAGCATTGAGCCCGGCCGCGAACGCCGGCATTACCGCCGCGCTCTTCAAACTGGCATTACCCGCTCCCACCTGCCTACACTCATAGCCACGTGGAGTAGGATGCACGTATGTCCGATCGAGAATCGATCCTCGAAGCGAATCGTGCGTTTTACCGGGCTTTCGAAAGCCTCGACACCGACGCCATGGGCGCAGTATGGCTGCGCGAGCCGCGCATCATCTGTATCCATCCCGGATGGGCGCGGCTCGTCGGATGGGGCCCGATCATGAATAGCTGGGAGCGGATCTTCGAAAATGTTTTCGAGATGAAGTTCGAGCTTGGCGACCCGCAAGTGATGACCAGCGCCGATCTCGCAGTGGTAGTGGTCGAGGAGAATCTTCTCCAGCGCGGCTACGACGGTGCAACGCGTTCGCGGGTGCTGGCGACCAACGTCTTCGAACGCGCCGACGGGCGGTGGTGGATGGTGTCACATCACGGGTCGCCCGTGCTGGAGCCGTCGGAGAGCGGCGAGCCGCCGTTGCAATAGGATTTTTGGCTGCGGCGGCCGCACTCGCGCCGCCACCCCGGGCAGCCGGATGGCGAGAAAATACCCGGAGCAATCAGCAGAGGAAACAGATGAAATCGTTATTGATGAGATGGGCGATGAGTGCGGTGGTTGCCGTCTTCGTGACCCCCGGCCTTCGAAGCCTTACACCGCGCGCCGCGGCCGCGTCTCCCACGGCGCTCGCGCAAGCTGACGCTCCGGTCGCGGTTCCTGGTTCTGCGGACGCGCCGGGGCCGGTAGGCGGCGCCGAGGACGACAGCGACGACCAGCCCGCAAACGGCGACAATCAGGCCGGACAGGCTCAGCCGCCGGAAGATCCCGATGCGGCGCAGCAGCCGCCGGTTAACCTGCAGCAGCCTCCCGCCGACAATAGCGGCGATGATGCGTCCCCCCAGCAGCAGTCCGGCGATGACGAGGGTGCCCCGCCCGTGCCGCAGTCTTCCGGTGACGACGACAACTGATCGAGGGTACGGTCCCCCACTGATTGGGTCAGTGAACGCCGCGCTGCGTGCAGGACCGGCGCGGCGCGCTCGGGCGGCCTGAGGCGGTCAGGCGCCCGCGCGCATCGCGCGCACCAGGATGGCCGCTATTTCCGCGCGGGTGTACTCGGGCGGAGGAGACTCGCCGCCACGCAGCATCTCGCGCACCTTGGTCCCCGACAGCAGCAGCCTGTCGGCGTCCTCGTGCGGGCAAGTCTTGTACGACGCCATTCCGCCGCAGCGCTTGCAGTAGAAGGTATTCTCGAAGGTGAGCGGCGTGATGCCGATCTCCTCCGGGCTGAAGCGCTCGAAAATTCTCTGCGCGTCATAGGTGCCATAGTAACTGCCGACGCCGGCGTGGTCGCGGCCGACGATGAAATGTGTGCAGCCATAGTTGCGCCGGATGATAGCGTGCAGAATCGCCTCGCGCGGTCCGCCGTAGCGCATGTGCGCCGGCATCACCGAGAGCATCGCACGGTCGCGCGGGTAGTACAGGTCCAGCAGCACCTTGTAGGTTTCCATCCGCACCGCGGCCGGGACGTCGTCCCCCTTGGTCTCGCCGACCAGCGGATGGAGCAGCAGGCCATCGCAGATCTCGAGCGCCGCCTTCTGAATATATTCGTGCGCGCGATGGGTCGGGTTGCGCGTCTGAAAGGCGACAATTTTGCGCCATCCGCGCTCGGCGAACGCGGCCCGCGTCTGGCGCGGCTCGAGCCGGTATTCCAGGAAGGTCCGCCCGGGAATCTCGCTTAGCAGCGTCACGCTTCCGCCCAGGCACCACGGCGGCGTCGCGAGCACGTTGGCCGCTCCCGGATGCGCCGGGTCGGCGGTGCCGAAGACCGCCTCGGCCTCGCGCGCGCGATCGACGCTGTAAACTTCGGCGAGCTTCATCGTCGCCAGGCGTCCGCCGTCGCTGCCAACCAGCGCGATCTCCTCGCCCGGGTTGAGCGCGCGCGCCTCGGCCTCCGACACTCCGAGCGTGATCGGAATCGACCATGGCACGCCCGAGGCCAGACGCATCGCGTCTCGCGAGCGCACGTAATCCGCCTCACCCATGAAACCTGTAAGCGGCGAGAACGCGCCCGAGGCGAGCATCTCCAGGTCGGCCAGGTCGCGCGCGCTCAGGCGCACCGTCTTGAGCCCCTCGGCGTGGCGCGCCTTCGCGCCGCGCTCCGCCGCAGGTGCGTTGAGGTCGACCAGCCCAGAGCCGCCGTGCGCGCTAATCGGATCGCCAGCCTCAGTGCTCATCGTTTCGCTCCCTGGCGGCTGATATAGCCGCGCGCCTCGAGGCCGCCGAGCAGCCGGTCCAGGCTCTCCTGCGGAGTTTCGCGGCTGGTGGTGATCGTCAATTCATGGTTGAGCGGCGGCTCGTAGGGATCGGAGACGCCGGTGAAACCCTTGAGCTCTCCGGCCAGCGCTTTTTTATACAGTCCCTTGACGTCGCGCTCGACCAGCGTGTCCAACGGACATTCGATATAGGCCTCGAAGAAGCGCTCGTGCTGGCTGCGGACCTCGTCGCGCACGTCGCGGTAGGGCGAGATCGCCGCCGCGATCGCGATCACTCCGTTGCGGGCGAGCAGATTGCAGACGTACCCGATGCGCCGGATATTGATGTCGCGGTCTTCCTTGGAAAACCCCAACCCCTTGGAGAGGTTGGTGCGTACCTCGTCGCCGTCGAGAACCTCGACCCGGTATCCGAGCCGCCGCAATTCGTCGGCGGCCATTCCCGCCAGCGTCGACTTGCCCGCTCCGGATAAACCGGTGAACCACAAAGTGAAACCCTCGCTCATTGTGCTGAAATGACGCTCCTTGGAGATATGTTACTAATCGAGTCGCTTAAGTTATGTAAGTTTGCCGGCTGGCGCAATATCTAAGGCTGCCTGTTCGATTGGCAGGTCCAGATAGATCGCCATTGCGGAGGGCGAAGAAAAGACTGGCGATGCGCCCAGGGCGGTGAGCCGATCGCGTCCCTCGGCCTTGGCATTGACGCCATAGAAGCTCACCGACGCGGCCGCGGCGGCTTTGAGGTCGGCCTCGCTGTCGCCGACAAAGACGGCGTCGGAAGGCGCTGCGCCGCAGGCGGCAAGCGCGCGCTCGACCGACGCGGGCGATGGCTTGAGCGCAAGGCCGCTATCGCGGCCGACGATCGGATCTATCAGGGCAACCAAATCCGCCTGCGAATCCATCTCCGCGCCGGCCCGTTCCCAGGCGCGCAGCCAGGCCGCAACCGTACGCGATGAATTCGACGTGACGACCGCGACCGCGGCGCCGGCGGCGCGGAGCGCGCGGAGTAGTTCGAGCGCGCCGGACGCGGGCGCGACCGCGCCCACGCCGGCGAGTTCGTGGCGCTCGATAATCGCGGAGGCGCCGTCGAGAATCGCGGTGGCGGCGCTGGAGTCGGGTCCGCCGCCGGAGGCGGCAGACCCGACTCCAGCGCCCGGCAACACGGCGCGGGCGGCGTCGCCGCCCGCGCACAACCGCGTGCGCAGCGCCTCGTACAGCACCAGGTTGCCGCGCGGGAACTCTTCGAACAGCGTCTTCGATACTCCTTGGGCGGCGAGCCAGGCCTGCAACTCGCGGCGGCTCCCTGCCCAATCCACGGCCGGCTCCAGCGGCGCGAGCGTGTTGTCGAAGTCGAACATCCAGAGCGTGTAGCCGGCGACGGTGCGCCGCGGCGCGCCGTCGCCGGCCGTGCGCGAGCGGCCACGCGCCGCGCCGCTCACGCCGCGGCCTCGCAGGCGCAGCGGGTTTGCTCGCCGCCGCCTGGGCGGCGGCGAGCGAACCCGCGCGCCCGAGCAGCATAGCCGTCGAACTCGATAAGCGTGGCTTCAAGCTGCTGGCCGGCATAGCCGGCCAGCAGCTTGAAGGCTTCGGCCACCGCGAACATTAAGACAACGCCGGAGTTTGCCGCCCGCGTGCCTGGCGTACTTAACAAGTCTATCTCAGCACATAGAGGACAGGGTGGCTGCGCCGGCATCAGCGCGATTCGCCCCGGCATGTCGAGCCGCGCGACGATTGCAGCGCCGTAACGAGTTTCGGGCGCCCCGAACGCACCGGCGTGCGGCGCATCCCACAGGCGCGCGGCCGCTTCCGCAGCTGACGCGCCGCCGACCAGTGCGAGTATCAGGTCGCATTGCGTGGGCATTTCATTGTTAGCGATTTTGACCGTGACGGCGGGATTGAGGTCACGCATCCGCTCGACTATTGCGGCATACAGTGCGCGGTCGCCCACCGGATGCATCACGATTTGGCCGACGCCTGCGCCGGTCAGGTAGGCAAGCGCGCTCGCCGCGTCCGCGGGCTCTCCCACGATCGCGGCGCACGATTCGAGCAGCCGTTCCTGCGCGCGTCCGCCAACGCCGGGGACGATTATCTGGCGGCTATAGCGCTCGATTTGATTGTCGGTAAGGGGCATAGGCCAGACGCAGCGCGCCGGATTCGACGCCTTGCCGGCACGCGACTACTCAATGACGTTTTTTTCGATCGGCTCGACGGTGACGCCGCTTTGGCGCAGCCACGCGAGCGCGCGCTCGATCTGTTCGCTGGATCCCTCGAACTCGACCGCGACCAGACCCATCTCTTCCGAAACGCTCGCGCCGCGGATGTTGAACACCAGGTCGAACTTCTTGACCAGATGGTACAGCAGCGGCTCGCGGATGAGCGACTTGGGGTAGGTCAAGTAATAGCGTTCGCGGAGGCGTTCCATTTGCCGACGAGCTTTTGTAGGCGCTCCTTGCGCCACTGTTCCCATCCGATCCACAGATTGGTGGACAGGTACTTGTCACCGAAATCCGGAAACACCGTCACTACGCATCCTTCGCGTAGTCCGCGCGCGACCCGCAATGCGGCCACCAGCGCCGCGCCGCACGACTGGCCCACCAGCACGCCCTCGATTTGGCCGAGCGCGTAGACCATCTCGTAGGCGTCCTCGGTGCTGACCGCCATGCGCTCGTCGAGTTCTTCGGCGTGAAAGATGCCTGGTACGATCGACGAGGCCATATGCTTGAGCCCCTCCAGCCCATGCATCGCGTCGTCCGGCTCGACCGCGATCACTCTGACGGCGGGGTTCTGCGATTTGAGGTAGCGCCCGGTGCCCATCACGGTGCCGCCGGTGCCGATTCCGGCCACGAAATGCGTGATACGGCCGCGTGTCTGATGCCAGATTTCGGGCCCCGTGGTGTCGAAATGGGCGAGCGGATTGGCCTCGTTGTTATACTGGTCGGGTTTGAAGTAGCGATCGGGGTTGTCCGCGATGATCTTGCGCGCCACCATCATCGCGCCGTCGGATCCTTCCAACGGATCGGAATAGATCGGCTTGGCGCCGAAGGCCTCGATTATCTTTTTTCGTTCGCGGCTGACGTTGGAGGCCATCACGATTTCGACCGGATAGCCGAGCGCCGCGCCAACCATCGCCAGCGCGATTCCGGTGTTGCCCGAGGTCGAATCGATGATCGTTTTGCCCGGGCGCAACTCGCCGCGCTTCAGGCCGAACTCGACCATATGGCGCACGGCGCGGTCCTTGACCGAGCCGCCGGGGTTGAAGCCTTCGAGCTTGGCGAAAATCCGCACGCCGGGGCGCAGCAGCCCCTCGGTCACGCGGGTGATCTCGAGCAGCGGCGTGTTGCCGATCAGCTCGAGCACGCTATTGGCCCGCGCCGCCGGAACGTGCTCTTCGCTACTCGCCGCCGGCGATCGCTGGGACGATTGAAATATCGTCGCCATCCTTGACCTGTGAGTTCAGCTGGTTGAGGAAACGGATGTCGTCGCCGTTGAGATAAATATTGACGAAGCGGCGCAGCTCGCCTTTGTCGTCGAGCAGCCGCTCGCGCATCCCGGGATGGCGCTTTTCGAGGTCTTCGATGACCGCGCGGACCGACTCACCCGCGGCCGCAACCTCGTCGATACCCCCGGTGAACCTGCGCAGCGGGGTCGGTACTCGTACCTTAACTGGCATAATCGAAACTTCCACCTCTCAGACTAGCCTTGGGGTCAAGACTAGCGCTTGATGAATATGCTTCGCCAGATGGCTTTACAAGCGCGCCCGCCGCTGCTCAGGCGGCGCCTTTAAGCGAGCGTTTACCGTCGCCGAGGCTTTCGTAGATCGCGTCGAAGTCCTTCAGCCGGGCTTCGATCACGAGCGGCTGCTCGATACTCTGAGCGACCGCCTCCAACGTCTTGTAGCCGTTGCCGGTGATCGATACCACCACGCTCTCGTCGCTCTTGATGCGTCCGGCGGCGATGAGTTTCAGCGCCACGGCGAGCGTGGTGCCGCCGGCCGGCTCGGCGAAGATGCCCTCGGTGCGCGCGAGCAGCTTGATCGCGTCGATGATCTCCGGATCGCTCGCCATCTCGCCCCATCCGCCCGAATCGCGCACCGCGCGCAGCACGTAGAAGCCGTCGGCCGGGTTGCCGATCGCGATCGACTTGGCGATCGTGTTGGGCTTCACCGGCGTTATCAGATCGGTGTTCTTGTGCAACGCATGGATGACCGGCGCGGCGCCGGCCGCCTGGGCGCAATGAATCTTGAAATCGCCGCCGTGGACCAGCCCGACCTCCTTGAATTCCTTGAAGGCCTTGGCGACCTTGGGCAAAATCGTGCCGCCCGCGGTCGGCAGCACGATATGGTTGGGCAGTTTCCAGCCGAGTTGTTCGGCGACCTCGAAGCCGAAGGTCTTGGCGCCCTCGGTATAATACGGACGCAAGTTGATATTGACGAAGGCCCATCCGTACTTGTCGGCAATTTCGCTGCACAGCCGATTGACGTCGTCGTAGTTGCCGCGAATCGTGATCACCCGCGCGCCGTAAATCGACGAGCCGACGATTTTGCCCGACTCGACCCCTTCGGGCATGAAAATTACCGACCGAAGTCCCGCGCGCGCCGCATGCGCCGCCACTGCTGTCGCCAGGTTGCCGGTCGAGGCGCATGAGACGGTGGTGAAGCCGAAGTCGCGCGCCTTGGTGATCGCCACCGACACCACGCGGTCCTTGTAGGAGAGGGTGGGATGGTTGACGGTGTCGTCCTTGATATAGAGCTTCTTGAGCCCGAGCTCCGCGCCGAGCCGGCGCGCATGCAATAGCGGCGTGAAGCCCGAAAACGGCCCCGCCTCGGGCTCGCCGTCAACCGGCAACAGCTCGCGATAGCGCCAGAGGTTATGCGGGCGCGCCGCGATCATCGCGCGCGACACCGCCGCGCGAATCTTCGCGTAGTCGTAAGTTACCTCGAGCGGGCCGAAGCAATCCTCGCATACGTGCAGCGGCTTGATCGGGTATTCCTGGCCGCACTCGCGGCACTTCAGCATGGTGACGTAGCTCATCGCGTGAGTCCTCTTTAATTGCGCGGCTGGTTGTGGCCCGTCGCCAACGCCGCCGCATCCTCTGCATACCGGGCCGCGCCGCAGGCGCATCCGGCGCGCGCGCTTACTTCAAGCGCACGGATTCGTCCGCGCGCGGTTCCGTCATAGGTCAGGATTTTTCCAGCCAACTGCGGCACGCCGCCGCCAAGCCAGCGCAGCGCCTCGGCCGCCTCGATCTCGCCGATCACCGCCGCGACCGGCCCGACTATTCCAGCTTCGCGGCAACTTGCGATCTCGCCCGGCTCGGGCGGCTGCTCGAACAGGCATCGCAGACACGCCGTGCGCCCCGGCAGCACGGTCATCGCCTGACCGGTCATTCCGAGCACGCCGGCGTAAACGAAGGGCCGCCCAAGCGCGAGGCAGACGTCGTTGATCAGAAACTTGGCCGCCGGATCGTCGGTAGCGTCGATCACGAAATCGTGGCGCGCGATCAATTCGTCGGCGTTGGAGACTTTAAGTGCGACGGGGTAGATTTCGACGGCCAGCTCCGGATGAAGCTCGCGAAGGCGCTCGGCCGCCGCTTCGACCTTGAGCCTCCCGAGGCTTGCCCCGCCGTAAATGACCTGGCGCGCGAGATTCGAGAGCTCCACCGGGTCGGGATCGGCCAGGCCGATTCGTTTCGCGCCGCCGCGCGCGAGTGCGCAGACCGCCGGAACGCCCAGCCCTCCCACTCCGACTACCAGTATTGACTGTTTTCCCAACTCGCTCTCACGCCCCAGGCCTTCCGGATTTCTACCGGCGGCGCGGCGCTGCGAGGGGAATTAAAAAACCCTCCTCCCGGATAAGGACGAGGGTACTGGGACTCTCGCCTTATCTACCGAAGCTTCGTTCGAGCTCCGTTGGAGTTAGCACCAGCACCCTTGTTGGGCCGGTTGCTGCGGCATCATCGGGCCAGTCCCTCCGCCGCTCTGGATAAGGCCATCAGGCTCATTACGGTTATCCAAGCGTTGGCGCAAAGTCAACCGCCGGACCTATCGGTTAGTTGCTAGTCGGTCCTTCGCTAGTCGGACCTTCGCTAGTCGGTCCTTCGCCAGTCAACCTGTCGGTACTTCGGCGACCGAATTGGCGATCGTCGCGTACACAATCGCCTTCTCCTTGCGGGATTTGCCCGGCGATGCTTTAAGGGGGCTTGCCACCGGAGTTTTTTGCCTGCGTCGTACGGGGCAATTTTCCCGGCACGGGAGGTATTTATGCGAATCGGATTTATCGGACTCGGCAACATGGGCGGTTCGATGGCGCTCAACCTGATGAAGGCGGGCCACCAGGTCACGGTCAACGACGTGCGCCGCCAGGTCGCCGAACCGCATCTGGCCGGCGGCGCAAAGTGGGCCGAAAGCTCGGCCGCGACCGCCAAGGATGCCGAAGTTGTCTTCACTTCACTGCCGGGGCCGCGCGAGGTCGAGGCGGTGGTGCTCGGCGAGGGCGGGCTTATCGGCGCGATGGCGCCTGGGAGCCTATACATCGACTTGTCGACCAACTCGCCCACGGTGGTGCGCCAGGTCCATGCGCGGCTGAAAGCCCGCGGTATCCGGATGCTCGACGCGCCCGTCAGCGGCGGCGTGGTCGGCGCGCGCAAGGCGACGCTGGCCGTGATGGTCGGCGGGAGCGAAGCCGACTACAACGAGGTCAAGCCGGTGCTCGACGCGCTCGGCGACAAAGTGACCTACATCGGTGACATCGGGGCCGGCTCAGTTGCCAAGCTGGTTCACAACATGATCGCGATTTGTTCGACCCAGCTGCTGGCCGAGGCCTTTACGATGGGCGTCAAGGCGGGCGTCACGCCCGAGGCGCTGCTGCGCGCGGTGCAGGGCGGCGCCTACGGGCAGGGGATGGTGCTCAACGCGGCGCTGCCCAAGATGATCTTTCGCGGCAACTTCGATCGCGTGACCTTCGCGCTCAAGCTGGCGCGCAAGGACCTGGGCCTCGCCACCGAGCTCGCGCGCGAGCTCAATGTGCCGATGCCGATGGCGGCGCACGCCGAGCAGGATTTCCTGGAAGCGCTCAACAAGGGCTGGGGCGAGAAGGATTCTTCCGCGACCTTCATGGTCCAGGAAGAGCGCGCCGGGGTCAAAGTGCGCAGCTCGTCATAAGCGGCGCGCATCGGGCTGCCCGCACTATACAGTTCGCACGAGTTACTATTCGCAGTTGCTATTGAAGGGAGAAAGCGAAAATGGCCGACGATAAACATGAAAAAGGGATGGCAATACGCACCCAGCTGTGGGGCGAAAAAGGCGCCAAGGCGGGCAACGATTTCCTAAGCGGCTTCGACCCCGACTTCGGCAAGTTCCTGAACGACGAGCTGTTCGGCGGCATCTGGGCCCGTCCCGGCCTGCCAATCAAGACCCGCTCGATGATCACGATGGCGGCGCTGCTCGCGCTCGGGAAAGGCGCGGAGCTGCGGGTTCACATGCGCGGCGCGCTTAACCTCGGCGTCACGCACACCGAACTCAAGGAGATGATCTTCCATCTCTCGCAGTACAGCGGCGTGCCGAGTGCGGTCGAGGCGATCCGCGCCTTCACCGAGGTAACCGCACCAAAGAAATAATTCGTGCCAGACGCGCTATTTTGTGCGCGTGAGCTAGTAGCCTATGTCGACTAGTTTTGGCGTCACACCGCTTCACATCGCGGTGCGCGTCCAAGCTAGACGGGCATGGCGGCTACAGCCAAGCGAAATCCTGATCGGGCGACCGGCGGGACCCGCCGACGACAGCTTCGATCCAGTCCGTCACCAGCGCTTGGACAGCCACCGCGCACAAAGCCAATCCGGAGGCCGCCGGGCTGGTCCTGCTGGCTCTGGCGCTACTGTTCGACGCGATCTGCTGGCGCCCGAGATTCGCATCGAGCGCGTTCCGGTAAACGATCTTGCTTTCCATCTCGAGGCGTTGCAGCGGCTGGGCGAGAGTATCGCGCGCGGCGAACCGTTCCTGGATCCGTGGGTTTCGCAGTGGGCACTGGGCTATCCGGTATGGCGCAGCTATCAACCGCTGCCGCACCTCCTGGCGGCTGGGAGGTTCGCACTTTCCCATCCGTTTGCCTCAGCGCCAGCAAGTTTTGCCGAACCCTGGGAACTAAGTAGTCCAAAGGGCTGTATACATCTAATAGCATACTATAGAACATAATTGAACGAAAAAGTTGACCGTGAAGGTAAGAGTCGGACTATGAAAATCGAGGTTTCACGATGAAAATTGGACTGCTGGTCGCACCGAATGAGCGCAGTGCCAATCCGGCCGACCTCGCGCGCGCCGCGGAGGCGCTCGGCTTCGAGTCGCTGTGGATGCCGGACCACTCGGTGATGCCCGTGCACACGGCGACGGCGCTCCCCGAGTCGCGTCCCGGCGAGGGCGGCATCCCGGAAATTTACTCCCACATGTGCGATCCGTTCGTCGCGATGGCGATGGCGGCGGCCGCCACCACGCGCTTGATGGTCGCGACCGGCGTGTTGCTGGTGCCCGAGCGCAATCCTCTGTTGACGGCTAATGAACTGGGGACGCTAGACCGCTTCTCGGGCGGACGAGTCATCCTCGGCGTTGGCGCGGGATGGCTGCGCGAGGAGTCGGAACTCCTCGGCGTCGACTTTGCCCATCGATGGACCCAGACGCGCGAGTACGTCGCCGCGATGCGCGAGCTGTGGACCAAGGACGAAGCCTCGTTCGACGGCCGCTATATCAAGTTTCCGCCGGTGCGATGCTATCCCAAGCCCGCGCGCAAAGGCGGCCCGCCGGTCATCATTGGCAGTAAGGACAAGAATGCGCTCGGTTGGGTCGCGCGCTGGGGCGACGGATGGTGTCCGATTTTCCTGACCCCGCCGCAGCTCAAGGAAGAGCTCGCCCGGCTGCGCGCCGAGTGCGCCGCCGCCCATAGCGAGTTCGAGCGCAAGGACATCACGATCATGCGGCGCGAGATGCGCGGCGCGCGCGCCGAGGTGCAGGCGGGGCTGGAACAGTATGCGGCGGCCGGAGCGCATCGCTTTGTCATCATGATGCTCGACGCCGCACTGCGGCCGGAGAATTACCAGGTGGAGCTGCGGCGGCTTGCGTCGTTATACGTGTGATCGGTAGGTGTGATTCGGGTACGCCCGATTTCCTAGCGGCGGGCCGCGCGGAGGCGCGATGAGCGGCGACGACCTCAGCCTGCGTATCCTCGATGTAGAGTCGGGCGACGAAATCGCTGGCGCGCGATGCCTCAGGCTTCGCACTACGCGCGGCGAGATCCCGATAATCGTGCACGCGCCCGAGGTCCAGCCGGTCGAAGTCGGGGCGGCTGATGCCGGGGCAGATGACGCTCCCGCCCGCGCCGTACTGTGCGTCAGCGGCGCGCTCGGCGGGTTCGACGGTCCCGGAAAGCTCTACGTGCGGCTCGGGCAGGAGCTGCCCGCGCTGGGAATCACGGTGGTGCGGGTCAACTACCGGATGCCCAACGAGTTCGGCGAGTGCGTGCTCGACACGATGGCCGGGCTCGCGTTTCTGAACGCGATGCAATGCGGGCGCGCGGCAATCGTCGGCCACTCTTTCGGCGGCGCGGTCGCGATCAACGCGGGCACGCTCTCCTCGACGGTAACGACCGTGGTCGCGGTTTCGAGCCAGCTCGCCGGCGCGCACGTGGTCGCCGAGCTTGCGCCGCGCCCGCTGCTCCTGCTGCATGGCACCGCCGACACGATTTTGCCGCACGAATGTTCCGAGAGAATCTACGAGCGCGCACGAGAGCCGCGAACGCTCAAGCTTTTTCCCGGCGTCGGCCATCGCTTCACCGAAGCGGCCGACGAACTACTCGAGACCGTCCGCGGCTGGCTGCTCGCGCATCTCTGACGGATTGGCCGCGAGCGCGCCGGTACGGGCGGCTCGTCGCCGCGCTCCTCATATGGATCGCGACAGCCGCTATCTATAATCTGTTAGCTCCAAACTTTCAGGCACTCGGCTCATTAGATGAAGATCAAAGCTGCAATCGTTGGCGCCACCGGAATTGCCGGCCAGCAGGTGCTGGCCGCCCTCGACGGACATCCGTATTTCGAGATTGCGGCGCTGGCCGCCTCCGAGCGCTCGGCCGGTAAGACCTTTGCCGAGGCTATAACCGACGGGCAAAGCGGCGTGCGGCGATGGTACGTCGGCGGTTGCGAACCGCCGACCGAGACGCTGGGACTCGAAGTGCAGGACGCGAAGTCACTGAGACTTGGCGGGATCGGTGTGGTGTTTGCCGCGGTCGAATCCGAAGCCGCGCGCGAGCTCGAGCCGATTTACGCGGCCCTGGTTCCGACCATCAGCACCGCCCGGCCGCATCGGATGGAACCCGACGTGCCGCTGCTGATCCCTGGCGTCAACCTCGACCATCTCGCACTGGTGAACGAGCAGCGCCGCCGGCGCGGATGGAAAGGCTATATCGCGACCCTCCCTAACTGCACCGCGACCGGCCTCGCGATCACGCTCAAGGCGCTCGATGCGCGCTTCGGCGTCGAGGCCACGATGGTCACGACGATGCAGGGGATCTCGGGCGCCGGGCGCGACCTCTCCGCGCTCGACATCGTCGAGAACGTCATCCCGTTCATCCCGCGCGAAGAGGAGCGGGTGATGGTCGAGACGCGCAAAATCCTCGGGCGCATGGCCGAGGGCGGGATCGCGGAATTGGCGCTCCGCGTGAGCGCCACCTGCACGCGCGCCGCGGTGCTCAACGGTCATACGGAGGCGGTCGCGGTTTCGCTCAAAAAGCCCGCTGGCGTCGAGGCGGTCAGTGAGGCGTTCGAAAGCTTCGGGCGCGAGTTCACCGCGCTCGGTCTGCCCAACTCGCCGCAGCACATGATTACCGTGCATCGCGATCCGATGCGCCCGCAGCCGCGCCTGGACCGCGACGCCGAGCGCGGGATGACGACTTCGGTCGGACGAATCCGCCCCGATGAAGTCCTGGCCAACGGCGTAAAGTACGTGCTGGTCACGCACAACGCGGCGATGGGCGCGGGGCGCGGCGCGGTGTTGCTCGCCGAGTACCTGCAGCACTCCGGCTATCTGGCGTAAGCCGCTTAGAGGGGCTTGCGGGCGCGGACGAACGCACTCATGAATTTCCCGTTGACCATCGACGCGACTTTTTCGAGGTCGAGATTGGCCTGAGCGAAGAATTCCGACGCGTCCTCGGCGCGGTAGATTCGGGTCGGTTCGACCTCGACCTGCTCGAAGCCGGCGCCGCTCAATTTCGCCCGGTACTCGGATTCCTCCAGCGCTCCGGCGACGCATCCGATCCACAACTCCACGTTGCGGCGAATCGCGGCCGGCACTTCACCGCGCACCACCACGTCGGAGACCGCGAAGCGCCCGCCCGGACGCAGCACCCGAAAGGCCTCGGCCAGCACGCGATCCTTGTCGCCCGAAAGATTAATCACGCAGTTCGAGATGATCACGTCCACGGAATTGTCGGGGAGCGGGATGCTTTCGATCTCGCCCTTTAAAAACTCAACGTTTTCCGCGCCCGCCTTGCGCTGGTTCTCGCGCGCCAGCGCGAGCATCTCGTCTGTCATGTCGAGGCCGTAGGCCTTGCCGGTGGGGCCGACGCGGCGCGCCGAGAGCAGCACGTCGATCCCGCCGCCGGAGCCGAGGTCGAGCACCGTCTCGCCCGCTTTCAATTCCGCGAGCGCGGTTGGATTGCCGCATCCGAGCGAAGCGGCGACGGCCGCCGTCGGCAGCGCCCCGGTCTCGCTCTCGGCGTATAGATTCGAGGTTATCGGATTGCCGCAGGGGGGCGACGCTGCCGCAGCATCCGCCGCCGGTTTCTTCGCTGGTGACGCGCCGGGCGGCGCGCGCGTAATTTTCCCTGACCTGTTCTTTTATCGAGGGCTCGCTCATTGTGTTCGCTCCGCTTGCCGCCCGCGCGCGGGCGGCAGGTTGCGCGTTTGCACGCGTTCGTCGGTTGACCATCCGCTAACAATTCCATATATCTAAAACTATGAAGAAGTCAACCGCGGTCGCGGCGCTGGGCGCCCTGGCCCAGGAAACCCGGCTCGAAATTTTCCGTCTGCTGGTCCAAAAGGGCCCCGAAGGCCTGGCGGCCGGCGAGATCGGGGATCGCCTCGGGCTGCCATCTCCCACGCTCTCATTTCATTTGAACCAGCTTCGCTTCGCCGGCCTCGTGACGTCGCGGCGCGCCAGCCGGTCGATCATATACAGCGCAAATTTCAAGACGATGACCGCCTTGCTCGCGTATCTGACTGAAAACTGCTGCGGCGGACAGCCGGATATCTGCGCGCCGGCGGATTTCGGAACCGCCGCTTGCGCAACCGATTCCGTCAAATCTGGAATCTGCGCTCCCACCACGAAACGCCGCAGCGCGGTGAAAGCGGCGAAAGCCTGAATATGTCCGTGCGGATTGGAATCAACGGGTTTGGACGCATGGGGCGACTCGCGTTGCGCGCCGCTTTCGATCGTGCGGAATTTACGGCGCTTCCGATCGTCCACATCAACGAAATCAAGGGCGGCGCCGGCGCCGCCGCCCATCTGCTCGAGTTCGACAGCGTGCACGGCCGCTGGCCGGCGCCGGTCAGCGCGGATGAGAACTCGCTCATCGTCAAAGGACAGCGCATCGCGTTCAGCGATCGGGGAGAGCCGGGAGCGGTGCGATGGGACAGCTCTGGCGTGGAGATGGTTTTGGAATGCTCGGGAAAATTTCGGACCGCGGAGTCATTGCGGCCGTATTTCGAGCGCGGCGTGCGCAAGGTAATCGTGGCGGCGCCAATTAAGCCAATTAAGAAGGAGGCCCTGAACATCGTGGTCGGGATCAACGATCATTTGTACGATCCCGCCATTCACGACATCGTGACCGCGGCCTCGTGCACCACGAATTGTCTGGCGCCGGTGGTGAAAGTGGTGCACGAAAAGCTCGGCATCCGCCACGGGGCGATCACGACTCTGCACGACGTTACCAATACGCAAACCCTGGTCGATCTGCCGCACCAGGATTTGCGCCGCGCGCGCTCGGCGCTGCTGTCGCTGGTCCCGACGACGACCGGCTCGGCCACCGCCATCGGGCTCATCTATCCGGAGCTGGAGGGGAAGCTCAACGGCATGGCGGTAAGGGTGCCACTACTGAATGCCTCGTTGACGGACTGCGTATTTGAAGTCACGCGCCCAACCACCGTCGAAGAGGTCAACGGATTCCTGAGAGAGGCCGCCGCGGGTCCGCTCAAGGAGATCCTGGGGTTCGAGGAGCGCCCGCTGGTCTCGGTGGATTTCGTCAACGACCCGCGTTCCTCGATCGTCGACGGTCCGTCGACGATGGTCGTCGATCGCACGCAGGTCAAAATCCTTGCCTGGTACGACAATGAATGGGGCTACGCCAACCGGCTGGTCGAACTGGCCGCGAAAGTGGCGGCGACCCTGCCGGGCGCTCGTAGCCGAGCGATGCGGCGATGAGGACCGCGGTCCGCAACTACGCGCTGGTGACCGGCGCTTACTGGGGCTTCACGCTTACAGACGGCGCGCTGCGGATGCTGGTGCTGTTGCATTTTGACCGGCTCGGCTATAGCGCAGTCGCGATCGCTTTTCTGTTTCTGTTCTACGAATTCTTCGGAATCGTCACCAATCTGCTTGGCGGATGGATCGCGGCGCGCTCGGGCTTGAAGGTCACTCTTTATGGCGGCTTGCTGCTTCAGATCGGCGCCCTGATCATGTTGGCCTTGCTACAGCCGGCATGGTCTCCCGCAGCATCGGTCGCATACGTGATGGCGGCGCAAGCGCTCTCTGGAATCGCGAAAGATCTGACCAAGATGAGCGCCAAGAGCGCGATCAAAGTGGTGGTGCCCCAGGGCGAGGACGGCGCTCTCTTCCGATGGGTCGCGCGGCTGACTGGATCGAAAAACGCGCTCAAAGGGCTCGGCTTCTTTATGGGCGGGGCGCTTTTGGGCGCGTTGGGTTTCGTGGGCTCGCTGACGGCGATGGCGCTCGGGCTTTCCGCCGTCTTGATCGGAACCGTCGTGGCGCTCCCGAGCGGGCTGGGAAAGGCCAAATCGAAAGTCAAATTCACCGCGCTATTTTCCAAGAGTTCGGCGGTGAACTGGCTTTCGGCCGCACGCCTGTTTCTGTTCGCGGCGCGCGATGTCTGGTTCGTAGTCGGGCTGCCGGTCTTCCTGGCTTCCAATCTGCGATGGTCTTTCTGGCAGGTGGGCGCGTTCTGCGCCTCGTGGTTCGTCGGTTACGGCATCGTGCAGGCAATCGTCCCGGAGGTGCTTCGCCAGCTAGGCGCACGACAAGGAGTTACCGGAGATACGGCTCGCCTGTGGACGTTCATTCTGGTCGCGATACCGCTCGGACTGGCGGCTGCGCTGCAGCTTAACCTCAGTCCGGCCGCGGCTCTGATGGTCGGACTCGCCGTCTTCATGGTCGTGTTCGCGATCAATTCCGCCGTGCACTCGTATCTGATTCTCGCCTACTCAGAAGAGGAGGAGGTCGCGACCAACGTCGGGTTTTATTACATGGCCAACGCCGGCGGCAGACTGCTGGGCACGCTGTTGTCGGGAGTGATTTTCGAATTTTACGGCTTCAGCGCCTGTCTGCTGGCCTCGGGCGCGATGGTGCTGGCGGCGGCTTTATTGTCGTTCAAGCTTCCGCGCGCACGCGCGATTCCGCTGACCGTGAAGCTCGAGGCGGCCGAGTCATGAATCCCCGCGTGGCAAGACCCTCCGAAACCGCTTCGCCGGCTGCTTCCGTGCTGCAGCGGATGTCGTTCCTCGATCGATTCCTCACGCTGTGGATTTTTCTCGCGATGGCGGTTGGCGTTGCGTTGGGTTACGCGTGGCCCGGCGTCAAGGCGGCTTTCGACCGCCTGAGCGTTGGCACCACGTCGCTCCCGATTGCGGCCGGTCTCATCCTGATGATGTATCCGCCGCTGGCGAAGGTGAATTACGACGAACTGGGCGACGTCTTCCGCGACTGGAAGATCCTCGGCCTCTCGCTGGTGCAGAACTGGATCATCGGGCCGATCCTGATGTTCGCGCTCGCGATTATTTTTCTGCGCGACCGGCCGGAGTACATGGCCGGGCTCATCTTGATCGGGCTTGCGCGATGCATCGCGATGGTGGTGGTGTGGAACGACCTGGCGGACGGCGACAACGATTACTGCGCGGGCCTGGTGGCGTTCAATTCGATCTTTCAAGTGCTGTTCTTTTCAATCTACGCGTTCGTCTTCATGACCGTGATTCCGCGATGGCTCGGGCTGGGCGTCACGCTGGTTCATATAACGATCGGCGAGATCGCCGAGAGCGTCGGCATCTATCTCGGCGTGCCGTTCGCCGCCGGCTTCGCGACCTGGAAAATTCTGGTCGGGCTCAAAGGGAAGGCCTGGTACCGTGAGCATTTCATTCCGAAAATCAGCCCGCTCACTCTGATCTTTTTGCTCTTCACGATCGTGGTGATGTTTTCGATCAAGGGCGAGGCGATCGTGCGGCTGCCGCTTGACGTGGTGCGGATCGCGATTCCCCTGCTGCTCTACTTCGCCATCATGTTCGCTCTGTCGTTCATCCTGAGCTACAAGGCGGGCGCGACTTATCCGCAAACCGCGACGCTTTCGTTCACCGCGGCGTCAAACAATTTCGAACTTGCGATCGCAGTGGCGGTCGCGACCTTTGGGATCGACAGCGGCGCGGCCTTCGCTGCCGTTATAGGACCGCTAATCGAAGTGCCGGTGATGATCGGCCTGGTCGGCGTGGCGCGATGGGCGCGGGGCAAATATTTTCCCGCTTCCGGCGCGACCATCGCGTCTGTGGAGTGTTGCGATACGATTGGCGCCGCGCCGCGCTGACACTCGCCCGTGCAAACCTGCTATACACGGATGCGTGGCGGCCAATAGCGAAAAACCTGTTCCGATTTCCGACGAACTCTCGCAGCCCTTCTGGGACGCGGCAAAAAAGCATCGGCTCGTAGTGCAGCGATGCGCCGAATGTGGATACTACAACCATCCGCCGCGTCCCACCTGCGACCGCTGCTCCGCCCAGCGACTGGAGTTCGCGCCGGTTTCCGGCCGCGGCACGATTTACACCTTCACCGTGATGCATCAGCCGAGCGTCGCCGGTTTCGAGGGCGAGGTCCCGTACGTCAATATCGTGGTCGAGCTCGAGGAGCAGCCGATGCTCTTCATGGTTTCCAATCTGCCGCACGCGGAACTCGATAAAGTCCGCATCGGCGGCCGCGCCGAGGTGTGGTTCGAGCAACGAGGTGCCGGCCTGGTGCTGGCTCAATTCAGGCCGGTCTGAGCCGGAGGGGTGTGGCGATGTGGCAGGGTAGGGGCAATGTGGCTGGGTAAGGGTAAGACCGCGATCGTCGGGATCGGTTATTCGGAGCTGACGCGCCAGTCAAAGCGCCCGCTGGGATCGCTCGCCCTCGACGCCTGCAGCGAGGCGATCGCCGACGCCGGCCTTAGCCCGCAACAGATCGACGGTCTGGCGACGTATCCCGAGGCGCCGTTCCTGGGCGCCGGCACGCGCGACGGCGTCGATATCGTGAGCGTCGCGTGGATCATCAACCATCTGGCGCTCGCGCCGGACGTGCGATGGTACGCGCAGATTGAAACCGGGATGATCGCGGCGCCGGTGATCGAAGGCGTGCACGCGTTGCTCGCCGGCGCCTGCGACTACGTGCTGATCTGGCGCGCGCTCCATCAGCCGCGGAGCTACGGAGCGTTCAGCGGCGCGCGTGCCGCCGGCGACGCTCAATTCCTTGCGCCCTTCGGATGCATCAGCGTGATCCAGTCGCATGCGATGGCGTGGCGGCGCTACATGCATCAGTACGGCGCGACGCGCGAGCATCTCGGCACGCTCGCGGTCAACTCGCGGCGTAACGCCAACCTCAATCCGCGCGCGTTCTTTTATTCCAAGCCGATGACGCGCGATGACTACATGGCCGCGCGGCCGATCGCCGAGCCGTTTTGTCTGTTCGATTGCGACGTGCCGGTCGAGGGCTGCGTCGCGCTGGTGATGACCAGCGCCGAGCGCGCGCGTGACCTACGCCGCCCCCCCGCCTACATCGCGGGGCACGGCCAGAATACGGCCAGCCGCCGCAGCCTGCTCTTCTACACGCTCGACGATTACCTCGCCAACGGGCAATCCCTCGCGGCTAAGCTGTGGTCGTCGGCGGGACTCGGCCCGGCCGACATGGACGCCGCGCAGTTGTACGACGGCTTCGCGCCCTCGGCGCTCTACTGGCTGGAGGCGGCCGGCTTCTGCAAGCGCGGCGAGGCCCACGCGTTCATCCAGGACGGCCGAATCGCGCTGGAAGGCGAACTTCCGGTGAATACGTTCGGCGGCAGCCTGAGTGAGGGCCGATTACACGGGATGGGGCATATCGCGGAGGCAGTGTTCCAGGTTACCGGGCGCGCCGAGCGCCGGCAGGTGCCGGATGCGGCGGCGGTATGCGCGCTCGACGGCTCGCCAATGATGCGCGGCAGCGGAATCGTGGTCACGCGGGACCCGTAACGGGCAATTCAGGGCGCTGTCGGGTAATTTGCACCCCTCTTCCATTCTCCGTCGCAAACGGATAGGCTCTAACGCGTAACGGTCGGAGTGTTCCCTATCAACTGCCCGGGAATGAGCCCGGGTTCTCTGTTCGAGAGCTTCCCGACAAATACCAACGGAGGGCAATGATGCCCAGCAAATTGTACGTAGGCAATCTGGCCTACGCAGTGTCCAACGACGACCTGCAACAGCTGTTTTCCCAGGTGGGACAGGTGCAGAGCGTCGCGATCATCACCGACAAGTTTTCGGGTCAGTCGAAGGGGTTCGGTTTTGTCGAGATGGCTAATGCGGAAGACGCGGCCAAGGCGATTCAGCAGTTCAACGAGACTGAGCTGAAGGGCCGCAACATCAAGGTGAACGAGGCCAAGCCTCGTGAGTCCAGCTTCGGCGGTGGCGGCGGCGGCGGCAACCGGGGCGGTGGCGGCGGCGGCGGCGGTGGAAATCGCGGCCGCGATCGCTGGTAACAACAGTCGATCGAAACGGGGGCGGGCCGAGCCCCGCCCCCGTTGTTTTTTTAGCGCACGGCAAATAATTGGAGCCCGATAGTGTCGGCCGCTTCAGTGCGACCGCGCGTCGGCCTTTTCAAGGGGCGACCAGTTGGAAAAACGTCGCAGAGAACAGCTTCGCCGGCAGAAGCAGCAGGATAAAGAACAGCGCCGGGTCAAACGCGTAGCCGAGCGGCAAACGCCCGGGATGGCCAAAGATAAGGATGCCGACCTCGCCGATATGGTTCCCGGACCCCAGCCCGGCCAGATTATCGACCTCGACCAATAGCTTCGCGCTCGACTAATAAGCCTCGCGCGCACCGGCCCATAGGTGCGACTTCCGCGCTCTTTTAAAGAACAGCAACTCGTTCGGTAGTACGGCGCCGCGGCGATCGTCGGCTCACGCGCCGGAGCTTGCGGCCAGCGCCAGAAAATCCGCCAGATGCATCACCCGGATACGCGAGCCGCGGCGGCGCAATTCGGCTGCAATCTGGAATTCGCAGCCGGGATTGCCCAGCACCACATAGTCGGCGCCGGTCGCCTCGATATTGTCGGCTTTGCGCCGCGCCAGTTGATGCGCCATCGCGGTTTCGAGCAGGTTGTAGCTGCCGGCTGAGCCGCAGCAGAGATCAGACTCCGCCATTTCAACCAGCCGCACGCCCTCGATTGAAGCGAGCAGCTTGCGTGGCGACTCGCGCACGCCCATCCCGTGCGCAAGATGACACGAATCGTGATACGTCACCGCACAGTCGAGCCGGCCTGCCGGTTTGCCGCCGCGCGCGAGCAACAGCGCGCTGAGATCGGTCGCGCGCGCCGAGATCTCTCTCGCGTCGTCCGCCAGTTCCGGGTCATCCTTCAATAACTCGCCATACGACGCGATCGCCGCGGCACATCCCGAGGCCGCCGAAACGATCGCCTCGGCGCCGGAGCGTTTGAGTGCCCGCACGTTGCGCCGCGCGAAATCGAGTCCGCGCGGCAGATTGCCGTCGTGCAGATCGAGCGCGCCGCAGCAGACCGTGGGCGCAAGCGGCACGACGCGATAGCCGGCCACCTTGAGCGCGCGCTCCGTGTTGAGATTCTCCGAGGGCGTCAGCACCTCCGCGACACATCCGTGATGCACCACCGCGACGGGGCCGGCGGAATTCGGCGGCGCGGCGTCGGGATAGACCGGCGCGGTGTGGTTTCGCTCCGGCACCAGATCGATCCACTCGCGCATCACGCGCGGCAACATGCGGCGCATCAGGCAGCGCACCTTTAGCCGGTCGGCGGCGCGCAGCGGAAAGAGCATCACGCGCAGCCGCCGCGGATACGGAAAGATGAAACGTACCGCCGCATGCCGCAGCCCGTCTATCAGGCGACGCCCATGGTTGCGATTGATGTAATCGCGCGTCCGCTCCAGGAGCCGTCCGTAATGAACGCCCGAGGGGCAGGCGGTTTCGCATCCGCGGCATCCCAGGCACGAGTCGATATGGCCGACCGCTTCGTCGTCGAGCTTCATCCGCCCCTCGGCGAGCGACTTCATCAGATAGATGCGCCCGCGCGGCGAATCCATCTCGGCGCGTGTAAGCAGGTACGTTGGGCACGACTCCAGGCAGAGCCCGCAGTGCACGCAATCGAACAGAAGGTCGTATTCGACCACGTCGCGCACCGGCCCGTGCCGCGCGGGCGCGCCCGCTTCGCGTGTTTCCGCGTCGGCCATCAGATTCCCCCGACGAAACATCCGGGGTTGAAAATTCCGGCCGGGTCGAATGCGGCTTTGAGCCGGCGCATCAGGTTGAGCGCGCCGGCCGGCGGCTCGTCGAAAAAATCCAGTTCCGATCGGAGCGCCGGCGCCGCCGCGAGCAGCCGCAGATGGCCATGCGCGGTGCGCGCCGCAGAGCGCCATAGAGAGAGAGTCTCGCGCGCGTTTGCCGGGCCAATGTTGCCGCCCATAAAAATCTGCGCGACGCCGCATCCGGCATGCGCGCGAAACTCCGCGCCCAAGCCCTCGACGCAGCGGCCGAGTTCAGCCGGAGCCGTCGCGAGTTGGGCGGCGAGCGCCGCGGGCGCAAATTCGAGATCGCGCAGTTGCTCGTAGGTCTCGACGGCGCGCGCGCCTTCGCTGAAGGCGACGCCGTCAAACGCTCTGAAATAATCGCCAAAATGGTCGCGTTGATACTTAAGCTCGGAGGCATTACCGGCGATCGCGGCCATCAGCACAAATGCTCCCGGATGGCCGAAGCGTGCCGCGAGCGCAGGGCTCAACACTTCGGCATGCACCAACGGCAGCGCGTCGCCGAGCTTGAGCGCCGCGCCGAAGGCGTCGGCGGCGCGCGCAAACGGCGCGACACCGAGGGCGTAGCTTTCGGGAATCGGGCGCAACTTGAAAGCGGCTTCGGTAATTATTCCGAGCGTTCCGAACGATCCGGTCATCACTTTCATCAAATCATAGCCGGCCACGTTTTTGACCACCCGGCCGCCTCCATGCACCGCGCGACCTTCGTGACCGACGAAGCGCACTCCGATCAGCAGGTCGCGCGGCGTGCCCTCAGAAAGCCTGAGGGGGCCGGCCTGGGCCGCGCCGATCAGCGCGCCGAGCGTGGTTGCGCTGGGGCCGCGCGGATCGAGCGGCAAGCGCTGGCCATGCTCGGCCAGGCGCTGATTTAGCGCGCCGAGCGTCATCCCGGCTTCCGCGATCACCGTCATGTCGTCGGGTTCGTAGGCAACGATACGGTTCATGCGGGCGAGCGAAACCCCGAGCATCGCGGGCGCGCGGCGGATTTCACCAAGTGTGCGCGCGGCGCCGAACGGCGCGAGCGTATCGCGGCTGGCTTCGCACTGTCGGACCAGCGCGGCTACTTCGTCGCTGTCGCGCGGTTCGGCGATTAGCCGCGCGGCCGGCACTTCGCTCGCGCGCGGCGCGCGCACGCGCTCGGCGCCCAGCAGCCGGCGGGTCGCGTTTTCGAACTTGTCGGAAGCGGCGTCGCTCACCGGTTACAGCGGGACCTGGCGGCGCGGCGCGGCAACTTCAACGCAGCCGCCGGGTTGCGGAAGGACCTTGTTGGGATTGGCGTGGCCGTTGGGATCGAAAACGCGGCGCAACTCGCTCATCACGATCAGGTCCCCGGGCGCGAACAACAGCGGCATCTCATGCTGTTTCTCGACCCCGATACCATGCTCGCCGGTCAGGCTGCCGCCCATCTCGACGCAGGCCTTGAGAATCTCGCGGCCGACTTCGATCGCGCGCCGCACCTGGTCGGGATCGCGTTCGTCGTAGAGCACGATCGGATGGATATTGCCGTCGCCGGCGTGGAAGACATTGCCGATCGCGAGTCCATAGAGGCGGCTGAGCATCGTGATCACGCGCAGGATGTCGGGCAGCCGCGTGCGCGGCACCACGCCGTCCTGGGTGGCATAGTTGGGCGCAAGCCGCCCGACCGCGCCGAACGCGCGCTTGCGCGCCTTCCATAGAAGCGCGCGCTCGGCCTCGTCGCGCGCGAGTTTCACCTCGGCCGCGCCAGCCTCGGTGGCGATGCGCGCGATACGCTCGGCGCGCTCTCCAAGGCCGGCCTCCAGGCCGTCGATCTCGACGATCAGCACGGCGCCCGCGTCGGAGGGAAAGCCGACTTTGAACGCCGCCTCGACCGCGCGAATGATCAGCGCGTCCATCATTTCGATCGCGCCCGGAATTATTCCGGCGGCGATGATCGCGCTGACCGCTGCGGTCGCGCGTTCGACGTCAGCAAAAACCGCGAGCATCGTGCGATGCGCCTGGGGCTCGCGCACAATCCTCAGCGTCGCGCGCGTCACGATTCCCGCGGTGCCCTCGGCGCCGACCACCGCGCCGAGCAGGTCATAGCCCAGGCGCTCGTCGGCCGGCCCACCCAGCTCGACGACTTCGCCGCCCGCGAGCACCAGCTCGACGCCCAGCACGTGATTGGTGGTAACGCCGTATTTCAGCGTATGCGGGCCGCCGGAGTTCTCCGCGATATTGCCCCCGATAGTGCAGGCGGCTTGCGAGGAAGGATCGGGCGCGTAGAAATAGCCGGATGCTTTGACCGCGTTGGTCACGTTGATATTGACCACGCCGCTTTCAACCACGACGCGCCGGTTGGCCAGGTCGCAGGCGACGATGTGGTTCATGCGCGACGTGCAGATCATCACCGGCGCCTTGAGCGGCAGGCATCCGCCGGAAAGCCCGGTGCCCGCGCCGCGCGGCACGAAGGGCACGGCGCGGCGCGCGAGCGCGGCCAGCACGCCGCTGACCTGCGCGGTGGTCCGCGGCAGCACTAGCAGATCAGGGGCGCTCTTGCCGATCGTCCATCCGTCGCACTCGTATACGGCGAGCTCGCTCGAGTGCGAGACGACTCCGTCGGCGCCGACGATTTTCGCCAGATCCGCGGCGAGCGCGGGCAGTTCGGCGGCGAATTGCGAGCCTGCTGCGAAGTTTTCCACGGCCAATTACTGTATCACGATCGCGCCGAATCGGATCGGGTGCTCTGCGCGCGTTTGCTGATACGCAAAACGCGCTTTCGCTGACGCCCGTACCGGTCAATAATAAGGGCTAAGTAAAAATCGCCGCCGGCGAAAGGCCGCGCTTCCCGGGCGCGCTCAAGCTACCGGCGCTGAAAAGGGAGACCGCCTTTGGCCAGTTCCTCGTTTCCGGAATTGCAACCGTCGGCCCGCGTACTGCTCGGACCCGGTCCCTCGAACATTCATCCGCGCGTGATGAAGGCGATGTTGTCGCCGATGGTCGGCCATCTCGATCCCGACTTCATCAAGGTGATGGACGACATCAAGAAGATGCTGCGGTTAGTTTTCCGCACCGCCAACGAGATCACTTTCCCGGTCTCGGGCACCGGCTCGGCCGGGATGCAGACCGTGATGGCGAACCTGATCGAGGCGGGCGATGAAGTGGTGATCGGCACCGCCGGCGTGTTCGGTACCCGGATGGTCGAAGTCGCGACGCGGCTCGGCGCGAAAATCCATCAGGTGGACGCCGAGTGGGGCAGAATCGTCGAACCCGAGCGGATCGAGCAGGCGCTGAAGGCGGCCAAGGTGCCCAAGCTGGTGGCGATCGTGCACGCCGAGACTTCGACTGGAATTCATCAACCGATCGAGGAAATCTCGAAGATGGCGCACGCGCACGGCGCGCTGATGGTGGCCGACGGAGTGACGTCGCTCGGATGCGTGCCGCTGGAGATCGACGGCTGGCAGATTGACGCCTGCTACAGCTGCACGCAAAAAGGTGTCGGTGCGCCGCCCGGGCTGTCGCCGGTGACTTTTAGCGCGCGCGCGATGGAAGCGGTACGCAAGCGCAAGACGCCGTGCACCTCGTGGTACTTCGACCTCTCGCTCATCGAGAAGTACTGGGGCCCCGACCGCGTCTATCATCATACCGCACCGATCACGATGAACTACGCGCTGTACGAAGCGCTTCGAATCGTGGTCGAAGAGGGGCTCGAGGCGCGCTTTCGGCGCCATCGGGGCAACGCGTCCGCGCTGCAGGCGGGGATCGAGGGAATGGGGCTGAGCCTCGCGGCGCAGGAAGGTTTTCGCTTGCCGCAGCTCACCGCTGTCGCGGTGCCGTCGGGGATCGAAGAGGCCAAAGTGCGCGCGCAACTGCTGGAAAAGTTCAACGTCGAGATCGGCGCCGGGCTGGGGCCGCTCAAGGGCAAGGTGTGGCGTATCGGACTGATGGGCGAGTCGTGCAAGCGCGAGAACGTGATGCTGGTTCTGAGCGCGCTCGAGACGATTCTGGAATCGATGGGCTTCGAGATCGCGCGCGGCAAGTCGCTCGCCGCCGCCGACCGCGCCTACGCCGGCTCTGCCGCGTAGTCCTGAAACGCGCCAGCGCGAAGGTCAGGCTGCCACCGAAGCGTTGCGCCTGGCGAGCGCGGTCTCGCGAATGACGCGGAGCAGCGTGCTGCGCTTGAGCGGCTTGCCGAGGTGCGAATCGCATCCGGCCTCGATCGCCTTGCGCACGGTTTCGTCGAAGGCCGACGCGGTCAGCGCGATGATCGGCGTGCGCCCCGCCTGGTGCTCGCGCTCCCACTGGCGGATGCGCCGCACGGCCGTGAACCCGTCCATCACCGGCATCTGGATATCCATCAGCACCAGGTCGTAGCGGCCGCCGAGCAGTTTGTCGACCGCAACCTGGCCGTTCTCGGCTTCGTCGAGGCCGTACCCGGTCTTCGCAAGGTACGCGCGAATCAGCAGGCGGTTATCGATCGAGTCGTCGGCGAGCAGTATCCGGCAAGGCGCCAGCTCCTCACCCGCGATCGCCAGAACTGGTTGCGCGGGTGCAGCCGCGACATTATCCGGCGCTCGCGCCCCAGGCTGGTCGGGTTGGACGAGCACGGCGCCCGGAGCGGCAGCGGCCGAGCCCGCGGCCGATTTGATCGCCACTGGCGCGGGCCTGGCGAAGTCCGCCGCCGCGGCCAGCAGGTCCGCACGCTTGAGCGGCTTGACCACGTAGTGTTCCAGGCCGGCTTCGCGCAACCCGACAAAAGCCTTCGAGAGATCGTACGAACTGACGGTCGCAACCGTCAGGCCCGGCGCCTTGCTCGCGCTCGTCCCGATGCGGCGTACGAGTTCGAAGCCCCCGGCGTCAGGCCGCGAGCAATCGGCGAACACCAGCTGGAACGGCGCGGCGGCGCGATTGGCCTGCTCGACCGCTAAGGCGGCCCCGTCCGCCGAAGCGGCTTCGACCACGACGGCGCCGTGGGCGGCGAAAATCTCGCGCACGGCGGCGCGGCAGGTGGCGTTGCGATCCATGATGAGCACCCGCACTCCGCCCAGGTCCATGCGCGGCGCCGCCGGCGCCTCGGATGCGCCCTGCGGCACGCCGAAGCGGGCGGTGAAATGAAAGGTGCTGCCCTTGCCGACTTCGCTTTGCACCCAGACGCGGCCGCCCATCAATTGCACCAGCCGCTCGACGATCGCGAGGCCCAGGCCGCTGCCGCCGTATTTGCGCGTGGTCGAGGAGTCGGCCTGGGCGAAGGGCGAAAAGATCGAGGTGAGCTTTTCGGGCTCGATCCCGATGCCAGTGTCGCTTACGGAAAAGCGCAGCGCGCCGGGATCGCGGCTTTGCGTGTCGCGCTCGATCGTGACCACGACCTCGCCGTGCTCGGTAAACTTGAGCGCGTTGCCGACCAGGTTGGTCAGCACCTGGTTGAGCCGCAGCGGATCGCCAAGCAGCGTGGTCGGCAAATCGGGCGCGAAACGGGTCACCAGTTCGACCTGGGTCTCGCGCGCGCGGATCGCCAGCGTCTCGGCGGCGCGTTCGGTCAGCTCGGCGACATTGAAGGGCGTCTGCTCGAGGCTGAGCTGGCCGCTTTCGACCCGTGTGAGGTCGAGAATGCTGTTGAGCAGCTCCAGCAGGTTGGAGCCGTTGTTGATCACGCGGTCGACGTAATGGCGCTGCTCGGGGCCGAGGTGGGTGTCGGTGAGCAGATCGGCCGAGCCCAGGATGACGTTGAGCGGAGTGCGGATCTCGTGCGACATGCAGGAGAGAAATTGTGACTTGGCTTCGGAGGCCGCGAGCGCAACCTCGCGCGCGGCGACCAGGGCCTCGTGGGCTTTGCGCAGCTCGGTCACGTCGCGCACGGCGCTGATCACGCATTCCTCGCCGTTGATCATCGCCCTCACCGACGAGATCAGCGCCGTGACCGACTCGCCGCTGCGCATGCGGAAATGGCCCTCGACGTTGCGGGCAAAGCCAGTCGCCTTGATCTCGTCGGACAGCAGCTTGGCCTGTGCGCGGTCGTCCCAGAGGTCGAGCTCCGAAGGTATCCGGCCGATTACTTCATCACGGCCGTAACCGGTGCGGTCCAGGAATTCGCGATTGACGTCGATGATGTGGCCGTCGATGGTGCGGGTGATGATGATCGCGTCGGAGCTGGTCTCGAACACACGGCGGAATTTTTCTTCGCTTTCACCGAGTTGCAGGTCGCGTTCGCGCAGCGTCTGGTACTGCTGTGTGCGTTCGCGATAGCGCACTCCGAAAGTTGTCGCGCACTGGGAGAGGCAGGCCGCGGTGATCACGCCCAGCCAGTGATAGAAGACGTTAAGGTTCGGGTCGCTGGCCAGCATGGTGTTGGCCAGCAACGCCGATACACTGAGCATCCCGAGCCCCAATTGCCAGGGCGCTTCCCACGGCACCAGCATCGCCGAGCCCAGCATAATGAGCAGCAAGGAGACGAATAAGGCCTCGTGACGCCCGCCCGCCGCGATACTCATTACGGTGGAACTGACGATGAGCATCGCGCATAGCGAGAAGGCCGCCGAACGCCAGCGCGCGCGAAACGTGCGGGTCCAACTTAGGCCGAGCCCGGCGGACGCGGCGGCAAAATTGAAGAGATGAAAGCCGGCGAGTAACCAGGGGTCGACTTCTTTTCCATTTCCAAGCCTGAGCTCGGAGATTATGAACAGAGGCTGGGTAATGAGGATGATGATGATGCCGACGCGCGTGAGCAGTACCGCCCAGGCGTCGTCAGGCATCGTAGGCTTCAAGTCGAGGCTCAGGCTGCCCGAACTGAAGTCCGTGGGTTTTGCCGATCGAAATTGGCGCATTTACGGAGTCCTAGAGCGTCAAGACGGCTTTAAACGCAATTGACGTGCCTGCGAAAAAATCCAGCAAATCTGCCGCGAATTAGCTTCATAACCCTCGAAAGAAGACAATTATGCATCAAGCTCTTTGCAAACGTGCAACATTAGGCTAAAAGATAGGGCAGAAAGATAACGATATCAGTTCGACAATGAATCGTTAGTGAGGTTTTGGGGGACGCATTGCAATTGCGGATCCTAACAACGAAATCCGAACGGCAGGAATTCGCCGATCGGATGGCCCGCGCAAGAGCCGGAAAAGGATTGGGCTTTTGTGAGGCGCCACAATCCCTGGTTGGAGAAATTCACCTCAACTACGGCGAGGTCTGCGCCCTTTTTAATGAAGCAGGACCTGATCCAGAGGAGATGCTCGCCGGGTTTGTTTTCCACAACCTGGCGATGTTTCCGCAGAGCTATCCGCGTCCAGACCTGACTCATCTTCCGCCCGAGAAGGTTTATGAATGCGGGGAGCTATGGGCGTTGGCGCCGGGCGCCGCACGACTGGTGCGGCATGCCGGATATATTTTGGCGGGCCTCAGAGCCGCGCAAGCGATCGTAGCTTACGCGTTGCTCAAGCCGCGCGACACCAGCGCCTTGTATAAGACTTTCACTCGCGTAGGCCCTCCCATCGAATGGCACTATGTCAGAGGGATCGATGGTAGTCGGGCCTGGACGCAAGCGATGGTGTTGCAGGGGGCGGCGCTCGAGATGACGGTGAACGTCGCGACCGCGCTCAGTTTCGAGAATTTCGACGGCCAAAACCTGCAATTCCGCAATGTCTTTCCAATCGTGCCCAGGATCGGCAAGAGAGTTCCTCAGCACGCTCCCGGCATGCAGGAAGTGGAAATCCGCAGCAACCGCGTCCTGCAACTGCGCCGCTAGCGACCGCCTCGCGCGCGCGAATCGCTCCCAGCTACATCACCGCCCTAAAACGGCTTCAGCACCGCGAGCGCGAGGATCGCAAGCAGCAGCGCGCTGACGAATCCGTGGATCATCTTGAACTCGCGCGTCGTGGCTCCCGACGGGTCGTTCTCGAGGTTCAGGATGCGGCGGTAGAGGCGGTAGTGGAAGTAGAGCAGCACCAGCACCAGCACCAGCTTCGCGTGCAGCCATCCCACCATGAGCACGGCCGGATCGAGCAGAATCAAGATGATGCCGAAGAACACTGTGGCGAGCGCCCCGATATTGCATCCGATCTGAAACAGACGGCGCGCAATCACGATCAGCCGCTCGCGTGCCGCGCCCACCTCCTCGGTGGCCAGCGAAAGCATCGACGCGATCACCAGCAGATTGCCGATCCAGATGATCACTCCGAACAGATGAAAGACGATTGCCCATCTGATCAGGCCCGCCCAATTGACCATCGTGCCGCGCCCTCCTCAGGCCGCTCGAATATGGCGTATCCGCGTCGCCAGCACCATCGCCAACGCCGCCATCGCCGCGCCGCCAATATACGGCGCTGCCGGGCCGAGCGCCTGGTAAATCAGCCCGCCCGCCAATGGACCGAGTACGCGCGCCAGCGAGAGCACCGACTGGTTGATCCCCAGCGCTTCGCCCTGTAATTCGCGCCCCGTGCGGCGCGAGATCAGCGTGGCGACCGCGGTGGTGGCGAATCCATAGCCCGACGCGATCAGAACCAGCATTCCGTAGAGCGCGACGGGCGAGGACCAGCTTCCAAACGGCGCAAGCCCGACGGCGAGCGCCGCGGCACCGGCCACCGCCAGCGCCGCCTCGCCCGTGCGCGGCGCCAGTTTGCCGACCAGGTAGCCCTGCGCGATCGCCTGCACCAACCCGGCGAAGGCCAGTAATCCGCCGACTCCGGCCGCCGCGTAGCCGTACACCGCCGGCACGGTCAGGGCGAAGGTCGCCTCCAGCGCCCCGATTGCGAAAGTGATCAGGAAGGCCACGGCGAACAGTAGTGCGATCGGACGATGACGCCGTAGCAGGCGTGGCAAATCGAACGACGCTCGCAGCCCTACGCGCGCGCCCTCGCGCGTTCCTGCGTGCGTGTCTTCATGCGCCCCGTGCTCCGTGCCGCGCGCGCGGTCGCGCGGCGGGCGCGATTCGGGCAGCCAGACAGCCGCGAATATCAAATTGGCGAAGGTCAACGCCGCCGCAAAAAACACCGGCGTGCGCAAGCTGACCGCGCCGAGCAGGCCGCCAACCGCCGGCCCCAGCACGAAGCCCAATCCGAACGCCGCCCCGATCATTCCCATCGCCTGCGCGCGCTTTGAGTCTTCGGTGGTGTCGGCGACATAGGCCTGCGCGGTCGAGATGGTCGCCGCGCACGCGCCATGCACCGCGCGCGAGATCAGCAGGCCGGCAAACGAATTCGTGAAACCATAGATCAGGTAGCTGAGCGACGAGCCGAGCAGCCCCAACATGATGATCGGACGGCGGCCGATTCGATCGGAAAGCCGCCCGAGCGGCGGCGCGAAAATGAACTGCGTCACCGAGTAGGCCGAGAGCAACAGGCCGATCGCGCCGGCGCCGATACCCAGGCGTGCGGCGTACATCGGCAAAAACGGGATCACGATGCCGAAGCCGAGCAGGTCGAAGAAGACGGTCGCGAATAGGATCAGGCGTGCCGCGCTGCTGGGCATGCCGGGAGACGCCGCCGCTGTGGATGTTTGCGATGTTGGCATCGGGATCTGTCGTGTTCGGTCTTGGCTGTGTCGATCTGATCGGTCCGGCGGTCGGTCCGGTCGGTCCTCGTGCGCGCGATGAAGGAAATCGCATGACGGCGCCACAGTCAAGCAAGTGCCGCGCGCGCGCCAGGGCGCGGCGCTCATTGCAGGAACGCCGTGGTAAAAATTTTCGGCGATCGAGGAATTCTCGGCGGCGATCGCGCGGCCTAACGATCGGTCCGCGGCCTAACGATCGGCCCGATGATCGTCGGATAAATCTCGCGCCGAGCCCTGCGACGAATCTTCGGTGGCGAAGCGATAGACCAGTTCGTCGGGCCGCACATAGCCGAGCTGTTCACGGATACGGCGTTCGAGATAGCGGTCGTCGTCGTGCAGCCGGCTGAGCTTGAGCTTCAACGCCGCGTTGGACTTGAGCAACTCCTTGTGCGCGGCCTCCAGTTGTGAGCGCCGCTCGCGCAGGACCACGAGGTCCCGCAGGCCCAGCGGCCCTGTAAAAAAGTCCACCGCCAGCAGGCCGCAGACGGCGGTCAGGACCAGCGTCAGCCACTGGCGGCGGAGGTAGAGACTCCAGCGGTTCACAAGAGCATCGTAAAAAGGCTTGCCTCGAATTTCAAGCGGACTTATGACTGAACACCATTCTAATCTGGCAAAGGCGAGGCAGAGCAAGGCTTCTTACGATTTTAAAATTTCTTTATAAAGAATCAGCGTTTCGCTTGATTTTTGAAGAACAGGTTTCTATAATCCGGCCTGTAGGCGAGGTCATGGCCCCGCCAGAGGCTTAAAGGGTTTCGGGAGCTTGTCCGGCAGCAGCAACTGTTAAGGAGGGTATCTATGCCAGTAAAGAAGAAAAGAAGTTCTGCTAAAAAGTCCAAGCCTAAACTGAAGACGAGTATGAAGAAGAAAGCCGGCAAGAAAAAGAAGAAGTAACGGCATAAGTTTTCCTCCGGAAACCCGGAGGCTGGCCAAGATGCCGGGCATGCTGCTGCGATAAGCCGGGGTGATTAACCCCGTACCGCGAGAGGGCCCCTGAAAGGGGGCCCTCTTTTTTTTGCGCGCTGCGCCAGCGCGATCGCTCAGGCGCGCGAACGCCGCTTGCGGCGCGCGAGGCGCGTGGCGCAACGTAGTTGCGATGGAGACCCGGCTTGGCCGAATCCCGGCCGAATGTGAGCGGCCCGAACCGCTGAAGTTCGCGTGGCCGCTGATACTGCTGCCTGAACTTTTTACCACTGCGCGCCATCTCGCGGTCGCGCGTGGATACTTCGCGAGTATCGGATGGGAGGTCTATGCGCCGGATCTGCGCGCGGCGGCGCAAGTCACGCGCGCCGACGGCTTCGACAATCTCGTAGCGCTTCTGGCCGAAGCTCTGACAGCGCTCGCGCGCGACGCGATCGTCGTCGGCCACGGGTTGGGCGGCTTGCTCGCGCTCGGCGCGGTCGCACTTCCGCAGGTGAGGGCCGCGGTCGCGCTCGCGCCGATGCTGCCCGGGCTTAAATCGCCGCTGGTGATGGGCGCGGCGAACTGGCCGTCGCGCCTGTTCGGCCGCGCACTCAAGCCGCCGCGCGGCGCGGCGCTCTTTCATCTGCTGGCCGACGCCGAGCCGTTCCAACGCGAGGCGCTCGTGAGGTCTCTGATGGCCGACGAGGCAGGCGCGGCGCGCGAAGTGACGCGTGGCGGAATCAAATTCGTCGAGACCAAGCTTGCCAACAACCCACGCGCCGTGCCGCGGCTGATACTTGCGGGAGACTCCGACCCGTTTGCGCCGCTCGAGGATACCGGCAGACTCGCCGAGCGGATCGGCGCGGCGATTCGGGTCGTGCGCGGCCGCGGCCATTGGCTCATCGGCGGCCGCGCGCTTGAGCGCGCGGTGGCGGAGGTCCAGCGCTTCCTGGTGCGCAATCTCGGCGGCGACTTGCTACTGCTCTATCCTGAACAATGGAAGGAGCCGAACGACGAGCGGTGAGCCGCGCGCGATGCGCGACTCGAGCGAGCGGCGCGATCAGCCGCCGGCCAGCAGCCGGCTGAGCCAGCCGAGCGCGAGTCCCGCGAACAGCGCCGTGAGCGTCGCCGCGCGATTATGATCGGAGCGGCTGATCTGCGGCAGGATGTCCGAGGTCGCGATCGCGAGGAACGATCCCGCCGACAGCGCCACCGCGCCCGCCAAGATCACGCTGCCCGCGTCGCGCAGGAACAGCCACGTGACGATTGCGCCGAGCGGCGTCGCCAGCGCGAACAGGCTCATCCAGAAGACGATCGACCGGCGCTTCCAGCGATCGAGCATCAGCAGGCTGGTCAGCGCAAACGAGGTCGGGACCTTGTGAAATACGATCGCCATCAGCACCGCGCTGCCCAGCGCCGGGCTCCGATAGGTCGCGCTGATCGCGAGTCCGTCGAGCAGATTGTGAAAGGAGATGCCGACGTAAGCGGTCAGGCCGAAATGAATGTGATGCGCCTGGCCATGCTCGGCGGCGTCCTCGGGATGCGGATGGACGAGCACGAAATGCTCGAGCACGAAGATCATCAGAAAGCCCGCGACCAGCGGCGCTCCCAGGTGCGGGCCGAGCGCGGGCGCGCTGTCGGGAATCATCTCGAAGAAGGCGGCGCCGAGCAGCACTCCGCCCGAGAAGCTGACCGGCAGGATCAAGCCGCGATACGACCAGTCGCGGACCAGCGGCGAAAGCCCGCCGATGAGTTCGGCCGCGGTGACGGCCAAAAGATAGGCGAAGAACTGCAGGGTCATTTTAGCCGCCAGGCGGATCGAGCTTGGCTAACATACGCCCGCCCGCGCCACAACCTCGCGCCGCACACAAGCCGCGTCGGGCCCATGTGCATTTGCCGCATGCGAGTTGGCCCTGACGAGTCGGCCGTGACCCTGACGAGTTGGCCGTGAGATGATCGCGAGCGAGACTGATAATCGGTCGAATTGATCGCGCGGGTCCATTTTGTTAAATTGCGTTATGGCGCTGCACCAAACCGCAGCATCCAACGACATGGTTGAAGGCCCGCGGATGCCCGCGGGCTTTTTTTCATAAGGAGACTCTCAATGCCCCATTCGGAGCTTCGCGAGGGACTCACCTTCGACGACGTGCTGCTGCTACCGCAGGCTTCCGACCTGCTGCCGTCAAGCTGCGACGTCGCGACGATGCTGACGCCCAATATCCGCCTGCGCATCCCGCTGGTTTCGAGTCCGATGGACACGGTGACCGAGTCGCGCTCCGCGATTGCGATCGCGCAGATGGGCGGCCTCGGATTCATCCATCGCAACCTCACTATCGAACGCCAGGCCGCCGAGGTCGCGGCGGTGAAGAAGTACGAAAGCGGGATGATCGCAGATCCGGTCACGGTGCATCCCGAACAGAAGATCGCCGACGCGCTCGCGACCATGGAGCGCCGCGGCATCTCGGGCCTGCCGGTGGTCGCCGACGGCCGCCTGGTCGGCATCCTGACCAACCGCGATCTGCGCTTCGAGAAGCGGCTGGACAAGCTGGTGCGCGAAGTGATGACCACTCATGTCATCACCGCTCATCCCGGAATCAGTCTCGACCAGGCCAAGGAGATTTTGCAGGCTCATCGTATCGAAAAGCTGCCCCTGGTCGACGAGCGCCAGCGCCTGTGCGGTCTCATCACGGTCAAGGACATGGATAAGGCGACGCGCCATCCGCATTCGAGCAAGGATAAGATGGGCCGGCTGCGGGTCGGCGCCGCGATTGGCGTGGGACCCGAGCGCGAGGAGCGCGCCGCCGCGCTGGTGCACGCGGGCGTCGACGTGATGGTCATCGACACCGCCCACGGCCATTCGCGCAACGTGATCGACGCGCTACGGGCGACCAAGCTCGCCCATCCCGAGGTCGACGTGGTGGCCGGCAACGTCGCCACCGCCGAAGGCGCGAAGGCCCTGATCGACGCGGGAGCCGACGCGCTGCGGGTCGGAATGGGCCCCGGATCGATTTGCACCACGCGGGTGATTTCGGGCGTCGGCGTGCCGCAGATAACCGCCATCATGGATTGCGTCTCGGTCGCCGAGCCGCGCGGCATCCCGCTGGTCGCCGACGGCGGCATCCGTTTCTCGGGCGACATCGTGAAAGCGCTCGCGGCGGGCGCCGCGACCGTGATGATCGGATCGCTTTTCGCCGGCAGCGAAGAGAGTCCCGGCGAGACGATTCTCTACCAGGGCCGCACCTACAAGCTCTATCGCGGGATGGGATCGCTAGGCGCGATGAGCGAGCGGGTGCGCGACCGCTACGGCCAGAGCGACGTCGAGGAGAGCAAGCTGGTGCCCGAGGGAATCGAAGGCCGCGTGCCGCATCGCGGACCGCTCGCCTCCAATATCGAGCAATTGGTGGGCGGCCTGCAGTCCGGAATGGGTTATATCGGGTCGGCCAACCTCACCGAGCTGCGCCGGCGCGCCCGCTTCATCCGCGTCACCGACGCGGGCCAGCGCGAAAGCCACGTGCACGACGTCTTCGTGACCAAGGAAGCGCCCAACTACCGTCCGTAGCGCCTGCGCGGGCGGCCAATCGCTCGCGGCTCTAGCACCGACGCGATCCTCCGAGCCGCATCTGCTGAGCGCTCATCTGCGGCGGCCGAGCGCACGGCGCTCGATACCGCGGCGCCAGCGTGGCACAATCGACGGCGCCATCGGGATGCTGCATTATATTAGCTGCGGAGACGGCCAGGAGCGCGTGCGATCCAAAGGCGCGCGGGCGGGGGGGCGGTTCAAAGATGGCTGATCCAAAGAAAATCCGGGTCGGCGTGCTGTTCGGCGGACGCTCGAGCGAGCACGAAATTTCGTTGCGTTCGGCGCTGACCGTGATGTCGGCAATGGACTCGGCGCGTTATGAAGTAGTGCCGATCGGGATCGGACGCGACGGCCGCTGGTACTTGCGCGCCGACGCGATCCGGATGCTGACCGAGGCGGCCCCGCGTCTGGAGGCGCTCGCCGGCGGCGGTATCGAGGTCAGCCTGCTGCCGCATCCCGCCGGCCACTCGCTGGTCGAGGCGCCGGAGGATGTTCCGCGCGCCGGAGCCGGCAAGGAGCGAGGAATCGCGAAGCTGCCGGGACCGCTCGACGTGGTCTTTCCAGTCCTTCACGGCAGTTACGGCGAGGACGGCACGGTGCAGGGGCTGCTGGAGCTCGCGGGATTGCCTTACGTTGGCGCGGGCGTGCTCGGCTCGGCGGTTGGGATGGACAAGGACGTCCAGAAGCGGCTGCTGCGGGACGCCGGGTTGCCGATCGTGCGCTACGCAACGGTCGAGCGCTGGCAGTGGAGAGAGAATCCCGGGCGCGTGGCCGACCTCGCGCGTTCGCTCGAGTACCCGGTATTCGTCAAGCCCAATGCGCTCGGCTCGTCGGTCGGGATCAGCAAGGTCAAGAGCGAGAGCGCGCTCGGCGCGGCGCTCGAGGACGCTTTTGCTTACGACCGCAAGGTCCTGATCGAGGCCGCCTGCGTTGGCCGCGAGCTCGAATGTGCGGTGCTCGGCAATGAACACCCCGAGTCGTCGATTCCCGGCGAGATCATTCTCAGGGGCCGCCACGAGTTCTACAGCTACGAGTCCAAGTACATCGACCCGGCGGGCGCCGAGGTCAAGATTCCGGCCGCGCTGACCGCGTCGCAGAGCGAGCATCTGCGCGAACTCGCGTGCGGCGCGTTTCGCGCGCTGGGGCTGCGCGGGATGGCGCGGGTCGATTTTCTGGCCCGCCCGGCGCTCAGCGAAATCTACGTCAACGAGGTCAACACGATTCCCGGCTTTACTGCGATAAGCATGTATCCCAAACTGTGGGAGGCTTCGGGTCTGCCGCTTGCGCAGCTCATCGATCGCTTGATCGAGCTCGCGCTCGAGGAGCATCGCGAGCGCGCGGCGCTCAAGATAACTTACGAGGTCAAAGGGCAATGACGCCTGCGAGGCCAAAGATTAGTTCGCCGGCGCGATGAAACTTCTGCTGGTTGCCACCACCAATCCGGCCAAGCTCGACGAGTACCGGCTGTTGCTGCGCGGCTACGATCTCGCGCCGCTGTCGCTGCGCGAGGCCGGCCTTGACGATCGCGCGCCGGAAGAAACCGGCACCACCTTTATCGAGAACGCGCTGCTCAAGGCACGCTTCTATTTCGCCCGCGCCAATCTGCCGACGATCGCTGATGACGGCGGCTTGATGGTGGACGCGCTCGGCGGCGAGCCCGGCGTGCGATCTCATCGATGGCTCGCCGGCGATGCCGCCGCGCATCGCGACCTCGATCGCGCGCTCGCCGACGAAGTGATTCGCCGGATGGCCGGTGTGGAACCGGCGCGTCGCGGCGCGCGTTTGCGCGCGGCCGCCGCGCTCGTCTATCGGGAACATGGGCGGGAACATGGGCGCGAGCATGAACGCGGGGCTGGGCACGAGGATGGGCAGGAGGATGGGCAGGAGCGCGGCCGCATCCATGAACGCGTGAGCGAGGCGGCGCTGGAGGGCGTCATCGCAAATCGGGTGTGGCCGCGGATGCGCAAGGGGTTTCCGTACCGCGCGGTGCTCTTCTTGCCTGAGCGTGGATGTTATCTCGGCGAGCTTTCCGACGAAGACGCGGCGCGTCTCAGTCAGCGCCGCGCCGCTCTCGAGGGCTTGCGCGCCGATCTCCTTTATATAGCCTAAGCCGCAGGCCGCGGCTGAGATGGCGCGCGCGCTTGCATCGGCACCGCGCCGTGCGCAGGCTGTGAGTCCTGAGAGGCCGATTCTCGCGCTCACTCGATGACCAGAAAGCACAAGGGAAAAATTGTTGTCCTGCATCTGGCCGCGCGCTATCCGTTCGCGGGCGTGATGTGGCAGCTCATCCATCATCTGGTCGGCCTGCGGGAACTGGGGTTCGACGTTTACTACCTCGAAGATCACGGCGCGTGGGTCTTCGACCCGATCGCCGATACGGTGTCGCCCAATGCTGGCCGCAATCTAAAGCTGCTCGCGGCGGTGATGGAGCGTTATGGGTTTCGCGACCGCTGGGCATTTTTCGACGTGACCAGCGGCGAGTACCTGGGGATGGGACGGGAGCGCAGCCTGCAACTGCTGGCCGAGGCTGACGCGGTCATCAATCTCTGCGGCGCGACCGAGCCGCGCGAGGAGCATCGGCGCACGCGCTGCCTGGTTTATCTGGAAACCGATCCCGGAGGGGCACAGGTGCGCTATGCCGACGGCGATCCTCTGATGACGCAAGTGCTCGATGCGCATCGCGTACACTTCACTTACGCCGCCAATATCGGCGAGCCCGATTGCCTGCTGCCGACAACGGGCCTGCGATGGCATCCGACGCGCCCCCCGGTGCTGCTCGGCGAATGGCCCGCGCAGAGCGCCGCGCCGATGCCGGCGGCATTCACCACCGTCGGCACGTGGCGCAACAAGGGTAACGACGTCGAGTTTGGCGGGCGCACCTATCACTGGTCCAAGCACGTCAACTTTGTCAAAATGCTCGACGTTCCGCGCCGGGCCGCAGTGGCCGTCGAGCTCGCAACCGACCTGATTTCGGGGCCCGACTACGAGCGGGCGCTGGCGGGCGGCTTCAGTTTCCGGCCGGTGGTTCCGATGTCGCTCGATATCGATACCTACCGCGGCTATATCAGCGCTTCGCGCGGCGAGTTCACGGTCGCCAAGGATCTCTACGTCAGCACGCATTCGGGGTGGTTCAGCGACCGCACGGTCTGCTATCTCGCGGCCGGGCGGCCGGCGGTGACCCAGTTCACCGGGTTTGAAAAGTTCATCCCGGCCGGCGCCGGACTGGTGGGATTCGCCGACGACGCCGAGGCGGTCGAGGCGCTGCGCGCGGTCGCCGCGGATTACCCGCGCCACGCGCGCGCGGCGCGCGAGATCGCGTGCGAATACTTCGACGCACGTCGCCTGCTCGGCGAGCTGGCCGGGATAATCGGGCTCTAGCCGATGCATCCGCCAACCCAGCTCCAGTCCCTGCTCTGGCTCGGCGGTTTGTCGGTCGACGCGCGCGCGGTGCTCGAGTCCACCGCGGCCATCGCCGCGCTGCTCTATGCGCTCGCGCTGCGCCATCGCCGGCGCAATCTGCAGGCCTGGCCGGTCGCGATGGCCGGAGTTGGACTGTCGATCGACGTCGCGCTGCCCCTGTTCGGGCCGGGGTTATTTGCCAAGCTGATCGATACCGCCGCGCTCATCCTGTTCCTGTGGGGCGTAATCCGTATCGGGCTGGAACTGGCCGATGCCGCGACCCATCGCGGGCGCGAGCACTTCTCCACCATCTTCAGGGACCTGCTCACGCTGACCCTGTGGTCGGTGGTGGTGATGGTCGTGCTGCGCGCGTTTTTCAGAATCGACGTCACCGCGCTCATCGCGGTGCCGGCCGTGCTGGGCGTAGTGATCGGCTTCGCGCTGCAGGAGACGCTCGGCAACATCTTCAGCGGTTTGACGCTGCAGATTTCGCGGCCCTTCGAACCCGGCGACTGGGTGCGCATCGCCGACAAGGTCGGAACCGTGCATGACGTGGGATGGCGCGCGACGACGATCGTGACCCGCGCCAATGAATGGCTCGATATTCCCAACGCCCAGTTGGCCAAGGACATGCTGTTCAACTATGGCAAGCACGCGGTGGCCGAGGAGGTGTCGATCGGGCTCGGCTACGGCGAGCCGCCCAACCGGGTCCGCGAAGTAATCCTCGACGTGCTGCGCGACGTGGTCGAGGTGCTCAGCAATCCCGAACCCGAAATTCTACCGTGGGATTTCGCCGACTTCGCGATCCGCTACCGCGTCAGGTACTGGATTGCGGACTACGCGCGTAGCGAACAGATCCATGCCCGCGTTGTGTCGGGCCTGTGGTACGCGATGCGCCGCCACGGAATCGAGATTCCCTTCCCCATCCGCACGCTGGTGCTCAGGCAGGAAAGCCAGGCCGAGGCGTCGGAGGCGGCACGCGAGATCGCGACCGAACTGCGCAGCGTCGATTTTCTGCGCGAGCTCAGCGATGATGAAGTGCGAATCCTGGCCGGCGCGGTCCGCGTGCGCCAGTTCGGCGCCGGCGAGGCGCTGATGCGCCAGGGCGACAGCGGCGACACCTTTTACATCATCCGTCGCGGCGTGGTCGACGTGTCGACCAACGGCCCCGACGGCAAGCAGGTCCATATCGCCGAGCTGAGCCACTCGGCATTTTTCGGCGAGATGGCGCTGATGACGGGCGAGTCGCGCAACGCCACCGTCCGCGCGCGCACCGACGTCGAAGTCCTCGAGATGAGCCGCAACGGCTTCACCGAGCTCTTCAAGAGCCATCCCGACGCCGCCGCGCAGATGAGCGAGATCATCGCCGCCCGGCTCAGCCAGCGGCGCGAGTTGCTCGACGCCGGGCAGCCGGCCGACGGCGGCGCGCGCGGCCGCTCGAGCCGGCTGCTGGCAAAAATGCGCGAGATATTCGATATCTAGTGTCCTGAGTGGATTACGCGCGGAGGACCGCGCGAGATCCTGCGACTCCAGCAGGCTCCGCTCAGGATGACCCCAAGAGGTAAGCTCGTTTCCAAATAATTCACACCCTCGCAGGATGACCCAAGACCCACGCTTTCAGTGAGGAATCGGCCATGGTCAAGACCATCACATTTATCAAGCGCAAGCCCGGGATTAGCGTCGACGACTTCGGAAAATACTGGCGCACGCAGCACGCCCCGATCGTCATCAAGCTGCCGGGGCTTCGCCGCTACCTCCAGTGCCACACGATTCCGTCGGGCTACCGCAACGGCGAGCCCGCCTACGACGGCGTGGCCGAGGTCTGGTTCGACTCGACCGACGCGATGCGCGCGACTGCGAATGCCGCGGAGTACAAGGCCGTGCGCGCCGATGAGCCGAATTTTATCGACCTCACGAAGATCGGTTTCCTGATTACCGATGAGCGAATACAGAAGGACGCGCCGGCCGGTCCCTCGATGGTGCATCTGGTCGAATTCGTCACGCGCAAGCCCGGGATGTCGGTCGAGGAGTTCCAGCGCCATTGGAGCGGCGTACACGGTCCGCTGGGAGCGAAGATCCCGATGGTCCGGCGCTATGTGCAGTGCCACTCGCGGCCAGCGGCCTATCGCGACGGCCGCCAGCCGCCGTTCGACGGCGTGGCCGAGGTCTGGTTCGACTCGACGGCCGCGATGCGCGAATCGGCGACCACGCCGGAGTACCGCGCGGTGCGCGCCGACGAACCCAACTTCATCGACAACGCGCATCCGTTCCCGTTCATCATCACGCGGGATTTCCCGGTGCTGTGAGAGTTTGCGAGTTTTTTGGCCGAAGCTCTCTCAGTCATCCTGAGCGAGCGCTGCGCGAGTCGAAGGACTCCGATTTTTCGGAGCGGCCATCGCGAGTGCCGCGGCAACGAGTCGATCCGGGGTCGCTCGACTCCGGGAGCCTTCGCTCGGGATGACTGAAAAAGAGACCTTGGCCGCGCGGGGCTATTTGGTTTCGAATTCGAAGACCATCTCGGTCGGCTGGCCGTCGGTCGCCTCGACGATTTTCTCCAGATAGAGACTGACCAGCGCGTCGTCGGGCGCTTCGCGGCTGAGCGCCTGGAGCATCGTGTTGGCGGCGGTCGCCTCGCCATTGCGGATGTGTTCGAGCGCGCGGTTGAAGCGCTGGTAAAAGGTCGGATCGATCCCGTTGCCGGCGCGGCCCGCCACGTCGACGATCGGCACCAGTTGCTCCTTGCCCTTGACCTTGACCAGCCCGACCTCGCGCGCGCAGTAATTGCCGGCGGCCTCGGCCAAAGTCTGACGGTTGACCAGCAGATGGACCTGGAAATGGCGCGTCAGCCCCTCCAGGCGCGAGGCCAGGTTGACCGTGTCGCCGACGGCCGAATAGTCGAAGCGATGCTCGCTGCCGAGGTTGCCCACGATCGCGTCGCCGGTGGCAATCCCGATGCCGATATCGACGTCAGCAAAGCGTTCGTCGGCTTTGCGCAGACGCTCGAGACTTTCGAGCATCTTGAGTGCGCAGTCGATCGCCGCCGCCGCGGGATTTTCGATCTCATTCGGTGCGCCCCAGAACGCCATGATCCCGTCACCCATCAGCTTGTCCAGCGTGCCCTTGGAATCAAGGATGATCTTGCACATTTCGTTCATGTAGGCGTTGAGCAGGGCCACCAGCCGCTCAGCTTCGAAACGCTCGGCGCGAGAGGTGAAGTTGACGATGTCGGAGAACAGGATCGCGAGATGGCGGCGCTCACCCGAGAGTTGCAGCCCCTGCGGATCATCCACCACTGACTGAACCACCTCGGGGTTGAGGTAATGTTCAAGGGCGGAGCGCAAATAGCGCTTCTCGCTACCCTCGGTCACGTAGCGGTACGTGGCCAGCGCGGTGTAGGTGAGCAGTACGGAGGCGAGCGGCAGGACCACGTCGATGAGCACGCCGTCGTCGACCAGCCGATACTGCGCGTAAGCCGAAAAGCCGACCACCACCCAGAGCGCGGCGGCCGCCGACCATAGCGGCGACAGATAAGCCGCGGCGAGACTGATTGCGAGCACCAGCGCCAGCGCCACCGCGTCCTCCTCCGCCGTGCCCTCCACGCGCGAGCGCCTGACGAAGTCACCGCGGAGCACGTTGTCGATCGCGTTGGCGTGAATCTCGACGCCGGGAAAATCGCCGCCGGTCGGCGTGATCTTGCGGTCGCCCAGGGCATGCGCGGTCATCCCGACCAGCACGATCTTGCCGGCGATCGCGGCCTTGGGCACGCGACGGGCGATGAGGTCGGCGATCGAATAGGCGGGAAAGGTTCCGGGCGGTCCGCGGAAATTGATCAGCATCCGCCCAATTTCGTCCACCGGAATCTCTTCATCGCCGAGCATAACTTGACGCACGCCCTCGGGGCCGACCACCAGGCGCAGCGGCGCGTTCTTCAGATAGGCCGCGGTCAGTGCCAGGTATAGCGGCACGCAGTAGCGTTTGCCGAAACGAACCACCGTGAGTTCGGAGCGCAAAACACCGTCGGAGTCGGCGTCGATATCGACGAAGCCAATCCCGCGCGCCGCGCTGTTGAGCGCCGCTACCGGCGGCAGGTAAGCGCGCGCCGCGACCAGCGGCGGCGTTGCGCCGGGCAGCTCGCGCACCAGGTTGTAGGCGAGTGGCGGCGGCGCAATCGGCTCGGTTTTGAATCCGGTGGTGACTGGCGCCGCGAGAAATTCCCGCGCGCGCGCCAGATCGAAATGACTTTCGAAAGCATAACCGAGGAAGGTCGAACCCGCCTGCTTGAGCGCGTCGGCGAAGGCCAGGTCGTTGCCAGTGCCCAGCGTCTCCTGGACCGCGGCGTCGCCGATCCCCAGCCTTTTGAGGTGCTTCGCGATTCGTGCGGCCTGCGCATCGTCCTCGTCACTCTCGCTGAACAATACGTCGTACCCGACGACCGCCGCTTGGTAGTCGCGCAATGCGTTGCTTAGCCGCGCCTCGACGCTGCGCGGCCACGGCCAATGTCCCAGCTCGGCGACGCTCTTTTCGTCGATCGCCGCGATCGCGATCGCGCCGCTGAGCGGCGGCCGCCGCGTCACGTACATGCGGAGGTCGGAGGCTTTCAGATCGGCCAGCTCGAAGCCCGCGGGATGTAGCCCGTTGAAGACGAAGAGTCCGATCAGAATGACGATCCCGATGAGTAGCGGACGCCATGCCTGCCGGTGGCGGCGCGTTTTGACACTTGGGGTCTTGGCCATCGGGGGGCGAACGGCTCAGAGCTTAGCGCGTTGCACTATTGGCGGCCAACCATGCGAATGCCCGGTGCAAGCGGCGAATACGAAGCCGCCGGGCGCCGGGCGGGCGAATGACTTGTAGCTCGATGGGCTCGGTCTATTGGTTCGGGCTCTTGGTCACCTTCTTGCGACTGCCGCCGCCACCGCCGAAGACACCGCCCGCGACCAATCCGCCCACCGTCCCGCCAGCCACGATCGCGCCACCGACGAAGAGGCCGGCGGTGCTGCCACCAACCCCGGCCGCCGTAGCGGCAGCAGCGAGTTCGCTCGGCGGAAACGGCGCGAAGCCGCATACCACCGTCGTCTTGTGGCCCGGAGGTACTTGCACCGATCCGCCGCCCGGGTTGGTCGTGTTGGTTACTTCGACCGTGCCGTCATAGACCGATACCTCGGTGAAACGGCGGCAATCCTTGTATTTCTTGCGGTCTTCGTCGCTCATCGTGTTGGGCGCTTGATTGCTGGTCGAGGTGTCGTACTCGGTGCCCCGCGCCGAGGCGACAGCGTTGGGCGTATGCACTTCAAAATTCGGAGTGGGCGATGACGAGTATGATACAAATGAACGCACCAAGCCCGAGAACAAGCTCAATTTGGTATGGCGCGTATTGGGTCCGACCATCTGCTGGTCGATAACCAAAGCGCTCGACTCGTCCAGTTCCAGCTTGCTGTTGTCGGTCAGCGTGATGGTGGCGCGGCTGTTGGAGCCGCTGACGATGCGGTCGCCCACATAGACCGCCGTGCCCGGTGTGGCCGGTACCGTGGTGCCGGCGCGTTCGATATGGACGTCGCCGGTGAGCGAGGTCATCGAACCTGCGACGGTCGCCTGCGCCATCGCTCGATTCGCAGTGAATAGGGTAAACGCGACTACGAAAGCTACAACAAGATGTAAAACGTTACTTCTTTTCATGAAAAAGCATTTTTGGCGCGCTAATTGCTGTTTGCACGGCGCATGTTAACGGTCTCTAAGCGTGCATGTCAAATCTTAGACCAAAAGAAAGCCAATTTTTAACAAAGACCAGTCAGAAAACCGCTCTAATTGAGCGTTCCAGAGAACGCTCCAGCTCGGCCAGATTGCCGCATCGATGGAGCGCGTCAACTTCGCGCTCATATTGGTAGATCGCGCTGTCGCCGGTGCCCCAGCGTTGCGTCGCCTCCGGCGTCAGCCATACGGCAGCGCGGCACAGGCGGCGCAAGTCGCGCAGCCGATCGGCCCGCGCCGGCCGTCGATTGTTGCGCCCGTCCCCCAGTATTAGCATCAGCGTTGCGCGCGAGAGCAGCTCGGCGCGCCGCTCCCATAGCTCACCCAGCACCCGGCCGAAATCCGAGCGGGCGTAGAGATCCAGCGCCGGATCGGTGGCCACATGGCCGCCGGCGAACTCGGCCTCTGCAAGACGATCGACAAAGACGAAGCTGCGCACCCGCCGGAAGTGCGCGTAGGCGCCCGCCACCAGCTCGAGCATCAGTGCCGAGCAATAACGCACGGAACCTGAAACATCGGCCAGGACCAGAAGATCGGCGTGTCGCGGCCGCCGCGCGCGCAAGCGCAGTTCGGCCATCGCGCCCCCATGCTGCAAGGAGGCACGAATGGTCCGGCGGAAATCGACCCGTCCCCGCGGCGCGGCGTGCAGCCTGCGGCCCAGGCGCAGGCGGAAGCGGCGCGCGAGCGGCCCCAGGGCATCGCGTGCGGCTTCGTATTCGAGGTCGGTGTACACCGCAAAGGGCGTGCGCCGCGCGTCGCGGAGCACGCCCTGGCGGCGTGCGTCGACGCCGGGCGCGTCGGCTTCGACACCGTCGTTCGCCTGCGGCGCGTGCGGGCGGCTGGGGGCGGCGTCCGGCGGGACGCCACCCCCAGCCGCCGCAGCGGACTTGGCCGTGGCGGAGGCGGCAGGCGCTTTGGCGCCTGCCGCCTTTGCCGCGGGCTTCTGCGGCTCCTGCGGCGGCGAAGCGCTGGGCGGCGCGCCGCCGTGGGGCGGAGCGTCGGCCCGGGCGCGCTCCGGGCGCGACTGGGCCGACGCTCCTTGCTCGCCGCGGCCGCCACCGGTAGGGGCGCCGAGGCGGTGGTGGGCGCCGGGGCGGCCCGCGTCGCGGGCCGCCCCGGCGCCTGCGCCGAAGAAGCGGGCGAACACTTCGTCGAACGAGGGGCGGTCGGCCTCGTCCTTGATAAGCGCTGCCGCCAGCGCTTCGCGCACACGGACGCGGTCGGCGAGGCCGGCCGCCGCGACCGCGCGCATCGCGTCGAGCGTCTCGGCCACCGACACCGGCACCTGGGCCGCACGCAATTCGCCGACGAAACGCAACAATCCGCCGCTTGGGCTGCTCATCGTGAGCACCTGGCGGGCCTCACTGGGCTCGCTTGGAACCACCGTGGTCGTGCGGGTTTTTTGGGCATTTAGCTTCCAGCGCCGAGCGGTGCGATCGTGGGGGGCGTGGCGATAAATATGAGGACTACAAGCCAGAATTGCTTCATAAGAGCTAATATGAGATAGTTAAAGTCGAATTTGATGACATAAGAGGTCAGAGCATGCGTCAGATTGTCGAGTTGCAAACAAGCGTGGGCTGCAGGGTGAGCATCGTTTTGGACAACTGGGGTTCCGGATTGGACGATCTTATGCGTCGCTGGGTGTTGGTGGACGGCTGTTGGAAGTGCACGGACAGCGGAGACTTCGCCGAGGAATGTCGCTCGGGTGGGGTCAAGGTTTTCCGTACGCCGCATCCTGTGCTCGGGATCAGATGAGAGTTTAGGCGGCCAACGAGACGTGGTTTCCGGGGTCCTGCCGATCTGGGCGTTTTTCAGATTACGCGAGTTCTTCACGCATTGTTCAAATGATATCTTACGCGCCCCCTCGTGATTTACCGCGCCTACGATTAGTCGATCGTGTCCATCGCGTCGCGCAACTTAGTCATCGTTCCACGAATAGTCGGTGCTCGTAGAGCAATAATATAGGTTCTCGGAAGAACATAGTATTCGAACCACCGATATAGGTACCTTGTCCCTCGCGATGGATTCGCCCAGGCTTAGGCGATGTCCGGTAGCGCCTGGGCAACAGGTCGTGGTGCAAAGAGCCCCGAGGTCACCCCTTACATCGTTATCGGTGCTGGCCTAATTAGGCCAGTCGATTCTTCAAACTGGGCCACCACAAACATGCGGCGGAAAAGAGCTTCACTACAGAGCCTGAATAGAGGTTTTTTCGCCGAGGCTGGCAGGTCTGTGTAATCAGGCAGACCTCTGCTACGCGCTCAGTTCGTCGAGCAACGCCTTCCGTCCTGTTCAGAAGCTAGCGTGATCGCGCGCGAACCAGCAGCCCATATCGGCGAAATCCGCGAGGTCCCAAGGTCACTTGTCCAAATGCACCTTCTTCATCAGCGCGATGAAGCGCGGCTGTGAGCGGAGTGGATCAAAGACACGATCCATCTTTAGCCCAGTCATCCATGCTGAGTCGGCTGCGTGAGCCTTTTCCAGCCCATCCAAAGCGCGTTCGCGATCGCCCATGCCGAGATAGACGATCGCCAGGTTGAACGGCGCAACATATCCGTGCAGAGATCTATGTTTCAGTTCCTCAATCATTGCGCTCGCCTTAACGCGGTCGCCTGACGCTCCATAGGCGTACCCGAGGAACGCAGCAACCCACGGGGGAGAACCCATCGCGTTGGCTTTCTGCAGTTCCGGGATGGCGTCGCTGAATTTCCCAGCCTGGATATCGATCCACCCAATCTGAAATGGAGGCCCGAAGAAAGCCGGATCGATATTCCTCGCCCTATTGGCCTGCTCTATAGCTGCCTGGTATTTATCTTGATAAGCAAGTGCCCAGGTCGTATCAAGCAAGACTTGGGGGGACAGGGGATCTAGTTCAGTCGCGCGCTTGCCCTCGGCCAACGCCTCGTCGAGTCGTCCTTGTGCGGCCAGCACGAAACCAAATTGATCGTGAGCGTACGCATAGCTCGGATTGAGCTCGATTGCTCTACGAAACTCGCTCTCGGAGCCTGCCCAATCGAATTCGTAGAAAGCTCGGAATAGGGCAAGCGAGGTATGAGCTTCGGCGGAAGCATCATCCAGTTGGATAGCCTTCTCAGCGGTCGCTTTTGTCTCGGGCAGCGCTTCCGCGGCGGTAAAGACTCCTTCGTTGAAACCGGCCCAGAGGTAAGCATCTGACAGTCCCGAGAACGCAGGCGCAAAGGTCGGATCCAACTTGACCGCCTCTTCGAATTCCGCGATCCCCTTCTTGAGATTTTCGTCACTCGGCCGGCTGATGAAGTATCGGCCTTTCAGGTAGGCGTCGTGCGCTTCTGGATTCACGACCGGGGCGCTTGTCAAGCGCGTCTGCTCGTTGGGTGTCAGTTGCACGTTGATCTCTTTCGCGATTGCCGACGCCAGTTCGTCCTGCAGCGCGAGCACGTCGCGCGAGTCGCGCTCGAAGCTCTTGGCCCACAGATGCTTGTCATCCCGCGCATCAATCAGCTGAGCGGTGATGCGGACCTTGTCGCCGACACGCACCACCGAACCCTCGACTACCGCATCGACGTTGAGCGCCTTGGCGATTTCGGGGGTCGGCGGCCGGTGCGCGCCCTTGTACCGCATCACCGAGCCGCGTGAGATCACTCGCAGCGCGCTGATGGTGGCGAGATCGGTCGTCAGCTCATCGGTCATGCCATCGCTGAAATATTCCTGATTTGGATCGCCGGAGTAATTGTCGAGCGGGAGGATCGCAATCGATCTGATCGGGCGCTTTGCAGCGCTCTGGGTCTGAGGCGAGGCTGGCGCCGGCGATCTCAGGCGCGCGAACACCAGGGCGAGTCCCGCCAATATCACGGCACCCGCGCCTGCGATGAGCGCGTTCCGGCGCCGGTGGTCCTGGTGCTCCGCCAGCTGCTCGATGAGGTCGGCCGCAACGACCTGATACACCCGTATCGGGCGCGACACATTCTTGAGTTTTTGCTCACCGAGGTCCTTGAACCGCGTGCCCGGCTTGTTGCGGATCTCGTCGTAGATGCTGGCCGAGACGCAGATCCCGCCGGGAGGGGCGAGCGCGTGAATGCGCGAGGCTATGTTGACACCGTCGCCCAGCACCGTGTTGTTGGAGAACATCACGTCGCCGAGATGAATACCGATGCGCACCTTCAGGTCGGGCTGATCCTGTTGCAGGCTCGCCTGCACCTCACGGCCGCAGTTCACCGCATCGATCGCGCTATGAAAGCTGGTAAGAGTACCATCGCCGATCTCGCCCACCATCCGGCCATTGAATTTCTGCAGAAGCAGGCGCAACAGTTCGCGATGATCCTCCAATGCGCGAAGGGCTTGCTGCTCGTCGCGCCCCATGATCGCGGTGTAGCCCACCACGTCGCTGAACATGATCGCGGCAAGCTCGCGGGTAGGATTACTGGCAGACGTATCTGGCGAGGTTGGCAACGGGCTTCCGTTTGCTTAATCAGCCAAGACCGAACGGCGCAGATACTACCACGGCCGCCCGGCGGGGGCGACCGGACAGCCAGCGCGTGTCCTTCAGCCGTTCAGCTCATCGAACAACGCTTTTAGCGTCCTTCAGGTCGGCGGTGTCGGAGCCCTCGGTGAACCAGCCGTAAATCGCGGCGAGCATCGCCCGCGCCTCTCCTCGTCACCTTGGATGAGGCTTCGGCGAATTTTTAGTCCCTAGCTCGATCGGCGTCGGCCGCGTCGCCGCAGGTAGGGCGATAGGCGCTGCACGACCTCGCGCGGCCATCGGCGCCGACATCTCGGCGGCGCGCCAACTCGCGCCAAAGCGAAGCACCGTGCTCATCGCGGGCGCGCGGCGAGCGCGCCCGCCTTGGCTTCGACCTTCGCGCGGTCGTCCTCGTGTTTGAGCAGCACGCCGAGCGCGGATCGAATCGCGGCCGCGTCGAGTTGCGCGACGCCCAGGCGCTGGAGAGCGCGGGCCCAGTCGAGCGTCTCGGCGATCGAGGGCGGTTTTTTGAGCCCGAGCTTGCGCAAGGCGTTGACGAAGCGCGCGGCATCGGTGGCGAGCTGCGCGTCGAGGTCCGGAATCTTGAGCTCGATGATGCGCCGTTCCTGTTCGAGACCGGGGAAGTCGATGAACAGATGGAGGCAGCGGCGGCGCAGCGCCTCCGACAGTTCGCGCGCGCGGTTGGAGGTCAGCACGACCACCGGATGCTCGCGGGCGCGCAGCGTGCCGAGTTCGGGAACCGTGACCTGGAAATCCGAGAGCAGCTCGAGCAGAAAGGCCTCGAACTCCTCGTCGGCCTTGTCGACCTCGTCGATCAGCAGGACGACTTTGCGCGGCGACGAAATTGCGCGTAGCAGCGGGCGCTCGAGCAGGTACTCGCGCGAAAACAGATGCTCCGAGACGTCCTCCCAACGCAGTCCCTGATGCTCATCCGCCTGGAGACGCAAAAGCTGCTTCTGGTAGTTCCATTCGTAGAGCGCGCGCGCCTCGTCGAGTCCCTCGTAACATTGCAGCCGGATAAGCTCCGCGCCGAGCATGTCGGCCAGCACCTTGGCCACTTCGGTCTTGCCCGAACCCGCAGGCCCTTCAATGAGCAACGGCTTGTCGAGCGCGAGTGCGAGAAAAACCGCGGTCTCGACGCGCTCGTTGGTGATGTAGCGTGCGCGCCGCAGGCCTTCGCTGACGAATTCGGGGGTGACGTTCATCGTGCTCGCGTGAGATTCATGCCTGAGACTTACGCCTGAGCTTCAGGACCGATGATTCGAGAGAGGCTGAGCATTGCGATCGTCTGATGCTTCGGCACAAAAAGGATCCGGGGTGCCTCGACTTCGGCAGCCTTCGCTCGGTATGACAGAAGAAAAGAGCTTTACCGAAAACGGGCGGATTTTCCTCGCTCAAAAAACTCACAAACTTAATCGGTAGTCTATCATCGCGGGTAGTCATTTGCGGGGCGTGCGCGCGTTTCGCACTTGCGCGGCTTGCGCGTGTATCGTACTTGCGCGGCCGGATCGCGCCGCGCGAATCCCATCGCGTCGGATTTGTCGTCAAATTTGAAATTGCGAATCGCCGCCGCTGAAAATGCAAATGCCGGCCACGCACTCGCGCGCTCAACTCCAGCGGGCGGCCGCAAGTATGCAATCGGATGATCGAGGCCGAACGGCTTGCGCCGTCCGGCCCCTGCTAACCGGGAAAAGGGGGGGCAAACCCCGGCCAGCGACCTCATTGTACGCCAGTTATAGTCAGTTGCAATAGGTTCTGTGATGAAATAAAGCGCAAAAACGTCAAATCCGGCCCAATTGGCGCAATTTTGGCCTTAACTTACCGGCGGCTGCTTTAACGTCTCCGCGCGAGAGACTTCGACCGCGCGACCCGTCGCTGCAGCCCGCGACCTCGCCCCGGAAAGAAAGAAATTAAGCTGCAATCCGTATCAGTCGGCGGCCGCCGTATGAACTTCCTGGCTGACCCCCTGATGCTGCAGCATGGCCTTGAGCAATTTCGGCGGTGACATCGGCAACTCGGTCATCCGCACTCCGACGGCGCGGTAGAGAGCGTTCGCAACCGCCGCCATCGGCGAGACGATCGACACTTCGCCAACGCCGCGCACACCCAGCGGATGGCTGGGGTTGGGCACTTCGACGATGATCGTCTCGATCATCGGCAAATCGAGGCAAGTCGGCATCCGGTAGTCCAGCAGCCCCGTATTACGCATGATACCGCGTTCGTCGTAGACGTATTCCTCGTTTAGAGCCCATCCGATCCCCTGTGCCGTGGCTCCTTGCAGTTGGCCTTCGACGTAGGCGGGATGGATCGCGCGGCCGACGTCCTGGGCGACGGCGCAACGCAGAATTTTCACCTTGCCGGTCTCGGGATCGACTTCGACGTCGACACAGGTGAGCGCGAAGGCATTGCCGACCGCGCCAACCGCGCCGGCGTTGAGCGTGGCGCGCCCGGTGATCGGTCCGCCGGTGCGGGCGAGCTTCGGAACGATCTCCTTCACCGTCATCGGCTTGACCCCGTTGCCGATCGCGCTCAGGCGTCCGTGGTTGAACTCGATTTCTTCGGGCTTCTTCTCCCACAACTTTGCGGCGCGTTCCTTGAGCTGGCGCACTACGTCCTCGGCCGCTTCGTAGACCGCCATCCCGGTGGCGAGCGTGATTCGGCTGCCGCCGGTGACGTCGGTATGGCCGATCGAGTCGGTGTCGGCGACGATCGAACGCACGTCCTCGGCCGCCATGCCCAGCACCTCGGCCGCGATCATCGCCATGGAGGTGCGTGACCCGCCGATGTCGACCGAGCCGGTGACCACGCTCAGCGTGCCGTCGTTGTGCAGGTTGACCGCCGCCGCTGATTGCAGGCCGCCGTTGAACCAGAAGCCGGCGGCGACGCCGCGTCCGCGATTGGGACCCGTAAGGGGCGAGCGGTAGTACTCGCTGTTTTTCAGCGCCTCGCAGGTCTCGATAAAACCGATGCGCTTGTACGGCGGCCCGGCGGGTTGCGGCGTGCCCTCGTGCGCGCCGTTCATGATACGCAGGTCGAGCGGATCGATTCCGCAGCGCAGCGCCAGCTCGTCGACCAGCGATTCGCAGGCAAAGGCCGAGCTTGGCGATCCCGGCGCGCGATACGCCGCTACCTTGGGCCGGTTGACCACCACGTCGTAGGAATCCAGCAGCAGGTTGGGGATGTCGTAGGGCGCCGTGCAGCACATCGCGCCCGGCGCGAACGGCGAGCCGGGAAAGCCGCCCGCCTCGTACGCCATCCAGAACTGCGCGGCGGTGATTTTGCCGTCGCGCGTCGCGCCCATCTTGCCCTTGATCCAGGTGCCCGACGTCGGCCCGCTCGCACGCAGCACCTCGGCGCGGCTCATCGTCATCTTGACCGGCCGCCCGCTCTTTTGCGCGAGCAGCACGGCCAGCGGCTCGAGATAGATCGTGGTCTTGCCGCCGAAGCCGCCGCCGATTTCCGCCGGCACCACCTTGATATCGCCCTCGTTCATCTTGAGCACGGTGGCGGTGAGCGTGCGCACGTTGAAGGTGCCCTGGGTCGAGCAGTAAATCGTCGCGTGACCGTCGGAACTGTAGAGCGCGACGGCGTTGTGCGGCTCGATATAGCCCTGATGGACCGTCGCGGTTTTGAACTCGCGCTCGACGACGTAATCGGCCGCGCGGAAGCCGGCTTCGAGATCGCCGCGCTGGAACTGGATATGCGCGGCGACGTTGGTCGGCCGGTCGGGGCCCTCAGGCGATCCTGGGTCGGTACGCCCGGCGATAAATTTCTGCCGAATCTCGTCCAGCAGGATTGGCGCGTCCGGCTTCATCGCCGCCTCCGCGGTCATCACCGGCGGGAGCGGCTCATAGTCGACCTCGATAAGGCGCAGCGCCTCCTCGGCGATATGCGGACTGGTCGCGGCGACCGCGGCGACTGCATGGCCGTCGTACAGCACCTTGCCGCGCGCCATCACGTTGAGCGACAGGTAATGCGTGTTGACCACCAGCTCGCCCATCATCGCGGTGGTGCCCGGGATGTCGGGAAGGTCGGCGCCGGTGATTATGGCCTTAACGCCGGGAAGTGCCGCGGCTTTTTCGGTGCGAATCGCGACCAGCCGGGCGTGCGCGTGCGGGCTCCGCAGCACCTTGCCGTAAAGCATCCCCGGAAATGAGTAGTCGGCGCCGTACTTGGCGCGCCCGGTGACCTTGTCGACCCCGTCGTGCCGGATGGGCCGGGTGCCGATGACCCGGAATTGCTTTTGCCCAGAGCCGTTGGAAGTGCCGTTGCTCGAATCCGCCATGATGAACCTCGTGTTGGGTAAGGTTATCACGACCGGCGGCGCTCCGTCACGAGCACCCGCGCGGCACCGCGGCGGGCCTGTCTTCAATTCCCTCCACCAATTGTTTTGGGGGAGGGTTAGGGTGGGGGTCCAGAAGCGGTTCTGAATCTCTGTGAGAATCGCGCTATCTTGCAGCGACTCGCGCCGCGCGAAAAAAATCGGGACGAGCAAACGCCGCAGAGGAAAGACCTATGGCGTTTCCTCGCTCGACCCCCACCTCCATCCTCCCCAAGACAGTTGGGAGAGGAGGTTGGAATTCAGAATGACCCACGGTGATTCTTCGCTTCATCGTCGTCAGAGCGCGGCGATCAGAATCTGCACCACCATCCCGACCGTGCACAGCAGACCGACCACGAACGCCACCGTTCTCCACGGCTGCATTTTCGCGACGTAAGTTATGGTGTGAACGATCCGCGCGGCGGTGAAAGTGTAGAAATAAACCTGGGCGCCGAACGCCGACGCTCCCATCAACACGAAGATCAGCCCGACGGTGAAGAACGGCAGGATGTTCTCGAGGTCGTTGCGATGCATCCGGAGCATCCGCATCACGTCGGGGTGCTCCTGCATGACGCCGGCGCCGCCCAACACTCGGGCGTCCTCTGGATTGAGAAACTGCTTGACCCGGCTGCGCGTGGCCGCGGTCATGAGCGCGGCGGCGGACATTTTCAAGACCAGGATCGAGCAGGCGATCGCGTAGGCCCTGAAGGCGGCGTCATTCATCATGTGTGGCATGAAACCCGGTCCTCCCTGGCGCAAATTGGTTCGCCGGAGCCTAGCAGAGCGCCTACGCCGCGGCCAATCGAGCGAGCGGCCGAACGGGCTCAGTCCGCCAGTGCCACATCCCTGGTTTCCGCGACCATTAAAATCGCCGCGATCCCGATCGCGCTGGTCCCGATCAGATACCACGCCGGCGAGAGTGGATTGCCCGTCGCATGGATCAGCCAGGCCACCACCACTTGCGTCGTACCGCCGAACACGGTCACCGCGAGCGCATAGACAATCGACAGGCCCGCGCTGCGCACGGATTTCGGAAAGCACTCCGGAATAACCACCAGCACTACGCCGCCCAGCGCGTTCAGCGCCGACATCAGTCCCACCATCAGCAACAGCGCGCCAAGCGTGTGATAGCGGTTAATCGCCACGAAGGCCGGGTAGGCCACGACGGTCAGCGCCAGCTTCGAGGCCAGGTAGACGGGCTTGCGGCCGACGCGGTCCGAGAGCCATCCGCCAAGCAAACCGAAAACCAGCAGGCACAAACCCACCACCACCGTAGCGCTCATCGAGGCGCCGGTCGCCATGTGCAGCGTGCTGAGCGCGTAAGTTGTCATGTACACGCCGATATAGGTCGCGATGGTACCGCTGGTTATCAGCATCAGGGCCACAATCAGCGGCCGCGTGTGATGCTTGAGCAGGGCGGAGAGCACGCGTCCAGCGCTCCGATGGGTGGTGTGCGCGCCAAGCTCTACCGTCTCCTGCAAGTGGCCGCGCATGATCAGTCCCACCGGCACGATCGCGACCCCGACGATGAACGGGATGCGCCAGCCCCATGACTGCATCGCGTCGGCATCGAGCATCCATGACAACAGCACTCCAAGCGATCCCGCGAGCGCCGAGGCCGCTCCCTGGCTCGCAATCTGCCAGGCTCCGTACTGCCCACGCTTTCCCGCGGGCGCCGCTTCCAGAAGATAGGAAGTGGACGGTCCGACCTCGCCGCCCAGCGCGAAGCCCTGAACGAGGCGCGCGAAAACCACCAGGAATGGCGCCGCGAGCCCGATCGTCGCGTACGATGGCGTCGCCGCCAGCAGCACCATCCCCACCGCCATCAGTCCGATACTCAACATCATCGCCGGCCTGCGCCCCGCGCGGTCCGCGTAAGCGCCGACCACGATTCCTCCGAGCGGGCGGGTGATGAAGCCGACCCCGAACGCGGTGACGGAGAGCAACAGGCTGATGAACGGATCGTGCGAGGGAAAAAACGCGCGCCCGATCATCACCGCGAAGAACGCGTAGGTGGTGAAGTCGTAAAATTCGAGCGCGTTGCCCAGCACCGTTGCGACTACGGCACTGGTCGGGATCCGCGGCTGCGATTGTGGCGTGTCGGCCGTCGTCACCCCAAAGGCAGGAGTCTCGGCCATGCTCGCGGACCGCGGCTATTGGAGGCCGCCGCCGATAGCGGGCAGAAAGTAAACTTCGCTGGTTTCCTTGACCGGATCGGTCAGACCGCCAATTCCCATCTCGCCATCGATCGAAACGTTGATGCCCGATTTCAGGTCGCCATCCTCGATCAGATGCGCTTTGATGCCGGGGAACTGACGCTCGAGATCCTCGACCACCTGGCGCACGTTGGCGCCGCGCACGGCGACACGATCCTGTCCGTTGGTCAGCGCACGCAGCAGCGCGGGGATTATCACGGTCGGCATAAGTTCACAGTCACAACGGTACGCATAACATTTGACATTACGGTAAACATGAAATCGCGCCGCGTACAAATCAAAAAAGGGCCGGGCCCCGCGATGGAGCCCGGCCCTCGCTGACCCTGACCTAGTCGGCCGCGGCCGATGCGACCGAAGCGCCTTCCTTGTGCAAGATCGCCTTGAGCACGCGGCCCGGCGACATCGGCAGCTCCGTCATTCGCACGCCCACCGCGTTGGCGATCGCGTTGGCGACCGCGGCCGGCGGCGGCACGATCGAGACCTCGCCCACGCCGCGCGCGCCAATCGGATGGCCAGGCGCGGGGACCTCGACGATCACCGTTTCGATCATCGGGAGATCGAGACACGTCGGCATCCGGTAATCCAGCAATCCCGAGTTACGCAGGATACCCTTGGCGTCGTAGAAGTACTCCTCGTTGAGCGCCCAGCCGATGCCCTGCGCGGTGCCGCCCTGCATCTGGCCCTCGACGTAGCTCGGATGGACCGCTTTGCCGGCGTCCTGGGCGCAAGTCGCGCGCAGAATCGTAACCTTGCCGGTCTCCGGATCGACTTCGACGTCGACGCAGGTCGAGGCGAAGGCCGGGCCGACCGCGCGCGCATTGACCGTGGCGCGTCCGGTGATCGGGCCGCCGGTGCGGCCGAGCCGCGGAACGAGCTCCTTGATTGACATCGGCTTGACGCCGTTGTTCTTGGAGCTCAGCACGCCGTTGTTGAATTCGACCTCTTCGGGCTTCTTCTCCCACAGCTTGGCCGCGCGCTCTTTGAGCTGACGCACGGCGTCCTGCGCCGCTTCGTAAACCGCGAGCCCGGTAGCGACCGTGGTGCGGCTGCCGCCGGTCACGTCGGTGTAGCCGATCGAATCGGTGTCGGCGACCAGCGGACGGACGTCGTTAACGTCAAGCCCGAGCACTTCCGCCGTAATAATCGCCATCGAGGCGCGCGACCCGCCGATATCGACCGAGCCGGTGACCACGCTGGCCGTGCCGTCGTTGTGGATATTGACCATCGCCGAGGACTGGAAGCCGATATTGAACCAGAAACCGGTCGCCATCCCGCGTCCGCGGTTTTTGCCCGTGAGCTTGGACTTGTAGTGCGCGCTGTTCTTGATCGCCTCGACCGTCTCCTTCATTCCGATCCGCTTGTACGGCGGCCCGGCGGTCTGCGGCGTGCCCTCGTGCGCACCGTTCATGAGGCGGAAATCGCACTGATCGATCCCGCACTTTTCGGCCAGCTCGTTGACGATCGTCTCGGAGGCAAACGCGGCGTTGGTCGCGCCCGGCGCGCGGTAGGCCGCGGTCTTGGGCCGGTTGACGACCACGTCGTACGCGTCGACCAGGATGTTGGGGATGTCGTAGGGGGCCAGGATGCACATCGCGGCCATCGGCACCGGCGAGCCCGGAAAGCCGCCCGCCTCGTACGCCATCCAGGCCTCGGCTGCGACGATCTTGCCATCCTTGGTCGCGCCCATCTTGCAGCGGATCGTTCCGCCCGAAGTCGGACCGCTCGCGCGCAGCACTTCCGCGCGGTTCATGGTCAGCTTCACCGGATGGCCGGTCTTCTGCGAGAGCAGCACCGACAGCGGCTCGAGATAAATCGTGGTCTTGCCGCCGAAGCCGCCGCCGATCTCGGCCGGCACGACGCGGATTTTGCCCTCGGGAATCCCGAGCACCGCGGCGCTCAGCGAGCGCACGACGAAGCTGCCCTGGGTCGAGCAATAGATGGTGGCGTGGCCGTCGGAGTTGTAAATGCCGACGGCGTTGTGAGGCTCGATATACCCCTGATGCACCATCGCGCTCTTGAAGCTGCGCTCGATCACGTAGTCGGCCTTGGCGAAGCCTTCCTTGACGTCGCCGCGCTTGAACTGGATGTGGGCGGCGACGTTGGTTTGCTTGTCGGGGCCGTCTTCCTTGTTGCGCAGCGAGGACAGCAGAATCGGTGCGCCCGGCGCCATCGCGTCCTCCACCGTCATCACTGGCGGCAGCACCTCGTACTCGACCTCGATCAGGCGCAGCGCTTCCTCGGCGATATGCGGACTGGTCGCCGCGACCGCGGCGATCGCATGACCGTCATACATCGCTTTGCCGCGCGCGAGGATGTTGCACGACAGATGATGCAAATTAATTGGCAACTCGCCGCCCTGCTCGATCCGGTCGGCCAGCTCCGGCAGGTCAGCTCCGGTAACGACCGCCTTGACCCCGGCGAGCTTGAGCGCCTTGTCGGTCTTGATCGATTTAATATTTGCGTGGGCGTGCGGACTGCGGAGCACCCGGCCATAGAGCATTCCCGGAAACGAGTAGTCGGCTCCGTAGCGCGCCGCTCCGGTCACCTTCTCGACCCCGTCGTGACGGATCGGGCGCGTTCCGATAACCCGGAATTGATGGGTTCCTTCTGTCGTCGCTGCCATGTTCAGCTATCTCCCTTTACCCAAAACTTTTGCAGTGCCGGCCGCCGTTTGCAATCGCCCCGCTGCGCGGCCCTTAGGCCGCCTTGGAGGCGCCTGACTTGGAGGCTTCGAGCACCGCGTGAACGATCTTGTCGTAGCCGGTGCAGCGGCAAAGATTCCCCGCCAGCGCGTAGCGAATCTCGGCCTCACTCGGATGCGGGTTGTGGTCGAGCAGCGCCTTGGCCGACATCAGGAAGCCCGGCGTGCAGATGCCGCACTGCAGGCTCGCGTTCTCGAGGAACTTCTGCTGCAGCGGATGCAGCTTGGAGCCCTGCGCGAGGCCCTCGACCGTTTCAATCTTGTGGCCTTCGGCTTCGACCCCGAGCATCAGGCATGAGCAGACCGCGCGGCCGTCGATAATCACGCTGCATGCGCCGCAGTCGCCGGTCAGGCATCCTTCCTTGCTGCCGGTCATCCCCAGCACGTCGCGCAGAACCTCGAGCAGGCTCTGGCGCGGCTCGCACAGGAATTCCGTCCGTTCACCGTTGATCGTCGCTTCTACTACTGTTTTGTGATCCATCTTCTATATCTTTGTATATCTTTGCCGGTTATCCGTTGAGTCGGTTATTGGTTACGCCTTGCGGGCGCGCTCGGCCGCAATATGCAGCGTACGCTTGGTCAGCACGCCGACCAGATGGCGGCGGAACTCGGCCGTGCCGCGCATGTCGTCGATCGGCGAGCTGAGCTCGATCGCGAGCTTGCACGCGCGGTCGATCGTCGCGTCGTCGAGCTTCTTGCCGGCCAGCGATTCGGACGCCTTGGCCGCGAACAGCGGCGTCGCCGCGACCGCCCCGAGACTGATCCGCGCTGCGCTCACCTTGTCGCCGTCCAGATGCAGCCACGAGCCCACGCCGACCACCGCGATGTCCATCTCGTTGCGCGGGATGAAGCGCAAGTAGGCGTCCGCGCTATGCGGCTTGGGCGCGTCGATCAGTATCTCGACTAGCAACTCGCCCGGCGCGAGCACGGTGCGGCCCGGCGCGGTGCAGAATTCCTCGACCTTGACTTCCCGCTCGCCCTTGGGTCCGACGACGCGCGCCCGCGCGCCCAGCGCTATCAGCGCCGGCGTGGTGTCGGCCGCCGGCGACCCGTTGCACAGGTTGCCGCCGACCGAGGCGCGGGTCTGGATCTGGTTCGATCCGATAAGGTGCGCGGCCTCGACCAGGCCGGGATAGTGCCGCTGCAATTCCTTGTTTTCGCAGACCTCGATCGCCGGGACCGCCGCGCCCAGCCGCAACCCCTTCTTGGCGTCGTAGCTGATCTTCAGCAGGTCGGGGATCTTTTTTACGTCGACGACAAACTCGGGCCGGCGCACTCCGGCGCGCAGCTGGATGATGAGGTCGGTGCCGCCGCACAACGGACGCCCTTTCTCGCCGTGTTGCGCGAGCAGTGCGACCGCGTCCTTCAGCGTTTTTGGAGCTTCGTAATTAATCGCGTGCAAGTCCGCATATCCTCCCGGACGGGTCCCAGCCCATCCACTAGACTTCGAGATTCAATCCGTAGTTAACCTCAGCTTAACCCCGCAGCTTAATCAAAAGATGGGACGAATTAACACCCCCGCAGATGCAGCTTTCCTGCACCGCGCCACGGGCCAATGCCAAGCCTTGGTTCTGCCGCACGCGGATAATCGCGCGCCACTTGCGGTTTACTCCCTAAAGCCGAATTTGGCAACGACTCGCGCTGCCTGGCGCGCCAGCACCGGCGCCCACTCGCCCATGTTGGCAAAGCGCGGATCATTGGTCTGCCCGCGCACGTAGCGGACGTAAATCTGCTCGACCACGGTCGCGGTCTTCCAGTTGGCCCACGCCCGGTAGTAATCCACCATGCTCACGTCGCGACCGCTGCGCGCGGCATAACGCTGGAGCAGCTCGTCGCGGCTGAGGAAGCCGGGCGCCGTGGTATGCGCAAAACCCTGGGACAGCGCGATCAGCTCGCTCGGGTCGTCGGCCTGCCGCCAGTAGCCGATCGTCAACCCCAAATCGATCATCGGGTCGCCGAGCGTCGACATTTCCCAGTCGAACACGCCGACCACCTTGCCCGAATCGCCGGCCTTGAACATCACGTTGTGCAGGTAAAAGTCGTTGTGCAGCAGGACCGGCTTTTGCGCCGCCGGCATGTGCTCGAGAAACCACGTGCCGAGCTTTTCCATCAGCGGCACTTCACGCGTCTTGGCTTTCTCCCACCGCCCCATCCATCCCGTGATCTGCCGCTGCAGAAAGCCCTCGGGACGCCCGAGGCCGCCGAGCCCAATCTTTTCGTAGTCGGCCGCGTGCAAGTCGGCGAGCGTATCGATCAGGCTCTCCGAGATACGGCGGAAGGTCTCGGGCTTGGCGTCGATTTCGGGCGGCAGCGGATGGCGGTTCTTGATCACCGCGCCCTCGCGCCGCTCCATCACGAAGAACACTGCGCCGATGATCGACGGATCCTCGCACAGGACTATCGCGCGCGGCGCCGCCGCGAAGCCCTCCCACAGCCGCGACAGCACCCGGTACTCGCGCGCCATGTCGTGCGCGGAGGGCGGCAGCGGTCCGAACGGCGGCCGCCGCACGACCCATTGATGGCCGTCGGCGAAGCGCAGCAGGTAGGTCAGGTTGGAACTGCCGCCGCGAAACTGCTTGATCTCCATCGCCGTGCCCGCGCCGGGCACGTCGTGCTCGCGCAGGTAGGTCTGAAGCTTGGGCCAGTCAAGGCGTTCTTCCTCGCGCACCTCGCCGTATTCGGCGGCAAGGTCGTCCGGTCCGGAAGTTTGGGCCTGATTGTGCGTCTGGGTTTGCGTCTGATGCTCCGCCATACGGTTTCCAGTTTGCTCCGCGGCCGCTATTGGTGCCAGCGGCGCACTTCGCGCCGCGAAATCTGCATCCGATGGACTTCGTCGGGGCCGTCCACGATCCGCATCGCCCGCTGCTCGCGCCAAAAGCGCGCGATCGGCGTGTCGTCGGTCATTCCGAGCGCGCCGTGAAGCTGGATCGCGCGGTCGAGGACGTTCATCACCATGTTGGCGGCCTGCACCTTGATTTCCGCGATCTCCTGGCGCGCCTCGCGCTTGCCGGCGGTGTCGATCTTCCATGCCGCATGCATCACCATCAGGCGCGTGGCGTCGATCTCGATCCGCGAATCCGCGATCCATTGCTGGATGTTGGCCTTGTCCGCGAGCACGCTGCCGTGGGTAAAACGTGTCGCCGCCCGCTTGCACATCAGCTCCAGTGCCCGCTCGGCCACGCCGACCATCCGCATGCAGTGATGGATTCGGCCCGGACCCAGTCGCGCCTGCGCGATCGCGAAACCGCTGCCTTCCTCGCCGAGCAGGTTGGTCACCGGCACGCGGCAATCCTTATAGATGATCTCGCAATGGCCGCCGCCGCCCGCATGACCCATCACCGAGACCGCGCGCACCAGTTGGAAGCCCGGCGTATCGGTGGGGACGATTATCTGGCTCGCGCGGCGATGCGGCTGGGTCGTCGGGTCAGTCACCACCATCGCGATCGCGAACGACGCGCCGACCGCGCCCGAGGTGAACCACTTGTGACCGTTGATCACGTAGTAGTCGCCGTCGCGCACCGCGCGCGTCGCCAACTGTGTCGGGTCGGAGCCCGCGGTCTCCGGCTCGGTCATCGAATAGCAGGTGCGCATGGTGCCCTCCAGGCAGGGCTCGAGCCAGCGCTTTTTCTGCTCCGCAGTGCCGAAGTCGGCGAGAATTTCCATGTTGCCGGTGTCGGGCGCCATGCAGTTGAATGCACGTGAGCCGATCGGCGTGCGGCCCATCAATTCGGACAGCGGCGCGTACTCGGCCACCTTGAGCCCCTTGCCGTAGTGCTCGTCGGGCATGAAGAGGTTCCACAGTCCCTCCGCCTTGGCCTTCTTGCGAACCTCCTTGAGAATTTCGGGCTCGACGTGCTCCTTGCCGTGGACGTTCATTTCGTCCTCGACGCGCTTCTCGATCGAGTAGACGTGCGCATTCATGAAATCGGAGACGCGCTTTTGTAACTGCACGACTTTGGGCGACAGCGTGAAATCCATTAAGTCCTCTTGACGGGGGCGGTTTTTCGGTTCGCCAACGCGGCTTTGCCGATGCGAATCAGGTCCACTGCGCTAGTCCCAAATCCCAGTCATAACCCAGCGCCACCGCAGAATAAAGCGAAGCCTGCCTCAAGCCGGGTTGCCGCCCGGCCCGGCGACAGCTACGCTTTTGCCACGATGCGCAAACTTGCGGCAGTACTGCTTGCGCTTATTTTCGCCGGCTCGGTCGGCGGCGTCGGATGTTCCGCCGCCGTGAGCGCGGCGGCCGCATCCACGATGGACTGCTGCACGGCGGACTGCCCCGCGCCGACCGCGCCGCGGCCGGCGCAATCGTGCGCGACGCCGGCCTGCGCGCCGAGCGTCGAGGTCGCGCCCAGCGGCCATCGCACGATCGTCGTACGCTCCGCGCTTGCGTGGGTCGCGGCTTTCGCCACGCCGCTCGCATTACGAGCAATGCTGACCCCCGCGGCCGCTCCGCGCTCCGCGTCGCCGCCGTCGGCTGATTCTTCGCTCGCTTTCGAGCGGCTCTGCTCCCGCCAAATCTGATCGCCGCGCGTTCCTGACCGGACGCGCGCAGGCGCAATCGCGCCCCGGGGCCTCGCAGGCCCCCGGCCGCGATACGCCCGCGTAACCGCACCGGGGCGGATGCGCGCGACTATGTCGCGCGCGCATCCGTCCCCGGTGGCGAGCAGGTCCCCGCCGCCGCCCGCGGCGGCGGGGACGCATCAGGTGCGGTGACTCAGATGTGGTCGATTCGAAAGCTGGTTGGTCGCAGTTTCGCAGCTCCAACATTCAATGACGACGGCGCATACGCGCGCGGAGCCGGCCCGCGCCGACGGCGCGGGCCGGCTCCGCGCCTCACCGCGGCCTGCACGGCGCTCGCCGCCGCCGCACTAGCGATGCTGCTGGTTTCGGCGACGGCGAGCGCCGCGTCCACCGGCGTCGCATCCGCGCCGCCGCCGCCGCGCTCCGACGCCGCCAACCATCAACTCGACGCGCTGGTGGCGGAGGCGATGGCCCATAGCCCACTAATCGCGGCCGCCAACGCGCGATGGGCCGCGGCCAACAAGGTGCCGTCGCAGGTCGGCACGCTGCCCGATCCGCAGGTCACGATGCAGGAGTTCACCGTCGGCGGACCCAAACCGTCGGAGGGCTACGAGGCCAGCGATTTTTACTACACCGGGATCGGCGCCGAGCAGGACATTCCCGGACCGGGCAAGCTGCGCCTGGCCGCGACAGCCGCCAGCCACGACGCCGACGCGGCGCGCCATCAATTCCTCGCCCGCCAGCGCGAGGTCGCCGCCCGCGTGCTCGAGAGCGCGTTTAATCTTTTTTACGCCGCCAAGACGATCGCGCTGTTGGAGCAAAAGCGCTCCGACCTTTTGCGTATCGGAGCGGTGGCCGAGGCGCAGTACCGGCTCGGGATGGGCCGGCAGCAGGACGTGCTGAAGGCGCAATTCCAGGCGACCGCGATGCTCAAAGACATCGCGGATGCCCGTGGTGATTACGCCACGCAACAGGCGGCGCTCAAGGCTTTGCTCGGCCGCGGGCTCGACTCGCGCGATATCTGGGTAGGCGAGATTTCGCCGACCAGCGTGACGCTGCCGGCGGATCGGCTCGATTTGGCGGCGGCGAATGGATCGGAAGAGCTTAAGGCGGCGCAATCGATGGAAGCCAAGGGCGCGGCGTCGCTGGCGCTCGCGCGCCGCGGCTACTGGCCCGACTTCAGCGTCGGCTACATGTATCAGAAGACCGGGGTGGGCAAGCGCGACTACTTCATGCTCACGCTCGGCGCCAAGCTCCCGCTCTACTTCTGGCGCAAGCAGACGCCCGCTATCGAACAGGCAGCGGCCGAACGCGAGGCCGCAATGAGCGACCTGCGCGCGACCCGCCTCGAGGCCGAAGCCGACGCGCGAAGCCGGATGGTCGCGATGCGCACCGCCGAGCGCGCGATGTCCATCTATCGCGACGGGCTGATCGTGCAGGCCGAGGCGGTCGAGAGCTCGGCGCTCAACGACTACCGGGCCGGCAAGATCGATTTCACTAGCCTGCTCAACGCGGCGCTCGACGTTTTGACCGCGCGCCAGGGCTATTGGCGGGCGCTTACCGACCATGAGATAGCCGCCGCCCGGCTGCGCCAAATCATCGGTGACCAGCCATGAACTCGATCATCAATTGCAACACGATCATCAAGAGGAACACGTCCGCCAATAGAAGGACGGTCATCTATATAGCAGCGGCGGCGGCGCTGATTGCCGGATTGGCGCTATCCGTGGGTGCGCCGGGAGCGCGCGCACAAGACGGCGATAGGCCCTCCGCGCCGCAAACCTCGGAGACGGACGCGGGCGCTGCGGCGCCGGCGCTCGCGCCGGTCCAGCTCGACGATCGCCGCCGCCAGCTCATCGGACTTCAACTCGCGACCGTCATCGAGGCGCCGCTCGTCGATCGTATCGACACGACCGGCGCCATCGTCGCCGACGAACGGCTGCAAGGCTACGTGCAGACGCGGTTTGCGGGATGGATCCGGCGGGTATTTGTCGACCAGACCTATCAGTACGTGCGCCGCGGCCAGCCGCTTTTCACGATTTACAGCCCCGACCTCGCGAACACCGAGCGTGAATACCTGCTCGCGCGCGCGAACGCCGCGCGCCTGGGCGCGAGCCCGCTTGAAGACGTCGCCGCGGGCGCATCGTCGCTCACCGCCGCCGCGCTTGATCGGCTGAGCCAATGGGGCGTACCGCCGAGCGAGGTCGCCCGGCTCAAGCGCACTGGCAAGGCGCGCGACGAAATAGAAATCGACTCGCCGATGGCGGGTTACGTTGTTGATCGCGCGGCGCAGCCCAACATGTACGCGCAACCGGACACTCGCCTCTACACCATCGCGGGGCTCAGCGACGTATGGGTCTATGCGGCGGTGTTCCAGGACCAAATAGCCGAGGTCAGGATCGGCGACCCGGTCTCGGTGAGTATCGATTCCTACCCCGGACGGGTCTTTGCGGGCCAGGTCGATTTCATCTGGCCTGCGATGGACGAGGCGACGCGCACGGTGAAAGTACGATGCGTCCTGCCGAATAGGCAGGGATTGCTCAAGCCCGGGATGTTCGTGCGGGCCGAGTTAAGGCCGGCGATGGGCCGCGGCCTGGTCATCCCCGATAGCGGAGTGCTGCGCACCGGCCGCCACAATATCGCCTTCATCGACCGCGGCGGCGGCTATCTGCAACCGGCCGAGGTCCAACTCGGAGCGCACATCGGCGGCCGTTTCGTGGTCCTGGGCGGTCTCAAGGAGGGCGACCGGATCGTCAGCTCGGCCAATTTCCTGGTCGACTCGGAAAGCCAGCTCCAGGCGGCGCTGGGAACCTTCACGCCGCCGCCGGCCGGCGCCAGTGAAACCGCGGCGCCCGCGGCCTCGATCGAAATCGCGACCGATCCCAGCCCGCCGCACAACGGCGATAACCGCGTGCGCGTGACCGTGCGCGATTCCTCCGGCCAGCCCGTTCGCGGCGCCGCCGTTTCGATCGCGATGTTCATGGCGGCGATGCCCTCGATGGGGATGCCGTCGATGAAGGTCGCGGCCACCGTTAAGGAAACCGGCGCCGGCGTTTACGCGGCGCAGATGAAGATTCCAAGCGCAGGGTCATGGCAGATGACCGTCACCGCGAGCAAAGACTCCGCCGTGCTCGCCCATCGCCAACTCAGCATCTCGGTTGCCGGCGAGATGCAATAGGCAGTACGCGGGAGAGATCGAAATGCGGGAGAGCTATGAATGCGGGAGAGCTATATAAATGATCGACCGGACTATCGAATGGTGCAGCCGCAACCGCTTCATGGTCGCGATCGCGGTCGTGGCGCTGGTCTTGGCCGGCGCGTGGTCCCTCGAGCACATTCCGCTCGACGCTCTGCCCGACATCTCGGACGTCCAGGTGATCGTGCATACGCGATGGATGGGCCAGCCGCCCGGCGTTATCGAAGACCAGGTCACCTATCCGATCGTCACCACGATGCTCGCGGCGCCGCGGGTCAAGGCCGTTCGCGCCCAGACCATGCCCGATGACTCCTACATTTACGTGGTCTTCGAAGATGGCACGGATATCTACTGGGCGCGCTCGCGAGTTTTGGAGTACCTGCAACAGCTCGGTGGCCGGCTGCCTGCCGGGGTCGCTCCCGAGCTGGGGCCCGACGCTACCGGCGCCGGATGGGTCTACGAGTACGTGCTGATCGACCGCGGCCATCGCCTGAGCCTGGCCGACTTGCGCTCGTTGCAGGACTGGAAGCTCCGCTACGCTCTCGAGACCGTCCCCGGCGTCGCGGAGGTCGCGGGGATCGGCGGCTTCGTGCGCGAATACCAGGTCAAGCTCGACCCGCATCGCCTTTACGCATTGCATATTCCGCTATCAACGGTGATCGACAAGATCCGCGATAGCAACAACGAGGTCGGCGGCCGTCTGCTCGAATTGGGAGGCGCCAGTTACCTGGTTCGTGGACTAGGCTATATCCGTTCGCTGGCCGACCTTGAGCAGGCCCCGGTCGCCGTACGCAACGGCACGCCGGTGCTGGTGCGGGACCTCGGCGCGGTCAGCTTCGGCCCCGATCTCCGCGAAGGCGCGGCGGAATGGAACGGCGAGGGCGAAGTGGTCGGCGGGATCGTGGTGATGCGTCAGGGGCAGAACGCGCTCAACGTGATCGACGGCGTCAAGCGCAAGCTCGCCGAGATCGCTCCAAGCCTTCCGCCGGGCGTCGAGGTGGTGGCGGGTTACGATCGCGCCGGGTTGATCGAAGGTTCGATAGACACGCTCAAGCGCGACCTGGTCGAAGAAGCGGCAATAGTCAGTATCGTGATAATCATATTCCTTTTTCACTTCCGCTCGGCGCTGATTCCAATTCTGACTATTCCGCTCGCGCTGCTGGCGAGCTTTATCCCGATGTACCTGCTGGGGATCAGCTCCAATATCATGTCGCTCGGAGGTTTCGCGCTCGCGATCGGCGTGCTGGTTGACGCGTCGATCGTGATGGTCGAGAACGGCCATCGCCATCTGGCCGCGGCCGCCGCCGCCGGCGCGCTGACCGAGCCCGAACGCCGCCGCACGCTGCTCGACGCGGCGCGCCAGGTCGGCCGTCCGATCTTCTACTCGCTGCTTATCATCGTGGTCTCGTTCCTGCCGGTGTTCCTGCTCGAGGCGCAGGAGGGCCGCCTGTTCCGCCCGCTGGCCTGGACCAAGACCCTGGCGGTCGGGTTCTCCTCGATGCTCGCGATCGCGGTGGTGCCGCTCCTGATGCTGTTGCTGGTGCGCGGCCGGCGCTTGCGGAGCGAGGCCGAAAATCCGGTGGCGCGTTTCTTCACCGCGCTCTACCTGCCGGTCATCCAATGGTGCCTGCGCCATCGCATGATCACCATCGTCGCCAATGCCGTGCTGTTCGTGGCGATTGCGCCGCTTGCGCTCAGGATCGGCAGCCAGTTCATGCCGCCGCTGTTCGAAGGCTCGATGGTCTATATGCCGACCGCGCTGCCTGGACTTCCGCTGGGCACCGGCGTGCATCTGATGCAGGAGCAGGATCGGATACTGCGCGCTTTTCCCGAGGTCGAGAGCGTCTTCGGCACCGTGGGACGCGCCGATAGCGCGACCGACAACGCGCCGACGGATATGTTCGACACCACCGTGATACTAAAGCCGCGCAGCCAGTGGCCGCCCGGGATGACTTACGCGCAACTGATGCAGGAGATGGACGCGAAGCTCAACTTTCCCGGACTTTCCAACAGTTGGACGATGCCGGTCGAGAACCGGCTCGACATGGAACTGACCGGAATCAAAACTCCGGTGGGACTGAAGATTCAGGGCCCTGACCTCGGCGAGATTCAGCATATCGGTTCGCAGATCGAGGAAATTCTGAGCGCCGTGCCGAACACCCGCAGCGTCTTCGCCGAACGCGTCGCCCAGGGCTTTTACGTCGATATCGACGTGAACCGCGCCGTCGCCGCCCGCTATGGGCTGACCGTCGCCGACGTGCAGCAGGCGATCACCTCGGCGATCGGCGGCGAGACCATCGCCACCGCCGTCAGCGGGCGCGAGCGCATTCCAATCAACGTCCGCTACTTCCAGGACTATCGCCACGACCTCGACGCGCTGCGCGCGGTGCTGCTGACCACGCCCGACGGCGCCGCGCTGCCGCTCGGCGAAGTCGCCAGCGTCCGCCCCGCACGCGGACCCTCGATGGTGCGGGACGAAGACGGCGAGCTTACCGGCTACGTCTATCTCGACCTCGACACCACGGATTACGGCGGCTATGTGCATCGCGCCCAGCGCGTGCTCGACGCGCGCCTTAAACTACCCCCCGGATATCGGCTGCGATGGTCGGGCGAGTACAGCTTCCAATTGCGCGCGCGCGAGCGGATGACGCTTATCGTGCCGGTGGTTTTCGGCGCGATCTTTCTGCTGCTCTACATGCTCTTCGGATCGGTGCCGGAGACCCTCGCGCTGATCCTGCCATGCCTCTACGCGCTCACCGGCGGACTGCTCCTGCAGTACGCGATGGGGTTCAACTTCAGCGTGGCAGTGGCAGTCGGCTATATCGCGCTGTTCGGCATCGCGATCGAGACCGGCGTGGTGATGGTGATTTATCTCGACGAGGCGCTCGACTTGAGCCTCGCGCGCGGCGCGGTTGACCGCGAAGGCATCTTCGCCGCCGCGCTCGAGGGCGCGGCGCATCGTCTGCGCCCCAAGCTGATGACGGTCGCGGTGGTGATCATGAGCCTTGCGCCGATCCTGTGGGAGAGTGGGACTGGCGCGGACGTGATGAAGCCGATTGCGGCGCCGATCGTGGGCGGGATGGTGACGTCGACGATCGCGGTGCTGGTGTTGGTGCCGGTGCTGTTCACGATGATCAAGGAGCGCGCGCTGCGGGCCGGGCGTCTGCGGCGCTCGGGGATGCGCCTGGTCGGCGGCGACAACGTCGAGTAGAGAACGTCGAGTAGAAACGATCGCCGCGCACGGGGCTTGCGCTCGCTGTCGCGCCAGCCGCGACTTTGCTAGTGCTCGATCCTTGCACACAGCATGACGATCGGGAGAAGCAAACGATGAAGCGCAGCACCGAGCGGATTCTGACCACTCATACCGGGAGCCTGCCACGGCCCGATGACCTGGCCGATATGCTGTTTGCCAGGGAGTCCGGCGATCTCGTCGACCGCGCCGCCCTGGAGATGCGCGTGCGCTCGGCCGTGGCCGAAGTCGTTCGCGAACAGGCCGAGGTCGGCGTCGACGTCGTCAACGACGGCGAGATGGGCAAAATCGGCTACTCCACCTACGTCAAGGATCGCCTGAGCGGCTTCGGCGACGAGACCACCAAGCGCGCCTCGCTCGCCGCCGCCGACATGGTCGAGTTTCCCGAGTTCAACCAGCGCGCGTTTATGGGACGCAAGGCGCCGCCGATGAAACGGCCGTCATGCAACGGGCCGATCGCGTATCGTGACCGCAAGGAGCTCGAACGCGACCTCGGCAATTTCAAGGCCGCGCTCGCCGGCGCCAACGCCGCCGAGGGATTTCTAAGCGCGGCGTCGCCCGGCGTGATCGCGCAGTTCCTCGGCAATACCTATTACCCGACCCACGAGGCCTATATCGCCGCGCTCGCCGATGCGATGAAGGTCGAGTACGACGCCATCCATCGCGCCGGTTTCCTGCTGCAGGTCGATTGCCCCGACCTCGCGATGAGCCGCCACATCCAGTTTGCCGGCACCAGCACGGCGGAGTTTCGCAAGGTCGCCGAACTGCACGTCGAGGCGCTCAACCATGCGCTCCGCGACGTTCCGTCCGAGCGCATCCGCCTCCATCTATGCTGGGGCAACTATGAAGGGCCGCATAACCACGACATCGCGCTCGCCGACATCATCGACATCGTGCTCAAGGCGCGCCCGATGGCGATCTCGTACGAGGCGTCCAATCCGCGCCACGAACACGAGTTCCAGGTGTTTCGCGACGTGGTGAAACTGCCGGCGGGCAAGATTCTGATCCCAGGTGTGATCGATTCGACCACCAACTTCATCGAGCATCCCGAGGTGGTTGCGATGCGCCTGCGCAACCTGGCGGGCGTGGTCGGACGCGAGAACGTGATCGCGGGCACCGACTGCGGGTTTGCGACCTTCGCGGGATTCTCGCGCGTGGTGCCGTCGATCGCGTGGGCCAAGTTCCGCGCGATGTCCGACGGCGCTAAGCTCGCCTCGCGCGAGCTGTGGAAGAGCGAGTTATCGCTCTAAAAGTAGGCAAACATACAAAGCGTTCCCGCTTCACTCGATGCGGTCGTGCTTTGTGAGATTATGCCTCGCGCACAGTAGCCGAATGTTAATAGCTACGAGCGATGAACCACCTTTTGAAAAGGGCACGTCATGATCGAAATGTAAGTTGTCCTCTTTGCCGCAAAGTACGCACTGGCCCCTGTCGCGCTTCCAGACCTCCAACTTGACCTCGGACGGGATCAAGCGGTTATGGGGAAGATCGACAAAGGGTTCGAATGACGCTTGGCCTTCCGTCTCATCCGCCAGCACAAGACGAAATTTGAAAACCTTCCGGTGATTTGTGTCCGCAATCCAAGCGTCCGTTAAGTGAAAAGTTCCGTTATATGTCCAGATGCCCTGCTTGATTTTTTCATAGACTCGGACGGGCTCTGGCTCTTGCGAGCCCTGTGCTGCGCGTTTGGCTGCATCGTAAAAAAGCTTGTTCTGCGCAGGGCGACCGCTTATCGAAGTCCAAGGCTGGTCAACACTCTTGGGATGAGGTCCGCTCTTTTGCGTCGGCACATCATGTCCCTCATAGGTCAATACTCGACCGTCCTCCTCTACAACATCCGCATAGGGCGCACCCCTTCGTCTGCTCATCAGGATTACGCTCGCGCCGTCGCGTAGCCGGAAGTTCATCCCGCGCTGAAGGCTCGCGCGTTCTGCCTGGCACATCTCGAGATAAGAGATGATACGGCCAGGCGCCAAACCCTCTGATTGATTGAGTGTCTTTGCGTCAGGCAAGAGTAATCGGCGGCCGAGTCGTCTCGCGCGTCGAGCTACCAGCGCGAGCGTGAGCGGCCGCGCGCGCGACGCGCGCCCGACCTGAACAGCTTTACCGGCTTGGGCGCCTTTACCTCGGGCGCCTCGAACCCCTCGACCTGCTCGCGCTTGATCTCTTCACCCAGCGCCCGCTCGATCTGGCCCAGCGACACCCGCTCCTGCGGCGTCACCAGGCTTATCGCCTCGCCCTCGCGCCCCATCCGCGCCGTGCGCCCGATACGATGGATGTAGCTCTCGGCGTCGTCGGGGAGATCGTAGTTGACCACGTGCGAGACGCCCGGGATGTCCAGGCCGCGCGCGGCCACGTCGGTCGCGACCATCACGCGGCAGGTTCCCGCCTTGAACGTCCGAAGCGCCGTGTTGCGCTCGGCCTGCGAGCGATCGCCGTGAATCACCGCCGTGCGCACGCCGTGGCGTTTGAGCATCCTGCCGATATGCTCGGCGCGGACCCGGGTGCGGGTAAAGACGATCGCGCTCTGCACCTCGGGCTTGCCGAGGATTTCGAGCAGCATCGCTTCCTTATCGCTCCATTGCACGGGATAGATGGTCTGGCTAATCGAGGGCGGCGGCGTGGACTTGCGGCCAATCATGATGCGCTCGGGGTGATGAAGGAAATCGCGTGCGATCGCCTCCGGCCCGGTGCCCATCGTAGCCGAAAACATCATCGTTTGACGTTCCTTGGGCAGCGTACGCATCACTCGGCGTAACTGCGGCAGGAAACCCATGTCAAGCAGGCGGTCGGCCTCGTCGATAACTACGACCTGGATATGCGCGAGGCTCACCTTGCCCTGCTCCATCAGGTCGATAAGTCGGCCGGGGCAGGCGATGACTACCTGGGCGCCGCCCTGAAGATCGTCGATCTGACGGCGCATCGACTCGCCCCCGACGATAACCGCCGCGCGCAGTCCGCAATGGCGCGCAAGGCGCGCGAATTCCTGGCCGCACTGGGCCGCCAATTCGCGCGTCGGCGCAATTACCAGAGCGCTGGGGCCTTTGGCGCGTTTACGATGCAGCCGGTCGATAAGCGGGATGAGAAATGCGGCGGTTTTGCCGCTCCCGGTCTCGGCGCTAACTACCAGATCGCGGTTGTCCAGCGCGACTGGGATGGTTTCACTCTGGACCGGCGTCGGTTCGTGGTAACCACAGTCGCGGATTGAACGTTGGAGTTCAGGAAAAAGAGAGAATTCGGTAAAAGACAAAGCTTACACTTCGACCGTAGCCTGTTGATGGCAAAACGGCCTTTCCAAAAATTGGGGGTTGAGAAAGTGGGCGCGATCGGAGGCGGCGCCCTGGTCGGCCTCTGCGGGCATTCGCTAGTAGCGTACAGACCGGGGCCGACGAATGCAACGCTACACTCATTCACCCCGTTCCCGCGGGAACTTCAAAAGTGACCCCTCTCCTGGCAGTCGCTGTGGCCGACGCTATCCTCGCTTGCGCGGGGCGCTGGGCGCTGGCGTCGCCGCGGCAGCCGGGCCGGCGTCTTCGTGGTCGTCCTCTGGCGAGGGAGGCGCTGGTGGCAGGCCGCCTTTGATCGCGAGCTTGGCGCGTACCTTGGCTTCGATCTCATCGGCCAGCGTCGGATTGGCCTTCAGCAGGTCGCGCGCGTTCTCGCGTCCCTGGCCGATCCGTTCGCCGCCATAGGAGTACCACGCGCCAAGTTTCTCAATGACCGCGTGCTCGACTGCGAGGTCGACCAACTCACCCTCCTTGGAGATACCCGAGCCGTAAAGGATGTCGAACTCGGCTTCGCGAAACGGCGGCGCGACCTTGTTCTTGACCACCTTGACCTTGGTCCGCGAGCCGATGACCTCGGTGGCGGTCTTGATGGTTCCGATGCGCCGGATGTCGATACGGATGGAGCTATAGAACTTGAGCGCGTTGCCGCCGGTGGTGGTCTCCGGGTTGCCGAACATCACGCCTATTTTCATCCGGATCTGGTTGATGAAGATAACTATGGTGCGCGAGCGCGAGATGATCGAGGTCAGCTTGCGCAGCGCTTGCGACATCAGGCGCGCCTGCAGGCCCATCTGCGGCTCGCCCATCTCGCCTTCGATTTCGGCCCGCGGCACCAGGGCCGCAACCGAGTCGATCACCAGCACGTCGATCGCGCCGGATTGCACCAGGGTCTCGACGATCTCCAGGGCCTGCTCGCCGTTGTCGGGCTGCGAGATGAGCAGGTCCTCGACCACGACGCCGAGCTTGCGGGCGTATGCGGCGTCGAGCGCGTGCTCGGCGTCGATGAAGGCGCAGACGCCGCCGCGCTTTTGCGCCTCCGCGATACACTCCAGCGCAAGCGTGGTCTTGCCCGAAGACTCCGGCCCATAGATTTCGACCACGCGACCGCGCGGCAATCCGCCCACGCCGAGCGCCAGGTCGAGGCCCAACGAGCCGGTCGAAACCACCGAGAGGTCGGCTTCGATCGCGTGCTCGCCGAGCTTCATGATCGAGCCCTTGCCGAATTGCTTTTCGATCTGGCTAAGCGCCAAATCGAGCGCCTTGCTCTTGATTTCCTGCGCCATGATTTTCCCGCCCAGCGGGTCTTCGACTCCTATGTTAAAGCGAATCTTGTCACAAAAAGCGGCAGATAGCGCTAGCCGGGACACACACGCGTCAACATCGTCGTTCCGTTAATTATCACCGCGCCTGCCGAGACGCCTTACTCGATCCGCGGCCGTCAGCCGTGCGCGCGGACACCAAACGGGAAGGCGGCAAGTTCGTGGTAAGTCGACGACCGCGGCCCTAGCTCGCTTCGGTAGAGCACCACCCCTTCGATCCGCGAGACTCCGAAACTCAAATCCGCGGCGTCGCCCAGCGACTTTCTAAGCCGCTGCGGCGGTCGCAGCGAACGCACGCGGCCGATCGTGAGATGCGGCGTATAGGCACGGCTCTCCGGCGTAAAGCCGCATCGCGCGGCCGCGTTCGCCACGCGCGCTGCCAGCGCGGACAATTCGCCACCCTCAAGACCGATCCAAATGACTCGCGGACGCGCCAGATTCGGAAAGGCGCCCACGCCACGCGCGGCGATTACGAAAGGCGCGGTTGCTTCTGCAATGGCGCCGAGCGCTTGCGCGATAGGCACCAGGCGTTCGCGCGTTACCGCGGGGCCAAGGAAAAACAAGGTCAGATGAAAGTTCGCGGAGTGGACCCATCGGATACTGCTTTCCTGATCGCCGCTTTCGGGTGTGCGCAAACGATCGATCAGCGCCGCGATCGCCTGTTCCACCGTGGCGTCGAGCCGCAGCGCGATGAATGTGCGTACGCGCTCGGGCAGCGAGGCGAAGCCGGTGATGCGCGTGGCGTGCATCGGTTCAAAAACGATCGCGCGTTGGGTCCGCGCGCGGGCCGGTCCCACGTCCCCTGGCTAACGCGACAGCCGATGCTCGACCAGCACCAGTCGGTCGTTGCCGAAGAACATCTCGCCGTCGACGAACATCGTGGGCGAACCGAAACCGCCGCGCGCGATCAACTCTTCGGTGTTGATCCGCAGCTTGTCCTTGTATTCAGGCGCGGCGATTTTCTTGAAAAATTCGTCCTGGTCGAGCCCTGCCGCGCGCACGATGTCGCGCAGGACTTCGTCACGGCTCACGTCGCGGTCCGCGCCCCAGTAGGCCTCGAAGATCGCGCGCGAATATGGCGAAACCTTGCCGTGCTCGATCGCGACGAACGCCCCGCGCATCGCCTTAACCGAGTTCACCGGGAAAACCGTGGGATGGCCGATCTTTAATCCATAAAGGCGCGCCCAGTCCTGCATGTCCTTGTCGTAGTAGCGCACCTTCGGTTTCACCGGATGCTCACGGCCCTCATATACCGACGGATTGACGGCGTTGAAAACGCCGCCGACCAGGATGGGCCGCCATATCAGTTCGGCGCCATGGCGGCGCGCGACGTCTTCGATTTGGCTGAAAGCTAAGTAAGTCCACGGGCTGGAGCAATCGTAAAAGAATTCTAGTTTCTTAGCCATTTTCCATTTTTCACTTTTTAAGTGTGCGCTCTAGTTTCACTCAGCAGATGCATTTAGCAAAGCGGCCGCGCTTCGCCCAACGGCCATCGTATCGCTCGGGCTATCGCTCGGCCTGCTGCGCGGGACTCGTCGCGGGGTCGATCACTTTGACCAAATCGATCCGCACGGTCCCGATGAAGACCGCCGATTCGATCCGCAGCGGCAGACGGCGCGCGTCGGCCGACACCCATAGCGTCGTATCATGCACCTCGTCGTTTATTTTGCCATCGCTTAGATAAGTAACCGTGGGCACGATTCTGAAAGCGTCGAATTCGCCGAGCGGCGTGCCGATACGCTCGCGCCGCACCACCTTGAGCTCGAAGATGTAACGCGTGGTTCCGCTGAATGCGTCGAAGCTCAGCGAATCGCCGGCCTCCAGTGGCTGCGACAGCGCCATCATTGCGCCCGACACCGGCCCCGAGGGATTGTAGGAGAGGAACTTGCGTGTCTGCACGCCGCGCGGGCCATGCTTGACCAGCGTGACCACGTGGTCGCGATGGTCGAAGGTGACCTTGAAGATGTCGTGGCGGCGGCCCTCGTTCTGGCGGATATTCACCTCGGCTGGCTTGAGCGAGCCGGCGCTGAAATCCTCGCGCAGATAATCGCGCATCTTGTAGAGCTTGTCAGTCAGTCGATTGGTGTTGATCCAGATCTCCGCACTGAGAAGCGCGGGATCGCCCGGGTCGCCATGCAGAACGACCTTGCCGCCTGCCGCCGGGATGCCAATCCACGAGCCCTCGTAGATGAGTTGCTGGCCCGGATGAAACGGCATCGGGCCGGGCGAGTACCTGGGAACCCGCACGCCGTCGGGAAGCGGGCGCGGAGGAACGACCGCGTCGGCTATCTCAGAATGCGCATCGGCAAAGCTTAGCGCGAGAGGCGACCCGTCGGCCGCTGCGACAGGTGTTGGAAAGACAGCCGCCGCGAAGACTGTCGCCGCGAAGACTGTCGCCGCGAAGACTGTCGCCGCGAAGACTGTCGCGACAACCGCCATAAAACCGGCGAACGTAACGATCGCACGCGGCGGCCGGAATCGGACACTTGCAATGGAGGCCATTTTCACCGATGATTTTGCCGCAACCTGCGAGGACATGGAATTGTCAAAAGTTGGGCTGATTTTTTCTGCAAGCCTGCTGTTGGCGCTGGCGCTGTCGCCGGCTGCCGCACGCGCGCAATTCGGTGGCCTCAGCCAACCGGGCGGCGCCGGCAACATGATGAGCAAGATGATGCAGGGTAACAGCCAAAAGGGACAGGAGACCAAATCCCCCGATCAGCTCATGCAGGACGCCAAGAAGGGGATGTCCGACGCTGACCCACGGGTGCGCGCCGAGGCGCTCGACAAATTGCGCACCGTGAATGATCCCAAAGCGCAGGAAATTTTAATCCAGGGGCTAACCGACAACGATATCCGGGTCAAAATTCGCGCTATCGACATACTGGGTGCGCAGCAATCGACGTTGGCGGTGCCCCTGATGACGCAGCAGTTGTTCCTGCGCGAGACGCAACCGGTGGTGAAGCTCCATATCGTGGCGGCCCTGGGACGGATCGGCGATTCGCGGGGCACCTTGCCTGTCGTCGGCTATCTGAAAGAAGCCCCGAACGATGCGGCCCGCGGCACCGCGGTGTTCGCGCTAGGCGAGATTGGCGACCCGCACGCCTCCGATATCCTGGTCCAGACCGTCACCAACGACAAGAACCCGATGGTGCGCAAGCTCGCGCAGGAGTCGCTGGAAAAGATCGACGGAGAACTGCCCACCGTGCACAGCGAGCAACAGACCGCCCAGAGGGACTCGCGCCTGATTCCCACCGATCAGCGGCTTTCCAAGATGCGCGAGGTCGACCGGGAGATGCAGAAACTCGGCGGTGGCGACAACTGACTTAATCGGCGTCCAGTCGCGCGCGCTTTCCCGTCCGCTCTTATCCCGAAGCTCCGCATTCCGGCTCTACCCGCTATCCGAATCTTACCTGCGCCAAATGCGGAAGGGGGAGCGGATATTCCTTTTTGACTCCAGTCCTTGCGGCAGGGGTTCTCTTCAGCAACGCAAGAATCTATTCGGGGTCACAAAAGGGTCAGATTATGGGGGGGCGGGGCCGGGTGGGGGGACGAACCCCGGCCCCGCCTTGGGCAGGAGACCAGCGATGTCGATAGTCAGTACGAAATGGTGGGACTGCAGTTACACGTTCGAACCGTTAATTCACTTTTCCAGATTCACTGATCGCGCCGAGGCGGTATCCGGGCGGGTGATTCCCACCGCGTTATCGTAGACGAGCTCTCCGCCGGTTTTTCCCTGGTACAGGAGTGCGAATACGGCAACTATCGCTACCGCCAGATAGAGGAGTTGCGTCCGTTTGAGTTTCGTCCAGATTTCGAGGACCAGACGCCACGTAGCCAGCGCTACGAACACGTACATCAAATAGGTGCCGAGCACGGCGTGAGAAAGAAACTGAGCGGAGCCGATGTCGGAAAAAAGAACCTGTTGTGCGGTCGGGGAGATCGTGTCCCAGACCCGCTCCGCCTCGCTTTCTCCGGTAAAACGCGAAAAGATCGCCGATACTGCGCCAGGAATGAGCAGCACGAGTGCGGCTCCGCTCAATCGATCGCCCAGCCTCTTGATGCGAGGGCCTCGATCGCCGAACAACGCCACAATAACGTAGCCGGCGACATCAGCGAGCACTCCAATTCCCAAAAGCGCAATCGTGAAGTGGTCGATAATTGGATGCAGATGGTTTCTGGCGATTAGAGTTTCCATCGAAAATTCCAGCCTTAGCCCTTCCTGATCGGGGCGCTTGCGCCCTATTTCGAAACCATCTCGGACGTCCCAACCATGCTTGCGTCCGACGTTTTTGCGACGGCCTCTTTGACCACGATAGTCATCTTCATCCCGCCGTGGCCGAGTCCGCAGTAGTGGTCGCAGATCGTGGTGTAAGTTCCGGTCCTTCCGGGTGTGATGGTGATCGCGGTCGTCTTGCCCGGCTGGATGTCGGTGTCGATGCCAAACGCCCGGACCATGAAACCGTGCACCCTGTCGGCGCTCGTCAGTTGCAGCGTGACCGGCTGGCCCTTGGCCAGTACGATGCGATCGGGCGTGAAGTGAAATTTGCTCGCGGTGATCTTCACCACCTGCGCCGTTTCGGAAGCCCGCGCCTGCGCCGGCACCGCATAGGTGAACAGGCCCGTTGTCAGTCCCCATAGACCCAGTGCGGCAAGTTTATTAGTCAGCGTCATTGAATGAACTCCCACCGATTGAGTTGTTGTGCTTGATCATCTGCTGCATTCCCGAGAGCCCGGAAAACTCGGCCTTGGTGAGTGCGACGTCGTTGACGCCGAGCGCCACCCCCTTGTCGCCCGCGCCGTTCTCTGTAACGAACCGGACTCCCAACTCCTTGAACGGGTCGTCCTTGTCGAACGGCAACTGCTTTTTGTCCTCGTTGGTCGCCGGATCGTTGAACGCGAAGATGAGCGAGCGCGCCGCGTAGTGCGTCACCTTTGCGCTCTGGTGCACGTCGTGGCGATGGATATGGCCGTAGAGCACGGTCACGTTCTCATACGGTGCGAGCGCGTTCATCACGGCGTCGCCGTCGCGCGTGAACCATTCCCATTGCGGCTTCAGATCGAACAGCGGCCGATGAGTGAAAACGATTATCGGCGCGGTCTTGGGAAACCGCGCTAGGTCTGCCTTGAGCCACGCCAGTTGCGCCGGACCAACCTCGGGACTTCCCTGCGATACATTGTCGAGCGCGACGAAATGGACGCCCTTGTGATCGAACGAATAGTGGCTTTCGCCGAAGTGCTCGCGGTAGAGCACGCCGCCGTCGAGCGCGGCGTCGTTTTCACCGGGAACGGTGTGGATGGTGCGCGTATTGAGGCCGCCCGCGATTTTCCTGAACAGTTGCATGCGCTCGGCATGTACGTCACGGCTGTCGGCATCGTGGGTGAGGTCGCCGGTGAAAAGCACGAAATCGGGGCGCTGCGGCGATTGGTTGAGCAGTGCCACCGCGCTCTCGAATGCCTTTGTGCCGAGCGGTTTGGGCGGACCCTGGAAGCCGACGTGCGGATCGCTGAATTGCGCAAAGGTGAAGCTCGCGGGCGCCTCGCCATTGGTTCGTTTGAAATAGCTGCTCATTTCGCCGGCTTCGGGCCGGCGCTCGAGGAACGGCGCGAATTCATAAAGCACGCTGATTCCTATCGAGGTCCCGGCGATTCTAAGGAACGACCTTCTGTCAATTTGATTTTTCATTTTTTGCTCCCTCTCCTGTCCGGCGGTAAGTCCGCCAAAGGCGCGGCGCCCGGAACCACGCTCCTTGCGCCATCGTTTTCTGAGCGTAAGACTCCAGGGCCATGCCGGTTATTCCCGGATGAGCCGCGCCGGCGCCGTTGGGAATAAAAACCTCTCGCGCGCGGTCTATGTCATGAACTGGCCAGGTGGCGACGGCTCACGGTGACGACCGCTGACCGGGGAGCGAAAAGAGCGGTTGGTGGATCGGGAAGAAGCACAGAAGTTCGAGCAAAGCCTGCTCGGCTGGCTGGACGACGCCTACAACCTGGCGCGCTGGCTCTTGCGCGACGATCAGGACGCGCAGGACGCGGTGCAGGAGGCGTTCATGCGTGCGATGCGCTTCGCGAGCGGGTTTCGCGGCGGCGATCGCCGCGCCTGGCTGCTCACGATCGTGCGCAACGTATGTTACACGCAGCTCTCCCGCCGCACGGCAGCGAGCAACGTGGTCTTCGACGAGGAACAGCATCAGGGCGCCGCCGGCCCGGCTACCGATCCCCAGGCGGCGGCGTTTAGCCGCGTCGATCGCGAGGCGCTGATAGGCGCGCTCGAGGCGCTGCCGGTCGAGTACCGCGAGGCGATCGTGATGCGCGAGATGGAAGGACTGTCGTACAAGGAAATCGCCGGTGCCGCCGGCGTGCCGATTGGCACCGTGATGTCGCGCCTGGCGCGGGCGCGGGAGCGACTACGCCTCGCGCTCAGCGGCAAATCTCCTGAACCCTCCGGCAAACCGGGCGAGCCGAGCGGATCCGGCGAATCCGGCAAATCCGGTAAGCCCGGTCGAGTGCGGCAGATTCGGCAGAATGGGTGAGCGCGGAGACATGCGCGTAAACTGCACCGAGGCCAGAGCCTTACTCCACGCCTACGCCGACGGCGAGCTGGGACTCGAGTCGGCGCTCGAATTTGAGCGCCATCTCGAGCAATGCGTCGATTGTACGCGCGAACGCGCCGCGCTCGCGGCTCTGAGCGCCGCCCTTGGCGACCCGGCGCTGCGCTTCAGCGCGCCGGACGCGCTCCGCCGGCGCGTCGGCGCGGCGCTGGCGGGCGAGGCCACCACCGCCGCCGCCACCGGACCGCGCGCGCCATCGGCTCGCACGGCGGCGTGGCGGCGGGGATGGTCCGTGGGCAGGGGCGACGGCGGCGGACTGCTCGGCTGGGCTGCGGGATGGGTGGTTGCGGGGGCCGCGCTCGCGATGCTCGCGCTGGTGATGTTCAACGGCAGCAGGGGCCGGTGGCGGCCCTTCGGCAACGGCGCGCTGTTTGACGGCGGGGCGCCGGCCGACGTCATCGCGCGTGAGGTCCTGACCAGCCATCTGCGCTCGCTGATGCCGGGCCATCTGATGGACGTGATCTCGACCGACCAGCATACCGTCAAGCCATGGTTCGATGGACGAGTCGATTTCTCGCCGCCGGTCGCGGATTTCGCCACCGCCGGTTTTCGCCTCATCGGCGGCCGTCTCGACTACCTAGACGGCCGCCCCGTCGCGGCGCTGGTTTACCAGCGCCGCAAACATATCGTCAACGTCTTTGTCTGGCCTTCTCCCGATGGCTCCCAGAGCGCGGTCGAGAACACCACGCATGACGGTTACAACCTCCTGCACTGGCGTCGCGGCGGGATGAACTACTGGATGGCGTCCGACCTCAACGCGCAGGAGATGAGCAACTTTGCCGGCCTGCTGCGCGCCGAGGGCGCTCCGCCCGCGCCGCATTCGTAGCGGCGAATTCCCCGCGGCTTTCTCGTCGGCATCGGAGCGCCGGCGCGATGCTCTGGCGCAAGCCGGCATGGTACCCTGTTGTCCATGCGGAACTGGAGTCTAAGCGCATGGATGGCGCTGCTGATGCTGGCGCTGTCTGTGCTGGCGGCGCCGGGATGTGTGCAGGAGGAGCGCAACCGCCAGGAAATGATGCATCAGAGGATAGTCACGCTAAACCGGGCCGACGTGATGGTGATGACCGGCGACCTGCTCGAGCCGCATCAGACCCTAGGCGAGATAAAATACAGCGAGCCGTTCTCAGGCGCGGCGATCGAGACCGATCACATTAACGAGAAATTGCGCAGCCTCGCGATCGATCAGTACCAGGATCGGGTCGACGCGATCACCCATGTCGCCACCGGCGCCAGCGCCGACGGCAAGGATTTTCTCGTCTCGGGTCAGGCGGTCGAGGTCGTGGGGCCGTGTACGTATTGCCGACATAAGGAAGTAGCCGTGGTCGATCGGCCCAACCCGGAGCATCGCGAAATTCCGGCGCCCAAGCTTGCGGTCGGTGATACCTGGGTCTCCAGGCTCAACGACACCGACGGCAAGATCGAGGTGGAGAAAATCGCGGGCAACCGCATGGTGATCAACTGGTTTGGCCATCAGAACACTTACACGCTCCAAGGCAACCTGATCTCCGGCCACGTCGGCACGTTGATCGGCTCGTTCGATCCCGACCTCGGCACGTTCAATTTTCCGCTATGGGCGGGCAAAAAGTGGTCGAAGGACTGGCTGTTGAAAACCGAGCAGGGCCGGATTTGGGGCAACACCCGCGGCCAGGCGCTCGATTGGGAGCAGGTGACGGTGCCGGCCGGAACGCTGGAGGCGCTCAAGCTGAAGATTGTCTATCGGACCGGGCTCTCCAACATGAAGATGACCTGCTGGTACGCGCCCGAGGTAAACGCGCTGGCCAAATGCGATACCACCGATGCGGACTTCAAGAGCCAGGAACTGGTGTCCTATCGCCCGGCCAGCGCCAACGCTTCGCGATGAACCCGAGCGGGCTCTTTGTGACTATACCTTGATCAAACTCGCGGTGTGGCCGGTGGCCCGCGGGCGGCCTGGAAATACCTTCTCGATCTGCGTGTCGCCGAGCCCCATGTGCCCGTGCAGCACGGCCGCGATCGGCTCGCGAAAGTCCGTGGTGACGGCGAGGTCGCGCTCCTGGTAAAGCTGTTGCGTCGAGAGCCCGGGCCACGCGCCGTATACTTTGCGTCCGCGCACCGGACCGCCCATCACCCACATCACGTTGCCGTGGCCGTGGTCGGTGCCGCCGTTGCCGTTCTGGCGCACCGTACGTCCGAATTCGGAGATGACCAGGATGACAGTATCCTGGTAGTGCGGCCCGAGCGCGGTTGCGAAACTCGCGAGGCCCTCGCCGAGCGGCTGCAGATGGTTCGCAAGCTGGCCCTTGGACGATCCCTGGTTGACGTGCGTGTCCCATCCGCCGAGCGCGAGAAACGCGAGCCGGATGCTCGGGTCGCGCGCGATCAGATGCGCCAGGCGCCCGGTGTCGTTGGAGAATCCCTTGGGCGAGGGCGCTCCGTTGTTGGCCTCGGTCATGTCCTGTTCGAGTTCGGCCATCAGCTTGGCGCGCGCCGTGCGCCCTTCCTGGTAGGCATGGCTGAGCGCGTCGCTTCCGCAGTACATCCGGTCGAACGCGGTCTCGACGATCGGGCGGTCCATCGGCAGTGGACGCGCCGCGCCGCGTCCCAGCGCAATATTGGCGACCGGCATCCGGCCCGACAGGATACGCGGGACATTGGCGCCGAGGCTCAAGGCCTCGGTCGGCGAGGCCTGCCCAGGCATCACCGCGAGCACCCGGTTCATCCATCCATCGCCGGTGCTTTTGACTCCCGGCGTGCCGCTTTCCATGTAGTCCTGGGCGTCGAAGTGCGAGCGCGTGGGGTCGGGCGAGCCGCAGGCGTGAACGAAGGCAAGCGTGCCGTCGCGCCACTGCGGCTCGAGCGTGGTCAGTGCGGGATGCAGTCCGAAGAAGCCGTCGAGGTCGAGCACCGCGCCGTCGCCCCCCGCGCGCGCGATCGCGAGCGTCGGACGCGAGTCGTAGTAGTTCGGCTCGCCATACGGGACCACCACGTTCAGGCCGTCGACCGCGCCCCGCATGAATACCACCACCAACCGCTTGCGGCTTGAATCGCCGCCAAGTGCGCGCGCGGCCCACGCGGTCGGACTCAGCATCACGACGCCGGCTGCGCCGAGCGTCGCAGCGCGGCGGAGGAACGCGCGCCGGTCAAGCATCATGATTCGCGCGCGTTGTGCGCTCTCGCCACAGGCATTGGTCGTCTTCGCGTTCCTTTTTCACAATTGCCTCGCTGCGCGCCTAGCGCACCATGAATTCCGGGCTGCCCAGGATAAGCGCTGAGCGAAGTTGCGCGGGCGCGGCTTCGATCGCTTTGCGCGTGTTGGTCGACAGACCGCCGCCGACCGAGGCAACCAGTCGCTCCGGCTCGGGCGGGTCCATCGGGGGGCCTTTGTCGCGCGCGGAATGTTTGTTCTCTGGAGAATTATTTTCGGTCGGGCTCAGCTCTAAAGTCTTCGCTGCGCCGCCGCCGCCATTTTTGAACTTCACGCGAAACGCCGCGCCACCGCCGCCATCCGCCTCGAACGGCGGCGCGAGCAGTGGCAAATGGCCCTGGCCGAGCGCGGTGGCGAAACCGAGCCGCGTCATCATCGCGTCGGGGTTGAGCCACGCCTCGCGAGTGTTTGAATAACCGTCGGGCGTTTCGTGCGCGTAGGGCGCCATCCCCAGCAGCATCATGGTGCCGAACAGCGGGCGGTAGTTGGTGATGTCGGGCGCGCCGGTCACGCGTACGGCCGAGATCACGTAGTCGTAAGGAGTTTTGAACTTGGCCCCGAAGTAGCGCTCGTCCCAGAACTCGGGGCTGAAGAAGAGCGTTTGGAGCGTCGCGCGGATGTCGCCCTGGGTCTGCTCGAAGCGCTCGGCCATACGTGCCACGAGCGTCTGCGGAGGATTGTCCGCCACAAAGTATTGCGCGAGCTGGGAACTCAGATGCCGCGCGGTGGCGGGGGTGCTCGCCAGGACGTCCAGCGCCTGCTCGCCAGCGGCAATTCCCGCGCCGCCGTCATAGGAGTGGCCGAGAAAAGCCTGGTTGCTGAAGTCGTGGCGGCTCGGGTCGAAGTAAAAGCCGTACTGATCGCTCAGCGCGCCGGGCAACGGCGCTCGATGGCCCGGCCGCCACGGCCTCCATCCACCCATGCCTCTTATTCCCGGAGCGCTCGTCTCCGGAGCGCTCATTCCCGCAGCGCCCATCCGCATCCCGGCCTGCCCACGTCTTTGCAGACCCCATCCGGTAAGGATATGCGCAAGCGCGGTCACGTCAGCCTGCGAATATCCGCCGTTGACGCCGAGCGTGTGCAGTTCCATCACCTCGCGCGCGTAGTTTTCGTTAATGCCTTGGAATTTGCCGCGCCGCGCGAAGCTGTTGGGCGCGCTGTTCTGCCAGTTATCGAGGTAGAAGAGCATCGCGGGATGCTTCGCGGTCGCGCCGAGCAGCGTGCGAAAGCGGCTCATCGTGTGCGGCCGGATCGCCTCCTGCTCGTAGGCGCCGACCCACAGACGGCACAGGCCCTTGCCGGCGAAAACATTGAAATGATTGAACCAGAAGGCGGTCATCACTTCCTGCAACTGGCGCGGTCCGTAGATCGCGCGCATCAGCCGCCCCTCGACCGCCTCCTGGAGAATCACTCGCGAGCGCTGGCGCAGCTCTTTCTGCGCGTCCTTGTCGCCCTTGGCCTGTTGCACGGGAAGCTGGAAGGTAACGAACAATTCCACCGGCGTCATCCGCAGAGTCGCGAGCGCGTTGACGCGGCGCGTAAGTTCGGGCGGCACCGGGATCGATTCCGGGTCGAGCTGCTCGCGAATGTAGCGTTCGACGCCGATCTGATTGACGCGTTCGAGGTCGCCCGGCCGCGGCCCAAAGGCCATCCGGTTAAGTGCATGCAACGCGCGTTTTTCCTGCGGCATGTTACCGACTTTGAGCATCGGGCGCCTCGCCAGACCTTACTCCGGCTAGTCTGGGAGTACGACCGCGCGCCGGCGCGGTTTCGGCGCTTTTCGGTTGATTCACTTCCTTTAAATGAGCCAGCGCGGCGAGAAATTGGCGGCCCGGCCGTATCGAATCCGAACGCCGAAAAGATCCTGCCGATAGCGGCGGAAGCCTTTCTCTACAAATTGGCTTCTTTAGCGTTCCTCGCCAGGGGCAAACTGCCGCAGGTTGCGTGGCACATCGCTTGCTCGAATAGAGAGCCAGATGTCCGCGCCGCAAAGCACAGCAAAGCGCCGCTCGGCTGTAACCGGATGGCTGCCTCACCTCGACCACGGCACCGGGCTTATCTGGATTGGCTTTGCAGCCGCGCTGATTGCAGCCGCGATCGTTGTTTGGAGCGCGTTGAACAACGCCAACAACTTTGCCCAACGGAGCATCTGGATCACCCACACACAGAACGTGCTCGAGGTGCTGGGAGCGGCCAGGGCGAGCAATTTTTCCGCACTCACCGCGACGCAGGAATACTTCCGCAGCGGAGACTCGAAGCGGATGGACGGCCTGCTGGACGACCTTTCCCAGTTGCGCCGTGGGGCTGCCGCGCTACGGGCCCTCACCAGCGATAATCCGTCGCAGGAACGGCGAGTTGACGGGCTCGACCTGCTCATCGATCGTCTGTTTAAGCAGGCCCGCCTGGTTATGCAGATGGCGGCAGTCCACGGCCTCGCACAAGTCGCGGCAGCGCCCGAATCAGTCGAGCTCAGTAGCGGGTTCGGGGAAGCGGCACGGACGCTGGGCGAGATGACGGCTGAAGAAGACCGGCTGATGACGCGGCGGACCGAAGATGCGCGCATGGTTTCGCGGCGAAGTACGGCGGCGACCACGATCGGCAGCGTGGTGATCTTTTGGTTGTTGGTCGTCGGCTTCTACAACATCAGGCTTTCCACGCGCGCGAACCAAAGCGCCGAAGATCTGGCCGCGAGTCGCGAAAACCTGCAGAAACTCAACACGACTTTGGAGCAGCGGATATCCGAGCGAACCGCCGCCCTCCTCGAGCAGACCAGCCTGGTCAGTTCGATTTTTGAGTCAGCTCCCGAAGGTATGATGACCGTCACCAGCGAGGGCATCATGACCAGCTGGAATCCGGGCGCGGAGCGGCTCTTCGGCTACACCGCCGCAGAGGTAATTGGCAAGTCGGCTGACGTGCTGATGGCGGAAGGCGAGGAGTGGCTGGTTGACGTAGGAGTCAAGGGCAAAAACCGCCCCACCACGCAGACCTTCGAGGCGAGGCGTTTGCGCAAGGACGGCGTGGCGATCGAGGTCGTTGTGACCGTGGCCCCTACGCGCTCGGCCGCTGGCCAGTCGCCAGCGTTCGCCGTCATCTATCACGACAACACCCAGGGCAAGCTCGCCCAGGCCGAGATGGAGGCGGCGCGCGATCTCGCGCTTGAGGCGGCTCGCGTGAGATCCGAATTTCTCACCAGCATGAGCCATGAGGTGCGCACTCCGCTCAACGCGATCATCGGACTGACGGAACTGCTTATGCTCTCCGATCTTTCCCCCGCGCAGCATCAGCAGATGGACCAGATCCGTTCCAGCGGCGAGTTGCTGCTCACGATAGTCAAGGACATTCTCGATTTCTCGAAGCTGGCCGCGGGAAAAGTTGTGCTCGAGGAGATCAGCTTCTCGCTCGACCATCTGGTGGAGGAGACAATCCACGACTTCGTCGCGCCCGCCGCGCACAAAGGAATCGAGGTTGCGCTTTTCGTGGCTCCCGGAATAACCGGAAACCTGCGCGGCGATCCGAACCGCTTGCGCCAGATACTCAACAATCTGCTCTCGAATGCGGTCAAATTCACCCACCGCGGCGAAGTGTCGCTTTCCGTGGCCAAGGTGCGAGAGATCAACAACGACCTATTGCTCTCCTTTGAGGTGCGCGATAGCGGAATTGGGATTCCGCGCGAGCTTCAACGGCGGCTGTTTCAGCCGTTCGCGCAGGCCGACAGTTCGACCGCGCGCAAATACGGCGGTACCGGCCTGGGCCTGGTAATCGCGGCCAGCCTGGTCAAGCAAATGGCAGGAGAGATTGGGTTCGAGAGCGAATCCGGAAAGGGTTCGACCTTCCACTTCACTGCGCGCTTCGAACGCGACGCCGCCCAGGCCGGGGTGGCCAAGCTGGTACTCCGCGAGGACAGTTTCGCCGGTACGCGCGCGATCGTGGCTACGCCCAGCGCGACCAATCGCCGAATGTTATCCGAATACCTTTCCCTGTGGGGCATTTCGAACATGTCGATGAATACCGCGGCCGGCGCGCTTAAGGAACTGCGCGAAGCAGCGATGAGAGGGGCGCCCTTTCATCTGGCCCTGGTCGAGGCAACGCTGGCCGAGGTCGGCGGCCCGACCCTGATCCAGGAAATGAAGCGCGACCCGGCACTGACCGGGATCAAGGTGCTCGCAATTGGTCCGTTGGCTCCGGCCGCAACGACTCGCGACGCCGACGGCGCGGACGCCACCATCTCCAAGCCGATCAGGTTGTCACAGTTGCTCAACTGCCTGATGGCGCTTCTGCAGGGAAATCGGCCAGAAGCCCATAAAGCCGTCGTGGGAGACACCCAGGGCAAATCCGCGATGGTCGAGGAAGACAACGCGGCCGCGCGCAAATTCGTCAAGGTGCTGGTGGTCGACGACAATCTGGTGAATTCCTCGCTCGCCCGGACTCAACTGGAAAAGCTCGGCTACACGGCCGAGGTCGCCAACGACGGTTATGGCGCACTCAAGGCGGTGGCGCTCAGGCGCTATGACATCATCCTGATGGACTGCGAAATGCCGGGTATGGATGGCTACACCGCCACCGCCGAAATCAGACTGCGAGAAAGCTCCGGCCACCGCACGACCATAATCGCGATGACCGCCCATGCGATGGCGAGCATGCGTGCGCATTGTCTGGCGTCCGGCATGGACGACTTCCTGGCCAAGCCGGTTAAGCTGCTGCCGCTTGCCGCGATGCTGGATCGATGGGCATTCGGCGAATTTGCGGGCCAACGAAATGTTCCCGCGGCGGCCGCGCCTCATGCTCAGAACGAAACTCGTCACGACGATAGTCTTCAGGTCGAAGGGTTCGATTTGTCGACCATCAGAGAACTGCGCTCGCTTTCCGACGTGGCGACCGAGGATGTGTTTCTGGAGTTGGTTGCGACCTATCGCTCGGAACTCTCAGCGGGCGTCGCGGCGCTTGAGTCGGCGGTCGCCAGCCGTGACGTCGAAGCGATTCGCAAACTGGCGCATGCACTCAAGGGCTCCTCGGTCACGCTCGGCGCGGCCGGATTCGGAGCGTTATGCGAAGGCGTGCAGAAGAGCGCTCAGGGATCGCAGATTGAAAAGACGCAAATCGAAGAAACGATCGTCCGTACCAGGGAGCTTATAGCGCATGCCGCCGACCTGCCCGACCAGCTTGAGCAGGCCGGCGCGGCGGCGACCTTGTGAGGGGCGGCTATCCAGCCGGGATCGTCGATGGGGCTATGCAACTGAGGAGAGGAGAATGTGATGACCCTTCGCGCGCTGGTCGTTGACGACTCACCGGTGGTCCGCAAGGCGGTTCGATATCATCTGGCGATTTACGGGGTCAGAACGATCGACGAGGCCGAAAATGCGTTTCAGGGGATGGCGCTCTTCCGCGAGAACCCGCCAAGCCTGGTCATCCTGGACCTGATGATGCCCGAGTCGCAAGGCATCAGCAGCCGCGAACTGTTCGAGACTATCAAGAAAGAAGCGCCCGATACCCCGATTATCATCGCGAGTTCCATACCTTACGAAAAGATCCGCGAGAGCTTCGTCGGCGAAGGCGCGCTGGACTACATCGTCAAGCCCTTCAATCAGTTCTCCTTCGATCGCGCACGCCGCAAGCTGAGCGGAATCTTCCCCGAGTTCTCTTCCCCGCGTAATCGCTGACCCGCGCGGTTACGGATTTTGGCGGCGGAGCCGCGGGTGAAGCCGCTACCGCCCCGGGGGCGCTTGGCCGCGGGTTTTCTGGCGGCCCCGCGCTCACTTGTGATGCATGTTCACGTCGGCAAGATAGTTGCCGGGATCTTCCAGGAAGCGCTCTCTGGACCCAGGATACTTAGCGAAAAAATTGTTCAGATCAGGCCATCGCTTGAGAAAGCTACCGCTGTTGGCCAGATGCGGATTGGCAGCCAGCTCGTGCGACATCCTGGGGTTGCTGTTCGCAACCTGATCGAAGTTCGCCAACTCGGCGGTGTTGAGACCCTCGGCAGTGATCTCGTGGCTGATAGTGACCTGCGGAGCGGCCTGGGCGAACGCCGGCGACGAAAGGCCGCCCGCCATCAGCAACGCCATACTCAAGAACAGGCTTCGTCTCATTATTCTCACCCTTCGGCGCTCCAGGTTTGCGCCGGCCTCCAGTACGGAACGCTCAACCCGCGGCGTTGCGCTTTTGACTGGGGAGCCGGGCGATCCATCGGTCATTGCTATCGTTCATTGTATCGCGCCGCGCTCTGTCGCTGGCAATCGCTTGGGAGTGCAGAAAAACTCAGCGGTCGTTCTCGCCGGTGCAGCAGCACGCGGGGGAAAGAATCGCTTGGCGCGCAGCTGCTCCGTCCAGAGCGCAAAAGCTAGACGCAAAAGTGGGGCGAGCGTTGCGCCTCGCCCCACCGTCTGCCGATGCGGTTATTCTGCGCCGGGACTTCGCGTCTCTTCCCGATGCTTCGCCTTCGCCTCGTTCATTTTCAGATAGAGGCCCGGATCGGCCAGGAAGCGCTCTTTTGCTCCCGAGTATTTTTGGAAGTAGAGCTGCAAGTCGGGATATTTCCCCACGAACGAGTCATCCGAGACCAGCGCGGGATTCTGCTTGAGCCGTTTCCACATCCGATGATGCATCTTGATCACGCGGTGGAACGCCTCAACTTCATCCGCATGCTCGCCGGCCGCGGCCGGAGACGCGCTGGCTGCAGGAGCGGCCGGGGCTACCTCGGCCGGCGCCGTCGGAGCTGCTGCGGCAGGAGGATTTGCGGGCGGCGCGGCCCCCTCCTGCGCGATCGCGAGACCAACGCCAGTTCCTACGAAAAGCGCGCCAATCAAAATTGAAGCGAATCGTTTCATACCTCGTCCCCTCCCTCGGGTCAGGTGTGTTTAGTCCGCAGCGACTACCATGCGACTGCGCCCCCGCGCAACCGTCAAGCCGCTCCCCCAAAGCCATAACCAGCAAGGTCCCGCGTATCTTACGAATCCGCACCGCGCGATGTCTAGCGCGGCGCACGGCCCCACGCCTCGATCAGGCTCTCGAAGGCACGGCGCAGCTCGGGGTCCTTGAGCTCCGGCAACTCAATTGCGCGCCGCGGCGCGCGCGCCACCGTACGCAGCCGCGGGCGGGCGGGGCGGCGGCTAAGCCGGCCCTGCACGAAGCGCAAGTCCCGCACCGCATCGTCGCCGACGCGCGCGGCCAGCCGCGCGAGAATTTCCGGCTTGAGCAGATTCAATTCCTGTATCCACATCGCCCCTGAGACCCTGACCACCGCGGTGTGGAATTTCAGCTCGACCACTTCGGTCCGCCGGGCGATCGTTTCGCCGACGATTTCGGGCCAGGCCTGAACCAGGCGCACGATCGCAAAATGGCCCTCGGAGTCGAGCCGGTCGATGATCGAGCCGAGCGTACTCGCGATCGGTTCTGGAGCCCTGCGCCGCCGTACAGCCATCGCGCCTAACGATATCCTTCCGCAGGCCGCGCGCAATGGTTGGACCAGTCATCAAGGTGCCTTCGGAGGGCCTTGACGATCATGTTTCCACAGGCCATGAACAGGGGCAAATCGTCATTTTCATCCAGACTGAAATTAGCTGTACTTATGTAGTCAAAAAGGCCGGGAAAACTGTCCACAACCCCTCCTATGGGTTGTCCACAGGTTGTGACACACTATCGGTGGTGGTCGAGCTCTTGACTATCCCGCTAACTGGAGTAACTTCCGAACTTACCAATTGATCACGAGGGCGGGGCGGCTGACGGGGAGGAGTGGACGATGGCGGCTGGTGAGATGACGATGCCTGGACTCGATAAAAAACCATCTAAAGCGACTGAACGTGTCCAAGCGGCATCTCGGGCCGGGCTGGCACTGGAGCGTTTTTTCAGCCGTCCCGGCGTCGACCCGTTCAGCGAGATCGAATGGGAACTGCGCTCGGCCGTGATCGCCGGCGAAGACGGCCGGGTGGTCTTTGAACAGCGCGACGTTGAAGTTCCGCGCTCCTGGTCGCAGACCGCGACCAACGTGGTCGTGTCCAAGTATTTTCGCGGGCCGCTCGGGAGTCCCCGGCGCGAGTCCAGCGTCCGCCAGCTTGTCGGCCGCGTGGTCGACACCATCGCCGGATGGGGCGAGCGTCAGGGCTACTTCGCCGACGACGCCGGGCGCGACACCTTCAAGGCCGAGTTAACCTCGTTGCTGGTGACCCAGCGCGCGGCCTTCAACAGCCCCGTGTACTTCAACGTCGGTATCGAGCCCAAGCCGCAATGCTCGGCCTGCTTCATCCTGAAGGTCGACGACAACATGGACTCGATCCTGAACTGGTACCGCAACGAAGGAATCATCTTTAAAGGCGGCTCCGGGGCGGGGGTCAATCTTTCGGCTGTGCGTTCGTGCCGCGAGAAGCTCTCGGCCGGCGGCACCGCCTCGGGCCCGCTCAGCTTCATGAAGGCGGCCGACGCCTCGGCGGGCGTGATCAAGTCGGGCGGCAAGACCCGGCGCGCGGCCAAGATGGTGGTGCTCAACGCCGACCATCCCGACATCGAACTTTTCATCAAGTGCAAGCAGGAGGAGGAGCGCAAGGCGTGGGCGCTGATCGACGCCGGCTACGACTCCTCGCTCGACGGTCCGGCCTACGGCTCGGTGTTCTTTCAGAACGCCAACAACTCGGTGCGCGCGACCGACGAGTTCATGCGCGCAGTGGCCGAGGACGGCGAATGGACTACCCATTTCGTCAAGGACCACAAGGCTGACGGGACGTACAAGGCGCGCGACCTTATGCGGATGATCGCGGAGGCGGCGCATGCCTGCGGCGATCCCGGGATGCAATTCGACACCACGATCAACGACTGGCACACCTGCCCCAACTCGGGGCGCATCAACGCCTCCAATCCATGCAGCGAGTACATGCATCTGGACAACTCGGCCTGCAACCTCGCGTCCATCAACGTGCTCAAGTTCCTCGACGAGCGCGGCGAGTTCGACGTGCGCGCCTTTCGCCACGCGGTCGACGTGATGATCACGGCGCAGGACATTCTGGTCGACAACTCCTCGTATCCGACCGAGGAAATCGGCCGCAACGCGCGCGACTTCCGCGAACTGGGACTGGGCTACGCGAACCTGGGCGCCCTGCTGATGGCGCTCGGGCTGCCCTATGACTCCGACCAGGGGCGCAGCTACGCAGGCGCGATAACCGCCCTGATGACCGGGGAGGCCTACCTGCAGTCCGCGCGCATCGCGCAGGCGATGGGTCCGTACAGCGGCTATGCGATCAACCGCGAGCCGATGCTCAAGGTCATCGCGAGCCATCGCGAAAAGGCCTACGAATTGGAATCCGCGCACGTGCCGCTGGGCCTGCTCCGCGCCTCGCGCGAGGCCTGGGACGAGGCGCTAAAGTTCGGCGAAAGCGCGGGCTATCGCAACTCACAGGCGACCGTGATCGCGCCCACCGGCACCATCGCCTTCATGATGGATTGCGACACCACCGGCATCGAGCCCGACATCGCGCTGGTCAAATACAAGAAGCTGGTCGGCGGCGGGATGCTCAAAATAGTCAACGGCACCGTGCCGCGCGCGTTGAAAAGGATCGGCTACGATTCGCGCGAGGTCCAGGAAATCGTCGAGTACCTCGACGAGCACGAAACCATCGAGGGCGCGCCGCATCTGGCCGACGCCCATCTGCCGGTGTTCGATTGCGCTTTCAAGCCGCGCGCCGGCGCGCGCACGATTCACTACCAGGGGCATTTGCGCATGATGGGCGCAGTGCAGCCGTTCATCTCGGGCGCGATTTCCAAGACCATCAACATGCCGGCCGAAGCCGACGTCGAGGACGTGGCCGAGGCCTACATGACGGCGTGGAAGCTGGGACTCAAGGCGGTCGCGATTTATCGCGACGGCTCCAAGCGCACCCAGCCACTCAACACCGGCAAGGGCAAGGTCGAGAGCGCGGCCGCTCCCGCGGCGATCGCGCTGGCGGCCGGCGCGGAGCGCGGGCTGCATCGCAAGAAGATGCCCGACGAGCGCAAATCGATCACCCACAAGTTCGATATCGCTGGCCACGAGGGCTACATCACCGTCGGCATGTATGAGGACGGCAAGCCGGGCGAGATTTTCGTGATGATGTCCAAGCAGGGCTCGACCATCTCGGGCCTGATGGACTCATTCGCTACTGCGATCAGCTATGCGCTGCAATACGGTGTAGATCTCCAGTTCCTGGTCGACAAGTTTTCTCACATGCGCTTCGAGCCGTCGGGCTTTACCAAGAATCCGCAGATTCCGTACGCCAAGTCGATCGTCGATTACCTGTTCCGATGGCTCGCGTCCAAGTTCCTCGACGAAGAGGCCCGGCGCGAAATCGGGGTGATCGCACCCGAGGCGCACGCCGATACGGCGACTGCATCAACGATAACGGCCGCACCGATGCCGGTCGCGGGAGCCGCGGCAGATGCTCCGGCCGCGCACGCGGCGGCGGCCGGGAGCGCGAGCGCTCGCACGCGCCAGGCATTCATCAATCAGGCCGACGCGCCGCCGTGTCCGGATTGCGGATGCCTGATGGTGCGCAATGGGACTTGCTACAAGTGCCTGAATTGCGGCGCAACCAGCGGATGCTCGTGAAGTGAAGCGAGCGTTAACGAGTGAAAGAAGCTGCAACATCGAAGCAGCATCGCGAGTGTTGGTGACAGAGATGAGGGGGAGGCGGTAGGTCGGAATCAATGATGAGGCGGTCGGGGGGAGGATGAATCAGCGGGGGTGTGCGGGCTGAGACTCCTTTAGTAGGAGTCGGTTTCTTGAATCGAGCGGGCGGCGGTGCGGGCGACGGGGAACAGCCTCGCTTGAGAAATGTGGGGCGGGGTCGTGGATGTGGAGCGGCGGGGGGCTGGGCTTAGGCCCGGCCCCCCGAGTTTTATGAGCGGGGTGAAATCTGACCTCTTCCCCCAATCGTCCTGGGGGAGGAATGAGGTGGGGGTCAAGCGAGGAAGCGCCGGATGGCTTTTGTTTCGGCGCTTTCCTCGTCCTAGTATTCTTGCCATGAGCGGAGCTGGTACAGCAGATCGCTGACGTACTATTCGCGGTTGATCGACTGGAAAAAACACACCATCGCGGCGCGCGCGTCCTCCGGACGCTCCAGCCAGAAACAATGCCCCGCAGGATCGAGTACCTCGAGCGTCGCACCGGGTATTCGCTCGGCGAGCAGGCGTGAGTTCTCCCAAGAAATCAGCGCGTCGTCCTTGCCGGTGATTACCAGCGTCGGACAACTGATATTCGGCAACCGATCGTAAGTGTCATGCGCGGCTAGCGCTTTCATCCGATGGCCGAGTGCGACCGGATCGATCGGCCTTTGGCGGCGCGCCTCGATCATCGCCGCAATGATCTCCGGGTGCCGCGCGAGATATCCCTTGCTGTAGACCGCCTGCGCCAGCGCCGCGCCGCGCTCCTCAGCCGACATCGGTTGGAGCGAATATGCGGCCGAGAGCGCGTTCCCTTCAGCGCGAATCTCCTTGGGGCCACCCGGCGTGGTGCATCCCAGAACCAGCGAGCGAATCTTTGCCGGATGGCGCAGCGCCAACTCCTGCGCGATCATCCCGCCCATCGAAACCCCGATGACATGCGCCGGCGAAAAGCCCAGGTGATCGATTAGCGCGGCGGTATCGTCGGCGAGCATCGCGATCGTGTAGTCGATGTCCGGCTTCTCGCTCAGTCCCGAGCCGCGCTGATCGAAGGTGAGCACGCGAAAGTCTGTGGCGCATGCGGAGGCGAGTCCGGCGAACATGGTCTGATCGCCCTGCGCGCCATGAATCATGACCAGCGGTGCGCCGCTTCCGCGTATCGCGTAAGCAAGCTCAACTCCATTGATACGAGCGTGTTCCATAGCCGCTTAGCTTTTGCCCTCAGCGAGCAGGTTCAAAACCGTGGCGTTAACAGCGTCGTGCCCGCAATTCTGGCAGTGAATTAAACGGGCTCTTCCGCGCTTGTTAATCTCGCGCACCGCCTCCTCACGGGTCAAACAGTCCCTGGGTCCAAAGGATCTGCCAACAAAGCCTTAAGACAGAAAACTGTGGACACCCGCTGGTTGGCGATGTCCGGGCCGGATGCGCGCGAGGGGGCTGGTCGGCTAACATATTGAAACATGGCAAACATGCGGGTGTGCGTTTACTGCGCGTCGAGCCGTCAATGCGATCCGATTTACCATCAGGCCGCCGCACGACTGGGACGTGAGCTGGCGCTAGCTGGCCACACGACCGTTTATGGCGGCGGCAGCGTGGGCTCGATGGGGTATCTGGCGGACGCGGCGCTGGCTGCGGGCGGCCGTGTAATCGGTGTTATTCCGTCGTTCATGCACGATCTTGAGTGGGCGCATCGCGGGCTCACCGAACTGCTGGTGGTCAACGACATGCACGAGCGCAAACGGCTGATGATCGACTCGGTCGCCGCGGTCGTCGCGCTGCCCGGCGGATGCGGCACGTTCGAGGAACTGTTCGAGGCGATAACGTGGAAGCGCTTAGGGCTGTTCGGCGGCGCGATTGTGATCGTCAATACTGAAGACTTCTACCGCCCGTTAATCGAATTGCTGGAGCGCTCGATCGAGCGCCGCTTCATGGACGAGCGTCATCGGGCGATGTGGAAGGTAGTGGCGCAACCCGAGGAGGTGCTGGGCGCGATTCGCGATTCGCCGCCCTGGCCGCACGAGAACCGGCGATTTGCCTCGCTGTAACTCGTTTTTTATTGAAAATAGGCTAGATTGTTCTAATTCGTCACAATTAGCTGATGAAGACGGTAATGGCGATTCAAATGCGGTGCTAGAACCAATTAAAAACTCTATACATTCACACGCGTTTAGTAGCATAATGCGTTCGGGGGGCCGGGAGTAAATCAATGGCCGGTTCCGAGCGTAATGAAAGGTCTCGCCTGAGGGCGAGCCTGAAGCAACTCGATCAAATCAAGCCTGCAACCCTGGCGCGCGAGGATTTGCACGCCCTCAACCTAAGCTTTCGGGCCGGACTTCCATACTTTGAACGGACCCTGGGGCTGTTTCGCGGACTCGGCAGGGGCAACCTGGCAAAGGTACCGTCGGCGTACCTGACGATCGTGGCCGATCATGCCGAGCGAGCACTGGCGCAGTTCGAGCAGATCATGCGCTTCACCGGCGAGGGGCTCCACAATGCCTTCGATGTGCGCAACCATCTGATCGCCGAGGTCCGCGACTACTACCGTGAACTCCACGACGATCTCTCGCTCCTGATCACCCACCCGCCCGGCCAACAGGAGCATCCCGGGCGCGCGCCGTGGTACATGGGAGCGCCCCTCGCCGTGATTATGCTGCTCATGTTCGCCGCCGGTGTTACCGCGGCGTATCACTACGGAGTATTGGGCTTCGCGGCGCAAGACCTGATCGATTCGCTGCACAACATCGCGCATAGTTAGCCACACTCCGGTGTTCGGCCCCGGGCGTTCTGCCGATATCTCCCAAGTCTGGCCGCGAGGCCTAATTACTGTTGCGTGCCGAAGCGCCGCCGGAGATCAGCCCGCCAGCGGCCGGCGTTGCCGGGCCGCCGTTGCGATCGGTGGGGGCCTCCGGAACTTCGCGCGCCGCGACCATCGCGTTGCGGATCTGTCCGGCGATATCACTGAGGCCTCCGGGCGAGTGCGGCAGCATGATCGTGTTCGATCGTCCGCCAACTTCCTTGAGCATGTCGAAATACTGCGTCAGTAGCAGCACGACCATCGCTTCCTGCACGGTGGCGCCCGGCAATCCCTGCTGGAACATCGCGGCCGAATCGTGCAAGCCGCGCGCGATCTCAGTGCGCTCGCGCGCGATTCCGTTGCCCTGCAGCGCCTTGCTCTCGGCTTCGGCCTCGGCCTGCTTGACCTTGAGCACCTTCTCGGCTTCGCCCTTGGCCTTGGCGGCTTCGAGCAGCCGCTGGTTGGCGTTAATCTCGTTCATCGCCGTTTTGACTCGCTCGTCCGGATCGATGTCGGTGACCAGCGCGGTCAGGATGTCGTAGCCGTACTCCGACATCTGCGCGCCCAGCGAGCCCTTGACCGCCTGCGCGACTTCATCCTTCTTGAGGAAGACGTCGTCGAGGTCGAGACTCGGCACGTGCGCGCGCACCACGTCGAAGACGAAGGCGGTGATCTGCGGGGTGGCGTCGGTGAGGCTGTAATAAGCCTGGTAGACCTTGTCGGCAAAGACCGAGAACTGGACTGCCACAGTGACGTGGACGAAGACGTTGTCGCGGGTTTTGGTTTCGACCTTGACCGTGAGCTGCTGCACGCGCAGGTTGACGTTGGCGACGACCTGGTCGATCAGCGGAACCTTGAAATTAAGTCCTGCGCGCGCGATGCGCAGGAACTTGCCCAAGCGCTGGACGATCGCGACTTCCTGCTGCTCGACCGTGAACCATGAACCGAACAGCACGATCAATCCGATGAGAACTATTACCGCTACCCATCCGAAGAGCACGATATCCGGCGAGCCGTTCATTCTTTTTGAGTCCCCCTTCCACTTCAGCTATGACGACAGTCGCGCTATTAGCCGATAGTGAATATGTCTAAGCGGCAAGTGTCACATTTTGGCGAGATTGATTCTATAGGGGGGGCGAACGATGGAGAGGGCGAAATGCGATGAAATGGCCGAATGGGATGGAGCCGGGAAGCGTCGCCGTATATGCGCGCAACGAAATCGAAATCGCGGCCGCGCCCGAGCGCGTCTGGCGATGGCTAATCGGGGGTGAGCGCTGGCCGCAATGGTACGGCAACTGCTCGAGTTTTCGCTATACCGACAAGCAGGGCGGACCGGACCTGGCCGTCGGCCGCAGCTTCGAATGGCGCACCTTCGGCACCCGCGTGAGCAGCGTCGTGCGAACGTTCGAGCCGTGCTACGAACTCGGATGGGACGCGCGTGCGCGCGGACTGTACGCCTACCACGGATGGATCCTGGAGCCGGGCGGAGTGGGATGCCGTGTCATCACCGAGGAGACGCAGCGCGGATGGCTGCCGATGCTCGCGCGATGGTATCTGCGGCGGATGCTCGTGAGAGGCCATCAGGGATGGCTCGAAGATTTGCGCCGCATGGCGGAATCGGGAGACCCCCCGTGGGCAGTGCATTGACCGGCCGAAAACCCTAACCCACCCCCGCCAAAACTGCCGCGGCAATGGCCGCCGGTTCGGGCGCCCGTTCAGGCCGCGAGCATCGAGGTGCAATGAGCGCAGCGTTTGGCCGCGATCGGAATCTCACTCATGCATTCCGGGCAAATTTTGGTCGTCGGCGCCGCCGGCGGTTTCAGACGAGCGATCAGCTTGTTCACCGGCAGCACGACCGCGAAATAGACCGCCGTCGCCACGATGAGGAAGGAGATCAACTGGTTGATGAAGTCGCCGATCATGAACTTGCTGTTGTTCAGCGTGAACGCGATTTTGGAAAAATCCGGCGCATGGATGACCGCGGCGATAAAAGGCGTCATCAAGTCCTTCACGAAGGCCGATACGACTGTGCCGAAGGCCGCGCCGACCACGATTCCGACCGCCATATCGATGACGTTGCCGCGCAGGAGAAATTCCTTGAAGCCGCTCATGGGTAGACCTCCATGCTTAGGTGGCGATTTGCGAACTTGAAGCTGCTGAAAGCGCTGCGCGAGTCCCAGATCGGTTTGCAGGTTCTCGGTTTCGACTGCCATCGCATCGATGCCGGTTGAGCCTACTGCATGAAGGCGGCTACTGACTAACGGATTCCATCACCCGGCCGCTCCCGGCGTCCGCGATATCGACCGTCACCGTGCCGGCGACCTTATGGGCGCTTTTGGCGTTCATCAGGCCGGACTTGATGTCCTCGATAAACTTGTCTCGAGCAAAGGGCGGCATCGCATCCATCGGGAAATTGTCCATCATCACTTTGGCCCGCATCGTCGTGGGCCACTGCACTGCGGTGACTTTCGGCCCCGCCACCGGCAGATGACGCATCATTTCCGCCACAGCATCCTGGAAAGTCCCGGACGATCCGGCGGCGGACGAAGGGGCTGAAGCCGCTTCGCCAGATTGCGCCGCCGCTGCCGGAGCGGCCACGGCCGCCCCGGCGGCTGCAGCGTCGACGGCGGCGACCGTCGCAGATTGCATCACGCGATTACTTGCGGCGTCTGCGATCTCTACCGTCACCGGTCCGCGCACGTGATGTGACTTCATCGCGTCGGCGGTGCCCGACTTCAAATCGTCTAGAAAGCGGGTCGCTGCGAACGGTGGCATCTGGTCCATCGGAAAATTGTCCATCAGCAGGCGTGGATGGTTGTCGCCGGTCCATTGCACGCCATGCACCTTCGGTCCCGCGATCGGCAAACCGCGCGCCATCTGCTCGAATGCGCCCTGGAAAGTCGCGGTGTCGCCGTCGACGACTGCGGCAGCACTGCCCTCCGATCCGGCACCAAGTGTCGCGAGCATCTGGTCGACCTCACCTCTGCTCTTGTCGTCAGGCGCGAGCGTCCGCGCTTTCTGGAAGTAGCCGTGGGCGACGGGCTTGTTCCCCTGCTCGGCGTACGCGACGCCGAGGTTGAAATAGGCTTCGAAGAAATCAGGATGCGCGACCAACACCTTTTTGTACTGGACGATCGCGACGTCGGTGTTGCCGCTGGACAGATACATGGTGCCCAAATCGGTGCGCACGCGGGAGTCGTCGGGCTTGCGGCTCAAGTAATGCTCGTAGGCGGCGATCGCCTCGTCGTAGTGGCGGCGGTCGTAGTCGATATTGCCCACGCCGCGCAGCGCCGCAAGATTTTCGGGGTCGAGTTTCAGCACATGAGCGTAAGCGTCGGCGGCCTTAGGGTAATATGACGGGTCGAACATCGCGGCGCGCTCGGCGGCGTCGCCGTAACGGTCCCACGTGGCGACGTCCTTGGGCGCAGCGTTGGCCTTGGCCTGCAACTCGTCGATGAACTTACGCGCCTCGTCAGGGATTTTGATCACTTCCGGATGACCGGGAGGCAGGTTCCCGGTCGCGCCGGTTTGCCCCGGTACGACGGAGGCCGAGCGCGACGGCTGCCGGCGCATGATGAGGGCGGCGGCGCCAAGGCCGATCACGAAAATGAGTGCGAAAACCGCGGCAAAGGCCGGCGTGGAGTGTGACGGCACAGTGCGGTCGCTGGATGCGGGCTCGAGGGATGCGGGCTCGAGCGGCGCCCGCATCCGATTACTGCCGGAGCCTGCTGACGCGCCAGTGACGGCGTCTGCCGCGAGCGCGGCGGGCGCCGTCACTGGCGTCCCGCAACTGACGCAGAATTTCGCGCCGGCTATCACCGGCGTTCCGCATTGCGGACAAAAGCGCATCTTACGTTGGTCGTACCTGATTATTATTGCCCGGCGCTCGCGCCCGGGCCTTCGCCCTGCGCGCCGCTTCGCGGGAGGCGGGGGCGCATCGCGATCCCCCACCTACCGCGAAGCGGCCGGCACTCATGAAAAAATCACAGCCGCGCCCGCCAGCGCAACCGCCCCCCCCGCCAGCGCGACAGGCGCGCGGGCGGCGGTTGCACGCTGGCGCGCCGCAGGAGAGTGAGCTTGCGGTATACTCAAAACCTGCGATGGTCTAGGGTAGGGGCGTTTGGGTACGGGCGCTTCGCATGGAAGCGTTCTGGCCGGCCGGCGGCGCGCATGCGGCGCACCGCTTGCCCGGCGCAACTAATTTAAGGAGACAGCCAGCATGAAAGTCTACAATTCTTTCGGCCCCAATCCGCGCGCGCTCAGGATGTTCCTGGCCGAAAAGGGCCTCACCGTCCCGATGCAAGACGTGGATCTGATGGCCGCTGAAAATCGCAAGCCTCCCTACACCGAGCGCAATCCAGGGGGACAACTGCCGTCGCTCGAACTCGACAACGGCAAGACCATCGGCGAAACCGTCGCCATCTTCGACTATCTCGAAGAGAAACATCCCAAGCCTCCACTCATCGGAACGACGGCCGAGGAGCGCGCCGAGACCCATCAGTGGCAGCGCCGCGTCGAGCTGAACATCACCGAGAACATCTATAATGGTTTCCGCTACGCGGAGGGCTTCGACCTGTTCAAAAACCGCATGCCGGTTTTTCCCGAGGCGGCGCCCTCGCTCAAGACGCTCGCTCAGAAGCGGATGGAATGGCTCGACGGACTGATGACGGGGCGCGACTGGATCGTGCCCGAACGTTTCACGATCGCCGATATCATTCTTTATTGCTGCGTCGATTTCTCCTCAGGCGTGGGCCAGACCATTCCCGCCTCGGCCAAAAACCTGCAGGCGTGGTACAAACGCGTCGCGGCCCGGCCGAGCGCGAGTGCGAGCCTGCATCCCGCCGCCGGACAGCTCAAGATGCGCGGCTAAAAATCAAGATGCGCGGCTGAAAATGAAGATGCACGGCTGAAAAAACCTCCGTTCGCGGCCGGTCGGCGACTCCATGCGGAGCCGCCGACCGGGCCCGCGAGCCGGGTCATAAAATGCTCCGCTAACCAATCATCTACCTGCCATCTCATCAAACAATGACGGACCCGCAGATCGATCAAAGCGCCCAGAGCGCGCAGATTGCGCGCCAACTCACGGTCCTCGCGCGCGAGCAGACCGGTGACCCGGATGCCACCGTGGGCGAGCCCAAGGCGCTCCCCGGCCATGCCGGGCTGAGCTATAGCTTCGAGGTGACCGCCCGGGTCGGCGCGCCGCCGACGCCGCAGACTGAGCGGCTGGTGATCAGGCTCGCACCCGAGGGCGTTCCGATCGCCGGACCCACCGACGTGGTTCGCCAGGCGCGAATCATGGCTTCGCTTGCCGGTACCGCCGTGCCTGTGCCGGCGGTCAAATGCTACGACAGTGACCTGCGATGGTTTGGTCGGCCTTTCTTCGTGGTCGGCTTTCTTACCGGGGACAAGCTCGCACTGGGCGAGCGCACCTACGCCGCCGCCGAGACGCACTCGATGGTCACGCAGGCGGTCGAGGCCCTCGCCGCGCTGCACGCGGTGCCATGGGAGCCGCGGCGCGAGGCCTGGGGCGAGCCGCTTTCGCTGGCCGACGAAATGAAGCGGCTCGACAACCTGCTGGACCGGCCCACGCTCGACCCCAAGGTCGTCGGACGCGGCCCGCTATTGCGCGAACGCTTGCGTCAAAGCCTGCCCCCGCCGGAGCGCGTACACGTTGGATGTGTGCATGGCGACTTCCAATGGTCGAACCTTTTGTTCGACGACGGTCGCCTCAAGGCAGTCATTGATTGGGAGCTGTCGCAGATAGGGGCGACCTTGATTGACCTGGGATGGCTTTCCCTGTTTTCTGACCGCGAGAGCTGGGAAACGCAAGACTTGATACCTCAGCACGTACGCTCTCCTGACGAGATAGCCAAGATTTATGCTTCAAAGGCGAGCTCAGCCGTTGATAGAGAGCAGGTGCGGTGGTTCCGAGCGTTCGCGGGCTATCGGTTCGGTGTCATAACAGCGTTTAATTTAATGTTACATCGACGCGGCAAACGCCCGGACCCGACGTGGGAAGATATAGCTTTGTCGGGTCCACGCCTGTTTGAGCGTGGCCTGGAGTTGCTAGGTTAGCGCTCCTTTGCTACGGCTGTAGGTTGGGCTGCCGCATCGCGTCGAGGGAGGGCGACGAGATGAAAGCCATTGCCAAGCAATCCATAGAGTTTGCCGAAGCGCCCGAGCAAGCGGTCAAGGCGGCCGATGCTATTTTGGGCGCCAACCCCTTCGTCGGCCTGGATTCAGATCAGGTCGTCGAGCAGTTGTCGCTTTTCGTCAACGAGACGCTCAAAAATCCGGAGGTTCTTGGCGGTCAGCTCACCAAGATGGCGGTCGAGTTGTTCAAGGTCGCCGCGGGCGTTTCAGATGTTGCTCCGGAAGAGAGCGACAAGCGCTTCACCGATCCTACCTGGTCCGACAATCCTTTCTATCGCCGCGTAATGCAGGCCTACCTGGTCTGGCGTTCGACCATGCTGTCGATGGTGCCCGACAATGGCAACGGCGATGGCGAGTGGAAAGAGACCGAGCAGCAGCGCTTCGCTATCCGTCTCCTGACCGAAGCGCTCGCGCCGACCAACGTGCTGATCGGCAATCCGGCGGCGCTCAAACGCGCGTTCGAGACCGGCGGAACCAGCCTGGTGCACGGACTGCGGAGCTTTTTCGACGATCTCTGGAACAACAACGGCATGCCGCAGACGGTCGACAAACGCCCGTTCGCCGTCGGCCGCAATCTCGCCGTCACGCCCGGCGCGGTAGTTTTTCGCTCGGAGATTCTGGAGCTTCTGCAGTATGCGCCCGTGACCCGGCAGGTGTATGAGCGGCCGATCATGCTGGTGCCGCCGCAGATCAACAAGTTCTACATCATGGACCTCGCTCCCAAGCGCAGCCTGACCGAGTACGCGGTCGCCCGCGGAGTGCCGTTTTTCACCGTGAGCTGGCGCAATCCGCGCCCCGAGCATCGCAACTGGGGACTCGACGAATACGTGACCGCGCTCAAGGACGCTCTGGATGCGGTGTGCGAGATAAGCGGCAGCCCGACCGTCAATCTACTCGGCGTATGCTCCGGCGGAATCACCTCAACGCTGATGCTCGGCCATCTGGCGGCCGCTGGGGACCACCGCATCAACGCCGCGTCGCTGATCGTCACGATGCTGGATTCGAGCATGCCGTCGATGACCGGGATGTTCACGACCAAGGAGGGCGTGGCGGCGGCGATCGATCGCTCGCAGCGCCAGGGCGTGCTCAATGGCGCCGAGATGGAGCGCTTGTTCGCATGGCTGCGGCCCAACGACCTGGTCTGGAACTACTGGGTGAACAACTACCTGATGGGCAAGGATCCGGCGCCGTTCGACATCCTTTACTGGAACGCCGACTCGACCAACCTGCCGGCCCGCCTGCACGCCGGTTTCATGGAACTGCTGCTGCATAACGGCCTGACGCGGGCCGGGACGGTCCAAATTCTCGGCACGCCAATCGATCTGCGCCAGGCCGGCCAGGACATGTTCGTGGTGGGCGGCATGACGGATCATATCTGCGCTTGGCGCGCGGTTTACAACGGCGCGCGCCTGTTCGGCGGGCGGACCGAGTTCGTGCTCAACTCAAGCGGCCACGTCCAGACCCTGGTGTGCCCGCCGACCAACTTCAAGGCCAAGTATTACGTCAATCCCGTTTTAGGCGCCGATCCCGAGGCTTGGGTGAAGGGCGCCACCGAGCAGAAGGGTTCATGGTGGGACCATTGGCTCGGATGGCTCGACAAACGCTCTGGCGACAAGCGCGAGGCGCCCGCCAGTCTTGGCAGCCTGCGGTTTCCGCCGCTTGAGCCCGCGCCCGGAAAATATGTGATGGAACAGGCCGGCGGTAATTCGTCTTTGGGCCGATTATTGATCAAACGGATCGAGCGGACTGAATAAGGGGTGAGCACGATGGCAGACACGCAGGAATTGCACGAGTCCATGATCGTTAGAGAAGACGAGGGCCAAAACGGGAACGGCGACGAAGGCGGTACCGCCGGGAGCTATGATGCTCCGGAAGCCGGCGCAGAGGCGGCGAGCGCGGCGCCCAGGAAGACGCGGGCCAAGCGGGCCTCGGTCAAATCTGTCGAAGGCAGAGTCGAGGCTATCGAGCAGCGCGTGGAAACTTTCGCCCAGGAACTGGCGCAGCTCACCCGGATGACCGAGCAGTTTGCGCATCTGAGCGGCAAAATCGCCAAGCTCGAGGAGAGCCTCGAGACGCGCTCGAGCAACGGCACGTCCCATGACGGTGCGGTCATCGCCGAACAGGTGCGCCAGTTGGACGAGCGCTTGCAGAAGCTCGCTTACGTGCTGGCGCAGCAGAACTGGAATCGCGTTTAAGGACCCACTTCGTCGCAGGCGTGGCCGCGCTGCTCGCGTACGGCCCCGTCCGGCGCCCATGCACCGAGCGGCGTGGTCAGGACTGCGGCCCTTATCTTGACGTCAGATTTCTATCTTGATGCGAGCACTTCGGCCAGATGGCGGGTCTCGATATCGAGCCCCGCGCGGCTCATCCCGCCGCCGATCTGCATCAGGCATCCGCAGTCATTGGCGACCACGGTATCGGCGCCGCTCTCGCGCACACTCGCGACCTTGTCGGCGAGCATCCCGCCCGAGATGTGCGGGAACTTGACCGAAAACATCCCGCCAAAGCCGCAGCACTCCTGCACGTTACGCAGCTCGCACATGCGGATACCGCTGACCGCGCTTAGAAGCAGACGCGGCTCCTCGCGCACGCCCATCTCGCGCAGCAGATGGCATCCCGGATGGTAGGCGACAGCGTGCTCGAAGCGCGCTCCCAGGTAGCGCACCTTCATTACCCCAACCAGGAATTGTGAAAATTCATACACCCACGGCTTGAGCGCCGCGGCCTTGGCGGCAAGTTTCGGATCGCCGGCCAACAGGTCCGCATAGAATATCTTGACCATCGCGGCGCACGACCCCGACGGCACTACGACCGGTGTTCCGGGCTCGCAGGCGCTAAGGAAGCGTCCCGCGAGTTCGACCGCCTGCTCACGCATTCCCTCGTTGAACGCGGCCTGCCCGCAGCAGAACGCCCGGCGTATCGGGCGCACCTTGAGCTTGAGGTCGCGCAACACGCGGGCCGCCGCGTCGACTGCGGAAGGGTAAAATTCTTCCGCGAGACAGGTGCCAAACAGCCTTACTTCAGTCATCGCCGCGCCATACTACCGCGACGTGAATCTCGCGCGGGCCGTGAACTCCGAGCACGATGCGCTTTTCGATGTCGGCGGTGCGGCTGGGGCCGGTGACCAGGGCCAGACGATGGCTCGCGATGGTCGCGGAGCCGATCGCGGAAATCGCGGCGGCGAGGTCGGGCAGGATTCGTTCGGCGCTTACCAGGATCACGTTGACCGGCGGCACCAGCGTGAGCGAGCCCGGCCGCTCAGGCGTCGCGACCATCGCGAGCGTCCCGGTTGCGGCGATCGCGTAGTCGGCTTCGACCACCGCAAAATCGCATCGCGCGAGCTTGCCACGCAATTCCGCGCGCCCTGCGTCGTCGGCCACCGCCGCGGTGCGGAAGACCGTGATACCAGCGAGCTGGAGCGCCTCCACCATCGGTGCGGGGTCGGTGACGAGGCCGGTGCCGACGGCCACACTCTGCGCGTTGAGCGCCGCCGCCACCCCGCGAACTCGCGCGACCATCTCCTTGGGAGTGACCGTGCCGAGGTAGTGGCCGCCGACCGCTTCCAGCTCGCGCGCGAACTGCGAGGCGAGTTCCACCCGGCGCGCTACTTTGTACGTTGGCACGGCCTTGGCCGCCTCGGCGGCGCCGTTGTGGGCCGGCGCGGCGCGGCGTTCCAGCGCGTCGCGCACGTTGGCGATGAGCTTGTGAAACTCGGCCACCTTATGCCTGGGTCCCGTCGTTTGCGGGTTTGAGCTGCGCCCGGGCTTTGCGTCGGCGGCGAAAACGCGGCACCGGGAAGTCACGCACGCGCGTCCAGCTGCTGAACGGCGGCGGCATCCAGCGCACGTAGCCACGGCGCGCAAACGGCCACATCACCAGCGCGGCCATCCGGCCCATGACGCGAGCCGTCAAGGGATGATTCGCCATCCGGGAGAACATCCTGACTCCCGAACGTGCGCGGCGAGCCGCGCGCGGCCAGACCGGGGTTGGCAGCGTGCCAGCGTCCTCGTCGGTTTCCTTGGCGGCGGTTTCCTTCCAGCGCAGATGCAGCAGGATGCGCGGGATGTCGATCTTCACCGGGCAGATTTCGCGGCAGGCGCCGCACAGCGTCGACGCGAACGGCAAAGCAGCCGTGGCGCCACCGAACAGGCTCGGACTCACGATCGAGCCGATCGGTCCCGGATAAGTCGAGCCGTAAGCGTGGCCGCCGACGCGCCGGTAGATCGGGCAGACGTTGAGGCACGCTCCGCAGCGCAGGCAGTAGAGCGCCTCGCGCAGCACAGGGTCCGCGAGCATCGCGCTGCGCCCGTTGTCGAGCATCACCACGTGCACTTCGCGCGGACCGTCGGCTTCGCCCGCGCGCCGCGGCCCGCTGATGAAATTCGTGTAGGTCGTGAGCTTTTGTCCCGTCGCCGTGCGCGCGAGCACTTCCAGAAAGTGGCTCAAGTCGGCCATCGATGGAATAACTTTTTCGATTCCCATCACGGCCACCAAAACTTCCGGGAGCGTGCTCGACATCCGCCCGTTGCCTTCGTTCTCGACCAGCACCAGTGTGCCGGTTTCGGCGATCGCGAAGTTGACGCCGGTTACGCCCATCTCGGCGGCGAGAAAGACCTCGCGCAGGCGCTCGCGGGCGAGCGCGGTGAGCGCCGTGGGCTCCGAGGTGTAAGGGACGTGCAGCTTCTCGTTGAACAGCAGGCCGATGTCTTCCTTGGAGAGATGGATCGCGGGCGTGATGATGTGCGAGGGACGCTCGCCGCGCAGTTGCACGATGTACTCGCCGAGGTCGGTCTCGACCACCTCGCATCCGGCCTCCGCGAGCGCCGAGTTGAGCGCGATTTCCTCGGTCGCCATCGACTTGCCCTTGACCACGCGGCGTGCGCCGCGCTCGCGTGCGAGGTCGACGATATACTTGCGCGCCTCGGCCGCGTCGGCGGCGACGAACACGCTGCATCCGTTGGCCTCCAGGCGCTCCTTGAGCTGGGCCAACAGGTCGTCGAGGCGCGCAATGGAGTCCTCTTTTATCCGCCGCGAAGCGTCACGTTCGTCTTCGTAGGCGGGGAACTCGGCGCGTGTTGCGGCGACCTGATCGAGGTGGCGTCCGGTCGCGTTCTCGAGTTTGCGGCGCAGTTGGGTATCGGCGACCGCGGCCTCGCTCGCGGCGAAAAAATCCTGTCCGGCAGGTCCGTTCGACATCGGCGGCAGCCGCCTTCAGTTGATCCGCGCGACCTGGCGAGTGAGGCGCACAATGGCCTCGCGCGCCGCGTCGGCCGCGGGATGGTTGGCGTATTGGCTAAGAAAGCTCTGATAGTCGCCGAGCGCGGCGCCGAAGCATTCCAGCCGTTCGTAGAGCGCGGCGCGCTCCAGCATATCGTCCGTCGCGCGGGGCTCCAGGATCAGGATTCGATCGAGCGCGGCGAGCGAGCGCGGCCAGTCGGCGCCGCTCGCGTAGATGTTTTTCAAATTGCGCAGCATGCGCGCCAGGATGTGCCGTCCGCCTACCGCCTTGAGCATCGCCGGCTGCAACTCGACCGGCTGGCCGTAGATCTGTTTGAGGCGGGTACGGATGTCGTCGAGGTCGAGGATCGCGCCGCCGTTGAACGGGTCGATTATCAGCTCGCCACGCTGGTCGACGGCCTTGATCAGGAAGTGCGAAGGAAACGAGACGCCGAAGAGGTTGAGCCCGGCGCGCCGGCCGACCTCGAGGTAAATCAGCGAGAGCGTGATCGGGATGCCGAGGCGGCGTTCCAGCACGTCGTTGAGAAAAGAGTTGCGCGGGTCGGCGTAGTTGTCGCGATTGCCCGCAAAGCCGGTCCGCACGAACAGGAAGTCTGACAGCGTCTGCACCCGCTCGACCGTATTTTCGGCCTCGCGCAGTGCGCTTTCCGCCGCGCGTCCCAGCGCCGCAAGATGCTCGAGATAGTGCGCGATGTCGAGGTCGGGATACTCCTCCTTGGCGATCAGCAAGGCGCCGTGGGCGAGCGGGATCGGTTCGCGTGCGGCGATGCGGGCAAATTCGGTCCGCGCAGGATTCATCTTCGATATATAACGCCTCGCTGCCTTTTCAGCCAGCGCGCGCGCCGCGCCTTATTTCCCGAGCTGCCAGCTCCGGATCGCCTGCACGGGCCGCACCAGCATCAGCACGTTGAGCAACAGGCTATCGCGAATCCAAAGCGCGAGTCCGATTTCAAGCGCGATCACCGCGATGAGCGTCACGCGCGTGGGCAGTATCGCGGCCAGCATGAATCCCACCAAGGAGGCCCCAATATCGCACATCGAGTTCATCACACTGTCGCCATAGTAGTTAAGCGAGATCGTTGCCGCGCGATAGCGTTGGATCACGAGGTCGGTGTTCTCGAAAACTTCCCATGCGGATTCCAGCGCGACGGCTGCAACGAAGCGCGCGCCAACCGGCAGTCGCTTCGCGATCAAAGATAACAGCCCATACCACAGCACGCCGTGGGTGACGTGGCTGAAGGTGTAAGGGTCGAACATGAACTGCGAGTTGTGTGAGCTCTCGATATTGCCCGACCAGATGCCGGGCTCGCCGCTGAGGCCCCATAGCTTGCGGCCCATCGCGAATTCCGCCGCCGCGGCCAGTCCGATCAGCGCAGCGGCGACCATCGCGCAAAGCCATCGTGGCCACTGTGGCCATGCCGGCCGGCTTCTTCCGAGCAGGTTCGTCATGCGCCAGGAGCCGCGGCCAGCGCCGCTTCGATCTCGGCACTAACGTCAGGGTCGGGCTCGGGCTTGCGGCGGCGCTCGAGCGTCGTGCGCGCTCTTACGCCACCGAGCTGTCCGAGCGCCCAGGCCGCGTGCGAGCGCACCAGCGGCTCGGTTTCATCCTCGAGCGACCGCGCCAGCACCGCCACCGCGTCGCGGTTGCCGCTGTTGCCCAGCACCACCGCGGCGTTGCGCAGCAACCCGCGCCGCTTTGCGCGTGCGACGGCGCTCGTGGCGAAGCGTCGGCGGAAGCCGTCGTCGTCGAGCGCCATCAACTCGGGCAAAAATGGCGTCAGCGCGTCGTCGGGCGCCATGCTCGCGCTAACGTTCCACGGGCATACCTCCTGACAGACGTCGCAGCCGAAAATCCAGTTGCCGAGTTTTGATCTGAGATCGGCTGGGATCGGTCCGCGATGCTCGATCGTCAGGTACGAGATGCACACGCGGGGCTCGAGGACGTAGCCCTCGGCCAGCGCGCCGGTCGGACAGAGGTCGAGACATTGCCGGCAGGTGCCGCAGTGCTCGCGGTAAGGTTCGCCGCTCGGCTCGAATTCGGCGTCGGTGAAAATTTCGGCGAGAAAAAAATATGAGCCGTGATGGCGGTTGAGCAGGTTGGTGTTCCTGCCGAACCATCCGAGGCGGCCCTCGGCCGCCCATTCGCGCTCGAACACCGCGCCCGTGTCGACGTAGGCGCGAGTGACGGCGTCGGGGCGCTCGCTTTTAAGCCGCGCCGCCACCGCGCGAGCCCGTGCCAGCACCGTGTCATGGTAGTCCGGTCCCAGCGCATAGGCGGCGATCCGCCCGCGCATCGCGGCGCGCCAATCGAGATCGGGAAGCGCCGGTGCGGCGTAGGGATACCCGAGGCTCACGACCGAGCGCAGGCGCGGATCGATTAGCCGCGGGTCAAATCGCCGCTCGGGATCGCGACCGAGCCATCCCATTTCACCCGCCCGCCCCGCAGCGAGCCATCGGTTGAAGAACTCTTCGCGATTATCGAGGCGGCGAAGCGGCGCGAAGCCGACCAGCACGAAGCCCTGCTCGTGCGCTGCCGTGGTGAGAATCTCTTTCAGTCGAGCCATCGAATCGTCGCCGATGTCGCTTCAATTCGGACAGACGACATTATCGCCGTCCCGCGCCACATTATCGCCCAGTTGCGCGAGTTCCGCAGCCGCTTCACCACGGAGAGGGGATTTGCCCCTATGGGGCCGCTGGGTTAGAATTGACCAACTGGTTAGCGCATCGGCAGTGCGCGTTTCATCGCAGAGCACAGTGCGTTTCTAGATCCGCAAAGTTTGGAGGATTGCAGGATGTCTCAAGAAGTCCAACATGATCATGAGCATGGCCACGAGCATGGCAATGAGGGAGCTCGTGACAATGCGGCAGCGAGTGCTCAGGGCATCAACCTGACCCCCAAGGCGCTCGAGATGGTCAAGCAGATGCATATGAAGGAAGGCCTCGGCGCTGAGCAGGGCCTCAGAATTTCGGTGGTCGGCGGCGGATGTTCGGGATTCCAGTATTCGCTGAGCTTCGACGCGCACAAGGAAGGCGACACGGAGCAGGAAATCGACGGCACGAAAATTTTTGTCGACGAAATCTCGCTGCCCTACATCGCCGGCACCACGCTGGACTACGTGGAGGGCTTGCACGCCGGCGGGTTCCGTTTCGACAATCCGCGCGCCAGCCGCACCTGCGGTTGCGGGTCGTCGTTCAGCGCCTGAACGCGGCTCGATTTCATTTAGATCGATTTCGACCGCCCGTACGTCTGTGCGGGCGGTCTTTTTTTGTGTAAAGAGTGAAAAAAATGAAAGACCTCGAGGGCAAAGGAATTATCGTCACCGGCGCGACGCGCGGGATCGGCCGCGCGATCGCGCTCGAGGCCGCCCGCCGCGGCGCTAACGTCGCTTTCAATTATCTCAAGAGCGAGCAACAGGCCGAGGAACTGAAAAGCGAGATCGCCGCCTGCGGGGTGAAGGCGATGGCGTTCAAGACCGACGTCGCCGACCTCAAAGAGGTGCGCGCGATGGTCAACGCGGCCAAGGCCGAGTTCGGCCGGCTCGACGCGGTGGTTAACAACGCCGGGCTCACCCGCGACAAGCTGCTGGTGATGATGAGCGAGGAGGATTGGTCCGCGGTTATCCAGACCAACCTCACCGGCGCGTTCAACGTGGCGCGCGTCAGCGCGTTCATCATGATGAAGGCCAAGCGCGGGGCGATCATCAACATCACGTCGATCTCCGGGCTGGTCGGGATGGCGGGGCAGGTGAACTACTCGGCCTCCAAGGCCGGCCTGGTCGGGATGACCAAGGCGATGGCTAAGGAATTGGGGCCACTGGGCGTGCGGGTCAACGCGGTCGCGCTCGGGTTTATTGAAACCGACATGACGGCCGTGCTGTCGCAGGAGCATCGCGCCAAGGCGCTCGAGATGATTCCGCTGGGGCGGTTCGGCAAGGTCGAGGACGTGGCGCCGATGGTGGCGTTTTTGCTCTCGGACGCGGCGTCGTACATCACCGGTGCGGTGATCCAGGTCGACGGCGGGCTCGCGATGTAGACTCTCCCGCGGAACGGGACTTGAAAGAATCGTGGGAGCGAAAGCCGGCGCGGTCATCGAGCACGCCGCAGTGGCGTCGCGGTGGGATTGACTGATCCGAATGTCGGCGCCAGGGCATAACGACCTGGCGCCGCGCGTTGAGATCAGCCCAGCGCGGTCGCGGGTTCGGCGCTGCTGCGGAGCCCGGCGACGAAATCGATCACCTCGGCAGCCACGCGATCCTTTTCGCTATCGACCGTGATCACGTGGAAGCTCTCTTCCAGGATTATGGCGCGCTTTTGCGCGCTCCCAAGATGGCTCATCACGAAGTCGACGTTGCGACGCATCGGACAGGTATGGTCGCGCCGGCTATGAATGATGAGCGTGGGCTGGGTGACGCGGTTAAGCCGCGGGCGCACTGCCGTCGATAGCTTCAGCAGCTCGAGCACGGCGCCTAGCGGCATCAGGCGCGCAGAAGGATGTACGCTGCGGGCGGCGGCGTCATGGATGTCCGAGCCTTTGCCGCGCAGGTAGATGCGGTCGGCGAGTGGGCCAAGCGCGCTCAGCGCCTTGAGCGGTCCGCGTACCCAGAACGGCAAAAAAAACGCTGGCGACAGCATCACCACCCCGCCGACGGCCTCGCCCTGATCGGCGGCCAGGCGCGCCGCCAGCAGCGCGCCCATCGAGAGCCCGACAACAGCCACCGGATCGCCGAATCGATGGAGCCGCTCGAAACCCTCGACCACGCTTTCGTACCATTGGTCGCGGGTTGCGGCGCCCAGTTCCTCGGCAGCGCCAGCGTGACCGGCCAGGCGAACCCCGCAGACGCGCACTCCGGCCTCGGCTAGACGTTCGCCGAGATAGAGCATCTCGAATGGCGTGCCGCTAAGGCCGTGGATGAGCAGTGCGCTCAGCCCGGCGCCGGGAAAGAAAAACTCGTTGGTATCTACGGCTGAGTTAGCAGATGGGTGGGGGTCGTCGTCTGACGAAGTCATTCATTACTCCCGTTACTGCGCGTTATTCGCATTGCTTCGCGTTTTTTGTCGCCCCTTCTTTTTCTTCAGCCGCTCTGGGCTAAGTCGAAGGTCCTTGTTGGCTGACGAGCTCCGGACGCACAGAGATCTGCGCGCGCGCGCGCAAATCCTCAACAAAGCTTTCCCAGGCCTGCGCCTGGCGCTGCTTGACCAACTGGTCTTTGAACGCGGACTTCGCCGCTTTCCATTGATCCTCAGTGGGCGGCGTGCGGCTGACCACCTCGAAGACGTAGGCGTTGCCATCAAGCGTCAGCGGGCGGTTGATGATCCCCGGCGTCGCGGGCAGCAGAGAGGCCGCTTGCACCGCCTCGTGGAATTCGCCGACGGTGGGAATCGAACTGTCGGCGCGCGAGAAATCGCCTGTGCTATGCGTCGCGAGCTTGGCGGCGGCCGCGGCGGCTGCGAACCCGGCCGGATTCTTCACCTGCTTCAGGAAAGCGGTGGCCTGCTCGAGCGCCTTGGCTTCGGCCATCTGGCGCACCAGTGCAGCGCGAACCTTGGGCTGAATGTCGGCCAGCTTGGGCAGATAGCTCGGCTTGCGCTCGATGAATTTCACGAGGTACTGCAAGTCGCGGCCGTTGATGACCCGTACGTCGTTGGGGTTGAGCTTGAAGGCTTCCTGCATCAGGGTCGGGTCGGTGATTTCGGCCGTGCTCTCATTGGCGGCCAGCATCGGGGTCTTCACCACGTCCAGGCCGCGCCTGTCTGCCAGCATCTGGAGCTGCTTGCCGTTGAGCGCCTCGCCGAGATCCTGATCAATCGCCTGATGGGCCTGCTCGATGCCGGCCCGATGGCGCAGTGCCTCAATGATCTTCGGGCGCGCCTCCGCCAGCGTGTCGACGTGGGCAAGCTTGTGATCTTCGACCTGGATGACGTGGTAACCGAACTGAGTCTGCACCACCGCCAGTTCGCCTGGCTTCATCCTGAAGGCCGCGTCGGCAAACGGCTTCACCATCTGGCTCTGCTCGAAATATCCAAGATCCCCACCGGCGTTACGGGTGCCGGGGTCATCGGAGAACTGCTTGGCGAGCTTGGCGAAATCGCCACCGGCCTTGATTTGCTTCAGGAGGTCTTCGGCCTTGGCCTTGGCGGCGGCCTTTTGCGCTGGCGTGGCGTCTGCCGGCACCGCGATCAGAATATGACGGGCGCGGACTTGTTCCGGATGCGTCAGTGCGGCGTCACGCTGGCGATTGTAGTAATTTTGGATCTCCTTCTCTGAGGGATTGACCTTCCCCGCGAGTTTGTCGGGGTCGTAGCGGACGAAGTCGAACGAGATGCGTTCAGGTTCGCGGAATTCCTCGCGATGGGCTTCGAAGTAGTCGGCGATTTGCTTGTCTGTGGGATTAACCGTCGATTCAAGATCCTTGTAGGGTATTTCGACGTAGGACATCGCGAACTTCAGGTTGCGCTGGTCGTAGATCTGATGCATCTCGGCGGCGCTGACTTCGACCGTCTGCGTAACCATCCGCTGCATCAGCTGCTGGAGCATCTCGAGCCGCAGGTCGGATTCGAAGTCCGCGGGCCGCATATTCTCGCTGCGCAGAGCCGTCTGATAGATGGCGAGATCGAAGCGACCGTCGACCTGAAAGGCGGTCTGCGCCTCGATCATGTGCTCTAAAGCGGCATCGCTTATCCTGAGTCCCAAACGATTGGCTTCGTCGAGCACAAGTTGCTGATCGATAAGCTGATCGAGCGCCTGCTCGCGGACGTTGTAACGCGCCATCGCCGCGGCTGCGTCGGGTCCATAGATCTGCTCGAGCCGCCGGCGTAGTTGCTGGGCTTGCTGGTCGACGTCTTTGGTTAGGATTTGATGGCCATTGACGGTCGCTACCGGCTTTATACGCGTGAACATGCCGGTGCTGACACCCCAAAAGGCGAACACGCCGATGAGCGCGATCACCACCGCGCGGGTCAGCCAGGAGTACGCGTGCTTGCGCATCAGGTCGAGCATCGTGAGCCCATCATATTTTGCGGCTTTTGATCGCGCAAATCGCCCTTGTGCCTTGCTTCGGCCAATACGCGTCTGTTAACTTCGTCATGGGTCTCGGGCACGTCTAAAAATTGCTAATACCGCGCAAAACCCCGGACCTTGCGTAGCCTGTTTTTTGGGGAGCGGTGCGGGAGTCCGAGTGGAAAACTCGGACCGGGCAGAGGGGGGCGATCCGGTGGTACTCAATTCCATATTCGGTTGGTTTTCCAGCGACTTGGCGATCGATCTCGGCACGGCGAATACCCTCATCTATGTGAAGGGCGAGGGGATCGTGTGCAACGAGCCTTCGGTGGTCGCGGTACAGAAGGACTCGCGCGGCGCGCGGCGAGTGCTGGCAATCGGCGCCGAAGCGAAGAAGATGCTGGGGCGGACGCCGGGCTCAATAGTGGCGATCCGGCCGTTGAAGGACGGTGTGATCGCCGACTTCGAGATAACCGAGAGCATGCTGCGCCACTTCATCCAGAAAACCCACAACCGGCGCTTTCTGGCGCGTCCGCGGATCGTTATCTGCGTGCCGTTCGGAATCACCGCGGTCGAGAAGCGCGCGGTGCGCGAGTCGGCCGAGGCGGCCGGCGCGCACGAGGTCTATCTGATCGAAGAGCCGATGGCGGCGGCGATCGGTGCGGGGCTGCCAATCACCGAACCCTCGGGCAACATGATCGTCGATATCGGCGGCGGCACGACCGAGGTCGCGGTGATCTCGCTCGCCGGCGTGGTCTTTTCGCGTTCCGTGCGGGTGGCCGGCGACAAGATGGACGAGGCCATCATCCAGCACATCAAGCGCAAGTATAATCTGCTGATCGGCGAGCGCACGGCCGAACTGATCAAGATAACGATCGGCTCCGCCTATCCGGGCAACGAAATCCAGACCATGGAGATCAAGGGCCGCGACCTGGTGGCCGGCGTGCCCAAGATCATCGAGATAACTGACGAGGAGATTCGCGAGGCGCTGATGGAACCGGTCCATCAGGTGGTCGAATCGGTCCGCATCGCGCTCGAGCGCACGCCGCCCGAACTCGCCTCCGACATCGTGGACAAGGGAATCGTATTGGCGGGCGGCGGCGCGCTGTTGCGCAACCTCGACGTCCTGCTGCGCGAGGAGACCGGGCTCCCTGTGACCCTGGCCGACGATCCTTTGACCGCCGTGGTGATGGGCGCGGGCAAGGCGCTGGACGAGATATCATTGCTGCGCGACGTAACCGTCGACTAAGCCGTCGACCAAAATCACCTGCCGATGACGCCCTGAAGGGGCATCGCCGAAGCACAAAGCGGTGAAAAACTACTTCCTGTGGCGTAATCGCGTACCGATCACTGGCGCGATTCTGCTGCTCATTTCCGCCCATTTCCTGTGGAGTGGAGTGCTCCCCGACCAGCGGGTCGCCAGGCCGCGCGGCGTGGTGATGGAAGCGCTTGCCCCGTTTCAGACCGCCAGTGCGCGTCTGACTGAGGGCGGCTCCGGAATCATCCATGACTACTTCGATCTGGTTGGCGTGCAGCGCGAGAACACGCGCCTGCGCGCCGAACTCGCCCGCGAGGAAACCCAACGCGCCCGGTTGGCCGAGTTGGAGGCCGAAAATCTCCATCTGAGCGACATGCTGGAGCTCAAGCAGGCGCTGGCGCTCGGGTCGTCGGCGGCCACCGTGATCGGCGCCGACGCCTCAGGCCTCGCGCGTACGTTGGTGGTGGAGGGAGGCTCCAACCAGGGCTTCGAGGCCGGGATGGCGGTGCTCTCGACCGAGGGCGTAGTCGGCAGGGTCATCGCGGTAGGTCCGAGTTCTGCGCGCGTGCTGCTGATCAACGATCATAACTCGGCGCTCGACGCCTTCGATCAGCGCTCGCGCGTACGCGGGATCGTGGCCGGCGTGGTCGATGACGGTCTGGCGATGAAATACGTCGACCGCTCGGAGGACGTGAAGAGCGGGGATACAATAGTGACGTCGGGCCTGGACGGGATTTTCCCACGCGGGCTGCTGGTGGGAGAGGTCACGTCTGTGGTGCGCGAGGGACCGGGATTGTTCTTGACCGTCAATGTTGCGCCGGCGGCCGACTTCCGCCGCCTCGAACAAGTGCTGGTGATGACTCAGCGGATCCCCCAGCCGCCGCCGGCAGAGCCGAAGGGCTAAGAGGTTCGTGCGTTTGGTTGCATTGTTCGCCGTTTTAACCCTGGTTGCCCTGGCGATTCAGACCACGGCCTCGCGCTGGCTGCCGTTGAGCGCTCTGGTGCCCGATCTGGTGTTGGTGCTGGCGGTCGATCTGGGACTGCGGCATCGGCGCGCGCTTGCGCCTATAATTGCGTTTGCGATGGGCTATGCGATGGACGCCTTTTCGGGCTCGCAACTGGGCGTCAACACCTTCGCGGTGACGCTAACTTACCTGGTCGCATACGAAGTCGGAGTCCATAGCTCCGCGGGCGGGCCGGAGGCTGGCGCCGTATTGGTTTTCGTCGCAGTGCTGATCCAGAGTCTGGGCGGCTTCCTTATCAGCACGCAGTTCCGCGCGGGCGATCAGCTGGGAGCTCTAGTGCCGGCCGCGTTGCTCCAGGCGACCGTGACTGCGGTGATCGCACCTCCGATTTTCGGATTGATCGCGGGTCTCAGGCGGATGTTGGGGCTCGGTCAGGAACGCCGCACGCGGGGCGGCTGGATTTCGCGAGGAGTCTGAACGTGGCGCGCTGGCGTTATTACAACAGTAGCAAGCAGTCGCGCGCGATCCCGCGTATCGAGCCACGAATCGCCGTCCTCTCCGCGCTCATCGCCCTGGTGATGTCGGTGGTCACTGTGCGGCTCTACTACCTGCAGATCATTCGGCACAAGGAATTCGTCGTGCTTGCCGACCGCAACCGCATCCGCATTCATCGCCAGCCGGCGCTGCGCGGCCTGGTCTTCGACGTTCATCATCGCCCACTCGTCGACACGCGGCCGTCATTCGACGCGGTGATGGTGCCCGAGGACGTGCGCAACGTTAAACAGACGGTGGCCCGTTTGGAGGGTCTGCTCGGCCAGGACAACATCGCAGCCAAATTGAACCAGGCCGAAGACGACGGGCGCCCGCCCTTTGACCCGGTTACGGTCGAGGAGCATCTGGGCTGGCAGCAAGTGGTGTCTCTGGAGACCCATCAGCTGCAGCTACCGGGGGTCAGTCTCGAAGTGATGCCGGAGCGGCACTACATCTATGGCGGGCTCGCGGCGCATATGCTCGGTTACGTCGGCGAAGTCGCCGAGGCCGATCTGCGCCGCGCCGCCAGCGACTACCGGATGGGCGACGAAATCGGAAAATTCGGGCTCGAGCGCGTGTTCGAAAGCCAGTTGCGCGGGCAGGCCGGGGGTCAGGAGATCGAGGTCGATTCGGTCGGCCGCCGGCTCAAGCTGCTGCGCGAGATTCCCGAGATTCCCGGTGAGAGCGTAGTGCTCAGCCTCGATCTCGACCTCCAGCAGGCGGCCGAGAAGGCGATGGGCACTTGGTCGGGCGCGCTGGTCGCGGTCGATCCCAACACCGGCTACATCCTGGCGATGGTTTCGCATCCGACGTTTGATCCCAATATCTTCGCCAACGGGATCAACGCAGTGCAGTGGCGCGGGCTGACCACCGACCCGGCGCACCCGCTGGCTAACCGAGCGATCGCAGGAACCTATCCGCCGGGCTCGACCTTCAAGCTGATCGATGCCATCGCCGCAATGGAAGAACGCACGCTCACTCCTGAAACCAGCTACTATTGCCCCGGCGGGCTGTACTACGGCAATCGCGAGTACCATTGCTGGCGCAAGCAAGGGCACGGCACGCTCTCGGTGCATCGCGCCATCGTTGGCTCATGCGACGTGTTTTTCTACCAGGTCGGTATCCATCTCGGAATCGATCGCCTCGCGCACTGGGCACGCCTGCTCGGGTTGGGCGAAAAGACCGGGATCGAACTCGAAAACGAACGGGCGGGTGTAATGCCCTCGTCACTGTGGAAAGAAAAGCGCTTTCGTCAGCGATGGTATCCGGCGGAGACGTTGTCGGTCGCGATCGGGCAGGGCTACGTCGCGGCGACCCCGCTGCAGATGGCGATGGTGGCGGCCGAGATCGCCAACGGCGGCACCCGCTACAAGCCGCAATTCGTTAAACAGGAAGAAGCGCTGGACGGCGCGGTGGTCAAAAACTTTCCGCCAATCGTCGAACGTCGCATCCCGTTGGACCCGGTCATCCTCGACATCGTCCGCAGCGGGATGTGCGATGTGGTCAATGGCGTGGGCGGTACCGGCCACGCGGCCCACCTCGACAACATCACCGTGTGCGGCAAGACCGGCACCTCGCAGGTGGTCAAGGAAGCCGGCAACGCGCGCGTCCCCGAAGACAAGGAGCCGTTGAAATACCGCGACCACGGATGGTTCGTGGCGTATGCGCCGAGCAATCACCCGCAAATCGCCATCGCCGCCGTGATGGAGCACGGCGGACACGGCGGCAGTTCCGCCGGGCCGGTCGTGCACGACGTGCTGCAGAAGTTCTTCGAGCTTTATCCGCCGCCAGGCAGCAAGCCAGCCGCGCCAGCAAACGGCGCGCCGCAAGTCGCGCCGAACCCGGCTCCCGAAAGGCCGTCCCCGGGCACGGTCGCCCAGCGCGGGGACTGAGCGAGATCGCGATGGCGCTGGACCGGCGGCTGGTTTACCACTTCGACTGGACCCTGTTCATGATGATACTTGGGCTGGCGGGCGTCGGCCTGTTGAGCGTGCTGAGCGCGTCATGGGGCGGTCCCAGGCACGCACTCGACCCGCTGGTGATGCGCCAGCTGGTGTGGATCGGCGTGGGCGCGGCGCTGATGACGGCGGCCGCGTTTTTCGACTACCGCGCGCTCGCCACCTACGCCTACCCGCTCTATGCGCTGACGGTCGGATTGCTGGCGATCGTGATGGTGGCCGGCCACGTGACCGGCGGATCGCGCCGCTGGCTCAATCTCGGCGTGCTCCGGCTGGAGCCGTCGGAGCTGGCCAAACTCGCGGTGGTGCTGGTGATGGTGCGTTATCTGCGCGAAGAGCCGCCGCGCGGCGGATGGAGCTTTCGTCAGATGATCATCCCGGCGATGCTGCTGGGGGTGCCGCTCGCGCTGGTGCTCAAGCAGCCTGACCTCGGCACGGGGATCATCCTGGCGATGGCGACGGCGACGCTGGTCTTCGCCAGCGGATTGAACGGACGGGTATTGCTGGTCGCGCTGGTGGCGGCGGCGCTCGCGGCGCCGGTCGGATGGCACTATCTAAAGCCCTACCAGAAGCAGCGTCTGGTGAGCTTTCTTAATCCGGAATCCGACCCGCTTGGCGCCGGCTACCATATCATTCAATCCGAGATCGCAATTGGCGCGGGCGGCGCGTGGGGCAAAGGCTTTCTGAAAGGCACGCAGGCACGGCTGAATTTTCTTCCCGAGCAGACCACGGACTTCATCTTTTCGGTCTTCGCCGAGGAATTCGGCTTCGCCGGATCGATCCTGCTGATGGCACTGTACGCGGGAGTGATCGCGCGCGGGCTCTGGATCGCGCGCCACGCCCGCGACCGCTTTGGTCAACTGCTCGCGGTCGGACTAACCGCTATCATCTTTTGGCAGGTCGCAATCAACGTCGGTATGGCGAGCGGAGTGCTCCCGGTGGTGGGAATCCCGCTGCCGCTGGTGAGTTACGGAGGCTCGTCGCTGATCGCGCTCATGGCGGCGATGGGCGTAATGATCAGCATCAATACTCGCCGCTACCTTTTCTGACGAACGCGCGCGAAGGGAGACGAGCCCGATAAGGCCGCTGGCGTCGAAGGCGCGTGTGGCCGCGGCGCTGCCGGTTCGCCGCCATACGCGCGAGGCTATATAGTTTTCACTGGTGCGCGCGGCGCGCCCAATCTATACCGGGTGTATCAAACGATGGCTACCAGGGGCAGGAAATTCGACCAGCCCAATCCGTTTTCGGATGGCGTCGACCGCGAAATCTACGAGGCCCATCGCCGTTTCGTCGAGGTGATGGAGGAGCATCGGCTCGGCTCGATTAGCGCCGGCACCAAGGAGCAATACCTGCACATCATGCAGACGCTCGCCGAGAAACTCGCCGTCCCGAGCAAGCCGCTCGCGGAAATCGTTGGCGAAGTCATGTCGGAAGCCGCACCGCTGCTGTTCGCGGCGATGCAGCGCTGAGATTCTACGCTCCCAGGTCGTACGCGTTTTCTTCATGCTCGCTCAAGTCGAGCCCGAGGCGCTCGGCCTCGTCGCTCACGCGCAGCCCCACCAGAGCGTCAGTCAATCCGAGCAGTACGAGACTGCCCAGGAAGGCAAACGCGATACTGGCCATGACCGCCACGATCTGGATTAGAAACTGGAGCGGATTGCCGAAGAACAGACCGTCGGCGCCAGCCGCGTTGACCGCGACGCTCGCGAAAAGCCCGGTCGCGAGCGCGCCCCAGATGCCGCCCACCGCGTGTACGCCGACCACGTCGAGCGCGTCGTCGTAGCCAAAGCGAGTCTTCATCCGCACCGCGAAAAAGCACAGCACGCCTGCGCCCAGTCCGATCAGTATGGAGGACATTGGCCCGACGTAGCCTGAGGCCGGCGTTATCGCGACCAGCCCGGCGACCACGCCGCTGGCGACGCCGAGAGTCGTGGGTTTGCCGAGCACGAGCCATTCCGCGAACACCCACCCGAGCGCCGCCGCGGCCGCGCCGATATGAGTCGCGACGAAGGCCGAAGTCGCAAGCCCATTGGCCGCGAGCGCGCTGCCGGCGTTGAAGCCGAACCATCCGAACCACAGGAGCCCCGCGCCGATGAGAGTCAGGGTGAGGTTGTGCGGTGGCATCGGCTCACGCATAAAGCCGCGTCGTGGACCGATAACCAAGACGGCCGCTAACGCTGAGGTCCCCGAAGAAATATGCACCACCGTGCCGCCGGCAAAATCCAGCGCGCCGAATCGATGTAACCATCCATCAACGCCCCATACCCAGTGCGCGAGCGGATCATAAATGAACGTCATCCAGAGCAGGCTGAAAACCAGAAAGCCCTTGAACGAGATGCGCTCGGCAAAGGCGCCGGTGATCAGCGCCGGGGTGATCACGGCGAACATGCACTGGAAAATCATGTAGGCCTGATGCGGAACGGTCGCCGCGTAGTCGGCATAAGGCTGCGTGGCGCTCACACCGTGAAGTCCGATCCAATGCAGACTGCCGATAAGCGCGTTGCCGGGCGAAAACGCCAGGCTGTAGCCGAACAGAATCCATTGGACCGAGACCAGCGCGGCCAGGATGAAGCTCTGCATCAGCATCGCTAGCACGTTCTTTCGCCGCACCATTCCGCCGTAAAAGAGCGCGAGGCCGGGCGCGGTCATCAGCAACACCAGCGCCGACGAAGTCAGCAGCCAACTGGTGTCGCCGCTGTTGATGGCCGCCGATGCGTCGGCGGCATGTGCCGAAACAGTCAAGAGCAGGACGGCGGCGGTAGTTCCCAGGCAAAGGATCGACTTCGTACGCAACATCGCGTATTTCCCCCAAATAGACTGCGGCCATACGAAAGCGCTGCCGGGCACGAAACGATAACGCTGCGCCCGGAGCGCGACGGCATCCAGGATGTTCGTTGGTGCGAGGGTTTTGACAGAACTTGGCGCGGCGGACAAGCGCAGCGCGTGGGGAAAAATTCCCACGCTCGTGATGACGCGCCCCGGTAACCCGAACCTGCGTCAGCCCTTCGGAAGTTGCAGGATGCGCTCGCCGATCATATTCTTCTGCACCGACGAGGTCCCGCCTGCGATCGTCATGCTTTCGCTGTAAAGGATACGCCGCAGCCAGTCGCCGTCGGGCGCGAACGGCGATCGCCGCTCGAGCAGCGCGAATTCGCCGAGCAGCCGCACTGAGAACTTGACCATCCGCTGCGTAAGCTCGGTCGAGACCAGCTTGCCGATCGAGCTCTCGGGGCCGGGCAGTTGCCCCTTGAGCCGGCGCGTCAGCGAGCGCAGGCCATTGTACTTCTTGGCCGCGACCTCGATCGCGAACTGCGCAAGCTGCTGGCGGATCTCGGCGTCCTCGGCCGCGGAGCGTCCGTCAATAATTGCACCGCGCGCGATCTCGACCAGTTGCGCGAGGGTCTGCTCGGTGCCGCCGATCGTCTCGCCGATTCCAAAGCGCTCATGCATCAGCGTGGACACTAGCACCTGCCACCCTTGGTTGAGCGGCCCGAGCAGGTTGGCCTTGGGCACGCGCACGTCCTCGAAGAAAATCTCGTTGAACTCGGACTCGCGGGTTATCTGCTTGAGCGGGCGCACGGTGACGCCAGGGCTTTTCATGTCGACCAGCAGGCAGCTCAGTCCCTTGTGCCTGGGAACGTCGGGATCGGTTCGCACGAAGAGCTGGCAGAAGTGCGAGCGATGGGCGAGGGTGGTCCACACCTTCTGGCCGTTGACGATGAAGTTGTCGCCGTCGAGCACGGCGCGGGTCTGCATCGCGGCGAGATCCGAGCCGGCGGCCGGCTCCGACATACCTTCCGACCAGATTTCCTCCGCGCTCAGAATTTTTTTCAGGTAGCGCTGCTTCTGTTCCTCGGTGCCCCACTGCATCAGCGCGGGGCCGGTCATGATCACGCCGAGCACGTTGCATCCCATTGGGAGGTTGAGGCGTCCGAGTTCCTGCTGGAAGATGACCTGCTCGACGAAGGTCGCGCCGCGGCCGCCGAACTCTTTGGGCCAGGTGAGGCCGGCCCATCCGCCGTCGTAGAGCTTTTTGTGCCAGCGTTTGAGGCGCTCCCACAGGAAGTTTTCGTCGGCGCGTTCTTTTTCCTCGGGCTTTAGCGGCGGCGGCTGATTGGCTTCGAGCCATCCGCGCACTTCCATCCGGTAGGCTTCCTGCTCGGGGGTGTAATTGAAATCCATCGCTCGGATGCTCCGTCAACGTTCGGTGATCGTGAGCGATGCTAGCGAACCGCCCCACGCCGGGGTAGTGCCGCTGAAGCGGGCAGGATAGGCCATTCACGAACGGTCTTCGATTGAAGATTGATCGTTCCCTCTTTACGGACGAAGCTGTGTCGCATGGAGCGCCAGAGCAAATTTTCCTACCTCTGCGGTCGATGCGGTCGGTGCTGCCGCGATAAGGTTATCGGGCTCTCGCCCTACGACGTAATCCGGATCGCGCGCGCGGCCAAAATCAGCACCGGCGCGGCGGTCGCGCGCTACACGATTCGGCGCGGATCGCTCCTGCGCTTTCTCCCCGATGGACGATGCGCCGCGTTGGATGGACCGAGCTGCACGGTTCATCCGGGACGCCCACTGGCGTGCCGGCTCTATCCGCTCGGCCTCGAGCGCATCCCGGACGTCGACGGCGCCGGATACGTCGAACGCTTCGTGCAACTGGAACCGGCCGCCGGCTCGCTCGGGGGCTACGGAGTATCGGGCACGGTTGCAGATTTTCTTCACGGTCAATCGGCCGCGCCACATATCGACGCGATTGCGCGCTACTATCCATTGCTCGCGATTTTTCGCGACCGCGTCGCCGCAGTCGTCGATTTCGAGCGTGTCGAGCCGCGCGAGTTCTGGCGGCGTGCCGCGCGCGAAGCGTTGGCCGAGACCAACCACGATCCCAATCCGCTTATCGACGCGCTGTTCGACCCGGACGAACTCGGATGCGGCCGAGCGAGCGCCGAGGCAACCGCCGTCGCGCACGTTGCAGCGGTAGGCGCGATGGCGGCGCGAGAGCGGGACGGCGCACTGGTCGCGGCGGCGGCGGTGATGCTCGCGACGAGTCTCGGCTATAGTCCCGCCGAGGCGCGCGCGGCGCGTGCGGTGCTTTAGGCTAGCCCTTGATTCTGGAGTCGATCTGGATGCCCGCGCCCTTGGTGAAGCCGAGCAGAATATCGCGCTCGCTCTGGAGCCCCCCGCCCTGAACGTTCTGCGCGTCTTCGAATTCGCCGCGTACGTGCCCGTTCTTCATATCGATGAAAGTTACTTTCAGCGTAATTCCGGTGGATCCGCTGTTACTCGAAGAGGTGTCGGGCTGATATTCGGTAAGTTCGCACTTGATCAACAGCGGCTCGGATTCAGCCGGCGCGCTCGCGACGATATTGTAGCCGCGGTCCTTGAGTTCGATGGCTATGCCCTCGCCGATTGTTTGCGCGGCTTGCGTGCCGGCGGGCTTTCCGCTCTGGTTCCCCACCGGCGGAAGCTCGAACGCGGAATATGAGGAAAGCGGAATGTCGGGCACCTCGGGCGGTGGTTTGTTAGCCGCGCCGCACGCCGCCAGAATCAGCGGCGCGAGTATCGCGAGGCTCATGGGCCATCGCCGCCGTAGATTTCCCACGCAGAGCTGCAACACACGCATCAGGCGGCCTCCGTCCAGAGCGCGCGATAGATTGGCATCAACTGGTCCGCGAGCCGCGCGCGCGCGAAGCGCCGGCGCGCCGACTGCGCCGCCCTGGCTCCGAGTGCAGCGCGCAGCGTCGGGTTGCGCGCCAGCTCGTCCATCCGCGCGGCCAGTTCGGTCACGCTGCCGGCCTCATGCACCAGCGCGTCGTCGCCGGGCGTGACGATCTCGGCGGCACCACCGCCGCTGCTTACCACGACCGCACGCCCGCACGCCATCGCCTCCGCGATCACCAAACCGAAGGGCTCGGGCTGCGTGCTCGCATGGACGACGACGTCCAGCGCGCGCATCGCCGCCGCGGGTTCGTCGACGAAGCCGGTGAAGCCGACGCGGCCCGCCAGCCCCAGGCGCGCGGCCAGGCGGCGCAGATCTTCGGGATCGCTTTGGCTGCCTTCGGTCTCGTAGAGCGGCCCGCCGATCAAATAGCCGCGCACCGGCGGATCGCCGGAGAGCATTTTGAACGCACGCAGAAAAACTTCGTGGCCTTTCCATTGCGCCATCGTTGCGACCAGCCCGATCCTAACCACCGGATGGGCCGGCGGCACAAGTCCGGCCAGCCGGTCGAGATCGAGCGCGGAGCCCTCGGGCGAGAAGCGTTCGAGGTCCACGGCGTTATGGATGGGGTAGACCTTGAGCCCGGGGCCGCAGGCGACGCGCACGTCGTCGGCAACGCTGCGCGAGTTGGCGACCGCGGCCGCGCATCGACCGGCATGCATGCGCATCAGACGGGCCATCAAGGGGCGCGAGCTGATGTAGTCATGGACGTGCCACAGCACCGGAACATTGCGCGGCGCGGCCCATACGCCGAGCACATGCATCTTGAAACCGTTGGTATGGATCAGGTCAGGTGCGGCGGCGGCCAGCGCGCGCCGCAGCCGCATGATATAGAGCGCGACCGACGGCGCGTTCAGCGAAGCCCGCGTCAGCGTGCCCAACATGCGGGGTTGGCCGCCGGCGCCGGCATCACCCAGCCGCGCGAGCGTGCGCGGATAGGGCAGCGCGCGGGCTTCGACGCCGAGCCCACGCGCCTGGTCGAGCAAGACGCCGTCGGCACCGGCAATGAGTTCCAGCGTGACGCGCGGATCAGCCGCACGCAGGCTAGCCATGAAGTCGAGCAGGCTGCGTTCGGCGCCGCCCATCTGGCCCGAGGGGTTGAGATAAACGATCTTCAAGCGGCGTGAACTAATCGTTTGCCTCAGAGGGCGGCGCCACGGGCGGCGGCGGTGGCTCGGCGAGACTGCGAGGCTGCGCCGTCAGCGCCGCCTTCTCTTTGGCTATTCGGCGTTTGAAATCGGCGTAATACTTGCTCATCTCGCGATTCCGCGGATCGAACGCGACCGCCTGTGCGTAGGCCTTCTCGGCCTCGTAGTAATTGTAGGCGCCTTCCTGGGCGCGGCCGAGCTCGAAAAACGAACGGGCCGACGGATCAGCGTCGGCGGCCTGCTGCAGAGTGATCGCCGCCCGGTCGTAATGCGACTGGTTGAGGTAGAACTCACCCAGCGCCAAGAGCACTTCGCTTCCCTCGGGACGCTCGGCCGCCGCGCCCTTCAGCGCATCTTCCTGCGTGTCCGCGTCGTGGGCCTCGGCCGCCGCTTGGGCCAAGGCGAGGTCGAGGTCGTAGGGGTCGCTGTTGCCGATCTTGGCCGCCTGATCGATCGCAGCCCTGGCCGATTGCATGTCGCGGTCGGGTCCATAGACGCTCTTGACCAGGGCCAGATAGGGGGCTGAATCGTCGGGCGCCTGTTCCATCGCAGCGCGGAAGAATCCCTCCGCAGTGAGCATGTAACCGCCTGCCGCGTACGCCTTTCCGGCATCGATCAGAAAATGCATTCGCTCAGTGGGGTCCTCGGTGCGCGCGGCGGCGTCGGCATAAAGCGCGGCTTCCTTGAGCGGAAGGCTGAGACTCGAATAGAACTCGCCGATACCATGGAAGGCGCCGCGAAATCCGGCCGCCACCGCCTGCTTGAATCCTTTTTCGACCGCGGCCTGAGTGGCCGGCGCAAGCCATCGCACCAGCTCTGGCCGCAGATAGAAATGAGTGACCGGCGTGGGCGAATTGAAGACCGAAAGCGTGACCTCGGACAGCGCCTGCTGTAAATGGCCGTGGCGCGCAAGCATGCTGGCGTACGCGTCACGCTTGTCGGGGTCGGTCGGGTCGAGCCACACCGCCGTGCTGAGCTCGCGCATCAGCGCCTGGTGGCTCATCGCGCCGCCGGACAAGGATGCCATGATGGAGTGGCTCTCGGCGTCGGCCGGATGCGCGATGACGCGTGCAGCGGCCGCCCGCAGAGTTTTCACCTCGGGCAGGAAGTCCGGGTAAGAAACGTCCTTCTGGCCGAGCGCGGGGAAGATCAGCGCCAGCGCGCCCACTGCCACCATCGCCAACAAAACTCGCGGCGCCGGCCGCCATCCGCGCGCGTCGCTTTCGGCGGAGGCCGGCGTCGCGAGCCTCAGGCCCAGGCCGAGTAGCACCGCCAGCAGCACGGCATTTGCCGGCACATGAAGGTTGAAGTCGATTAGCTCGTGCAGCGCCGTAGCGATCGCGGCCGCGAATACCGCCGCCAGCAGCGGCCACTTGCGCGGATCGCCCGAGCGCATCGCCGTGCCGATTCGGCCCAGTATACGCCAGAAGACCCAGCCCAACGCGAGCAGCGCGATGAGCCCGCTCTCGGCAGCGAATTGCACGTAATCATTGTGCGCGTCGCGGTAGTAGAAGAACTGCGACCAGGGCGGCGATACATAGCGGGTGAACAATTCACCCCATGCGCCCATGCCAACCCCGAAGAGCGGGAAATCGTGGATCATCTCGAGCGTACGCCGATACAGCATCCCGCGCTCCGAGAGGCTGAGCCCGGCCGAAACGGTTTCCGCCAGGCGCACGTCGGTCAGGTTACGCCCCTGCGGACCGATCAGCATCAGCGCGAAAACAAACATTCCGCCCGCCGCCAGAGCGACCCAGCGTAGCGTGCGGATGTCGGCATAGCGCGCGAAAGCGGTGCGCCGGCTCTCGGGCTGGAAGAAAAACATCGCGACCAGCGCGCCCACGCTGATCGCGGCCGAAATCCATCCGCCGCGCGAAAGACTCAGCACTATCGCGCACAGCACCACGAACACCATCGCCATCGAAGCCATCCGTACCGCGCTCGCCGAAGCGCGCGGCACCAGGTCGATGCGCAGCAACGCGGCGACCAGCGCCAAAGGCAGAATCATCGCGAGGTAGTTGGCGAAGTGGTCGGGGTTGACGAACGGCCCGGTCGCACGTAGCGCGAAGGACAGATGCGGCCCTTCCCAATCCAGCGGCACGAAGAACCACAGGATCTTGCCGTTCCACGACGCCCAGTTCATCAGCCCCAGAAACGCCACCGTGAACCCCGTCGCGAGGACCAGACCAAACACCATGCGGCAGAAACGTTCCTCCGCGTGCGGGTCGCCTTCGGCGCCGAACGGATATAGTGCGACCAGCAGGAAAATCGCCGCGTAGGCGAGCGCCTTCAACATCCCCAGGCGCGACACGAAAGGCTCGAAGCTCAGCGGACGCCATCCACGGCTGTCGAGTAGCGGGACGGGTCTCGCCGCGGCGCGTTTGACCGGCGCTGACGCCTTGGCGCCGGCGGGAGCAAACGGTACCTTCGCGCCTGCGCGCACCTGCTCGGCGGTTGGCAGAATGATCGGTCCGGGCGGGAGTTGGGGTTGTGCGTTGAAGTTGACGTCGCGATAGGAAGCCTCAGTCGGCCATCCGGGCAGCGCGCGCGCGTACACTTCATGGGCCGCGGGCGAAAGTGCGGCGAGCAGCGTCGGCGGTATCGGTACGATCTCAAGGCCCATCAGCGCGAGCAGCAGCGCGATCGGCAGCGCCGTCGCGCCCGCCGCCAGCCGCCCGCCGTCGCGCATCAGGCGTCCGCCGCCGAGCCACGCCCGCACCATCCAGACCGCCACCAGCGCAAAAGCGATCAGCTCCATCAGCGTGTAAGCCCACGGATGGACCGAGCCGAAGCACATCGGGGTAAGGAAGACCAGCAGGCCAATTCCGGCGACGATTATTTGATCGAGTCGGCGCAAAGTCATGCTGCACCCGTCACGGGGTGCTCATTCTCCGGCCTTCAGGCTGGAGCGATACTGCGGGGCGGAAGGCAGTGCTCGACTTCAGGGAGCCTCTTGGTCCTGATGCAGCGCGGCGTCTTCATCCTGGGGAGTGTAATAACCCTGATGGTAATAGTACTGGTACTCAGATTGATGGACCCTGATCCGGTTGAGCACGGTGCCGAAGATCTTGGCGCGCGCGTATTCCAGACGCGCCCGCGCCGCTCGGACCTGCTGCTTGGGCGTGCGCGAGGCGTTCGTCACCAGCAGCACACCGTCGACGATCGTCGAAAGCAGCAGGGCGTCGCTCACCGGCATTATCGGCGGCGAGTCGATCACGACGTAGTCATAGATCTGCTGCAGCTGGGTTACGATTTGATGCATCTTTGGCGAGCCCACCAGCTCAGTCGCGTTGGGAGGAACCGAGCCGGAACTCAGGATGAAGAGGTTGGGCACGGTGGTTGGGCGGATAAGGTCTTGCAGGTCGCGCACGCCGGTCAATACTTCGGTCAAGCCGAGATTGTTGTCGAGGTCGAGCACGCGATGGCATCGTGGGCGGCGCATGTCGGCGTCGATCAGCAGCACATTGGCGCCCAACTGCGCCAGCATCGCGGCGGTGTTGACTGCGGTCACGGTCTTGCCCTCGCCCGCGATCGCGCTGGTGATCAGCGTGACTTTGGGCGGAGCGCCCGCGCGCGAGAGCAGCAGCGCCGTGCGCAGGTTACGGTACGCCTCGCCCAGCGCGGAGTAGGTGCCATGTTCGGTCACCAGCTCCTGGATTGCCGATGCCGTGCGCGCGCCCACGCCGTTGAAGCCGTTACCGTTGTTGCCGTTGATTAAGGCTTGGGGGGTATCGCCATTGGTCCCCATCGTCGCGGTAATAGCCTTGCCGGCGCGTATCCTTTAGGCCCGTAGGAAGACGAGGAATTGAGCCGGCTGAACTCGGGAATGATCCCGATATTGGGCAGGCGCAGATAGCGTTCGGCCTCCTCGGGATCCTTCAGCGTGTTGTCTAGGTAATCGAGCAGAAAAGCGAGCCCGAGCGCGCCGAACAGACCCAGGACGCCGCTCACCATCAGGTCGCGCATCTTCTTGGGATAGGCAGCGATGCGCGGGGCGGTCGCCTTGTCGACGATCGAGACGTTAGAGGTCTGGGCCTCCGCCTCGACCCCCATGTCTTTCATCCGTTTGAGCACGGCGTTGTAGAGCTGGCGATACGTATCGACGTCGCGCTGCAGGATCGCGTAGCCTACGGCCGCATCATTGAGGCTCATGGTTACGGTGCGCTGGTGCTGCATTTCTACGTCGAGTTCTTTCTCCTTCTCGAGCGCTTGCTGATAGGCCGATTCGAGGCTCTTGATGGAATTCTGGACTTCCGCGTCAAGCCGCCCCTTGAGCGCGGATTCCTTGGCGCGCAACTGCGCGAGCGGCGGATAGGCTGCGGTGAATTGAGATGAGAGGCTCGCGTCCTGGGCGGCAAGCAGATTTAGATTGGCCTGCATCTCCTGGACCAGCTTGTCATTGGTCACCATCGGCAGTGAGTCGTACATATGTTTGTGGATGAGCTCGACCTGCGCCTCCAGCCCGATGCGCTCGACCTGAGCCCGGGTCAGATCCTTGCTCAGGTCGGTGAGCCGGTCGATCACCACGGCGTCTTTGCCGTCGAGCGACATCAGGCCGGGAATGATGCCCTTGGCGCGGCGATAGTCGTTGAGCGCGACTTCGGATTTTTCGAGCTGCTCCTTGAGTTCGACCAGCTTTTGCTTGAGGAACTTCTCGGCATCGCGGCTCGCCTGGCTGTGCATCTCGACCCCGCGATCGATGTAAGCTTCGGCGTGCCCATTGGCGATACGGGCGGCGAGCTGTGGGTCGGGAGAGCTGTATTCGATTTCGACCAGGCTGGTGCTGGGAATCGTTCTGATCGCCAGGCCGCCAAGATAGGCGTCGATCTGGTCGGCAGAGACACCGCGTAGCCCAGAGCGCGGAGCGTCCGACCCCGGCGGTGGCGGGCTCAGCAGATCGTGCAGACGCTGGCGCAGGCCGCCCACCATCGAACTGAACAGTCCCGGACGCCCCTTCCCGGTGAAGGCCGGGCTGCGATCCAGCCCGAGGTTGCGGACCACGGACGCCGCCAGCGTTCTGCTCTTGAGAATCTCGCTCTGGGTTTTGAAATAGTCCGAGCCGTCGTAGGACGCCTCGATCGCGAGCAGGGCCTCCGCCGGGTCAATTCCGGTGGGCGATTTCGGCTGGATCATCACCGTGGTCTGGGCAGTGTAAATCGGGGTGGTCATCAGCAGGTGAATCAGAGTGACGAAAACCGCGCCGGCCGTGACCCCCGCGATGAGCCGCGAGTGCTTGCGTATCAGGCGCCAGTAAAGCCAAAGGTCGATCTTGGTGCCCTCGTCCTCGAAGAAAGAGGGGGCGAAATCGGACTCCAGCGCAGGCTCCTGGGCCGGTCTGCGCTGGATGAAATAGGGCGAAGGTTCTCTCACGCTTGTTTCACCTAAGGAGTCGGTACTGCGGGGCCGCCAACCGACATCTTGCTCAGGATTTGATAGAAGACGTACGGGCCCACTTTGACTGTTGAGTAGGGCACGTCGATGACATCGTTGCCGCGCACCGGGAAGTCAGCTTCCTGCCCATCCTTGATCTTGTCCAGGTCGATTTTCACTACCAGTTTGGAGCCGTCACGGCGAGTACGTACCAGATGGACATCGCTGCTGTTCGCCGCAAACATCGGGCCGCCCGCGGCGCCGATCGCTCCCAGCACCGTCAGTCCCGAACCGACCTGAAAGTGCCCCGGGTTCTGTACCCATCCGATCACCATGACGTCGCCTCCGCCGGGTACCACGATCACATCGCCGGGGCGAACCGGCATGTTCACATAGGTGCCGCCGCCCGTCAGCGCGGTGCTCTTAAGCCCAATGACCAATGGATGCGAGTTTTGCCGCAGAAGCGCGCTCAAGGCGCCTCGCTTGAAGGCCGCTTCGCGAACCGCTGAGGCGTCGGATGGCGGGATGCCGTTGTGCAGCGCCGTCGCAGGGTCGGCTCCGCTGGCGGAGACCTCGGCGACGCGTCCAATCGCCTGCTGCTTGTTCTGCTCGGCCGGCATCAAGATGATCTCGTCGGCGGCGGTCGCGGTCAGACCGCCCGCACGGGTCATCATGTCGAGCACCGTCTCGTTGGGGCCGGTCAGAGTGATCAGGCCAGGATTGTTGACCATACCGATGACCGCCACTTGGCGGCTGCGATACTCCTTGACGAACACGTCAACTTCGGGCTTGTACATGTACGTCTTGAGCCGCTCGCTGAGTTCGGCGCGCAACTGCTTTTCGGTCAGCCCTCCGGCCTGCAGCGTGCCGAGCATGGGTAGCGAAATGCTGCCGTCGGCTTCCACTCGCACGGTCCGCTCGCGCAACTCGTCGATGGGCGGCACCGAAATCTGAACGATGTCGCCCGGTCCGATCGGGTAGTCGGCCACCGTTTCACCGCGTGTGCGGCTGCGATAGAGCGCGTCAAGTCGCGTAGTGTCCTGAACATTGTCGACCGGCGGAGGAGTAGCCGGCGCGGATGCGTCGGCGGATTGTGCTTCAGCCGCGCCAGGCTGCGCCGGCGCCCTAGCCTGCTCCGCTGGCGGCGGACCGGCGCTCGTGTCGCCGAAGTTTGGCTTGTCTGAGGCCGCGCTGGTGGATGAGATCGGGGCGCTCTCGGAAACCGAACTGCTCTGTGCACACGCCATCAGGGCGCACAGACAGAGCAGCGTCAGAAGATACTTTACCGGGTGCATGATTTCAGCGGCCGTACCGGTTTGAATCCAGCGCGGTCCGCTGGGCAGCTATTCGGTGGTCGATTTCGAGTGCTTGCTGTGATCCCCACCACTGCCCAATCCAACTCCGAGTCCAATCGCGGTGCCACCCACCACTACCGCTCCCGCGCCGACCCACGGCGCCGGATCCCATGCCGCCGCCGCCGCACTCTGGCAAGTAGCGCCCGGCTGCGCCGTGGCTACCGCGGGAGAGGTCGTTGAAACGCCCCAGTTCAGGCATATACCGTCCGCGCCAACATAGGAAGCAACAGTCTGTCCCTGATATCCCGACGAACCCGGATCTAGAGTGAAGTTGTAATTGCCCGGTTGCAAGCCTGAAATGTCATATACGCCGCTGTCGCCAGGAGCTCCCGTGCCAATCACCTTCCCGCTGGCATCCTTCACGATGATCTGAATGCCGGATAGGGATTGACCTTGCGAACCTGCCACCGTACCGCCCACTGACGCGGCCAGGGCGGCCGCATACGTGCCGACAACGAACGCGACGGCCAAACACACCGAATAGCTCTTATTCATGATGTCCCCCGCTAACCACCCCGACGATTGCGCCTCATGCCGCCGTTTTGGCGGAATCGGCTATAAATAATTTCTCAAATTCTCCCCGAAAAGGCCTGCGCTTGGTCCACGGCTTTCAGACTTGCAATTATGATTGGTGCATAGGTGAAACGAGATTTAAAAGTCCGTGACCCCGAAGCCGGGCTTACGACCTTACAGAGCATATAGATACACTTTAAGTGTGTCAATCCTAACTCTTAGCTTCTTAAACCGTTCAAATTGACTAATAGAGGAGTGTCTCTTCACGTTTGAGTTGAAAACCATACCATGCGATGAAAGCACCCCAATTTTAAATTCACGACCTTGCGTAGTTAAGCACCGCTGCAGATCCAAGTCGGCTATTTGGAACGTAGCTCGCAACTCCGAGGGTGCAGAAACCAAGTTTCCCCCTTAGTGCGGCGTCATTCGGCCGCCAAAGATACAAATCGGCGGCGTGAACGACCCTAGCGAGCCGTATGTGATGTCAGATCGAAGTCAGATCGAAGATTGAGGCTTAAATGCAGCTGCGAGTGCGGGAAGAATCATGGACCAGTCGGAAACCAGGCCCAATGTCGCGTGCTCAAAGATCGGCGCATCGGCGTCGTTGTTGATCGCGACCACGACTTCGGCGCGTTTGATTCCCACCGTATGGTTGGGAGCGCCGCGTACTCCAATCGCGATGTACAGCTGCGGATCAATAGCCTTGCCGGTCAGGCCGACCTGCAACTGCCGCGGCATCCATCCCTGGTCCGTCACGCGACGAGTCGCGCACATCCCGGCGCCGAGCGCTCGCGCGAGGTCCTTCGCCGCCGCGACGCCCTCGGGACCGCCCACGCCCATGCCGACACCGACCACAACGTGCGCGCCGTCGAGCGGCGCGATAGAATTGTCGAGCAGCGAGTGCGTCGCGATCGTCCGGCTCAATGCCGCTGCCAGCCGCGGGCGCACCGTCTCCACCGCCGCTTCGCGTACGCTATTGGCGGTGGCGAGTTCAAGCACACCGGCGCGCACCGTAGCCATTTGCGGGAAGGTTTTTGACAAAATCGGCGCCACGATGTTACCGCCGAAGGCCGGTTTTAATGCGACCATCCGCCCTTCGTCGTCGAACTCGATGCCGATCGCGTCGCCGGTAAGTCCCAGGCCCAAGCGCGCCGCGAGCCGCGGCCCCCAGTCGCGCCCGCGCTCGCTCGCGCTCAGCAACAGGCCCCACGGCGTTCGCTCGCGCACCAGATGAGCCATCGCTTCGGCCGCAGCCTCGGGGGTGTAAGCGTCCAGCGCCGGATGGTCGAGCACCACGACGTGGTCGGCCCCGAAGCTCGCGAGCAACTCCGCATGGCGCGCGAGCGCCGCGGGAAAACCGATCGCCACCAGCGCGCCGCCTAGCCGGGCTATCAGTTCATCACCGTGCGAGAGCAATTCCAGGCTGCCCCGTGTGACCGCGCCCGCAAGGTCGGTTTCGCATGCGACCCACAAATCACGCCCGCGCGCCGGCTTGCGTATGGCCGCGCTTACCGGGCGGCGCATCTTGTCGGCGCGCCGCAGCGCGCCCATCGCACTTAGCGCCGCGACCACTTCGCGCGCCGCATCCTCGGGGTTGGCAGCGTCGATCATGCGGCACTTTGGATGGCTCGTCTGTACTGCGCGCACTTCCTGCACCCAGGTCGGCGATCCGGCCGCGCCGAAGTGCGTCAGGTCGGAATCGAGCGTGGCCGCGCGCACGGTTTCGATCGGCCGCGCGCTGGCCTGTTCGGCGGCTTCGGCTTTCACCCGGATTGGCTGTGCGACGCGCTCGGCGCAGGTCAGCACCGCGGGAAGAGCGCATTCGACTTCGTCGTAGCCCTCGTCGCTTTCGCGCTCGGCCACGACAGTGCGGTCCTTTATCTGAACCTTGCGCACGCCGGTTATTTGCGCGATACCGAGCAATTCGGCTATTTCGGGACCGACCTGCCCGGTCTCGGCGTCGAGCGAGTACTTGCCCAGCATGATGAGATCGAAGTTCTCGCGCTTGAGCCACTTGCCGAGGGTGCGCGCGGTGGCCAGCGTGTCGGATCCCGCAAACGCCCGATCCTCGAGATGGACCGCGCGATCCATGCCCATCGCCAGTGCGTCGGTCAGCGCCGCGCGCGCTTGCGGCGGCCCCATCGTGACGACCGTCGCATGCGCGCCGATGGTCCCCTTGAATTCCATCGCGAGCGAGATCGCGCGCAGATCGAACGCGCTTATCACGTTGACCCCATCGCGCCGGATGGTCTTGGTGACCGGGTCGAAGTTGGCGTCCTCGACCAGGGGAATTTGCTTGATACAGACGGCGATCCTGAGCACGGCGCTGGCTACTCCTTGCTTTGCGACGATCGAGCGGGGCCGGTTGGCGATGCGCGTCCGAGCGTAACCGAGCCGGGCGCGCCGATGCAAGGCAAGCTCAGCCATACGCGCGTGCCGCTTACGGCGACGGCTGCGATCGGGTAATTTCGCAGGGTGCAAGACCGTGCTGCATACTTCGCCGCGAACTCCGCGGCGCGCTTCGCCCCGATGCTGGGCCGTGCGCTCGGCGTGCTATTCGCAATCGCGCTGTCGATCGGCGCCGATGCAGCGGCCAGTGCACCCCCGACGCGCATCGTGTCGCTCGCGCCCGCGGTGACCGAAACACTCTTTGCGTTGGGCGAGGGGGGCGCGGTAGTCGGCGTCTCGCAGTATTGCGATTATCCTCCGGCGGCGACGCACCTGCCCAAGGTCGGCACTTTCCTCACGCCCAATGTCGAGGCGATCGCGGCGCTGCGCCCCGACCTCATCATCGGGCCCGGACTTTCCTCGAGCCGGCGCGAGGTCCGCACACTCGAAGCGATGGGCTATCCGACGCTCACTGTGGACGACGACTCGCTCGCCGGTATCGAGCAGAGCATCACGCGTATTGGTGCGCGCACCGGTCAGCAAAAGGCGGCGGTTACCCTGCTCGCAACGATCCAGGATCATATTGAAGACGTCCGCGCCCGGCTTGCGCACACCAGGCCGCGCACGGTCGTGATGCTGGTGGGACATGAGCCGATCGTCGCGGTGGGGCGCGGCACTTTTCTCGACGATCTGCTCCATCTGGCGGGCGCCGACAATATCGCCGACCTTTCGGCGCAGAGTTGGCCGCGCCTTAGTATCGAATACATCATTGCGATGCGCCCCGAAGTGATCCTCGATGGCGCGATGGGAAGTGACGCGAATACGCCGGCCGGTTTCTGGGCGCGCTATCCGATTATCCCGGCCGTCCGCGACCATCGCGTTTTCGGCTACCCTCAGGACCCGATGCTTCATCCTGGGCCGCGCGTCTGGCAGTCGCTGGAGATCTTGGCGCGGCGAATTCATCCGGAAGCTTTTACCGCGCTGTCCGACAGCCAAGGCGCCGCGCGATGATGAATGATCCGGCCGGAATATCCGCGCGGCCCATCGACCCGAGTGCCGATCGCGCGGCGCTGGCGCCGGCCATCCTGGAAGATTTCTCCGGCGCGCATCTGACCCACGCGCGGATGGCGCTGACGCTCGGCGCTATGTCGCTCCTGGTGCTGCTGAGCGCGATCGTCGCGGCCGCCTTTGGCAGCGTCCACATCAGCCTGGTGCGCGCGATTGCCGAGCCGCTTAGTCCCGACCACGCGATCTTTTTCAGCGCGCGCCTGCCCCGCGTACTGATGGGCGCGGCGGTCGGCGCGGCACTGGCCGCGGTCGGCGCAGCTCTGCAGGCGCTGGTGCGCAATCCGCTCGCCGAGGGCGGCATCCTCGGTATCTCGGGCGGCGGCGCCTTCGGAGCGATCGTCGCCCTCGTATTCGTTGCCGGCCGCACGGGCGCGGTGGCGACAGTGCCGCTATGCGCCTTCGGCGCGGCGCTGCTCTCGACCGTGGTGGTTTACAGATTGGCGGTGGTTGACGGGCGGCTCGAGCCGTTCACGCTGCTGCTGGTCGGCGTGATCTTCAACTCGATCTGGGGCGCCGCGATCATGCTGCTCAACAGCGTGGTCAACTATTACTATGTCCACGACATCGTGTTCTGGCTTATGGGGAGCCTTGAGGCGCCGACCTACGGCGAGGTCGCGATGGTCAGCGTGCTGGGCCTCGCGGGGTTCGCGGTGCTGATGGCGCATGCGCGCGACTTGAATCTGCTGAGCCTCGGCGACGAGGCGGCAGCCGAACTTGGGGTGGACGTCGATCCGATGCGCCGGCTGATTTTCGTCGCGACCTCGGTGATGATCGCGGCGGCGGTCTCTGTAAGCGGCATCATCTCGTTCGTCGGCTTGATCGTGCCGCATGTTCTGCGCCTCGCTTTCGGCGCCGACCATCGCCTGCTTTTGCCGGCGTCGTTCCTGGGCGGCGCGGCGTTCCTGGTGCTTGCCGACCTGGTCGCGCGAGTCGCGATCTCACCGACTGAATTGCCAGTCGGCGCGATAACCGCGCTATGCGGCGGACCGTTCTTCATCTATATGCTGCGCCGCGAGGGCCGCGGTCCCCTGGCGCTCTAATCTAGGATTGCGTTCGATGGCCAGCGCTGAAGACACGCCCCGAATCGCATCGCACTCTTCCAGTGCCGGCGCGGGGCGGCCCGCGCTCCGCGCCGCGCATCTGGTGGGCGGCTATGGCGAGCGCGCGGTGCTGCATGGCGTGTCTTTGGAAGTCGAGGCGGGTGAGATGCTCGCAATCGTCGGGCCCAACGGCGCGGGCAAGTCGACGCTGCTGCGGCTGCTCGGCGGCTCGCTCGATCCATGGCAGGGCGCGGTCGAACTGCTCGGTGCGCCGCTTGCCTCATTCGATCGGCGCGCCCTCGCGCGCCGACTGGCCTTTGTCGGGCAGGAGAATTCGGTCGCCTTCTCGTTCACCGTGCTCGAGGTGGTGCTGATGGGCCGCGCGCCGCATCTCGGATCGTTTCATTTCGAAAGTCGCGGCGACCTGGCGCTGGCGCGCGAGGCGCTCGAGCGCTTCGGCCTGCTCGCGCTTGCCACGCGCCCGATCCAGGAACTTTCGGGCGGCGAGCGCAAGCGGGTGTTCCTCGCGCGTGCGCTCGCGCAGGAGCCGCGGGTGGCGCTGCTCGACGAGCCCACCGCTCATCTGGATCTGCGCCACGTCGCCGAGATCTTCGCGCGCTTCGGCGAGTTGCGGGCCGAGCACGGTCTCGCCGTGGTCGCGACGCTGCACGATCTCAACGCGGCGGCGCTCTACGCCAATCGCGTGCTGTTGCTCAAAGACGGAATCGCGATGGGCTGGGGCGCGCCCGAGGAAGTCCTGACCGAAGATAAACTGCGCGAGGTCTACGAGACTGAAGTCTACGTCGGGCGCAATCCGGCCACCGGCGCGATCGCAGTGCTGCCCGGCGCGAACGCCGCGCCCTCGCGCCGATGAATACGCTGCGAGTATCGATGCGACGTGAAAGAATGAAACATTCTTGTACAGCGATACTTCTGGCGGGGTGGTACCTGGTCGCTCCGCCGATGTACGAAAACTACAACTCCAAGCACAAGCTTCTCTCGACCCGCGCCTACGTCAACGCGCCACTCACGGCGTGGACCAACTTCGGCTCTTACGAGACCCGGGAAAAATGTGAAGCGCAGCGGCACAACGACTTTGACGACGCAGTCAAGGCCGGTCCGGACAACAACGCGCGCGATAAGGCGCTGTGGGAAAGCTCGCGCAACGCGATGTGCGTGTCCGCCACCGACCCGCGGATGAAGAAATAAAGGCGATCAGTCGGAAAGAATATCGTCCAGGCGCGGGATCATGAAAAAGGAGCCGCCGTAGATCGACTTCGCCGGCTCACCGAGCGTCATCGGAACCACTGCGGCCGCCGGCGGGAAGCCCAGCGAGTTCGCGATCGATATATCGTTGATCGCTGCTGAGGTTCCGGGCTTCATCGAGGGAAAAGCGCGCGTAAGTTTGATTGGATCGATCGTGAGTGCGCCGACTTTCTCCAATTCAAGCCGCTTGAAATGAACCGGCGAGCAGGTCCCCGGCCTTTTCAGGACCCACGATGTGAGTGAACGCAGCATCGCGAAATCGGGTTTCTCCGTTGTCGCCTCGGGAATCGTAAGCGGCGTGTACCAGGTCAGGAAGTCGAACGCGCGGCCGCGATCGACCACGATCGTCGCGCCCCAGCCGTCGTGCTTCCAGTTGGGAATTTTGTCTTTCGATGCGTAATAGCTGTTGACGCAGTCCTTTCCCGAAGTCGGATAGACTAGGCAGTCTCCGACGTCCATCAAAAACGTTTGCGGCCGCTTCAGCACCGGCCGCGGCCTGACGCGGTCAGCAACTGCAGCAGTCAGGCGCTCGCGCACCTCCGCCAGCATCTTCTGCCGCTTCCTGAGATCCGCCGAACTCATCCCGCGCTTCGCATGCATCGCGAGGTCGCTGCCGTCGTCGATAATCGCCAGCGCCTTTTCACGAACACGAGTGCAGCCGATCGCACGGCGGGCGAACTGGTCGGCGACCACCAGCCAGAAGACCGTGTGTTCTTCGTCGTCGGGATTGTCTACGACGCCCGGCTCGGTCTCGCACAGAATCTCGGCCAGTCGGTCACCTTCGAACGGCAACCGGGCGACCGCAGCGATCGTGCTCCGCAGATCCATCGCAAGGTCGCCCGAATAAAGTCCGGTTCCCCACGTCCCCATTTTTGTGCCGCGCTATTTCGATCGCGAGGGCAGGCGCACGATGCCCTTGGCGCGCACCGACAATTCGCCGTCCTGGTTGGTCGCGGTCTGCGCGACTTCGGCAAAGTGCGCGCCGTCTTCCATGAAAGTCCGTGTCACCTCTCCGTTGATGTAGAGCGTATCGCCGACTGGGTTGTGGCGGCGTATCTCGACCGACAGGTGGCGCAGAAATCCGGCGTCGCCCATCCAGTTGGTCAACTGATGCGACATCCAGGAGCATCGCTCCGGTCCGTAGTCGTACGCCGCCGGCGTTCCGACCAGCGTTGCGAGGTCGTCCTCCCAGTGCACTCGCTCGGGAACGTCGGGGATGCCGAACTTGTTGGGGATGCCGACGCCGGGATGCTTGCGCAGTTGCTTCCACGCGAGCTTGTTGGCGCGGATATAAAGGCCGCCCCATCCCTGCGCGAAAGCGATGAACCCGGTGACCGTCATCGGCCCCTTCGCCATCGTCTGTAATTTGTCGCCGACCTTCACGTCCTCGATGTAGCGCGGATTGGCGCCGCGAATTTCTTCGGCTTCGTAGAGCGCGAAAATCTTCGTCAGGTCGTCGCGCGAATAATGGACCGGCTCCTTCTTTTTGACCTCGTCGTACTTGGTGCCGCGCTCGCGGGCGGTGTCGCGCTCGGTACGAAAACACCAGCTATCGCCTTCGGCGACCAACTGGCTGCGCTGATTGTAAAACTCGCAGCGATAGATCTGCTGGATCGCGCGGCCGGCGAAACGGGTCTCATGTTCGACCAACTCCTTGAGCCACGCCTTGGTCGTGAACTGGTCGCCGAGCAGCATCGGGCGATGCCAAACTACGTCGATGCCGGCGAACATCGCGTGCACGCCCGGCAGGCCGCCCACGTAGCCGCTGAACGAGCGGTTGAGCGCGAAGATGAACGACGGCGGCGCGGCGGCGCGTCCGTTAGCTTTCGCCGCGTAGTCCGGCTCGCACCACAGCGGATTGTCGTCGCCGATACCATGGGCCCAGTGGCGGATGTTGTCGCGCGTCGCTTCGTAGCACCATGGCTCGAGCGAATCTTCGATCGGCACGCCGACCAATTTGCGTAGGTCGGCGAGGTTTTTGTCGTTGATCAACGAAAAACGTTGCTGAGGTTCGGCCATGAACGAGTGACTCCTCTTATAGCTCCGCCCATCTTATTATTCTGCACGCTGGTCGTGCACATCTTCGCCGATCTTCGTGCGATTGCTCAAACGTCGCTCAACCCGGCAGCACGCGGCATCGCGTCGGTTGCCTCGACCGTGTGGCCGGCGATAACATCCGCGCTGACCTGAGCAAGGAGCCGACGCCATGGCGAAAGAGCCTTTTACCGTTGCGATCCCGGACGAGACGCTGCGCGATCTGAAAGAGCGGCTCAAGCGCACGCGCTTCGCCGCCGACTTCGCCAATGACGGATGGCAGTACGGCACCAACCTCGAGTACTTAAAGCGCCTGGTCGAGTACTGGATCGACGGCTACGACTGGCGCCGCGCCGAGCGCGAGATCAACGCCTTCCATCATTACACCACCCGCATCGAGGGTATCCCGATCCACTTCATCCACGAACCCGGGAAGGGGCCGCACCCGATTCCGATCGTCATGAGCCACGGATGGCCGTGGACGTTCTACGATTTTCACAAGGTGACCCGCCCGCTCGCCGATCCGGCCGCCTTCGGCGGCGACCCGGCCGACGCCTTCGACGTCATAGTGCCGTCGCTCCCAGGTTACGGATTTTCGACGCCGCTTACGGTCACCGGAATAAACTACTGGCGCACGGCGGATCTGTGGGTCGCCCTGATGCGCGACGTCCTGGGATACAAAAAGTTCGCCGCGCAGGGCGGCGATTGGGGCGCTCTGGTTTCCGCCCAGCTCGGACACAAATATGCCGAGCTTTTGTACGGCGTTCATATCCATCTGCTGGTGCCACTGACCGCGTTTCTGGGCGGGATGCCCGATCGTTCGCTATACGGACCGGGCGAGGAAGGATGGCATGAGCGGACGATGAAGTTTTTCGGCGACGGCAGCGGCTACTCGGCGATTCAGCTCACGCGTCCGCAGACGATCGCCTTCGGACTCAACGACTCGCCGGCCGGCCTCTGTTCATGGCTGCTAGAGAAGCGGCGCGCGTGGAGCGATTGTAACGGCGACGTCGAGAGCCGCTTCGCCCGAGATGAGTTGCTCACCACGATGACGCTTTACTGGGCGACCCAGAGTTACGGAACTTCGGCGCGATACTATTACGAGGCGATCCACAATCCGTGGAAGCCCTCGCACGATCGTCATCCAGTAGTCGAGGCGCCGACCGCCGCCGCGATATTCCTCAAGGAGATCATCATGATGCCGCGGCGCTGGGCCGAGAGTTACTACAATCTCAAGCGCTGGACGGTGTTCAACTCTGGCGGCCACTTTGCCCCGATGGAAGAGCCGGCTAAGCTGGTCGAGGATATCCGCGCGTTCTACCGTCCGCTGCGCTAGACGCGCGCGCTGCGAGTTGAGCAAATCAAATCCGCACAAATCGCTCAGAGACGGGCGTCCGCTTCACCTGATCTTCGACGCCGACGACACGCTGTGGGATTCCAATGTTCATTTTCTCGAGGCCGAAGCGCGCTTCGTCGCCGAACTGACCGGCGCTGGCCTGGGCGAGATGGAAGCGGTGCGCGCGGCAATACGCCGGTGCGAGTTGGAAATTATCCAGCGCCACGGCTACGGGCGCGAGCCATTCGTGGCGTTGATGCGGATGGTTGCGGCGGAGCTTGCGCCCCCGCATGCGAGCGAGACGATCGCCGCCGCGATCGAACGTATCGCTGCGCATTTCCTCGAGCGCGAATGCGACCTGCTGCCCGACGTCGAACCAACGATTGTCGAGCTTGCCGCGCGCCATCACCTGACGCTGTTTACCAAGGGGCAGCCGCACGAGCAGATGCGCAAGCTCGAGCGCTCGGGGCTGCGGCGCCATTTCAGCCACGTCGAGGTGCCGTCGGAAAAGGATGAAGCGGCGTACCGGCGGCTGATCGCGGCGGCGGCGCTCGACCGTGAACGCGCTTTCATGATCGGCAACAGCCCCCGCTCGGATATCAATCCTGCTTTGCGCGCGGGCCTGCGCGCGGTTTTCATCCCGCATCCGCATACCTGGGAGCGGGAGCACGAAGAGGTCGACCTGACCGACGAACGTGTCACCGTGATTACCAACTTTCGCGTCCTGCGTGAAATATTCTAGTATGAGTGGTGTCATGGCAAAAGCTGATTCTGCCGCGAGCGCATTGGGGTCGCAGGTTGCCAGGGAGCAGCCGCGGCGGGCGCGCCGCCCCAAACCTCCGATCGCGCTGCGCCCGCTGCATCGCATCTGGCGCCGCACGCTCGACGAAATCGACGTCGCGCGTATTCGGCTCCCGGTGCGCGGCTTGCCTGCGGCGCTGGAGGGAATGGTCGCCTGCCAGCTGAGCGATCTGCACGTCGACCGCGACGAAGACCTCGAGCGGCTGGTGCTGGCCGTCGGCGCGGTCAACGCGCAGCGGCCGGATCTGGTTTTCCTGACCGGCGATTATTTCACCGGGCCCGAGACGATGCGCCGCTACTTGGCAGGATTTCGCGAGGCGATAAGCGCACTCAAGCCGCGGCTCGGCGTCTTCGCGGTCGCCGGCAATCACGATCATTGGTCTTCGGTCGAGCGTATTACCGGCGCGCTCGAACAGGCGGGTGTGCGCGTGCTCGCCAACGAGAGCCATCGCTTGCACGTCCGCGGCCAGTCCCTGGTGGTGGTCGGAATCGACGACCTGTGGTCGCGGCGCGCTGAGCCATCGCGCGCATTTGCGCAAGTGCGCCCGGACGAATGCACGATGGTGCTCGCGCACAACCCGGACACCGCGCTTTACGCGCGTCATCTCAAGCCGGGCGTAATGCTTTCCGGGCATACGCACGGCGGCGTGGTGCGATTGCCGTTTTACGGATCGCCGCTCAAGCTACTCCGGATTGGCAAACAATTTTACGCGGGGCTGAATCGCTACCGCGATTTTTACATCTATACAAATCGCGGCCTGGGCACGTACTGGCTTAGAATCAGGATCAACTGCCGCCCCGAGGTTTCACGCTTTCACCTGACGCCGCTGAGCGACGCCGTACATGACACTCCCGAAACGCTCGTCGAACTGGCCGGCGCGAATGACGCGCACGCCGCCGCAACGGCGCGGCCGCGGCGGCGCCGGGTTCGCCACCGGCGCGCATCGTAGCCATTTCTCTGATTATCGCGCCTCGCCGCACGCCAAGGCCTGCGGTCTCCAAGTGAATAGCGACCTGAGTATCTGAAACGCGAGCATTTAGCGAGCATCCAGCGAGCATCTGGTTAGATGGACCGCATTACCGTCGCGATCGCGGGCGGCTCAGGCTTTATTGGCCGGGCGATCGTGCGGCGGCTGGGCGACACGGCGCACGTGCGCGTGCTGACGCGCAATCCCGACGCGGTGCGAGCGCGCCTGGCTGGAACCGGGGCTGAGTTCGTCCGCGCTGACGTGACCGACGCGGCCTCGCTGGAGCCGACGATGGTCGGGGTGCGAGTCGCGATCAACGCCGCGCAGTTTGACGGCTATCCGATCGAGAATCCGCGCCGCGGCCTGACCTTCGAGCGCGTCGACTATGGCGGCACGGTCGCGATGATCGCGGCGGCGCGCAAGGCCGCGGTGGGACGCATCATCTATATAAGCGGCGCGGCGGCCGACGAGCAGAGCCGCCAGCCGGGCTTTCGCGCCAAGGGCCGCGCCGAGCGCGCAATCCGCGAATCCGGCCTCGACTACACCATCTTTCGCCCTTCGCTGGTCTATGGCGCGGACGACCGCGTGACTAACCTGCTCGCGCGCGCGATTAAGTACGCGCCGATTTTCGCCATTCCCGGCACCGGCAAACAGGTGGTGCAGCCGGTGGCGGTCGATGACCTGGCCGCGTGTGTTGAGATGGCTGCGATGGGGCGTGGGCGCAACGCCACCTTCGCGATCGGCGGGCCGGAACCGATGAACTTCGACGAGCTGATCCGGCTGATGATGGATCTGAGCGGCCATCACCGGCCGATCGTGCATGTGCCGCAAGCACTGATGCGGATGGCCGGAATGCTGGGTGAAATGCTGCCGCGGCCGGTCTTCTCGCGCGACGCAGTCGATTTCCTGGTCGCTGACAATCCCTGCGACAACGGCCCGCTGATCGCGGAGTTCGGAATTCGTCTCACGTCCGCGCGCGTTGGGATGTCCTACCTCAAGCCGAAAGCGTAAGCGCGCAACGCGGCGTTGCTACGCCACGCGAACCCATCCGCTGCCCGCGTGGCCGAATTGGAACAATTCCGGATGAAGTATCTCAGCGAGGATTTCCAGTGACTCGGCGATCCGCGGCCCCGGCCGATTGAAGTACTGGCTGCCTTCGGCGACGAACACCCGGCCCTCGCGCACCGCGCGCATCGAGGTCCATCCGGGACGCGCGGCCAGCGCCGGCAGTTCTTCTATCGTATGCCGCATGTTGAAGCCGCACGGCGCGACCAGCATGACATCGGGGTCGGCGGCGAGCAGCGCGTCAAATTCGAGCCGCCCCGAGTGCTCGCCCGCGGCGCCGAACAGGTTGTGGCCACCTGCCATCGCGACCATCTCCGGCATCCAGTTGCCCGCCGACATCAGCGGGTCGAGCCATTCGACACACGCGAGCGTGGGGCGCGTAGCGGCCCGGCGCGCGCGCGCCGCGACCGCGTCCATTCGGGCCATCAGCCGTCCAACCAACTCGGCGCCGCGCGCGGGCTCGCCCAAGGCGCGAGCGACGCGTTCAATGTCGGCAAAGATGTGCGCGAGTCCGTAGGGCGCGAGCGAAACGATCTGCGGGCGCGCTCCAAGCCAGCTTCCCACCGCATCTTCGACGTCGCGCTCGCTGACGGCGCATACCTCGCACTGCGACTGCGTGACGATTACGTCAGGAGCAAGGTCGCGGAGCTTTTGCGCGTCGACGCGATAAACCGAAAGCGCCTCGCCTACAATGCGGCGGACCTCGCGATCGATCTCGCCGCTGGGGCGGTCGGGATTGAACTTGGGCTCGGTAAGCGCGGGCAGATGCGTGACCGCGGCCGGATAGTCGCACTCGTGCGAGCGGCCGATCAGTTGGGACTCGAAGCCCAGCGCGCAGACGATTTCGGTCGCACTGGGAAGCAGGCTGACGATTCGATGCACGCGGGGCTCCTTACTCTGAACGATAGCGTCAGACTACTGCGCGCCGCACCGCCTGTCATTACTTCGCCAGCCGGCTGTACGACATCGCGAGGCGGCCGCGCGCGGGGAGCGCGAGGCATCTTCGCGCCATTGGCGTGATCGACGGATGCTGCGCTATACAACGGCACAGGATCGAAAAGCGGCGCGCCCCGCAAATGGGAAAGAACCGCAGCCGTAACGGGAGGACCGAACAATGCTCCACGTGCATTATTTCACCACGCGCAAACCCTCGATGAACGATGCGGAGTTTCATCGCTACTGGCGCGAGACTCACGGGCCGATCGCGGCCAGGATTCCGCAACTCCATCGCTACGTCCAAAGCCATCGCATCACTGCCTACGGCTCCAACTCGCCCTATGACGGCGAGGCCGAGGTGCTCATCGACAACCTCGACGCGATGGCGGCGCTCAGGCGCAGCCCCGAATATATCGATGGAGCGCTCGCCGACGAACGCAAGTTCATCGACCTGACGCGCGTCGAATGGATGGTCACGCGCGACCACGTGGTGCTTGACGGGCCGACCGGCGGCACGCTGGTCAAGGGCGTGTGGCAACTCGTGATCAAGCCGGGGATGCCGCTCGATGAATTTCGCGAGTACTGGCTCGGAGTGCACGGGCCGATGGCGCTCAAGCTGCCGGGCCTGCGCCGCTACGTCCAGTCGCATCTGATCGACGAGGCCTACCTCTATGCCAACCCACGCTTCGACGGCGTAGCGCAGTTATGGTTCGACAGCCCCGAGGCGTTCGCCGCGGCTTTTGCGTCTCCGGCCGGCAAAGACCTGCTCGAGGATGGCGCCAAGTTTATCGACGGACCCAAAATGACGTTTTTCATGGCGCAGGAGCATATCCAGATCGCGTCGCGCTGATCCGGCACGCTCAAGCTGAATTTTTCGGAGGAACTTAAGATGTCAGGGCTATTATACGGCAAAGTCGCATTGATAACCGGCGCCGCCAACGGCATCGGCCGTGCCACGGCGCTTGCCGCCGCACGCGAGGGCGCAAAAGTGCTGGTGGTGGACGCGGTCGCCGCAGGCGAAGAAACCGTCAAGGCCATCAAGCAGGCGGGCGGTGAGGCCGCCTTTCACAAGTGCGACGTGACGCGCGCCGCCGAAGTCGAGGCGACGGTCGCGGCCGCGATCAAACAATTCGGCCGCCTGGATTGCGCGCACAACAACGCCGGCATCATCGGTAAGACGCTGCGCACTGCTGACGACACCGAGGAAAATTTCGACCGCATCATCGAGGTCGACCTCAAGGGCGTGTGGCTGTGCATGAAGTACGAGATCCTGCAGATGCTAAAGCAGGGCGTACGCGGCGCGATCGTCAATACCGCCTCGGCCGCCGGGCTGGTCGGATCGCATGGCCAGCCGGCCTACACCGCGGCCAAGCACGGCGTGGTCGGACTGACCAAGGTGGCGGCGCTGGAGTACGCGCGCCACGATATCCGCGTCAACGCCGTCTGTCCCGGAGTGATCGACACCGCAATGGTGGCCGAGATGGTGGCCGGCCATCCGCGCCTGCGCGACCGCCTGATCTCAGTCGAGCCGATCCGCAGAATGGGCAAGCCCGAGGAAATCGGGGAGGCGGTGGTGTGGCTGATGTCGGACCACGCGTCATTCGTGACCGGTGCGTCTTTGCCGGTTGATGGCGCGATGACTGCTCAGTAAACAGACCGCCAGTAGAGACTGTGCAATAGGTATGACCGCGCGCTGCCTAGAGGACGTATAATGCGCAACGACAACCGTTTCATCGACGCCGACGCACACGTCGTGGAACCGAACGATCTGTTCGAAAAATATCTCGAGCCGAAATTCCGTGAATGGATTCCCGAGGCATGGGCAAACTACGCCGGCAATCCGCTGGCGTTCGGCTTCAAGATCGTAATCGCGACGCCCAATGGCACGAAACAGGTAATGCCCTTCGGGAACGACCCGATGAGCGCCGAGGCGCTGGAGCGCTGCGGCGGCGCGGGGTTCGATCCGGGCGCGCGGGTAGCACTGCCGGGCCACGACGAGGCATACGCGGAGTTCGCGCGCGAGGATTTTCCGCCGCGGATGTATCCGGTGGCGATGGATCGCGCGGGAATCGACTACATGGTCGTTTATCCGACGGTCGGGTTGTTGAGCACGGCGGCGACTGAACTCGCCCCCGACGCGGCCGCGGCGATTCGCCGCGCCTACAACAACTGGCTGCACGATTTCTGTTCTGAGACCGGCGGGCGCGTGTTCGGCGCCGCTTCCGTTGATCTGCGCGATGCCGAAGAGGCCGCGCACGAGGCGCGGCGCTGCGTCAAGGAGTTCGGCTTCAAGGCGGTGCACGTCAACCCAGTTCCGGTCGGAAAGCATCGGCTGTATGACGCCTTTTACGCGCCGCTGTGGAACGCGCTCGAGGACCTCGATGTTCCGCTCGCTGTGCATACCGGCGCCGGCGTGAACGCTGACGAGATGCTTTATCACTACCTGCCAGGACTGCGCACCGCGCAGGTCACGGTGGCGTTTACGGTCGGCAATATGCTCGCCAGCACGGCGCTGATTATGGGCGGCGTCCTCGAACGGCATCCGCGTCTGCGCGTCGTCCACCTGGAGTCGGGCGCGGGATGGGTGCCGTTCTGGATGGACCGGCTGGCCGCGAGCGTGCAGGGCGGGTTTCGCGGACTGGGCATTCCCGGCCTCAAGCACAGTCCGGCTGATTACTTTCGCCGTCAATGTTTCATCTCGGCCGACCCGGACGATCCTTTCATCAAGCAGACGATCGAGATGATCGGTGACGGTAATATCGTCACCGCGACGGATTTTGCGCATCCGGAGGGCCGCCGCTACGAATCGGCAGTGAAGGAATTTCTCGAGCTTCCAGAGGTGGCGCTCGAGAGCAAGCGCAAGATCATGTGGGACAACGCGCTGCGGCTCTATCCGATCAGTGCCGCATAGGCGTATTCGTCCGTATTAGCAGTCAATCCGTATTAGCAGTCAACCGGCGATAGCAAGTCGATTAGGGAGTGCATAATGGACCGGCTCAAGGGCAGGAACACGATTATCACCGGGGCGGCGGGCGGCCAGGGACGCGTCGCCTGCCGGATGTTTGCCGAAGAGGGAGCGCGCATTTTGGCCAGCGACCTGAGCCCGGCCGCCGCGCAGGAAATCGAGGCGCTAGCGCCCGGCGCGATCACCTACGTCGCGGCCGACGTCACCAAGGCGGACGGAATCCGGACTATCGTGGATGGCGCGCTGAAAGTGTTCGGCGGGCGAATCGACGTGCTCTACAACAACCATGGCGTGATCCTGGGCAAGCCGTTTCTCGACACCACGCCGGAGGAGTGGGACCGGGTGCACGACGTCGATTTGAAGTCGGTGTATTTCCTGAGCCAGCGGGCGGTGCCGGCGATGCGCGGGGGTTCTTCGATCATCAATATCTCCTCGGTCGGCGGGCTGGTCGCGATGCAGAACATGTCGGCTTACTCGGCGGCCAAGGGCGGTGTGGCGATGCTGACGAAGGGGATGGCGCTTGACCTGAGCCCGCGCGGAATCCGGGTCAACGCGATCGCGCCGGGAGCGATCGACACGCCGATGCCGCACAACTTCATCAAGGACCTGCCCGACCGGGAGGGGATCTGGGCGGCGATCGAAGAGCGTCACATGATGAAGCGGTTCGGGCAGCCCCATGAGGTCGTCGCGCTGGCGATCTTCCTTGCGAGCGACGAATCGAGCTTCATGACCGGCAGCGTGGTGACGCTCGACGGCGGCTGGAGCGCGTTCTAGCTGCGGCGGCGCGCGCTCAGCCCGGAAGTGAGAAGCTATACACCCGCGCGCAGTTTTCGCGCACGATCTTTCGACGGTCGGCTTCCGGGAGCGAGGCGAAGTCGCGCGCGAGCACTTCCATCGTATGCGGCCAGGTCGCGGCCTGATGCGGATAGTCAGTCGACCACATGAAATTGTCCGCGCCCAGATAAGGGTAAATCTTGAGCCCCAGCGGATCGTCAATAAAAGTGGCGAACACCTGGCGGCGGAAATACTCACTGGGCTTTAGCGAGAGCAGCGTTCCATAGCCCTGTTTGAAGCGGCGATAATACTTGTCGGCGCGCTCGAGCAGATGCGGCACCCACGCGATGTCGTTCTCCGCTGAGACTATTTGCAATTTCGGAAATCGCTCGAACACCCCGCCGAAGATCATCGAGCAGATCGAATGTTGCGCCTCCTGCGTGCGGATGACCATTCGCGCGTAAAGCTCGCCGATGTCGGACTCGTCCTGCTGGGCGGCCTTGGTCCGTCCCGTCAAGGTATGCAGCGAGAGCGGCATCTTGAGCTCCTGCGCGGCGGCCCAGAAGGGGTCATAGTCATGATGCGTGTAGGACCGATCCTCGGGCGGCGCGGCCCAGATGAGGGCGCCTTTGAGCCCCATCTTGGCGCAGCGCTCGAGTTCGCGGCGCGCGCGGTCGACGTCGAACAGCGAAATCATCGCGAGGCCGGCGAACCTGCCAGGCGCGTAACTACAGAACTCAGCGAGCCAGTTGTTGTAAACGCGGAAGCAGTCTTCCTGGAATGCGGCGTCTTCAATCCAGAACAGTACGAAGCCCATCGTGGTGTAAAGCACGGCCGCGTCCACCCCGTCGAGTTCCATGTCTTTGAGGCGCGCCGCCGGATCCCATCCGCCCGCCGGCGCGCTGTCCAGCCCGGCCTCGAGGAATTTTTTGTCGAACGTCTTGCCCGCAGCGAATGCACCCGAGACCCGTAATGGCGGCAACTGCTCGCAGATGAAGAACAGGCCTTTGCGCCCATCCGGGTCCTTGACGATTCGCGGCGCGCGGTCGCGAAAACGCTGGTTGAGCCCTTCGGTCCAAAGGCCGGGCGGTTCGAGCATGTGCGCGTCGGCGTCGATTATCTTGAGCGTGTTCATCGATGAATCTTCAGGCGGCGAGTTTTTTGCGTTTGCGGGTTTCGCGCCGGGCGCGCGCTAGAGTTCCAGCTCGATTACGCGCCAGTCGCGTTTTTTGAGGTCGAGGAATTCTATATAAGGACGCGCACCGGGCGCTTTTTCGGTGCCGACTTCCGTTTCGAGATCGGTGGTGCCTTCGCCGGGATTTTTGCGCGTGACGTTGATGAACTGGCATTCCGCGCCGAGTGCGACCACGTTGTGCCAGGTGCCCTTGTCGATGAATGCGGCCTGACCCGGCTCGATAATGAAGGCCGCCAGCTTCTCGTACGCGACCTCGAAGCGTTCGTGACCCTCGGCGCGGTTGCGCGGCGCCGGCGCGACGATCAGAGCCATCGAACCACGCACCGGAATGAAAGTCTGATTGTATGAAAAGTGCACCGCCATCTGCGAGAGCCGCCGCGGATTCACCGGCCGCTTGAGCGTCAGCAGTTCGATCGCCACTCGGCCTTCGCCGGAGTCGACTTCGGGGAAGACTGGCTCCTTGTTTTCGAGCATCCGACCGAACGGCCGAAATGCCTCGGCCGAGATCGGCTCCATCTTCACCTTGATCGTTTCTTCCATCGGGGCGTTGCCCTCCGCGACCGGTGCGCCGCGCGGCATCGAAAGCAAATCGTTCGGCCAGCGTCTCGGTTCAGATGTCTAGCAACTCCAAATCGGTTTGACAACGAACGCGGCGCTGGCGCATAGGTCGGAGCTAATGGGCTCCAGCAATCCGATCGCCGCCAGCCCCAACCGCCTCAAGCTCGGAGTCTTCGGGCTCAACGTGAGCAGCGGCTGTTCGATGACCAGCGCGGCCGACACGCTCAAGATCGATTGGGAAGAGTCGGTTCGGATCGCGCGCGCCGCCGAGGCCGCTGGAATCGAGGCGCTGGTGCCGGTCGCGCGCTGGCGCGGGTTTGGCGGCGCGACCAACTTCAACCATCGCAGCTTCGAGACCATGACCTGGGCGGCGGGCCTGGCCGCGGCAACCGAGCGCATTGGGATCTTCGCCACCGTGCACGTGCCGACCGTGCATCCGGTGCGCGCGGCCAAGGAAATTGCGACCATCGATCATATTTCGCGCGGGCGCTTCGCGCTCAACATCGTAGCCGGCTGGAACGAGCCTGAAATCCGCATGTTCGGCGTCTCGCAGCGCGAGCATGATCAGCGCTACGCCTACGCCGACGAGTTCACGGCCCTGCTCAAGCGCCTGTGGACCGAGAACGATTTCGATTTCTCAGGAAATTTCTTTAACGTACCCGGCGCCTACTCCGAGCCCAAGCCGGTGCAGCGGCCGTGGCCGCTGATCATGAGCGCGGGCAATAGCCCCGCGGGCCGCGATTTCGCCGCGCGCCACGCCGATCTGAATTTCGCGCTGGGCCCCGACCTGCCGACGCTCGCCGCCACCTGCGCCGACATCAAGCGCCTCGCGCGCAAACGTTACGCGCGCGAGCTCAGCGTATTCACGATGGGCTACGTGGTCTGCCGCGAAACCGAGCGCGAGGCGCTCAGGTACCGCGACTACTACGTTAAGGAAAAGGGCGACTTTGCCGCCGCGCAGAATTTGCTCGAGACTCTGATTCCCAATTCGCAAAGCGCGCTCGGCGATCAGTACCGCGCGATGATCGAAAATTTCATCGCGGGCTACTCCGCGATGCCGCTGGTCGGAACACCCGAGCAGGTTGTCGATGGGATGGTCGAGATGGCGCGCGCCGGATTCGACGGCCTCACGCTCAGCTGGGTCGACTACGACGAGGGTCTCGCGCAATACCGCGACCAGCTCCGCCCATTGCTGATTCAGTCCGGCCTGCGCGTCGAGTAACGCAGGCGCGCCGCGCGGGGCGATTTTTTCTCCCAACTGACGAACTCCGACCCGGGTCGCAAGATTGCTGCTCGAGCCCACGTCTTTGCGCGCCCCATGTGCGCAGCCAGACTGCGCATAGACCTACATAAGAGCGCCTTGACACCAATTGCGTTGAGGCGGAAGCTTGATTGTGGAGAGTGCCGGTTACGCCAGAGGAGCCGCAAAACCCCCATGTACTACAGCCACTTCGGTCTCACCGGTCCGCCGTTCCAGCTCACTTCATCGCCCGCACAGCTCTACATGAGCAGGGAGCATCGTGAAGCGTATGCCGCCCTGGAGTGGGGGCTGCTGCATGAGCCGAGCGGCTTCACCGTTCTGATCGGCGAGGTTGGCACGGGCAAGACGACGCTCGCGCTGGCGATTGTCGCGCGCCAGTTCGAAAACGTGCGCGTCGCGTACCTGAGCAATCCCAAGCTGACCTTCGAGGAGATGGTGAAGGTCATCATGAAGCAGCTCGGTATCAAGACCCGCAGCAAGAGCAAGCTTGCCGACCTCGAAGCGGTGAACGATTTTCTGCGCGGGCTTCAGCCGGGCGAGCGCGTCGTCATCATGATGGACGAGGCGCAGGGGTTGAGCGACGAGACGATGGAGCAGCTGCGGCTGTTCTCGAGCAGTGGAAAGCCCGACGAGAAGCAGCTTCACTTCGTCTTCATCGGACAGCCGGAGTTGTTGCGCCGGCTGTCCAATCCGTCGCTGCGCCAGCTCGAGCAGCGGATCGGCGCCAAGACCGTGCTCAATCCTCTGCAGCGCGCCGAATGCAGAGAGTACATCGAGCAGCGTTTGAAAGCGGTCAATGGTACCACCGAAAGAATCTTCAAGCCGGGCGCGCTCCGTTACCTGATTCGCCACGGCGGCGGAATCCCGCGGCGAATCAACGTGCTATGCCACAATGCGATGCTGCTCGCGTACTCGGGCGGCGCCAGGACAGTCGACACCCGGATGGTCGAGGCGGCGGTGACCGAGTACGACAGCCTCTTTTCGGCGCTGCGCTCGCAGGCGCCCGGCGCCAACGACGCGCCGGTCCGCCGATGGCTCGGGCGCGCGCTCGAAGCCGTAGCACTTAGAATGCTGGCGCTGGCGCGGGCGTTGAATCCGCACGAGCTTCGCGCCTTCGATGAGGAACCGGAAAGCCCCGTCGCGCCGCAGGCGGAAGGCGGCGCGCTTGAAAAGCCGGGCCCGATGGTGCAGACCAGCTAGCGTCAGAGGACGGATTTTCCGCTCGACCCGCTGCGTCGCGCGGTCATGAACGGGTTGAGCGCCTCCACCGCCTTTTCGAGCCGCTCGATTTCCTCGCTTACCACATGCACGCGCTCGCCGACTGGTTTGCCCGTCTCGGTGTCGCGGCGCAAGAGATCCAGCTCCGCGCTGATTGCGTTAAGCGGAGTGCGAATCTGGCGCGCCACCTCGGAAATCACTTCACCCAAACTCATCAGCCGGTCCGAATGATCGACCACGTTGCGCAGCCCGCGCACCGGTTCGAGGTCGCGCAGGATAACCAGCATCCCCGGCGCTGGCGGCTGGAGCCCCAGCGCCAGCACCGTGACCAGGAAATGCACTCGAAGCGCGCCGTCGCCCATCTCGATCGGCACGTCATGGACTCCTTGTCCGGCGTTGCGCGCGGTCTCGACTATTCTCACCAGCGGATTGTCGCCGCCAAGCAGGCGCGAGAGCGGTTTGCCGTCCGCAAGCCCGCCCGCCGGCAGTCCGATCCGGCCCTCGGCCTCTGCGTTGGCGAACATCACGTTCGCGTCCATGTCGAGCACCAGCACTGCGTCGCTGATCGAGTGAAAGACGTTCACCAACTGGCCGCGCTCGGTCTCCCACTGAGCATGGTTGAGCCGGACCTTCTCCGAGAGCTGGTTGAATTTCGCGGCCAGCACCCCCAACTCATCTGAGCCAGCGACCGGAACGCTTACCGCCCTGTCGTCGCCGACGGTCATCTGCTCGACCCCGCTGGTAATCGCGGCGAGCGGGCGCAGCACCAGGCCGCCGAAGAATAGGGCACCCAGCAGGCTGAGCGCGATTGCGCATCCGGCGACGATCAAAATTTGGCCCAGTGCACGATGCACCTTGGGCGCGATCAGACTGGTCGAGACCCCGACCGCGATGATCGCCAGCGGTTTGCCATTAGACTGCACTACGCGGTCAATCTCGTAGGTGTGCGCCGCCCACAAGGCGCGAACCGCCCCGAGCGGCCACCATTCGTTGGCAATTGCCTGAAGATCGCCGAAAGGCGGCGGGGCGCCCACGAATCCCGACCTTCCGAGCGACGCCACCGGCTCGCTGGCGATAATCGTGCCGTCCAGTTTCTCGACGCGTAGATAGACGACGCCCTTGCCGAAAGCCTGCGCGGATTCGATGAGGGCTTGCAACGAATGGCTGCCGCGGAGCGCGGTGATCGCGTCCGCGCTGGCGCCGCTCGCCGCGCCGCGCACCTGTTCGAATGTCAGATCGATCAGCAGCGAGGCCGAGTCGCCGAGGTCTTCGACCATCACGGCGATCGTGCGGTCGAGCTCGAGCGCGGTGACGGCGACGATCGGCGCAATGAGGAGGAGCAGAAAGATCGCCGCGAACTTTGCCCGCAGGCTCATCTGTATGCAGGAGCGGCTAGGTGAACATCGCCGCCAGGCCCTTGGGCCGCACTAGCTTGCCGGCCGGCTTCAACTCCGTAGCCAACTGTGCGAGCCGCCCCTTGAAGGCCTTGAGTTCCTCCGCCTGCTGACGCTCGAACGCCGCGCGGTCGAGCTTTAACTCGCCGCGCTCGAAAGCCTCGCGGGCCCGCTTGCGCGGTCCCCAGAAGCCCTCGAATACTTTGCGCATCCCCTTGGCAATGGTGGTGTTGGGCACCCATGAGCCCTGGCACAACGGACAATGGAAGACTACGCCGGCGTGGAAGTTACGATACGGCACGATGAAAGGCTTGTCGCAATCCTTGCAGACGAGCGGCACATCCCATCCGAACGGATCGAATTCATCGATGGGCTGCGGCTTGGGCGATGGTGGCGGCGGCTGGGGCGCGGCCGCCTTGACGGCGGCCGGGGCCCCAGCCGCCGGAGCCGGCTTCACCGCCGTGGGCGACGCGGGCGCTTTAGCGCCCGCGTCGCCCACGGCGGCAGACTCCGCGGCCACGCCCGGAGCGGCGGACGCGCTCTGCGTGTCCGCCGCTCCGAGCGGCTCGGCAGCCGACGCGCCTTGCGGCCCGTCGCTCTTGTGCTGCGGATCTTCGGCCATCATCGATACCGCGCGCTCGTCGCGCTGCCCCTCCTCGCAAATTATCAATGTGAGGTTATCAACGGCAACTTATCGACGGCAACTTGGGGTTGACGAACCATCAATCGCGCGCCGTGCAGCGGGCGGTTTCAGCTTTCAACCGCACGCTGCTTTTGACTATGCTTGGGCCAGCGTCTCGCGCTGAATATCGAATGAAATTCGATCTCTTCTACCAGTTGCCGTGGGCGGACTCGCAAAACCCGGCCGCGCGTTATCGCGAGCTGATCGACGAAGCGGTCGAAGCCGACCGTCTTGGCTTCGACACGCTGTGGCTCGCGGAGGTCCACTTCACGCCGCGATTCTCGCTGATGCCCGCGCCACTGCTGCAGCTCGCCGCGATCGCCGAGCGCACGACGCGGCTGCGCCTGGGAATCGCGGTCAACCTGCTCCCGCTGCATCATCCGGTGCGCCTCGCCGAGGAGATCGCGACGCTCGACGTGCTTTCGGGCGGGCGAGTCAACTTCGGCGCCGGGCGCGGCGCGTTTCCCAGCAACTACAATGGCTACAGCGTGGACATGGCGAGCAGCCGCGAGCGTTTCCAGGAGATGCTCACGTTCATCAGGCGCGCGTGGACCGAGGATCGGCTGGACTTTCGCGGCCGGTTTTATGAAGTCGAAGGCGTCGAGGTGATTCCCAAGCCGATTCAGCATCCGCACCCGCCGTTTCGCCTCGCCGCGAACAGCCCCGACACCTTCAGCTTCGCCGGCGCCAACGCCTATCCGATTTTCGCCGGCGGACCGGTGAATCCGATCAACGTGCTGCCCGAACGGCTCGCGATCTATCGCGACGCGATGGCGGCGGCGGGCAAGCAGCTTCCCGAGGACTGGCTGGCGGCGATGTTCCTGACCTTCGTGGGCCAGGATCAAGCCGCGGTGCGGGCGACCATCGGGCCGAGTCTGGAAAACTATTTTCACACGATCACCGAAACGATTCGCCCCGAGAGCCTCGCGCAGCCCGACGATTTCCAGCGCGTGATCGAGCGGATGCGCTCGATCAAATACGAGAACGTGGATACGCTGATGGGCGTTTTCGGCGAGCCGCAGCGATGCGTCGATCGGATCGCCGCGCTTAAGCAGGAATTCGGGTTCACCCGGATGGTGTGCTGGTTCGAGATCGGCGGACTGACCGGCCATCAAAAGCTGATCGACGCGATGCGCCTGTTCGCCGAGCGCGTGATGCCGCACTTCAATTGAAAACAATTTGAGGGAGGAACCGCGATGCTGACCAGGAGCTGGACCAAAAACGCCGAGCAGATAAAGAAAATCGAAGACACACTGCATGCGCCGATTTTCGCCGACGCGCGATGGCTCGCTGTGCAATATCTGACCCGCCCCGAGATCGTGCGCGAGGTCCTGCCGCCGCCGCTGGAGCCGGCGGCTGAGCCCCTGGTGACCGTGGGAATCGGCACGCTCGGACGCTCCAACTGCGTGGGCCCGTTCGACGGCGGTATGATGTGTGTGCGAGCTCGCTACAAGGACGTCGAGGGCGATTTCTGCCTGGCGATGCCGATGTCGACAGACGTGGCGATAGTTTTCGGGCGCGAGCTTTTCGGCGAGCCCAAGAAGCAGGCGCGGGTGCAGCTCAAGAGCGACGGCGACGTGGTCCGCGCGAGCGTCGAGCGCTTCGGCATCAACTATATGTCGCTGGAGGCGCGCCTGACCGAGAACGTGCCGATCGAGGGGCCAACCTACGCCGACCGCTTCCATTTCAAGTTCATGCACGCAGCCGACGGCCACGGGCTGGAATTCGATCCGATCCTGGTGCACGCACACTTCACTCAGCATGTGCGAGTCCACCGGCGCGGCCCCGGCAAGGTGATCTTCAAGCCGTCGCATCACGACCCGCTCGGCGAGATCGAAGTGGTCGAGCTGCGCGGCGCGACCTACTTCGAAGGCGACATCCACGCCGATGCGCGGCGCCTGGCGACGGTGGACGCGGCGCGCTTCATGCCATACGCATTTCAGAATATCGACGACTACACCGCGATTGAGTGAGCGGCCGCGCCCGAGGCCGCTCACTCAGTCGCGGGTGGCCTCGCCCCGGCGGGCCTGCTCGGCGCCGTTGCCCAGCGAGCGCAGGATGTCGGTCTTGGTGACGATCCCGTCGAGCGATTCGGCGCCCGAGGTAACCAGCAGAATCTGCGGCGCGTTTTCGCGCGCGAGCAGGCGCAAAGCCTCGTCGAGGTCGGTGTCCGGCGCGATCCAGTCAACCTCCGGGTCGGCGATATCGCTGACCCGCGTTTGCTCCCAGCGTTCCAGCGGCACCTTGCCGAGCGCCCACGCCGGTACCGTGCCGATCGTGCGCGCACCTTCGTAAACCGGAAAAACCGCGTAGCGATGATGAGTCGCGACGCTGTCGGCAAACGCGCGTAGCGTCGACGAAGCCTGCACTCCCACCACGCGGCGTTGCATCACGTCGGCGACTTTCATCCTGCCAAGCTCGCTGATGCGCGCCGCCTGATGCAGGCGTTGTTCGGCCGATACCGAAGCCTCGCCCGACACCGCGTAGGCGACCGCCGCGCCGATAAGGGTCGGAATGATGTAGGAATGGCTGCCGCTGGTCTCGGCCACGAACACTACCGCCGCCAGCGGCGTCTTGTAGCCGGCCGCGATGAACGATGCCATCCCGACCGCTGCGAACAGGTCGCCGCGGGTGGAACCTACGACCGAATGGGCAAACGCCTTGCCAAGCGCGCCGCCGGTAAGAAACAGCGGCACGAACATCGCGCTCACGCCGCCACAGCCGAGCGAGAACAGCGTCGCCAGCAGCTTGACCGTCGCGAACGTCACTAGTTCGCCCGTAGCGCGCGGATGGTTCAGGATCATGTCGACCGCTTCGTAGTTGGGGCCCAGAGGGATCAGCTTGCCGGGGTAGAGCGTAACGTACACGAGGCCGCAAATTCCGGTGAGCATTCCGCCGATGAGCAGCTTGACCGTATGCGAAGTGCGTAGGTTGACGAAAAAATGGCGCGTGCGCCGGAATCCATTGGCAAAGTTCATCGCGATGAACCCGCAGATCACTCCCAGCAGCGCCGACCATAACAGGTCGCGGTCCGAAAACGGCGCGGCACCGCCGAAAGCGAACAGCGGCGCGGTGCTCATCACGGCGGCTAGCACCGCGTAGGAAACCACCGAGGCGATGAGCGAAGGCAGCAGCGCCTCATGTGCGAGGTCGTCCCGGTACGGCATCTCGAGCGCGAAGATGAGCCCGGTCAATGGTGCGCGAAACACCGCCGCCATCCCCGCCGCCGCGCCGCTGATCAGCATGATCCGCCGGTCGCGCGCTTCGAGCTCCAGCCCCAGCCGCTTGAGTCTCGGCCACAGCCACGATCCGATCGCGCCGCCGCCATAGATGCTCGGTCCCTCCAGTGCGGCGCTGCCGCCGAAGCCGACGGTGGTGACCGCGGCGAGCAGCTTGTACCAGAACGGACGCGTGTCGATGTCGCCCTGGTGCTCGTGGTACGACTGGATGATCTCCTCCGTGGAATGGCGATCCGGATCGCGAGTCAGAAACTGCATGATCAGCCCGGTCAGCCCAAAGCCCAGGAGCGTCACCGGAATGATCGCACCGTGATGCGCGAGCAGGAACGGAAGTATCGCGGGCCAGATGCCGTTCAGGATCAGCAGCGCGATGCCAGTGATTACGAGGCCCGATGCGACCCCGATCAAGGGCGCGACCAGCAGCCATTTCTGGATGTCCCGCGAGTAAGTCGCGGACAGATCCTCGCTGACCAGCGCCGAACACTTGCGAATCAGCGGGTTGTCGAACCATCGGGAATTTCTTATCGACGCCAGAAAATCCACTCCGAAAACCTCCTCACCTTGATCGCCGCCGAGCCCATGCGCCGCAGTTCAAGAGTTCCGCTGAACCTGTGCCGATGTGCAACATCTGTTGCGATAACGACGCGCGAGCGTCTCGTGCATGACCGGGACTACCGTTTCCGCGCACTCCTCTCTTCGAAAGACAGTAGGGCCATGTTTGTCCTTTATAGCGGGCCAAAGGAAAGTTGCGGTTAATTTTATCAATGATTTCGTCCGAACCCGCGCGTGCGGGCGGCTTCTGCGGAGCGACGTGAAAACAAGCGAAGGCGCGTCAACTGAACGACGATGGTCACGCCGTTATGGCACGGCAATTGTATTGTTATCTGCAAAGCGGATTCTGTCCGCGACATCAGCGGCCCTTCATCGGTTACTTCCGCCGCAATTAATGTATAGTGCTGGATGCGAGGCCGTCATGGATACCAACGAACAAGCACCGCCGGAATTCGGCGTCCGAGTTTTCCTGGTCGAAGATAATCCCGAACACTGCTTTATCGCGGTGACCGTTATTCGCCAGGTGCTCGGCGACGCGAGCGAAGTCATCGTGGCCGAAAATGCCGACGAGGCGGTCGAACTGATTCAACAGTTCACCGACACCGACCGGCCCGATCTGATGCTGGTCGACCTGCGGCTGCCCGACAATGGCGGCTTTGCCGTACTGTCGGCGGCGCGCGCACACGATCCCTGCTCGCACGTTCCGATGTTCGTGATCACCAGCTCGCTCTATGACCTCGATATCGCGCAGAGCTATGAACTCGGCGCCTCCGCGGTGCTGTGCAAGCCGCTCTCCCGTGCGATCCTCAAAGAAGAACTCGCGCGTATCGGCGTCATCCCGCCCAAGCCGGGTTCTGCGCCGGCGTCGTCCTGAAGTCCCGTTCCAACTGCCAGCAGCTCCGCCAGACGGCTGTGCGCGTGATGCCGCCGTTTTTTCTCGCGGCCGCGAATTCTCACAACTCAGGCCAGTTCCGATTCCACGGCCGCGCTCGCTCGTAGGCATACGCCGCCTGCAGCACGAGGTCATCGCGATGGCGTTCGGCGACGATTTGAATTCCGCACGGCAGGCCATCCGTGGTCATCCCGGCGCGTACCGAGATCGCCGGATGGCCGCTTAAATTGAATGGATAGGTGAACACCAGCGCCGCCAGCGGATCAGGCAGGCGCTGGCCCTCGATTTCCATCGGCGGCGGCCCATTGGCGGCGAATGCCACCGTCGCGCTCGCGGGAGTAAGCAACAAATCGTAGCGCTCGAAGACGCGGCGCGCCCAATCGTTGAACTCCGCGCGCACGCGTTGCGCCGCGCCATATTCCGGCCATCCGGTTTTCGCCGCAGCCTCTGTATAAGCCACGAACGCGCGGTTCATCTCAGCGCGATGCCGCGGCAGGATGCCAGCCAGCTGTGCCAGGAGCTGCGCCGCGCGCACTGTGGTCCACGCGTCGGCGGTCTCCGGCACCGGGGTATCGATCACTTCCACCGCGCATCCGAATTCGCGAAACGCGCCCGCCGCCTCTTGCGCCGCGCGCCGCACCTCGCGCTCCACGGGATGACCGAAGTCGGGATGAAACGCCACTCGCAGGCGCGCCGGCAGACGCTCGAGGAGGTCGAGATAGGAGATGCCCGGATGCGGCAGCGCGTCGGGGTCGGCCGCATGATAGCCGCAGGTTACGTCGAGGAAGAGCGCGGCGTCAGCGACGGTACGCGCGATCGGTCCTACCGACGAAATCCCATTGAATGATTCCATCCCCATCCGCGGCCCGGCCGGAATCCTGCCGTGCGACGGCTTGAGCCCGACGCATCCGGTGTAGGCCGCAGGCAGCCGGATCGACCCGCCAGCGTCCGAGGCGGTCGCGATCGGAACCGTCCCGCTGGCCACTGCCGCCGCACTGCCGCCCGACGATCCGCCCGGCGTGCGTTCGAGGTTCCATGGATTGCGCGTCAGGCCGAAGAGCAGGTTGCGAGTGAATGCGCTGTGGCCGAACTCGGGGGTGTTGGTTTTGCCGATTACGATCGCGCCCGCGGCGCGCAGGCGCGCGACTTCGATCGCATCCTCGGCGGCGAGGTTGTCGCGAAAGGCTTTCGAGCCGAAAGTGGTCGCCATCCCGGCCACCTCCTCGAGGTCTTTGACCCCGATCGGCACACCCGCCAGTGATCCGCATTCTTCGCGCCGCGCGATTCGCTCGTCCATCGCGCGCGCCTCCGCGATCGCTTGTTCCGCACGCGTCGCGCAGAACGCGTTGAGCTTGCCGTTGAGCGCCTCGACCCGCCCGAGCGCATGCGCGACCGCCTCGCTGGGCTTGACCTCGCGCTTGCGGATGAGCGCAGCCAACTCGCACGCCGACTTGAAGTTGAGTTCTGTCATCACGGCCTCATTTCTACCTAGCGAGTTCCCGAACAAACCATATTCGAGACACAAGTACCGCGCAGGGGCGTGACTTGAAAAGCGCGGGTCGAAGAACGCAGCCTTGACAATATCCTCGGTCCGTTGTAATTAACCATCAGGTTATCTAACCGTATGGTTCAGCAACAGTCATCGTCCGATCGCTTGAGCACCACCTTCGGCGCGCTCTCGGACCCCACCCGGCGCGCGATCCTCGCCAGGCTCGCCGCGGGCGAGACTTCGGTCACCGAGCTCGCCGCGCCGTTCGAGATGAGCCTGCCGGCCATTTCCAAGCATCTCAAGGTGCTCGAGCGCGCCGGCCTCATCGCGCGTGGGCGCGAGGCGCAGTGGCGGCCCTGCCGGCTCGCCGCGGGCCCGCTCAAGGACGCCTCCGACTTCCTTCAGCGCTATCGCCGCTTCTGGGAGGAGAGCTTCGATCGTCTCGAGGACTATCTGCGCGAGCTGAAAATGCGCGAGCCGAAAATCCCTGAGCTGAAAATCAAGGAGCAGAAAAAAAATGGGCGCAGAAAATAGTGTCGTCACAGAGCCGGAAGAGCGTGTGCTGGTGATCGAGCGCGTCTTCGACGCCCCGCGCGCGCTCGTTTTCAAAGCCTGGACCGAACCCGAGCGCATGGTCCGATGGTTCGGCCCCCAGGGCTTCATCACTACCGTGCTCAAGGCGGACTTCCGGCCCGGTGGGGACTATCGGTTTCATATGTGCTCGCCCGAGGGCGCCGACCATTGGTTGCAAGGTGTCTATCGCGAGGTCGTGGAGCCCGAGCGGCTGATCTGCACTTTTTGCTGGGCGGACGCGAACGGCAATCCCACGGGTCCGGAAACGCTGTTGACGGTCACCCTCGATGAGCGCGGCGCAAAGACCAGGCTGACGCTGCATCAGGCGGGCTTCGAGTCGGTCACGGCGCGCGACGCTCATAATGGAGGCTGGAGCAGCAGCCTGGAGCGCCTCGCTGAATACCTGGCCAAGGCCTGATCGGATCGACAACGCGGACAATGGGGAAAACAGCCCAATGGAAAATCCGCACGAATACTACCGGCGCTGCGGGCCGATGACCTCGATGAGCGCACACACGGCAGAGTTCGACGCGCTCCCCCGGGACGTTGCGGCGCTATGCGAAGTCATACAGGGCGCATTGATTCATCGCGACATGGCGTCGTTCGCCTATGGCGTGATGCTTTCCGACGAGCGGAAAAATGACGCGCACATCCGGCCGATCGGAGAGATGCTCGCACGGATTCGCACGCTCAACTCTCGTCCGCTCAGCGTGGCGCGCGCGCCGGGCGATCGGATGGCTTCTGTGTGCCGTCATTTTTCGCTGATGCTCTGCGCGATCCTTCGCAGGCAAGGCGTCGCGGCCCGCGCGCGATGCGGCTTCGGCGCCTACTTCACGCCGCGCAAATTCGAAGATCATTGGGTTTGCGAGTACTGGAACGGCACCGAAGGGCGTTGGGTGCTGGTGGACGCGCAACTCGACGCGGTACAGCAAAAAGTCCTCCATCCGGACTTCAATCCGCTCGACGTGCCGCGCGACCGCTTCATCGTTGCGGGCGACGCATGGCAGATGTGCCGGGCGGGGTGCGCCGAGGCGGATCGCTTCGGATTGTCTTACGTGCCCGGGTTGAGCGGCGCATGGTTCATCGCCGGCAACGTTCTGCGCGATCTCGCGGCGCTCAATCGGATGGAAACGCTGCCATGGGACGTCTGGGGCGCGATGCAGATGAGCGACGCCGGGCTGCTCGATGGAGAGAAGGGCGCGCTGTTTGATCGGGCCGCCGCTTTGACGCTTGCCGGGGATGGGGCGCTTGCGGAAGTTACCGCGATCTACGAGGACGATCGCCTCCGCGTGCCGCCGGTGGTTTTCAATGCGCTGCGCAACGCGTCCGAAACGATCGCGGTGTCGCTTTCATAGAACCTCGCGGGGATGACGTATGCACAACCGTAGAGATCATCTGGGCACCAGATTCGAGGTGCGAACCGATCGCTGGACCTGGTTCTGGTGCCTGATCAATCCACCGCTCAATCGCGGCGCCGCCGGCGCGGCCGCGACCGAGGCGGACGCGGTACGCGAGGCCTGTACGGCGATCGAAGAGATGTCCACGCCGGCTCCATCGTTGCGCTGCGCCGGCGAGCCGCTCTTCGATTCGGCCGGCGCGCACGAAGCGCATCGGCGGATGTGGACCGGCCTTTTCGATCGCGTCGCCGAGTACCTTCGCGAAGCTGTCTGAAAGTGCGCCTGGAGCAAAGAAACATGAACCGGGAAGATAACACCGCCGTGGAATAGGCGAATAATGAATTCCTGATGACGCGGATCTTCGATGCGCCGCTCGAGCTTGTGTTCAACGCATGGACGGAGCGTAAGCGCCTGATGCAATGGTGGCAGCCCAAGGGCTTCACGATGCATACGTGCAATATCGACCTCAGTCCGGGCGGCGTCTTTCATTACGGCATGCGGGCGCCGGACGGCTCCGTGATGTGGGGTAAATGGGTCTTTCGTGAAATCGTCAGGCCCGAGCGGCTGGTCTTTGTCGCGTCGTTTTCCGATGAGGCGGGTGGCGTAACCCGGCATCCATGGGCGCCAGACTGGCCGCTGAAAACACTATCGACGTTGAGGTTCGACGAGCATGAAGGCCGCACGTAGCTCACCGCGCAGGGAATCCCTCAGGGCGCGTCGGAGTTGGAGCGCAAGACGTTTGAGGCCGGGCGCGAATCGATGCGGCAGGGATGGAGCGGAACCCTGGAACAGCTCGCCCAATACCTGGCGAGGGCTTGAAGGAAGAGTACGCACATGGCCGCAAAAGATGGCGCCGCCGCTGAGGCGGGGGAACGGGAGATCGTCATCACGCGGGTCTTCGACGCCCCACGGAGTCTCGTCTTCAAGGCCTGGACCGAGCCACGGCGCCTGGCGCAGTGGTGGGGTCCGAAGGGCGTCACCAACCCGGTGTGCGAAATCGACGCGAGGCCGGGTGGCACCCTCCGAATCGTCATGCGCGCGCCCGATGGCGCCGAGCATCCGATGAAGGGCGTCTTCCGCGAAGTCATAGAGCCTGAGCGACTGGTTTTCACCAATATCGCGATCGATACCGCTGGCAATTCTCTTATTGAAGGGCTTACGACCGTCACGTTCGCTGAGCACGCAGGCAAGACGAAACTTATCCTGCACACGAGCGCTATGGGCATGGTCGCGATGGCGACCGCAATGATCGAAGGCATGGAAGCGGGTTGGAGACAAAGCCTCGATCGTCTCGCCGAACATCTGGCAAAGGCTGAGTTCCCGGAGGCATCATAGCCATGGCTACGAACGCGAAGCTCTCGCCGACAGCCGGCGACATTTTGCTGATCGTCGGAACAGTCAAAGGCGCGTTCATTTTCCTGAGCGATCGGAAACGCGGCGATTTCAAAATGTCGGGACCGCACTTCCCGGGACAATCAGTCTGGTCGACGGCTTTTATCGGCAACGGCGAGCCGCGAATCCTCGTCGGCAACAAGAGTAATCACTGGGGCGCGATGGTCAGCTCGTCCGACGACTTCGGCAATACCTGGAATGAACCCGCCGAGGGCAATATCAAGTTTCCCAAGGGCAGCGGCGAATCGCTCAATGCGATCTGGGCGCTCGAGGCCGCAACAGCGCTGGGGCCCGAAGTGGTGCTGGCCGGAGTCGATCCGGCGGCGATGTTTCGCTCGGAGGATCGCGGCGAGACGTTTCGCCTGAACGAAGCGCTGTTCCAGCATCCGGACCGCCCGAAATGGAATCCCGGTTTCGGCGGACTCTGTCTGCATTCGATTCTGGTTCATCCGCAGGAGCCCAGGCGCATGTATGCCGCGATCTCCTCGGGCGGGATCTATCGCACCGACGATGGCGGCGATTCCTGGGCCGCGTGCGTCAACGGCCTGCGAGTGCATCCGGATGTTCCCGGCGCGACGCTCTGCCCGCACAAGCTGCGGTTCGACGCGGAAAATCCGTCGCGCATCTATCTGCAGAACCATCCGGGCGTCTATCGCACGGACAACGAAGGGCGGTCGTGGGTTACAATCGAGAACGGGCTGCCGTCGGATTTCGGCTTTCCGATGGTCGCGCATCCGCGTCGCGGCGCAACGATCTATACCTTTCCGTTGACCTCGGACGAGTTCCGGGTGCCGCGCGACGGCGCTCCCAGGGTCTGGCGTTCGCGCGACGCGGGCGCGTCATGGGAACCGCTCGGCAAGGGGCTTCCCGATAGAGACGGATTTTTCACCGTGCTGCGCGACGCGTTTTCGGCGGACACGCTCGTCCCTGCGGGACTGTATTTTGGCACGCGGGGCGGGCAGCTCTACGGATCGAACGATGAAGGCGAGAGCTGGCGTGCGATAGCAGAGTTCCTGCCGCCGATCCTGTGCGTCAAAACCGCGACGGTGGGTTAGCGCGATGCGCGTGCATATCCCGTCGGGGCTGCGCAAATGGACCGCTGGCCGCGATACAATCGACTTGCCGCTCGCAACCGATAGGCGCATGACCGCCGCGGAGGTTATCGAAGCTCTTGCGCGCGAGCATCCAGGGATCCGCGACCGCGTGCTCGACGAGCAGGGCGAGCTTCGCCGCCACGTGAACATCTTTATCGACGGTGAAAACGCGCGTTTTGCGGGCGGGCTAAAAGCTCAGGTCGGCGCCGGCTCGGAGATGTGGATTCATCCCGCGCTCTCCGGCGGCGCTTAGAAAATCGCCACCGGATTTACCGGCGACGCAGTCCCGCGCTCCAGAATAAGCGGCAGCATCGTGAACATGAACTCATAACGCGCGATGCGTGCGCAGGCGGCGCCCAGCGCCTCGAGGTCGGCATTGTCGATCAGATGCACTCCCATCGCCACCAGCATCCCGACGTGGATCGGGAAAATCAGCTCGTTGCCGTAACCGGTCGGGAGGACGTCGCTCACCCCGTCGCATCCCAGCACTGCGATCCGCCGTTCGTGGAGCCACGGCAGGCAACTCGGATCGAGACCCGCCATCCCTTCGTTGCGGCTATCCCAAGCGCCCAGTTTTTTCTGCCGCGCCATCCGCCCCGTCCGGACCAGCAGCACGTCGCCTTCCTCGACGCGCACGCGATGCGCGCGTTCTGCGGCGTCGAGGTCCTCGGGAAAAACGCGCTCGCCCGGCTCCATCCATTCGACATTCCTAAGCTGCGCGATATCGAACAGCACGCCACGGCTCACGATCCCGCCGCGCGCAACGTCGATTCCGCATTTGCGCGCGCCCCATCGGCCGACCTCGCCCGAGCTGAAGCCGTTGTACATCTTGCGCTCCCAGAATACGTGGCAGAGCGCGTCGAGATGGGTGAACGCCATCCCGTGTGGCGCGATTGCGAAGTAATCGAGCGCGACGGCGTGCCCCGTCCCGGAGTGGAGCATCACGTGCGTCACTGGCGTGGGATTGTCAGGCCCCGACGCCGTGGCTAGCGGCAGCGCCATCGAGACCGTTTCACCGCTTTGCACCAGGCGGCCGGCCGCGGCGCGCTTTTCCGGCGTGATGAAGTTGAGCGCGCCGCGCTCGTCGTCCTTGCCCCAACGGCCCCAGTTGCTGAGCTTCTCGAACAGCTCCTTCACTTCGGCGGCGCTTAGCCTGGGTGCGGTGGTGCCCATCGGCTTCTCCCTGAAGCGGTCTGCTTAGGCAGTCCAATAGCACGCGCTGGTTGATAGCGACCAGCCGAAGTGCAAGCTGATATGCTTGGCGTATCGGAAGCCGGTCGCGGGCGCAGGCCCGCCTAAGGCGGGAGTTTCACGAAATTGGGCAATCGCGATATCGAGGCGGCGCGGAATTATCACGCGACGACCAAACATTCGTACACCAGTGTGCGGACGGACGCGCATTACCTGGATTGGGACAACCGCCCGATGCCGTACAAGCTCTATCCTGAAGTGTCGGGGCTCGCGCTGCCGCGCGATTTGAGCCTCGCGCGCGTCCCCGCGCTCGAAGCGATCGCGGCCGGCGATGTGCCGGATGCTGGCGGCGGCGAGCTTACTCTCGATGCGCTGACGCGAATCCTTTTCTGCGCCGACGGGCTCACGCGGCGCACCAGGGTCGGGGGCGAGGACTACCATTTTCGCGCCGCGCCATCGGCGGGCGCGCTCTATCCGATCGAGATTTACGCCGCAGTCGCGGAAACCGGCGAGTTGGAGCAGGGCCTCTATCATTTTTCGCCCGCCGACTTGCGCCTGCGCGGATTGCGCCGCGGCGACTGGCGCGGATTGATCGCGCGCGCCGCGGCTGGACGTCCTGCGCTCTTGTCGGCCCGCGCGGTGCTCGTGCTTAGCGCAATTTTCTGGCGCAGCACATGGAAATATCGCGCTCGGGCCTATCGCTATTGCTTTTGGGACGCCGGCACGATGCTCGCCAATCTGCTCGCCGCCGCGGCGGCCGAAGGACTGTCCACCGAACTGGTCACCGCTTTTGCCGATCCTGAGATAGAGGGGCTGCTCGGAATCGACGGCGAGCGCGAAGGCGCGCTATGCCTGGTAGCGCTCGGCAGTAACGCCAACGCGCCCGGCGCCGAGCCGGAACTACGGCCGCTTGATCTGGAAACCGTTGAGCTCTCGCGCGAGGAAGTCAGTTATCCGGACCTGGTGCGGATGCATCAGGCGTCCCGGCTGCTCACCTCCGACGAAGTGGCCGCCGTCGCCGACGCACGTGTCGACTCCATCGCGCCGTCGCCACCGTCGGCCAATGCGCTGAAGCTCGAGCCTCTCGACGCAAGCGCGGGTCTGAGTCTGGGCGAGACGATTCTAAGACGCGGATCGACCCGAGCCTTCGCGCACCAGGCGATTACAGCCGAAGAGCTGGCGGCGATCATGGCCGCCTCGAGTCGTCATCCGCGCGCCGACTTCCCATCGCTCAGCGACACTTACCTGATCGTGAATGCGGTCGACGGGATGGAGCCGGGGACGTATTACTACCGGCGGCAAAGTGGCGAGTTCGAATTGCTCAAGATCGGAAATTTCCGCCGCGAGGCGGGGTACCTGTGCCTGGAGCAACCGCTGGGCGCCGATTGCTCAGCGCTGGTCTGCTACATGGCCGACCTGGAGCGCGCTCTCGGCGCGTTGGGCAATCTCGCGTACCGCGACGCCCATCTCGAAGCCGGTCTGCACGGCGGCCAGGTCTATCTAGCGGCCTACGCGATGGGACGCGGAGCGACCGGATTGACCTTCTACGACGATGAGACCGCTGCCTTCTTCGCGCCGCATGCCGCGGGCAAGAGTCCGCTCCTGATGGTGGCAGTCGGCGTGCCACGCTCAGCCGACGAAGAAACCTGAGCCCACCTTTCTCTGAAATTTTCCGTTCTCTAAGCGCCGACCGGCTGCCTAGTATCCAAGCCGATGCCTGTTGCACGGGCATCACTGCTCGGATCGTCCTAAACAAAAAGTCGTAATTTAACTAGAACTAAAGTTGCATTTTGCATGGCACTTTTCTTGCCATTCGGATGCTCTCGTACTAGGGCGGATAGTTCTGCGTGGGACCCCGACTCTCTCGGTCGGGGGGCCGGGAGGGGTCGCGAAGCAATTGGGACAAAGGGTCTTCCGCGAACAAGGAGATGACTGACGAATGAAGCGTATTGAAGCGATCATAAGGCCGTCTAAGCTTGACGAAGTGAAAGAACGGCTCACGACCCTGGGGATCACCGGTCTCACGGTATCCGAGGTCAAAGGGTTCGGCCGCCAAAAGGGCCATACGGAGATGTACCGTGGCACCGAGTACACGGTCGATTTCCTGCCCAAGATTCTCATCACCATTGTTGTTGCCGAAGACCTGGTGGAGCCGATCGCGAAAGCGATCGCCGAAAGCGCCAGGACGGGAAAGATCGGGGACGGGAAGATCTTCGTGAGCTCGCTCGACGAGGTCATGCGGATCCGAACCGGAGAGCGGGGTCCGAGCGCGATCTGAATCAGTTGTTCTTCATCCGCGGCGTAAAGCCGCCGCTGCCACCACCATATCAGGAGGGGAATTCAAAGATGCCAAACGTTGCTCTAAGACGCCCGCAGCTGTGGTTGCTCAAGGCAGTCCTCGCGATTCTCTTCGCGCAATGGCTCTGTGGGCCGATGCTAGTCGCGCTCGCCGACGAGCCACAACCCGATCCCGCCGGGATAGCTACCGGTGACAAGTCCAGCACTTCCGACGCGGGCGGTAATTCGTTCATTCTCACCGAGCCGACCGACAAGACCGCCTCGGACTACGCCAAGAACAAGAAGGCGTTCGACGACTTCCAGGCGCAGGCGGCCAAAGAACCACTGGCCATGAAGCTCGCCGATAACGTGGGGCATCTGCGAATCTCCACCAACTTCTCGTGGACGCTGCTCACGGGATACCTGGTGCTCTTCATGCAGGCCGGGTTTGCCCTGCTCACCTGCGGATTAGTGCGAAAGAAAAACGCCGGCCATCTCATGATGCTTAACTTCGCGGCGTACGTCTTCGCCTTTCTCGCATACTATGTGTGCGGATTCGCCTTCCAGTACGGAGGTGCGGCGATCAATGCAGCGCCGGTCAACCTGGGAGGTACGCCCACGCTGAATCACTTTCTCCTTGGGGGCGGCCTATGGGGCTTCCTGGGCGGAAAGGGGTTCTTGCTCAGTGGTCCCGGTTACGATGCCGGCAGCCTCTGTCTGACGCTGTTTGAAGTCGTGTTCATGGAGACGGCCGGCTATATCATCGTCGGCGCCATCTGTGAGCGAATCACCTTCTGGGCGTTCATTCTTTGCGAGCTCTTCATGGGCGCCATCCTGTACCCGAGCTTTGGCTGCTGGGTATGGGGCGGTGGATGGATGTCGCAGCTCGGAAACACCATGGGGCTGGCCCACGGCTATGTGGACTTCGCGGGTTCGACTGTGGTCCATGGCGTGGGTGGTTTCGCCGCTATGGCGCTGGCTATCATTCTCGGCCCTAGGCTGGGCAAGTATGGGCCCGACGGCAAACCGCGAGCCTTCCCGGCGCACAACCTGGCGTTCGTGGTAATCGGCACGTTCATCCTGTTGTTCGGGTGGATGGGGTTCAATCCCGGGTCCACGCTCGGCGCGAGCGACCTGCGGATCTCGGTTATCGCCGTGAACACGAATCTGGCCGCCGTCGCGGGTTCCGCGACCGCGATGTTCCTGTGGTACTACATGTTCGGCAAGCCCGACATCACGATGGCCTGTAACGGGATGCTCGCCGGACTTGTCGCTATCACCGCGCCCTGCGCATTCGTGTCGCCGAATTCATCGGTCGTGATCGGCATCCTAGCAGGCATCGTCGTCTGCCTGGGCGTACTTTTCAATGAGCGCGTAATTAAAGTGGACGACCCCTGTGGAGCCATTTCGGTCCATGGCTACTGCGGCTGGCTCGGCGCGGTCTGCGTGGGCATCTTCGCCGACGGGACTTATGGCGCCGGATGGAACGGGGTCGGCGCTACCACTTATCTCGGAAAGGCCGGCATGGGTGTGACGGGTCTGCTCTACGGAGACTATCGGCAGTTCTTCACCCAGCTCGGCGGCGCCACCTTCATGGCAATCTATATCTTCGGGTTCACCTACCTGGTGTTCTCGCTCGTCAACTCCGCCAGTTCCATGCGGGTCTCCAAAGAGGTGGAACTCGAGGGCCTAGACGTGCCGGAATTCGGTATGGAGGCGTATCCCGAGGACCGGGTCGAGATGATAGCTCCAGGAGCGCAAGTGGCAAGGGCCTAAAAATCGCAACGCATCGCAACCGGCGGGGGCTGGGCCGCGCGTTCACGCGCGGCCCAGCCCCCCTGCTTTTCTTCCGTTCCGTAAGGCCAAGCGCGCGCGTTTCGCGCGCGCTTGGCCTTACGGGAGCATTCTTTTTTCCGACCCGTGGCGCGCGAACGCGCCACGGGTCGGCGGCGAGGGAAGCAGAGGCACTGCGCGCCAGGCGTAGCCCGGCGCGTAGTGCCTCTGCGGTGTGCGGGATGACCAGCGGGACGGCAGATGCCGCCCAGCTGGTCAGCAAGCCGATCGTCCGGCGACAAAAAAACGCCGTTGCAGAACGGCTTTTCTGGTTTGGCTTATAACGGCACAGAACTTGAGTAAGCCGCGCTGTTACCTTCAATCACCGGGGGACCTTTGTCTGTAATCTTGTTTTATCTATTAGACGCAAGGAATGGAGAAGAAGTTAGATATGAAACATCGCGCAGGAAGCTCGACCATCGAAAGACTTGTATGGGCAATGCTCCTGACTCTCATGATCGCTGGCGGGCGCAACGCTTGGGCTGACGGATCCGCTCCAGCAGCTCCCGCTCCGGCGGCCAGCAGCACTCCGGCAGCCGCGGCCGCGGCGCCCACCCCCGTGCCGCCGCTCACAACACCGGCGATGACGGGGCCGCTAGTGATGGCCTCGCCCCACGAGATCAACATACCGAAATATGTGCCCTTCCTCTCGGACCTGCCGGCTCCGATCGCGACCCTCTTCGACTTCGACGTTAATGGCGTCGTAAGCGGGTTCGGCCAATTTCAGAACCACGCCGTAGTTGGCGACCCCTACAACCGGCTCGACGTCAGCAACGCTCAGGCCTTCATCCAGAAGGCCGACGGCGTGATTCAATACTATCTGCAGGTGGGAGGTTATAGTCTTCCGGCGCTTGGCGCTCCCTATGTGAACATGACAAAAGCGGTAAACGACCTCTATGGCGTTTTGCCGGAAGCCTATATCAAGATCGTTCCGACGGACAACTTCTCAATCGAGGCCGGGAATCTCCCCACGCTCTTCGGGGCTGAGTACACTTTCACTTTCGAAAACATGAATATCGAACGCGGGCTGCTGTGGAACCAGGAGAACGTCATCAATCGCGGACTCCAGCTAAACTATAGCTATGGACCGCTGGCTGCATCGGTGAGCTGGAACAATGGCTTCTACTCCCACAGCTACACCTGGGTGACGGGCTTATTGGCGTGGACGATCAATCCTCAAAATAGTTTGAGTATAGTCGGCGGCGGTAACGCCGGCTTTGCGAAATCCACGAATTTCGCCACGCCGCTGCTCAACAACAACGGCCAGATCTACAACGTAATCTATACATTCAATTCCGCGCCCTTTGTCATTACACCCTATTTCCAGGAGACCAATATTCCATATAACCCGGACATCGGTGTTCTTAAATCAACCCAGACCCTAAGCGGAGCAATTCTCGCGAGTTACGCTATCACGGACATGTTCTCCATAGCCGGGCGTGCCGAATACATAGGAACGACTGGGAATGAAAATTCGCCTAAAGGCAGCGCCGCGAATCTGCTGTATGGAGTCGGTAGTGACGCCTGGTCGCTTACGCTGACGCCGACCTTCCAGTGGAAGCAGTTTTTCTTCCGTGGCGAGGTTTCTTACGTGCAAGCGAATAACTACACGGCGGGCGATGTGTTCGGCAAAGAGGGCATAAATAACTCACAGGTTCGGGGCGCCATCGAAACCGGCGTCTTATTCTAGTAGCGCCATTTTTCTGCGTGCCGGCCGGCGGACCGCCGTCCCTCGGTCCGTCGGCCAATTCAACTAGAAGTGACGTGCATTTAAGCGGCCGTCCGGGCTCCACGCGAGCGGACGGCCGGAACCTTTGAAGGGGCCGGCGTTGTTGGGGTACTTGGCCCGCGGCCCGGCGCACGCTATCCGTAAATGGTCAGGTCTTTGCGAGAGGAATTTCTAAGGAGGTTTTTTTGTAAGGTTATGGCTTCAGCTACAAAGGGGAATGGGACCACGGCGCGGCGACGAATCAAGAGCGCGGTCAAAAAGGCTGCGGCCGCGATGCAGGAATCCAACGGTACGTTCGCAAACAACGGCACGCCCGACGGCGGTTCGGACGGCGAAGTGAAAATCGAGACCATACGCTTGCGCGCTTACGAGTTTTTCCTGGCGCGCGGCGCCACTCACGGCCATGACCTTGCCGATTGGCTGAACGCGGAGAAACAGGTGCGTGGCGTGCAAAAGACGTGATCGCGAGACATGATCTCGCGATTGCTCGACGCCGCTGGTGAAGGGCGACCGCGTTCTGTCCTGTGCAGGGATGGGCTCTGCCAATGATGCGCGAGGTAAGCGCCGGCGACAAGCTCGATCAGTACCAGCTAACCGAACTCATCGTGCGCAGCGGCATGGCGTCAATCTTCAAGGCCGAAGATCGGGTGAGCGGAGCGACCGTCGCAATCAAGGTGCCCTATCTGGAATTCGAGAGCGACGTCGTTTTCTACGGACGGTTCCAGCGCGAAGAGAAAATCGGCCGCCGCCTCGATCATCCCAACATCATCAAGGTACTGTCACCCCGGCATCGAAGCCGGATGTACATCGTGATGGAGTATGTCGACGGCGTATCGTTGCGCGAGATCATGCGCGACGAGCGGCCACTGCGCACCGCACGCGCGTTGGATTTTGCCTGCCAGGTCTGCGAAGCGATGGTTTACATGCATGGCCAAGGCGTCGTGCATCGGGACCTCAAGCCCGAAAATGCGCTGATCACCGCCGACGGCAAGGTCAAGCTGATGGACTTCGGAATCGCGCTCGACCAGTCGGCGCGCCGCCTCACCTGGTCGGGACTCTCGACCACGATCGGGACCCCCGATTACATGGCTCCTGAGCAGGTGAGCGGCCGCCACGGCGACGTGCGCACCGATATCTATGCACTCGGCACGATGCTGTTCGAGATGGTCACGGGCAATCTGCCGTTTGCCGCAACCAACGTTTACGCGATGATGCAAGCCAAGGCCACAGAGGATCCTCGGCCACCGAGCAGTTTGGTGCTCGAGCTAGATCCCCACCTGGAGGAAATCATCCTGCGTGCGATCGAGCGCGCGCCGCGCACTCGCTACCAGAGCGCCGCCGAGATGCTCGAGGACTTGAAAGATCCTCGGCGCGTGGCGCCGATCAGGCGCGCCAAACGGCTCCATCCCCGAAGCCTGCGCGCCAAGGGCGTGCAGCGCGTGCTCTGGGCGGGGCTGTTTTTTGGCTCGCTGGCTTGCATTTTTGTCCTGATCGCCTGGCTCGCCAACCGCTATCCGGCCGCGCCGCCGCGGGCCGACATGACATCATATGGGGAAGTGAAGTGATCGCGTCGGTATCGGAAAGCACGTCCTATCACAACCCGAATGGAGCCGGACCCGGCGCGCTCGAGAGGGACGGGCAACGCCTGTCCCAAGGGCCAGTGGCAGCTACGGGTTGGCCGGAGCAGAAGCCCCGGTTGCGGCGACGCGAAAAGCAGGTCGCCCCGCTGCGAGAATGACGGCGAGCAGGCGGTAGACCTCGCGGTTGACGGCCATGCTGGCGTGGCCGCCCGGAACCTCGTAGTTATCGCCGTCGTTGGTGATGCATGCGTGCCAGTCGACGACTTCGTCCGTGCGGGTGTAAAATGAGCTGAGCTTGACGCCGCGCGGAAAGCGCGAGTTGACCGCCTCTCCAAAAGTGCAATGACATTGATCCGTCCCACATTGCGCCGGGCGATTGTTAAACGCCTGCCACAAGGTCTGGAAACCGCGTATCGCCGGCCGATAGCGCGCGCGAACCGCGCTCCAGGCGATCTGCGCCGGCGATCCGAGGGTCACCACATGATGCACACGCGCGGGGTATTTCACCGCGAGCGCGCGTGCCAATACTCCGCCTAAGCTGTGCCCGAGCACGACCGCCGGCATTCCGCATTCATCGGTAATATGTGCAATCCGCCATCCCAGCCGCTCCGATTTTTCGTCAGGGCATCCCACGTTCCAATCGATTCCGGAGAGATATGGACGGTAACCGACACGGGTCAGCCATCGGGCCAAGGTGGAGAGCGACCAATCGCCGGCAAAGAAGCCGGGGATCAGTAAAACCGGGCGTCCGTCGCCTTTAGGCACGCCGGTTCCATAAAAGACTGGATCGCAGAGAAGAGAAGACAGATTGTGGGCGAAATCGATACAAGACTCGGCCATAGTCGATGTGAAGCAGGTAAGGACTACTTCCCCTCGGTTCTGGTAAGGCGCGCGGCTTGGCGTCGCGCGATGCTGGTTTCATCCAGTGTCATGGTTGTGGCCCTTCTACACGAAATTTCATATAGCCGTAAAGCATAACACGAAACTTTTTCACTTTGCCTGTGGACAACAAGCATGAGTCGTACCGGACTCCTACTAAGGTGGACGTGGAAAGGTAATTCTTTTATTCAGGCTGCCTCTTCAGGGCATCGGGGCGGTACGCAGCTATAAACGAAGTCATAGCGTGTCTGGCGGCGCGCTATTTAAGGAGAGATGATTTTCATCCTTCGGAAACGCGATTAGATTCCACTTTTAACCTAATAAACCCTTGACATAATTCGATAGTCTGATAGCTTCATCAGCTCGCAGCGAGGTTTTCCTTATGAAATCAGGTGGGGAAGCTCCTGAGCTGGACGCTATTGACCTCCAAATCCTGTCAATTTTGCAAGATCACGGGAGGATAGCTCACGTCAAGCTCGGCGAGCAGGTGGGGTTGTCGGCGCCGTCGGTCATCGAGCGGGTCAAGAAACTCGAGGACGGCGGCGTGATTGTGGGTTATCACGCGGCGGTTGACGCCCGGAGGCTGGGGAAGGATGTGAGCGCCTTTATCGGCGTGTCCATCGCCCATCCCAAGACGATCAACCTGTTCGAGGAGACCATCGAGCTGATTGACGACGTGCTCGAGTGCCATCACATCACGGGCGAACACACGGTGTTGCTCAAGATCAAAACCGCCAATACTTCGACGCTCGAAGAGCTGATCCGGACCATCCGCCTGATCGAGGGCGTGACCCGGACCGAAACGATGGTGGTGCTTTCGACGCACACCGAGCGCACGCAGATAACCGTCGCCGCCGAGGGGCCGCCGGGCGAGCCAGGAAACGGCCGGCGCCATCGCCACGGCGCGCTCAAAAACGGGCTGGGAGACTCCAAAAGGACATAGCAATGCATCAACAGCGCAGCATCCCCCCGCGCCAGGGCCTCTACGATCCCGCGCACGAGCACGACGCCTGCGGAGTCGGCTTCGTGGTCAACATCAAAGGCGTGCGCTCGCACGACATCCTGCAGAAGGGACTCGAGGTGCTCGACAACCTGACCCATCGCGGAGCCTGCGGATGCGATCCGCGGACCGGCGACGGCGCCGGCGTGCTGCTGCAGATACCGCACGAATTTTTCGCGCGCGAGGCGGCGAAGCTCGGCTTCACGCTGCCGGCGCCGGGCGAGTACGGGGTCGGCCAGGTTTTCCTGCCGCTCGATCCGGAGCGGCGCAAGGCGGCCGAGGCGGTGGTGGAACGGGTGGTGCGCGAGGAGGGGCAGCGGCTGCTCGGATGGCGCACGGTGCCGGTGGTGGAGAGCGCCTGCGGCGACATCGCGCGGCTCGGGTTGCCGGCGGTGCGCCAGGTATTTATCGGCCGCGGCGAGGGAATCGCGGACACGGAGGCGCTGGAGCGCAAGCTCTACGTGATCCGCAAGGCGATAACCGGTGCGAGCGCTTCGATGCCGCTTGAAGAAGGTGAGCTCTTCTACTTCTGTAGCCTCTCGGCCGCGACCGTCGTTTACAAAGGACAGTTAATCTCGACCCAGATTCCGGAGTTTTATCCCGACCTTCGCGACCCGGAGGTAAAGACCGCGCTCGCGATGGTGCATCAGCGGTTTTCGACCAACACCTTTCCGAGCTGGGACCGCGCCCATCCGTACCGTTTCCTGTCTCACAACGGTGAGATCAACACGCTGCGCGGCAATATCAACTGGATGGCCGCACGGCAGGGACAGTTCGCCTCGCCGCTGTTCGGCGACGACATGCAGAAGCTGCTGCCGATCATCGAGGCGTCGGGCAGCGACTCATCCACGTTCGACAATTGCCTGGAGTTACTGGTGCGCACCGGGCGTTCGCTGCCGCACGCGGTGATGATGATGATTCCGGAGGCGTGGCAGAACGACGAGCTGATGAGCGCGGGCAAGCGCGCATTTTACGAATATCACTCGAGCCTGATGGAGCCGTGGGACGGGCCGGCCTCGATTACGTTCACTGACGGGCGTCGTATAGGCGCGGTGCTCGACCGCAATGGGCTTCGTCCCTCGCGTTACCTGGTGACCAAGGACGGGATGGTCGTGATGGCTTCCGAAGCCGGCGTGCTTGACATCCCGCCCGCGCAGGTCGAACGCAAGGGCCGCCTGCAGCCGGGCCGCATGTTTTTTATCGATACGGTCGAGGGCCGGATCGTCGAAGACGAGGAGATCAAGGCCACGATGGCGGCGCGCAAGCCATATCGGCAGTGGCTCGTCGAAAATCTGTCCGATCTCGACCGGCTTCCCGAGCCGCCCAACGCGCCGGCGATTTCGAGCTTCGAGGCCGAGGACCTGCCCAGGCAACAGCAGGCCTTCGGCTACACGACCGAAGAGCTGAAAATGATCCTGGCGCCGATGGCGGTCAACGGGCAGGAGCCCGTGGGATCGATGGGCACCGACACGCCGCTGGCGGTGCTGTCGGACAAGTCACCGCTGCTGTTCAACTACTTCAAGCAGCTTTTCGCCCAGGTCACCAATCCGCCGATCGATCCGATTCGCGAAGAGATGGTGACGTCCGCTATCACCACGATCGGATCCGAGCAGAACCTGTTCGAGGAAACGCCGGCGCATTGCCGCCAACTCAAACTGTGGCGCCCGGTGATCACCAACGTCGAGCTGGAAAAAATCAAACGGCTCAACAGTCCGGGCTTGCGCACGGTCACGCTCTCGACCCTATACCGCGCCGCCGACGGCGAGGCCGGATTGCGCGGCGCGCTCGAGCGCCTGTGCCGCAGCGCTTCCGAGGCGATCGCCGACGGCGCGACTATCATCGTGCTTTCCGACCGCGGAGTGGACCGCGAGCACGCGCCGATTCCGAGCCTGCTCGCAACCGGCGCCGTCCATCATCATCTGATCCGCGAGGGTACGCGCACACGCGCGGGGCTGGTGGTCGAGTCGGGCGAGCCGCGCGAGGCGCAGCACTTCTGCCTGCTCGTCGGCTATGGCGCTGGCGCGGTCAACCCCTACCTCGCGTACGCCACGATGGCGGGAATGATCGACGAGGGCATCCTCAAAGACGTCGACGAGGCGAGCGCGGTCGAGCACTTCAACAAGTCGGTGGTGAAGAGCCTGATCAAGATTGCCTCCAAGATGGGCATCTCGACCGTACAGAGCTATCGGGGGGCGCAGATTTTCGAGGCCATCGGGCTCAACCAGGAAGTGATCGATCGCTACTTCACCTGGACCGCGTCGCGCGTGGGCGGAGTGGGACTCGAGGCGATCGCGCGCGAGACTGCCAATCGCCATCGCCGGGCCTTCGAGATCATGCCCAACCTCGACCATCAACTGGAGGCGGGCGGCCAGTATCAGTGGCGCCGGCGCGGCGAGCATCACATGTACAACCCGAACACCATCGCCAAGCTTCAGCATGCGGTGCGCGCGGGCAACTACAAGATGTTCAAGGAGTACACGCGGCTGGTGGACGATCACAGCCGCAGCCTGGCGACCCTGCGCAGCCTGCTAAAGTTCAAGTTCGACCGTTCGCCGGTACCGATCGAGGAAGTCGAGCCGGCCTCCGAGATCGTCAAGCGCTTCAAGACGGGCGCGATGTCCTTCGGGTCGATCGGCAAGGAGGCGCACGAGAACCTGGCGATCGCGATGAACCGGATCGGCGGCAAGTCCAACACCGGCGAGGGTGGCGAGGACCCGGCGCGTTTCGTGCGCGACGCCAATGGCGATTGGCGGCGCAGCGCGATCAAGCAAGTGGCCTCGGCGCGCTTCGGCGTGACCAGTTGGTACCTGGTCAATGCCGACGAGCTACAGATCAAGATGGCGCAGGGGGCCAAGCCGGGCGAGGGCGGCCAGCTTCCGGGCCACAAGGTCGACGATTTCATCGCGAAGATTCGCTACTCGACTCCGGGCGTCGGACTGATTTCGCCGCCGCCCCATCACGACATCTATTCGATCGAGGACCTGGCGCAGCTTATCCACGATCTTAAGAACTCCAACCGCCGCGCGCGGGTCAGCGTCAAGCTGGTAGCGGAGGTCGGCGTCGGCACGATCGCCGCCGGCGTCGCGAAAGCCAAGGCGGACGTGGTGCTGATCAGCGGACACGACGGCGGCACCGGCGCCTCGCCGCTGACTTCGATCAAGCACGCCGGCGTGCCGTGGGAGCTCGGGCTTGCCGAGACCCAGCAAATCCTGGTGATGAACGGTTTGCGCGGGCGCATCCACGTCGAGACCGACGGCCAGCTCAAGACCGGGCGCGACGTGACGATCGCGGCGCTGCTCGGCGCCGAGGAGTATGGCTTCGCGAGCGCGGCGCTGGTGGCCTCGGGATGCATCATGATGCGCGTGTGCCATCTCAACACCTGCCCTGTGGGCGTCGCGACGCAGGATCCGGAGCTGCGCAAGAAGTTCGAGGGCAAGCCCGAGCATGTGGTGAACCTGATGATGTTCATCGCGGCGGAGATGCGTGAGTACATGGCGCAGTTGGGATTCCGCAGCGTGGCCGAGATGGTGGGGCACGTCGAGTGCCTCGACGGCAACGAGGCGATCCAGCACTGGAAGGCGCGCAACATCGACTTGAGCCGCATCCTGCATCGCCCGCCGGTCGGCCCCGACGAGCCGCTGCATTGCGTCGAGCAGCAGGACCATGGGATCGAGCACGCGCTCGATCAGCAACTGCTGGAGCTGTCCGCGGACGCGCTCGACCATCGCAAGCCGGTCGAGATCAATCTGCCAATCCGCAACGTGAACCGCACCGTCGGCACGATTCTCTCCTCCGAGGTCTCGCGCCGCTTCGGCGAGGACGGACTGCCGCCCTACACGATCAAAATCAATCTCAAGGGGTCGGCGGGACAGAGCTTCGGCGCGTGGCTGGCCTCGGGCGTGGCGCTTTACCTAGAGGGCGACGCCAACGATTACTGCGGCAAGGGACTGTCGGGCGGCTTTATCACGGTGCGGCCGCCGCGCGAGGCGACGTTCAAGGCCGAGGAGAACATCCTCATCGGTAACGTCGCGCTGTACGGCGCAACCGGCGGCGAGGCGTTTTTCTCGGGCGTTGCGGGCGAGCGTTTCGCGGTGCGCAACAGCGGCGCGACGGCGGTCGTCGAAGGCGTCGGCGATCACGGATGCGAGTACATGACGCGCGGCACGGTAATCGTGCTGGGCCGCACCGGGCGCAACTTTGCCGCCGGAATGAGCGGTGGGGTCGCCTACGTGCTCGACGCCGATGGCAGCTTCAACACCCGATGCAACACGGGGATGGTCGAATTGGGGCCGCTGGCCAATGCCGACGAGATAAAGCACGTCCACGCGTTGATCGTGCGGCACCATCAATACACCGCGAGCAAGCTCGCCGAGCGTATCCTGGCCGATTGGGACAGCTATGTCGCGAAATTCGTCCGCGTGATGCCGACCGAGTATCGCGCGGTGCTCGAGCGCCAGCATCTCGGCACGAGTAACGACATGGCGCGTCTGGCCGCGGTGTGAGCAGACCCCCTGGCGAAGGATTTTCTTCGCGGATGCACGGCACCTCGAGGCCGAGGTGCGAGTGGCGGGGCGATGTGCTGGTGTAAAAAGCGACGGGCGATGAAAAAAGCGTGGCGGTATCCAGGTGAAAAGCGGGGCGGGTGTCGGTGAAGTTATGAGCGATACAGCGAGGACGTAGTCGCGAGGGATGAGCGACGGGGCGATGTGTTGGTGAAATAAATGGGCAAAATAACGGGATTCATGGAGATCAATCGCGAGACGCCGGCACGGCGCCCGGTGAGCGAGCGTTTGCAGGACTGGCGCGAGTACGATCTCAAGATGCCGGAGGACAAGTTGCGCGCGCAGGGGGCGCGATGCATGGATTGCGGCATCCCCTTCTGCCACAAGGGCTGCCCGCTCGGCAACATCATCCCGGACTGGAACGATCTGATTTACCGCGGACGCTGGCAGGAGGCGATCGATCGCCTGCACTCGACCAACAATTTTCCGGAATTCACCGGTCGCGTATGCCCGGCGCCGTGCGAGGAGGCCTGCGTCCTCAACATCAATAACGATCCGGTCACGATCAAGCTGATCGAGAAGAACATCATTGATCATGCGTGGGCCGAAGGATGGGTCACGCCGCTGCCCCCAACGCGCAAGACCGGCAAACGGGTCGCGGTGGTCGGGTCGGGACCGTCGGGGCTCGCGTGTGCGCAGCAACTCGCGCGGGCCGGCCATGAGGTGACGCTCTACGAGCGTTCCGACCGCGTCGGCGGGCTGCTGATGTATGGGATTCCTGATTTCAAGCTGGAGAAACGCTTCGTCAACCGGCGGGTCGAGCAGATGCAGGCCGAGGGCGTCAACCTCGTCACCAGTTGCCGCGTCGGCTTCGACGTTCATGGCGACGAGATGCGATCGCAGTACGACGCGATCGTGCTGACGATGGGCGCGACCAAGCCGCGCGACCTTCCGATCCCGGGGCGGGAACTCGAGGGCGTGCACTTCGCGATGGAGTTTTTGCCGCAGCAGAACCGGCGCAATGCGGGCGACACGATCGATCCGGCCGTTTCGATCAGCGCCAAGGACAAGAAGGTCGTGATCCTGGGCGGCGGCGACACGGGATCGGATTGCCTCGGCACCTCGAATCGCCAGGGCGCGAGCGTGGTGTACCAGTATGAGTTGCTGCCGATGCCGCCCGAGCGGCGGACGGTGGCGATGCCGTGGCCGGACTGGCCGATGATCCTGCGCACTTCGACCTCGCACGAGGAAGGAGTGGTGCGCGACTGGAGCATCAACACCAAGCGCTTTATCGGGGAGAACGGGAAGCTCAAGGCGCTCGAGGGGATCAAGCTCCAATGGAAGCAGGACAACGGGCGCATGGTGATGGAAGAAGTGCCGGGCAGCAACTTCATCATCGAGTGCGAGCTGGTGCTGCTGGCGCTGGGGTTTTTGGGGCCGGAGCCCGACGGGATCATCTCGCAACTGGGACTGAAGCTCGACCCCCGCAGCAATGTGCTGTGCGAGAATTACATGTCGAGTGTGCCGGGCGTGTTTGCGGCGGGCGACACGCGGCGCGGACAGTCGCTGGTGGTGTGGGCGATTTGGGAGGGGCGCGAGTGCGCGCGCGCGGTCGACGCGTGGCTGATGGGCGAAAGCTTTCTGCAAGCCAGCCCCGAATTGTAGGCGGGACGGCAAAGGCGCGCCGCGATGGTCGCTTATCTCGCCACCAGCGCGTTCGGGCATCTCTACCGCAAGATCGATTGCACCGCGGCCGATATCGGTGCGCTGCGCAAAGCGATCTATAGCCGTACGGTTTCGATTCCGCTCGGACTGCATAATCTCGAACAGATCGTGCTCGCCCGTGGAGCTTCGCCGCAGGCGATGGCCGCGCAGGTCCGCCAGCTGCTCTCAATCAGCAACTGGCGCGTGCTGCTGAAACCCTGCGGCCAGTTGCTGGACGACGACCTGCGCGCCTTTGCCGCGGGTGCGCCTGCGCCGGGCGCGTTTTTGCGCGGTGAGATGCAGAATGCGGTGACCACGGGAATCTCCGAGCTGCTCGAAAGCGACGGCGAGGAGTTGAACGAGGATTTCGCCCAGGCGCTCGACGAAGTCCGACGCGAGCGGGAGGCGTTCGTCGCGGGACTGGGCGAATTTCTCGCTGAATGCGTTACCCGCTTCGCGCCGCCGGCCAGCGTCGAGGGGTTTGAAGAATATTTCGAGCGCAACGCGCCTGCGGCGGCGGCGATGCTGGCCGAGCGCGCCGGCGTGCAAATCGCAGCGCGCGGTGGCGAAGCGATATTGACGCTCAAGAGCGTCAGGATGTGGGTGGGCGTGGCGATGTCACTCGCGTGCGCTCTCATCCTGGAGGGGCGGGCGATGCGCGCCGAGGAAGCCAACGAGGTCGTGCACGCCATCAGCGGCGCGGCGGCGGCGGACACGCTGGTCACCGCCGACGCGCGTGCGCTGCCGTGGGTCAGCCGGGTCGCAATCGATGGGCTGCGAACGACGAATCTTAAAGGATTCCTGACCCAGACCGCGCAATCGATGGGAGAGTGATCCGTTAGCGCCGAGCGGCGGTCGAAGTCGAGAGCACTACGGCCGTTCGTGAATGGCCGTCTCAGCGACGCAGGCCCATCGCGTCCAGTTTTCTGACCAGCCACGGCATCCGGTCATAGCCCCAGAAGATCTCGCCGTCGACGACGAACGTCGGCACGCCGAAGACGTGGTCGGCGGCCGCCTCGGCGAAACCGCGCTTAAGGCGCGGCTTGGCCTCGGTCTCCTCATCTTTGATCCAGCGGAGGAAGGTCGCGGTGTCGGCGCCGACTTCCTCGAGGATCGCGGCCAACGCGTCGGGATTCTCGACTTCGAGTTCGTTCTTCCAGAAGCGCTGATAGACGCGGTCCGAGTAAGGACGGAACAGACCCTGGTCGTCGGCGCAGAAGCCGCCATAGAACGCGCGCCGGGCGCTGAAAATCTGCTTGGGCGGATAGATCACCGCGCCGCGCTCGCGCGCCATCCGGCGCGCGTCGAAGTATAGATAACGCAGCTTGCGCCGATCGCGCTCGCCGCGCGTGGGCACGTCGCCATACACGCGCCGGATATCCACGCCGAACGGGATGTAACGCAGGCGCACGTCGTGCGAGCGTTCCAGCGCGTAGGCCGGGTCCTTGGCGAGATAAGAAACCGGACTAGTGTACGCGTAATAGAATTTGAGCTCTTGCGTCATCGGAGTGGCCGGGCGCGCGGGTCGCGAGACCGAGATTCGCACCGCAACGCGGCGATGCTACCGCGGATACGGCTTCGCTCCAACTGGCCGGTAAAACCGACGCGGTTGGGAAGACCGGAAAGTGGAGACAGCGGCGTTATCGGCGGCCGCGCGGACTCGACAGGCGCGAAATTACTTTTTTTCAGCTACGTGCGCGGCGTCCTGATCGGTGCTGTCGATGGCGAGCACCTGCAGCGCAGTGCCGAGGTCGAGTTCGGAATATTTGCGATTGGCGTAGAGTGTGTCGAGACGCTTTACCGCTTCCGCCGGCTTCAACTCCGACATCGCCAGCTCGTGCGACAACTGATGGATAATCCGGTCGGCGCCCTTCCAATGGAAGAGATCGGCGGCAGTCGTCAGGACATTGAGCTTGCCGACGCTGACCTGCATCGCGTCGCTGTAGCCGTTGACGTAGCCACTTTTGGCCGACGAATTGAGCTGATTCCAGTATGAACCGTTGTGATCGAAACTAGGCGCGGCGAACACGCCCGCACAACTCAGCACGAAGCCTACCACCACGCCCGCAATAAATTTTTTCATCTAAGTCCCGTATGCCGGCTGAAGCACCCCACCACATCCACATCCACGCAACCCCGTCCTTTAACTAGCAGAATGGCGCGCGGGATTGAATAGCGGCGCACGCAGATGCCATCATTTGCACGCAGACCCGCGCCGCGGTACCCCGCATGTCGATTTACGACGAGGTCCTCGATTTTATCAACGCACCCGAGCAGACGCGCTTCGACGCGCTTGCGCTCAAGGTATTTCGCCATCAGTTCGATACAGTTGTCCCTTATCGTCAATACTGTTTGAGCCTTGATGTCAGTCCGGATGGTGTGCGCTCACCCGATGAAGCTCCCGCGCTGAGCACCGTCGCGTTCAAGTACGCTGAGCTGACCGACATGGTTACACCCGCGCAGCCCGAGCACGAGCGCGTTTTCATGACCAGCGGCACCACCGCGGGACGCGATGAACGCGGGTGCCATCGCGTGCCCCGTAGCGACATCTATCGCGCCTCTGCGCTGGGCCATCTGAGAAAGACGCTTTTTCCCGACGGAGCCCGGATGCGGATGCTCAGCCTTCATCCGACCGCTGAGCGGATGCCCGAGTCGTCGCTCGGGCAGATGATAAGCTGGGCGATCGAGGAATTCGGTTCCGGCGATGCGCTCTGCGTGGCTGACCGCAGAGCGGTTGAAATCGCACCGGCATTGGAGTTTCTGCGCGCCGCCGAGCGTCGGGGCGAGCCGGTCTGCGTGATGGCGACTACGGCGGCGCTGGGGGCGCTGTTCGACGAATTGCGCGCGCGGCATTTGCGGCTCGGGCTCGCGCGGGGCTCGCGCCTGATGGACACCGGCGGCCCCAAGGGGCAAAGCGTCCCGCTTCGCCCCGGCCAGGTCGTCGAGCGTGCGCGGGATTTGCTCGGGCTCGATGCGGCGCTGGTGATCAACGAGTACGGGATGACCGAGATGTGCTCGCAACTGTACGACGCGACTTCGTTTAATTCTCCCGACGTGCGCCGCGCCGAATCGCGCGGCGCACGTCGCGCCGATTCGTCCGAGGAGCGCCGCAAGCTGGGGCCGGCATGGCTTGGCGTCGCAGCAGTCGATCCGTCCAGCCTCAAACGCGTACCGGATGGAAGTCCGGGGTTGCTGCGGTTCTTCGATCTCGCCAACGTTGGTTCGGTGTCGGCGATTCTAACCGGAGACCTCGGAGTTGTGCGGGACGGAACCGTCACCGTGCTCGGCCGCGCGGAAGACGGCGAGGCGCGCGGCTGCGCGCTCGGGATTGAGCAATTCTTTGCGGCCAGGGATAGCTGAGCGGGGCGGCAATGCTTTCGGCAGGGCGATAAGGATGAATCTCGTCGGCGAAGTGCACGACGCCGCCTCAGCAGCGTCGGCCGGCGCGGAGACCGCGATAGCGCGGGCCGCCGTGCGCGTGCGGAGCGCCGAGCCATGCAGTTCCAATCGCGTCGCGGCGGCGCTCGATCTCACCGCCGGGCGCTGGCGCAATCGGGAGTTTGCGCCGCGCCGCGAGACCGTCGCGGCATTGGCGTCCGCGCTGGGCATGACCCCGGCGCTCCTCGACGAATCGCTCGACGCCTTGCTCGAACCTGTGACCGCGGCGTCGCTGGAATCACTCGCCGCGCGGCTTCCCGCGGTGCATCGCCTGTTGGGCTTCGTCATGCCAGGCAACGTGCCGGGAGCCGGGATTCATGAAGTTTGTGCGGCGCTGTTGGCTGGCGCCGGGCTACTAATCAAAAGCGCGAGCAGCGAGCCGCTGTTCTTCGACGCCTTCATCCGTACGCTGGTCGAGGCTGACGCTGCGGTGGCCGTGCGCGCGGCGGTGGTGCATTTTGGGCGTGGCGACGCGGCCGCGATGCGCGAGTTGCGGGAGTGCTGCGAGGGAGGCGTCGTCGCCTATGGCGACGACGCCTCCCTCGCAGCACTTGGAGCCGCGTGCCCGCTGGTTGGCTTCGGCAGCCGGCTGAGCGGCGCGCTGGTGCTGCCCGCCGGAGCGAGTCCGTCCGCCGCCGAGGCGGCGGCGGACGGACTCGCTCGCGACGTCACGCTGTTCGAGCAGCGCGGATGCCTCTCGCCGCATCAGGTGTTCGTGGTGGGCGGCGCGGGCGAGGCGCGCGGCTTCGCCGCGCGCCTCGCCCGCGCGCTGGAGCGCCTGGAGCGCCGGCTGCCGTCGCCGGCGCGATTGCCGCTGGAGGCCGCCGCGGCGATCCGGGTGCTGCGCGAGCGCGCGCGATGGCGCGAGCGCGCGCAGCCTGCGGATCGCGACAGCGGCGGCGTCGTTGCGCTATGGGAGGGCGAGCACATGGCCTGGACCGTCATCTATGACGGTGGCAGCGCGTTTTGCGCCTCGCCTGGCTATCGCACAGTGTTCGTCAGCGCGCTCGAGAGCGCGGACCAACTCGGCGCGCGTCTGGGCGTGGCGGCCGGGCGGCTCGAGGCTTTCGCGCTGGGAGCGCCAAACGGCCTTCGCGCGCGGCTCGAGGCGGGGCTGCGGCGTCTCGGCGTGTCATACGTATGCGAGCCGGGCCGGATGCAATCGCCGCCGCTTGACTGGCCGCACGGAGGCGGCGCGATGCTCGAGCTGTTGCACGGGGCGGCGCGATGAGCGCACTGCGCGAAGGATTTTTGTGCCATGTCGCACAGACCTCGGCGGCGCCGATCGGCCTTGAGATCGTGCGAGCCGAGGGTTCATGGCTCTACACCGCCGACGGGCGGCGTTACCTGGATTTGATTGCCGGAATCGGTGTGTCGGCGCTGGGACACGGACATCCAGCGGTGCTCGACGCGGTTTCTGCGCAGGCCCGCCGCCATCTGCACGTGATGGTTTACGGGGAATACGTTATCGAAGCACAGGTGCGGCTCGCCGAACGTCTGACGCAATTGTTGCCGCCCGCGCTGGAGTGCGTCTATTTCACCAATAGCGGTGCGGAGGCGATCGAGGGCGCGCTCAAGACGGCGCGCAAGCATACCCGCCGCGAACGTTTCGTCGCCTTTGACGGTGCATATCACGGCGACACGATGGCCGCGCTGGCCCTGATGGGAAATCCGACGTTTCGCGCGCCATTCGAACCGCTACCAGGCCCGGTAAGCCATCTGCCATACGGCGACGCGGCCGCGCTGGAGGCGATCGATTCGACGGTCGCCGCAGTGGTGGTCGAGCCGGTGCAGGCCGAGGGCGGCGTCCGGATTCCCTCGGCCGGTTTCATGCGAGCGCTGCGCGAACGATGCGATCGGATGGGAGCGATACTGATCTACGACGAGGTGCTGACCGGGATGGGCCGCACGGGGCGGCTGTTCGCGATGGAGCATTTCGGGGTGGTGCCCGATCTTGTGGTGATGGCGAAAGCGTTGGGCGGCGGCCTGCCGCTCGGCGCGTTTTGCGGCTCCGGACGGCTGGTCGGAGAGCTCGCCCGCAATCCGCCGCTGGGGCATATCACGACCTTCGGCGGCCATCCGCTGTCGTGTGCGGCGGGGCTCGCTTCGCTTGAGGTAATCGTCGCGGAACGGCTTTGGGAGCGGGCAATCGCGCTTGGCGAAGAACTGTCGCAAACGCTTCGAGGGTTCGGTGGGTCGGAAGTTGCGGCGGTACGTGCCATTGGAGCACTTGTAGGCGTAGAGTTTGCAGATTCGGGGACGGCTCAGGCCTTCGTGCGCGAGTCGCTGGCTCGCGGCGTGATCATCAACTGGACGTTGAATGCTGAGCGGGTGGTGAGGCTGGCGCCGCCCCTGAATATGGGGGCTGCAGAGGTGGATTTTGCCTTGCAAATGATGGCCGAGGCGCTTGAAGCTGCCCGCGCCATCGGCAAATCTAGACTGTGAGCTTCCCTGGGGGGGACTATGGCAACAGCGCAGGTCATTGCGGTAGACGACGCCGGCGCGGAGCAGCCGGGGCTCATACTGGGTCCGCGCCGCCCGGTAGCGGCCGACCGCCGCGTGCTGCTCGAGATCGATCACGATGCCGAGGCCATCGGCACGCTGAAGGTCGCCGGCCCGATCGCGATTTTTTTCCTGTTGGCCTATGGCGTCGTGGAGGTGCTGCGGGTCGGCCAGCACGCACTGAGCCTATACCAGTACGCCGCGTTCGCGATCGTCACGATGTTCTTCGGGCTGACCTGGTTGAGCGTTTTCCGCCGCTACTGGAAGGTCTGGACGCTGACTACCTGCGTCATGGTGGTCGCACTGTTCATCAGGATCGCCGCGCTCAACCACAGCCCCGAGTTGGCATTTATCGCGATCATCCTGTGCCCATTCGCCACCGCCGCCTTCGTGATGTGGGGACCGCGCTGGCAGGGGATGCTGAACCTGGGATGCCTCGCGCTATTCGGCGCGGCGGAGCTGACGGTGCCGTCGCGCGACCAGTACACGGTCTATCGATGGCTGGGCTTCGTCGCCGCGTTGGTGTTGTCGTGGTTCACGGCGGTGTTTCTCGACCGCTACCGCGGCAAGCTGCGGGCGCAGATGGAGCAGTTGGCGGCGGCGGCCAAGTTCCGCGAGCGCCAGGTCGGCACGATGACCCATGACATCCGCAACCCGCTGGCCACGCTGGTCGGGCTGGTCACGCTGCTCGAGGAGGACGAGCTCAGCGAAAAGGAGACTACCCATCTGTTGGCCCGCGTAGGCTCGACCTCGCGCGCGATGGATCTGCTGGTCAAGAATGTGCTCGACATGTACCTGCTCGAAGAGGACAACCTCCAGCCTCATCCGCGAGTCATCGATCCCAACGTCATCGTGCAGGAAGTCGCCGATGTCTACGGGCGCGAGGCGCGGCTCAAGGGCCTGCGGATGCGGACCGAGTTGGGCGGGATGCCGCGCGGCAGCCTCGATCCGCTGCATCTCGAGCGCATTGCCGCCAACCTGCTGAGCAACGGCATCCAGCGGACCGACAGCGGCGAAGTAGTGCTGCGCACCTTCCTAAGCGGTGGCAAGGTGATAATCGAGGTTCAGGATACGGGCCCGCAACTCAGCCAGGAGCAGTTCTCGCACCTCTTCGAACGGCCGATGCAGGATCGTCAGGGTATGGGCTCTTCGGGATGGAAGCTGTACATCGCGCGCGCGCTAACCGAGACCAATGGCGGCACCGTGAGCGCGCGATCGCACACCAACCGCGGCCTGACCTTGGTCACCGAAGTGCCGTTCTGGCAGCCGTGAGCCGGCGCGCGTCGCCCGGGCTTCTTTGACTGTTTTACTGTTCACTCCTTCACGGTTCGTGTAGTAAGGGAGCCACGGCCGCTTCGCGCCAGGCGCTCGTTCTGAGGCGGAAATCTCTTGGTCTGCTTGCGGCCTCGATTTGCGCACGGCCCTGCGTTGAGGAGCTGTGCGGGGAGATTCTCGGGTGCGTTACGGCTTCGTGATCGACCAGGACCGATGCATCGGATGTCACGCCTGCACGGTTGCCTGCAAGGATGAGCACAAGGTCCCGGTCGGCGTCTTTCGCACCTGGGTCAAGTACATCGAGAAGGGTTCCTTCCCCGACACCAGCCGCCATTTCGGCGTGATGCGATGCAACCATTGCGAGCAGGCGCCGTGCATCGAGATTTGCCCGACCAGCTCGCTGTTCAAGCGCGACAACGGCATCGTTGATTTCGACAACAGCCGCTGTATCGGATGCAAGTCCTGCATGCAGGCCTGCCCCTACGACGCGCTTTACATTGACCCCGAAACCAGCACGGCCGCCAAATGCAACTTCTGCGCGCATCGCGTCGAGGCCAATCTCGAACCGGCCTGCGTCGTAGTTTGTCCCACGCAGGCGATCATGACCGGCGACCTCGACGATCCGCAAAGCCATGTCAGCCGCGTCATTGCGACGCAGAAGGTCGCAGTCCGCAAGCCCCATAAGGGCACACAGCCCAAGCTCTTCTACGTCGGTATCGAGGGCGACCTGCTGCAACCCTCGATGATGCGGCCGGAGCATAGCTCGATGTGGGCCGACCACAATCCGCTCGGCGATGGCCGCCCTGTCACCGGCGACGGGGCCGGCGACATGGCGCCCGGCTCGGCGCGCATCGTTTACGACGTCCCGCATCCGGCGCCATGGGGCGCTATTCCCGCCGCGTATCTGTGGACCAAATCAATCGCTGCGGGCGTGCTGATAGTCGCCGCGCTGCTGCTCGGGGGTACGAGCGGCGGCGACGCGACCCTGACCAACATCGTCAGCCCAATCCTCGCGCTGCTCTTTCTCGGCGTCACCGTTCTGCTGCTGATTGCCGACCTAAAGCAGCCGTGGCGCTTCTACTATCTAATCACCAAGCCCAACTTTCGTTCGTGGCTGGTATGGGGCACGTACATCCTGATGATTTACGGCGCGCTCGCGACGGTCTGGCTTGCCAGCGGGTGGTTCGCCGGATCGGTTTCCGCCGAGCTCATTGTGGCGACGGCGGTTTTTGCGGCCGCATCCGCGTGCTACTCCGCCTTTCTGTTCGCGCAGGCCAAAGCGCGCGATTTGTGGCAGAGCCCGGTTTTCATTTGGCATCTGCTGGTGCAGGCGCTGATCGGCGGCGCGGCGTTGATGATTGTCGCCGCGGTAGCGATGAGCGCCGGACCCATCATTATCCTTGCGACCGCGCGCATCCTGGCCGTGGCGCTGGCGGTCGGACTGGTGATGATACTGATAGAACTCACCCTGCCCGCGATGAGCGAGGAATTCCGGCGCGCCGCCGATCTTATCTCGCGCGGCGAGCTCAGCTTTCGCTTCTGGGTTGGCGTAGTCGTTATCGGAACGCTCGTTCCGTTGATTCTGCTCGGTGCCGCGATGCGCACGGACGGCCGTGCGCTGGCGGCGGGAGCGGCGCTACTCGCTTTGGTGGGACTTTGGACTTTCGAGAATCTTTGGATAGAGGCCGGCCAGGCCGTGCCGCTCAGTTAGGCCGACGATGCCTGAAGCAAAAGAAGAACTGCGGCCGCTCAATCCGGCAGCGATGGAACTCGAAGCGCCGGCCGGCGGGCTGCGCGCGTTTCCGGCGATCGAGCGATGGGATGATTGGGTCGAATTCGATCCGGCGGCGTGGCCGCGCAAGGTCGAGAAGCATTACACGCTGGTGCCGACCATATGCTTCAACTGCGAGGCCGGATGCGGCTTGCTCGGGTATGTCGACAAGGGCGATTTCACGATTCGCAAATTCGAGGGCAACCCGGCGCATCCGGGAAGCCGCGGCCGCAACTGCGCCAAGGGACCCGCGACCATCAACCAGGTTACCGACCCCGAGCGCATCCTCTATCCGATGCGCCGCGCGGGGCGGCGCGGCGAGGGCAAGTGGGAGCGCGTGACGTGGGACGAAGCGCTCGACGATCTCGCCGGGCGAATCCGCCGCGCGCTAATCGAGGGGCGCCGCAACGAGATTATCTACCACGTCGGCCGCCCCGGCCATGAGCTGATTTACAATCAGCGCATCCTGCACGCGTGGGGAATCGACGGGCACAATAGCCACACCAACGTATGCTCGGCCGGAGCGCGCACCGGCTACGCGTTCTGGCATGGCGCCGACCGGCCCTCGCCCGACCACGCCAACGCGCGCTTCATCCTGCTGCTGAGCTCGCACCTGGAGGCCGGCCACTACTTTAATCCGCACGCGCAGCGGATTATCGAAGCCAAGCAGCGCGGGGCGCGGGTCTGCGTGATCGATACGCGGCTCTCGAACACCGCGACCAAGGCCGACTGGTGGCTCTCGACCTGGCCGGGCAGCGAGGCTGCGGTGCTGCTGGCGATGTGCCACGTGATTTTGCGCGAGCGGCTGTACGATCGCGAGTTCGTGCGCCGATGGGTCAACTGGGAAGAGTTCCTGCGCGAGGAGCATCCCGCGCGCGCGCAAACTTTCGACACGTTTCTGGAAGTGCTTGGCGAAGTCTATGCCGAATACACGCCCGAGTTCGCCGAGCGCGAGTCGGGCGCGTCGGCCGCGGTCATCGTCGAAGTCGCGCGCGAGATTGGACGCGCCGGTTCGGCGCTCGCGACCCACGTCTGGCGCAACGCGGCGGCGGGCAACCTGGGCGGATGGCAGGTGGCGCGCGCGCTGGAGTTGCTGGTGGTCTTGATGGGCGCGGTCGACGCACCCGGCGGCACGGCGCCCAACTCAGCCAACAAGTTCGTGCCGGCGCCGCCGATTATGCCGCCGCCGGCGAAGATGTGGAATGAACTGATGTGGCCGCGCGAGTTTCCGCTCGCGTTTTTCGAGATGAGCTTCCTGCTGCCGCATTTTCTCAAAGAGGGCCGCGGCAAAATCAGCGCCTACTTCACCCGCGTGTATAACCCCGTGTGGACCAATCCGGACGGGATGAGCTGGATCGAGGTGCTCAGCGACGAGAGCAAAATCGAGCGCCACGCCTGCCTTACACCGATCTGGAGCGAGACCGCGCAATTTGCCGACTATGTGCTGCCGATGGGCCATGGGCCGGAGCGCCACGACCTGCTGAGCCAGGAGACTCACGCCGCGCGCTGGATCGGCTTTCGGCAACCGGTCGCGCGGGTCGCGCTGGAGCGCGCGGGCAAGCGTTTCAATTTCACTTACGAAGCCCATCGCGAGGCCGGCCTGGGCGAGGTTTGGGAAGAAGACGAGTTCTGGGTCGAGTTGTCATGGAGAATCGATCCCGACGGCACGCTCGGCATCCGCAAATATTTCGAGTCGCCGTTTCGCGCCGGTGAAAAGCTGACGGTCGAGGATTTCTATCGCTGGATCTTCGAGAACAGCGTCCCGGGCCTGCCTGCCGCGGCGGCGAAGGAAGGGCTCGAGCCGCTCGCGTATATGCGTAAATACGGCGCATTCCTGATCGAGGAAGGTTCGTATCGGGTCCACGAAAAAGCTCTCCCGGCGCAAGATTTGAAAGACGCCGCGGTCGACCCGGCCAGCAAGGTCATCAGCCGGGGTGGGGCCGCGATCGGCGTCGAGATCGACGGCCACGCCTGCGCCGGTTTTCCCACGCCGTCGCGCAAGCTCGAGTTCTACTCCAGGACGCTAAAGGACTGGGAATGGCCTGAGTACTCAGTCCCGAGCTACATCAGGAGCCAGGTCCATTGGAGTAATATCAATCGGGAACGCGGCGAGATGCTGCTGCTGCCGACGTTTCGGCTGCCGACGCTGGTGCATACGCGTTCCGGCAACGCCAAGTGGCTATACGAAATATCCAATCGCAACCCGTTGTGGCTGAGTCCGGAGGATGCGCGGCGTTTCGGCGTTGACACCGGCGGACTGCTGAAGGTTGCGACCGAGATCGGCTATTTCATCGACAAGGTATGGGTGACCGAATCGATTCGGCCGGGCGTGATCGCCTGCTCGCATCATCTCGGGCGTTGGCGGCTCAAAGAGGAGAGCGGCGGAGAGCGATGGGCGAGCGGGCTGGTCGAGTTGACCCATAAGGAAGAGGGCACCTGGATGATGCGTCAGGTGCATGGCGTGCAGCCGTTTGCGAGCGCCGACCCGGACTCGGGCCGCATCTGGTGGCAGGACGCCGGCGTGCATCAGAACCTGATCTTCCCGGTGCAGCCCGATCCGATAAGTGGCCAGCACTGCTGGCATCAGAAGGTTACCATCGGCACGGTAGGGCCGGAGGATCGCTATGGCGACATTTTCGTCGACACGCGCAAGTCGCACGAGGTGTATCGCCGATGGCTCGAGATGACGCGGGCGGCGCCGGGTCCCGGCGGGCTGCGGCGTCCGTTGTGGCTCGCGCGCGTATATCGCCCGGCGCCCGAGGCGTTTTATATCAAGTAGTAGTCAGCAATAGTCGGATAGATGACCGAGTATATGGTCAGACGGCTAAGCGCGTACGCGACGAATCGCGGTCACGCGACGCGTTCGTTCGGCGCCCGGCGCGGCAACAAGAAGATAGCGATTATGGCGAGTCCGGCGCCGGTCGAAAATGCGAACATCGGGCCTGCCGCCTGATAGATCACACCGAACACCAGGCTGGCGGGTAGCGATGCGACGCCCACGGCCGCGTGATATCCGCCGAGCGCCCGTCCGCGCCATTGCGGCTCGACGAGATCGACGACCATTGCTTTCTCTGTGCCCTCGGTGAGTCCGAAAAACGTGCCGTACGCGACGAACAGAAGCCAAATCTGCCAACCCGCGTTGGCAAGCGCAAAGCCTAGGTAAACCGCTGCGTACACGGCCCATCCGGCGACAATCACCTTGCGCCGGCCGACGCGGTCGCTAAGCGCGCCGCCCCAGGTCGAGGTCGCTGACTTAACCGTCGCCAGCACCATCCACAGTATTGGCGCGAGCGAGTATGCAATCCCGAGTTCAGCGGCACGCCACAGCAGAAAGGCGTCCGAGGAGCATCCCAACGTGAAGACGAAGATCGAGACGAGAAGTCGGCGATAGGCGTGCGAAGGTGGCAGTCCAGCACTCGCGTCGTGCTTGGAGCTCCCGAACGCCGCGTCGGAGACTATGGTTTGGAGAATCACCAGCGTGAGCAATCCCGGCACCGCCGACCATGCGAATACCTCGCGCATCGAGAGCCCGCTCGAGAGCATCAACCACGCCGCCGCCGGTCCGACGATCGCGCCTGCGTTGTCCATCGCGCGATGGAATCCGTAGGCACGGCCACGGCTTGCGATCGGCGTTGCGTCAGCCAGCAACGCGTCACGCGGCGCCGTACGAATTCCCTTGCCGATGCGGTCGCCGAAACGGGCCCCGAGGATTTGCCACCATGTCTGAGCCAGCGCGAGCAGCGGTCGAGCTATCGCTGTCACCGCATAGCCCGCTGTCGTCGCCGCCTTGAGCCGGCCGATGCGATCGGCAAGATAGCCCGAGCCGAGCTGAAGAAGGCTCGCAGTGGCGTCGGCGATACCTTCGATCAGTCCCAGCGCCAGGGGCCCTCCCCCAATCGTGCCGACGAAGGCGGGGAGCAGCGGCTGAACCATGTCGCCGGCGCTATCGTTGAACAGCGAGACCACCCCGAGCGCCAACACGTTCGCCGGCAGTCTGGCGGCGGCCGCGTTACGTTCGGTTGGGTTCGTAGTTAGGGGTTGCTCGGGCGAAGTCATCGTTACGCCCGGCCTACACCGCGCGTCGCTCTCAGGTTCTCAATCGCAACGGCGAACAGCCTAACCGTCACTTGCGCAGGCGGCGCAGATGGCGCGGTGTGAGGACCCAGAGCAGGTTCGCGCCGCCGCGCTCGATTCCGTCGTGCAATTCAAGCGCGATCATTCCAGATTTTTTAAGGTCGAAACTCACGCTGTTGGCCGAGCCGGTCAGCAACAGCGAGGCTAATCCGCTAAGTCCCGGTTCGTGCCCGACGATCATCAAATGATTGTGGCGTTCGTACGGCTTGAGTGCAGCGACGGTGTCAGCCGGCGACATGCCCGTGGATAGCGCAGGAAAGACCTCAGGCACCGGGCTGCCGGAATAAGCGGCGGCAACCAGTTCCGCGGTTTCCGCCGCGCGCGGCAGCGGGCTCGTGAGGATGGCATCGAACTTGAGTTGCAACGCGCGTATCCCGGACGCCGCCGCGCGCACTTTTTCGCGGCCGCGGGCGGTCAGCCGGCGCGCGCCGTCGTCGCCGCCCGGAGGCGGTTCGTTCTCGGCTGGTCCGTGGCGCAAAATGTAAAGGGTCATGAGACGCGGGTCAGCGGAACCAGGGCGAGCGGCGGCTTGGCGGTGCGCCGCGCCTGGGCGGCCGCGGAGTTGAGTTCGGAGAGCACGGTGCGCGCGAGTTCGTCCATGTTTGCGCGGCGCCACGCCTTGAGGCTGCGGGCGCGCAGGCGGCGGATACGGCGCTCCAATGAATGAATCAGCGCGCCCACCGCCATCATGGCCGCGGGCGGTGCGTCTTGCACTTCGTCGGCCCATCCGCGCAGCCACGCGGCTGCGGTCGCGGCGTCGTGGTACTGGCCGACGCGCTCTTGCACGCGCTCGAGGCGCCGCAGCATCCTGCGCGCGGGTTTGCCGCCCGCGGCGCGCATCGGCTCGAGCGTATAGCGCAATTTTTTCACTCGCACGCGCAGCCGATGCAGGATTTCAGGCGGCGAATCCTCGTCGAGTCCGGCGCCCGCGCGCAGCATCGCGCGCAGTTGGGGGCGCACCAGACGCGCCGCCACCGCGCCGAGCGTAACGCTGTCGGCCGCCGCCTCGGGCGCGACCGTGCCCAGGCGCTGGACCAGGCCGCGGTAGCGCTCGGAGTCGAGCGCGGCGACCAGGCGTTCCTGCTCGATGGCGCGCTGATGGCGAATCGTGTCGGAGAGCGGCGCGAGCGCGCGAATGAAATCGGCTTCCAGGCGCGTCGCGCGCTGCTCGAGCATCTGGGCGAGCACATCGAGATCGCGCACCGCACCGATGGCCCCGCAGAGCCATCCGAGTTCGTCCGCGGTGTTCTCCGCCTCGTGGCCCGGCGCGATCTCCCGCAGCGTGCGCAAGGCGGCGCGCAGGCGCCGGGTCGCCACGCGCAGCCGATGGATCGCCTCGGCGTCGCCGGCGAGGGCTTTGCCGTGCTCGGCGGTCATCGCGCGCAACTGCAAGCCAATCGAAGCCGTTGCTACCTTGACGGCGGAATCGGTCGGGGAGGGTGCGGCAGGATGCGCGCGCGCGGGACGCCTGACGGCGGTCATCACGGTACCTTTGGTTCCGCGAGCGCATGGAGCCCGCTTTGCGCGCGCCGCAGGTAGTCCGAGACGTGCGAGCGCACGTCGCTCTGAATCTTGCTGATCGACTCGCGGGCGTCGATGGTGATGAAGCCGAAATCGTGCGCGAGCCGGTTGTACTCGTCGATGATGCGCCGCTGATAATTCTGGAACGAGTCAAAGATGTCGCTGGAGAGCGCGAGATGCATCCCGGACTCCCAGTAATCCATCCCTTTACCGCGGACCACGCGCGGCACCAGCGTGTCGACGTCGATCTCCAGGTACAACACGAGGTTCGGCACCAACGCCATCCCGAACACTTCGTGGGTCCATTCCGGGTCGGCGCCCATCACGGCGTTGCGCGCGAAGGCGGTATACATGTAGCGGTCGGCAATCACCACGAAACCGGCTTGTAGCGCGGGCAGAATCTCGTGTTCGAGCCGGTCGGCGAAATCGGCGGCGTAGAGCAGACTGAAGGTTATCGGGGTGAGCTGATGGCCGGCCTTGGCGTCAGCGATAGTCGCCGAGAGCAGCGGCGAGCGGGTCCATCCGGTGTTGCTGACCGCGTAGCCCTCCAACTCGAGCCATCCGCGCAGCAGCTCGACCTGGGTCGAGCGGCCGACGCCGTCGGTGCCCTCGATCACGATAAGATGGCCGGGGAGCGGCTTCTCGTCGAGATAGGGCAGGCCGTGGCCGTGCCAGCGCTTAGCGTGCGGTGGTCGAGTTGCCATGATGGTTGCGCGCGCGCTGGTGGTCGTATTCGCGCAGGATTTCTCCGGCCATCCGGCGCACGACTTTCTGCTGGCCAGCGATGTCGTGGCTCGCGTCGATGACGCGAAGATCGAACTCCCCAGCCAGCTGATCGTAGATCTCCAGCACGCGGCCCTGGAAGAGACGGAAACTTTCGGCCAGGTCGGTCGATAGCCCGAGATCCATCCCGGCCTCGTAATACTTGAGCTTGGCGCGGCCGGCGAGCAGACGCTCGAGCGAGACGTCGATAGGGACGCGGAAAAAGAACGTCAGGTCGGGGCGCGGGGCGAAACGGTAGACCCCGCGCACCCAGTCGGGATGCACGCCGCGGGCGACGTCGCGCGCAAACGCGGTATAAACGTAGCGATCGGCGAGCACGATCATCCCGGCGCGCAGCGGCGGCAGAATCTGGTAGATGAAGCGGTCGGCGAAGTCGACCGCATGCAACAGGCTGAAAGTGCTCGGCGTGAGCAGGTTGCGCCGCTTGCCACGGCGCATCGAGTTGCGCACCAGGCGCGAGGAATTCCACTCGGTGAAATGCACCGGGTAGCCGCGTGCACGCAGCCATCGCTCCAGCAGTTTTACCTGAGTGGACTTGCCCGAGCCGTCGATTCCTTCGACCGCGATCAGCCGGCCCGGATACGGATGGGGCGAGCTGAGCAGGGTGTGGCGATGGCCCTTTACCGTCCGCGCCGCGCCGACGCCCGTTTCGACCGGACCATTGGCCGGTGCACGCGCCGCTTGACCGTTACTTGACGGCTCAGAAGCCTCGACAACAAATCCGATCTTCTCTCGCAAGTCCATAATTCAAGGTCTGCCTGTCCACCGGCAGCATCGACTGTGATGGAGAATCGTTCTGGCGAACGTCTGATATTTATATCTTTAACCACACTGAAGTGACTTCGGTCCAGCGCATCGGCCAGCCGCAGAACCGCCGCGATGGAGCGGACCAAATGACGTTTTGCCGGGTTCAAGGCGCGGAACTCCGGCGAATCGAGGCGGGCTGAGGGCTTGCGATGGCCACGGGCGGCCTGCGCGATGATCTCGATCTCTAACGGATCGAAGCCCAACAGCTCGGCGTTCTTGACCAGGTAGTAGGTGTGGCGGTTGTGGCGATCGTGGTCGATGACGCGGCCGATGTCATGCAACAGCGCGGCGTGTTCGAGCAGCTCGCGCGCCTGCGGACCCACCTTGAGCACCGGCGCGGCCGCGTCGAAAATCTTGGTCGCCAGACGCGCCACTTGCGGCCCATGTCCGTTGAGCGCACCAAAACGCCGCGCCAGAGCGGTCACCGAGCGCCGCCGCGCTTCGATCGAGCCGCGTCCGCGCGCGCCCGCATTGACCATGCTCAGCAGGATGCCCTCGCGCAGCGCCCAGGTGCAGGCGACCAGCTCCGGCGCGCCCGCGTGCTCCAGCACGAAGTCCGCCAGCACCGCCGCCGCCGGCATCAGGTCGGCGCGCTTGGGGTCGGCGCCGGGAAGCTCCGCACGCTCATCGGCGGAGAGCTTGAGCAGGCGGTTGCGCAGCCAGGTGACGTCAGTGGCGGGGATGCTCAGGCCGTGGAGGCGGTCCTGTTCGCCGTCGCGCGCCACCCGCGCCATCGCGACCAGCGCATTTATGGTTCCCGAGGTACCAATCGCCTGCACCACGCCGGCGCGGCGCGCCTTGCGCAGCAGCGCGTCGAGCTTGCGATGCAGATGGTCTTCGAGCCTGCGCACGTCGTCCGGCTCGGGCGGGTCCGAGGGGAGAAACCGCTCCGTCAGCCGCGCGACGCCTAGCGGCAGACTTTCCATCCATAGCGCCGCGCCGTCGCGCACCAGCACCAGTTCGACGCTGCCGCCGCCGACGTCGATCAGCAGGAACGGTCCGCCCTCGAGGCCAAGGGCGTGGCGCGCAGCGCTGAAAATGAACTGTGCCTCTTCCGCGCCCGAGATGATTTCAACTTTAAGCCCGGTTTCGCGGCGGATGCGCGCGATGAAGGCGTCGCGGTTGTGCGCTTCGCGCACGGCGCTGGTTGCGACTGCGCGAATCCGATCGACCCGGCGCACCTTGGCCAGGCGCGCGAAGTTCTTTAGCGCGCGCACCGCCAGTTCCATCGGCTCCCGCGCGAGCTTGCCGCTGGTGAACATGTTGCGTCCCAGCCGCACCATTTCCTTGACCCGGTCGATGACTTCGAAATGGCCGTCACAGCGCACATCGGCGATCACCATGTGCACTGAGTTCGAACCGACATCGATCGCGGCCAGACGCATGATCAAAAGGCTATGCCGGGCGCGCGCAGTTGTCAGCATTGCAAGGTTACATCACTTCACAGGCTGCGCGGCGTGGCCCGCAAAATTGCGAACGCGCGCGCGGACATGCGCGCCTTTTCAACTCGTGACCGCTGGGGCATAGTCGTGGTCGCGTGGCAAGCGCAACCCCGATTTCCGTTGCCGATGAGCGTCCGGCCGCCGCACACAAGTGGCTGATCGCGCTCGCGGTGATGCTCGGTACGGTGCTCGAGGTGCTCGATACCTCGATCGTCAACGTCTCGCTGCCGCATATGCAGGGCAGCTTCTCAGCCAGCATCGACGAGATCGCCTGGGTCGTCACCAGCTACCTGGTTGCCAACGGCATCATGATTCCGATGACCGGATGGATTTCCTCGCGCTTCGGCCGCAAGCGCTATTTCCTCACTTCTGTGGCGACCTTCGTGATCGCCTCTGCGGCGTGCGGCGCGGCGCGCTCGCTCGGGCAGATGGTGCTGTTCCGGCTCGCGCAGGGCGCGGCCGGTGCCGCGATGATTCCGTCCTCGCAGACCATCCTGATGGAGACCTTTGCGCCGGAAGAGCAGCAGATGGCGATGGCGATGTGGGGCGTGGGCCTGATGATCGCGCCGATCCTCGGGCCGACGCTCGGCGGTTGGATTACTGACAACTGGAACTGGCGCTGGAATTTCTTCATCAACATACCGATCGGAATCGTCGCGTTGGTAATGGTCTACGCGTTCGTGCATGACCCACCCTACCTGCGCGAGCGCCGATCGAGCGGCGGGCGCGTCGATTATGTCGGCATCGGGTGCCTCGTAGTGGGCCTGGGCCTCGCGCAGGTGGTACTCGACCGCGGCCAGCGCGCCGACTGGTTCGCCTCGAACTGGGTGGCGATGGCGACCGCGTGCTCGGCGCTCGCGCTGCTCACGCTCGTGGTCAATGAGCTGACGTTCCCGCAGCCGATCATCGATCTGCGGATTCTCAAGGACCGGGTCTTCTCGATTACGGTGATCCTGATGGTGGTCATGAGCGCGACGCTGTGGGGCACGGGCTTGCTGATGCCGATTTTTCTACAGGAGCTGATGGGCTACACGGCGTGGCGGGCGGGGCTGCTGATGGTGCCGCGGGCGCTGGCGGCGATGTTCTCGATGTTCGCGGTCGGGCAACTGGCGCGGATGCGGGTCAACACGCGCCCGATGATTGGGCTAGGCTTCCTGCTCGCGGCCGTCGGGCTCTGGTGGATGGCGCAGTGGAGCCTCGATGTGAGCGTGCAGGTCGTCGCCGTCGATAGCATGGTGCTGGGCGGCGGCCTGGGAATGTTGTTTCCGGTGCTCGCGGCGGTGGGATTTTCAGGCCTGCGGCGCGAGTGCATGGGCGATGCGGCGAGCCTGTTCAATCTGATGCGCAACACGGGGGCCGCGATGGGCATCTCGTATCTCACCAACATGCTGGTAAACTATGAGCAGGTGCATCAGTCGAGATTGGTCGAACATTTGTCGGTGTTCGACGCGTGGCGCCTGAGCCAGCGCGGCCCGCTCATGCCGGGCAGTCCGCCGTTTCATTTCATGGGACAGTTGGTGACGGGCCAGAAACAGGGCCTCGGCATAATGTATGGGATGGTGACGTCGCAAGCCGCAATTTTGTCGTTTGACGACCTATACAGGATTATGGCCGTGTTGATGCTCGCGATGGTGCCGGCTTTTCTCTGGCTCCGGCGCGCCCAGCCGGCCACCCAGACCAGACTCAGACCGGAATCATGACCGCGCACGCCGAATAGCGCCTCCGGATGGAAGCAGCAGCATCGATTGCGGCGGCCCACTCCGAGCCGGCCACGCCCTCACACAAGTGGCTGGTCGCGCTGGCCGTGATGCTCGGCACCACGCTCGAGGTGCTCGACACCTCAATCGTCAACGTCTCGTTGCCGCACATGCAGGGCAGCTTCTCGGCCAGCGTCGATGAGATCGCGTGGGTGCTGACCAGCTACCTGGTCGCAAACGGCATCATGATTCCGATGACCGGATGGATTTCGTCGCGCTTTGGCCGCAAACGCTACTTCATGATCTCGGTGTCGGTTTTCGTGGCCGCCTCGGCGCTGTGCGGCGCGGCCGCGTCGCTCGATCAGATGGTGGTCTTCCGTCTGATCCAGGGTGCGGCGGGCGCCGCGATGGTCCCGTCGTCACAGGCCATCTTGATGGAGACTTTTCCGCCGGCCGAGCAGCAGCTCGCGATGGCGACGTGGGGCGTGGGCCTGATGGTCGCGCCGATCATGGGGCCGACGCTGGGCGGCTGGATTACCGACAACTGGAACTGGCGCTGGAATTTCTATATCAACGTGCCGATCGGAATCATCGCCTTCCTGATGGTCTCGGCGTTCGTGCATGATCCTCCTTTTCTGCGCGAGCATCGCGCGCGCGGCGCCAAGGTCGACTACGTGGGCATCGCCTGCCTGGTGGTCGGTCTCGGTGCGATGCAAATCGTGCTCGACCGCGGCCAGCGCGCCGACTGGTTCGCGTCGTCCTGGGTGGTATTGACCAGCCTGCTGAGTGCGGCCGCCCTGCTGATTCTCACGATCAACGAGTTGCGTATCGCCGACCCGATCCTTGATTTACGGATTCTCAAGATAAAGGTTTTCAGCGTCGGGCTGGTGCTGATTGTCGCCATGAGTTCGGTGCTCTACGGCACCGGACTGCTGATGCCGATATTCCTGCAGGAGTTCATGGGCTACACGGCCTGGAAGGCCGGGCTGGTGCTGGCGCCGCGCGGGCTGGCGACGATGCTGTCGATGTTGGTGGTCGGACAGATCGCGCGCCGCGGTTTCGACACCCGTCCGCTGGTCGGAGCGGGCTTCATCCTGATGACGGTCGGTTTGTGGACGATGTCAGGCTGGGATCTCCAGGTCAGCCTGTGGGTTGTCGTTATCCCGAGCGTCGTGATGGGCCTCGGCATGGGCATGATCTTTCCGACGCTCTCGGCGAGCTCGCTCTCGGTCGTCGCGCGCGAGAAAATCGGTTACGCCGCTAGCCTCTATAACATGATGCGCAACACCGGCGCCGCGATCGGAATCGCCTACATGACCACGATGCTGGTCGACCACGAACAGGTGCATCAGTCGCGCCTGGCCGACCATCTCTCGGTCTTCGACGCCTGGAAGCTCAGCGAGAGCGCGCCGCGCATGCCGGGCGCGCCGTCCTTCCATTACCTGCCGCAAATGATAGGCGGGCAGCATCAGGCCTTCGGGATGATCTACAACACCATCCAGGCGCAGGCCGCTATCCTTTCTTTCAACGACATCTACCGGATCCTCGCCGTAGTGATGGCGCTGATGACGCCCGGCTTTCTGCTCTTGCGCAGAGGGCAGCGCGCAAGCGGGCCCGCCGCCGCGCATTAGGTTTGATCATTCATCGCCGCATGGTAGTCGCTACTGCTTTTAGGTGATACATGAAATCCAGGTCGCTTCGTTGTCTGCTGGTAAGTCGATGCGCTGCCAGAATTGTTCAGCGGAAAACCTGCAAGGCGCGAAATTCTGCATCCATGGTGCGACGTCTTTCCAATATCGATGTCAAAAGTGCGGCTTTCAGAATCCCGCCGCAGCCAGGCTCTGCGCGCAATGCGCAGAGCCGTTCCTCGACGCCGCGCCGATTCGCCCGGTCACTGAACCACACGATTCTATACGCGGCGAGCGCCGTCATCTGACGGTGCTGTTCTGCGATCTCGTCGGCTCGACCGAGATCGCCAGTCATCTGGATCCTGAAGAGTGGCGGGAGATCGTCGGCGAGTACCATCGCGCGGCGGCGCAAGCCATCGAGCGTTTTGGCGGACATGTCGCCCAGTACCTTGGCGACGGCGTGATGGCCTATTTCGGCTGGCCCCAGGCGCACGACAACGACGCCGAACGCGCCGCGCGCTCGGGTCTCGCGATCTTCGACGCGCTCTCGAAGCTCAATCAAAACCCCACGCATTCCAAACTCGCCGCGCGGGTCGGAATCGATTCAGGCACGGTGGTGGTGGGCGCAGGTGCGGGCAAAGATACCGATATTTTCGGCGACACGCCGAATATCGCCGCGCGTGCGCAAGCGGCCGCGGAACCGGGCACCGTAGTCGTCACCGGCGCGGTGCATCGGCTGATCTCCGGGCTGTTCGTGGCCGAGAATCGCGGGGCGCAGGCGCTAAAGGGAATTGAGCGGCCGGTCCAGCTTTATCGGCTAGTCCAGCCCAGCGGCATGCGCGGACGATTCGAAGCGGCAGCGGCTACGCGCGGATTGACTCCGTTCGTGGGACGCGAAGACGAATTGCGCCTGCTGATGAATCGTTGGGAGCGCGCGCTGGAGGGCGAGTGCCAGGTGGCGCTGATCATCGGCGAGGCGGGGATCGGCAAATCGCGCCTGGTGCAGCGCTTCCATGAACAAATCGCGGGTACGCCGCACACCTGGGTCGAGGCGGCAGCCGGGGCATTCTTCCAAAGCACGCCCTTCTACGCGGTTACTGAAATGCTTCGCGAGTTTCTGGCGTGGCGCAGCGACGAATCGGCGGAGGAACAGCTCACGCGACTGGAGCCCTCGCTTGAGCTCGCTGGACTCAAGCCTGCCGAAGCGCTGCCGCTGATTGCTCCGCTCCTGAATCTACCGGTACCGGCGAAATATCCACCGTTGTCGCTTTCACCCGAGCAGCAGCGTCGCCGCCTGCTGGCCACGCTGGTGGACTGGGTGCTGGGCGCCGCCCGAGCGCAGCCGATCGTGATCGCGATCGAGGATTTGCATTGGGCCGACCCATCGACACTGGAGCTGCTCCAGCTGATCGTCGAGCAAGGGGCGACGGCGCGGCTGTTACTCCTGTATACGGCGCGCCCCGAGTTTCACGCCCAATGGCCGCAGCGGGCGCATCATACGCAAATCACGCTCAACCGGTTGAGTTCGCGCAACGTGCGCACGATGGTAGGGGAAGTGGCGGCCCAAAAGGCAATGTCGGAGGAGACCATAGCGACGGTAATCGAGCGCACGGGCGGGGTGCCGCTTTTCGTCGAAGAACTGACGCGAGCGGTGCTCGAGAGCGGCGATGCGAGGCTCACGCGACGCGAGATCCCTGTCACCTTACATGACTCATTGATGGCGCGGCTGGACCGGCTGGGGCCAGCCAAGGAGGTCATCCAAGTCGGCGCTGTTATTGGCAGCGACTTTTCCTACGAACTGCTGCACGCTGTTCATTCGCTTGCCGAAGAGGATTTGCAGGAAGCTCTGCGCAAGCTCGCCGATGCCGAACTAATTTACGTTCGCGGGATCCCGCCGGAAGCTAGCTATACCTTCAAGCACGCGTTGATCCGTGACGCTGCCTACGAAGCGTTGCTGAAGAGCCGACGGCGGGGTTTGCATCGCCGCGTCGCGCAGACGATCACCGAGAAATTTGCCGCGATGGCGGAGGCGCAACCCGAAGTCCTTGCCCGTCACTGGACGGGAGCGGGCGAAATCGAACCAGCGATCACCGAATGGTCGCGGGCGGCCCAAGCAGCGCAGGCACGCAACGCGTTTAGCGAGGCCCACGAGAGCTATCGCCAGACTCTAAGACTGCTCAACCTGCTGCCCGAGTCGCCTGAGCGTGATAGGCGCGAACTGGAACTTAGCCAAGCATTAATTTTGATTCTTTCCGTCACAAGAGGAGATGCGGCACCCGAAAGGATTGAGGCTACCGAGCGCGCAACCGCACTGGCCGAGAAGAGCGGCAGCTTGAAGCAGCTAGCTAGTTCGGTGTGTATCAAGTCCTACAACGCCTATGTCTCGGGAGACTTCCGCTCCGCCGCGGCGCTTGCTGACCACGCGCTCGAGCTTGCTCCTCGAGAGGGCGATCCCGGCCTTCTGGGATCAGCCCATCATCTCCAAATATTAACGCGCTGGTCGCGTGGCGATCTCGCGGGCGTCGAGAAGCATTTCACAGCCGGGCTGCCATTGTTCGAACACCCTCACTTCAGGCAGCAACCAGGAGGAGTCGCCGTCTCAGCTTTTGGTGTCGCAAGTTTTAACGCATCGCTCCTTGGGAGATCTGATGTTGCCCGAGAGCGAATAGCGCGTGCGATTGGAATTGCAAACGAAAACAATTCGTACGATGTGGCTTGGTCAAGGTATTTTGCCGCGACTCTCCAGCTTCGCTTAAGAGCGTACGCCCAAGCCGAAGCCTTAGCAGAACAGGCAGTCGAGCTATCGCACAAAAACCAGTTTCCTCAGGTGGCAGCATATTCGCGATGCACCCTCGGTCAAGCACGAGCGCAGTTAGGCCGTGCGACCGAGGGCGTTGCTCTGATTCGCCAGGGTATAGCTAGCTTGGACGAACTCGGGAACCGTCAAAACGCATCATCAAATGGCGCGTCCCTGGCGGCGGCCCAGGAGCGGGCAGGGGCACGGTCGAGGCGCTTGAAACTGTCGAACAGGCTCTCCGAATGAATCCGGACGATCTCGTGGCGCGGCCTGAAATTCTTCGAATCCGCGGCGAACTACGACTCAATCAGCGACAGGAAGAACCGGCCGAGTCTGACTTCCGCGAAGCGATCATGCTAGCGCAGAAGATGAGCGCGAAGGCCTGGGAACTCCGAGCGACAATGAGCCTCGCTCGGTTGCTCGCAAAAAAAGGCAAGCGCGACGAACCACGCGCCATCCTCGCCGAAATCTATGGCTGGTTCACCGAAGGATTTGACACCGCCGATTTGAAAGACGCAAAGACGCTGCTCGACGAGCTGGGAGGCTAACCGGCGACCTATGTAGCCCTCGGCCGGTTCAAACACCCCACAACTCCCTAGGTTGCTTGCCATTGAGAGGTTTAGCCATGAGCAATGTCAGATGGAGAATCGTCGGGGAGGAGGTTGTTAGCTGCGACTGCGCATGGGGCTGCCCCTGCCAGTTCAATGCACTCCCGACCAACGGCCGATGCGAGGCCATGGCCGCGTTCGAAATCCGCCAAGGTTACTACGGGAACGTGACACTCGACGGGGTCCGATTCGTCCGCGTCTATTCCTGGCCCGCTTCAATTCCTGAAGGCAACGGCACAAGATTGACGATCATCGACGACCGGGCCTCAGCCGATCAGCGTGCGGCGCTCCTAGCACTCGACGGTGCAAAGCAAAGCGGCCTCTACTTCGAGATTTTTGCTTCCGTCTGCCCCAATGTTCTGGAGCCTATGTTCGCGCGGCTGGAAATCAAGACGGACCGTGAGCACAGGCGCGCCAGGGTAATCATTCCCGACGTCCTGGAATCTCGCGTGGAACCGATCCTCAATCCTGTCACTGGCGAGGAACACCGCGCCCGGATCGTTCTTCCCAACGGGTTTGAATACAAGGAAGCGGAGGTTGGCAACACGGTTAGCTTCGAGGTCAAGGCGCCGCAGGAACTAGCAATGCGCCATCAGAATACCTACGCGCAGCTTAACGCTTTTGACTGGAGCAACTAGCGACCACGCCCATCGGAAGACGCGAAGACGCTAGCGCGTCAGTTCCCGCCGAACCTGAACGCGCTCACGCGCAGGCCTGAAACTCTCAGATTGCGCGGCGAACTGCGACTCAATCAGCGACAGGAAGAACCGGCCGAGTCTGACTTCCGCGAAGCGATCATGCTAGCGCAGAAGATGAGCGCGAAGGCATGGGAACTACGAGCAACAATGAGCCTCGCTCGGCTGCTCGCAAAACAGGGCCGTCGTGATGATGCCCGCGCGATGCTCGCCAACATCTACGATTGGTTCACCGAGGGTTTCGACACCGCCGACCTGAAAGACGCGAAGACGCTGCTCGATCAGCTGATCGCGTAACAGGGCTCTTGCTGTCTGAGCGACCCTCCCTAGTCGGCCATCTTCGCGAGCGCGTCCTGAAATACGCCTAACCCGCGCTCGTCGAATAACACCATTTCGACTTTTTCCAGCGTGGTCGCCCCGCGCAGATGGTCGCGAATCTCGGCCAGCATCACCACGGCGCATTGCTCGATCGGAAAGCCCGCGATTCCGGTTCCGATCGCTGGCAACGCGATCGATTTGAGCCCGTGCTCAGCCGCGCGCTTGAGCGAATTTCGTGTCGAGTCACGCAGCGCCGTCTCGCTCGTGCGCCCGCCAAGCCGCATCGAGGCCGCATGGATGACATAGCGCGCACGCAGCTTGCCGGCTCCCGTGATCGCAGCCTCGCCAATCGGAATCGGCCCCAGCTTGTCGCATTCGGCCTGGATCGACCGACCGCCCTTGGCGCGAATCGCGCCGGCCACGCCGCCGCCCAGCATCAGATCGTTGTTGGCCGCATTGACGATCGCGTCGGCGGCCGCCTCGGTCAGGTCGCCCTTGCGCAACACGACTGCGGAGCGCCATCCCTGGTTCATTCGCAAATCCTCCCTATCGCCGGCTGACGCGCGCCGCGCTTGTGCTATCATCACTGCGCACCCGATGAGCGAGACGACGAGCAGGCAGGCATCCTGGCCGGGTGCGATCTTCGCTTTCGGCCGGGTGGCCGTGGTGATTGCGCTCATCGCCGCGGCGTTCGTTTGGACCGTTGGCGGACGCCATCGCAAGGCCCCGGCCATCCCAGCCGGCTATCTCCAGGTTGACCTCGAGACCTCGCCCATCGCGCTCGACCCGCGTTTTACGAGCGACGCGATTTCTTCGCGCACGGCCGAGCTGGTTTTCGATGCGCTGGTCAGGGTCGATGCGCATGGTCAGTTTCACGGCGACCTAGCCGAGAGCTTCGAGCGGCCGACGCCCACCACGCTGGTGTTCCATTTGCGCCACGGCTTGCACTTCAGCGACGGGCGTCCGCTCACCGCCCGCGATGTCAAATATACATACGACTCGATTCTCGATCCCGCCAGCATCTCGCCCAAGCGTATCGCCCTGCGCCAACTTGCAGCTATCGCCGCGCCCGACGATGCGACTGTCGTGATGACGACCCGCGGGCCATATGCGCCCGCGCTGGAGATGGCGACGATCGGAGTGGTGGCGCAAGGAACGCCGCTGCCGGGCAAGAGCGCCGAGCGATGGCCCTCCGCCAGCGGCGCCTTCGAGATAGCGAGGTTCTCGCGCGACGAGATGCTGGTGCTGACGCGCAATCCTAACCGCGCGCATGCGCCGGGCGACATCCCCGGAATCGTGTTCAAGGTGGTCCCGGATCCGACGGTGCGTGCGCTGGAATTGGCGGAAGGTGTTTGCGACCTGGCCGAAAACAACATTCAACCCGACCTGATTGGCTATCTGGGGATGCGCCCCGACCTGGTGATCAATCAGTCGCCGGGAAGCGAATATTACTACCTGGAGTTTAACTTCCGCGATTCGCATCTGCGCGATCTGCGTGTGCGCCAGGCGATCGCCTATGCGATCAGCCGCGACGCGATCGTCGGCTCGCTCTACAAGGGTGCCGGACGGGTGGCGAGCGGGATGCTCTCGCCCGAGAACTGGGCTTACAACGGCGACGTTCAGCGCTATCCGTATGATCCGTTCAAGGCTTCCAGGCTGCTCGACGAAGCCGGCTATCCGATCGGACCGACCGGGAAACGCGACCTGAAGTTGGTCTACAAAACGACGCCCGAGGGGCGGCGGCTGGGCGAGGCGATCCAGGCGATGCTGCGGCAGATCGGGATCATACTCGACATCCGGACCAATGAGTTCGCGACCTTCTATAGCGACATCCAGAAGGGCAATTTCGATTTGACCTCGCTCGATTGGGTCGCAACCGATCTGACGCATCAATACTTCATGGTGTTTGATTCGAAAATGATCCCGCCCAGCGGCTCCAACCGCGGCAATTATTCGAATCCCGCAATGGACCGTCTGCTGGAGCAAGGTGAGGTGACGCTCGACCCGGGGGCGCGCCGCAGGATTTACGCCGAGGTGCAGAAAATCGCGGCGGCCGATCTGCCCTACGTCTCGCTCTGGTGGATGGACAACGTGGTAGTGATGAATCGCCGCGTTAGAGGCTTCACGCCGTTTCCCAACGGCAGCTTGCGTTCGCTCGCCAGCGTGTCGCTCGCACCGGCGTCACAGAGCGCGCCCCGGTGATCGGCTACTTCGTCCGCCGCCTGGTCGCGCTGGTGCCGGTCGCGCTCGGCGTTGCGACGCTGACCTTCGCACTCATCCATCTGGTGCCCGGCGACCCGGTGGTCGCGATGCTTGGCGACACCGCGGGGCCGGCCGATATTGCCGGCCTGCGCCATGAACTCGGACTCGACCGTCCAATCGCCGTGCAGTACGCGGGCTTCCTGTGGGGCCTCGTGCACGGCGACCTGGGCGAGTCGATTTCGATGAAAGAGCCGGTCACGCGGTTAATCGCCGCGCGGTTTCCGGCGACGCTCGAGTTGACAGGCGCCGCGATGCTGGTCGCGATCGCGATCGCTTTTCCGCTCGGCCTCATTGCCGGCGCTAATGCCGGCGGCGCGGCCGACGTGGGCGCGATGAGCTTTGCCATCCTCGGCATCTCGGTGCCTCATCTCTGTCTCGGCCCGCTGATGATGATCCTCTTCTCGCTCGAGCTTGGATGGCTCCCGCTGACCGGACGCGGCGGCCTGGCGCATCTGGTGCTGCCCGCGGTCACGATGGGGACCGCGCTGGCGGCTATCCTGGCGCGGATGCTGCGACAGAGCCTCGTCCAGGTGCGCGAGGCCGACTACATTCGCACCGCGCGCAGCAAGGGACTGGGCGCGTTCGCCGCGCTGATGCGCCATGGACTGCGCAACGCGTTAACCCCGGTGATTACGCTGCTCGGATTGGAAACCGGCGCGCTGCTGACCGGCGCGATCGTCACCGAAATGATCTTCTCGTGGCCGGGGATGGGCCGTTTGCTGATCGCGGCAATAAGCGCGCGCGACTATCCGCTGGTAGAGGGCTGCGTGCTCACCTTCGCGCTGAGTTACGTAGCGGTCAACATGGCGACAGACCTGGTCTACGGCATCGTTGATCCGCGGATTCGCCTGATATCCGGTTGAGGCTATTTCGCTCCGGGGAATGAACGTGGCGCGGCGCAATCCATCGCTAGTAGCAGGTTGCGCAATCGTTGCGATGCTCGCGATGGCGGCCGCGCTCGGGCCGCTCCTGGTGCGCGCCGACCCGCTCGCAATCGATCTCACGCAGGTGCTTGCGCCGCCGGGCCGCGGCCACTGGCTCGGATGCGACGCGCTCGGACGCGACATGCTGGCGCGCGTGCTGTGGGGAGCGCGCCTCTCGCTGACGGTCTCGACCACGGTGGTGCTGCTCTCGCTCGCGGCGGGCAGCGTCGTCGGCGGTGTCGCGGCGCTTGCGGGCGGGCGCGTCGATTCGATCGTGATGCGGCTGGTCGATGTGGTGCTGGCGTTTCCGGGGTTTCTGCTCGCGATCGCGCTGGCCGCGATTCTTGGTCCGGGCCTCGTCGATTTGGTAGTGGCGCTGACCGCGATGGGATGGACCGGCTATGCGAGATTGGTCCGCGGCGAAGTGCTGTCGCTGCGCGAGCGCGAGTACGTCGAGGCCGCGCGCGCACTGGGTGCGGCGCCGCGCCGCCTGTTGCTGCGCCATCTGATGCCCGCCCTCGCCGGCCCGGTGGCGGTGCAGGCGACCTTCGGCGTGGGAGGAATTATCGTCGCCGAGGCCGCTCTTTCGTTCTTGGGACTGGGCGCGCTGCCGCCGGCGCCGAGCTGGGGCAACATGCTTGATAGCGGACGCGCCTTCATGCTCGTCGCGCCGCATCTGACTACCCCGCCGGCGGTCGCGATCGGCGCTTCCGTACTGGGGTTCAACCTGCTCGGCGACGGACTCGCGCGGACGATAGGCCGGCGCGGCTGAAACTCATTTGCCTGTCGCGGCCGCGCGGTAGCGGAGTCAGGCCTTGCGCTTGAGCGCGGCCAGGCTTTCCGTATATGGCGGGTAAGCGATTCCGCGTTCGGTGATGATCGCGGTTACCAACTCGGCCGGCGTCACGTCGAAGGCGGGATTGAAGACTTTGATTCCTTTGGGCGTGATCTGCTTGCCGCCGAGATGAGTTATTTCGTTGGCGGATCGCTGCTCGATCGGAATTTCGGCGCCGCTTGGACAATCCAGATCGATCGACGACAGCGGCGCGGCGACATAAAACGGTACGCCGTGGCGCCGCGCCATCACCGCCAGTGGGTAGGTGCCGATTTTGTTCGCGACGTCGCCGTTTGCCGCCGTACGATCGGTCCCAACCACCACACAACTTACGCCCCCGTCCCGGAGCACGCTCGCCGCCATGTTGTCGGCGATGACCGTCACTGGGATGCGGTCCTTGTGCAACTCCCAGGCGGTCAGTCGCGCGCCCTGCATGAAGGGCCGCGTCTCGTCGGCGATGACCGCGATCTTCTTGCCCGCCTCGCGCGCCGCGCGTACTACGCCCAGCGCGGTGCCGTAGCCCGCCGTGGCCAGCGCTCCGGCATTACAATGCGTCAGCACGGTTGAAGGGTCCGCAAGCAGCGTCGCGCCGAAGCGGCCCAGGGAACGATTGGCGGCGAGGTCTTCCTCGTAGATGGCGAACGCTTCGTCGCGCAGGCGGCGGAAAAGATGCACCGCGTCGAGCCCCTGGCCGCGTTCGACTACATCGCCCATCCGCGCTACCGCCCATGCCAGGTTAACTGCGGTGGGCCGTGTCGCGCACAGGCCCTTGGCGACTTGGGCGAACCGCGCACGGGCCCGCGCGCCACTGATCCCGCGCATTCCCAGTGCCACGCCCATCGCGGCGGCAACTCCGATCGCGGGCGCCCCGCGAATCACCATCGTACGAATTGCCTCCGCGACGCCGCGCCAGTCGCGATATACACGGATCACCTCGCGCACCGGCAGCAGGCGCTGGTCAATCATGCGGACCGTGTCATTGCGCCATTCGATGGTTTTTACAGCCATGCTCGAATCAGCCAGGTCGGTTGGCCGGTTTCACTCGGTCAAGCAGTCCAGGGTCAGCCCGGTCAGCCGACGCGAATCTCAGTGGGGCGACAAAAAATACCTATTATGCGATGCGATCGTACACTGCGCTCGCGGCAGCGCCGTGACCAGGGTGCGAGTGCACGTGGTTACGGCACTGCCGCGGCAGTGAACGATGCGAAACCGGATATACTGCTCGCGCGCTAGGCTTTTTCGTAGAGGCCGCGTGTCTTGCGCTTTACCAAGCCGGCTTCGATCCAGCGGGTGATTGCGGCGAAGATTTCTGAAGGGCGCTTGTCCTTGAGTCCACGTACCTGTCGAACATTGGAGGCCTTGAACTGTTTGGGCAACTGTCCGAGTACACTGCGCCAATTGATCCGTCCGCCGCCGCCTCCACCGCCTCCGCCTGCCGCTCGCGGTGCGCGGGCAACAGCAGCGCCGCCCGCGATAGCCCGCCCGGCGATCTGGCTCAGCGCAGCCTCTTCACGCTTGAGGCCTACGAGCTCCATCTCCTTGGCGCGAATGTCCTTGCGCAATTTGGCGAGCACCGAGCCGGCCTGGCGGCGAAACTGGCGGATCGCGAACGTACTCGATGCGGAACCTTTCCTTCGTGGCATCCAATAGTCTCCTTGAGTATTGAGTTCAGCAGAAGTTGAAGCGGTAGCGCGCTACACAATGTGCATCCCACCCACAACCATACCGCCGACTCTAAACTATCATAGTAACACAGTCCAGTAGTTCATATCTATCGCGAGATATAGCGCGCGAATATAGCGCACGGCTCGATGGCGTTAGCGCAGATCTTACCTGCGCCGGGCGTTAGCATGAATAATGAAGTAAAAATTGATTGTCGCTCGCTGCTGGCGTGAAAATTGACTCGCTCCACTTCTGACCGCTCAAGTGGCACGCCACTGCGATGCTTATTACGAATCGCATCACTGCCTCGTTTCAAATATTCGTACCTACACCGCGCGCGCCGTAGCGATAAATATCGCTCAAGTGCAAATAAAAATGAGTAGATGTCTCCTATTGAACAGGGGTCCGAAACGGCGGGCGGCCGAACAGTGTAGGAACATTTCGGAGAATGCCAGCAAAGTTTTTTTGGAACCCGCAAGCGCATTCGCCAGAGTAAACAGGATCGGCAAAAGAATCCGCTGATGTTGGCTCTTTTTGCGTGTGAAAACATCTCAAAGCAGCAAGGAAGTCAAATCTGCCATATTCCGACCGCGCTATGCATAAACTCTACTCGATGGTATAAAAAAATTGCTATTTTTAGCCGCAACGTGCGTCATATTAGTCGCTGAGGCTGGAATGTCTATACGGAAAGTACGACGTGCGGAGCATCGGTGTCAAAGGTGAGTAGGAGAGTTTGGAATGGGTCGTAGACTGTATGTGGGGAATCTAGCTTGGACTGTCACCGACCAGGACCTGCAGGACGCGTTTTCGGAAGCGGGTAAGGTAGACAGTTCCCAGGTCATCATCGATCGTGCGACCAATCGGTCGCGCGGCTTCGGCTTTGTCGAGATGGCCTCGGATGACGCCGCAGAGGCGGCAATCAAGAAGCTCAACGGCAGGGACATCAAGGGACGCCCGATTCGCGTCAACGAGGCGCAGGCCCGCAGTGGCAACGACCGCGAGCGGCGCCCCGGAGGCGGTGGTGGCGGTAGCGCCGGGCGAGACCGCTAACGAAATCCGGTAGGGCGGACGCACCGACGGCGCGAATGGCTAACCGCGCCTCGTTCGTCACAACCTCCGGACTACCATATCGATGCCGACCTCGTCCTGACCCAGGCAGGACGCGGAAAACTGACTGCTTCAACCATCCGGCCCGGCGCCTCAAGCGCATACGCTCTGACCGGGGACCGATTCCGAGGATGGTGAAGACTTCAAATCACTCCCAAGTCGGTGTGCCGTTGGTTTGGCGCAGGAGACTGCCCGGCCGACGACGTATCGGTGCGTCCGCGCGGGCTGGCAAGCCGGCGGCATAGCCGCTCGAGCCGCATGAAATCCCACATATAGTTCTGCGCCGCATAGGCGCCGCGCACTATGTAAGCCGGATGATACATCGGATATAGCAGCATGCCGCCGTTATTGAGTGCGGCTGCACGGCGCGGCTGAAACGGCGCTCCGCGCCCGGCCATCTCGCGCCAGGCCACGGCTCCCAGGCAGACGACGACTCGCGGACGGACCAGGGCGAGCTCGGCCGCCAGATGGCCGCGGCAGTTGGCGATCTCTCGCGCGGTGGGATCGCGATTGCGCCCGCGCAGATCCCGAGGATTGCATCGAACCACGTTGGTGATGAAGACGCGCTCGAGATCTGCACGCGCGATCATTAGCCGCAGAAGATTCCCCGAACGGTCACCGCTAAACGGAATTCCGGTGCGGTCGCCGCCAAGGCGTCCAGGCGCCAGGCCGACGAACGCCACCGTCGCCGGCGCGGCGCCATGGCCCGGCACCACTTGCGAGCGGCATCTGACCAGCGCCGCGCATCGCAGGCATCCCCGCATCGCGGCTTGCAGCGCGCGCAGGGGGCCGGCGGCCATATCGAATTTGCCCTCCATAGAGGTAATCTGCCTAGGTGATTCGCTAAATATATTTGCGGAATATATTTGGCAACGGATCTCGCCGGCGAACTTGCCGGCGCGCAATCGCACTGGCGCGGAAGTCTTAGGCTAGAGCAGCTCCTTTTCTTCGACCGCGCGGAATTCGGCCTCGCCGAGCGCTTCGGCCTTGCGAGTGCCGTGGCGTTCGTAGAGTTCGAAGAGACTGGCCTTGTGCGGGCGCACGCGGCCCAGCGGGCATTTCTGCCAGTCCTCGAGCGATTCGTCGCAATAGCCCATCCGGTTCTCACCGCATTTGGGCTGCAGGAAGACCGCTATCTCGGGCAGCACGTGCTTTATCTCGGCCCGCATCATCGCGACCATCCGCCGGATCTCCCACTGCGCGCGCACGCACAGGCGGAGATCGCAGATGTGCAGCATCTCGGCGAAATTCACCATCACGTGGAAGTTGGTCGGCGCCGCGTTGGGGAGCACGAAACGGGCGTCCTCGGCGGGAATCCCCGCTTTCAGCGCGCGCGCATAAAGCTCCGAGGTGCGCTCGAGCAGGCCCGCGAACTCCTCCTCCATGCCGGCCCGGCGCCACGAGTCGGGCATCACGAAGGCCAGCCGCTCCTGTTTGAACTTCACGTAGCGCTGACTCTGCTGCTCGAAGCTGATGCCGATACGATGGCGGACGAACTGATGCGAGAGCGAGCGCGACACGCCGGCGATCGCAAACCAGAACACGATCTGCTCGAGCGGCGAGGCGTGGCCGGTCTTGAGGCGCTCGCCGATGAACTCGCGCACGCGCTCGTGGCTGATCTTCTCGGTCCTGATCTTTTCCCAGACCTCGATTGGCGAATCCGACGAGTAGCAGGTGCGAAACGCGGCGTAGAGCTTCTCCAGCGGATCGCTTGCGTAGTCGATAAGCTTAACCTGCATCTCGGCCCGGCTGTTGTTCACGGTCATTGCTACGCCATCCCGACTCTCACTCTATTTCACCGGCAAGGCGAAGGTAATCGCCGGGGCGCGCCCTTATCAACTCCATCAACAGAGAGGTCGGGCGCCGCCATTGCGCGGCGGCACCGAGCCTCCTAGATTCCGCTCATGCCCCCGCCCACCGAGAGCTTCTATCAGCGCGTTCTGCGGCCCCTGCTTTTCCATCTCGATCCCGAGCGCGCCCATCGGCTGACGCTCGCGATGATGGGGCCGCTTGCGATAGTACGCAAGCCTCCATCCGACCCGCCCGCGCTGGCGACGGCTCCCTGGGGCATCCATTTCACCAACCCAATCGGGCTGGCGGCGGGCATGGACAAAGATATTCGCGCGGTCGCCGGATGGCAGGCATTGGGGTTTGGCTTCGCCGAACTCGGCACCGTGACGCCGCTCGCGCAACCCGGCAACCCGCGTCCACGCCTGTGGCGGCTGCCCGAGGATCGCGCGATGGTGAACTGGTTGGGCTTTCCGAGCGCCGGGATGGAAGCGGCGGCTCGCCGGCTTCAGCGCTTGCGGCGGCGAAGACTGAAAATTCGGCTGGGGCTGAATCTTGGACCGAACAAGGACACGCCGCAGGAACGCGTAGCGGAGGATTACGCGGTGCTGGTCGCCCGGCTGGGCGCGATGGCCGACTTCATCGTGATCAACGTCAGTTCGCCCAATACCCCGGGGCTGCGCGACTGGCAATCGGCGGCACGCCTGGCGCCTCTGATGCGTCCGATCCTGGCTGAGGCCATCAAGCTCACCCCGCGCAAGCCCGTGCTGGTGAAGCTTTCGCCCGACCTCAACGCGCCGGTGCTGGCCTCGGTATGCGAGGCGGTCTCCATCAACGGCGTCGACGGCCTGGTCGCCTGTAATACCACTACCGCGCGCGAGGCGGTCGGCGTCCGGACGCAATATGTGGGCGGGCTTAGCGGAGCGCCGCTGGCGAAGCGGGCGGTTGCGACGGTCGCGGAGATTCGCCGCCGCACGGGCGCCAAAATTCCGCTAATCGGAGTTGGCGGAGTGTTCAGCGCCGAGGACGCGTATCGTCTGATTTGTGCAGGTGCGAGTCTGGTCGAGCTATACACGGGGCTGGTCTACGAAGGCCCGGACCTGATCGGGCGAATCAAGGAAGGCTTGGCGAAATTGCTGCTGCGCGACGGGCTGAGTTCGATCACGGAGGCGGTCGGCGTGGCGGCGCCGGCCAAGGAGAGCGAGCCGTCGTAACGCAGCCGATTTACTAATGATGTGAGGAAATGATGGCTGCAGAGCAGCGAGATCAAAACGAGATACTGCAAAACGAGATACTAATCGACGCGCACTGGCTCCGCGAGCATCGCGCCGATGCGAGCGTGGTGCTGATCGATACGCGTCCGGCGCCCGACTATCGCGCCGATCATTTAAAAGGGGCGCGGCACTTCGATCCGTTTCCGTTTCACTACTCTAATACGAGCGAGAGCGGGATGCGCGAGGCGCGCGCGCAACTTGAATGGATCTTCTCGGCGCTCGGCGTCACCGGCGCCGAGACGCTGGTCTTTTACGAGAACGACTCCGGGATGCGCGCTACGCGCACGGCGTGGCTCGCCGAGTACATGGGACATCGGCGCGTGCGCATCCTCGACGGCGGACTGAAGCTCGCGGGCGCAGAGCTCACGGCCGCCGTCGAGCCGGTGACGCCAAGTGCGTTTGCGGCGGCGCCGCGCGAGGAGATTTTCGCCTCCAACGAATACGTCGTCGAGCGGCTAGGGCGCAGCGACGTGCGAATTTTCGACGTTCGCACCGACGAGGAGTATTTCGGTGAACGCGTACGCGCGCGGCGTGGCGGCGCGGTGCCCGGCGCTGTGCATCTGGATTGGGTCCATAACGTAGCCGCGAATGGTGCGTTCAAGCCGTCCTCCGAGTTGCGCGCCGCGTTCGAGCGGCTGGGGCTACGCCCGGGGGCCGAGGTCGTCGCGTATTGCCAGGGCGGTTATCGCTCGGCCAACGCGTACTATGCGCTCAAGCTCGCGGGCTTCAATCGCGTGCGCAACTACATCGGGTCGTGGGGCGAATGGGGCAACCGCGAAGATCTGCCGATCGAACATCCGCGGCGCAAATGAAACGCGCGCGGCGCCCGCGGGCGCGTCGCGTTCCAACCGGGCGCGAGCGCGGAGTGCTCCTGCTGAGCGGCTTCGAGCCGTTCGGCAGTGAGCGCAGCAATCCGTCATGGGAAGTCGCGGCGTTGCTCGACGGGCGAGAGATTGGGGGGCTCGTCGTGAGGTCGGTCAGGTTGCCAGTCAACACGGCGCGTGCGGTGCTCGCGATTGCGGCGGCGATTCGGCGTCTCCGTCCGCGTGCCGTGCTGGGACTGGGGCAAGCCGGCGGGCGCCCGGCGATTTCACTGGAGAAGGTCGCGATTAACCTGGCTGAACGCCGCGCCGGTCACGAGACCGACGGCGGCCTGGCCGGGACCCCGGTCGTGCGCGGCGGCGCCGACGCGCTTTTCGCGCGGCTCCCGCTGCGCGCGATATTGCGCGCGCTCGAGCGCCGTGGAATTCCGGCGGCGCTGTCGCTGAGCGCCGGCGCGTACGTATGCAACGCGGTGATGTATGCGACGCTGCACGCGCTGCGCGCGCGGCCCGACGTCGCCGCGGGCTTCATCCACCTGCCGTACGCCGCGCGTCAGGCGGTGCGCCATCGCCAGGCCCCGAGCATGTCGCTTGAGATGATGACCGCGGCGGTCGAGGCGGCGGCCACGGCGATCGCGCGCGCGCTGCAGGCGCGCACGCGATCGCCGCGCCGGCGGGCATGAGTCGCATGACATGAGCGCATGAGCCGATAACCGTGGCGGGACGCGGCGGAGCGCCGCGTCCCGCCACGGCCGAAATTTGCGCCCACTACTTTATCGCCACCGCATTCGGCGGCGACGCGATCCCGCCTTCCACGTTGAGCGGGCATGACACCAGCATAAATTCGTATTGGCGGTCCTGATGACAATCGGCGGCGAGATCGTCGAGCACGAACTGCTCGCCCAGCGGAAGGCCCAACAGCGACAGCGTGCGGTAGTGCAGAGCGCCCTCGTTGCGGAAGTCCCACGGCCATTGCTCGACCGCTGGGCAATCGGTGCCGATCGCGGCGACCCGGCTGTCCCACATCCAGGCCACCATCTCGCGCGTGTCCTCGATACCGCAGGCTTTGAGCTTGTTCATCGGCGCCATCGCGGTCTTCGCCGCCGGCGTCGACTTGACGTAGGCCTGCATCCATCCCGTGCGAAGCAGCAGCACGCTTCCCGGCTTGAGCGAGCCGCCTTGCGCTTTGAGCGCGTCCTTCAGATCCTGCAGCGAGTAGCGTTCGGGTTCGAGCGGATTGACTGGCCGGCCCGCGTCAGCGCGGAACTTGAAAAGATCGACCAGGTGGCCCTTGCCGACAAATTTGTCGGCCCAGCTATGGATACTCAGGCGGCCGGCCTTCACGTCGTCGGAGGTTTTGCCGTTATAGAAGGCCTGATGCTTCAGGTTGCCGACGTGGCCGAGGCCGTCCCATTGCGCGCCCTCCTGGGTATTGTAGTTGTCGAGCATGTCGTCGAAGCCGAGCAGGCCGTAAGACTCGAAGCTCGACAGTACATGCTTGGCGGGCTTGCGTTCGAACAGCGGCGGGTTGGCATAGTTCAGGCGCGTGTCGAGGCGGAAAATCTTGCCCTTCTTGATCATGCGGGCCGCCTCGATGACGCCCTCCGGAGTCAGGAAGTTGAGGCATCCGAGGTCGTCTTCGTCGCCGAACACGCCCCAGCACGAATCCGGCGGCGCACCCTTCTTGACCGGCAGTTCGGAAAACTTCGGCAGCTTGGCAAAATCGATCTTGGCCATGACAGGTCACCTTCCTCCGCATGCGCATGGCCTGCTCGGCCGCGCAGTTTAAGCGGGCGCCGTCCCCCCGGCCAGGGCCGGGTCCGATAAAGCTCAAGGCGGGCCCGCGGATGAGCGATTCACGCTCCGATCGTTCGTCCAACCGGGAAGCTTCTGTCAAGTCGCGCGCATCGCAGGGCTCGCGTAAGCCGATTTTCGATGCCGCGAACGGTCAGCTATCGTATTGGTCGGAATGCGAGACGCGAGGGCAGCGGGTTCGATGCGACGGCTTGGCAGAGCGCTTGGAGCGACCGCAGTTGCCGGATGGCTCGGCGCGCTGCTGTTCACGATCCTCAGCGCGTCATGTGGCCATCAGTACTTCCTCACCGGCTCCGAGGTGAAGCCCACCTCCAGCTCGAGCGCGACTTCGACCGCTGGTCCGACCTCGAGCACCAGCCCGACCGCAACTCCGACGGCCGGATTGGTGTTTGCGACCAACAATGCCGACGGCACGCTGAGTGAGTTCAGCCGCGATTTTACGAGCGGCACGCTCACCTTAATCGGCACGACTGCGGTTGGCGCGGCTTTGGGACCCACCGGGCTAGCGTTAAGTTCCTCCAACGGGTTCCTCTACGTGGCGAACTCGGCCGACCATGTGATTCGCGAGTTCAGCGTCGATACGGCAACGGGCGCGCTGGCCGCGATCGGCTCGGTCAGCGACGGCCTGGGCAGTTCACCGCAGCGAATCGCGATCGATCGGTCGGGCAAATTTCTCTACGTCACTGACGGTATCGGCGCCACCATTTCGCAGTACACGGTCGCTTCGGACGGTACGCTCACCTTCAACGGCGCGTTCAGCGACATCGGCGTCGTCGTGCGGCCGATCGGAATCGCGGCGGCGCCGGGCGGCGGTGCGATGTACGCCGCGGATTTCGGTTCGGGACTGGTGATATCGCTGAGCATCCAATCCGGCGGAGCGCTCGCGCTGGTCAACAGCGTGGCGAGCCTGGGGCCGAGCGGCACCGGACAGCCGCGGGGAATAGTGGTCGATCCCACGGGAGCCTTTGTTTACGTTACCGACAGCGCGGGCGGTGTGGTGTCGGTCTTCTCGGTGAACTCGGGCAACGCGCTTACTTTTCTGGCCAGCTATTCGACCGCGGCACCCACGCACAAGACCTTTGACCTGGCGCTTGCCAACAATCCGGCGACGCTTTTTCTCTACGCGACCAATAGTCTGATCAACACGGTTTCGGATTTCGTCGTGAGCACAGGGGTGCTGTCGCTGACAAGCGCAGCGGGCGGACTGACCGCGCCGCAAGGGATCGTCAGCGACCCCAACGGCGACTTCGTTTACGTGGCTAACAACGGCACCGGCCAGGTCCGCGGTTACGCGGTCGGCGCAGCCGGGGCCCTGACTGCGATCGGCACGTTCGATACCGAGAGCCCGGCCAATCCGGCAAGCCAGCCCGTGTTTCTCGCGATCACACAGTAGCGCCTTTATAACCTAACCCTCTCCTTGGACAAGGAGAGGGAGTCAGCCGAAGATGACGCGCGGGGGACCGCGCTAGATACTCGGCGGCCCGCGCGGACTCGCTTCGCTCGGGATGACTGAAGGCGGAGCTTCCCTAGGTAAACGGGAGCGCCTTGGCCGGCTGTCCCGCGCCCTTCTGGCGCGCACGAATCAGCAAATCGCGCAGCCTGGCCGGATTGACCGGCTTTTTGAACAACGCGCCTTCGAGCCCCTTGAGCCGGCTGCGCATCAGGATGTGGTCGCGGTCGTAGTTGTACGCGGTCATCAGGATGACCGGCAGATGCGGCATTTCCTCTTTGATCCGGGTGTAGAACTCGTAGCCGTCCATCTCGGGCATAACCACGTCGGAGATAACCGCGTCGACGCGCACGTTGCGCAGGATGCCGAAGGCGGTGCTCGGGCGAATCGCCGTGTAAACCTGGCATCGCTCGGCGCGCAACACGTCGGCAAGCGAGCTCACGACCGAGAGGTCGTCGTCGAGCACCAGCACCGCCATCCCGGCCAGCGGCCAGTCGCATCCGTTCTTGGACACGTCGGATTCGAGGGCGCGCTCCTCAGCCTCGGTGCCGCGCGGGGCGAGGTCGGCCATCTTCTTGCCCGCCAGGTAGTCGCGAGTTTCATAGATGCCTTTGCGGGTCATCTCGTCGAGCCGGCGCACGATGCTCTGCACGCGCCGGATGCCGGTGCGGATCGAATCGAGCCGCTCGTGCTCGACCACCAGCTCGGCGTCCGAGAGATGGGCCTCGACGCATCGCGCCAGCAGGTCGAGGTTGTTGGTGATCGCTTCGAGCGGGTTGTAGATCTCGTGCGCAAGACTGACCGCAATTTCGCCGGCGGTCGCGAGTTGTTCGCGATGGCGCATCATGCGGATGTCCCGGGCGAAGCCAATCGAGCCGGCCGGCGTGGTGCCGTCTTTCTCGTAGATTATCGAGCCCGAGATGGCGACCGGGATCAGATCGCCGTCCTTGCTGCGGAGCACGGTCTCGAAGTTGGAGATACGTCCCGAATCCTCGCTCGCGGCGCGCATCGCCTTCATCACGCGGCGCGCTTCTTCGGGTGAGGGATAGATGACGGTAATTTTCTGGCCGACGATTTCCTGGGCGGAGTAGTGCAGGTTTTTGCGCGCTCCGTCGTTGTAGAAAATGATCGTGCCGTCACGGTCGACCGCGATGATAATGTCGGGAGAGCTTTCGACCAGGCTTTGAAGATAATTGTGATCCAATGATGACAACATGATTGGGTTACCGCGGAAGTTCAGTGTCTCTCTGCCAGGACGCGGCACGCCGGGCAGCAAGTCGGGTTTTTCATTTGGTTAAGCACGAGGCAATTATCCGCCGAGCGCGCCGCCAACGCCGGGCGGCGCGTACCTCTTCACTATCGAATATAACCTCGATTGGCAGTCGGTAGGGGGGTCTCGAACGGCCTGAGGCCCCCTGAGGCCGGAAACATCTGCGCCCCCTCCTCTCCCATCGTCACCACCGGCCCGATGTAGGTCTTGCATCCATCAAAGGTACGACTCGACAACCGTCCCTTTGCAGCCCCAGCGAGAAAAGGCGCGACCCGCGGCGTCGTCGCCGTCCGAGCCTCTTGAACCTTGGATGCCATCCAGACCTTTGGTTAGTATAACCGCCGCTCGAGTGCAATGCATCTCCCCATAGGGCATAAACACTCAACAGGGGTGGATAAATCCTTAACAGAAGCTAATAAACGTCCGAGAAGTGCCAAAAACGGACATCCGGACAGCATTAGAAGAAGAAACCGATTCGTTCGAGATCCCGCCCTTACACGATGCGTTTCCAAGAGGAAACTTAAAACGGCGGGGCGACTCGCGCCGCCGGTTTAGCCGCAAGCGGCCGCCTGATACAAAGTCGATCCCGAAGCAATGCAGCTCATTCGCGCGGGGCATGCTAGCGCCCAGGTCCTGCAGGTCTCGAGGTACATCTCAGCTCGAGGTACATCTCAGCCGCGTCTTCACGACCGCGTCTGTGCCGGGGTGCAGTCGGGCGCCATGAGATTTTAAATACGCGATGCAGCCTTGTATCCATCCTGGCTTTCCACCGTATAAACTATTGGCGGAGCCGATTTGGGGGATCGTCAATTGGAGCGGCATGGCCGCAGGCGAAGCGGCGACAGCACCGCCTTCGAGACAAATTTGGCGGAGATTTGACGGCGAATAGACCGGTTCGGAGGGGACTCCCACTGGTGATATCCGCGACTTGGGGCAGCGGTTCAGTTGCCATAGCATCGCGCTTACACCTACAATTTGTGCCGGAGAGCATCTTAAATGGCAGAACCTCTTAGCTTCGATGCACTCGCGAGCCGCGAGTACGTGCTTTCGAGCGCGGAAAATTTCGTCCTGTACGTGTTGCTGGAAGCAATCGCGCAGGGCAGCGGCGGCGCGGGCGGCGGTTCGCGACTGCCCTTGAACCTGGGCCTGGTAATTGACCGTTCGGGTTCGATGTACGACGAACGGCGGCTCGAATTCGTGATCGAGGCGGTAAAATTTCTCGCCGAGAACGTAGCGCCCGAGGACAAGGTGGCGATTGTCGCCTTTGCCGACCGCGCCAAAGTAATCGTCGGCTCCGAAGAGATTCACGACAAGGGCGCGGTGCGGCGCGCGATCGAAGATATCGATCTGCTCGAAATCGGCGGCGGCACGCAGATGGCGCTGGGGATGCGCGCGGCGATCGACGAGGTCAAGAAAAACCTCGCGCCCAATCGGCTCAACCGGGTGCTCGTGCTGACCGACGGACAGACCTACGAGGAAACCGCCTGCATCGATCTGGCCAATCAGAACCGCGACCAGATGTCATTCTCCGCGATGGGCGTTGGGGTCGAGTTCAACGAGAAGCTATTGATGCGGATCGCGCAGGACTCCCACGGCAAGTACCACTTCATCGGTAACCCATCGGAGATTCCGGGCATCTTCGAGGACGAGCTGGCGGGTCTGCGCGCGGTCAGCGTGCGCAACGGACGAATCGAAGTCACGCTCGCGCAAGGCGTGCAGGTGCGTGAGGCTTTCCGCGCCAGTCCCGAAATCTACACGCTGGGCGCGCCCCTGGTCGGCGACGACCGCCATATCAGTTACGAAATCGGCGACCTCGAGGCCAACGTTCCCGGCTCCGTGCTGCTCACCCTGGTGCTGCCGCCGCGCAAGCCCGGCCCGGTGCGGATTCTGCAATCGAATCTGCGCTACGAAGTCCCGGGCGTCGGCGAGCAGAGCCTCGGCCGCGACCTTACTGTCGAGTACACGCTCGACCGCACGCTGACCGGCAAGGTCAACGGGCGCGTGATGAACCTGGTCGACCAGGTTTCGATTGCGAAGATGCAGTCGCGCGCCGAAGAGGAACTCAAGGCGGGCAACGTCGATCGCGCGACGCGCCTGTTGAGCAACGCGATCCAGGGCACCCAGCGCCTGGGCAACGTCAAGGCCACGCAGGCGCTGGTGGGTCTGATGGATCAGGTCAAGAAAACCCAGACGCTTCAGACCAAGGCGGCCAAGACCACGCTTTTGCAGGCCCAGGCCGTGGTGCGCAAGACCCAGATGCTCGATCCGGATGCTTTGAAGGATTTTTCCAAGCCCGACCAGGGGTGACAGGTGAATCTGCCCGTGGAGTCGGCCTAAGATGGAGACGCCGTGATGCCGGCCAGTGAGGTGCTGAGAAGATGATCAAGTGCAGCGAGTGCGGCTACGAAAATATCGATGGGCTTGACTATTGCGACGGATGCGGCGCGAAGCTGAACGCCGCCGCGGCGCCGGCGGGCGAGGGCGGCGGCGGGGCCGCTGCCGCGCCTGAAGCGACCACCGCGCCTTCGGGAGAACCAGCGCCGGCCGGATCCGCGGCCGAGGCTCCCGCTACACCGCCTCCGTCTGAAGTGCCGACTGGCGAGATCAAACCGCCCGAGGAGAGCGCCACGGCAGCCGCTGCCGCGCCGGCCGCGGAAGCGGCCCCTGCGGCGGCCGCCGGATCGACCGCGCGGGCCAAGCTGCAAGTCGTGCGCGGCGGACGCAAGGGCCAGGAATTCCCGCTCGAGGATGGCAACAACCTCGTCGGCCGCTGGGACCCTGAGACCGGCGCGTTTCCGGAGGTCGACCTCGACCAGGACGATCCGGAGGCCAAAATTTCGCGCAAGCACGCGCTCATCCGCTTCGAGGGCGGCAAGATCACGGTCGAGGATATCGGCAGTCTCAACGGCACCTACGTCAATCGGCAGCCGCGCCTGATGCCCGGCAATCCGGTCGAGTTGAAAACGGGTGACGAGATAATTATCGGCAAAACATTTCTCAAGTTGATTGTCGAACTGGTTTCCTGAGCCGGGGTGGGTGAGATGCGATGCGGAGGTCCGGTCGGGGAGCCGGGCCTTTGCTGTCTCGCCGCCAGCATCGATTAGTAATTCATCATGAAACCGGGTGAGCAGCTTCCCACCGGTCAGATGCTCGATGGCCGTTACCGGGTGCACAAGGTGCTCGGCCAGGGCGGGATGGGGCGGGTCTATCTCGCCAACGACACCCGTCTGGCCAACCGGCCCGTCGCCGCCAAGGAAATGATCATCGGCGACGGGATCGCGGAGAAAAAAGCGATCGAGGACTTCGCGCGCGAGGCCCGCGTGCTCGCTTCGCTCTCGCATCCGGGCATTCCCAACGTCATCGACTACTTCGCCGAGAACAATCGGCACTACCTGGTGATGGAGTTCGTCGCCGGCGGCGATTTGCAAGGAATGCTCGACAAGCTGGGGCCCAAGGGCAAGCTGCCCGAGACGCGGGTGCTGCGATGGGCCCGCCAGATGCTCGACGTGCTGGGCTTTCTGCACAGTCAGACGCCGCCGATCATTTATCGCGACCTCAAGCCCGGCAATATCATGATTGATAAGGACGGCCGCGCGATGCTGATCGACTTCGGCATCGCGCGCTTCCTGCCGCCCGGCGGACGCGGCACGCAAATCGGCTCGGTCGGCTACGCGCCGCCCGAACAGTACATGGGAAAAGTTGAGCCGCGCTCGGACCTCTATTCGCTAGCCGCCACGATGCATCATCTGCTGAGCGGCCGCGACCCGCAGCTTGAGCCGCCGTTCAGCTTTCCGCCACTGCGCGATCTCAGCCCGGAAGTTTCCATAAAGACCGCCGAGGTCGTAATGCGCGCGCTCGACAAAGACGTCGAAAAGCGTCCGCCGTCCGCGCGCGACATGATGCACGCGTTGCCTGACCCCGGTCCCGAGCCCAAGGCGTCGGGAACGCTGGGTGCCGGCGCCGGCAGCGCCGCGCCGGTTGCGTCGATGCGGACCGTGGTGCTCGACCGCCCGCAAGCGGCTGGCTCGTATGGCGTGGGCGCCGCGCCGTCGTCAGGCGGCAAGCGTCTCGGCGCGACGCCGCAGCCGGGCGGCGCGTCCGCGAAACCCTCGCCGACCAATACGCCGACGGTGGTGCTGACCCGGCCCGACGCCCGAGGACCTGCTGCGGCCGCTCCGCCGTCCGCGTCACCGCTGGCAGCGGGGCCGACGCTCGCGTCGAGCACGGCGGCGGGCGTGGCCAGGATGAAATCGCTTGCGCGGTCGGCCAAAGCGATGGCGCAGCGAGCGGCGGCCAAAATACCGGCCAACGTATCGGCCAAACTGCCGGCCCAGCAATCGCTGTTCGCCAAACCGGCCGAAGTTTCTTCGACCGCGAAGACCCAGGACTTGAGCGGCAAGGCCAAAGCGATCGCCGAGGCGGCGCCGGTCGCCGCACCTTCGCGGAGCGAAGCCATCTCGAAAAACGTTCGCGCACAAAATGTTCCCTCGGGAACGAATGCTTCGTCCGCCAAGAGCGCCCCATACTCCGGCAAGCCATCTGTGTCTCCGGCTGGAGGCGTCGGCTCATGGTCCGCGAGCGGCAAAAAAGCCGGCCAAAATGGAGCCTCGCCGTCGGCCTCGCAGGCGCAAGCCAACGCGGGCGCGTGGCTGATCGCCAGTGGCAGCGTGCCACGTTTCGGACTGGTACAGAGCCGCACGATCGTCGGCCGCGCGCTCGGCGGCGAGCAGCCCGACATTGACCTCGGAACGCTCAAAGGGATAGCCGATCGCGTGTCGCGCCGCCATGCGGAGATCGTCAAGAACGGCGCCGAGTACTTCATCCGCGACCTCGGCAGCCTAAATGGAACGTATATCACCGGGCGCGGGCGGCTCGGCCGCGATCAGCTTTACAAGCTCAAGGATCGCGACCAGGTGGTTTTCGGCAGCGCCAAACTGGAGTTTCGAAAGGGCTGATTGCCCCAAGGTTCAAGAGCGATGATTACGTGCCCCGAGTGCGGCCAGGCGGCTCCCGACGACGCCAAGTTCTGCGACCGCTGCGGCCAGGGTCTGGCGAAGTCGGCCGCGCCCAAGGTCGAATATGCGCTCGCGGCGCTGGAGCCGGGCGCCGTGGTGCGCGGCGAATTTCGGATCGTCGAGGTGATCGGCCGATCGGCGCAGGAGAATCGCTACCGGGCCGAGCGCACCCGTAACGGCGCAGGGCTCGAGCGCGTGCAGTTGCGTGAGCGGTTGGGGCCGACACCCGCCGAGAGCCACCGCGAAGAGCAGGCGAGCGCCTCCGGCGACGGAGCCTCGATGCATGAAGATCCGGCCGGGCCGCACGCCAAAACCGCCGACCTGAAGCATCCCGCGCAGACTCCGCCCGCGCAGAGCGCAGGCGATAGCGCCGCGCTCGCCGGCTCCAACGGCGCGAGCGTCGTCGTCGCCGCCGAGCGCGGCGTCGCCATCGCGCCCGCCGCCGGGGAGAATGCCGGCGCGGTCAACGCGAGCGCGAACAGCGAGGGCGCGCCGGCGCCCGCCGCCGCTCGCGCCGGGGGCGCGACCGAACCGCTTTCGCTCGACGAAGCGGCTGCGTACCGTGAACCCGCGCCCGCCCCGCAACCCGAGCGCTCGACTGCCCCGGAAGCCATCGCGAGCGAGAGCGCGGACCCCGAGAGTACAGCGCGCGAAAACTCGGCAAACACGGAGAGCCCTGAGGACCTGGGCGATCTGTTCGGGCGCGTGCTTGCGCTTTCGCTCACGCTCAACCATCCGGCGTTCCAGCGCGCCACCGAAGGCTTTGCGGATGGCGGACGGGTCTACCTGTCCTACCCCGACGAGCAGTTCGTGACGCTGTCGCAGCGCCGCGGCGGGCTCAAGATGAGCGAGGGCGAGGCGCTCGCGCTCGCGATTCAGGTCTGCCAGGGCGTTTCCTTTCTCAACCGGCGCGGGCTTCGGCTCAACGACATCTGCCCGCAATCGGTTGCGTATGGTGCCGGCGGACGGGTGAAGCTGCTGGGGCTGGACTATGTCAGCAACGACAACGAGCTTCAGAGCGAACCGATCTTCAACGACGGCTACACCGCACCCGAGATCTATCGCGGCAAGCGGGTCGACAAGCGGGCCGACCTGTTTTCGATCGGCGCGCTGCTTTACAGTTGCCTGACCGGCGAGCGGCTGGAATCCGAAAGCTGGCGTGAGGAGGCGGGCGTCTTGCGTTTCTATCCGCCGCACGTGGTCTCACCCGAACTGGAGCAGGCGGTGCGCCGCGCGCTGGTGTTCGATCCGCAGGGGCGATGGCCGACGGTGGATGCGCTCAAGGCCGAGCTGGTTCGCCTTGCCGGCGGGATTAGGATTCGCGCGGCCGTTATGACCGACGTCGGGATGGTGCGCGAGCATAACGAGGACGCGACCATGGCGGTCGAGTTCGTGCGCCAGAGCCTGGTCGATCCGGCCCAGAGCTATCTCTTTGTGGTGGCCGACGGGATGGGCGGGGCGGAAGCGGGTGAAGTCGCCAGCGCAATTGCCGTGGGTGCGATTCGCAACTATGTTGAAAGTGGGCTGGGCAACGCGGAAGTCCAAAACCCAAGTCAACTGTTGACGGCGGCGCTCGAGGAGGCCAACCGCAAGATTATCGAGTACCAGGCGGCGCATCCGGAGTCCCGCGGCATGGGATCGACCGCCGTGAGCGTGCTTATCGTGCCGCCGGAGGGAGCCGTGGCGTGGGTCGGCGACAGCAGAGTCTACCTGTCCGACGCCGCGGGTCTGCGTCAGCTGACCCGCGACCACTCGCTAGTCCAGCGGCTCATTGAAATCGGCCAGATCACGCCCGAGGAGGCGCGCCATCACGAGCACAAAAACGTGATCACGCGCTCGCTCGGCGCGCGTCAGAGCGGGCCGGCCGGAGCCGAGGGGATGGCCCTGCGGCTTAAGCGCGGCGACCGCCTGATGCTGTGTAGCGACGGGCTGACCGCGCACGTGGAGGACCATACGATCGGCGAGGTTCTGCGCCGCCATGACGATCCTTATACGGCGACGCGCGAGTTGGTGGTGGCGGCGAATGCGGGAGGTGGATCAGACAACGTCTCGGTGATCGTTGTGTTTGCTGACTGATGGCGAATACGGGCACATCGGGCGCCCTGCCCAACGAGCCGCTTACCTCCGGCACGGTGCTGCAAAACCGTTATGAGATCGAGCGCCTGCTGGGCGGCGGCGGGATGGGGACCGTCTACCTCGCGCATGACCAGCGCCTGGCCAACCGCTACTGCGCGGTCAAGGAGATGGTCGACCATTTCATCGACCAGCAGCAGCGGATTGAGGCCAACGAATACTTCGCGCGCGAGGCCGACACGCTGGCTCAGCTCAAGCACGCCGCAATTCCGGCCATAACCGACCGCTTCGACGACCAGAACCGCCACTACCTGGTGATGGAGTATGTCGAGGGCCGCAATCTCGAAGAGGAGATCGCGGCGCGCGGCGGCCCGCTGCCAGAAGGCCTGATAATCGACATCGCGCGCCAGCTTTGCGACGTGCTGGCTTACCTGCACGGTTCCACGCCGCCGGTTATCTACCGCGACATGAAGCCGTCCAACGTGATGCTGACGCCGAGGGGGCGGGTGGTGCTGATCGACTTCGGCATCGCGCGCCTGTTCAAGAGCGCGCGCAAGGGCACCATGATCGGCACCCTCGGCTTCGCACCGCCCGAGCAATACCAGGGCGCGATCGACCCGCGCAGCGACATCTATTCGCTCGGCGCAACCCTGCACTACGTCCTGACCGGGCGCGACCCCGAGAAATACCCGCCCTTCAGCTTTCCGCCCGTGCGCGACCTGCGTCCGGAGGTTTCGACCAACCTGGCAGGCGCGATCGACCGGGCGCTCGCCTACCAGGCCGACGCGCGTCCCGCGAACGTCCAGGACTTCCGCGAGATGTTGCTCTACGGCAGGGGCCTCGGCGATCCCGTTGGAGCGCCGGCGGTCACTTCGCATGCCGGCACCGCCGACCTGGTACTGCCGCCCGACGTGGCCGAGGCGATCGCCCCAGCGCATCGTCGTCGGCGCCGGCGCAAGCATCGCGCCATCGCGCTCGTGGCGTTCTTCGCGATCGTGGCCGGTGGGGCTTTTGGCGCGACCTATGTCTATAACAACCCGCAGTTGCAGCAGCGGCTCGGGGTCAAGTCGTTCGTCGACAGCCTTCCCTGGAAGGTCGAGGAGCGGTTGAGCGTCGCGGAAACCCATCCGCTCGATTTCCAGCGCATGACGCTTCAGCTCTCGACCCGCTCGGGCACTCCGATCGGTTCGCCGCGCGCGAGCTTCACAAATATCGAATTGTCCAACAACCAGTACCTGCAGTGGAACGCCTCGTTCACTAATCGGTTGGCCGGACTCAAGGGACAGGACGAGAAAGTCCAGGCGCGCTTTTTCAGCCCCTCGGGTCTGCAAATCGCTTCCAGCGACGCGAACCGGTTTGTCGGACCGGGCGAGAACACGGCCGAGTTCAGCGGTGTCGCGCTGATGCCCGACCTGGGCGCGCTCCCCGCCGGCAACTACAAGGTCGGCATCTACGTCAACGACCAGCCCGTTGCTGAGCAGGCGTTCGCCGTCAGCCCTGATGTTGCTGCGCTGAGGGCGGCCGAAGCCGCCAACGAGGCCGAGCGGGCACGCGAGGCGGCCGACAAGGCCAAGGCGCACGACGAAGCCGAGCGGCTAGCGATGCTCGAGGTGCGCCGGCGCAAGCCGCTGCAGCTGGCCGGGATTGAATTCGTCAACAGCACCAAGTCGGGCACGCCGCTGGCCGGGCCGGCGACCAGTTTCAACGCGTCCAAGGTGCTGTTCGTCGACTGGCGCGTAACCTTCGATAATCGGCTGTATAACCTGGAGACTGGCCAGTACCGGGTCGACGCTGCGTATATCGCGCCCGACGGTCACACCTTGGGCAGCGTTGACGACATCCGCATCGTGCCGCCAACCTCGCGCAGCGCAACCTTCAGTGGCCGGGTAGGTAACTCGGCCGGCGGAGCATTTCTGCCCGGACAGTACACGGTCAATTTCTATCTCAACGGCCAGTACGTGGCGCAGAAGAAGTTTCGCGTGCTGGCCGACAATTCGCAGCCCTATCCGACTTCGCTCGGCGGCTCCACGGGCCTGCCCGGCGTTAGCGCTTCTGGCGGCGGCGGCGCGAGCTCCGGCACGATCGACGTTCCGACGCTCGCCACCGGACGGATCGACGGGCTCTCCGGCGCCAACAACATCCCGCTCGAGTTGCGGCTGCGCCCGCAGCCCAACGGCTTTCTGCACGGCGAGATGGTGATTCATCTGGCCAATTACGGCGCAACGCCGATCCAGGGCTTCATCCGCGGCAACCATGTCGAGTTCCAGGTGCCATACGGCGCCAAGACGTTGTACTTCGACGGCCGCCGCACCTCCGACCAGCTCAACGGGACGTTCTCCGCCACGCCGTCGGGCGAGCGTGGCACCTGGACGACTGTCACCAATTGAACCACTTGAGCCTTGGCGCGAGCCGCGCGGAACTGGCCTTGCGGCACGGCGGTTATTCAATTCAGTTGCGGTCATCCTATATCTTCACCATTACCAACACCTTCGGCAGGAACTACGGTGGCTATCAACCAGCCGCGGCGCGCTTGAACGCTCAGGCGCCACGCGCAATGCTTTGTGACTGGACGCGCCATGGCGAGTAACGTTTCTCGGGAAAAGCTTCTTTTCTATTCCGCCGCGGGCGGTATGGGCGGATTCGCGGGATGGGGTGTACAGGAGTCGTTTGCCGGTATCCGTTTCTATCCCCTGCGCGACGCCATACAAGGGCTGATCGTCGGGCTGTTCATCTGCGCCTTTCTCGCCTCCATTGAAGCGCTCAGCGTGAGCCAATGGCGTCAAGCTGGAAGAGGGATTCGAAGCGGCGCGATTTTCGGTGGAATTGGGGGCGCCTTTGGATTTCTGGCCGCCGAGCTCTTGTTTCGAATCTTGCATGGCTACGTTGGCCGATCGGTCGCCTGGGCGCTCCTGGGCATCCTGGTGGGCCTGGGAGTCGGATGGGCTTCGGGCTCGGCTGCGCGCATACGCAACGGCGCGCTCGGTGGACTTATTGGCGGCGCGTTCGGCGGGTTCATTTATCAAGCCCTGACGGTCAACTTTCCGCAATCCTTTGGCCGCGCGATCGGCTTTACCGTGCTCGGAATGCTGATCGGCTTTTTCATCGGGCTGGTTGGTGAGCTGCTCAAACACGGATGGCTGATGGTGATCCGCAGCCAGAGCCGCAATGCGCGCGAGGGCCGCGAGTATCCACTGACCAAGCCGGTTACGATCATCGGGCGCGCCGAGGAGAGCGATATCGGCCTGTTCGGCGATCAGGCCGTGATGGCCCATCACGCGATCATCCGGCGCGACGGGCGCGATTTCGTGGTCAGCCCGGCCGGCGGCGGCCAGGTGCTGATCAACCGCCGCCCGGTGGCGGGCCGCCAGGCGCTGCGCAGCGGCGACCGGGTCGAAGTCGGCGGCACGCTGTTTATTTTCCGCGAGCGCGCGCAAGCCGCGCAGGGCTGAGGCCCGAGTGAGGAGCGCCGTGAGGTTACGCGCCACCCGTTCGCGACTGCTCGCGGGCGCGCTGGCCGCGACGGCGGCGGCACTTCTGGCCGCGTGCGCGACCACCGTTCAGCAGGAAATCGCCGCCGCGCCGCCGACCTCGATCGAAACGCTTTCCTACTTTCCCTTCCAGGTGAAAGGCTACCAGAACAGCTATCCGCGCCGGCGAATGCTGGTGCTGATGCCGGTCGACGCGCGCGATTTCAGGGACACCGCGGGCCAGGCCCATGCACCGGTGGACGGCAATCCCGCAACCGGCGTGATGCTGGGGCCCGACGGCGCCGTCGTGCAGCGCATCTATAGCTCGCCGCTCGGCCTGATCGTGCAGGGTGCGATCGTGCGTTCGGCTGACGAGGCCGGGATGATCGCGACGGCATCCAACGATTCATTGGACGCAGCGCTCAAGGAGACCAACGAGGATTACGTCCTAACGAGCAAGATCACCCGATGCTGGGTGAACAAGCATACCGGAACCGATGTCAACGCGCCGCCCAGTTCCAACCTGGGATGGTTCACCACTGCCGACGTCGCCCTGGAGGTGATTATCTACAAGCCTCCGTTCAATGTCGCTTTTTGGCAGGGCGAGAGCGCCGCGACCTACAGCGACCCGCCGGCCGACAATGGGAGCGGGATGGGCGATGACGTCCCCATCTACGATCGACCGACCGAGGTGCTCTCAGTGGCGCTGACGCGTGCGGTCGCGGGAATTTTCAAGCGCGAAGCTCTGCATGGGCTGATCGTGCAGGACACGGTCCACACGCACTGACCACCGCGTGCGCGAGCACGTGGTTGATTTTTGCTGTCGCAGATAGGCCGCGACAGGTCGCGCGCGCTTGCGTCGCGCGGCGAGAGGTCTCGCCGCGCGACGCAAGCGGCGTTACTTTTTGCCCCCCGCGCGGCGGCGCGAACTGCCGCCCGTCCGCGCCGTGCGGGTGTGCGTCTTGGCGCCGCCCGTGCCCGTCGCCTTTACCGCTTCGGATTCCGCGGCGGCATCGCTGGCGGACTCCGCCTCGCGATCCGCTACGCGCTCCTCGGGCGGCGCGCCGCGCTTTTCGAGCGAGGCCTTGAGCGCCGCCATCAAATCGATCACCTGGCCGCGGCGCGGCTCCTCGTGCGCTTCGGTCACCTGCTGGCCGGCGATCTTCTGCTGCGCGGCCTCCTCTACCTTCTCGCGGAAGGTGTCGTGGTACTTGGAGAGATCGATTTTCTTGCTGGTCAGCTCGCCAATCAGCCGCTCGGCCAGCTCGAGCTCGCTCTCTTTGGCGGCCTCGTTGGTCGCGCGATCTATCTCATCGATCGAACGCACCTCGTCGGCGTAGTAAATCGTGTGCATCATCAAGCCCTTCTCGTAGGGGCGCAGCACCACCACGTGCTCTTTGCCGCGGAGTGTATAACGCCCGAGCGCGACCCGACCGGTCTTGGTCATCGCGTCGGTGAGCAGGCGATAGGCCTTGGCGGAGGCTTGCTCGCAGCCGAGATAGTATGAGGTTTCGAAATAGAGCGGATCGATCTGTTCCAGTGGGACAAACTCGGTGATTTCGATCGAATGGTTGCCGCCGGGCGCTTCCAGAGCCTTCAACTCTTCGTCGGTGAAGGTGACGTAACGATCCTTGGCTACCTCGTACCCGCGCACCAGTTCGCTGCGGTCGATGATCGCGTTATCGACCGGGCAGAAGATTTTCTGCTGGATGCGGCTTTGGTCCTTGGCGTGCAGCAGGTTGAAGCTCACCGACTTGGACCGCGTCGCCGGGAACAGGCGCACAGGAATCGAAACCAGGCCGAACGAGATATTGCCGTTGCCGACGGGACGTGATGCCATTTGAAGAACCTCCCGGGATAATTCCAGCTTAGCGGTAGGATCGCTGCGGAGGCCATACGGTTTGTTGCGAAAAACCGCACCGGCGAAGACGGGGCGAAAATAGTGGCGCTCGAAGAATACCGGCGCAAACGCAGTGCCGAACGCACGCCCGAGCCATTCGGCGAAGCGCCCCGATTCGGCAGCCGAAGCGGCGGGATGTTCGTCGTGCAAAAGCATGCGGCCACCAGGCTGCATTACGACTTCCGCCTCGAAATGGAAGGCGTGCTGCGCTCCTGGGCGGTGCCGAAAGGACCGTCGCTAAATCCCGTCGACAAGCGGCTCGCCGTGATGGTCGAGGACCATCCGATCGAGTACGGCGACTTCGAAGGAATCATTCCCGAGGGCAACTATGGCGCCGGCGAGGTGATCGTGTGGGACCGTGGCGTCTATCGCGTGACCGATCCGCCGGACGATGTGGCAGGCGCCGTGCGCGCCGGTAAGCTCGATATCGAGATGTTCGGTCTGAAGCTCAGGGGCGGGTACGCGATGGTGCGAACGAGCGGGCGCAATTCGAACGCGCGCGTGAGCCGGAACGAAAAGCAGCAGTGGCTTCTGATCAAACGGCATGACGGCTTTGCCTCGGCTGACATCGATATTGCGGAAAGCCGCCCGCGTTCGGTGCTGTCCGGCCTGACCTTGCAGGAGCTGCCCGGTGCGTCGGGCTTGGCTTCGGGCATAATCGCCGAACTCCAAAAACTGCGCGCGCCCGAACTAAAGGAGCCGCTTGCGCCCGCGCAATTTCCTTTCGCGCTCGCGCGGCTGGTGAAGGAGCCGGCCGAGGGCGCTGAGTGGCTGTACGAGATCAAATACGATGGCGTGCGCGCGCTTGCGATCCGTGACGGCGGTGCGGTGCGGATTTTCGGACGCAGCGGCCTCGAGGCCACAACCAACTATCCCGAAGTCGTGCTCGCGCTCGGCAAGCTGCCGTTCGTGCGCTTCGTGCTCGACGGCGAGATTATCGCCTTCGGCCCGGACGGCAGGCCGAGCTTTCAGGCCTTGCAGCGGCGCATCCAGGCCCACGACCGCGGCCGGATCGCGGAGATGGCGCTGGCCCATCCGGCGCCGTACTACGTTTTCGACCTGCTGGCCTTCGATCGGTTCGATGTCCGCGGCTTCGCTCTCGAGACGCGCAAGGAATTGCTGCGCCGGATGATCCGGGACGAAGGTTTGCTGCGTTATTCGGACTACCACACCGGCAATGGGCGTCAGTTTTATGACGCAGTGGCGGAACTTGGGTTGGAGGGCGTGATCGCCAAGCGTGTGCACGCGCCCTATCAGGCTGGCCGCGGCGGCGGATGGCTGAAGATAAAGTGCCCGCACACCGAGCGGTTCGCGATCGGCGGATGGACCAAACCGGCCGGCTCGCGCACGCATTTCGGCGCGCTACTGGCAGGGCAATACGAGGCTCCGGGCGTGCTGCGCTTCGTGGGCCGCGTGGGCACCGGCTTCGACGGCGAGCGGCTGCGCACGATTGCCGCGCAGCTACGCGCACGGGCGATTGAGGCGTCGCCATTTCGGCCTCGCCGCGCGGGCGAACCCGCGATTCCGCCCGCCGCGTATTTTTGCAGACCCGAGTTGGTGTGCGAAGTGCGCTTCACGGAATGGACCGAGGGCGGCGTGCTACGCAATCCGAGCTTCCTCGGCCTCATTGACAATGCTGACCCGGCTGAGTGTGCATACCAAGGTCCGGACGCATCGATGCCCGAGCCCCCCGAGGAGCCTGAAGAGACTGACCTCTTCTTCGACCAGGCCACGGGGCGCAGCTCACCGGAGGTTGCCAGGCCCGTGCAACTCGCCAACAACGCTGCGGAGCCTCTCGGTCACGTTGAAATCACACACGCGGACAAGGTTTTCTGGCCTGCCGAGGGCTACACGAAGGGCGACCTGATTGAGTACTACGAGACTATCGCGCCATGGATGCTGCCCTACCTGAAAGATCGCCCGGTGATGCTGACGCGGTATCCGGACGGAATCGAGGGCAAGAGTTTTTTCCAGAAGGACGCGCCGGGCTTCGCACCGCCTTGGATTCGCCGCGTGAAGATCTATTCCGAGGATTCCGAACGCGAGATTTCCTACTTTATCCTGGAGAGCGCCCAGGCGTTGAAATATATCGCCAACATGGGCGCCATTCCGATCCACATCTGGTCATCGCGCGCGCCGAATCTCAGCAGTCCCGACTGGCTATTGTTCGATATCGATCCCAAAGGATCGACCACACCGCAGGCCGTGCTCGTTGCGCGGGAGACCGCCGCGGTGCTGCGAAGTGCCGGGATGCGCCCCTACGTGAAAACCTCGGGACAGGCGGGGATTCACGTCGTGGTGGGACTGAGATCGGGCTATACCTACGAACAGGCGCGGATGTTTTCCGAGGCGGTGGCGCGAGTGGTGGTCGCGCGAATACCCGAGATAGCGACGGTGCTGCGCACTCCGGCCGCACGCAAGGGCAAGGTATATATCGACTATTTGCAACTCGGACAGGGCAAAACGATCGCGGCGCCATTCGCGGTGCGTCCGCAGCCCGGGGCACCGGTCTCGGCGCCGCTTAAATGGAACGAGCTGAAAAGCGATCTCGACCCGCGCAGGTTCAATGTCAAGACGATGCCGCCGCGGATGGCACGCCTGGGCGAGGATCCGTTCCTTGGCGCGCTGACGGACCAGCAGGAGATCGAGCCGGCACTGCCCAAAGTCGAATCGATGCTGCATGGGAAATAGCCCCGTTGCGTGAGGAGCTGGCTGGTCACAAAGACCTGCGATATGAGCAACAAAATAACAGTCCGATGGCAGGACTGGTCCGGCACAGGACTCGAGCACCTGGTCTTGCGAGAAGATCCCGACGGGATTATCGCGGAGGCCGTCATTCTCGCCACGACCGAGGGCGAGGACTTGGCGGCGCGGTACCGAATCCTCTGCGACAAGTCATGGTGCGTCAGAAAAGCCGAGATTGCTCGAATCGGTTATGGCCACGTGATCGAACTCGCCAGCGATGGCGCCGGGAACTGGATCGACGGATCGGCGTCTCCGATGCCACGGCTGGCAGGCGCTATTGATATCGATATCTCGATCACCCCGTTCACTAACACGCTGCCTGTTCGAAGGTTGCGTCTGAAAACCGGCCAGTCAGAGGATATCCTAGCCGTCTATATTCAATTGCCCGAGCTCACCGTCACGACTGATCGGCAACGCTATACTTGTCTCGAGCCCAACCGGCGCTATCGCTATGAGTCGTTGGATAGCGACTTCACTCGCGACATCGAAGTCGACGGCCACGGCCTGGTCGTGACCTATCCGGGCCTGTTCCGCAGAGTTATGTAGAACCGCGGGTGCTCGAAACTGTCGTTCCGCCGCTGGCAGGTTCAATCGCCGTCGAAGCCGTGAAGCTCGCGCACCACGTACAGCGGGCGGCCTTTGACTTCGTTATAGACGCGCCCCATGTACTCGCCCAGGATGCCCAGCGTGATGAGCTGGATTCCGCCGAGGAACAGCAGCACCACCATCAATGAGGTGTACCCCGGAACGTCGACGTCGTGGAGCACCTTCCTGATCGCGAGCACTACCGCGTAGAGAAATGCCAAAGCCGAAATCGTGAAGCCAAAGTAGCTCCAGACTTTGAGCGGAAATGAGCTGAACGAGGTGATCCCGTCGACCGCGAAGTTCCACAGGCGCCAGTAATTCCACTTGGTGCCGCCCGCCTGGCGCTCCTCGCGCTGGTAGTAGATAGCGGTCTGCTTGAAGCCGACCCAAGCGAACAGTCCCTTCATGAAGCGGGTGCGCTCCGGCAGGCGGATCATCACGTCGACTACGCGGCGGTCGAGGAGGCGAAAATCGCCGGTGTCGCGCGGAATCGGCACGTCGGCGATCGCCTCGAACACACGGTAGAAAAAATGCGCCGTGGTGCGCTTGAGCCAGGTGTCGCCGGGCCGCAGCTTGCGGGTCGCGTAGACCACGTCGTAGCCCTCGCGCCACAGCGCAACCATTTGCTCGATCAGCTCTGGCGGATCCTGCAGGTCCGCATCGAGCGGGACGACCGCGCGCCCGCGCGCATAATCGAGGCCGGCGCTAAGCGCGATATCCTTGCCGAAGGTCCGCGAAAGACTCAGCACCTTCAACGCGGGGTTGCGGGCGCGATGCTCGAGCAGGCCGGCGAGGGTTTCGTCGGTGCTGCCGTCGTTGACCACCACGATTTCGTAGCTGAGCCCCAGGCGTTCCATCACCTTGCCGAGCCGTTCGAAGAGGCGGTCGAGGACCGGTGCCTCGTTGAACATCGGCACGATTATGGTGAGTTCGATTGGCGCCTCTACCGCAGCCATCGAGGCGGTGATACGGCCGGCGGCCGCGGCGGGTTCCAGACGCGTCGCCTCGAAAGCCTGCTTCATCGCCGCCCCGCACGCAGGCGCAGCCGCTGGCGCCGACCGCTCATCTGGGCTCGGACGCATCGGCGCCGCGCACTGCGAACAGGTCGTAGAAGGTGGTTCCGACGCGCGGATAGCGCTTGATCAGATTCAGGCATGGACTCCCCCCGGCTCCGCCCCATCGCCGCTCACTGCGGTCATCCATCATGAGATAACCGGCGAAAGGATGCGCCGCAAGCCACCCGCAAAGGTCCTCGCCCGCTGCGGGGGTGGCCGGCAGCCGGATAAAGCCCGCATCGGCATAGAATGCCACCCGCGTGTCGGGCCCCGCCACGGCCGCCCGTGCGCCGCTTCGCCGCGCAATCTCCTGTCCGGCGTAACGCATCCCGCGCTGGTCGTAGCCGAGCGGGAACAGCGTGCGCGGCAGTAAAGCGATAAGGATAATCGCTGCGACCGCCGGCCCCGACAGCATCCGTCCGAGCGGCGAGTGGGTGGACGAGAGGCGCGTATCGAGCCATCCGGCCGCCTCGACCAGTCCCATCACGACCCATCCGAGCGTAAACGGCACCACGTGAAGCATCAGGCGCGGTCCGGTGTCGGTCAGCACGAAGCCGACGAAGTACATCACGACCAGCGCGGCGAGCATCGCCTCGGCCCATCGCGCCACAATCGACCTGCGATCGGCCCACAATCCCACGAGCAGTCCCGCGCAGAGCAGCAGACCGAGCGCCTGGGCGAACGAATAACACGAGCCGAAAAAGTCGCGCATGACTTTTTTCAGATAGGCCGCCGGGTCGAGCTCGACAGCGGTTAGCCAGGAGGTCGCCGCCCGATAGCCCATCGAGCGCCATTGTTCGAGATGACCCATCGTCGAGCCGGTCGCCTCCATCGTAACCACGCCGAGTTCGCGGCCGACCGTCCAATGGCCCGTGTAGGCGCGCATCCAGAGCAAATATGGCGCGGCGACCAGCAAAAATATTGCGATGAGGACGGCAGCCGCGCAGAACCCCCATCCAGGCGTCCATCGCCGCCATAAAAAGGCGCCGCAGGCCAGAAAGACGGCGCAAAGGGCGGGAACGCCGATGCCCTCGGTGCGATAGAGGTACGCGAGTCCGCAGAGCACTGCGGCGCCGGCGACGCTCGCGAGACGCCTGCGTTCGGCCCCGCGCACGACGAACAGCAGCGCCGCGGTCACCAGCGCTATGTAGCCTGCCTCGGTGCGCACCGAGGCCGAATAGCCCGCGAGCATCGGATGGATCGCGGCGAGCGCCGCTGCGCCGGCCGCCACGCCGCGTCGTCCATAGACCTCGCGCATCAGGTAGTAGAGAAACACGACGCCAACCGTGCCGAGTACCATCGACAGCAGCTCACCCGCGAGCTCCCAGTCCGGAATCGCGCGGTAGATTATGGAAATGAGCAATGGGTAGAGCGGGGAGAAGACCCAGGCGAGCGCGTCGTGGGCGCGCCCAGCATGGAACTCCCGCGCCATCGCGATATAGGCGACGCCGTCGGCCGCGATGCAGTAGCTGGTGAGAACCAGGTAAAGGCGGATCAAGCCCGTCGCGACCGCGAGCGTGCCGACTATGCGGCGCTCGGAGTAGCGCGATAGCCATCGCGTGAAGCGGTCAGCTTCAGCCGAGCCTTCCGGATAGCTTTGCGCAAGCACGGCGCCGCGAGCTTCAAGTCCCATCACGTCCCCGTATCCTATGCGTTCGGGACGGATGGGCGAACCGCCGCGGTCGATTAGCGCGCGACCGGCACCTGCAGAGGCCGTCGAATGACGATCTGCTGCGCGCGTGATCCGGTGCGCGGTCCGGTTTGCGGCCTGCAACCCTGGGTGGGCCCGAAGAGGGCCCGCCCCAAGGTCGCTAAGAAAGTTTGTGTGCGTTCGCTAGCGGCGCAATACCTTGGCGGCCTGAAGTCCTTTGGGCCCCTGGGCGACCTCGAATTGGACTTCCTCGCCCTGCTCCAGTGAGCGAAAGCCATTGCCGTCTATAGAACTGTAGTGGACGAATACCTCCTGTCCATCTTCCATGGTGATAAAGCCGTAGCCTTTCTTGGAACTAAACCACTTGACTACACCGTTAGACATCTCCCCCGAGACCTCCATGCCGTAACCGTTCCTCCTGCTATCCCGGCCCGTAGGGCCCTCCCCGTGTGTGTATACCGGCGCGCATATACCACAATCGCGCGCCTCATACCAAGCGGAAGCGAGGAATTTTCGGTCGGATGGTTCGAGAGACTAGTAGAACAAATCTATCGTGTGCGAAAACGACTGCCTAACCGCGCCAGAAACGCGGGCGGGCGTGAATATGGCAATGGTCAGGGATCTGGCGCATCACGCCGTCGATGACGAACTTATCATCACCGAACTTCGCGCGTGCCACCGCGGAGAGCGCGTCGACCATCAGGGCGCGTTCGGCCTCGGTCGCCGCGGCGCGATGCTCTCCGAGTACCGCCATCGGCGTGTCGCACGAATCGCAATCGAGAATGGCGAATGCGACGGGATGGACGAAGCGAGCATATTGCTGCGTGTACTCACGCAGTTCGCAAAGTTCGCACTTGGCCATGAATCAAAATTTAGCGGCCAGCGATTCGCGCAACAAGTGCCGTGCAAACCGGGGCACGCCGTGAGCCATTAGGCTCGCAGCGTGCCCCGCGTCAACATCCGTTAGCTCAGTGCGCCGCCGGGCTGCCCATCGCCGCAGGGCTGCCCATCGCCGCAGGGCTCGCCATCGGGGTTTCCATTCCTCCGTGCTTCATCCCGGAGGCTTTGCGGCAGCGGTAGACGCTGCTTTTGGAAATCTTCATGTCCTTGGCGACCTCGGCAACTTTTTTGCCGGCCTGGAGCTCGGTCATCACCTGGGCGCAATCGATCTTATTGGCCGCGTAAACGTTGGTGAGGCCGAATTGAAGAGTAAGAGCGCATGCAACTGCAAACGAAGCAAGCAGAGCCAGTTTCTTCTTCATGATGTTCCTCCGCAGGTTACAGTGCAGTTCAAAGTCCGGCACAGTATCTCAGAAATGTCGAAATCCTAAAAGAGCCAACTGGCGCTAAAACTCGACCATCACCTTGCTCTGATCGGTCGGGAGCGCGAGCGCCGCGAAGGCCTTGGGCAGATCGTCGATCCCCATCGTATGGGTGATCATCGGCCCGGTGGCGACGCGGCCCGCCGCGAGTGCCGCGATCGCCATCTCGACCTCGGCCCGTTCCATGCCGAGCGAAAAACGCAGGTCCAACTCCTTGCTCATCGCGGTGATCGGCGCGAAGCCGTCGTCTTCAGTGCACACGCCAATTATCACCACGCGGCCCGCGCGCTGCCCATACGCGATCGCCTCGGCCATCGCGCCCGGCGCGCCGATACACTCGAAGATCACTTGTGGCCCCGCGCCCGTAAGCGACTCCACCTTGCCGGCCGGATTGTGCATTCGCGGATCGACGGCCGCGTCGGCGCCCATCCTGACCGCTAGGCGGCGGCGCACTGCGCTCAGTTCGGAGACGACGACTGCGCGCGCGCCGGCAAAACGCGACCACAGCATCGTGGCGATCCCGATCGGCCCGGCGCCCATCACCACGCAGCTCTCGCCGGCCTGAAAGCCGGCGCGATGCAGCCCATGCAGTCCGACCACCAGGGGCTCGACCGTGGCGGCCTCCCGAAAGCTCATCTCTGGCGGCATCTTGAACACGCTCGCCGGCCTGGTCTTTATCAGCTCGGCGTAGGCGCCCGGCACTTCGCCAAAGCCGACCAGCTTGACCTTCCGGCAGCGCTGCGCCTCGCCCGCGCGGCAGTCCTCGCATGCACCGCACCCGATGTAAGACATCGCCACCACCGGGTCGCCGCGCTCGAAGCCCTCGACGCCGTCGCCGAGCGTCTCGATCACGCCCGAGAATTCGTGGCCCAGGATAGTGCCCGGGGGTAGGCGGAAATTGCGCCCTGCGGCATGCAGATCGGAGCCGCAGATGCCGGCGGCTTTCACCCGCACGACGAGTTCGCCGGGGCCTGCGATGGGATCGGGAACCTCGGCGATCTCCAGCGGCGCGCCGGGCGCGCGATAAACGCAGGCCTTCATTTGTTGCGCGTGCTTGGGAACGACGGCGCGCGGCGTTCCTTGAGCGCCGCCACGCCCTCGTGCAGGTCGTCGCTGAAAAATCCCATCATCTCGAGTGCCAGCGACGCGTCGAAGGCCGGCCCGAACATCCGCAGCCAGTTGTTGAGCGAGCGCTTGGTGAAGCGCAGCGCCTGCTGCGGTCCGCGGGCGAGTTTTTGCGCAACCTCCATCGCCTTGTCCATCAATTGCTCGGCCGGTACGCAGAGACTGACCAGGCCGACGCGCTCGGCTTCCTTGCCGTCGATGAAATCGGCGGTGAGCAGGTAGTATTTGGCCTTGGCCATCCCGCACAGCAGCGGCCAGATGATCACCGCATGGTCGCCGGCTCCAACGCCGAGGCGGATATGGCCGTCGGTGATGCGCATGTTCTCGGACGCGATCGAGATGTCCGCCATGAACGCGACCGCGAGGCCGGCGCCCACGGCGACGCCATTGATTGCCGAGATGATCGGTTTGTCGAGGTTGATCATGTTGTAGACGATGTCGCCGGCCTCGCGCCACGCCTGCCCGATGTTGGCGGCGCTGCCCGCCATCCGCTCGATCATCTCGAGGTCGCCGCCGGCCGAGAACGCGCGTCCCTTGCCGGTGATGACCACCACGCGGGTCTCGGCGTCCTCGTCGATATCCTTCCACACCCGGCTCAACTCCCAGTGGAGCCGATTGTTGGTGGCATTGAGAACGTCGGGCCGGTTGATCGTGACGAGCAGGATTCCGTCGTCGCGGCGCTCGAATAGCAGATGCTGATATTCCTCGTATTTCATCGGGAGCCTCCGAGATTGAGTGGCTGGTGTGTTCCTTAGCGCAGCTCACAGGTTTCCTCAAAGCGCGGCGGCGCTTCGGAGAAAATCGAAAAACTGCAATCCGGCGATTGGCGTGAACTCAGGCTAATATCACGAAGGGCTCAGCGCCATGCGGCGCAAGGAGGTCGTGGCCTGCACCGTCGGCATGAAGCGGGCCTTGAAGGCCTCGGCCGTGAGGTTCGCGCACGCGGCCAAGCGCGACAGCGCCGGCTCTTCGAAGTCCGGCGGCTCGAGCCTGGTCATGTACGAGCGCGCGACCTCGTAAGACTCGGTGTTGACGTCGACCAGGCGAACCCTTACCCGGCCGGTGGCCGGATCGACCAGGTCCGCGAAATTGACCGGCGTCACCCGGCCGCCAGCGATCGCGATAAGCGCGCCCGATCCCCCGCTCAGCAGATAGCGCACCGCGCCATAGCCGAGCGTGCGCGTGTACTCCGCATCGAACGGCAACGGTTTCGCGCAACGCAACTCGTAGCCGATGTCCTTGGTGACCACGGTCGCGCCGATCCCGAGCTGCTTGAGCGACGCGCGCACGCGGTCGCGCAGCAGGTAGCCGAGCGGGATGTCGGCGATATGCACGTGGCCGTAGGCGTCGGCTTCCGAGCGCGGTCCGGTCGGCAGGGTGTTGGGGTCCATGCGCTCGGCGATCCCCTCGGCGACGACGGCCACGCCGTCGTCATAGCCTTCGGCGCGGCGCTTGATGATGGCGCCGACGACGGTGTCGACGACCAGCGAAAGGTCGAAGCGCTCGTCGTGGAACTCTTCGAGAATCACGGCCAGTGTGGCGCCGGAGGACTTGCACATGCTGAGCGCGAGCGAGCCGGACTTCCGGCCCATCGAGATCGCCAGGTACCACCTGCCGGTGGTGCGCGCGTCGACCATCAGCGACTCGACGATCGTGGTGCCGACGGCGCGCGCGGTTTCGAAGCCGAAGGTCGGCGCGTTCTCGGGCAGCGGGAGGTCGTTGTCGATGGTTTTCGGCACCGTTACGACGCCGATTTTACCGCGGGTGCGTTCGGCGATCCTGAAGGCGCCGTAGGTCGTGTCGTCGCCGCCGATACAGACCAGGTAGCGGATTCCGAGCCGCTCGAGCGCGCTGATTGCGCGCGTCAGGCTCGCTTCGTCGCGTGCCGGGTTGGTGCGCGAGGTGCGCAGGATCGAACCGCCGGTGGAATGGACCTGGCTCACCTCGTCGAGCTTGAGCTCGACTACGTGCGAGGTGTCGCCTTCGACCAGCCATCGATAGCCGTCGCGCAGGCCGACCACGCGCAGGCCGCAATTGATTGCCTCGATTGCGGCTGAAGAAATTACCCCGTTGATTCCGGGAGCAGGCCCCCCGCCGACCAGAATTCCGAGGGTCGCCCGGCTGTCACCGTCGCGCTGCATCGTTGAAGAAGCCTTTGCCCGGGCGCTAACGATCGCCGGGCGCTGCGGCGTGGGCGGCTGCGATCAGCGCGCAGACGCCCCCGCGTAAATGTCCATGATCGTGTTGAGCAGCTTGATCGCTTCGGCGCGGGGGCGCTGAAACGAGTTGCGCCCGATAATCGAGCCGAAACCGCCGCCCGCCTTAATCGCACGCACTTCGTCGAGCAGCTTTTCATCGGTCACTTTCGGACCGCCCGAGAAAATCACGATTCGCCGCCCGTCGAAACAGCTCTGCACGACGTTGGCGACTCGCGCGCTCTGCGTGTCGAGCGGGATGCGGTTGGTCTCGTAGGCCTTCTTGGCTTCGGGCTGCTCCAGATGTGCACTCGGCAACTTGACCTTGATAATATTGGCGCCGAGTTGAGCCGCGATCTGCGCCGCGTATGCCACAACATCGATGGCCGTCTCGCCTTCCTTGCTGATGCCCGAGCCGCGCGGATACGACCACACCACTACCGCCAGGCCGTGCGCCTTGGCTTCCTCGGCGATCTCGCGCAACTGCTCGTACATTTGCACACACCAGGACGATCCCGGGTAGATGGTGTAGCCGACCGCGGCGCATCCCAGGCGCAGCGCGTCACGCACACTGCCGGTGACGGCGGGCTCGGGGTCGGGCGAGTCGTGCAGCAGGTCATGATTGTTGAGCTTCAGGATGAGCGGGATTTCGCCGGCGAACTCGGCCGCGCCTGCCTCCAGAAAGCCGAGCGGCGCCGCGTAGGCGTTACATCCGGCGTCGCAGGCGAGCGAGAAGTGGTAGCGCGGATCGTAACCCGCTGGATTGGGCGCGAAGCTGCGCGCCGGGCCGTGCTCGAAGCCCTGGTCCACGGGCAGGATGACGAACGACCCGGTGCCGGCCAGCCGTCCGTGATTGATCATCCGCGCAAGATTGCTCAGCACGCCCGCGTTCTCAGAGCGATAGAAATCGAGAATTTCTCTGGCACGCTTGGTCATAACCGCCTCCGATTCACAATTCGATTAATTTGTCAGCCGGTATCGCGCGCGCGAACGGTCACAGCATCTCCATCGCGCAACGGGCGGCGCCCGCCAGCGCCGTGGCCGGGTTCAGCGAGACCCGCACCGGAATCCTTGCCATCACTCTATCGAGTCGGCCCTTGGCGAGAAAGGCGCGCACGAATCCGCCCGCACTTAGCGTCGCGAGAATTTTCGGAGCGATTCCGCCGCCCAGGTACACGCCGCCGAGCGCCATGTATTTCAGCGTCAGGTTGGCCGCCTCCGCGCCGTAAATATCGACGAAGATTCGGAGCGCCTCGACGCATCGCGGGTCGCGGCCCTTGAGCGCGGTCTCGCTTATCACCGCCGCGGCGTCGGCGGCGCCGGCAAATTCGTCAATGAGCCATTGCGGCTCGGCGTCCGGCCCGCGCGCCTTGAGGAAATGGTAGATGTTGACCAGTCCTGGCCCCGACAACACGCGCTCGAAGCTTACGTGATCGAACTCGCCGCTTAAGTATTCGAGCAGTTCGATCTGTTCGCGTCCGCGCGGTGCGAAATCCGAGTGACCGCCCTCGGAGGCGACCGAGCGCCAGCGCCCGTCTTCCAGCGGCACCAGTCCCGCCTCACCCAGACCCGTGCCCGCGGCGATTACCACGATCGGCGCGCGCGCGGTCGGTGGGTCGCCGGGCTGCAGCACCGCGATTTCATTCTGCTGGAGTTGAAGCATCCCGTAGGCGGTCGCCTCGAGGTCATTGATCAGCCGAGCGCCGGGGACGCCGAGCGCACGCGCCAACGCCCGTTCTTCCATCGTCCACGGAACGTTAGTGGCGTGACTGACCCCGCCGATGATCGGTCCCGGCACGCCGAAGCAGGCTGCGTCGATCGCCCACGCGCCGCTTAGAAAATCGCCGGCAACCTCTTCAAGAGTTTTAAAATCGCGAGTCGCGTAATGCTTTTCGCGCAGCAGCGTCGGCGCTCCACCCTCAACGCGGTAGAGCCCCAGCAGGGTTTTAGTGCCCCCGATATCTCCCGCTAAAACGGCAGCCTTGGTCCGCACCGCCATCGCTAACCGCCTTCGACCTTGAGTTGCTCCGCCAGCGCGACTTCCTCGGCGCTACCGATGTAGACCGGTATGCGCTCGTGGATGCTGCTCGGGACGAAATCAAGCACGCGTCCGCGTCCGGTCGATCCGGCGCCGCCGGCCTGCTCGGCCAGCATCGAGAGCGGCGCGACCTCGTACATCAGGCGCAGCTTTCCCTTGCTCTGGCCGCCGGCGCTCACTTCGCCCGGATAAAGAAAGATTCCACCGGCCAGCAGGCAGCGATGGAAATCGCCGACGAACGCGCCGCAGTAGCGCAGGGAGTAACCGCCGCCCTTGTCCTTAGGCCCGGTCAGGCGATCAAGCAAGGCGCGCGTCCCCGGATACCATCGCGCGGCGTTGGCCTGGTTAACCGCGTAGGTTTTGCCGCGCGCCGGCATCTGGATCTTCTCGCGCCACAGCACGAACTCGCCGATTTCGCGGTCCAGCACGAAGGCGTTTACGCCGTCGCCCGCCGTCCAGACCAGCATCGTCGCCGGTCCATAGAGCGCGTAGCCGGCCACGACCTGCTCGGTGCCCGGGCCCAGCACGTCTGCGATATCGTCGCTGTGGCCGTGCTTGCGCCGGCGCATCGCGAAGATCGTCCCGAGCGAGCCGTTGACGCCGGTGTTGGAGGAGCCGTCAAGCGGATCGAACAGGAGCGCGTAGGAATCGTGCGGGTGCTGTGCCTTGGTATGCTGCGGCTCTTCTATTTCTTCGGAAATCAGGGTGCATATCGGATGACCGCCGGCGAACGAATCCAGAAAGACGTTGTTCGACCAAGTGTCGAGCTTTTCGACCTTTTCACCCTGCACGTTGGTTTCGCCACTCAATCCGAGCTCACCCCGCAGTGCCGCGACCGTAAGCTCGTTGGAGATTCGCTTGACGGCGAGCGCCACGTGCTCCAGCGCGGTGCTCAGTTTCGCATCTACTCGTGGCCTGGTCATCCGCAAATAGCGGTCAAGAGTGATCACCGATAGGGTAGCCGCTGCGTTAGCCATTTTTGCCTCCCGTGGGCGATGCGATAAATGGCGCTGGAAGACGGAGCGCGCTTCGCGTGTCCCCGCGCATGGCTATCCGCGCTGCCACTCTGGAGTCTGTCCCCGCGTCAATCATCGCCGCCTAAAATCTCGCGAGCGAGCGAAGCGCGCTTTTCGCGGCTCACGCCACCCGCCATAGGTCCCCACAAGCAAATATGGCAGCCCTTATGCCAGCGAGTCCATATAGAAATTTGTCATTTATTCCGGTGACTTAGTCCGCATCGTGACGAACTCTTCCGCCGCGGTAGGATGGATTCCGATAGTTGCGTCGAATTGCGCCTTGGTCGCGCGGCATTTCAGTGCAATCGCGAGTCCCTGGATGATCTCCCCAGCATCGTCGCCCAACATGTGGCATCCGAGCACCCGGTCAGTCTCGCGATCGACGACCAGCTTCATAAAACTGTTTTCTTCGCGGCCGCCGAGAGTATGTTTGAGCGGCCGAAACCTCGACTTGTAGACATCGACCGCGCGATAGCGGGCGCGCGCCTCGGCCTCCGTGAGGCCCACGGTGCCGATATGGGGCTGGCAGAAAACCGCGGTCGGCACGTTTTCATAATCGGGAGTTTGGGGATTTCCGCGAAATAAGGTCTCGGCCACGGCCTGACCCTCGGCGATCGCCACCGGCGTAAGCTGCATGCGATCGGTGCAGTCGCCGACCGCGTAGATATTCGTCACCGACGAGCACGAATAGGAATCGACAACGACCGCGCCCTCGTAGTCGAGCTTGACCCCGGCCCTTTCCAGCCCGAGGTCGTGCGTATTGGGGGTCCTGCCGGTTGCAAACATGATCAGATCGGCTTCGAGCGCCGCGCCGTCGATCAGGGTGGCACGAATTCCGCGCGGGAGTTTTTCGATCCGTTCGACCTGGCTATTGAAACGAAGCTCGATTTCCCGCTTGTCCATCTCGGTCGCCAGCATGCGCCGAAGGTCGTCGTCGAAGCCGCGCAGAAACAGTTCGCCGCGATGTACCAATGTGACCTTCGCGCCGAGACCGTGGAAAATTCCCGCGAATTCGACCCCGATATAGCCGCCACCCACCAGGATCACGCGCGAGGGAAACTGCGGCAGGAAAAAAGCCTCGTTCGAGGTGATCGCCAGCTCGCCGCCGGGGATCGACGGCGTGGAAGGCCATCCTCCGGTCGCAACCATGATGTAACGTGCGGTTAAGCGCTCGCTGCCGACCACGACCGTGTGCGCGTCGGCGATCGTCGCCCGCGCGCGCAGGATGCGCACTCCATTGTCGACCAGGACCTTCTCGTAGACGCCGTTTAGCCGCGCGATCTCGCGGTCCTTGTTGGCGATGAGCGTCTGCCAGTTGAAGTTGCGCGCGCCCACGGTCCAGCCGAAGCCGGCGGAATCCTTAAAATCCTCGCTGAATTCGGAGGCGTAAACGAAAAGCTTCTTCGGGATACAGCCGACATTGACGCAGGTGCCGCCCAGGTAGCGCTCCTCGGCCAGCGCGACCCTGGCGCCGAATTGCGCTGCCATCCGGCTCGCCCGCACGCCGCCCGAGCCACCACCGATCGTGAACAGATCGTAGTCGTACATTTAGCTTTGCCTTTAGACCAGGTCGATCGCGAAGCCGGTTTGCTCGACCACCCGGCCGACCACCGCCGCTTCAAGGTTGCCGGCGGCCTGCAACTCGGCGAGCAACGGCAGCGCCTGGGGTTCAGGCAGCGCGATCAACAGACCGCCCGAGGTCTGCGGATCGAAGAAGATCTCCGCCATCTCGGGCGCCACTTCGTCGGAAATTCTCACCCGAGCGCCATAGAACTCGCGATTGCGGCGCCCGCCGCCGGGAATCATCCCCTCGCGGCAGCAATCGAGCGAGCCGGGCAGCAGGGGGAGATCGGATTCTTCTATTCGCAGCGTGACGCCGCTGCCATCGGCCAGCTTGCTCGCATGGCCGGCCAAGCCGAAGCCGGTGATATCGGTCGCCGCATGGACTTCGTGACGCAGCATCGCACGCGCGGCCTCGGCGTTGAGCGCGGTCATCGAACGCACGGCCGCCTCGTAGTGCTCGGGGGCGAGGCGATCGCGCTTGAACGCGGTCATCAGGACGCCCGTGCCGAGCGGCTTGGTGAGCAGTAGCGCATCGCCGACGCGCGCGCCGACGTTGCGCACGATCCGCCGCGGATCGACCACGCCGGTCACCGCCATCCCATATTTCACTTCCTCGTCGGCCACGCTGTGTCCGCCGACGATCACAACTCCGGCCTCGCGCGCCTTTTCAGCGCCGCCGCGCAGGATTTCCCCGAGCATCTCGCCCGGCAGTCCCGTTTGCGGCCAGCACACGATATTGAGCGCGGTCTTTGGCGTACCGCCCATTGCGTAAATGTCGGAGAGCGAGTTGGCCGCTGAGATCTGGCCGTAGGTGAATGGGTCGTCGACCACCGGGGTGAAAAAATCGACCGTGTTGACGACCGCGATCTCGTCGGTCAGACGATACACTCCGGCGTCGTCGCCGGTGGTGATACCGACGAGCAGGTCGGGATGGCTTCCCGGGTCGAACCGGCTAAGCGCGGCTGCGAGGTCCTCCGGACCCAGCTTGCCGGCTCAACCCGCCGCCTTGCAGCGCGCAGTGAGCCGAATCAGCTCGCCGCGCGTCGCGTTATTGTTCCGTTGTTCAGGCATCCTTGATCATCGTCGGATCATTATTGGCCGAAGCCGGGCCGTCGCGCCATCTTACGGGCGCGCGCGCAAGCGGCGAGCGTCGCCGACCCGCGTGGTCACGCCCGAGTGATCGAAATAGTCCAGCAAGGCGATCGCGAACTTGCGCGAGGCGCCGAGCAGGTCGCGAAAGGTCGCCGCGGTTATCTCGGGCGCGGTCTTCAGATGGTCGAGCAGGCGCTGGCGCGCGGCCTCCATCGCCGCGCGGCTGAAATAGAGGTCGGTCGCGATTTTCACCACCCGCCCCTCGCGCTCGAGCGCGCCGAGCAGCGTGCGCATCCGCGCGAGTTCCGAGAGCGGCAGCTTGAGCTCCTCGGCGAGCTGTTTCAGATCGGGCGGATGAAACTCGGCGCTGGTGAGCGCCGCGGCTAGCCTTTCGCCAAGCTTGCCCTCATCGCCGCCGAGCTTGACCCGATGAGACTTGAAGCGGAGCACGCTTTCCTCGCGCACCAGGTCCGATTCGCGCCCCAGCCGGTCGACCAGCGCACGAAACGCGCGTGCACTGACTTCATACGGCAGCCGCTCGCGCAGCGCCTCCATCTCGAGCCCCGGCGAGAGCGGCTCGGACTGATGATGCGCCGCGACCGCGGCCGTCGCGAAGCGTTTGAGCTCCTCCCATTTGCCCGCGGTCGTGTAGCCCTCCTCGTCGCCGAGCGAGAGCTTGACGAAGCGGCGATCCTTGAGCGCGTCGTCGGCCTCGCGCGCGGGAGCGTTGAGCAGTTGCGCGACGCGCGACGCGGTGACGGCGAAGCTCTCCTGCAAATCGAGCAGCGCTTCGACCGTGGCGGGCGCGAGCACGCCTTCCAGCGCAACGAGATGCTTGAGGTACGTCTCCAGGGGCCTCCGCACGCGGCGCCCCATCGGATTCAGCACGACGCCGCCGCCGAGCGTGCGCCGGCTGGTCTCATCGCGGATGACGAAGCGGTCGCCGGCGAGCGCGACCATCGGCTCGTTCAGCACGAGCTGCACCAGCGCGCTCTTCTTCGGTGCGATTTCTCCCGGCGCTTCCAGCACGATAACGCGGCCGATAGTCTCCGCGGTGCCGATGAACAGGCGCGCGCGGTCGTTGTTTTTGAGCGGACGCCTGGCGGCAGGCCGAATTTCCATCCGCGCGTCGAAGCGCGTGGTCGTCAATTCGAGCCGGTCGTCTGCGACCACGTCGCCGCGCTTGAGCTCCATCCGCTCGGCGCCGCTCAAGTTGAGCGCGACGCGCTGGCATAGCCCCGCGCGCTCGACCGGCTCGGAATGAACCTGTATCGAACGCACCCGGACTTCGCCGCCCGCGGGCAGCACCCGCAGCTTCTGACCGACCCGCACCTCGGAGCCCATCGCGGTCCCCGTTACCACGGTGCCGTGGCCCTTGATGGTGAACGCGCGGTCGAGCGGCAGGCGGAACAGCCCGGTCGCTCGGCGCGCCTCGAAACCCTCGAGCTGCCGCGCGATCGCCGCGCGCAGTTCGTCCAGGCCCGCGCCGGTTATGGAGGAGACCTCGACGGTCGGCGCGCCCGCCAGAGCCGTGCCGTCGGCGAGCAGTTCGATCTCGTCGCGCACTTCACCCAGGCGCGCCGCGTCGGCAAGGTCGGCCTTGGTGATGACAAAGATGCCGCACCTGATGCCGAGCAGGTGAAGAATGTCCAGATGCTCCTCGCTCTGCGGCATCACGCCGTCGTCGGCCGCGATGGTGAACAGCACGAGGTCGATTCCGTGCGCGCCGGCCAGCATGTTACGGATGAAACGCTCATGGCCGGGGACGTCAACCACGCCCGCGCGCGTACCGTCGGGCAGGGTGAAATAGGCAAAGCCCAGGTCGATCGAAATCCCGCGTTCCTTTTCTTCCTTGAGGCGGTCGGTGTCCTGGCCGGTGAGTGCCCTGATCAGCGCCGTCTTGCCATGATCGATATGGCCGGCGGTGCCGATGATGGCGTGGGTGACGGCATGATGGGTGACGGTGGCGGCCATGGGTGAAACTGAAAATAGAGCTTACCCTGCGAAGCGCCGCGTCAAAAAGGGGCGGCGTGCCGATGCAAACTGCGAAACGGTCATCTGAATCGCGATCGAAATTGTGGCGGTCAGGAACCGCACGCATTTCCTCGCGGTCAATGTCTCGACCGCCGAGAAGCTATAACGAGAGGCTATAACATGGCACCGTCGCGTGGCAGCGAGAATTTGCGGAGACGAGTTAACCATGAGCGAATCGAATAAAGCACCGTACGTCAGGACCGCGATGCCCTCGGACGCGGAAGCCGTGGTCGCGATGGCTGCGGAGTTGGCGGCCGCACTGGAAGATCCAACGCCGGACCTCGACGCCGCACGGTTTGTGCGCGACGGCTTCGGTCCCGATCGATGGTTCGAATGCCTAATCGCCGAAATCGACGGCCAGCCGGTCGGCTTCGCGCTGATTTGCCGAGGCTTCGAAGCGCATACGGGGAAGCGGCGGCTCTGGCTTGGAGACCTCTATGTGAAAACCGCAGCGAGACGGAGCGGAGCCGGGCGTGCCTTGATGGCGACGGTCGCCAGCCGTGCGTTCGACCTCGATTGTGACGCGGTATACTGGGAGTTGTGGCGTCCCAACGCGCTCGGCAGGGCGTTCTATGAACGGCTCAACGTAGAAGAAAACAGCGCTTTGGCGGTAATGCGCCTGGGTGGCGCGGGCCTTCTGGCGATAGCGCAGCCGTAAACGGACATCAACTCAGAAATTGAATCAGAATTTTGAATAGACGGCGTTGGGGGAAGCCCAATGGACGGGCTCGGTAGGGGGGAGAGAGCCGAGCCCGCCCATCCATGTGGGCGCAAGATGTATCGGAAGAAAGCATCTTTCGTGCCTCACTAGGGTGGAGAAAAAATCCTTTAAAATTCGCGTTTTTTCGAGTGCGGCATTTCAGTGCGGCGTAGCTATTACAAGCGGCGGTTGAAAGATTTGCGGAATCTAGTCTTTTTTTCTATCAGAATTTAGTTTTTCCCGACGTATGGTCAGTCTCCGCCGAGCCTGACTTGTCCCTTAGGGAATACGGTCTCCCTTGAACAAAACCTCTTATGGGAGGGCGACGGCGGCGCCGCCCGTTCGACGGCGCCGCGATGAGCGTCTACTTACTCTTGAGCTGGTTCATGTAAGTAGCCAGATCGAAATAATCCCGCCAGGCTTTTATTTTGCCCCCGCTAATCTCGAACACGCCCGCCACCGGCACCGCCACGGGATGGCCATTGACGATGAACGAATCGACGCGCTCGTTGAACACGGTCGCGCCGACTGACGCGGTGTTAACGATTTTGAACTCGATCTTCGTGGTGCCGGGCATGAAGCCGTCGATGGTCTTGCGGATTTCGGCTTTGCCCTTGGCGGCCGCGAGCGGGATGTTGTGGTAGACCGCGTCGTCAGTGAAGAACTCCATCACCTTGTCGATATTGAGGCTCTCCCAGGTTTTGCAAAACTCGCTTACCACACGTTCGTTTTCGGTAGCCATATATTGGTTTCTCCCTATGGATTGATTCTCAGCGTTTAGCGTCAGGGCTTGTCCGCTTCCTCATCGAGGTAGAAGCGGTCAGCGTCCTTGTTAAAGCCGAACAGCTCGGCGAAACGGCCCCACCCGACCAGCGTGGCGAACATCCGCTCCGGCCGCTCATCCGGCAGGAGCATCGCGAGATGTTCGAGCACCACTTCCTTGGTGAGCGAATTATCTTCCTGGCCGCGCAGCAGCCGCACGAAGTAGCTGAACAGCGAATGTTTCTGAAGCTGTTCGCGGATGATGCGCTTGCGGGTGTTCATGTCGGCGGCGAGAAACTCGCGCCCCAGCGGCTCCAGCACCACGTCGCCGGCGGGAGTGGAAACCAGCCCCAGGATTTCCGCCGCTTTCATCACCTTGAGCAGATCGGAGAACTTGAAGCTCAAGTCGCGCGCTATTTTGTAGCCGTCTTCGCGTCCGCCGCGATCTTCGAGCATCTCGAGCAGGCCGAAAACCCAGGTGAGCTGCGCGTCGGGAACCGGATGAATCAGCGGCGGAGGCGGTGGGGGCATCAGGCGCGCTCCTCGATCAGCGAGAAGACTTTGTCGGTCAGCTGGTTGAAGGATTCACCGCGCCGATCGCGCGGCCGCTGGAGTTCCACCTTGATGTCGCCGACCAGCCGCCCCGGCCCGGTCGAGAGCACAAGGATGCGGTCGGCGAGTTCGACCGCTTCCTCGATGATGTGGGTGACCATGATGATAGTTTTGACCGGGCTATCCGGGGCCTGCCACAGGTCGAGCAATTCCTCGCGCAGTCCGATTGCGGTCAGGGCGTCGAGCGCGGAGAATGGCTCGTCCATCAGCAGCACCGCCGGTTCGACCGCGAGCGCACGCGCAAGCCCCACGCGCTGGCGCATCCCGCCCGAAAGCTCGCGCGGGTAGGCTTCCTCGAAACCGTCGAGTCCCACTTTATCGATATAACGGGTCGCCAGCCGCTCGCGCTCGGCGGGAGCGATGCGCCGCGACTCCAGGCCCAATTCGATGTTGGCCTTCACGCTGAGCCACGGCAGCAGGGCGAAGGACTGAAAGACCATCGCGCATTCGGGATTGATGCCGTCGACCTGGTGGCCGTTGTAGAGCACCTGGCCCGAAGTGGCGGGCACGATGCCGTTGATGATTCGCAGGAGCGTCGACTTGCCGCATCCCGACGGCCCGACGATCGCGACGAACTCGCCGAGCTCGATGCTGAACGATATCTCGTTGAGCACCCGGATGCTGCCCTTGGCATGCGGGTAGCTTTTGGAAACCTGTTTAAGCTCGAGCAGGGCCATGGGTCGGCTGGGTCAGGGTCAGGCATCGTCGATGCTCGCAAGGTCAATCGAATCGGTAGCGTTCAGTCGCAACGTTATAGAGCCGGCGCCAAACCAGCCGGTTGAGGCTTACCACTACCACGACCATCGAGAGCAGGCTAAGCAGGATCATCAGGTTGTTGCCGGTTTCGTAGGTCGCCGCATCAAGCAGCGCACCCAGGCCCAATACTTTGTAGGTATGCCCGCGGTAGACGAAGTACTCGGACAGGATCAACGCATTCCATCCGCCGCCCCACGCCGTGATACTCCCGGTAACGATCGAGGGCACCAGCGCCGGCACGTCGAGCTTGCGCCAGGTCTCCCATCGGCTGAGCCGGTACGCGCGCGCGAACTCTTTGAGCTCTTCGGGTATCTGGCTCGCTCCAGCCAGCAGATTGAACAGCAGGTACCACTGCATCCCGGTTAGGATGAGCAGGATCGACGCGAGGTTCATTTCGCCGGTCACCTGGATCACCAACACCACGATCACCGGGAACAGCGCGGTCGCCGGCATCGAGCCGACGATCTCGGCGATCGGCGAGAGCCAGCGCTTGAAGCGCGGGCTGTTGATCGCCGCCAGCGCGCACGGCAGCGTCCATCCAAGCGAAATCGCGTAGGCGACGATCATTCGAATGGTCGAAGCCAGCGTCGCCGCGGGAATCTGCCGGACCGCCGCGGGCCACGGCGTCATCAGGGTGCGCAATAGCGCGTCCAGTCCGCGAAGTAACGCGTAGATGAAAAGTCCGGCGAAGGCCGCGAGCGCCGCGTAGCCGACGACCCTGGCGGCACGGGCCGCGCGCTCGCGCGTGCGCGCACCGAGCGGCGGGGCGGCGTCGAGCAGGCCCTGCACCATCACCACCAGGGGACGCACGACCAGGCGCACCGCGCGATAAACGCTGGGGCCCAGCAGGCCTATCGCATGCAACATCCCGAGCGATCGTTCGGCCTCGGCGCCCGAGGTGAACTCATAGCGAAACTTTTCGGCCCACACCGACAGCGGCTGCCACACCACCAGGTCCATAGCGATGATTATCAGGAGCAGTGCGAGTAGGCCTAGCATCATCTCGCCATTGCGCCCGCGGTTGGCGGCCTCCATCAGGAAGCTGCCCAGGCCCGGCAAGCGGTAAGTCGAGGGTCCGGCCGTGATGATTTCGCAGGCGATGAGGAAGTACCATCCCGCGACCCACGACAGGATCGAGTTGTACACCAGCTTGGGCACGCATGCCGGGAGCGATAGTTTGCGAAAGCGCAGCCAGCCGTTGGCCCCGAAGGCCTCCAGCGCTTCGCGCGAATCGTCGGGGATGGTGCGGATGGATTCGAACACGCCGAGCGCGAGATTCCACGCCTGGCTGGTGAAGATCAGGAACACCGCCGCCATCTCGACGCCCAGCCGGCTGCCGTGCGCGAGCGCGACGAAAAAATATACCGCGGCGGGAAAGAATCCGACCACCGGCACCGATTGCGCGATGTCGATCGCCGGAATCATCACGCGCTCCCATATCCGCCCGCGCGCCGCCATCATGCCGTAACAGATCGAAAAGAGCAGCGCGAGCACGTACGCGACCAGCATCCGGTTGAACGAGCAAAATGCGTAGTACGGCAGATGGCGCGCCGTGACGCTCAGCTTGGGGCCGTGCAGCGCCGGCACGTAGTTGCGAAAGCCGAAGAAAAGCGCGAGCAGCGCGGCCACGATCAAAATCGGGAATGCCCCGCCTATAACTCTTCGCGTGTTGATCCCTCGTTCCATCGCCGACCGCCAAGCTTCACAGCATAACGTGCTCGCGCGGATGCTCAAGCGCAATGTGCATTAACGCGATGTTACGATGAGCGCGAGTTGATAATCGTGTCGCGATAGCGCGTGTGCGCGTTGACAATCGGAGCGGGGCCAAATACCCGTTTCACCAGATGACAGCCAGCGGTAAGGAAACGGAGGAGTGGCGCCTCGGTATTGAGCCCGGGGCGCATGGCGGTCCGGAAACTCCGGCAGAGGACGGCGCGCCGCGCAATTACTCGGCCGAGCGGCTGGAGCGGCCGCTATGCGTTGTCACGGCCGAGCATCTCGGATGGGCCAAGGTCGGCGTGCTGGCGTTCGCGACCCGGCTCGTGATGCTCGGTGCGCGCCCACTGGATTCCGCTGAGGCGGGCCACGCGCTCGGCGAACTGGCGCTGCTGCGCAGCGGAGCGCCCGCCGGCGGCGCGCAGCTGTCGTGGATTCAGTTGCTGGAGGCGGCGGTCTTCGCCGCCCTGGGCGCCGGCGACTTCTGTGCGCGGCTGATTTTCGCCTTGAGCGGCCTGCTGCTGATCGCCGCGGGCTTCGCGATGCGCCGTCAGATCGGCCGCGCGGGCGCGATGGCCTTTGCGGCGCTGCTGATGCTTTCGCCGAGCGTCGCCTACTATTCGCGCACCGCCGACAGCGTAGTGCCCACCATGGCCTTCGCCGTGCTCGCGCTCGCGCTGTTCGGGCAACTGGCCGACGAACCGGGGCGGCTGCTTGCGGCCGGCTTGGGCGCGGCGATAGGCCTGGGCCTCGCCAGCGGCGGGTCCGCGCTGATGACGGCGCTGTTCATGCTGACGGCACTCACTATCGTGGGCCTGTTCGCGGCTATGGGAGGCACGCGAGTGCGGCTCCAGGTGCAAGTCTGGTGGACCCGGCGCAAGGCGCTGTTTCTGATCACAGTACTGGTGGCGGCGCTGGTCTGGATGGGATGCGAGAGCGGGTTCTTCACCCGCTCGCCGCTTGGCGCGATCACGGCCGCGTTCCGATCGAACTTGCCGGGCCCCCAGCCGGCGGCCGATCGCGGTTTCTTGGCCGGGCTGGATTTCTATCTACCGATTCTTTCGTTGTACGAATTTCTCATCGTGCTGCTCGCCGCGATCGGCGCGTTGGGCGTGCTGACGTTGCGTATCCGATCGCGCATGGCCACTGGGGCGCTGGTTTGGAGCGCGCTTGCGGTCGCCTTCTATCTTTGGACGCCCGCCCGGTCTCCCGCCTTCGTGCTCCAGATGATCGTGCCGATGGCGCTGCTGGGCGCGCTCCTGATCGAGTCGCTGCATCACACTTTCGCCTGGAGCATCATCCGCTATCCGCTCGCCGTGCTGGCGCTGCTGGCGCTCAGCGTACAGGTGGCGAACAATTTCATCTGGTATGCGCCCGACGCCAGCGAGGCTCCGTGGGCGCGCACGGCGCTTCTGTATTGGACCGATCCCACGACCACGCTGCAGACACGGGTCGAGTGCGCGCGAGTCACCGCCCAGGCGCCGGCGCACGGGGCGAAGGCATTTTTCGCCGCCGATTCGCCGGTGCTTCGATGGTACCTGCGCGCGCTGACTCCGGCCGCCACCTCCGAGGGCGCAACCGCGATCGTCAGCAGCGTCGAGGCGGCGAACCTGTCCGAGGCGCAGGGATTCACGACCTACGAATTCGAGCTCAGCGACGCGTGGCATCCTTCGTGGCGGTCGCTCACGCCACAAGCTGCGCTGCACTACATGGCGAGCGCTCACGCGTGGGCGCCGCTCGATTCGCGCCGCATCACGGTCGCCGTGCGCCCCGTTGTTGAGGTCGCCCCGACGGTGATTCTGGCTCCCGCTCCGGCGCCGACCCCGACCGCGGCGGAATCGGCCGCGCCGGCAGAGGAGTCTACGCCCGAACCGGTCGCACCCGAGACGGCGGCGCCAATGCCGAGCACGGAAGCATCCGCAATGCCGTCCGCAACGGCTACTCCGGCACTCGGCGCGGAGCCGGCACCCGGTCCGTCGGCAACTCTTTCAGCAACTCCTTCAGCGAGTCCTTCGGCAAGTCCTCTTGAAATACCGGCCGCAAAACCCGCCGCAACGCCACCGCCTGATTGAGTAACCGGTGGCCGCGCGGGCGGTGGATACTCGTTCGATGCGCCGGCGCCGCCGAGTGGAATTTGCTCGCGGTTTGGTAAATGCTCCTTGCTGGGCCCGCCGCGGCGGCGCGGGTGAGCGAATGAAAAGCAACGTAGTGCCGATTTCGCGCGCAAGGAGCGTGGCTGGTCGCACGCCGGCGCGAGCGCATCTGAGGCCCATCGCGGGCCGTAAAGGCGCCGTCGTTCGCCGCCCGGCGCTTGCGATCGCTCCCGCCGTACGCAACACCCCGATGTGGCTTTCAATTCTCGCGCTGACTGCAATGACTATGTGGCCGTCGGCGCTGGTTTGGATGGTCCGGCTCGGGTATCGCGTCGTCGCCGGCTAGCAGTCCTGCATCATCGGCTTGCCCCTGCGATGCTCACTGCGGTTTGCGCGCAGTGCGCCGCTCTGTAATAAAGACCGGGATCGCGCGTCGCCGCGGGCGGAGCGGCTTAAGGTGCCACCGTTCCGTTAGCGGCCCGGCCGCGGCAAGTTTCACCAAAGGAAATCCGGATGCAAGGTCTTCTCGATACCATCAAGCTATGGCATATCCACCCGGCGGTCGATCATTTCACGGTCGCGCTCCTAATCGTCGCGGTCCTCGCCGATCTCTTCGCCAGCTTGTTCTCGACGCGTTGGTGGCTGCGCTACGCGGCGCTGGCGTTGATGATCGCCGGCACCGCCGCCGCCTGGGGCTCCCAGCTCACCGGCGGATGGGAGGCCCATCGCGTATGGGATGCGGTCAAGGCCACCGGCGGACCCGGGTTGGCCACTCTTCAGCGACACGCCTGGCTGGGCGATTGGCTGCCGTGGATTTTTCTGGTGCTGGCAGTGTGGCGTCTCGGGATCCAGCTGTTCGGTTTTATGGCCGGGATGCGCGGGCTCTACCTGATCTTCGCCATTCTCGCCGCGCTTGCGATCTCGTACCAGGGCTACCTCGGTGGCAAGCTGGTCTACGACTACGGGATCGGCACCGCTCTATACAACACCGCATCGTCTTCGCCCGCGCCGCAGTCCGAAGCTACCGGACCGGCTACGCCGATTCCTACGGTCTATGTGCCCGCCGCGAGTGCGACGCCTGAGGCCGCAGTTCCTACCGCCGCCGAAACCGCATCGCCGATGCCATCCGCCGCCGTGACTCCGGCCGCCACCGAGACCCCGGCAGCCCCGCCCTCCGCCGAGCCGAGTCCCGCAGCGGAGCCGAGCGCTTCTCCCAGCCCTGGATGAGCCGACGGAGAGTACGAGGATGGAGCGACGCAAAATCGGAGTAGTGAGCGCCCTTTTTCGCTATCCGGTCAAGTCGATGCTCGGGGAGAGCCCTGCGGAACTGGCGCTGACCACTGACGGCACGCTCGGCGATCGCGCATGGGCCGTGCGTGAGGCTTCCGGGCGTATCGCGACGGCGAAGAAATTTGCGACGATGCTTGGTTTCCGCGCAAGCTATGATTCGACGCCCCGCGCCGACAGCCTTGCAACGGTTACGATCGCTTTTCCCGATGGAATCAGAATACACGCGGCCGATCCCGACGCCTCGGCGCGGCTCTCGGAGGTGCTGGGGCGCCCGGTGAGTCTGGAGCGCGCGAAGGCCGACGAGCGTTCGCGCGGCGAGATTGATCCGCAGACGATTTTCGCTGACGTTCCGGTCGAACAGCTGCTGCCGAATTTTACCAACCAGACGCTGCCCGACTCGTTCGCCCTGATGCGCGGTGCGTTCTTCGACTCGGCGCCGATTCATGTCCTGGCCAGCACTTCGCTCGAGCATCTCAAGCGCCTGTGCGGCGGCGATTCGATTCTCGACCCGCGCCGCTTTCGTCCCAACATTTTTGTCGACACCGGCGCTATCGAAGCTGACGGCTTTGTCGAGGACGAATGGCTGGGCGGTACGCTCGAGGTCGGCGCGACGGTCAGGATTGTCGAGATGCAGCCGGCGCTGCGCTGCGTGATGACGACGCATGCGCAGTCGGACCTGCCGCGCGATCTCGCGATCCTGCGTACCGCCGCGCGCCATCACAAGGCCACGCTAGGCGTGTTCGCTTCTATCGGCGCGCCCGGCACGATCCGCGTCGGCGATCCGGTTTATCTCAGCAAAGAGTAGCGCCGCGCCGTGCGCGCTGTTCATTAAGCTGCAGTCTCGCGCTTGCGGGGCGCGTCTCGGCGGCAGACCATTATTGCTGGGCGCGGCCTGAGTGCCGCCGTCCCCATCCGATGCCTCCACGCCACGCAATCGTTTGTTCGCCGCGCGCCGCCGATCGTCTCGAAGCGGCCTTGCGATGGCTCCAGGAACTTGAGCCATCCGCCGAAGTGATGGTGCTGGCGGCGCGCCAGCCGGCCGCTGACGACTTGGTGCGCGGGCTAACCGCGCAACGCGCGCTTTTCGGTGTCAATCGGATGACTCCGGTGCGGCTGCTCGGCGCGCTCTGCGCCGAGCGGTTGTTCCGCGACGGTCTGGTGCCGGCCGCCGGACTCGGCGCTGAAGCGGTGGCCGCACGCGCGATCTATAAGGTCGCCGCCGAGGGCGCGCTGGGCTATTTCGCTCCGGTGGCTGACCGTCCCGGATTTCCGGGCGCGCTCGCCCGCACGCTGGGCGAGGTCCGTCTCGCGGGAATCGGTGCGGATGAGTTGGCGGCGCTCGACGAAATCGGCGCCCCGCTTGCCGCGATGCTGCGCCAGTTCGAGGCCGAGCTTCACGGGGCGCATTTGATCGACCGCGCGGCGATGCTCGCGCTGGCGGCTGCGATCGTCAAGGCCGATCCGCCGCCGCGCCACGCCACAATGCCGATCCTGATGCTCGACGTCGCGGTTGGCTCGACCCTGGAGCGCGAATTGTACGCCGCGCTCGCCGCGCGCGCGCCCGCGATGCTCGCGACCGTGCCCGAGGGCGACACGGTTACGCTCACGATGCTCACCGCAGCGCTCGGCGTCACGCCGCCGCCCGCGCCACGCGCCGGCGCCGCGGCGGAATCGATCGCGCGGCTTCAGGATTATCTCTTCAGCCGCGAGACCCCTCCCGAACGGCCGCTCGACCACACGGTCGAAGTGGTTTCGGCGCCGGGTGAGATGCAGGAGTGCGTCGAGATCGCGCGCCGAATCCTTGCCGAGGCCGACCGCGGCATCCCATTCGACCGTATCGCGGTCGCGCTGCACGCGCCGGGTCGTTACGTGCCGTATCTCGAAGAGGCGCTCGCGCGCGCCGCGATTCCGGCCTGCTTCGCGCGCGGCGCCAGCCGTCCCGAGCCCGGCGGCCGCGCGCTGCTGGCACTGCTGGCGTGCGCCGCCGAGCATCTTTCCGCACGCCGCTATGCCGAGTACCTCTCGCTCGCCCAAGTTCCGGATCCCGACCGCGACGGACCGGCGCGCTTCGTCGCCCCCGACCTTGAAGCCGCCTGCGCCGCGCCGCCCGTGGAGCTTGAGGCCGCCGCGCTCCCGGGCGCATCAGCGGCCGCCGAAATCGCTGACGGCGCCGATCCGGTGCCGGTGGTCGAAGGCGTTTTGCGCGCGCCCTGGCGATGGGAGCGGTTGCTGGTCGACGCTTCGGTTATCGGCAGTCGCGCGCGCTGGGAGCGTCGTCTGCGCGGGCTCGGCGAGGAACTCGAAAAGCGGCGCTCCGAGTTCAAGGACGACGTTCGCGCCGCCGCCGCCGATCGCCAGATTCTCGACCTCAAGCACCTGGGCGCGGTGGCGATGCCGCAAATTTCCGCGCTCGCCGCGCTGCCGTCGCAGGCGGCGTGGGGTGAATGGCTTGCGCATCTGCGCGCGCTCACGGCGCTCGCCGTACGCGACTCGGTGCCGGTGCTCGCCGCGCTCGCCGAGCTCGAGCCGATGGCGCCGGTGGGGCCGGTCGGTCTGGATGAAGTGCGCCAGGTTTTGGCCGGGCGGCTGGGACGGCTGGAAGCGCCCGCGCCGCGGCGCCGTTACGGCGCGGTGATGGTCGCCCCGGCGCAGGATCTCCGCGGGCTCGATTTCGACGTCGTGATCGTTCCCGGCCTGACCGAGCGCGTTTTCCCCAAAAAGCTCACCGAGGATCCAATCCTGCCCGACGCGGCGCGCGTGCGTCTCGGCCGCAACCTCGAGCTTCAGCAAAACCGCGTCGCTGCGGAGCGCCTCGCTTTGCGCCTGGCCGCGGGCGCGGCGCGCGGCCGCGTGATGTTTTCTTTTCCGCGCGTCGACCTCGACCAGGGGCGGCCGCGGGTCCCGTCGTTCTACGCGCTGGAGGTGCTGCGCGCCGCCGAAGGACATCTGCCCGGCTTTGACGAGCTCGATAAACGCGCGGCGGGCGAGCAGGCGGCGCGCCTGGGATGGCCCGCGCCGCGTGAGGCCGCGCAGGCAATTGATGATGCCGAGTTCGATCTCGCCGTGCTCAATCGCCTCGCGGGCCAGGATGAAGAGGCCACTACCGGCGCGGCCCACTATCTGCTGGACGAAAACAAGCATCTCGCGCGAGCGCTGCGCGCGCGGGCTCGGCGATGGCTCAAGCGATGGACGCCGGCGGACGGATTGGTCGATCCCGGGCCCGAGGTGCGCGCCGCCCTGGGCGCGCATCGTCCCGACGCGCGTTCCTATTCGGCCACCGCGCTTCAGCATTTCGCGGCCTGTCCGTATCGCTTCCTGCTCTACGCGGTCCATCGAATCCAGCCGCGCGAAGAGGCCGAGGCGATCGAGGTGGTCGACCCGCTCACCCGCGGCGCGCTTCTGCACGAGGTCCAGTTCGAGTTGCTGACGCGGCTGCGCGCCGATGGCCGGCTGCCGGTCGTGCGCGCGGCCCTGGACGAGGTGCTCCGCGTCATGGACGAGACCTTGGAGAAGGTCGCCGAAGATTGGCATGAGCGGCTTGCCCCGGCGATCGATCGCGTGTGGAAGGACGCGATCGACGCGATTCGCGCCGATCTCCGCGAATGGCTCCGCCGTGCGGCCGAAGACCCGGTGCCATGGACCCCCGAGCGCTTCGAACTCGCCTTCGGACTAGCGGGACGCGGCCAGGCCGACCCGGCGAGCCGCGCCGAGCCGGTGCCGCTTGAGGCCGGCCTTATCCTGCGCGGCTCGATCGATCTTATCGAGCGCGGGCCGGGCGGACGGCTCCGCGTCACCGACCATAAGAGCGGCAAGGCCGACGCGCCGAAGAACGTGATCATCGGCGGCGGCCGCGTGTTGCAGCCGGTGCTCTATGCGCTCGCCGCCGAGCGCCTGCTTGGCGAGCCGGTTGAATCGGGGCGTCTTTATTATTGCTCGTCGCGCGGCGGCTACGAGGAACGCGTCGTGCCGCTCGATGACGCCGCGCGCGCCGCGGCCCGCGAATTCGCCGCCGCCGTTGCCGGCGCGGTCAGCGACGGATTCTTGCCCGCCGCGCCCGCCGAGGGCGGCTGCAAATGGTGCGACTACCGGATGGTCTGTGGGCCGTATGAGGAAACTCGGGTCGCGCTGAAGCCGGCTGCGCGCCTGGCCGCGATCGAGCGATTGCGCAAGTTGCGCTAAGCTGAGCGGAAAATTTTCGATGAGCGCAGCGGAAACACTTCGATCGAGTAAAACGTCGAACGCCAACGGCGCGCCGCGCGAGATTGCCGACCAGCGCGTGCGCGACCGCATCCGCAACGACCTCGACACCACGCTCCTGGTCGAGGCCGCCGCAGGCACCGGCAAGACCACCGCTTTAGTCAACCGGATCGTCGCGGCGCTGGCGGGCGGGCGCGCCGAGCTTGGCCGAATCGTCGCCGTGACCTTCACCGAGAAGGCCGCCGGAGAGCTCAAACTGCGGCTGCGCGCCGAAATCGAGCACGCGCGGAGCGACCCTTCGCGCGGCTCGGCGGAGCGCGCGCGGCTCTCCGATGCGCTCGGCCAGCTCGAAGAGGCGCGAATCGGCACGATCCATTCGTTTTGCGCCGATCTTTTGCGCGAGCGCCCGGTCGAAGCGCGAGTCGATCCGATGTTCGAGGTCGCGGCCGACGACGTAGCGGGCGAATTGTTCGAGAGCGCTTTCGATCGATGGTTCGAGCAGGCGCTTGGCGCGCCGGGCGAGGGACTGCGGCGGCTTTTGCGCCGGCGCGAAGGATTCGACCGCGAAGGTCCGCGCCCGATCATCCGCGCCGCCGCGTGGGAGCTTCTGCAGTGGCGCGACTTCCATACGCCGTGGAGTCATCGACCGTTCGACCGAGATCCCGAAATTGACGCGCTGGTCGAGGACATCCGCGCGCTCGGCGCGCTCATCGCGCGTGCCGATCCTCCAATCGATCAGGAAGACTGGCTCGGCAAGGCGTTGGGCGAAATTGTCCATCCGATCGACGAGGCGACGCGCCTGGAGAGTGTGCGTGGGCGCGACTACGATGCGCTCGAGGCGGCGTTGCTGGCGCTGCTGCGCGGCTACGACGGGCGTTGGCGATGGAAGGGATGGGGCGAGAATTTCGGGCCCTTGCCGCGCGCCCAAGTGATGGCGCGGCGCGACGCGCTTAAGGCCCGCCTTGCACGGTTTCGCGACGCCGCCGGCGCCAACCTGGCGCCGCTTTTGCGCGATGAGTTATGGCCGATCGTTGGCTATTACGAAGAGGCCAAGAAGCGCGCCGGCGTGCTCGACTTCATGGACCTGCTGCTGGTCGCCCGCGACCTGGTGCGCGACCGCGCCGCGATGCGGGCCGAACTGCAGCACCGTATCAGCCACATCTTCGTCGACGAATTCCAGGACACCGATCCGCTGCAGGCGGAGATCCTGCTGCTGCTCGCGGCCGACGATCCCGCCGAATCCGACTGGCATCGCGCGCGCCCGCTGCCCGGCAAGCTGTTTATCGTCGGCGACCCTAAGCAATCGATTTATCGCTTCCGCCGCGCCGACGTCGCGCTCTACCAGGAGGTGAAGCGCCGCCTGCTCGAATGCGGCGCCGAGCTGGAGCATCTCACGGTCAGCTTTCGTGCGACTCCCGAACTGCAAGCGGCCGTCAACGCCGCATTTGCGCCGCTGATGCCGTCGGAGTCGCCGACTCAGCCCGCGTACTCGCCGCTGATGCCGTTTCGCGCGGACTGCGCCACGCAGCCGTCGCTGGTCGTGCTGCCCGTGCCGGCGCCTTTCAGCGATCGCGGCTTCGTCACCAAGCGCCAGATCGACGAATCGACCCCCGATGCGGCGGGCGCGCTGGTGCGATGGCTGGTCGAGGAGAGCGGATGGACCGTGACCACGCGCGACCGGCCCGAAGAACGTGTCGCGATCGAGCCGCGCCACATCTGCATGCTTTTTCGGCGCTTCAGCAGCTATGGCCGCGACGTCACGCGGCCCTACGTGCGCGCGCTCGAGGCGCGCCATATCGCCCACGTACTGGTCAAGGGCGGATCGTTCAATGAGCGCGAGGAAGTCGAGGCGCTGCGCAACGCCCTGGGCGCGATCGAACGGCCCGACGACGAACTTGCGGTCTTTGCGACGCTGCGCGGACCGCTGTTCGCGCTCGACGACGGCGCGTTGCTGCGCTTTCGCGCGGCGGCCGGCTCGCTACATCCCTTTCGCAAGCTGCTGGCGGATTTGCCCGCGGAGCTTAAGGAGATTGGCGACGCGCTCGCCGTGCTGCGCGAGCTGAGCCGCGGGCGCAACCGCCGGCCGATCGCGGAGACCATCGCGCGCCTGCTCGCCGCGGTGCGCGCGCACGCGGCGATTGCAATCTGGCCGACCGGCGAGCAGGCGCTGGCCAACGTGATGCGCCTGATGGATCTCGCGCGGCGCTACGAGGCGCGGCGCGCCGTGCGCTCGTTCCGCGGCTTCGTTGACGAGTTGGAGGCGCGCGCCGAGCGCGAGGAGAGCGGCGACGCGCCGGTGGTGGAGGAGGGCGCCGAAGGCGTGCGCATCATGACCGTGCATCGCGCCAAGGGCCTGGAATTTCCGATCGTGCTGCTCGCCGATCTGACCTGCAATGAAACCGTCGGCGACGCCCATCGATGGGTCGATCCGGCAAGTGGTCTTTGCGCGCTGAGACTCGCCGGCCATGCGCCGCGCGAACTTCTGGAACACGCCGAGGAGGAGATGCGGCGCGACCGCGAAGAGGCGACGCGCCTGCTCTATGTCGGCGCGACGCGCGCGCGCGACCTTCTAATCGTACCCGCGGTCGGCAGCGCGCCCCAGGAGGGATGGCTCGCGCGCCTCAATCCCGTGATCTATCCCGCGCAAAAGGATTGGCGCGCGCCGATCGAGCCCGTGCCGCCCGGATGTCCCGTATTCGGCGACGATAGCGTCGTCGTGCGCCCGCCCAAGGCTCCGGCCAAGTCGCGCGTCGTCGCACCGGGTCTCCATCGCGCCCAGGCTGGCGATTATCAAGTTGTGTGGTGGGATCCGGCGCGGCTCAAGCTCGACGCGCGCGAGACGATGGGCCTGCGGCAGCATCGGTTGCTGACGGCCGACAAGGGCGAGCGGGCGGCCTCGCAAGGTGCGCGCGAATACGAGCGATGGAAGGCGCGCCACGGCGCGACGCTGGCGGCGGGGGCGGCGGAGACTTATCGGGTTGTCACCGCAACCGAACTTGCCGCGCGGATTGTCGAGCGCGGCGAGCGCCCTGCGTGGCTCGGCGATCCGGATCAGATCGCGGTCGAACGCGTCGCGCGCGCCGCCGCGCGTCCGCATGGCGTGCGCTTCGGGACGCTTGTCCACGCCATACTTTCGCGCGTCGCGCTCGATGCGAACGCGGCGGCGATCGCCGAGGCGGCCCACTTTTTTGCCCGGATGCTAGGGGCGGACGATCTGGAGATTGCCGCCGCGTGCGAGGCCACGGCCTCAGCGTTAAGCGGCCCGTTGATGAAAGCCGCCGCGGGGGCTCGCGCCCAGCTTCGGCGCGAGTGCGCCCTGGTGGCGCGCATCGAAGAGGGCGTCGCGGCCGAAAGCCTCACAGTAGAAGGGGTTGTGGACCTCGCCTTCCCCGAGAGCGTCGCCGGCGCCGAACGATGGGTGGTGGTTGATTTCAAGACTGACGCCGATATCGCAGGACGGCTCGACGAATATCGCGTGCAACTGCTGCTCTACCTGCGCGCGATAAGCCAGAGCACCGGGGTTCCCGCGCGTGGCGTGCTGATGTGTGTTTGAACCTATGTTTTAACGGTCTCGGGTCTTCGCTACGATTGAGCCAGTGAAATAGTGGGAAATCGGAACAACGACACTTTGCTGGTGATCGGCTATGGATCGCTCCTGAGCGGGTACGGATTGCTTGCTGAACGGCGCGGCGGCGGCAGTAAGCTGATTGCGCGGGACGCGTTTGCGGTACGCCTGAGCAATGCGCGGCGCGGCTTTGCGAAGCCGTCGAGTCACGGTCATTACCTCGCGATGGACCTCGAGCCGATGCGGCGCGGCGAACCGATCGTGGCGCAAGCGGAATTCGACGACACAGACAAAATCGGCCCAGGCGCCGGCGGGATCGGCGCAGTGGGCCTGGTGTTCGATCGCGAATGGGCAGCGCTGATCGCGCGGCGCGAAGAGTACGACTCAGCGACGTTCCTTGAGCTAATCGCGCTCGCCGACGCCGCGGGCGCAGTCCTCGGAGAGTTTTTGCTCGACCTCGCGCGGCGCACGGACTTTGACCTGCTCGCCTATCGCGTCGAGTTGCGCCGCCTTCTCGGCTACACCTCGCACGGCTACATCTTTCATCCCGTGCCGCTGACGGACGGCCGCGTCGCAATCGCCGCGATAGGCTCGGGCTACGAGGGCAGCGGCGATCCGACGGTGCGCTCCAAACGCAGCGAGTATGGCATGGCCCGGCTGCTCTCGATGCGCGAGGCGATGGAGGTGCGCAGTATCGAGCTCGATCGTGCGAGCCAGGCGGGCTATTTCGCCGAGTGCGTGTTGGGCGGGATGCATGGTCTCGCGGTGGGCGATCTGATGGCGGAGCTCGATCTCGAAACCGACTGGGGCGGCGAACTGACGCGCCGTTTCATGCTGGCCGCGCCAGGCGAGCTTGAGCGGTTCATGCGGGCCTCCTCGCTCGATGCGGTGCGCTATCGCGCGCAGTTTACCGGCGTCGCTCACGAATGTCTCGCCGCGCTTGCGGGCGCGGCGGCTAAAAATCGCGGAGCGGAGTAGGCGCGTGTCTTCCGGATTTTCGATCTATGTGGCCAAGGAAAACCTGAAATTCTCGGCCGCCCATTTCATCGCCTATCCCGGCTTCCGCGAGCCGCTCCACGGACACAACTACCAGGTCGGCGTGCGTGTCGAAGGAAGGCTGTTGTCGACCGGCTACGTGCTCGACTTCGGCCTGATCAAGCGGCTCACCAAGCAAATCGTCGATCGGCTCGACGAGCGCACACTGGTGCCGGCCGAGAGCGACTGTCTACAAATCGAACATCTGGACAATGGGCAACTCCGGATTTGTTACGGAACCGACGAATTCCGGCTGCCCGCAAGCGATGCCTGTCTTTTGCCGATCGGACACAGCTCGGCGGAGGAGCTGGCGCGCTTCATCTGGAAGGAACTGTGTGACGCCTTGAACGCCCAGCAGGCGCTTGCGGGGATTATGTCAATCGAAATTTCGGTGGCCGAAGGGCCCGGCCAAGCCGCGATTTACCGCGCCGAGGTGGCCGGATAGTAAAACTTTGCCGCCTCGCCTGTGGCGCGCTACGGCATCCTGGGCGTCGTGTTGGTTCTCAGAACCGCGCCCCACTTCTCAGTGGCGGCTAGTCCAACTGTAGTAGTGGCCAAACAATGTCGCTTGTTGCTTGCGGTCCCGCATGGCACAATTTGGGACTATTTCACTGTTTCATCAGGGACAATGTCATTGGGGGACCGGCAAACAGTGATCGCGCCCGAGACCAAGACGGAGGCCAGTCCGCGGCCTTTCGCCGAACGCGGCCTCGTCGGCGAACATATAACGATAGTCAAACTTCGGGCGCTCGTCGATCGCGTGGCCGCCACCGATGCGACGGTGCTGATTACGGGCGAGAGCGGCACCGGCAAGGAAGTCGTCGCCAGGACGATCCATAGCTTGTCGGCAAGGCGCGGGCGCGCCTTCGTGCCGGTCAACTGCGCGGCGATCCCGCACGAGTTGCTGGAGTCGGAAATGTTCGGCCACGAACGCGGCGCTTTCACCGGCGCCGCCGGGCCGCGCCACGGACTGTTCAGCACGGCTGACGGCGGGACCATCTTCCTCGATGAGATCGGCGAGATGCCGCTCCAGCTTCAGGCCAAGCTGCTGCGCGTGTTGGAGGACGGAATCGTGCGCCCGGTAGGCTCGGACCGCGCGAGCAAGGTCGACGCACGCGTGATCGCGGCAAGCAATTCCGACCTTGTCGCCGGGGTCAAGAAGGGCACCTTCCGCGAAGACCTGTTCTATCGCTTGCAAGTGGTGCCAATCGCGATCGCGCCGCTGCGCGAGCGCCGTTCGGATATTCCGCTGCTGGTCGAATATTTTCTCTCGCGCCTGCACGTCCGGCTCAATGGCCGCCACTGGACGGTCTCGCAGGCGGCGATGGTCAGCCTGTGGTCGTACGACTGGCCGGGCAACGTGCGCGAACTGGCGAACATGATCGAGCGCCTGGTGATCATGTGCGAGGGCGAGGTGATCGACACCGACCTGTTGCCCCCAGCCATCGTGGCCACCGCGCGCGCCGCGGAGGATCACGTGCCCGCGACCCTGACCGAGGCCGGCATCAACCTTAACGCGATGGTGCGCGAGCTCGAGGGCCGCATGATCAATGAGGCCCTCCGGCAGACCGGCGGCAACAAGCAGGCCGCGGCGCGCCTGCTGGGGCTCAAGCGGACGACCTTTTCAGCCAAGCTGCGGCGCTGCGGCGTGATTGCGCCGGCTGGCTCGGGCTGGAGCGATGAATCGTGAGGCGATGATCCGATGGTGGAGCAATCAGACAAGCTGCCGCAGATCATGGTGGTCGACGACGATGCCGATACCGTATCGATCCTCGCGCGCCATCTGCAGCGCGAGGGCTTCGTCGCGATCGAGGCTGTCTCCGGCGCCGAGTGTATCCGGCTCGCGCGTGAGAATCCGGTTGACGTAATCTTGCTCGACCTGATGATGCCCGAGATGGACGGCTTCCAGGTCTGCCGCAAGCTCAAGGAAGATCCGTCGACCGCCGAAATTCCGGTCATCATGGTTACCGCGCGCGACGACCTCGACGCGCGCGCCGAGGGGATGCGCCTGGGGGTGAGCGATTTTCTTGCCAAGCCGGTCTTTCGCCGCCAACTCGCCAACCGCATCCGCGCCCAGCTCGACATGGTGGCGACCGCGCGCGCCAACGACGCCACGCTCCATCAGCTTCAGGGCAATTCCAAGAAGTAGCGCAAGAAGTAATTCGAAGAATCAGACGCGCCGTATCGATTCGAAAACGCAGGCTCGCAGAAGCGGCGGCCTTGCGCAGGAAGCGCGGCGCTGATATCGAGAGGCCCTAAAGGGGCCGGGTAATACCGGCCGCAGGGCGAAGCCGACAGGAGGTCGCGCGAGATGGATGCACAGAGCGGCGGCGGCACGCCGCAGAACCAGGTGGTCGCGGCGCTCGCTTATCTGTTGGGGTTGGTGACGGGAATTATTTTTCTTTACCTCGAACCATACGACAAGGACGAATTCGTGCGCTTCCATGCGCGGCAATCGATCGCGTTCTCGATCGCCTGGTTCGTAATCAATATCGTGCTCGGCGTCTTCATCGCGGTGCTGCCTTTCGGGCTGGGCCGCCTGCTTGCCGGGCTTCAGGAACTGATCAACCTGGGACTGGCTATCATGTGGATCTTCCTGATGTACAAAGCCTACAGCGGCGAACGCTATCGGATCCCGGAACTGGCCGATCTCGCCGACAGTTTTTCCCGGCCCTAGACTCGCACCCATTTGGCGCCGGCGCGGCCGCCCGGCGCGCTCCGGTGCTCACCGTCAAATCCACGCGTGCCGCGGCGGTTTGACGTTGTTCAGGTAGTAGTTGCCGACCGCGTGGTACTTCCAGCGCACCGGATCGTGCAGCGTATGGGTGCGGGCGTTGCGCCAATGCCGGTCCAGGTTGTGGACTCCCAGCGTCGAGCGCGTTCCGGCCAGTTCGAACAGCCGATTAGTCGCCAGGATCGCGATTTCGGTGGTCAGCGCCTTGGCCTCGGCCACGGCGATCGAAGCGGCGGCGACGCTATCCTCGTCAGGCCGCGCGATTGCGGCGTCGACAAAGCGTCCGGAGCGCTCGAGCAGCGCTTCTGCCGCATGCAGGCGGATTTGCAGGTCGCCGACCTGGGCAATCGCATGCACGTCCTCGTAGCCGTGATCCTGGCCGCTGTCTATCCATGGGCGGGTGTAGTTGCGCACGAAATGAATCGTATCGGCGATCGCGGCCTTCGCGATTCCGGCGTCCACGGCGGCCTGGATTATCTGGCAGACGGGGCCGTTCGCGGTCGGCTGGTCGTACGCGCGATGAGCCGCGACGACATGGCTCGCGGGAATTGCCACATTCTCCAGCAGCACGGTGCCGCTCGCGGTGGTGCGCTGGCCGAAGCTCGACCAGTCGTCGATGATCGTCAGACCGGGCGCGCCGCGCTCGACTATTGCCAGGAACAGCTTGCCGGTCTCGTCGACCGCCGCGACCGGCACCAGATGCGCCAGCAGCGCGCCGCTACAATAGAACTTCCGCCCGTTGAGCTGGAAGCCGTCCGCGCCGCGGGCGATACGGGTCTGGAAGTCGCCCGCGTTCTTGCTGCCGGATTCCGCGAACGCGTTGCCCAGGCGGATGCCGCGCAGCGCCTCGCCAAAGAAGAAGCGCTTTTGATCTTCGTCGGCGCTCAGCCGGATGATATCGAGCACGGCCAGATGGTTTTGCGGAATCTGGCCGATTGACGGATCGGCGGCCGAGACGATCTTTATGACTTCGGCGATCGTGACGTACGAGACTTCGGCTCCCCCGTACTCACGCGGCACGTTGATTCCCCAAAGGCCGCTCTGGGAGAACTCGTCCAGCTCTTTCAGCGGCAGGCGGCGCTCGCGATCGCGAATCGACGCTTCGCGCGCGAAGTTTTCCGCGAGGCCGTGCGCGACGCGGATGGCCTCGGCGTCGTCGCGGATGAGGTGGGCCGCAACGTCAAGCTTGTGCGGCGCTATCGGATTCGCCTCGCCATCGGCCGTCCTTGCGTCGCCATCAGTCGAAGGAAAAGACAACAACTCCGATGCGCTCACGATAACCTCTCCTGGTTTTGGCCGAGACTTTGCCCGACGCCGCGATCGTCGATGCCGACTGCCGCCGGCGCGTCTGCGGCGCCCGCGACGTGATGGCGATAAGCGTTCGCCGGATGGCTCTCCGGCAGGCGCGCGCGTCCGGGCCCGTATAGCTTTTCGCGCAGCGTGCCCTCGCGATACTCACGCTTGTACACTCCGCGCCGCTGCAACTCCGGCACCACCAGGTCGACGAAGTCCGCAAAGCTCTCCGGCGTCACCGCATAGCACAGGTTGAAGCCATCGATGTCGGTCGTTTCGATCCAGGACTCGAGTTCGTCGGCTATTTGTTCGGGCGATCCGACCAGGATGGGGCCCATCCCGCCGATGCCCACGAATTCGGCGATCTCGCGCACGGTCCAGGCCCGGTTAGGGTCGGCGAGAGTAAAGGCTTCGACCGCCGAGTTGATCGCGTCGTTCTTGAGATAGCGGATCGGATCGTCGAGCGAGTACTGCGAAAAATCGATCCCGGTCCATCCCGAGAACAGCGTCAGCGCGCCCGCGTGGCTGATATGGCTGCGGTATTCCTCGAACTTGGCCTTCGCTTCGGCCTCGGTGCGTCCGACGATCACGGTCATCAGCGTGAAGATCAGTATTTCCGCCGGATTGCGGCCGTACCGTGCGGCGCGCTGCCGAATGTCGGCGACCCGCGGTGCCACCACCTGCTTTGACGGCCCCAGCAGGAACACGCACTCGGCGTGCCTCGCCGCGAACTCGCATCCGCGATTCGACGCGCCTGCCTGGTAGAGCACCGGGGTGCGTTGCGGCGACGGCTCGCACAGATGAATCGCATCGAGGCGATAGTTCTCGCCGTGATGGTGAATTTTATGAACCTTGTCGGGCCGTGCGAAGATGCAGTTTTGCCGGTCGCGCACCACCGCGTCGTCCTCCCAACTCCCTTCCCACAGCTTGTAGACGACCTCCATGTATTCGTCGGCGATGTCATAGCGATGGTCGTGCGCATTCTGCGCGTTCATCCCGACGCCCTTTGCCGCGCTGTTGAGGTAGCCGGTCACGATGTTCCATCCGATCCGCCCGCGGGTCAGATGATCCAGCGTCGACATGCGGCGCGCGAACGGGTAGGGCGGCTCGAACGAGAGGGTGCAGGTCACCCCGAATCCGAGATGCTTGGTGACCTGTGCCATCGGCGGAATCACCAGCACAGGATCGTTGAGCGGAACCTGGATTCCCTGACTAAGCGCCGTGTCGGCGTTGCCGCCATAGACGTCGTAGACCCCGAGCACGTCAGCGATGAACAGACCGTCGAAGCGCCCGCGCTCGAGGATTTGTGCCAGGTCGGTCCAGTACTCCAGGCTGGTGTAATCGACGGCGCGGTCGCGCGGATGAGTCCATAGGCCCGCCGACTGATGCACCACGCAGTTCATATCGAATGCGTTGAGGCGAATCTCTTTGGTCATGGTCGCTCCTTGGCCTATCGCGATGGCTTAGCGGCGGTCGGATGCGTTGCAAAATGCCTTGGCGAGTCTTGCTAATTCGAAATATGACTTAAAAGAGTACTTAAGTCAATTAATTAGATGAGTAACTGACTCGTCTATTCCTTAATAGGCCGCCTGTGCTAAAGAAATTCTCAGAGGTTGCAATGAAATTTGGTGTCGGAGTCGACTATTCGCTCAAGGCGTTGCTGATGCTGGCGGACCGCTATCCGAGCGCTCAGCCGCTGCGCGTGGAGGAAATCGCGGCGGTGCAGGGAGTTCCGGAGAATTACCTGCGGCGTCTGCTAATAGAGCTCAAGCGCGGCGGCCTGGTGTTGAGTCAGAAGGGGCCGAGCGGCGGCTACATGCTGGCGCGTTCTCCCGCGCGAATCACGATGGCCGACGTGGTGGAGATTATTGAGGGCGGCTACACGCCGGTGGAATGTTTGGAGGACGGCGCTAATTCGTTCTGCCCGCGCGACGGAGGATGTCCGATGCGCGACGTGTGGCGCGACGTGCGCGACAGCGTGGTGGGAATCCTGCGCAACGCGACGCTCCAATCGCTCGCCGATCGCCGCAAGTCGGCGGTGATGTATCAAATCTGATTTTCGGAATCCGGCTTTAGGCTCGGCCGTACACCGGAATCACCGCGCCGGAAGTCACGCCGCAATCCTCCGAGCAAAGATACGCGATGGTCCGCGCGATGTCGTCGGGCTTGACCCAGTTCTCGTGCTTCGCCTTGGGCATCGCCTTACGGTTCGCCTCGGTGTCGATGGTGCTCGGGGCGATCGCGTTGACCAGGATGTTGTCGCCGAGGACCTCCTCGGCGAGCGACGCGGTGAAGGTCCGGATCGCGCCCTTGGCCACCGCATAGGCCGTATAATCACCGGCGCCAGTGAGTCCGCTGCGCGAGCTGACCGACACGATCCGCCCGTAGCCGTTGCGCTTCATCGCCGGCACTGCCGCGCGGCAGCATAGAAACGTCGGCTTGAGATTCAGATCGAACATCGATTGCCACTCCGCCAAAGTGGTTTCGGCCACCGGTTTGCCGCCCCAGAAGCCGCCTACCAGGTTGACCAGGATGTCGAGCTTGCCAAAGCGGTGCAGCACTTCCTCGACCAGCTTCGAGATTTGCTCCTCGACCCCGACGTCGCACTTGCGCATCAGGATCTGCGAGGACGGAAACCGGTTGCCGAGGCGCTGCTCCACCAGCGGAACTTCGGCGTCGACGATGTAGGGCACGGCGACTTGCGCGCCCGCGATCAGGAAGTGCTCCACCGCGGCGCGGCCCAGCGCGCCCGATCCGCCGGTTATGATCGCGACGCGGCCTTCTAGAAGTTCCATCGTTAAGACCCTCCCGCGGGGTGTTTAAGCGCCGTTTAGCCGTCGCGCTTAGCCGTCGAAGTAAAAGACCACACATCGGCGCAGCGCTTTCGCGCGCAATGCATGCCGGCAACGCTTTGTCGCGACGATGCCATATCGCGACGATGCCATATCACGATTGGTCCGCGTGACAGGGTCGGCGCGGCTGAGGTTCGTCCGCGCTCGCGCGCCGGGGCGGCGCGGCGGGCGCGGACGGCGCGGCCTACTTCAGGTTGCTGTTGGCGAAGTCCCAGTTGACCAGGTTCCACCAGGCCTCGACGTACTTCGCGCGCGCGTTGCGATAGTCGATATAGTAAGCGTGCTCCCACACGTCGCACGTCAGAATCGGCCTGATATTGTGGGCGACCGGCGTGTCGGCGTCGTGGGTCGCGATGACATCGAGCGCGCCGTCAGCGTTCTGCACCAGCCATGCCCAGCCGCTGCCGAAATGGGTGGTCGCCGCCTCGGAGAACTTTTTCTTGAAGGCGGCAAAGTCGCCGAAGGCCTTCTTGATTCCGTCCGCCACTTTGCCGGCCGGCTCGCCGCCGCCCTTGGGCTTCATCGAGGTCCAGTAGAAGCTGTGGTTGAAATGCTGGGCCGCGTTGTTGAATAGGCCGCCGTGGCCGGCCTCCTTGATGATCTGCTCGAGCGGCGCGTTCTCGAGCTTGCCGCCCTTGACCAGGTTGTTCAGATTGGTGACGTAGGTCGCGTGATGCTTGCCGTGATGAAACTCCAGAGTCTCGGCCGAGATGTTAGGCGCCAGGGCGTCCATCGCGTAAGGCAGCTTGGGAAGTTCAAAAGCCATGATCGGAGTACCTTCCTTTTTCGGAGAATTAGTCTTGTGGAACCGCCGGGCAAAATACCTGATCGGCTTCGGCCAGGCGGAATAAACAAAATCCGCTCGCGCGCAGGTAGCTGTAACAATAGTTAGCCTAACCCGCCCGCCGCGCGGCTTGCAAGTTTAGCCGCCGAACCGCCGCTCAGCCCTGGCTATAAACCGTGTCCGGGAGAGCTCTCAGGGGGAGACATAGCCGAAAGGCGCGTTACTGAAAGTCTCTGCGCTAAAAATCCCCGTGCGCTAAAAGTCTCTGCGATTGTTGAGCGCGCTTGAGAGCGTGGCGGCGTCGCTGTACTCCAAGTCGCCGCCCGCCGGCAGACCGCGCGCGAGCCGGGTGGTTTTGACCCCCAGCGGTTTCAGCAGCCGCGCGAGATAGAGCGCCGTCGCCTCGCCCTCGACGGTCGCATTGGTCGCGATTATGACCTCGCGCACTGGCACTTCACCCCCAAGGCGCACCAGCAGTTCCTTCATCTTGAGATCGTCGGGGCCGATACCGTCGAGCGGCGCAACCGCGCCGTGCAGCACGTGGTAGAGACCCCCGAAACTGCGCGCCCGCTCGATCGCCATCAGGTCGGCCGGACCCTCGACCACGCAAATCACGTCGTGTTCGCGCTCGGGGTCCTCACAGATACGGCATCGCGGCGCGTCGGCGAGCGCAAAGCATTGCGAACAGAGCCCGACGCGCTCCTTCATCTCGAGCAGCGCCTCGGCCAGCGCGATAACCTCGTCACGGGGTCGGTTGAGCAGATTGAAGGCCAGGCGCGAGGCGGTCTTCTCGCCCACGCCGGGCAGCCGGGAAAGCTCGCGCACCAGCCGCATCATCGCGGGCGGCAAGCCGTCGGCGCGCTTGAGATTGTTTTCGGCCATCGTTTGCGATGCCCGCCGATGCGCGCGGCTCGTGCTATCCGCGGCCGCCGAAGATTCCGGGCGGCAGATTCATGCCGGCCATCGGCCCCAGCTTGCCCATCTCCTCGGCTACCAGCTCCTGCGCGCGGCGCAGTCCGTCGTTGATCGCGACCACGATCAAGTCTTCCATCATCGCCTTGTCATTGGCGGCGGCGATCGAGGGGTCGATGTCGATCTTGCGCACGCGCATCGCGCCGTCCACCACCACCCGCACCATCCCGCCCCCGGATTGCGCCTCGACGGTTTTTTCGGCCGCCTCGATCTGCAACTGTTTGAACTTTTCCTGCAGGACCTGAGCCTGGCGCAGCATCGCGGAAAAATCGAATTCGTCGGGCACGGCGTTACTCCTGTGACGGGCGCCGCATCGCGGGCGCCTCCGGTTCGTTGTTCGCTGACGCGCCAGGCGCGGCCGGACCTTCAGCCGGCGGCGCAGGTGGGGCGGCGGCGGGCCGTTCGCGGACGTCGACCAGCCGTCCCTGAAATTCCTCGAAGATGCGGCGCACGACGGGGTCTGCGTATAGCGCCTGGCGATCTGTCGCGATGCTCCGCGCCTGCGGCAGCGGAGCATCCGTCGCCGCCGCCGCGAGCGCGGGAACCGACATGGGCGCCGCTGGCTGGCCGGCCGACGGGGAGGGCGCGACCGCAGCTGTGGCCATGGGCGGCGCTTCGGCGCTGCCGGTGACTACAGCCGCCCCGCCGTTGAGCGACACTTCGACGCGCAGCTTGCGGCCATACAACTCGCTCGCCAGCTCGCCGATCGAGGCGCGGTTGTCGTTGAGATAGCGGATGTAGATGTCGTTGCGCGGGATGACCCGCAGCAAATCGCCGTCGAGCGCGAGTGACGCGCCCTGTTCCATGAAACCGGCGAGCGCAGCGCGGCGCGCCCGGATATGCTCGCGCAGTTCGGGCAAGTCGTGCAAATCCGGTGGGCCGGAGTTGACGGACGCGCTCGCTGCCCCGCCGGCGCCGAGCGGCGTAAGCCGCGACGGAGCGCGCGGCGATTGCGCAGCCGGAGTCGAGGCCATCGCAGCCGGAGTCGCTGGCGGCGAGGTCAAGGCCGACGCGCCGCGCAGCGGCGCGTCGGCCTTGACCTCGCCCTCGACGCGCAGCCGCCGTGTGCCGGCGGCCGGTGCAGGCTCGGGGTCGGGGGCGCGCGCTCCCGCGCGCGTCCCCGACCCCGAGTCGCCGGAGGAGGCGCTGGGCGGGACAGGCGGTGTACCGCGCGTTCCGCCCAGCGCGCGCATCAGCTCGTCGGCGTCCATCACGGGCGCCAGCGTCGCCATCCGAACCACGATCATCTCCAGCAGCAGGTCCGGGTAGGGCGAGCGGACGATCTGCTCCTGGGCGTCGGCCATCAACTTGAACAGGCGCATCAGGTCGCGCGCGCTGGGGCGCTCGGCGATACGGCGCAGTTCGGCCGCCTCATGGTCGGGCAGGTCGGCGAGCGGATTCAGTTCGTCGCCGGTGGGCAGCTTGGCGACCGCCAGATTGCGCACCGTCTCGAGCAAGTCGCGGCCGAGCGATTCCAGGTTGGCGCCGCGGCGATGCTGTTCGCGGACGGCGCCGAGCGCCGCGGCCGCGTCATGATTGAGAATCGCCTCGGCCAGCTTGAACACGGCTCCGCGCCCGGCGACTCCCAGCGAGGCCGCAATCTCACTTTCAGTTATCTTGCGGCCGAGCGCGGCGATCGCGGTTTCGAGCATCCGTTCCGCGTCGCGCATGCTGCCGCCGGCCTCACGCGCGAGCAGGCGGAGCGCCGCCTCTTCGACTTCAATCTCCTCGCGCGCCGCCAGTTCCTTCAGGCGGGCGAGCGTGATGTTGAGCGGGATGCGCCGGAAGTCGTAGCGCTGCAGACGCGACAGGATCGTCTCGGGCATCTTCTGCGCTTCGGTGGTCGCCAGGATGAACTTGACGTGGGCGGGCGGCTCCTCGAGCGTCTTCAAGAGCGCGTTGAAGGCCTGGTCGGTAAGCTGATGGGCTTCGTCGATGATGTAGATCTTGAAGCGGTCGCGTGCGGGCCGGTAGCTCAGGTTTTCGATAATTGCGCGGGCGTCGTCGATTTTGCGGTAGGTGGCGCCGTCGATTTCAACCACGTCGAGCGCGCGACCCTCGCGAATCTCGATACAGGCCGCGCATTCGCCGCACGGGTCGGGGGTCGGCCCTTTTTCGCAGTTGAGGCAGCGGGCCAGGATACGCGCAGCGGTGGTTTTGCCGACGCCGCGGATGCCGGTGAAGAGAAAGGCATGCGCGATCCGGCCGCTTTGCAGGGCCTGGCCGAGCGTGCGAGTGACGTGCTCCTGGCCGACCAGTTCGGCGAAGCGATCGGGGCGCCATTTGCGCGCCAGCACCAGATGCGATGACGGATCGAGGGCCATCAGCGATAATCGGTCACACAGCGATTCGGCAGCGATTACGCAACGATTACGGAAAAACGGCATGCTGCCCGTCGAGTGATAGCTAGGCTCCCCTGCGGCACAGGGTGGCAACCGGTGCCGTTGCTTCCTTCCGGACCTGGCGGGGTTCGCGGTCTTCCCTTGCGCAGGACCCAGCTATCATCGACGGGCAGCCTCTTCACGGCCAGCCGCTGAGTCTCTAATTAAATTCCCATCGGAGCAAGCATGCAACCGCCGAGTAGAGGGGGCCATTTACATCATGCGGCGACGGATTCAGTCGGCGCGCCGGCGCGCCGCGCCAGCGCGAGCTTCAGCCATATCCGCGCCGAATCGGTCAGAATCACAATAACGACCGCAATAAAGATCGCGGTCATCGCGGTATCGAGTCGATCGTTCCAAATCAGGCGCGTAATCGTCGCGGCGCGCGCCGCGGTCGTCTCGGGGAGCGCCTGCTCGGCCGCCAGTTGCGCGGCGTGGGCGAGAAAACCGACGTTGGGCGCCGCGCTGAAAATCTTTTCGACGCCGGCCGTCATCGTGACCGCGACCAGCCAGCAAAGCGGCGTCAGCGTGACCCAGGCGTAGCGTCCCTTGCCCTGCCGGATCATCGCGGAGGTCGCGACGCATAGCGCGATCGTCGCCAGCATCTGGTTGGCGATTCCGAAGAGCGGCCAGAGCGAATTGATCCCCCCGAAGGGATCGATCGTGCCGAAATACAAAAAATAGCCCCACGCCGCGACGATCAGCGCCGACGTCGCCACGATATTGCGGTACGAACTGGTGTCGCCGAGCGACGGATGCAACTGGCCGAGCAGGTCCTGGAACATGAACCGCGCCACGCGCGTGCCGGCGTCCAGCGTGCTCAGGATGAACAGGGCCTCGAACATGATCGCGAAGTGGTACCACAGCGCAACCACCGCGCCGCCGCCGAGCGAGTGCGCGAAAATATGCGCCATCCCAACCGCCAGCGACGGCGCTCCGCCGGTGCGCGCGTACAGCGTCTGCTCGCCGATCGACGCGGCCAGCGCGCGCATCTCCTGGTCGGTGACGGCGAAGCCCCACGCGGAAATCTTCTCGCACGCCGCCACTCCCGCGCCGACCACGCCAGTCGGCGCGTTGATCGCGAAGTAGATGCCGGGCTTGATGATAATTGCGGCGATCATCGCCATCACGGCGACGAACGACTCCATCAGCATGCATCCGTAACCGACCATCCGCGCGTCGCCTTCGCGCTCGAGCATCTTGGGCGTGGTGCCAGAAGCGATGAGCGAATGGAAGCCCGAAATAGCGCCGCAGGCTACCGTGATGAAGGCAAACGGGAAGACCTTGCCGCCGAAGACCGGCCCGCTGCCGTCGGTAAAGCGGGTCAGCGCCGGCATCAGGGTCGGCGGATGCATCGCGACGATCCCGACTGCCAGCGCGACGATCGTGCCGATCTTGATGAAGGCCGAGAGATAGTCGCGCGGCGCGAGCAACAGCCAGATCGGCAGCACCGAGGCCATGAAGCCGTAGGCGATGATCCACGCTGCCAGATGCGGCGCGTCCATCGCGAAGTAGTGGCCCCAGCTAAACGCCTCGACGTAGCGTCCGCCGAGCACTGCCGCGAGGATTAGCGTGACCCCGAGCACCGAGGCCTCGACGATCCGTCCCGGGCGCAGGTAGGTCATGTACACCCCGACCAGCATCGCGATCGGCACGGTCGCCGCGACGGTCGAAGTCGCCCACGTGCTCTGCTTCATCGCGTTGATCACGACCAGGCCGAGCACCGCGATCAGGATGATCATGATGAGCAGCACGCCGCCGAGCGACACCAGTCCGCCGACCGGGCCGATATCGTCGCGCGCCATCTTGCCGAGCGAGCGGCCGTCGCGCTTGAGCGAGTAACCCAGGATCATGAAGTCCTGTACGCATCCGCCGAGCACCGCGCCGATCACGATCCACAATGTCGAGGGCAGGTAGCCGAATTGCGCCGCCAGCACCGGACCGACCAGCGGGCCGGGACCGGCAATGGCGGCGAAGTGATGGCCGAAGGTGATCCATCGCGGCGTCGGCACGTAGTCGCGGCCGTTATTGAGGCGCATGGCGGGCGTGGGATGCGAATCGTCGAGTTCGAGCACCCGGCGCGCGATGAAGCCCGAATAAAAGCGGTAACCGACAGCGTAGATACAGACCGCGGCGATCACGAACCATAGTGCGCTCGGACGATCCTCGCCGCGCGCGAGCGCGATGTAGGTAAGGCCGCCCGCGCCGAGCGTGGCCAACGCTATCCAGAGCAGGACTCGTGCTGCCTTCAAGACTCCTCCCCCGTATCGGCCGACGACGCGTCTCCGCCGGACATCCAGGACGTCCGGCTGTCGCGTCCGCACGCGCCTCGAAATTTCAGACGCGCGCAACTATGGCAGATGCTTTAGGAGAGACGGGGCGCTCTTTGCAAGCGCTAGAAGAGAGCAACGACCAAATACCGCCCGGTAAACGGGAACGGAAGCCGGTCAGGACGGCTTGATCGGATTAACTTCGACCGGGGGCTTGGATTCGGCGGTGTGCTGCGCTTGCGGGTTCGGAGTCTCGGGATCGTTCATCGCCCGCTTGAAATCCTTGATTGCCTTGCCGAGCGCGCCACCGACGTCGCCGAGCTTACTCGGCCCGAAAATGATCAGGATGATCACCAACAGAACCAACAGATGAGAAGGTGCGAAAATATCCATGGTATATTCTCCGCACGGCGGGATCTCGACCGTGCTGATAAAACTCTATCGCGTGACGATGCCGATTGCTACCAGTGGTTCGCGCGTTGAGCAAGCCTCGAAAAAACGCCCTTATCGTACCGGCGGCGCTACGCGCGGCGCGTCCGATTGCGCAGCGTCTGCTGTCAGGCCGACGTTCTCCAGCCGGTAACGCTGGACCTTGCGATATAGGGTCGAGAGGTGGATACCCAAGGCCTCGGCGGCGCGAACTTTGTCACCTTGGACGTTCGTCAGCACGCGCCGGATGTGTTCGCGCTCGAGTTCCTCCAACGTGACTCCCGAGCCGTCACCTGAGCTGCTACCCGGGTCCGGTGGTGCGACCGACTTGTCCGTCAGCTTGGCGGGCAGGTCGTGAGCGTGAAGGACGTCGGTCTCGGCCAGGATGGCTGCGCGCTCGACGCTGTTTTCGAGCTCGCGCACATTGCCCGGCCACGCATAGCCAACCATCACGCGCATCGCGCCCTTGGAAAACCGCATCGTCGACCGTCCGAGCTGCTTTTCATACTTGCGCAGGAAATGGTTGGCGAGGAGCGGGATGTCGTCGCGGCGCTCGCGCAGCGCGGGCAGTGCGACCGTGATGACGTTGATGCGATAGAGCAGCTCCTCGCGGAAGCGGCCCTCCTTGACCTCGCGCTCGAGGTTCCGGTTGGTCGCACAAATCACTCGCACGTCGAAGCTCACCGGGTCGTTGGAGCCCAGCGGGTAACACTCGCGCTCCTGGAAGGCGCGCAACAGCTTGACCTGCAAGGCGAGCGGCATCTCGCCGATCTCGTCGAACAGCATCGTGCCCTTGTCTGCCGCCTTGAGCAGACCCAGCTTGTCCTGCGCGGCGCCGGTAAACGCGCCGCGCTTGTAGCCGAAGAGTTCGCTCTCGAGCAGGTTCTCCGGCAGCGCGCCGCAGTTGATCGGCAGAAAGCGCGCATGCGCGCGCTCGGAATTGAAATGGAGCGCGCGCGCCACCAGCTCCTTGCCGGTGCCCGACTCGCCGGTGATCAGCACGCTGGAGTCGGTACGCGCGACCTTCTCCATGACGCGGAAGACCGACTCGATGGCGTCGCTTTTGCCGATGATGTTCTCGAAGCGGTATTTCTCGCGCAGCTCGCGGCGCAGGAAACGGTTTTCCTGGAACAGCGCTTTTTGCGCCAGCGCGTTGCGCACCACGGCCTTAAGATGATCGTTGGCGAACGGCTTGGTGATGTAGTCGTAGGCGCCCTCATGCAGCGCGTGGACCGCCGACTCGACGCTGGGATAGGCGGTCACGATGATGCCCATCACTTCGGAGTCGAGCGCGCGCACGCGGCTTAGCAGATCCAGACCGCTGCCGCCGCCGCCCAGGTTGACGTCGATTATCGCGAGGTCGATTTTTTCGCGCTCGAAGATGCCCAGTGCGACCTCGGCCGCGTGCGCCTCGAAGACCGTGTAGCCCTCGCTGCGCAGGAGCTGCGCGATTATCGAGCGCATCAGGTCCTCGTCCTCGACCACCAACACGTGGTAAGGACCGGGCTGCGGCGCCGGCTTATCCCGCTCGTGGCGGGCGATCTTTTCAGGGGCGAGCGGCTCGGTCTCGTTCATGATGCCGGTGCGCCGGCCGCGGCCGCCTCGCATTCATAGGTGGGAAGACAGATCGTCACCGTGGTGCCCTTGCCGACCTCGCTATCGATGCGGATGGTGCCGAAGTTGGCCAGGATGATGCGCTGGCAGAGCGACAGCCCTAGTCCGACGCCGGCGCCAGCCGGCTTGGTGGTGAAAAACGGATCGAAGACCCGGCTCAGATACTCGGGTGGAATTCCGACGCCGCTATCGACCACGCGCATCAGGACCTTCTTCACGTGGCCGGCGCTGTCGCGGCCAGCCTGGTTCTCGGTCACGATCCGGATGGTGCCGCCGCGATGCTGGCTCGCGTCGGCGGCGTTAAAGATCAGATTGATCAACACCTGCTGGATCTCATTGCTGTCGGCGAACGCGAGCTTCAAGTCGGTGGCCAGTTGCGGATCGAAGGTGATGCCCTGGAAGCGACTGTTGTAGGCCACCAGGCGCAGCGTCTCGCGTACCTGATCGTTGAGATCGAAACGGCTGCGCTGGGACGCCGAGGGCCGGGCGAAATTGACCAGATCCTTGAGCGTGGTCGAGATGCGCGTGATCTGCGCGAGGATGGTGTGCAGCGACGTGCGCCGCGCGAGGTCGGTCTCCTCCGGCAGCAGTGACTGTACTAGCGAGGAAATCGATCCCAGCGGATTGTTCACCTCGTGCGCCACCCCGGCGGCGAAGGTGCCGGCCGCGGCCAGGCGCTCGGTGCGCAGCAGTTCGTCGAGCATCTCGCGCCGTTGGGTCACGTCATGCAAGATCATATGCACGAACTGCACCTTACCGAACGAGATCAGCGCCGAGTTGACGTCGAAGTAACGTCCGGCCTCCGGCCAATCGCGAATCTGGTCGGAGCCCTCGCGTACGACCTTCTCCACATGACTCAGGATATGCGGAATATCCTCGGGCGGTCCAAGCTCGGTCAACCGGCGGCCCACCAGCGGCTTGTCCTGGTGGTCCGGAACGAGCTGATACATCGCTTCCGCAGCGTCGTTGGCGCCCTGCACGATCCAGGTTCGCGGCTCGATTTCGTACATCGGGTCGGAGGCGTGGTTGATGGTGGTGCGGTATTTTTCCTCGGAGGCGCGCAACGCATGCTCGCGCGATTCTATATAGAACTGCGAAACCATCAGCCGCCGCTCGTCAATCGCGGCTACCACCGCCTCGCGCACCCGCTCCATCCGCGGCCCTTTGACCCCGGCGCGCACCCGTTTGAGAATCAGTTGCTTGAGCGCGATGTGCAGGACGTTGAACTCCGAGGGCCGCACCCGCGACAGCATTCCTTCCTGGCAGTGGCGACGCAGATAGACGTAGGTCCCGAGGTTGTCGCGGTCGCGCAGGTTTTCGATGAACCGGATGAGCGCGTTGGCGCAGTCCTGCGGGATGTGCGGGTACTTGCGCAGCGAGCGTTCGTCCAGCATCCCGCGAATCGTGGCGGTCCAGTCGGCGACGATCTGATCGAAGTGGCGATCAATTATGTCGGCGGCGGTGCGGCGTGAGCGCCGGCTTTCCGGGCCGCGGCGGTAGTCAGCGCCGAAGAGCGCGGAGAGCGCCTGCTCGATCGAATCGAGCTGGACGCGTATCGACTCGAGCTCTTCAGGAGTCGCCTGCAACCGCGCGTCGAGCGGAGCGCGATGCGACGCGGTTTTTTTGTGCGGCGCCGCGGCCTTGCCCTTATCTAAAGCAGCCTTGCCTTTATGAGAGGCATTGCGCTTTTCCTCCGCAATGGGTCCGCGCTTGCGAGGTGCGGTGCTGCGCGGCGCGCGGCCGCCGTTTGAATGTTGTTCCACGCTGATACCGACTGATCGATCTATAACACCCCAAAAATCCGCCTTCTAGGAGAGGAGCGTCCGTTGTGCCGCCCGCAAAAGAGCTGACTCCCCGATAGACGCGGTCGCAAAAGGGTTAGCCAGCATCCCAATACGTTGACCTTTTTCCACCCGCGTTTGTCAAAAAGCCGCGACGTTGCGAGGGTTTTTGATGGCACAGCTTTGGCTGTAGGCACTGGTCGTGCAACCAGACGATCCCTCCCGGCCGGCTATCCTAGCGCAGGGGAAATTTTTCTCCCGCGCTGGTCAGAAATTTTTTCTCAAAGCGATGCGTCTTGCCGATGTCCAGCCCGCGCTGGACCTCAGCCAGCGGCTAGTCCTCAGGCGTCGCCTCCAGGGTTTGCAGGAGACCCACACCACCGCCCTGGTGCTGCGCGAGGAACAGGCAGAGTCCGTCCTCGACCTTGCCACCTATACGGGCCTCCACGCGCTCGTCGAGGTCGCGGTCAAGCCCGAGGATCTGCTCGATTCTGCCCGCGCGCGCGAAACCGCCGCGCGTATCGCCCGCACAGTCAATATCTGGCGTAGCCATCCCTCGCTCATAGGATATCTCATCGATTGTCCGATCGCTTCCGACCTGCTCCGGATGCTCGGCGTCGCGGGCCTCAAGCGCGCGCTTGACCGGGTGATCCGCGAGATCCATCTGCGCGACGGCCGCGCGCTGGTCGCGTTGAAGCATCGCCCGTCCACGATCGCGCTCGCCTCTGGCGGCGAAGATTTTCTCTACGCCGAGGTCGGCGGCCTGACTGCGGCGGAACTCGCACGGTTCGTGATCGCGCTGCATAACCTCGCGATGGCGCGGCCGGTGGTGATCGAATTTCCCCAGGCCGTGGCCGGCCAGGGTGGCGCGCAGGACGATCTGGTGGCGACCGCCTTCGGCGTCGGCGCCGCCGGCGTGGTGGCGCCGCCGGTTTCCCGCCCGCCGGCCGCGGATTTGCTCGGGATGCGCCCGATGCGAGTTGACGAAGCGAGCCCGTTCGTCTCACTCAACGGAACCTGCCCACCGCATCCGGCGCGCACCCCGATGGTCTCGGTGGTCATCTGCGCCTACAACGCCGAGCGCACGATGCTGCCGTGCCTGGAGTCGCTCCGCCGGCTCAAGTACCTCAACTACGAAATCGTAATCGTCGACGACGGCTCGCGCGATCGCACGGCTGAAATCGCGATGCAGTTTCCCGAGTTCCGGCTCATTCGCCAGCCCAACAAGGGCCTGAGCGTCGCGCGCAACGTCGGACTATATGCGGCGCGCGGCGAGATCGTCGCCTACACCGACTCGGACTGCGTGGTCGACCCCGATTGGCTCACCCTGATGGTGCGGGCGATGGCCGATGGAGGCTTCGACGGCTGCGGCGGTCCCAACTATGCGCCGCACGAGGAAGGCCGGGTCGAGGGCTGTGTCGCCGCCGCGCCGGGCGCGCCGTGTCACGTGCTGGTCGCCGACGATCGCGCCGAGCATCTGGCCGGATGCAACATGGTTTTCACCAAGGCCGCGCTGGTGGCGGTGGGCGGCTTCGACGCACAGTTCACCTCGGCCGGCGACGATGTCGACATCTGCTGGCGCATCCTGGACGCGGGTTTCACGCTCGGCTATTGCCCGGCGGCCTTCGTCTGGCATTTCCGCCGCAACACGGTGAAGGCCTATTACGGCCAGCAGCGCGGTTATGGCCGCGCCGAGGCGGCGCTCTACCTGAAATATCCCGAGCGCTTCAACGGCTTGGGCCAGATCAAATGGCGCGGCACGATACCGGGCCTCGCAGCGACGGTGCCGGGCGCGTTGCGCCGCCGTATCGGATGGACCCGCGCTGCCGGCGCTCCGCAGACCGTGCGCGACGAAGTGCCCGGGATCCTGAGCTTCCTGCCGCAGACGCTGGAATGGAACCTGGTCTTCGCCGCCGCTGCGGTCTTCGCCTGGATGGCCGGATTTACCGTGCTGCCCGCGTTCGCGATGCTCGCGCTCGGCGTAGTGTGGGCGCTGCACTACGCGTGGCAAGCGCCGCTCGAGAAATGTCACGCTTCGCTGGGCTCGCGGCTGTTCGTCGCGTGGCTTGCCTGGAGCGGGCCGATGGTGCGAACGTGGACTCGATGGAAGACCAGGATGCGTACGGTTACCCTCGGCAATGAAGTCCAGCCGCGCCAACGCCCGTCGCTGCGTTGGCTCGGCCGCAGCCTCCACCTTTCGTATTGGAACGAGGCTTGGACCACGCGCGAAAGTCTGCTCGAGCGGGTGGCGCGGCGCTTCTCGCGCGCCGGCCTCGCAGTAACGCACGATCCCGGGTGGAACGATTTCGACCTTGAGGTTCGCCCTGACCCCTGGACGCGGTTGCACTTCAAGACGGCCGACGAGGAGCATGAGGGCGCGCGGCTGAAAAATCATGTCGCCGTGCGGGTCAGGCTGAGCCGGCTTACCCTGATGGGCCTCGCGCTCGCCGCGGGCGCGACCGTGCTGTGCGCGGGGATGGGCCTCTCGGTGATGGCGGCGGTGCTGACCGCGCTCACCATGGCAAGCGCGATGTGCGCGGTGAGCCAGGCGGTCGAATCGGGACGGCTCGCCTACCAGGCGGTCGAACAGTGCGCGCACGAACTAAACTTGATTCCGCTCGGCACGCCGACCGCGGCGGCGCGACGCGCGGCGGCCGAGGCGGCGCCGAGCGTGGCTGCCGAGCCAACCGCGGCGTCGGCCAAGTTGTTCGCCGACAATCGGACCGCGGCGGACTAAGCGGGGAAAAAAGACTCCCGTCCGAGGCGAGCGGCCGCGCAGCCTTCAGTGCGGCCGGACTTGTGGTGGAAGCGGGGAGTGTGGATAACGGGGCGGGCGGTGCGATGCGCCGTCCGCCCCGAGGGTTTTTATTTCCGATCGCCCGCGAATCCCCTTCTTCGATGAGGCTTTTTTTTCGGTCATCCTGAGCGAAGGCTTGCCGGAGTCGGAAGATCTCTCGCCGTCCTCGGGTGTAATCCTTCTTTCAAGTCGCTTGTTACAATGCCAAGGAGCAAATCATGCCGTACCAGGTAAGCGACATTAATCCAGCGAAGTGCGCATTGATCGTCGTGGATATGCAAAACGACTTCGTGGCGCCAGGCGCTCCGATGGAGACGCCGGCGGGTCGAGCGATGCTTCCGAAGCTCACGCGCGCAATCGACTTTTGCCGTCAGGTGGGAGCAAAAGTGATTTACACCACACACGCGCATCGCAAAGACGGTTGTGACGCCGGCCTGTTTGCCAAGCTGTGGCCACCCATCGCGAGCCGAGCAGGCCTTGTGGATGGGACCAAGGGCATCGAAATCTACGATGAAATCGCGCCTAAGCCCGGAGAGATCGTGGTCAAGAAACACAGGTACAGCGCCTTCTATGGCACCGACCTGGACATTATCCTGAGGGGCTGGGGAATCGACACCGTTGTCATCGCCGGGGTGACGACCGAGAACTGTTGCCTCTCGACCGCGAGAGACGCGCTGTTTCGTGACTACAAAGTGGTATTTCTATCCGACGCGACCGCAACCTTTGACTATCCCGACGTTGGGCAAGGGGCGATGTCGGCGGACGAGATACACAAAGCCGTTCTGGTGATTCTTTCGGTCTCCACCGCGCATGTGATGAAGGTCGAAGAGTTCATCAGCCGCTTATATTGAAAAAAGATCGGCTGGGACGGCAAACGTCATGGCGCAGGATTTCCTCTCCGAATTCATCGAGCGCGCACAATCGCGCAACTCGCGGTTGGGCCGCGCGCTCAAGACCCGCACCGCCGGCGTGCTCGGGCGCTGTGTCGAAGGCTTTCAGCGCGACAACGATCTGCTGTGGGCCTCGGCGCTGACCTATACGACCGGGCTCTCGATCGTGCCGATCCTCGCAGTCGCGCTCTCTGCGCTTAACGGCCTGGGCGGCGCCGGGGTGATCCGACCGCTGCTCGAGCGCTATCTCACCGCCAACTCGCCCGAGATCACTGATCGCCTGATGTCCTTCGTTTCCAACGTCAACGCCAAGACCCTGGGCGCGGTCGGCGCGGCCACGCTGCTTTTCACCGTGGTCCTCACCTTGGGCACGGTTGAACAGGCGCTGAACAACATTTTCCGCGTGGTGTACGGGCGCACGATGGCGCGCAAGTTCGCCGACTACCTGAGTCTGACTTTCGCCGTGCCGGTGCTGCTGGCCGGCGCGCTCGGCGTGCGGCAAATTCTGCTCAAGCGCCTGCCGAACATCGCGGGCGCCGGATGGATCAGCTCGAGCCTCGCAATCTGGGCCGGGTTCCTTTTTCTGTACGTATTTTTCCCCAACCGCCGGGTGCGCCTGGAGGCCGCCGCGGTGGGCGCGCTGGTGGCTTCGATCCTGCTCCAGGTCGCGCAGTGGGCGTTCATCTATTTTCAATATGGAGTCAACCGCTACGCCGCGATTTACGGCGCGCTCGCCTCAATCCCGGTGCTGCTCACCTGGATCTACATGACCTGGGTGATCGTGCTGTTCGGCGCCGAGGTGACGGCCGCCTTCGAGCGCCGTAACCAGCCGCTGGTCGCGGATCGATGGGCGATGAGCCAGCGCGCCGTCGCGCTGGCCGTAGCACTGCGCCTGGGAGAGCGGATGGCCGGGCGGCGCGGCGCGGTCACGCCGGCCACGCTGTCGGCCGAGCTTCTAATCGACGAGCCGATGCTGGTCGAGGTGCTGCGGCGCCTCGAGCGCGGCGGAATCGTGATCGAAACGGCGGCCGGCGATGGCGGCGGCGAGAGCGGATTGTTCCTCGCCCGCGATTCTTCGACGATCGGGCTGGGGGAAATTCTTGAATGTGTCAGGGGCGGCGGACCAGGCGCGGTTCCCTCCGACGCGCGGGTGGCCGCGATGGTCGGGCGGCTGCATCAGGCCGAGCGCGAGACGCTCGGCAGTTTCACGGTGCGTGACTTGATTGAGCGCACGTCGGGCGCGGCCGCCGCGCCGGCGCGCGATTCCGAGCGCGCCGTTGGAGATGCCTGAACCCCGCCTCGTCCGGCCCAAAGATTAACGGACGGTTCCGATTTTTGCCCGGCTCTCGCCTAATGCTCGAGCAGTTTATGCAGCGATTCGAGCTCGCGCCGGACCTCGGCCATCGCGCGGCGCGTGCGATCGTTAGCCGCGCCGCTCACGCTTGCCGAACCGGCCGTGCCTGCCGCAGGCGCGGCCCGCGCCGCGCCGGGAGCTTCGAGCTGCGCCGCCGCCGCCGCGCCGGGCTTGGCGCTGAGCGCGCGCTCCAGTCCGACTTCACGGATGTATTTTTTCGCGCCCTCGATAGTGAAGCGTTCTTCGTGGAGCAGGCGCTTGATGAGCCGCAGCGTTTGGAGGTCCTGCGCGGCGTAGAAGCGATGCTTGGAGTGGGTGTGGCGCGGCCGCAGGAACGGGAACTGGGTTTCCCAAAAACGCAGCACGTAGGCTTCAACGCCGAGGGCCTTGGCCGCCTCGCCGATCTTCAACAGCTGCTCGCCGGCACCGCCGCCGGCCCCGGCGCCTTGCGGGCGCGGAGTCTTGCGCGGTGAAGGACGTGCGGTGCGGGCGGCGGAACTCATAGGGCGAAAGTTATCCGGAAAGTTATACGGAAAGCCATCCGGAATCTATTGCGGAAATCTTTGCGGCGAAATTTGTCCGCCAAATAATTCGGCGAAACCTATGCCGACCGTTTCGCACCGTTAGCCACCAGCCCCTTGAGCACGTGGCTCGGCTTGAAAGATAGCACGCGGCGCGAATCGATGATGATAGTGATCCCGGTCTGTGGATTGCGCCCCCGGCGGGCCCGTTTGTGATTGACGGTGAAGCTGCCGAAACCCGAGATTTTGACCTTCTCGCCGCGTTGCAGGCTGTCCTCGATTATTCTGAAGACGTCTTCTACGATCTCGCAGGCCTCCTTTTTGGATGAACCTATGCGCTCGTAGATTAGATCCACGAGATCGGCCTTGGTCATATTCTGCGGAGTATCGTCCCCCAAACCGCTTCCCCGGAAGCGGGATCTACTGCCGCAACTCCGCCCCCAGCCCCCGCCGCACCCGGTCGATCAATTCTCCGTGGGTGCGGTTCACCTCCTCATCCGTGAGTGTGCGATCTTTCCCGCGGTAACGGCACGCCAGCGCCATGCTCTTTTTGCCGGGCGCTATCGATCCTCCCTCGTACACATCGAACACTTCCACGCTCTCAAGCAGCGGCGGCGCGCTCTCGCGGATCGCCGCGATCACTTGGGCCGCCGTGATGTCACTATCCACCACCAAAGCGAGATCGCGCCGGATAGCAGGATATCTCGGTGGAGCTGTGATCTCTTGAGACGGCAGGAAACCATAAGCGATGAGATGTACCAAGTCAAGTTCAGTAAGCACGCAAGGGCTATCGAGTTCGACTCTTAGAGCCTCCGCCGGGTGCAGCTCTCCCAGATATCCGATAGGCCGGCCGTCAAACGTGACCCGTGCCACGCGGCCTGGATGCAGAAAGCGATATTCCGTTTCATCCGGCGCTTCGAACCCGACGCGCCGAGCCACGCCCAGTGCCGTGAACCATTGCTCCAGCACGCCCTTGAGCGTCCAGAAGCTCGCCGAAACGGCTTTTTGTCCGACGGCGCCCAGTGCGTAGTAGCCATAGCTGATTGCGGCCAGCCGCTCATGCTCGACCGGCGCGCCGTCACGCATCGAAAAGACCTTGCCGATCTCGAACGCGTGAAACGCCCCTGCCTCGCGGTTGAGATTGAAGCGCAGCGCGCCGAGCAGTCCAGGAACGAGGCTTAGCCGTAGCTCGCTCAGCTCCGCGGAGAGCGGATTGGTCACACGCACCGCCTCGCTGCCGATTCCCGGGTAGCGCGAATTGTCATCCGGCGCGATAAACGCGATCGTCCTCAGCTCGGTCAGTCCCGCGCCGACCATCAGCTCGCGCGCAGCGCCGATGAAGCTTCGATAATCGTTGGGCGCCGCGGGCGTGGCTGCACGCTTAGGAACCGTAGCAGGAATCTCGGCCAGGCCTTTGAGGCGCGCGATTTCCTCTGCGAGGTCAGCGGCCTCATTGAGGTCGGGACGAAACGAGGGCGGCGTCACTTGAAGACGCCGCGCGCCGGCCGATTTGACCGCCGCGCCTAGCGCGCTCAGCCGCTCGCGAACTTCCGCGCCGGGAACCGCAACGCCCAGGATTGAATCCACCGCGCCTAAATCCAGCATCACCTGGCGCTCGGGCGTTGGCCGCGGCTCAGCGTCAACCGCCGATCCCGAAACCTTGCCACCGGCGTTTTTGACTATCAGCTCGGCGACGCGCGCGAGCGCGCGGGTCTGACCCGCGCGATCGATCGCACGCTCGAAACGGTAGCTGGCCTCGCTGCGAAGCCCCAGCCGGCGCGCCGTGCGCGCGATCGTCATCGGCTCGAAGTACGCGCTCTCCAGCACCAGGTCGGTGGTGGCGGCGCCGACTTCCGAGTTAAGGCCGCCCATGATTCCCGCGATCGCCAGCGGCTTCTCCGGGTCCGCAATCAGCAGGTCGGCCGGCTCGAGCGTGCGCCGCACGTTGTCGAGCGTGACGAACTCGCGGTCCAGTGCCCCGCCAGGCGCCTGGTCGGCGCGCCGCACCACGATTCGCCGCGCGGCGATTTGCGCGCTGTCGAAGGCATGCAACGGCTGTCCCAACTCCAGCATCACGTAGTTGGTCGCGTCGACCACGTTGTTCAGCGCACGCATTCCGCACTGCTCCAGCCGCCGGCGCATCCAGAGCGGCGAGGGGCCAATTTTTACTCCGCCAATCGGCAGCGCCGCGTAGTGCGGGCAGAGCTCGGGCGCGAGGATCTCGACCGCAAGCGGCGGCTCGGCCGCCTGGCTGCCGCGCGCCTTTAGCATCGCGGCCTTAACCGCCGGCTGCTTGAGCTTCAATCCGAACAGCGCCGCGACCTCGCGCGCGAGACCGAGGATCGAAAGGCAATCGCCGCGGTTCGGCGTAATCGCGATGTCGAGCACGGCGTCGTCGGAACGCAAATAAGAGGCCAGCTCGACGCCCAGCGGCGCGTCGTCCGGCAGCGCCACGATCCCCGCGTGATCGTCGGAAAATCCCAGCTCGCGCTCCGAGCACAGCATTCCCTCCGAGCGCACGCCGCGGATAACTGCCGCCTCAAGAGGCGGCGCGTCGGCGAGGCTGGCGGCGCGACGGCCGCCGCTCCCGTGTCCGCTGCCGATAAGCCGCGCACCCAGGCGCGCAAAGGGCGCGGTCATCCCGGCCCGCACGTTGGGTGCGCCGCAGACCACGCTGAAGCGCCCGACCGCGCCGGCGTCAACGTCGCACAGGTTGAGACGGTCGGCGTTGGGATGGCGCTCGACCTTGAGCACCCGCGCGACGAACACGTCGCTGAAGCCGGGGGCCGCGCGCTCGACGCTTTCGACCTCCAGCCCGGCGAGCGTCAGCCGGCGGCAAAGCTCGTCGACGTCGGCCTCGAGGGTGACGAACTCGGCGAGCCAACTGAGCGGCAGCTTCATGACAAAGATCTCGCCGGAGTGCTTGCGGCCGAATTGCCCGCAGCCGAAGATCTGGCGACAAACGACGGGAACTGTCCGAGGAAGCGCAGATCGTTTTCGAAGAACAGCCGCATGTCGTCGACGCCGAGCTTGAGCAGCGCCTGGCGCTCGACGCCCATCCCGAAGGCGAAGCCCTGGTACTCGGCCGGATCGTAACCGACCTTGCGCAGCACGTTTGGATGAATCATCCCGGATCCCAGAATTTCAGTCCATCCGGTTTGCTTGCACACGCGGCATCCCGCGCCGCCGCAGAGCAGGCAACTGATGTCGAGTTCGGCGCTGGGCTCGGTGAACGGGAAGAAGCTCGCGCGAAAACGCACTTCGGTTTGCGGCCCATAAAAGGCGCGCGCGAATTCGCTCAGCACGCCCTTCAGATGCGCCATCGTGACCCGTCCGGCGCGGTCCACCATGAAGCCCTCGATCTGCCCGAACATCGGGGAGGCGCGCACGCTCAACTCGTCGCGCCGATAGCAGTTGCCCGGACAGACCACCGCGAGCGGCGGCTTGCGGCGCTGCATCACGCGAATCTGGCCGTTGGACGTATGCGTGCGGAGCAACATTCCGCCGGGCAGGAAGAAGGTGTCCTGCATCTCGCGCGCCGGATGGTCGGGCGGAAAGTTGAGCGCCTCGAAGTTGTGGAAATCGTCCTCGACGTCCTGGGTCGCCGCGATCTCGAAACCCATCGAGGCGAAAATGTCGAGCATCTGCTCCATCACCAGGGTAAGCGGATGGAGCCGGCCGCGGGCGATACGCGAGCCGGGAAGGGTCACGTCGAGACGCGCCTCGCCGAGCGAGCGCGCGAGCTCGGCTGCGCGCAGGCGCTCCTGGAGCGCCTCGATTCGGCCTTCAACTTCGCGTTTTATCTGGTTGACCAGCTGGCCGATGGCAGGACGCTCTTCGTTCGGGACCTCGCGCATCCGGCGCATCACGTCCGTCAGTTCGCCGCCGCGCCCGAGCACACGCACGCGCACTGCCTCGATTTGCTCGGCGCTGGCGCCGTCGCCCAGCTCCGCCATTGCCGCGGCCCGAAGAGCCTCCAGCTGTTCTCTCATCCTGTCCTCAAGCGGTCTGTATGCGCGTTATCGAGTTCCCGCGTGCGCGCGCCGATCCCACAGTGTACGCGCGAGTTCATCAAACCAAAGATCAAACAAAAGACCATGTGGACGCGGGCGCCACATGGTCCTCCGGGAGCCGCTGCGGGCTGCTGATTAACCCTAGGCGGCCGCGGCTTGGGCTGCGGCGTCGAGCGCCTTTTTGGCCGTCTCGGCCAGTTCGGCGAAGAGCCGGTCGCGATCCAGCGCAAGGACGGCGAGCTGCTTGCGGTCGATTTCGACCCCGGCCTTCTTAAGTCCATCGATCATGCGGCTGTAGCTTAGGCCGTACTCGCGGGCGAGCGCATTGATCCGCGCGATCCAGAGCGAGCGGAAGTCGCGCTTCTTTTGTTTGCGATCGCGGTAGGCATAGGTCAGCCCCTTCTCCAGGGTGTTGCGGGCCTGGCGATAGAGCTTGCGGCCGCCGACAAAACCGGAGGCGAGCTTGAGCTGTCGTTTATGGCGGCGGCGTGTTTTGGGGCCGCCTTTGGCGCGAGGCATCGGAGGTCAGTCCTTCCTTGTTTATATTGCCTTAGAGGTACGGGACCAGTTTGCGCGTGTTGCGGGCGTCGGCGGCATTGAGGATGCCGGGCTGGCGCAGGTGCCGTTTGCGCGCGCGGCCCTTGGACGAGAGCAGATGGCGCAGGTAGGCCTTCTTGTGTTTGACCTTGCCGGTCTTGCTCACGGAAAAGCGCTTGGCGGCGCTGCGATTGGTCTTCAGTTTGCCCATCGGTTGCGGCTTAAGCTCCAGGTCACTTGTGCGATCGCGATTCTTTGCGTTCAGCGCGGCGTCAGCAGGATCGACATGTTGCGCCCCTCCATCCGGGGCAGGCCGTCGGCCTGTGCGATGTCCTGCACTTGGGCGACGATCGAATCGAGCAACGTGCGTCCCAGCTCGGGATGGGTTATCTCCCGGCCACGAAACGAAATCGAGAGCTTAACACGCTGGCCCTCGCCAACAAAGCGCCGGATGTGTTTGATTTTGAACTCGACGTCGTGTTTTTCGGTGCGCGCGCCCATTTTGACTTCCTTGATCGCCGTGGCGGTCGAGTGGCGCTTGGAGTCGTGGGTCTTCTTCTTTTGCGCGTAGCGGTATTTGTCGAAATCGGTGACGCGGCAGACCGGGGGCTGGGCGGTCGGTGCGACTTCAACCAGGTCCAGGCCGCGGCTTTCGGCCACGCGGATCGCCTCGCGGGTGCTCAGCACGCCAACCTGGCGCCCGTCGACGTCGATTACCCGGACTTCGGGGACGCGGATCTGGTTGTTCACCCGTATCGCCGGCTCGCGCGGGGGTGGGGTGCGAAAATCTCTACGAATAAATCACCTCCGTCGGCATCTCAGCCGACTTGCCACTGAATTGACAGTCTCCTCCAGCCAATCAACGGCAATTCTGTTGAATCGTTTCCCCCCGCCTCCGGCGCCCTCGACTAACCCGGCAACGGTTCACTTTTTAGCAGCTCCACGACTTTTTCAAGCGCCATGACTTCGCTCTTGGCCCCACGCAACAACCGCAACGAGACGCTGCGCGCAGCCGCCTCGCGCTCACCCACGACAATCATATAAGGCACCTTGGCCATCTCGGCCTCGCGCACCTTGAAACCCAGCTTTTCGTTGCGAATATCGGCCGACGCGCGCATCCCCTCGCGCTTGAGCAGGCCCGCGATCTCGGCGGCGTAGTCCTCGACCTTTTCGCTGAGCGACAGCACCCGCGCCTGCTCGGGCGCGAGCCAAAACGGCAGCACGCCGCCCGTATGTTCGAGCAGCACCCCGATGAAGCGCTCGAGCGAGCCGAGGATCGCGCGATGGATCATGACCGGGCGCTCCTCGGCGCTCGACGCGTTGGTGAACGTGAGGCCGAAGTTCTCGGGCATGTTGTAATCGAGCTGGATGGTCGCGAGCTGCCATCGCCGCTTGAGCGCGTCGGGCACGTAGATTTCGATCTTCGGTCCGTAAAACGCGCCCTCGCCGGGATTGATCTCATATGCCAGGCCGTTGCGCGTCAGCGCGTCGCACAAGATTGCTTCGCTGGTGCGCCATAGCTCCTCGGTGCCGAGGTGCCTCTCGGGCATCGTGGCGACCTTTGACTCCAGTCGCTCGAAGCCCAGCGCCTGATAGACGTCGCGCACCATCTGCAGGTTGAGGTCGATTTCGGCGGCGGTCTGCGCGGAAGTGCAGAAGACGTGCGCGTCATCCTGCGCCATCGTGCGCACGCGGGTCAGCCCGTGCAGCGTGCCCGAGCGCTCGGCGCGATGGAGGCGGCCGAAGTCGGCGATACGCAGCGGCAGGTCGCGGTAGGAGCGCTTCTCGGCGCGGTAGATGAAGGTGTGGCCCGGACAGTTCATCGGCTTGAACGCGTAGCCTTTGCGCCATCCCTCGGGACTCGAATCGATCCGGTCGGTCTCCGTGCCCTCGCGATCGGTGGTCAGGAACATGTTCTCGCGAAAATTGTCCCAGTGGCCGGAGGTATGCCACAGCTCGTTTTTGAAGACCTGCGGCGTGATCACTTCCTCGAAGCCGTAGCGCCGGTACAGGCGGCGCATGTAATCGACGAGCGCGTTGTAGATGATCGCGCCCTTGGGCAGGAAGAACGGCGAGCCGGGCGATATGGGGTCGAACACGAACAGGCCCATCTCGCGCCCGAGCTTGCGATGGTCGCGCGAGCGCGCGAGTTCGAGCAGCTTCAGATGCTCCTCGAGCGCCTCCTTGCTAGCAAACGAGGTCCCGTAAATCCGCGAGAGCATCGCGTTGTGCTCATCGCCGCGCCAATACGCGCCGGCCACGCTGGTCAGCTTGAACGCGCGGATATAGCCGGTCGTCGGCACGTGCGGCCCGCGGCACAGATCCATCCAGTCGCCCTGGCGATAGATCGACACGCGATCGTCGGGGATGCCGCTAAGGATTTCGACCTTGTAATGCTCGCCCATCGCGCGGAAGCGCTCGATTGCCTCGGCGCGCGCGACTTCGGCGCGCTCGACCTTGAGATTGGCCTTCGCCAGCTCGCGCATCTTTGCCTCGATCTTCGGCAGGTCGTCGACGGTAAACGGCGTCGGCGGCGCAAAGTCATAGAAGAAGCCGTCCTCGATCGCTGGGCCGATCGTCACCTGCGTGCCGGGGTAGAGGCTCTGCACCGCCTGGGCCATCAGATGGGCGGTCGAATGGCGCAGCACGTCGAGTCCTTCGGGGCTGTCGGCCTTGACCGGCTCCAGCGTGGCGTCATCCTCGATCGGGCGGCTCAGATCGACCAGCTTGCCGTTGAGGCGCGCGGCGACGACCTCGCGTCCGCGGGCGCCGTCGAGCACCTCGACGACCGTGGTCCCACGCGGCACGCTGCGGCTCTGGCCGTCGAGCGATACGGTGACTTGCGCGCTCATCGAGTGGGAAACATCGCCGGAGTGAATGCCGCGACAATAAACGAGCGATGGACGGTCATGAATGGACGCATGAATTCACGAGACGGATGCGCGCGCAAAGCAGGCGGTCGGGAAAACTCATGGTGCCAGTATAGCGAAAGACGGGCTGGTAGGCACGGGCGGGTTTGAACCGCCGACCCCTTCCGTGTCAGGGAAGTGCTCTACCACTGAGCTACGTGCCTTCGTTGCAAGTTTTTATGTCCGGGCGGCGCTCTATGCCGCAGCCCCGAATCGCTAACAAATATCCGCCGCATGAGCAACCAAGCGTCGCGCGAGCGACCGCCGCGGTCCTATCTGCTAAGCTCTGCCGCCAACGGCGGGCCTGAATGGATCGCGAACGAATTGCACATATTTTCTTCTTCGGCTTCCTGGCCGTGATGGGCTATGAGCTTTACCTGCTGCTCAGCCCCTTCCTGGTTCCGATCGTGTGGGCGATGCTGCTCGCCTTCATCACCCATCCGGCGCTCCTCCAACTTGAGCGCGTCGTTCGCAGCCGTACGGCCGCGGCGCTGATAGTTACCCTGATTCTGGCGCTGATAATTGCCATCCCCACCGCCTGGCTCTCGAGCAAGATCGCGTTGGAGGCTACCAAAGTCTCGCTTGGGCAGTTCGTGCATCAGGGCGGGTTCGCGCAGGCCGGCACCCGGGCGCTCCACTCCGACACGATTACCTCGATCGAAGACTGGCTCGAGCAGCAGGGCCTGCGTATCGAAGACGTGCGCCACTGGATGCAAAAGGCCAGCACTTACCTGGCCAGTTATTTCACCGAGAACGTCACGACGTTCGCCCGCAACCTGGTCACCTTTGCCTTCGACGTCCTCATCATGCTGCTCAGCTTCTTTTACCTGCTGCGCGACGGCGAGGACTATTTCGAATTCGTCCGTACGCTCACGCCGCTCCCCGATGAAGACAAGGCGATGGTGTTCGAGACCTTGCGATCGACGCTGTCCTCGACGATGCGCGGGCTGCTGTTGACGGCGCTGCTCGAAGGATTGCTGCTCTGCCTGGGCTACCTGGTGACAGGAGTACCCAACGCGTTGCTGCTCGGCGCGGCCTCGGGCGCGGCGGGGCTGCTGCCGATCGGCGGCACCGCCTTCATCTGGGTGCCGGCGGTGGCTTATCTGTGGGTCACCGCAGGATGGGGCTGGGCGGTGACGCTGCTGGTGTGGGGCGTGGTCGTGGTCGGCGTAATCGACAACCTGCTTAAGCCGCTGACGATCGGCCAGGGCAGCGGATTGCCTGCGGTCGCGTTGTTTTTCGCCATCACCGGCGGATTGGAGGTGTACGGGCCGCTGGGCTTGTTCGCCGGCCCTGCCGTGATCGCGGTCTTCGCCGCGCTTATCCGGGTGTACCGCCGCAGCTACGCCGCGCGCCCCCCGTCATCGTTTGTCTGAGAAGGCTTTCGCGCGCCTGCAACACCGCTGCACGCACCCCGTGGCCGCGCGCCGCGCGCGAGGCTAAATTAAATCGCATCGGACGAAGCGATGAGTGTCGAGAAGGAGAATAAGGCGCTGGCGATAATCGATCGCCTGCGCGAACAAGGCTTCGTCGCCTATCTCGCCGGCGGATGCGTGCGCGACCGCGTGCTTGGCGTCCCGGCCAAGGACTACGACATCGCCACCGACGCGCGTCCCGAGGTCGTGCAGGAATTGTTCGACAATACGATCGCCGTCGGCGCGCGTTTCGGCGTGATCATCGTGGTTATCGATGGCGACACCTTCGAGGTCGCCACCTTCCGCGCCGACGCGCCCTACGTCGACGGGCGCCGTCCGTCCTCGGTGCGCTTCGGCACGGTGGAGGAGGACGCGCGCCGGCGCGATTTCACGATCGGCGGAATGTACTTCGACCCGTCAAGCGGCCGCATCCTCGACCTGGTCGGCGGGATGCGCGATCTGCACGCCGGCTTGGTTCGCGCGATCGGCAACGCAGCCGAGCGCTTCGAGGAGGACCATCTGCGAGTGCTCCGCGCGATCCGCTTTGCCACGCGGCTCAACTTCGAGATCGACGATGCGACGTGGGCCGCGATGCGCCGCGCGGCGCCCAAGGTCGCCAATATCGCCGCCGAGCGCGTGGGTGAAGAAACCGTGGCGATCATGACCGGCGGCCGCGCCGCGCGCGGCCTGGAACTGATGCGCGAGAGCGGAGTGCTCGAGGTCGTGATCCCCGAAGTGCTGCCGATGATCGGATGCGAGCAGCCGCAAAACTTTCATCCCGAGGGCGACGTTTACCGCCACACCTGGCTCGCGCTCTCGATGCTGGAGGCGGGATGCGCCGAGACGCTCGCCTTTGGCGTCCTGCTGCATGACGTCGCTAAGCCGCCGTGCCGCGCCGAGACCGGCGACAAGGTTACTTTCTACGGGCATACCGAGCAGGGCGGCGAAATGGCCGAGGGAATCATGCGGCGGATGCGCCGCTCGCGCTTCGTGCAGGAGCGCGTCGCCTACCTGGTGCGCAATCATCTGCGGCTGGTGATGGCGCCGCGGATGCGCCGGGCCACGCTCAAGCGGATGCTCGCCGAGGACGGCTTCGGCGAATTGCTCGAGCTTTCGCGCATGGACGCGCTCGCCTCCAGCTCCAACCTGAGCTTCTATTATTTTTGCGCCCGCGCGCTCGCCGAGATGGGCCGCGAGGAGATGCGCCCGCCGCGCCTGCTCGGCGGCGACGATCTGATCGCGATGGGCTTCGCGCCCGGGCCGCACTTCAAGTCGATTCTCAAGGACGTCGAAGATCAGCAACTCGACGGCGCGCTGGCCTCGCGCGACGAGGCGGTCGATTACGTGCGCGCGCGCTACGGTCCACCGCCGCCCGCCTGAGCCAGGCGCCGCCGATGCTCGCCGCCCGCAACATCACGCGCCGCTTCGGCCCGCTGCTCGCGCTCGACGGCGTCGACTTCGACGCCCGTCCGGGCGAGATGGTCGCGCTGCTCGGTGAGAATGGCGCCGGCAAGACCACGCTGATGAACATCCTGGCCGGCCGGCTTCGCCCCGACGCGGGTTCGATCGAATTGTTCGGGCGCGCGCTGCGGCCGGGATCGCCCGCCGCCGCGCTCGCGGCCGGTATCGCCGCCGTGCATCAGAGCCCGATGCTGTTCGAGCGGATGACCTGGGAGGAAAACCTGGCGCTCGGCGGCTTCGGCGCGGAAGTGGCGCGCGCGCGCCACGCCAGACTAACTATAGATCTGAAAGAAGTCGCAGCGCGCGCCGGCGCGATGGCGGCGCGGCTGGGTTTCGCGCTGCCGGCGCCGGGGGTGCGGATGGAGCAGCGCTCGATGGCCGAGCGGGTGCGGATGGAGGTTCTCCGCGCGCTCAGCTTTGAGCCGCGCGTGCTGATCCTCGACGAGCCCACCGGACTGCTCGCGCCGGGCGAGCTGACCGCGTTTCTCGATGTGTTGCAGCGGCTGCGTGGCGAGGGCCGGATTGTAATCCTGGTCACCCACAAACTCGCCGAGGCGCTCGCCGTCGCCGATCGTATCACCGTGCTTCGCCGCGGCCGCGTCGTCGCGCATCGCGGCCGCGGCGAGGTTACCGAGGACGAGTTGGCGGTACTGATGATCGGCGAACTCGCTCCGCCGTTCAAAGGCTCGCCCACGGCGGGAGCAGGCGGCGCGCGCGCGGTCGAAGAAAAAACCCTGCTCGAAATGAAAGGCCTGCTCGAAATACAAAATTTGGCGGTCGAGCGCGACGGATGGCGCGCGCTCGACGGTGTCAGTCTGGCGGTCGCGGCAGGTGAGATCGTCGGGATCGCCGGCGTCGACGGCAACGGCCAGAGCGAGTTGGTCGAGGCGATAGCCGGCGTGCGCCGTCCCCTAGCCGGACTGATTCGCGCAAGCGGCGGCAGCGGGGCGATCGCGCTGATTCCTGAGAATCGCGACCTCGACGGCTTGGTCCTCGATATGCCGCTATGGGAGAACCTGCTGCTCGCACGGCCGCTGCTCGGGCGCGCGTGCGGCCGTTTCGGATGGCTAAGCGCGTCGCGCGCCCTTGCGCTATGCGTGCAGCTGCTCGAGCGCTTTCACATCCGGGCCGCCGGCCCCAAGGCGCTCGCGGCCGAGCTTTCCGGCGGCAACCGCCAGCGCCTGTGCGTGGCGCGCGCGCTCGAGAGCCGCCCGCGCGTGCTCGTCGCCCATAACGTCACCCGCGGGCTCGACCTTGCCGCTACGGCCGAGGTCCATCGGATGCTGGCCGAGTTTGCCGCCGAGGGCGGCGCGGTGCTGCTGATTTCGAGCGACCTCGACGAGCTGGTTGCGCTTTGCGGCCGGCTCTGTGTGCTAAGCCGCGGACGCTTGCGCGCGGTGGGAGCCTACGAGCGCGATCCGGCGCGGCTGGGATTGCTGATGGCGGGTGCGTGGTAGGCGCGGCTGCTTCACACACGCAAGCCCGTGGCTCCAGCGGCGCGCCTAGTGCTTCAGATGCTCGAGCTCCAGCGTGAAGCCGATCGACTGGGCCGTTGCGCCTTCGCCCCGGCTCTCCTGATGCGTCGCCTTGACCGGGCCGACGCCGGGGGCGAGCCAGTAATAGTCCTCGACGCCTACGTCCTCGCCGCCGGCCACCAGCCGCAGGCTGGGAGCCTTGCTCGGCGCGCGCGCCGTACCCTTCGACATTGAGGCGAAGCCGGTGCTCCGAATCCGGACGCATCCGCTGAAAGTCCCGGCCGGCACGGAAACGTTGTCGTTGATGCTTTCGATCCTGGTCGTTGCGTCGTACACAGTGCCGTCGAAGGTGCGATCGATTTCACGCCAGCTCGTACCGACGCTGATCGGCATCTTGACCACGTAGGAATGATCGTTCAGCCGCGATTGCAGCCCTTCGCTTTCGTCGATCGCTACGTGGCGGATTCCCGTCCCGTCGTCGGCGTAAAACTCGGTGTAGGTTTTATCGCCGCCACTGTTCTGCTGCGGGACGGTCTTGAAGCCGAAGATTTGGCGCGGCGCCTGGTTGGTGGTGGTCAGCTCGCCGGTAGCGCCGGTCGAGCCGGTGAAGCGAAACGTCCAGGCCATCCCGGGCTTGAGCGGAAAATACTGCGCAACGCCCGTCGGCGTGCGAGTGCATCCGGCCGCGGCGATCGCCGTGCACGCGATCCCCGCCAATACTCCGATCGCAAATCTTCTCTTCATGTTGTTCCCCCCGGCCCCCACAAGTTCTGACGCGCGCGGAGGCGCGGGTCAATGTCCTCCTGCAAGTCCTGCTTGCCTGCAAGTCCTGCTTGATGGTCCTGCTTGGTAGTGCCGCCCGCGCGCGCGATACGCGCGTTGCGCGCCGCCGGTGAACGCGGGTTCCGCCTTGACTGCCAGCGACACGCAAGCCTAGCCTACATTTCAACATCAGGCAGCGTCGGCAATATCAGGCATCATCGGAGGGATGGCGAGAGCTATGAATGGCGTTCACGACCTGGGCGGGATGCATGGTTTCGGGCCGGTAGTCCGCGAGGAGAACGAGCCCGTCTTCCATTCTGACTGGGAAAAACGCGTGTTCGGGATGGTGCTGACCGCGATGGGGCGCCGCGTGTGCAACGTCGACGAGTTTCGCCGCGCGATCGAGCGCATGCCGCCTCCCGGCTACCTTGCCGCCACCTATTATGAAAAGTGGCTATACGCGCTGGAAGCGCTGCTGGTCGAAAAAGGCGTCGCCACGCGCGAGGAAATCCTAAGCGGCCATGCGGCGGCGCCCGCGTCGGCCGCGGCGCTTGACGACGGCAGCGGCGGCGTCGAGTCGTTCGACAGTTCCGCGGTCAAGCTGCGCTACGACAGGAGCTACAAGGCCGGCTTCAAAGTTGGCGACCGCGTGGTCGCGCGCAATTTCAACCCGGAGCATCACACGCGCCTGCCGCGCTACGCGCGCGGCAAACGCGGCGTCGTCCGCTACGACCACGGCGTCTTCGTCTTTCCCGATACGCACGCCCACGGCCAGGGCGGCAAGCCGCAGCATGTCTATACTGTCGCCTTCGACGCCAAGGAGCTGTGGGGCGCCGATCGCAACCAGCGCGCGCCGGTCTATCTCGACTGTTGGGAGGACTATCTCGAGCGCAACCGTGCCGCCGCCAAGCCGGCTGTCAGCCCCGTCACCAAACGATCTGCCGCGAGCACCAAGGCCAAAGCTGTCGGCAGCGCGCGCGCGTCAAAGCCTGCCGCCAAGCCTAAAGCCAAGTCTAAAACTCGACCGCGCGCAGCCGCCAGCAAGGGAAAAAGACGATGAGCGACGGACACGACCATCACGACGGCCACGACCATCATAATGCCCCACTGTCCGAGCCGGCCCAGCGCGTAAAAGCGCTCGAGCAATTGCTGGTCGAGAAGGGGCTGGTCAATCCGCAGGCGCTCGACGAGCTGATCGACACCTATGAGCGGCGCGTTGGCCCGCGCAACGGCGCCCGCGTGGTCGCGCGCGCATGGGTCGACCCCGAATACCGCAAGCGCCTGCTCGACAACGCCGCCGCGGCGATCGAGGAGCTCGGCTTTCCGCCCGGCCCGCAGGGCGAGCACATGATGGTGCTCGAGAACACGCCGCGCGTGCATCACCTCGTCGTCTGCACGCTCTGCTCGTGCTACCCGTGGTCGGTCCTGGGGCTGCCGCCGGTTTGGTACAAGAGCACCGCCTATAGGGCGAGCGCGGTGAACGATCCGCGCGGATTGCTTAAGGAGTTCGGAGTCGACGTGGGCGACAAGGAAGTGCGGGTGTGGGACTCGAGTTCCGAGATGCGCTATTTCGTGATCCCGGAGCGGCCCGCCGGCACCGAGAATCTCGGCGAAGCCGAGCTTGCCGATCTGGTCACGCGCGATTCGATGATCGGTACGGGTCTGCCCAAATCGACCGCGCGGCATGCGCGTTAAAAGAGCGTAATAGAAAAGAGTGCAATCAAATGTCCGCCAAGCCCCTCGAAGACAAAACTGCCGGAGACAAGACCGCCGAAGATTTGATCGCGACCGCCCGCGCGCTGGCTCCCGAAGCCGTGTTCGCTGAGCCGTGGGAGGCGCACGCCTTCGCCGTCGCGGTCGCGCTTTGCGAGGCGGGACAGTTCCGATGGGCGGAGTTTCAGCAGAGCCTGATCGAGGAGATTGGCGCCGCGGAGAAGACCGGCCGTATCACCACCGGCGGCGCCGACTACTATCGTCATTGGCTGGGCGCACTGACCCGGCTGCTCGATGCCAAGGGTGTCGTCGTCGGCGCGGAGCTAAAGGCGCGCATTGCGGAGGTCGGCCCGCCCCCTCCTCCGCAAGATCCTCATGGGCAGCACAGGCGCGGACAGAATAAGCATGGGCAGAATAATAAGCAGAATAATAAGTAGGACCGCCGGGCGCGGCCAGCGCCTCGCGGCAGACAAGCAGCAGTAGAGCTCCCGATGTTTCGTTACCTGGTCGGCGCGATTGTAGTGGCAATGATTGCCGCGGCGATCGGATGGAAGTGGCGTCAGCAGGCGCAGGCCGACCATCAACACGATCAGGCGCAAATCAGCGACCTTTCGGGCCGTATCGGCCAACTCCAGGAACAGAACAACCAGCTCAACGCGGCGCTCGCCAAGGTGCAGGCCGAGGAGCAGCGCCAGGTCACGGAAAACGACCTGCTGGCCAAGGTCCTCGAGCAGGCAAAATTGACCGGCAAGATCCCCGACAAGCTCCCGTATCCGCCGAAATAGTCAGTGGACTGAAATAGCCAGAGCAATCTCGACTTGCTGCTCATGATGTAAACGTAATAGGCCGTCGCCTCTCTCGCCGCCCCCCATGCTCGTGGCGACCTCTCCTGGGTCTGGGAGAGGTTAGAACAGGCGACCTCTCCTGCCTTCGGTACAATGTCGTCGCGTCATTCCTGCTCTGGCTTCAGCGCGAAGCGATGCCACTCCGCCAGATGCGCCAGCGAGCGCATGTTCGGCATCCGGTCCAGGTACACCTCGCCATTTAGGTGATCGGTCTCGTGCTGGATGACGCGGGCGTGAAAGTCGCTCGCGGTGAAGTCCAGTGCTTCGCCGTGCCGTCCAAGTCCCGTCACGCGCAATTGCTTGAATCGCGGCACCCGGCCGCGCATCTCCGGGATACTGAGGCATCCCTCCCAATTCTCGATCGTCGTGCGGTCGAGGATCGTGACCTCGGGATTGATCAGGAAGGTCAGCGGCACCGACGGCATATCCGGGTGGCGCGGATGATGCTCGACCTCGAGCACGGCGAGGCGCAGCGGCAGATGTACCTGCGGCGCCGCCAGCCCCACGCCGACGTACTCGCGCATCGTATCGACCATGTCGTCGAGCAGGCGCTGGAACTCGGGCGTGTTGATGCGCTCGGGCGCGATCGGCTGGGCGCTCGCGCGCAGCACCGGGTAACCAAGACGGGCGACCTTCAGAATCATCATTGCCTGCTCCCTCTTTGAGCCTTCGCGAAGGACGGGCGCGATTATCGCCGGTTGCCGCGCGTCATGCCACCGCAGAGGCGGCAGTTCGCTGGGCGCTAGAAGCCGAGCTGCACGATACCGGCGCGGCCGGTGACGTAGGACCGCGAAGGACCGCCAGCATGTCGAGCGCCTCCAGCCGCGGTCCGATGCCGCGTCCGATGGGCGCGTGCGCGTCGGTGATTTCAACATCGACCCGCATATCGATTTGATCGGAGACCGCGTGGAACAGCCCGCTCAGCCGCTCGGCCTCGGCCAGCGTACGCACCTTGGCGCTCGGGCCGAGCGGAATGTCGATCAGCACGTGGTTGGCGCCGCCCATTCCTTCGAGTTGCGCAGCACGCCCAGATAATAGCTCAAGTGGAGTTGCGAGGCGTCTCGGAATAGCGGCCCGATAACGGTCATCAAAAGGCACAGTGACGATACGATGCCGGGACAGCGCGATCCGATTCGTTGCTTTCATAGGCCGAGATTGTCGCCGCGTCGCGATTGCGGCGCGCCGCCAAGGGCATCGCTCTTGCTTTTATCGCAGGTGGTGATGACTGTTCGCACCGCTGCCGACGAAAGTGAAGCGTCATGCTGCATAAGTTAGCCGCAACTCTGGATACCGGCCGCCGGCCCTGGCCGGACCCCGTGGCCGTTGCTGAAACGGCGGAGTACCGGGACGGTCAGGCCGAAGGCGCGTCAGATAGCCTGGCCGACACCTTGGTGCAAATCTCAGCGCCCTCCGACGGGCCGATTGGCGCCGGGCTTCGACTGGGCTTGCCTATTCTGGTGCTGCTCGGGGCGCTCTATCTGCTCGAAGTCTGGTTCCGCGAGTCCAGTCTGTTGGCCACGGTGGCCTGGTTCTGCGCGTTCGATTTCGCCATGGCCACATTAGCTTTCGGCGCGACTTATCTCGACTGGTACAAGCGTCATTGGCGCGGGACGACGATGGCGATTTGTCTGGCCTTGATCGCGAGCCACACCCTGATGGGAATCGCGATGGATGAAGATGAGCCAGTGCTGTGGGGGCTGTTCGCGCTCGTGCTCGGCACCGCGATGCTGGTGCCGTGGAATCTTCGATGGCAATGCGGGCTGTCGGCGGCCGGGCTGGCCAGCTTTACGATCGTTTCGTTAATCGGCGCGGTTGATTCGAGCGACTTGCAGCGCTGGCTGATTCTGGCGTCGACGATGGCGGTCGCGGCCAGTTTTATCGTGCTAAAAAAACATTATCGGCTTCAGGCGGCACTCGTCGACAAACTCAAGTGGAACGAAGATCGGCTGTGCCAGCAAATCCAGGAGCTGGTCGCCACGCGCGCGCGTCTCAACGCCGAAGTCGCCGAACGCCAGGCGGTCGAACGAATCGCCGGCGAACGCGAAATCACGCTGCGCAAGGTTTTCGACGCCAGCCTCGACGTCATGACCATCAAGCGTCTGAGCGACGGCGTCTACCTCGAGGTCAACTCGGAATTCGAGCACCTGACCGGCTACCCGCGTATCGAGGCGGTCGGCAAGACCGCCGAGCAACTGGGTCTATGGAATGAGCCGGCGCTGTCGGCAAGGTTTTACGACAAGATCAGGACCCGCGGCGAGATACGCAACCGCGAGACCACCTTCAAGGCCAAGGACGGCCGGACGTTCCAGGGCCTGGTCTCGGTCCGGCTGATCGAGCTGAACGGCGAGCAATGCGTCGTCTCCTCTACGCGCGACATCACCGATCGCAAGGCGATGGAGCGCGAACTGGTCGCCGCGCGCGAGGCCGCGCTCGCGGCTTCGCACGCCAAATCCGAGTTCCTCTCCAGCATGTCGCACGAGATCCGCACTCCGATGAACGCGATTCTCGGAATGGCCGACCTGCTGTGGGATGACCACACGCTCAATTCCGAACAGCGCCGCTACCTCGACGTGATGCGTTCCAACGGCAATGCTCTGCTCCATCTCATCAACGACATCCTCGATCTCGCCAAGATCGAAAGCGGGCGGCTCAGCCTGGAGTCGTTCGCCTTCGACCTCGAAGAACTGGTCGACCGAACGCTGGAGACGATGGGCGTGCGTGCCCACGCCAAGGGTCTCGAGCTTACCGCGCGCATCGCGCCCGCGGTCGCGCACCACCTGCTCGGCGACCCGCTGCGCCTAAGACAAGTTCTGATCAACCTGCTCGGCAACGCGATCAAGTTCACCGACCAGGGCGAAGTCGCGCTCACGGTTGAGGCGCTCGAACCCGCCGCGGATGCCGGCCCCGCAGCGGTGCGGCTGCGCTTTTCGGTTGCCGATACTGGTATCGGTATTCCGGCCGAGAAGCTCGGCACGATCTTCAGCGGCTTCAGCCAGGCCGACCCGTCCATCTCGCGTCGTTTCGGCGGCAGCGGCCTCGGCCTCACCATCGTCGCCCGCCTGACCAGGCTGATGGGCGGCACGGTCGAGGTCGAAAGCATCGCCGGCCACGGCTCGACCTTCCACGTCACGGTCACGCTCGCCGCCGACCCGAATCCCACTGTGACACCGCGGCGCGTGGCGGCGAGGCTTGACGGCGTGCGAATCCTGATCGTTGACGATAACGAGACCAATCGGCTCATCCTGCGCGAGACGCTTGCGCGGGCCGGCGCGGAACCCGGCGAAGCCGCCTCTGGCGAGGCCGGGCTCGCGGAACTCGCCCGCGCCCGGGCGGTGGGCCTTCCGTACCGCCTGATGCTGCTCGACTATCGCATGCCAGGGATGGACGGAGCGGAGGTCGCACGCCGGGTGCTGAGCGAGCGCCCTGTCGGTCCGCAAGGCGACGGCGACGATGCGCGCGACGATACGATTATTCTGATGCTCACCTCGGAAGACTTGAATTTTCAGCTCGCGCGCCTGCACCAGCTTGGCCTCCATAGCTACCTGGTCAAGCCGATCAAACGACTCGAACTGCTCGGCGCCATCAGCGGCTTGCTTAGCGGCGTCCTCCCCGCCCAGACGCATTCGCTGCCGGGCGTGCGCAACCCGGCGCTCGCGGCCGAGCGTCCCTTGCGTATCCTGCTCGCCGAGGACTCTCCCGATAATCGCCTGCTTATCCGCGCCTACTTCAAAAACCTTCCCTACGCGCTCGAGACTGCCGAAAACGGAAGTATCGCGCTCGACAAGTTCAAGGCCTCGCCGCACGACCTGGTCCTGATGGATATGCAGATGCCAGTAATGGACGGGCTTGCCGCGACCCGTGCCCTGCGCCAGTGGGAGCGCGAGCAGGGGCTGGCCCGGACCCCGATCATCGCGCTTACCGCGTCCGCTCTCGAACGGGACGTCGAACGGAGCCTGGCGGCAGGATGCGACGTGCATCTGAGCAAACCGATCAGAAAGCGGGTCCTGCTTGACGCCATCAGCGAGGCGGTCGGTGTGGCCTCGGCCGCTCTGACCGCGACGGCGGCTTTAACAGGACGTTCGCGGATGCCTGAGACCGCTCCGATACCGTCCCACTGAGCGCCCCTTCGCACAGTTCGATGGTCGAATGAAGTCAAAGCTTCCGCCGGAACAAGCGACATTCGGACTATTGAAGCGGACCCGGGACGCGTCCAGGCTGCCATTATACGGCCATGCGGGGTGAAAATTAGCAAATCTAGGTATTTACATTCTATTTTCATCTTAGTTAGCTTATAATGGTCAATACTGCTATGCTTCTACTTCTGGACCTGAGAGGACTGGAAATGAACTGTCAAAAAATTTCCGCCTGCGGGGTCGTATGAGGGCCGAAGACGCTCTGCGAAAGATCGGACTGCTCCGTATGGTGAAAACCGAAAACGGAGCGTTGGCTGCCGAGGCCGACAATGCGGCTCGCCTGGCCAAAGCGCTGATGGAGCGCTACGCGATCAAAGCCGAGGACGTCCCGGCCGCTTCGCGATCGCCCGCCTTTCGGATGACTTGGATATACTGGGAGGAGTTGCTCCACGAGTTCGGCCTGCAGTTGCGCCATTTCGGCCATCGCGGCAACGCCGCGATTGGCGGCGACAAGATCGTCTACATCAACCTCCGCACGACTCTGTGGTGGATCGAGCGAAAATGCGCCGGCGGCTGCCAGAGCGACGTTCGCGATTGGGGCGTCGAATCGCTGCGCACCTACCTCAATCAGCACGGAAGAGGGTTCTCCCTCTTCAGACGCTGACCCCAGACGTTGAAACCCGGGCACCCCGGCACCCATGCGCAGTACCGGAGGTCCGCGGCTTGCCGAACAATCTCCTGCGATAAAAGCCTGCGCTCGGCAGGCCCCGAACCGCTAACCGGCCTTGTATAACTTCTGTAACTTTCACGATTCCGCGGGGTACTGATAGGGGCGGAGCACCCTGCGAGCATCAAGGGCTGGGAAGGAACCGCGTGTTGCCGGATGGGTTGTCGGATCAAGCACGATGAATCAAGGATGATTAAGGAGATCGAACGCGCAATGCCGCTAGATCACGAACCGGAGTCCCAACGCGATCGCGAAAAAGAGCGCGCGAAAATTTCTGGCGGCAAAATACTCGGCCGAAGAACGGTCCTCGGCTTGCTCGGCGCGGTCCCGTTCGCGATCGCATGGGAACTCGCCGCCAAAGGAGGTTCGTTGGAAGCCGCCGGGGCATCCTCGGGCGCGCCCGGCGAGGTCGAGATCGTGGAGTTCACGGACGCCGGCCAAAGCAAGGGACTGGTGATGGTCAGCAAGGTCGTCAAATCGGACGAACAATGGCGCAAGCTTCTGAGCCAAGAGCAATACGAGGTCACCCGCAAAAAAGGCACCGAGGCGCCGTTCACCAACAAGTATGCGGAGAACCACGAGAAGGGGCTTTACCGATGCGTCTGCTGCGCCACGGCGCTGTTCAGTTCGAATACCAAGTTCGAGTCGGGCACCGGATGGCCAAGTTTTTATCAGCCGATTGCAAAGCAGAACGTACGCACCGAAACCGACCGTTCCTTTTTCATGGATCGCACCGAGGTCGTGTGCGCTCGATGCGACGCGCACCTGGGCCACGTGTTTAACGACGGCCCCGCGCCGACCGGACTGCGTTACTGCATGAACTCCGCGGCGCTCAATTTTATTCCCACCGCAGCGAAGAAGGCGGGCTAGCTAGATTCCGACTCGCTTCGCCTCGTCACTGCATTTGTGCGACCATCTGTCCCCGCGACCGCCTTAGATCTACCGCGGTGACAATGCGGTCGATGTCGGCCGTACTGATCGGCTTCGACAGAACTGCGCAAACGTTAACATCCGGCGGAATAGCGGATCGCGCCTGAGCGCCCCATCCGGTGACGATGAAGAAGTCCGCAGCGTCCACGAGTTCAGATGACTGGCGGGCTACATCCCACCCGCTTAGGTCGCGCATACTCAAATCGCACAGAATCACATCGTAGCCCGATTGTAGGCGAAGCTTTGCGAGCGCTTCGGTTCCGGACACGGCAGTCTCGACCGAATGGCCGCTGGCTAGCAGGGTTTCTTTCAGCGCATCAAGATTTTCGATATCGTCGTCAACTATAAGAAATTTGCAGAGACAAGCCGATTTTGCCTGTTCTTGAGCTTCAAATGCGGAATTCGAAAGGTCGGCGACAGGAAACTTCAAGGTAAACACGGCGCCACCCGTCGGTTGGTTGGCCGCCGTTATAGTGCCGCCGATGGTGTCCATCACTTTGCGCGCGAGCGACAAACCCAATCCAGTTCCGCGCGGCCCCTTGGTGGTAAAAAATGGCTCAAAAATTCGCCCCAGATTCTGTGGCGCGATCCCAATTCCCTGATCGCATACTCTGACCGCTACGGTCTCCTGGTCGACCTCCGATTGCACGCGGATCGTGCCTCCTGGCGGCATCGCATCGCTGGCGTTTAAAAAAAGGTTTAAGAAGACTTGCCTTATCTCCGAAGCAGACACCCTGACCTTCGGCAGATCCGCCGCCATGTGCGATACGAACCGTATAGGCTTGCCGCTGATTGAGGACCTGCCCTCAATGCTGTCGGTGGCAAGATCAATTGCTTGCGCGACTATTTCCGATAGCTGTACGACTTCGTCATCACCGGCTACACGTGGCATGCCCAATTCGCGAACCAGTGCGACCGTCTGCGCCGCGTCTTCGATGGCGCGCTCAATCGCTTCAAGGCGAACACTATGTTTGGCCATCAACTGCTCATCTTGATTGATCAGGGCAAATCGCAGCCGAATGACATTCAATGTATTATTAAGGTCATGAGCGATTCCGGCCGCGAGTTGCCCAGCGATCCGCATTCGCTCATGCTCAATTAACATTTCGCGGCTTTCCAGCAATTCTTCCTCTGCGCGACGCTGAGCGTGGCGCTGCCGCCGTGCCAGCGCCGTCGAAAACAGACCGACCGCGGCTCCGATCAAAACGCCTAACCATTGATACCAGTCCACGCCCGAAGGAAGAATTCGACTAACCACAGCGAAAGACGTGATCGCAACAATCGAAAGCAGAGCCTGGATCTTCTCGCCCCAACACAGAAACGGGCCAGTACCGGCCAGAAAGAGAATCAGAGCAAGCGCCAAAGGTTCGTCTTCTCCGGTCTCGATCGCGATGCACGCAGAACTTACTATTAGTAACGAACTGAATGAGAATGCTACGGGTTTCCAATGCTGACGTATCCATGGGCCTACTCGCACGGCCATGATTACCGCCAAGAGGAACAGCACTATGTTGAGTGAATGAAAAATTATAATTCGCGGAGTGGAAAGAGACAAAAAGCGCCGATCCAGTATGAAGAACGCGGTTTCGTAGACGAGCGTGAGCAGAGACCCCGCAGCAACCAGTCGGGCGGCCCACTTTGCCTCGTTTTGGCGATCGATGTTGCTACTGGGTTCCGATAAATTCTCGGAGCCGCCGGGCTGGTGAGTGTCGTTGCGTTGGCGCGGAATTGTACCCTTCAAAGTGCCCGCTGCTGGACCCATGAAATCCCCCCAAAATTGTCTGTCTACTCCCAGACTGCAGCGAAACGCTTCCCGAAGCGAAATGCACTGGCGCTGAACGCTTGGCATTGTGCTGCCAATCGGCATTTCGACTTTGAGTTCCGATCCAGTGTGCTCATGACAGCCGCGAGCCATTATTGTCAAGTGTGGGCCTCGCTTTGACGATGGTCCGTGCCCGCCGGTCTCGTGGAATATGCCTTCTGCAAACCTACGCGACAACCTGCTTGCGCGGCGCCCGAACTGCATCGAGAGCGCATACTGCTTTCGGTCCGTAGCGGATCGACCATGTTGCCAGTGCGAAAAATGCATGAATCTGCCCAGATTAGACTATTGTGGGTGTGTCTGGGCGACTTTAGCCAACGGATCGCGGCGCAATGCAGTACCTATCTGAAGTCAAATTTTGGAGATATGCATTACCACGAGTTTATTTTCCATGAAACTACTTATATAACGACTCCAGTAGCGCTCGAGAGAGGTCGTATATGGCTCGCCGTGCCAGCGCGATTTTGTATCTGCCGCTGTCTCAGGAAGACTGGCAGAGTGCTGTACTGTCGTTCATCGGTGGGGAGAAACGGAGCAACTTCGCAATCGAGGTCAGTGTAGCGATACCCGGCGGTCGCACTATCGCCCTCGATTCATGGACGAGCGGCGCGCGCACTGCCATAGATCTGGCAGATGGAATCACAGGGTGGATTGAGTTGCGATGCGAGAGCGGCGGCGCCGAAAAGCTTGAGGCGACGATTTCAGTCTGGGATGAACAAGCTAAATGAAACAGCATCCTCGACGTCGCAGATAGCCAGAATGCTGGCTGCAATACGAACGACGCGCATCGGATGTTCGTTATGCCCGAGGACGTGACTGGCGATTACATAGTCGACGGATCGTCACGAACGAAAGAGCCTCACCAAGAATACCAAGTGAACGATGGTCGCTCCGGATTCTGCCGCCCTATCGCTTGCGCGGCTCGAAGGCGGCCTTGGTGGTGATCCCAGCGGGAGTCGAACCCGCGTTCCCGACGTGAGAGGTAGAGGAATCCCATCCGCCTGTGTCCAGACCATCTGAAAGCGTGCCTCGCGGTACCTTTTTCGGTCCGCCAATGTACACTTTGACCGTACGTGCTCAGCGCCTTGGCTGTCAAAGTGGCTGTCAAAATACAGAGGTTCTTAGCCAGCCAATAATGCGTGTCAGTCGCTACCCATCGGCCGGCCCTTCTACATGCCGGGATCAAATCACCCCGGGGTGATTTCTTATTTTCCTGGCGAGCCCGCTGCGACAGGGTTTGCCCTCAGATTATCCGTCTGCCGGGCCATAGGCGCCCTAGGAACGGCCTTGGGGAACCTGGTCAGGGCTGGTTTCCCCCCCCTCGTCCGCATCACACCTGTAAAATCGAGCCTCCTATGTAATCGCGTGCGCGTAGGCCACGACCTAGGCGTCGTGTGCAGAGTTGGAGAATTTTTGAATTCGGTTGACAACCAAATTGGGTTTGGGTGAAAAAATCACCCTTGGATGATTCTATTTTTCCGCTGTGCCGGGTTTCCCTCAGATATGCCTTCTGCCGGGCCCATAGGCGCCCCCAAGGAACCTCTTGGGAGCGCAGGCCGAGTTTCCCTACCTCGCCTATGTCATCGTTGTAAAATCGAGCCGGGGGCGGTTGATGTGCGCCGGCGGCTGAGCAAAGCGCGAGCCGGGGACACGTGTGCTCATTGGAGCTGTCGATCAAGATTAACCGACGGGTAGCTCGACTTCGTCTTTGACAGGCTACGCGGCGGACGGTCCCTGTGCATCCTAGACGACCTCGAGGTGCCTGACCACCGTGGTCAACATCCTGTTGGGCGGCGTGCAACGCGGGTGTGCGAGCTGGGTGGCTCGCGACCTAGCGAGCCCCTGCTCAAATAATAACGGGACCAAGCTCAACCAGGTGGCGCTGCTGCTGCGGTGGCCACCAGGCGAGTTAGCTTGGCACTGCATCGAACCGGGCAAGACGGGGCGGAACTCCTACACCGCGAATTGGCAGCCGAGCGCGACGGCTTTACCCGGGTCAACGACGCCCGCCAGGCCATCGCGGAACTGCTCGCACGCGGCGACGTCCCGCCTTCAATGCGCAAAGCCCCAATCACAAGCAAGGGGTCGAAGAGTTGCAGCAGCTCTATCAGATCGCCTATCCCGACGAGCTCAGGACCGAATAGTCGGTTGGTTAGACCACGGAAGATTGAATCAATGGAAAGGAATCAGGACGGAGAACAACCAAAGATCGGCCCAACGAGCAGCGATACCGGGCAGCGTACGAAGATCAAAGATGAGCGGAGCCGGGGCGCGCTGTCTTATGAGGAAACGTTAGCGCGCGATTTCCCGACGCTGTCGCTGGAGCGCAGAAATCCGTCAGCGAGGCGACGCAGAATGCGCCGGCTTTCCCGGTCGGAGTGGCGACGCTGCTGGGCTACTGCGTAGCTGGGTTTCTCGGCAGCTAGCTGGAGACTACGCTGGTCTTCCTGGTTAGTTCGCCCGACAGCCTGACGAGGCCGTTGGTTGGTTTCTGGCACGAGCCGCCGAACCAGCTACGGAGGGTTCAGACCGTTAGATTGTGCACGCCATTTCCGTATGCCGGCGCGCAAGTAATCGGGCTGGATTCCTAGGGTCTCGCAGATGCTCTCGAAGGCAAATGGCCCCTGAAGCCCTTGCACAAAGATCCAACTTTCGGCCTCGGCAGTAGCCCTTCTGTCGGCCGGTCTGCGGCCTTCGGCACTAATATGGAGACAGCGCAGAGCGTCTTCTAGTACGGCCAGCATCAGCCGCTTGGTGGCGTCCGTCTCAGGACCGTGAGAGCGGACACGCCCGTAATACTGCATCGGCGTCAGCACATCCGGAATCGTCAGACGAGCGAGCGAATCTCAACGGGATCGTACATTGTGGAGCTATCTACGGGCGCCGCAGATACGACACCAGAAAGTTGAGTTGACGTAGTGGCAGACTTGGCCTGCCCCCCGATGCCCGTCAGATCATAAGTAGAGTCGGTCGTGGTTTTGGCCCTCCAGGGGCGGTTGTTCTTGCTGTCCTTTAAGCACGGCGAACTCGGTTGGTGTCAATGCGCCGAGGCTGCTGTGTGGTCGCAGTGATTGTAATCGTAACGCCACGCTTCGATGGTCTCGCGGGCTTCGGCGAGGGTGAGGAACACGTGCTCGTTGAGGCACTCGTCCCGCAGCCGGCTGTTGAACGATTCGACGAAAGCGTTTTGAACCGGCTTGCCGGGTTCGATGTAGTGCCACTCCAGTCGCCCGGTGGCCCAACGCAGCACGGCGCAACTGGTGAGCTCGGTCCCGTTGTCGCTAACCACCATCCGTGGCAGTGCGCGCTCAGCTGTTAGCCGGTCCAGTTCGCGCACCACGCGCACCCCGCCCAGTGAAGTGTCCACCACCGTGGCCAGACATTCGCGGCTGAAGTCGTCGACCACGCATAGGATGCGGAAGCGCCGCCCGTCGCTCAGTGCGTCGGCCACGAAGTCCAGTGACCACCGTTGGTTGATCGCGCCCGGTAGCGTCATCGGCGCCCTGGTTCCAGCGCGCGCTTGCGTCCTCTGCGCCGGCGTACCATGAGCTTTTCCTCGCGGTACAACCGATAGAGCTTCTTGCGGTTCACCACGTGACCTTCCCTCTCCAGCAGCCAGCCCAGGCGCCGATAGCCGAAGCGTCTGCGCTCCGCGGCCAGCTCGCGCAGCCGCTGCCGCAGCAGCGAGTCGTCCGGCCGCCGCGGCCGATAGTTCATGCTCGAGCGATTGAGTCCGACCAGCCTGCATGCGCGCACCTGGCTCAGCCCGCGCTGCTCGACCAGTCGGCAACCGCCGCCTTCCGCGCCGCAGGCTTCAGACGTTTTTTCCGAGCAGGTCCTTCAGCGCCGCGTTGTCCAGCATCGACTCCGCTAGCAGCTTCTTCAGCCGCCGGTTCTCATCCTCCAGCGACTTAAGGCGGCGCGCTTCCGATACGTCGAGCCCGCCGTACTTGGCTTTCCACTTGTAAAAGGTCGCGCTCGAGATCCCGTGGCGGCGGCAGACCCTCTTCGGTCTTCGCCCCGGCCTCATGTTCGCGCAGCACCCCGATGATCT
>CAVTIS010000005.1:0-222027 GCA_963734845.1 uncultured delta proteobacterium | reverse complement strand
CGCGCTGCGCGCCTCGGTGAGATTGGCGTACGAAAGCAAACGGCGTATTTGCTTGGCGCTGCCTTCCGCTGATAACAGTGGTGATGGACGAGTTCAATCGGACACGCCCATGAAGTCGAACAGGGATTGGCGGCGTCACCCCCTGGAACGCTTCATCCAGCAGCAACAGTTGGCCGGCGATCTTGCGGCGCACCTCATGGTCGTTGTCGCGCTCGCCGATTCCGAATATATTAAGCAGCACCTCGAGCAGCGGCAGGTACGGGATTGTCTTTCCATGCGCAGGGCAGTGCCCCTGGTTCACGCGCACGCCGCGCGAACGGCATCGCTACGACGAATTCGAAGCAAAGCCGGCTCTTGCCGGTGCCCGCCTCGGCCACGACGCCCACCACCTGTCCATTGCCCGCTACGGCGGCATCAAGCGCGCCCTCAAGCGTTATTATATCGCGGTCCCGGCCAACGAACTTGGAGAACCCCCGCGCGCGCGATAAATCCAGGCGGGTGCGCAACGCCCCCAGTCCTATGACCTCGAAGACGTTTACCGGTTTGAGTGACGCCTTTAACTCTGGTCGGGCCCAGCGGCTTGAGCACGAAATGTCCCTGAACCAATTTGCGCGTCTGCTCACTGATTGCAATCAAGCCCGTCGGCGCCACGGCCTGCATTCGTGAAGCGAGATTGTTGGTGTGCCCGATCGGCGTGTACTCAACCTGACCCGCGCCGGTTGTGATCGAGCGCACCGCCACTTCGCCAGTGTTGGCCCCGACGCGCCCCTTGATCGGCAGTTACTGCCATCGCCACCACTCTCGCCGAGTAGCGTTTAGTTCCTCCTGCATCCTGCAATGCCGCATACAGCGCCCGCTGCGGATGGTCCTCATGTGCCACCGGCGCGCCGAACAGAGCGAAGATGCCGTCGCCGGTCGATTGCACGACGTAGCCGTCGTAGCGATGGGCCGCGTCAATCATCAGCTTCAGCGCCGGGTCAATTATCGCGCGGGCCTCTTCCGGGTCGAGGTCCTCCATCAGCTCGGTCGAACCCTTGATATCCGCGAACAGCGCCGTCACCGTCTTTCGCTCCCCGTCGAGCGTCGTCGCAGCGTCTGGCTGCTCCGGCGTTACTCCAAAATTGGGAGCAGGCTCTTGCGGCGCCGAAGTTGCTGCTACTGCACTCATAACTTTGCCGAGTGCGGTGCCACAATCTCCGCAGAATTTCTTCTCGGGCGGATTCTCTGCGCCGCATTGCCCGCATCGATTTGCTGGCGGCGCGCGGGATCTTCCACAGAATCGCTTGCCCGCCGGATTTTCCGCTCCACACTTTGCGCACAGCATCGCCGGCTATCCCGTTAGCTCGTCGAGCAGGGATTTGGCGTCGATGAGGTCGGCGGTGTCGAAGCCCTCGGTGAACCAGTTGTAGATCTCGGAGAGCATCGCGCGCGCCTCGTCGCGTCGATCAAGAATTGCGCAAGAGTCGCGCGAGGCAGAAGTGTTCACACGCAACTCCCACGACTTTGCGCGCTGGCGGCGCGCGATTCGATCGCGGTGCGAAAACAACTCTCCGCATGAGCGATGTTCTCCGCGTCACGCATCAGCGACAACTCGCCCTTGAGCCGGTGCAGTTCGGCTTCGAACATTCGGTGCCCGCGGGCATCCACCAAAGCAAACCCTTCAGCGAGTAACTGAAGCCCCGCGTCAGGCCCCTCGGTCCTGGCAGAAGGCTCGGCGAGATAGGCGAACCATTGCGGGCGCGTGGCAAATCCGGTCGTTTCGAGTGCGGCGACGGCACGGCGCATCTCGGCAATCCCCTCGTCCAACTGCCCCCGCTCAGCGAGCGCCCGACCGCGCGCGAAGGTCGCGTATCCCTGCTCGAACCGGAAGCCATGTTCGCTCGCTATCGCAATCGCCTCCTCGGCGCGCTCCTGCGTCATGTGTGGATCTCGCAGGAACATGTGAAGGCTAGCCGTCAATGCTCAGGCGTTGGCCAGCCACGCTTGTTGAGACAACCCGGCGGCCGAAGCAAGCACATCATCGCTCCACTGGAGCGCCTGCTCCGCATAGCCGAGCGCCCAAAGACACCCAGGCGCCAAAACACGGATAGAATATACCAACTAACGAAGTTTGCCCCCAATCGAGGCGAGGACTGGCTTGCTCAAGGTGGTCCCGAGCGGTCAGGAAGTCGCCGCTCACCAAGAAACTCAGACCCAAGGCGCCGTGGGCAACCATCAGCTTGGCCAGCTCATCTACGGCCTCCGCCAACCTGAGGAGCTCCTGAGCCCGTTCAGGGAAGAGCCTGCATGATCTAATCTTTGCTCGTGATTCTGCTGTAAGCCGAGGAGCACCCGGAAAAGCTCGTTGCTCTCGCCCACCTGTTCGCACAGCTGGTGCACGCGAAGCAGAGTGCGACGGACTTCATTCTGAACCGATACCAGCGGTCCACCTCAGCGACTCCCCAAGCAGGAGCACAAGTTCCAGCTCCTGTCGCGCCCGCTCGGAGTCGTCCGGAAGACCCCCGAGCAGTTCCAGCCCCTGGGTGAAATGACCGACCGCTTCGGCATAGGCCAGTCGGCTTCGCAGCCTGTCGCCCGGCCAGATGGAAATACTTGACCGCTTTGGCAATGTTCGGGCTGCGGGCGTAGTGCCGCGCCAGTTGGTCCAGGTGATCCTCCAACTGCCTGGCGAAGAGGACCTCAATCCCGTCGGCCGCGCGCTGATGCAGGAGTTCACGGCGCTCAATCAATATCGAGTTGTACGCCACCTCCTGCGTCAGTGCATGCTTGAAGACGTATTCGGTGTCGCCGACGGCGGGCTGCTCGTAAATGAATTCATCGAGTTGCAGGTCATTGAGCAGGCGGTTGAGTTCGTCGTCAGGTTTAGGCACGACCGCACGAATCAGCGACAGCGGAAACTCCCGTCCAATTACGGCGAGAGCTTGCAACAGGACCTTCGCATTGGACGGCAGGCGGTCGATGCGTGCGGCGAGGATCGCCTGCACGGTCGGCGGTATCTTCAACTCCGTCAGCGGCCGCGTGAGCTTCACCGCCGCCCCGTCCCGCACCAACGCACCCTCGCCGAGCAAGACCTGCACCGTCTCTTCCATAAAAAACGGATTGCCCTCGGTCTTTTCAATGATCAGATGTTTCAGTGCGGCTAAATCGTCACCGGCGCCGAGCAGCGCAGACAGCATCTCGTCGGCACTCTCGCTGCCCAGCGGATCGAGCCTGAGCTGCGTGTAGTAGGTTTTGCTGTTCCACTGATGCGAATACTGCGGGCGATAGTTCACCAGCAGCAGGACCTTGGCATTCGCAATTGAATCCGCGAGCAAATTCAGGAACTCCTGGGTCTGCTCGTCGATCCAATGGAGGTCCTCGAACATCACCATCAGCGGTTGGTTGAGCGACTCGCGCAACAGTATCCGCTTGATCGCGTCGAGCGTGCGCCGCTTGCGGATGTTCGCGTCCATCTGCGCGAGTGGGTCTTCGCCCTCGACGATCCCGAGCAATCCGAACAAGTACGGCAGTGTGTCCTCAAGCGATCGCTGAGAATCGCAATTTTTCCGGTAACCTTCTCGCGCCGTGCGCGCGCGTCATCATCCGACGCGATCTTGAAATAGGTGTGTAACAGTTCGATCGCTGGCAGATAGGCGCTGGCCTTGCCGTGCGAGACCGAGAAGGTTTCCAGCACCATCCAGCCGGACTGCGAGACCGCCTTGAACTCGAAGAACAGCCGTGACTTACCGGTCCGCTTCCGCCATCGCCGCGACAATTTGCCCGTGGCCAGAGGTCGCGCGCTCGGCGGCCGCGCGCATCGCTTCCATCTCGCGCTCGCGCCCGACGAACTTCGTGAGCCCGCGACCCGCCGAGCGCTGTAACCGCGTCCGCAGCCGCCCCAGCCCTGTGACTTCATACACGTTGACCGGCTCGCTGACCCCTTTGACTTTGGTTGCGCCGAGCGGCTTCAGGATGAAATAGCCTTCGCACAACCTGCGGGTGTTCTCGCTGACCGCGATCGAACCCACCGGCGCCGCCGTCTGCATCCGCGACGCCAGGTTGGTGGTATGTCCAATCGGCGTGTACTCGACTTGGCCCGCGCCGGTCTGAATCGAGCGCACCACCACTTCTCCGGTGTGGACACCGATCCGGCCCTGAATCGGGCTCCTACCGTCAGCGACGACCTTCGCCGAATAGCGTTTCAGTTCCTCTTGCATCCGCAGTGCGGCGTAGAGCGCACGTTGCGGATGGTCCTCATGGGCGACCGGCGCGCCGAACAGCGCGAAATCCGTCGCCGGTCGATTGCACCACGTAGCCGTCGTAGCGATGCGCCGCGTCGATCATCAGTCGCAGCGCCGGGTCGATAATTGCGCGAGCTTCCTCTGGGTCGAGGTCCTCCATCAGCTCGGTCGACCCCTTGATGTCCGCGAACAGCGCCGTCACCGTCTTTCGCTCCCCCTCGGAAACTTCGGCAGCCGGTTTTCCTGGGCAATACGCACATTGCCGGTGCTCGGCGTTCCAACTGCGGGCGCGATGGCTGAGGCGCTGTAGATTCCGGGGCGAGCTGCCCCCCGCACTTCTTGCAAAATCTGGCGCCCGGCTGGTTGGAGTCGCCGCCGGCGGCACAGATCAATTCGAGCTTCGTGCCGCATGTATTACAGAACAGCGACCCGTCTGGGGTCGCGTGAGCGCATTTCGGACAGTTCATGCCTGCAGCTCCTTCGCCAGCCGCTCGGCGCGTCCGGTCGCGCCCATCTCGGCGTACAGCCGTCGGGCCTCCTCGATCTCACTCCGAGCGGCGAGCGCCTCGCCGCGCAGCCGCGCCGATTGGGCGCGGCATTCGTGCACTTCGGGCTGGTATGCCTGAGCGCCAGTTTCGTCGATTAGCTCCTGAGCACGGACCAGGGCCTGCTCGGCGCGCATGAGCGCGGGCGTTTCGGCACAGCGGAGCTGGGTGTGAACAAGCGCCAGATTCGCACGCACCTCATCGCATCTGGAGTGTTGCGCCTGCGAGACCGTGACCGCGGTTTGCGCTTCCTGTTCCGCCCGATCCAGTTCTCCACGCCCGAGCAATGCCTCGGCCAGTTCTGCGCGGACCCAGCCTTCGAACATGCGATTGGCACCACCGACTACCGCGCGCACGGCTTCTTCCAGCACCCCGACGGATTCGTCCCACTCGAATTGAGCCTATGCGCGATCCCCAGCACGAGGAGTCCTGCCATGTGTGCTTGCGGGGAGGCGGATTTTTTACTAGTTCCAGCGCATAGCGGGCGTGGCCGCTGGCGGCGACCCCGTCGGCGCAACAGATGTCCCTCTCGATGCGTGTTAGCTGCAACCAAGTGAGCACCTCGCTGTCGCCGTGTACCCGCGTCAGATGCTCCGCTCGCTCGCACACCGCTGTGGCTTCGTTGAACGCCCGAGCCGGGAGAGCATCCACGTCTGCGCATTCAGGATACCAAGGAACGGGCTATAACCGGTGAACTCCGCGCCGAGCGCGGGTTGCGCGGGTAGGCGCTGGAAGGCCGATCGCAGGCCTCGATCCCTTCGACCAGGCAGCCGGCGAATAACAGGCGAAAGCCAGAAACTGCGTTCGGCGAGCTGCAGACCTTGATCGTCGGTCTGCTCGGCCAGTTGCGTTGCCTCGCGGCTGTAGCGCACGTACTCGTCCGAGGCACCGCCCACCAGGCCGAGCACACACGCATAGACACCGTTAAAGCTGCCAGCGTCCGTAGGTCGCCGCTCTCCTCGGCCAGCCGCCGGCCTTCGTCGAAAATGCCTGCGGCTTCGGCGGTTGGCGTTCCGAGGCGCCACCCCACACCGAGAGTTCCCAAGCACGCGCTAGCACCTAGTTGTGAGGTCTCGCTGGTCTGCGGCAAGGTCCGCACCAGGCTGCGCACGCGCTCCCAATGCCGTAAGCCCTCGGTGGCGTTGGTGATCCCGGCCCACTCGGCCGCGCGCTTGTGCGAGCGCGCGGCGTCGAGGCTCATCCGCTCGCTCCGAGTGATGTGCCAGCAGCGCGGCGTTCTCATCGAGCCGTCCGCATACTCTCTTCGATCGCACGGGCCACGGCGGCATGCGTACGCCCGCGACGGTCCTGGAGCTGCGTGCGTATGCCACCTCCTGCGTCAGCGGATGCTTGAAGGTATACTCGCTACCGGATAGAGCGACTGTTCGTAGACGAACTCGGCGTCTTCAAGACTGCGCAGCTAGGCCACGTCGGCGATCCGTCTCCGGGGCGACCTGCCGAGCACGCGTGTAGCACCGGTTCGCCAAACTCCTTGCCGATCACCGCCGCGGTCTGCACATTCTTCTCGCGCTCCGCCGATCGATCGATTCGGGCCGCCAGCAGCGCCTGCACCCTGGCGGGAACGTCACGCGTCTCGACCGGCGGCGTCAGCCGGTAGTCTGCCGCGCTGCCCCCGAGCTCCCCCGACTCGATCAGCGATTGGACCACTTCTTCGGTGAAGAACGGATTGCCACCGGTGCGCAGTGGATCGCCTTTGCCAAGCCGGCGATGCTCGGGTCGGCGCCGAGCAAACTTTCGAGCAGCTCGCGCATTGCGTCAGCGCTTAGTGGCGCGAGCGGCATCTGCCGGTAGTACGACTTCGCACCCACGCCGCTTGGAACTCCGGGCGGAAATTCACCACCAGCACGGAGCGGCTGCCGGCGATCGCGTCCACCCACTGCTCCAGCAACGCTTCGCTGCCGACATCGATCCACTGCAGTCCTCGATCAGCGCGACGCTGTCCTCGACCCCTCGCTGCACGACCTTGCGCAGCACCCCGAAGAGCTGGCGCTGCTTCGCCTTGGGGTCCATTCGCGGTACGGGGCGCTGCGGATCGGGCACCCCGAAAATTCGAACACGACCGGGAGGACCTCGCGGAAGCCTTCGTCGGGAAGGAGCAACTGTCCGGCGAGTTCTCGCGCATGGCGAGGTCGGATCCTGCTCCGTGATGCCATAGTAGTGACGGAAGGTCTCCAGGTTCGGCAGAAAGGGAATTTCTTGCCGTGGCGCGCGGCCCACCTCGATAATCCGCTCCGCGGCACGGCAGCGTTCGGGAACTCGTAGCACAGGCGGCTCTTGCCGGTACCCGCCTCGGCTACGACGCCCACGCCTGTCCGTTTCCGGCGCGGGCGCGCGCCAGCGCGGCCTCGAGGGCCTGCATCTTGGCGTCGCGGCCGACGAAGCGTGTGAATCCTCGAGCCTGTGCCACCTCCAGGCGCGTGCGCAGCGGCCCGAGCCCAGTGACTTCGTAAACGTTGACCGGCTCGCTGACGCCTTTGACTCTGGTCGGCCCCAGCGGTTTGAGTGCGAAGTATCCCTCGACCAGCTTGCGCGTTGCATCACTCGCTGCAATCGAGCCCACCGGTGCGACCGCCTGCATCCGCGAAGCGAGATTGGCGGTATGCCCGATGGCGTGTACTCGGTATGCCCATCACCAGTTGAGATAGATCTGACTACCACTTCTCCGGTGTTGGCGCCGACGCGGCTTGAATGGAATCCCACCGTCGGCCACCAGCCTCGCCGAATAGCGTTTGAGTTCCTCCTGCATGCGTAGCGCCGCATAGAGCGCGCGTTGCGGATGGTCCTCATGGGCGACCGGCGCGCCGAACAGCGCGAAAATCCCGTCGCCGGTCGATTGCACCACATAGCCGTCGTAGCGATGCGCCGCGTCGATCATCAGCCGCAGCGCCGGGTCGATAATCGCGCGAGCCTCTTCGGGATCAGGTCTTCCATCAACTCGGTCGACCCCTTGATATCGGCGAACAGCGCCGTCACCGTCTTTCGCTCACCCTCCAGCGCCTCTGACGTTTGTTGTTCTACGCGATGCGAACGCCACCAGCCGCTTCCCCAGCGGGTGGCTTGCCCTTGGTAAATCCGGTGTCGCTATGAAGCGCCGCAGCGCATTGGCCACAGAAATCGAATCCCGCGGGGTTTTCGAACGAGCAATTGGGACAGGTCAGGCCGAGCGCAGCTCGACACTTCCCGCAGAACTTCATGCCGGCTGGATTGTCAAACTCGCACTTCGAGCACCGCATCGGCAGTCTCCCCCGATTTCCTACGCCGATGCGCGAGTTCGCCGGAACACGGCTACAAAGAAAACCGCCTCGAAGACGAGCGCTGGGCGGGAAGGTGCTTGCCAGAGCCATCGGATAGCGATGTTAAACTCGGACGTTATCTGTTAGGGACCATGGCCGCGCTCTTTGGGGCAAGCCCATTCCGTACTAGCAGGGAAAGATGGCAAACAACACTGCGCGCGTGTACCGATCAGATGAAGGCTTCAGGCGATCGGTTCAGAGCGAGATTGTTGAAGAGGGCGTATATTCAACCTGACCCGCGCCGGTTGTGATCGAACGCACCACCACTTTGCCAGTGTTGATATCGACGCGCGATTCGATCGGCATTCCGCCATCCGCAACCACCTTCATAGAGTAGCGGCCCAGTGTCCTGAAGGAAGCTCGAGGCGCGGCGAAGGTCCTGTGAGCTATGCCGGCGCGCCGAACATGCGAAAATGCCGTTGCCGGTCGAGCCGACGTACTGTGATAACGATGGGCCGCATCGATCAACTGAGCGCCGAATCAAAATCCCGCACCGCTACTTGCCAGTGGGATCCTAAATGGGTAGTCCATCGGCGAACAGCGCGGTGACCGTCTTGCGCTCGCCATCGAGCGTCGGCAGGGCTTCTTCCATGACAAAGCGCACTGCGGCCGCTGGCTTCGAGGCAGCTGCTATGCCCTTGGTAATTCCGGCGGCGGCCCCGATTTCCGCAGAACGATGCGAGAGTATCGTCGGAACACAGAGCAAAGAAAACCGCCTCGAAGACGATCGCAGGGTCGGATGGCCGCCAGCCAGAGCCGTCGGACAACAATGTTAAATTCGGACGTTACCTGCTAGAGCACAGGACGCCGCGCTTCAATGGGGCCAACCGGCAAGGCCGGATAGGCGCAACGTAGATCTCAATCGGGGGAATCAATCCATGGAGTACGACGACATTATCGTTGGTGCCGGATCCTCCGGCGCCGTTCTGGCCGCGCGGCTGAGCGAAGACCCCAACCGCAGCGTCCTGCTGCTTGAAGCCGGGCCGGACTACCGCTCGGTAGAAGAAACCCCGAACGACCTGCTGCGTTCCTCGATTTCATTTGCCGGCCACGACTGGGGTTGGTCGGCGCAAGCCACCCCGCAGCGCCAAATTCCGTTATGGCGAGGGCGAGTAACGGGCGGATCTTCGGCCATCAACGCCTCGGTCGCGATCCGCGGAGTGCCCGCCGATTTCGACCAATGGGCGGCGCTTGGCAATGACCAATGGAGTTTTGAAAAGGTCCTGCCATTCCATCGCAAGTTGGAGCACGACGCCGATTTTGGCGGTGACGTGCACGGCAAGGGAGGTCCGATCTGGATCGAGCGCCCCAAACCATCGAAATGGCATCCGACGGTCAGCGCCTTCTACGCCTCATGTCGGGCAATGGGGTTTGCCGATTCGCCGGACTTCAATGATCCGGAGTCAACCGGCGTCGGCCCATGCGCGCGGAATCTGCACGACGGCATTCGCGTCTCCACCGCGGTCGGTTATCTCGCTCCGGCGCGCAGCCGTCTGAACCTGACGATTCGCGGTGGATGTCTTGCGAATCGCGTCGTGATTGAAAACGGCCGCGCCGTTGGGGTCGAAGTCGAATCGGGCGGCCAGATGCATCGTGCATATGGAAGACGAATCACGCTCTCTGCCGGCGCGTTTGCCTCGCCAGCCATCCTGATGCGTTCCGGGGTGGGGCCGCGCGCCGAACTCGAGCGCCACGGAATCCGCACGTTGGTGAATGTCCCCGGCGTGGGCGCCAATTTGATCGACCACCCCCAGGTTATGATGTTGGCGGAGCTGAGCAGCGACGCGGTCCAGCGTTCGGAGGGGACGGATCACAGCCGATGGAGCGTGCTTCTGCGCTACACGGCGACCGGCTCAGAAGAATTCAACGACATGCAGTTCCATCTTATCCCGATCTTCGATTGGACCCTGGTGCCCGGATTTCCCGTCGAACCCGGCACGCCACCGATGTTGCTCGCGTTCCCGGGACTCCAGCGCCCGCGCTCGCGCGGCAGGCTCAGCCTCGGCAGCGCAAGTCCTCACGATCAGCCGAATATCGACCTGAACTATTTCGCCGATCCCGAGGACCTGCGCCGCATGATAGACGGCATGCGCCTGGGATGGCGGATATTGCATCAGCCGGAGGTCGCGGCAGGATGGAAGGGGCCGATGGTGGGCGTAACGGGGCAGGTTCTCGACCAGACTACGGTGGACTCGAATCCTGCGATCGCTGATTTCATCCTGAAAAACTGCGGCACTATTTGTCACCCCGTAGGCACCGCGAAGATGGGGTCGGACTCCGATAAGGAGGCGGTGGTCGATCAGTACTGCCGCGTCCGAGGCATCGAAAGGCTCCGCGTCGTCGACGCGTCGGTGATGCCGAATATCGTACGCGCGAACACCAACCTCACTTGTATCATGATCGGCGAACGAGTTGCGGAATGGATGCGAAAAGCCGATTAGTCTGTGCGGGACCGGTCGGGAATACTCACATCGCGTTCGGAATGCTCGCGCCCGGGGCTGGTGGTTGTCGGCCGGTTTGCATCCGCGCTTCTTTCCCCTGAAAGCAATCGGCGCGGAACCACGATCAGACCGAAGAGGGACCGTAAGGGAAGCGTTACAGTTTGCCAAACGATGAACCCCGCGCGCCTCAGCCATCCAGACTTAGTAACCGGCTGCCGGATATGCGCGATCAACGCACAGGAGTGTCCGAACACGACCCACTTCCAGTAGCGCCGCGCGCGCGCCACCAAGGCATCCGATGGCAGCGAATAGAGCGCGTCCCGCGCATGCTCCGCCGCCTCGCCCATAAACTGCACGTACGTCGTTACCGGGCCGAAGCCCTCGCAGGTTTCCTGGCCTTTCACGAAGTTCCCGCCCATCTCGCGTCCGAGGTCCCGGTATGCAGCCTCGGTCATGAGCAGATACTCGTGGCTCGGCACGGAGTTCTTGAGCAGACGGTGGGCCAAGATGACGTCGGTCCCCGAGACCTGAGGGAGTCCGGCGATCATATTGAACACCGCGCGTCCGCTGTGAACGATCACCTTCAGCTTGAGGTCCTTCCCGTTTCTACAGATTGCGCACTTGCACGGGCTCGCTTCGCCCGCCGTAATCATGGCCTCGATGAACACTTCGAAAAAACGGGCCAGTTTCGTCCGTACCTGCGTGAGCATTTCACGCCAGGCCTGGTCGTTTCCGGGGTTGGCCGCGTACAGAAAGACCGCGTCTCCCTCTATCCCCTGAAGGTGCAAAGGGATGTTGACCTCGCGGAGGATCGTCTCGATCAGGAACGTAATGCACAGCTGACCGTGCACTGCGGCAAGCTGGTTTTCGACCATGAACTTCGTGTAGCCGCTGATATCGGCAAGGATCATGACCAGCTGCTGTTCACGCGTCTCCATCGAAAGGTTTTATAGCACCGCCGTGCCCGCTCACCAATCCGACCTGCGTCGTGATTGGCGAATGAATCGGCGATAAACTGTTTGATGAAAACGGCTTGGGCCTGTCGCCGAGTCATGCCGTGAAAGGCGAGCGGCGATATAGCTACTATGTCTCGCCCGCCCTTCTCAACGGAAAACCGCACTCGATCGAGCGCGGCTGGCGCGCGGCGTGCACCAGTCCGACGCCGGAAATGCGACCGTCGCAGCGGTGACGGTCAAGATAGGGTGGCGCGCGCGATCGCGGGGTAGTGCCGCGCCTCCTACAGCACCTGATTTCCGGCCCTCGCGATAGAGCCCCATATAAACGGCCTGAGCAAATCTAACCAAACTGATCAAAGAGTTATTTTTGCTGTTGTGCCGCTGAGTTTTTCTCTGATCAGGTTTTGAATTTGGCGAAAGTCAAACCTGATCAACCTGATCACGGGCCGGGTGCACACAGTGTTCAGCCCCGCGCTTAGGCTTCGGCCCTGACGACTCGGACGTGTTGACCGACCCGTCACGCCGGATGTTGACCGCAGATTTGGCGCTCGGCGTGTGATATACCCATCGCCATGGCCAACGAACAGCAGTACTCCATGGAAAGAAACGTTCCGATACCTTCAGCGAACCATGACGCTCTGCAGCGATGCGAGAACAGCGAAAAGCCGGAATCCGTGTGCACTTGCCGATGCGATGGTAGGTTTCACGGCGCAAAACGCGGAGATGTCATGAAACTGCCGCATGATGACCCGCACTTTGCCTGAGCGAGGCGCCGGCCCCGCCTCGGCCGCGGTGCGCAGTTTGCGCTCGGGCATGTTCGCTTCGCGTGCGACCTCGGCGCGAGTGTGCCGCTTCTCAGGCTGCGACTTGAACGACGAGGACACGTTGGCCTCGCCGTTCGTTTCACCACGTCGGCTTTGGCCGCTGGCCTTGGCGGCCGCCTCAGGGTCGATGTATCCAATCGACGAGTCTCCTGTACTATTTTACCAATCGCAAATTTGGAGTGCTGGCGGTGTTATCAATACTGATTTTGCCATGCAGAGCAGCAAAAGCTTGGCAGAAATCTTCAGCGGTAAGCCTCATCACTTCTTCCTTACTCTCCGAGCCCGCCTCGCTGCCGACCCGGAATGCTTGCTTACGTCGCGCTCCTTCCAGCAGATTTCTAATCTCTCGTGCGTTGCCGAATTCTTTTGTGCCTCTTAATGGGCTCACTAGTCTGATGACTGAATCAGCGACCTCAGCCGAGGCGGTGTACTGCATGTCTCTGGCCATCTTACTGAGGATTAACCTTAGCTCGTCATCACTGTAATCTTCAAAGTCAAAGAACTGAACGAACCTACTCTTAAAACCTGGATTCGCTTTAAGTAGTTCGTCCATCTTATCTGGATAGCCGGCTATAGCGACTACTATATCCTCACGATGATCCTCAATAAACTTGAGGAGTGTATCTACACACTCTTTGCCGTATGGGTCATTGAAGCCTGGATTATCACTCTCGATTAGTGCATAGGCTTCGTCGATGAACAGTACCCCTCCCAGGCTTCGCTGCAATATTGCCTGAGTTTTAATAGCAGTTTCACCCAGATATTGGCCAATTAGAGTAGACCGATCAGCCTCAATTAAATGGCCTTTAGTCAGATACCCCATGTCGTTGAGCATCTGAGCATAGATTCTGGCCACCGAAGTCTTGCCTGTGCCCGGGTTGCCCTTGAATACTGCGTGAAGTGACATTCTGGTGGATTTAAGGCCGTACTCAGCTCTCTTCTGGTCGATCTTGAGTGCCGCTTCGAGTTCCTGCAGCGATAGTTTAACGTTCTGGAGGCCAATCAAGCCATTTAACTCTGAAGGAACACTGCTATCATTTGCCTGAGATTTCTTTTGCTCCGCTTGAGGTATGTTCTGCTCCTCATTTTGGCCGAGCTGCGGGCGCGCGGTCAGGCCGCTATGCCAAGCGCCGGCCCCCGATGGTACGCCAAATCTGACCTCGATCTCAGCTATCAGAGTCTCTGTCTGCTTGAGAATCTTTGAGCCCCTTTCCCATAAGCTCGTTAGCTCTGGTGAAACAACCAGACTCTCCATCTGACCCCCAAGTAAAAAATCATGGTGTTCGCAATATATATCGCTATTGTGTGATGGGTCTTTTCCCTCAGCGATGTCCTTTCTTGCTTGCTCGTAACGTTCTTTACAATGCCCACAGAGATTATTCGTGTCCGACCAAAGCCTCTGTGCCTCGGTCATTAACGACGAGCCTTTACCGGATTGCTTTGAATTGCGAGCCCGGATCTGACGCCTCAACTCTTGCAATCTTGCCGCAAGTAGGTCCGCATCATAATCCGTTGCTCGTTCGCTCATCTGTTTGTGTGCGTCAGACGGAGCACCGCTGTTTGTGTGCGTCAGACGGAGCACCGCCAGCGGAGCACCCATCTGCAAAGTCTCGCCCTCGGCCGCGATCAGCTTCGCGATCATACCCGTGGCCGGCGACGAAATTTCGGTGTCGACCTTGTCGGTCGAGATTTCGCACAACGGCTGATCCTCCTGGACGCGATCGCCCTCCTTGACCAGCCATCGGGTGACGGTCCCCTCGACGATGCTCTCGCCCATCTGTGGCATCTTTACTTCGATTGACATCCCGGCCTGCCCCTAATACGCCGCGAGCTCGCGGATCGCCTCTACTGTGTCCTTCCTCGGATCGCCCAGGCATCAGCAATGGTTCTGCTTCCACGAACTCACCGCGCATCAAGGTCGAGGATCGACGCTAGCGTGCGGCGGCACTTCCGGCAATATCGCGCCTCGCTCGCTTGAGCTAATCGCTTCCCTGCTCACCATCGGCGGCCTCGTCCTCTGGTTCGGACGACCGGCGTTCTCTTGGTTTCGTCGGTCGATCTGGATTCCGTTTCGCGAGGCTCGAACGGGCATCCCGAAGCGAACCCTAATAGTTCAAGAGGGCGACCGTAGAGCGACATTTTGGGGCGATGCTCAACGGGGCAGCGAGGCGATGACACGTGCACATATCGCCTTGCACCTGACGAATGTCGCCAAGCGGCGTGTGCGTGCGACTAAAGTCGAATTGCACTTTCGGCAAGGGAGCTTTAGAACAATCGTCCGCAACGGGAGACCTCTCCATCAGACACCCTGATCAGAATATCTACGGTGGTTATCCGGTTCTCCCCGACTGCATGGTACGCGCGACTGCTGACTGGTTTATCTCCTCGCCGTTTCGGAAGACGAACCGTCCAGCACGGGTGCGCGTGTGCGTCATCGACCCATTTCGCGCGCCATTCCGAATCAGTCCGGCGCAGCGGAAGCAGTGCCAGCCGATGAACAGGCCGCCTCGGTTGGTATGCCCCTTGGGCTTTTGCTCAGTCTGCCGTCCCAAGTCCTTGCCGGTCATTGCCGCCTTCATCGGTCGGGCCAAGACTCGTTGCAATGAGCGAGACTTTGAATTATTGATGTTACCGGCGATTTTCGATGTTATGAGCGATTTAATACGCCGCTGAGAGGATACGTATTAACTTACGATTTGAGGGGGGGGCTATGGGATCTAACCGTTCAATTCTCTTCGTGAGCCGCGCAATCCTTGTCCTCGCGGCCTTCGTGGTGTCGGTGGGCTTATCGATGAGCCTCGGCGTCGGTTGGGCACGAGCGCAGTCATTTCCATTGACGGCCCGCGACTACCTTGGACCTTCGGCTCTGGTGTCTCAACCGGCTTCCGAACCAGCTTCAGGGCCTGAGCGTCTGCTGCCGGCGCCGTCCTATTGCACGCCCTGCCTTTACTATAGCGGAGATTTCGACGCTGCCGGTCCGAACCCAGACGGTTTGATAAACCAAAATGGCGTGGTCAATGGTTTAGCTCAAATCCTTACGCCTTTCACCGTTCCAAGCGGCCACACCTGGAACATTACGGGATTGCTCATCAACACGCTCAGCGTGAGTAGCACTGGTACCCATAGTCCGAAAAAAGCCGGATGGTCGATATGGAGAGGCGTTAGCGCGGGAACTGCCGGAACGCTCGTATTCGCGGGCGCGAACAAGGCCACATTTACCCCCACTGGCCGCACCCTTGTGGGCGTCTATACCGAATACACGGTCCATGTGGCACTGAGTCAGCCGGTCACGTTAGGCGCCGGCGAGTACTTTGTGAACGTGATGCCGCAGTGTACAGACCCGACTGCGTGTTCCGGACAGCTTTTTTACGAGTCTGATGTCGAAGACACCCTGCCTGCCCATCATCACGGGCCTGCGAACATCGTCGACAGTTCATTTATCAACTCGTCCGCCTTTACCTTGGACTACGTTGCTGCCACCAGCGAGGGGACGGGGCTTGACCTGTTCTCGTTTGGGGTCATTGGGACCTGCGCGGTGACCGCCACGGGAAGCGCGTGCTCTTTCTAAACTGCTAGGGGCACCGGCAAACAACGTACTCCCCCTGGGCATCTCTCGCGCGGTCCGCGCGCGAGAGACGCCCGACGCGGGCGGGCTTGGGGCCACGCGGTACACGCCGTCCCCAGTCCCCAGTCAAGGAACTGCCGGGCTTTAGGGCACTGGCGGTCCGTGGGCGATTTTACGGGTCCGGGACGGACAGGGAAGTCGCGCCGGGGTCTCAGGCGGGCCTTAAAACGGGAAATGGTTATTCGCGCCGGACGGAACCTGCCCGGTCGGCGCGTTTTTTAGGGTCTGCACTGATCAGTGCACTGTATGTCGAACATTGAACGGATACTCACAAAGGACAAAAGGGCCTGAATAGCTATCGGTGCGTGCTCGTTCGTGCTAGTTCGAGGTGGGTGGAGACGACTCAAAATCCTCCGTGCGCAAGCACATGCGGGTTCAAGTCCCGCCCTCGGCACCAAACAACCGCTGAAAATCAAATAGAATTTGCCTGCCGCGCAGCGCGGCCTTTCGGCGGATCGGCTCGCTGTCACTGTTCTGTCACTAAACATGCTCGTTCGGATCCGAGAGAGAGCCAGCCGCACCCGCGCTCGGGGCGTTTTGGTCTCGCGGGGACATGGCTGTGGATAAAGTGCGGCTGGCGACTAATCGCTCACTGGTCTGCGATCACGCTGATTGCGGCGGTTATGATGCCGGACGGCACGGAAGCGATGGCGCGTTTCAGCGCCCGCAACGCGGCGAGTCAAGCCGGGTTTTCTTCTGCATGCGTATGAGCACTGCTAGCTGGGATGCTGCGCGCCTAGAATGCTTCCCATAAGTCCACCTTAGCGCGTCCTGTAGGTTCGTCTCGAGACACTCGCGCCGACAGCTCTAATCTCAGCGCGTACGTACCTCGATTAGATTCAAGTTTGCGATCACCCGCGGATAGCACGCCTCGATCGCCGCGACCTGAGGAGGGGTGGTCCTTGTGTACTTCCGGAAAATCAGCACCTGCGCCGTGCCGCACTTGGTCTCAATTTGGGTGCTATCCATGGCGACGGCCTTAGCGCGACGTTCTGATGGCAGGTAGAACTGCACCACCCACAGGTCGTAGGGCGCAAAGACCGCTATTTGCTCGCCAGGTGAGATGTGTTTGATAGCGACAACGGCCGCTCCGCGCCAGTCGCCACTGAGCGCGACGCTGAGCAAACGGTGTGCGGTCGGCACCGACAGCCCGACGATCATTACTGCGAGCAGGATGCGTATGGCGGTGCTACGTACGCAAGCCGCCCCAAAACCAGCGAATGCGAACAATCCAGCAAAGGCGATAATCACATAGCGGGGCATTTCGATTGGTCGGGTTAGGTGGCTCTCAGTGAATGCCGCCAGCACCGGTCCCGCCGTCCAGACCGCCAGAAACCCTGGCACCAGAAGCCCCATACGCTATTGCCGCCAGACAGCGAATGCGATCAGCCTGTTCTCGATCGTCTTGCTGGTGAGCGCAGTAGTTACTTTCGCGGCATTCGGGCCGAGCATACTCATGCATGGGCCGCGCGCCCTAGGGAAGCTCTGCACAGGTGGTTGTGCTGAAAGATTGGCTGAAAGTGGTCATGACAATCGGGTTCAACGAATGGAGGTTGAGTGATGACTGGCCCTGCGATGAGCGCCAGCGAGACTGCTTGCTGCCCGAGGTTTCCTCACAGCGCACACCTGGCCCCTGCTGGGAGCAGCTGTCTGCGGACCTGATAGAGATTAGCCAGCGCAAACATGGTCTGCGCCCGTGCCAGGTTCTTGGCCAGGCCGCGGTATCTCACTTTGGCGAAGCCCCACAGTTGCTTGACTATGCGAAAGGCGTGTTCGCCGCGCGCCCGGGTCCGCGAACGCGCCCGGTTGATCATCCGCCAGCGCGCGCTCAGCGGCCGTTTAGAGGTAGGACGCCGATTGATCCGGTAGCGCATCCCCCAGGCCTCGAGAAACTCTCGATCGTCTTCCTTCCAGTACGCCTGATCGCCGAAGACTTCCCGCTCCAGCCCGTGCAGCAGGTCAGGCAACTGGGTGATGTCGGCTACGCTGGCAGCGGTCGCTCTGACCGTATGGACGATACCGCGTTTATCCGCGCCGATGTGCAGCTTCATCCCGAAGTGCCAGTTGCGACCCTTGCGGGTTTGCTTCATCTCGGGGTCGCGGCTCGCACTCGCGTTCTTGGTCGAACTCGGCGCCGCGATAATGGTCGCGTCCACGATGGTGCCCGAGCGCAGCAGCAGCCGCCGTTCTTCCAACAGGTCCGCCACCGCATCGAAGATGGCATGGGTCAGCCCGTGCTGCTCCAGCAGGTGGCGGAAGCGCAGAATCGTACTCTCGTCCGGCACCACCTCGTCGCCCAGCTCAACCCGCGCGAAACGCCGCATCGACTCGCTGTCGTAGATCGCATCTTCGGCCTGTGGGTCCGACAGATTGAACCACTGCTGCAAGAAATAAATCCGCAGCATCTTCTCCAGTCCCAGCGGCTGGCGACCTTGGCCGGCTTTGGGGTAGTGCGGTTCGATCAGCCTGACCAGCCGCGACCATGGAATCACCGCATCCATCTCGGCCAGGAACCGCTCGCGCCGCGTGACTTTGCCCTTCCCATTCCACGCCAGCGATGCAAACGTCCGCTGATTACCCATCTCCTCTCCTCCACACCCGCCGACCCAACTAACTATTTATACCCGAACCGAAACACTTATGCAGAGCTTCCCTAGAGGGAAGGCGCGGCGCCCACGCATCATCTTTCCAGAGGCGACCAGACCTCGTCGTGCGCAGCGACAACCTTCGGGCGTGAGCGCGCGCAGTTTAGGACCTGTCACCCGTCATCTGCCACTGTGCAGCAATTCTGGCCTCGGGTTTCCCGTCAACGCCAGTAGTACCACGCGAAAAATGCGAGACGGTGAAGACGGTCCAGTGCATCGTATGCGAGACCCTGCGTTATCATGGACGGACCGCCATGAGCGGCCTCGTCTCGCCAGTAGGTGAGCAGATTGAACGCGCTCTCAAACTGATTCCAGAGGATTGAGGTTTGCGACCTCGACGTGATGCGATTGGACTCATCGGCAAGCGTTGGCGGCTGCGGAATGCATAGCTAACGGCGAGTGCTTTTCGTAGGTCTTGGTTCTCTGCGTAACAAAGGCGGTGACAGGGATGGTGGTCGCGATTCTTTCACCTGAGCTACTGTGAAGTGAGTCGAAATAGCGCGCAAGGAGCCCGGATCCTGTCCTTATAAACGTATGGCATACACGTATGGCTCTTTTAAGTGGATGGCTCCCCGGTCCACTCCGAATTCATACGCCGCCACGGGTCACGTTACTGCGTGACGACTCGACTACAAGGGCGTGAAGCAATGACCAAAAAAGCAGAAGCCATGCGGCGCAAGCAATTTCTTAAAAAGGCTTATGAACGCCTGATCGGCATGAAGGCCAAACTTATTGGCGAGAACCAGGCGACGCTTCGAACCGATCGGGAAGGCAATAGAGATGATTGCCTGGATAGCAGCGACCTCGCCTCTGAGGAATCCGGCCGCGAGTTGAGCACCCTCCTGTCGGCGCGCGAGCAAGCCAAAATTGCGCCGATCGACGATGCGCTCAAGAGAATCAACGAAGCGAACTATGGCTTATGCGAAAGCTGCGGATTCGAAATCGCCGAAGCCCGTCTCGCCGCAGTGCCGTTCACGCTGCGTTGCACCGACTGCCAGCAGGAACAGGAGCGCGATGCGAAGACCCACCGGCGCCATCAGCCGACTGACGATCACGGGTCCGCGGCCGATGCAGCAAGCGCGGTCGACGGGAACGACCGCGACATGACAGGTAAGGTCGCGAATCTCGCCAACGCTTAGCCGGTTAGCCAGTTAACCAGTTAACCCGAGCCGCGGCGCTTGTTGCCGCCGCGACACTCATCGCCGAACGTTGTCTTCAGCCTCGGTACGAGCTCGTTGCCAAAGGGCAAAATTGCAGAATTCGATCCTCCGGTCTCTCATCGAACTCTTCGAGACTTCCGATGCGCCCGACCAAGAGCTGATTCGCGCCGAACTGTTCAGCACCGAGCGCCTCGAACAGCACGCCGAGAGCCTCGCGGCCGCGCAGCCGGTAACCGCAAAGCCGAAAACCGGCCGGCGGCTGGCCACACGGCTGGGGCAAAACGGCCGGGTCCTGCTCGATACCTATCGAACGATCGCAGCCGCGATCCGCGAGGAACGCGCGATCACACCCGCCGCCGAGTGGCTGGTTGATAATTTTCACGTAGTCGAAGAGCAGATTCGCGAAATCCGCGACGACCTTCCCCGCGGCTTCTATCGTCAACTGCCCAAGCTTGCCGACGGACCGCTGGAGGGCTATCCGCGCGTATTCGGCATCGCCTGGGCGTTCGTCGCGCACACCGATAGCCGCTTCGATCCGCAGATGCTCGGCAAATTCGTGCAGGCCTACCAGCGCGTGCAGCCCTTGACGATCGGTGAGCTATGGGCGGTCGCGATCACGCTCAGAATCGTCCTGGTGGAAAACTTGCGGCGCTCCGCCGAGAGCATTGCGAGGGGCCGTGCGGCGCGCCATCGCGCCGACATGTTGGCCGACCGCTTGCTGGGCGTTGGCGGCCGCGAGGCCGAGCCCGCGGAAGCCGTCCTCAAGGGCTTCGACTCGGCGCCTTTGCCTCGGGCTTTCGCGGTCCAGATGGTCCAGCGTTTGCGCGATCAGGATCCCAAGGTGATGCCGGCGTTGTTGTGGCTGGACCGCCGCCTACTGGCCCAGGGCACGACGGCCGACGAGAGCGTGCGCGCCGAGCATCAGGCGCAAGGCGCGATGAACGTGACCGTGCGCAATGTGATCACGAGCATGCGGTTCATGTCGGCTGTCGACTGGGCCGAGTTTTTCGAGAGCGTCAGCCTGGTGGATGCGGTGCTGCGCGCCAACAGCAACTTTGCTGCGATGGATTTTCCCACGCGCGACAGCTATCGGCACGCGATCGAGGATCTGGCCCGAGGCTCCGGCCACACCGAGATCGAGGCCGCGCTATTCGCGATCGCCGCCGCCAAACGCGCGGCTCCCACAGGTCCGGGCCGCGACGCCGCCACCGTTCGCCGCGAACAGGACCCGGGCTATTACCTCATCTCGCGCGGGCGTCAAACGGTCGAGCAGGGCCTGGGATTTCGCGCTCCCCTGAGCCAGTGGATCGCGCGCGCGAGCGCCGCCGCTGGAATTCCCGGCTATCTCGGAACGATCGCCGTGGTCAACGCATTTTTTCTCGCGCTCGTGTTGTGCGCGCTCGCGCATTACGAAGTCAGCGGATGGACGCTTTTCGTGCTGGCGATTCTCGCCGCGCTGCCCGCGATGGACGCGGCGGTGGCGCTGGTCAACCGCGTCGCCGCCGCCAGTATCGGTCCGGCCCCGCTCCCCGGTCTGGCGCTTCGCGACGGAGTGCCGGCGGAATTACGCACGATGGTCGTCGTGCCCACGCTGCTGACGACACCGGCGGAACTCGAGGAGCAGGTCGAGCGCCTGGAAGTTCATTACCTGGCGAGCCAGGACGGCGACCTTCGTTTCGCATTGCTTTCGGACTGGACCGATTCCGCCACTGAGACAGCGCCGAACGACGACGAGCTTCTCGCTGCTGCCGCGGCCGCGATCGCGCGGCTGAACCAGCGCTACCCCGCGGCGCCGGATGGAGCGAGATTTCTCCTGCTCCATCGCCGGCGGACATGGAACCAGGCCGAAGGAAAGTGGATGGGATGGGAGCGCAAACGCGGCAAGCTCCACGAGTTGAACCGCCTGCTCCGCGGTGCGACCGACACGACCTTTGTAGCACACGGCGGCGAACCGCTGCCCATCGCGCCCGCCGGTGTTCGCTACGTGATCACGCTCGACTCCGACACCCGGATGCCGCGCGGCGCCGCCAAGCGGCTGGTCGGCAAGATGGCGCACGCGCTAAATGGTCCGCGGTTCGACCCCAACTTCGGGCGCGTGGTCGAAGGTTACGGCGTGCTTCAGCCGCGAGTCACGCCCTCGCTGCCGACGGGCCGCGAGGGGTCGATATTCCAGCGTGTGTTTTCCAGCGCGAGCGGTATCGACCCGTACGCATTCGCGGTTTCCGACGTGTACCAGGACCTGTTCGGCGAGGGTTCGTACAGCGGAAAGGGAATCTACGACGTCGATATTTTCGAAGCTGCGCTACACGGCCGCGTTCCCGACAATGCAATGCTCAGTCACGACCTGTTCGAGGGAATTTTCGCGCGCGCCGGTCTGGTCTCGGACATCGAGTTCGTCGAGGAATTTCCGGCGCGCTACGACGTCGCCGCTGCCCGGCAGCATCGATGGGCGCGCGGCGATTGGCAACTGCTGCCCTGGATTCTCGGCCGCGGTCATCGCGCATCCTGCGCGCCCGGCGCGGGCGCGAGCGCCGAGCGCGTTCCCGGAAGCATCCTCGAAAGCATTCCAATGATCGGCCGCTGGAAAATGATCGATAACCTGCGCCGCACCCTGTCGGCGCCGGCCACCTATCTTGCATTGATCGCGGGATGGACGCTTGCGCCTGCCGCCGCCGCAATATGGACGGCCTTCATTCTGGCGACCCTGGCGTTGCCCGCGATGCTGCCGTTTTTCACCGGGCTGGTGCCGCGGCGGCGCGGCATTTCCAAGCGCAGCCATGCGCGCGCCGTAGGCGCGGACTTCGCCAATGGCGCGTCGCAGTTCGCGCTGCTCATCACCCTGCTCGCGCATCAGACATGGCTGATGGCCGATGCGATCGTGCGCACGCTCTACCGCCTGTTCGTGAGTCATCGGCGGATGCTCGAGTGGGTGACCGCCGCGCAAGCCAAGCTGACGACGCATCAGGACCTGCGCGGGTTCTATGGCGGGATGGCCGGCGGCGTGGCGCTCGGTGCGGCGGCTGCGGTCCTGACTGCGCTCGCGGGACACGGAGCCGGCTTGATGGCGGCTCCGTTCGTGCTGCTGTGGATACTTTCGCCAGCGGTCGCGCGATGGACGAGCGTTCCCGTGCAGGTGGCCGGATTCAAGCCGCTCTCCCTCGCCGACGCGGCGACGCTCAGGCTGATCGCGCGGCGCACATGGCGCTTCTTCGAAACCTTCGTGACGGCGGAAGATAACATGCTTGCGCCTGACAACTTCCAGGAGGACCCGAAGCCCGTTCTCGCCCATCGAACGTCGCCCACCAACCTCGGACTGTACCTGCTCTCCGCAATCGCGGCGCACGATTTCGGCTGGATCGGCACGCACGAGACCGTGGAACGGATGGAAGCGGCGCTCGCCACGATGAGCCGGCTCGAACTTTTTCGCGGACATTTCTATAACTGGTACGAAACTCGCGACCTGAGCCCGCTGGAGCCGAAATATGTTTCTTCGGTGGATAGCGGAAATCTCGCCGGACATCTTATTGCGTTCGCCAACGCATGCCGCGAGGTAGCCGGGCGCCCGATAGCCGGTTCGCGATGGCGGTCGGGTATCGAAGACGCGGTCGCACTCACGCGCGAGTCATTGCCCGCGCTCGGCGGCGATTTCCGTACCCATACGGTTACCGCGACGCAGTTGGACGAGGCGCTCGACGCGCTGGGGGCCACGCTCGCCCCGAATCCGCGGACTCCGGCGGCGCTGGCCGAACAGTTGGCGGAACTCAGGGTCCATGCCGGCTCCGTCGTCGACATCGCACAAACCCTGACCTCCGAACGTGGCGACGGAGCGGGGGCGGAGTTGCTCGCCTGGGCGGAGGCGATCCGCGCCTCTATCGATAGCCATCGGCGCGAGGCCGAACTGCTGATGCCGTGGGCGAGTCTCATCACTGGCGACCCGGCGATCGCGCCGGCGGAGCAAACGGCGGCCGGGGTTTCTCCGGGCTGCGCGTTGGGCGCAGTATTCGATTCGATTCCCACGCTCGGCGCTTTGCCCGACCGCTGCGAAGCCGCGATCGGCATCCTCGCCCGGCGCAAGGCCGCGCTCGCGGCCGACGGCGGCAAGGATGGTGAGGCTGGCGCGACTGCCGCCGGCGCGTGCGCGCGAGTCGACGCGGTCGCCGGCGCACTGGCGCGCTCCGCGGAGGCGGCCCGCGCACTGGAGCGCAGGCTGACGGCGCTCGCCACTACTGCGGACCGGATGTTCGACGCGATGAAATTCGATTTTCTCTTCGATCCCGCGAGGCATCTGTTCTCGATCGGCTACCGCGTCGCCGACGGCTCGCTCGATCCCAACTGCTACGACCTGCTGGCTTCCGAGGCCCGCCTGGCGAGCTTCGTTGCGATTGCCAAGGGCGACGTGCCGGCGCTCCACTGGTTTCGCCTGGGCCGCGGCCTGACGCCGGTGGATCGCGGTTCGGCGCTGATCTCGTGGTCGGGATCGATGTTCGAGTACCTGATGCCGTCGCTGGTGATGCGCGCGCCGGCGGGGAGCCTGCTCGAGCAGACCAACCGCCTGGTGGTGCGGCGCCAGATAAAATATGGCGCCCAGCTAGGGGTGCCGTGGGGTATCTCGGAGTCTGCGTACAACGCGAGAGATCTCGAGCATACCTATCAGTACTCGAATTTCGGCGTTCCCGGCCTTGGGCTGAAGCGCGGGCTTAGGGAGAACGCGGTGATCGCGCCCTATGCGACGGCGCTGGCGGCGATGGTGGATGCGCCAGCCGCGGCGGAAAATTTCTCGCGCCTGCGCTCCGCCGGCGGCGTTGGCCGCTTCGGCTGGTATGAGGCGCTGGACTATACGCCGTCGCGCGTTCCCGAGGGCGAGACCGTCGCGATCGTGCGCGCCTACATGGCGCATCATCAGGGGATGACCCTGGTGGCGCTCGACGACGCGCTTAGCGAGGGCGTGATGCGCACGCGCTTTCACGCCGACCCGATCATCCAGGCGACCGAGCTTTTGCTGCAGGAGCGGACGCCGCGCGACGTCGCGGTTGCCCGACCGCGCGCCGAAGACGTCAAGGCCGACACCAGCCTGCGTGAGATTGCGCCGCCGACGATTCGCCGCTTTCATTCGCCGCATGACCTGATTCCGCGCACTCATCTGCTGTCCAACGGCAGGTACACGGTGATGATCACGGCGGCCGGCTCGGGCTTCAGCCGCTGGCGCGACCTGGCGGTCACGCGCTGGCGCGAGGACGTGACCTGCGATTCGTGGGGCTCGTACATTTTCCTGCGCGACGTGCAGAGCGCCAAAGTCTGGTCGGCCGGCTACCAGCCGAGCTGCGTCGAGGCGGACAGCTACGAAGTGGAGTTCTCTGAAGATCGCGCCGAGTTCGTGCGCCACGACGGCACCCTCTCGACCACCCTCGAAGTGGCGGTCTCGCCCGAGGACGACGCCGAGGTTCGGCGCGTGTCGATCTCGAATCTCGGCCTGCGCGCGCGCGAGATCGAGCTCACGTCATACGCGGAAATCGTACTGGCGCCGGACGCGGCCGACGCTGCCCATCCGGCCTTCTCCAAGATGTTCGTGCAGACCGAGTTCGACGCCGGCGCTGGCGCGCTGCTGGCCACGCGGCGGCCGCGCTCGGCCGCCGACGCCCCGTTGTGGGCGGCGCATCTGGCGGTGGTCGAGGGCGAGTCGACGGGCGACGTGCAATTCGAGACCGACCGCGCGCGATTTCTCGGGCGCGGGCGCGCGATTCGCACGCCGATCTCGGTAATCGACGGCTGGCCGCTCTCCAACACTGCCGGCACCGTGCTCGATCCGGTCTTCAGTCTGCGCCGCCGCGTGCGCATACCGCCGGGAGCCACCGCGCGCGTCGCGTTTTGGACCATGGTGGCGCCGACCCGGGCCGAGGCAATCGATCTCGCGGACAAGCATCACGACGCCAATGCCTTCGAGCGGGCGGTGACCCTTGCGTGGACCCAGGCGCAGGTACAGCTCCATCACTTGGGCGTCAGCCACGACGAAGCGCGCCTGTTCCAACGCCTGGCAAACCGGGTGCTCTATTCCGATCCGACCCTGCGGCCTTCCTCCGACGTGCTTTGGCGAAGCGCGGGCGCCCCCGCGAAGCTGTGGGCCAACGGAATCTCGGGCGATCTGCCGATCGTGCTGGTGCGCATCGATGAAAACGCAGACCTTGAAATCGTTCGCGAGCTGGTGCGGGCCCACGAATATTGGCGGATGAAACGCTTCGACGCCGACCTCGTGATCATGAACGAGCGGGCGCCGTCGTACGACCAGGATCTGCAGTCAGCGCTGGAGGCCCTGGTGCGTGGAAACCAGGCGCGGCCGTACTCGGACCAGCAAGGCGCCCGCGGAAAGATCTTCGTGCTGCGCGCCGACCTGGTTTCGGCCGAGGTACGAAGTCTTCTGCAGGCCGTGGCGCGGGCGGTGCTGCTCAGCCGGCGCGGGACGCTCTCCGAGCAGGTCAAACGGCTGGAGGTCAGCGCGCCCGCCGCCGCGCCGCCGCCCTATCGCGCGCCGGCGATTCGCCAGCCCAACGGTTCACCGCCGCGGCCTGTGCTGGAGTTTTTCAATGGCCTCGGCGGCTTTGCCGCCGAGGGCCGTGAGTACACGACGATCCTGGGCGAAGGGCAATGGACGCCGGCGCCCTGGGTCAACGTGGTCGCCAATCCCTCGTTCGGCTTCCAGGTCTCGGCCGAAGGCGCGGGCTATACCTGGTCGGTCAACAGCCGCGAGAATCAAATCACTCCATGGTCGAACGACCCGGTCGGCGACCGGCCGGGCGAAGTGATCTACGTACGCGACGAAGACACCGACGAGCTCTGGGGTCCCACCGCGCTGCCCATTCGCGAGAACCTCGCGCGTTATACGGCCCGTCACGGCCAGGGCTATAGCGTCTTCGAATACACCGCGCACGGAATCGCGCTCGAACTCGAACAGTACGTGCCGCTTGCGGACTCGATCAAGATTTCGCGTTTGAAGATCCGCAACCTCTCGGCGCAAACCCGGCGTCTCTCGGTCACCGCCTACGTCGAATGGGTGCTCGGTATTTCGCGCGGCGCATCGGCGCCCAACATCGTGACCGAGATCGATTCGGATACCAACGCGATGCTCGCGCGGAACTCCTACAGCGCCGGCTACGGCGAGCGGGTGGCTTTTGCCGACTTGCGCGGCCGCCAAATCTCGTGGACCGGCGATCGCACTGAATTTCTCGGCCGCAATGGCAGTCTCGATAATCCTGCCGCGCTCGCCGGCGCTGCGCGGCTCTCCAATCGCACCGGCGCCGCGCTCGATCCGTGCGGCGCTTTGCAAACCCGTGTCGAACTCCGGCCCAACGGCGCAACCGAAATCGTTTTCTTTCTCGGCCAAGGGGAAAATCGCGCGCACGCGCTTTCCCTGGTCGCCAAATACCGCGCCGCCGACCTCGACGCGGTCCGCGCCGCGGCGACCCGGCTATGGGACGACGTCCTCGGCACGGTCCAGGTGACGACTCCCGACCGGGCGATGGACGTGATGCTCAACCGCTGGCTGCTCTATCAGACGCTCGCCTGCCGCGTATGGGCGCGATCGGCTTTCTACCAGGCGAGCGGCGCCTATGGCTTTCGCGATCAGCTTCAGGACGTGATGGCGCTGATGGTATCGCGGCCGGACATCACGCGAGAGCATCTGCTGCGCGCGGCCGCGCGCCAGTTCACCGCCGGCGACGTTCAGCACTGGTGGCTTCCGCCATTGGGCCAGGGCGTGCGCACGCGGGTCGCCGACGATCGCGTATGGCTCGCGTTCACCGCCGCCTGCTATGTCGAGGCGGCCAACGATCTGGCCGTGCTCGACGAGACGGTTGCGTTTCTCGACGGCCCCGCGCTCGCCGAAGGCGAGACGGAAGCATACTTTTTGCCCACGGTCGCCGAAGACCGGGGGTCGCTCTACGAACATTGCGCGCGTGCGCTCGATCTCAGCCTCGCGGTCGGCGGCCACGGACTGCCGTTGTTTGGATCGGGGGACTGGAACGACGGCATGAACCGGGTCGGCGAAGCGGGCCGCGGCGAAAGTATCTGGCTCGGCTGGTTCCTTTACGCCGCGCTCTCGTCATTCGCACCATTGGCGGAGAGTCGCGGCGAGCACGCTCGCGCCACGGCCTGGCGCCATCATGCGGCCCGCTTACAGGAATCGCTGGAGCGGGAAGGATGGGACGGGAGTTGGTATCGGCGCGGATACTTCGATGACGGAACGCCGTTGGGGTCGGCTTCCAGCCTCGAATGCCGCATCGATTCGATCGCGCAATCCTGGGGCGTGATCTCCGGTGCCGCGAATCCGGTTCGCGCACCGCTCGCGATGGAGGCGGTGGAGCAATACCTCGTTCGCCGCGACGAAGGCCTGGTACTGCTCTTCACCCCGCCGTTCGATCACACGCCGCTGGACCCCGGATACATCAAAGGCTATCCGCCGGGCATCCGGGAGAACGGCGGCCAATACACGCACGCGGCGGTATGGTCGGTGATCGCGTTCGCGATGCTGGGTGACGGCGACAAGGCCGCCGAACTGTTCTCAATTCTGAATCCTATCAGTCACTCAAGCACGCGCGCCGCCGTGCATCGCTACAAGGTCGAGCCGTATGTCGCGTGCGCCGACGTTTATTCGATGCCGCCGCACTCCGGGCGCGGCGGATGGACCTGGTACACGGGCTCCGCCGGATGGATGTATCGGGCGGGCCTGGAGTGGATGCTCGGATTCCGTTTGCGCGGCGAAAAGCTGCTCATCGATCCGTGTATCCCGGGCGGCTGGCGAGGTTTCGAGATAACCTTCAGGTACTGCTCCGCGCGCTACGAGATCGCGGTCGAGAACCCGCGCGGCGTCAGCCGCGGAGTCACCAGGGTGGAACTCGACGGCGCGGCACTGCCGGATGCCGAGCGGCAGGTTCCGCTCGCCGACGACGGCGCGACGCATCACGTCCGCGTCGTTCTTGGGTGATGGAGACTCCGACGCAAACGCACTTCAATTCGGCGCTCGTCCGCACTTCTCGGCAGGCCAGGGCGCTATACACCCAGCCTTTAGCCGCGGGATGACCGAGAACGACGGGAGTAGCAGGTCGAGGCGCCCCTCAGGCGCCCCGCGCCACTCGCGGCTCAATGGGGGTAAGGCTCGGCGCCCGATCCTCTATCGCCTGAGCGGCGTCCAGCAGGAGGTCTTCCCTGAAGCGGGCACCGATCAGCTGCACGCCTTGGGGCAGGCCGTCGTCGCAGCCGACGGGCACCGCGCACTATGGAAGCGACCGCCGCGGCCGCGTCATTTCAGTTGCAATCCAGGGGTCTGGAAATTCTCTACCAGGTGTTCAAGCATCGCTTCTTTCAGCCGCGCCACGTGCATGCTCCCTTCGGCGGCTCAGCCAAAAAACTAGCCGCCTTGCCATAGAGCCATGACTTGGGGTAGCGGATCGGAATAGGAGCCACCGAAACGGAGATTCCTGCTGAGGAGGTCATATGCCGCGGGTAAGCGCAGTGCCATATTCGAAAATGGATTCAGAGCTCAAGGCGATCGTTCATGCCAGTGATGAGGCGCTTAATGGCTCGGAGTGGGTCCAGTACTTCTGTCATCCGACCGAGCTCTACAAGAGTTTCGTCAAATTCTACTACGAGCACGTGGCGACCGAGGAGTACGGCCTCAGCTGGAAACTCTCCGAGATGATGCGGCACATGGTTGCCGTCCATAATGGTTGCACCCTTTGAAGGGGCGTCATGTATCCCTCGGCGAGGGAACAAGGCCTGACGGACGAGATGGTTGAAGCGATCCCGAATTTCCGAGAGAGCTCGCTCTTCACCCCCGCGGAGAAAGCGGCCCTTCGGTTAGCCGATGCAATGGCGGGCGATCACAAGAAGGCGCCCTACGACGAGATCTTCGCGGAGTTGCGAAAATACTATAGCGAGGAGCAGATCGTGGCGCTTGGTTGGAAGACCGGCATCTGGCTCGGCTATGGGCGGCTAGTGCACGCCTTGGACGTGCCCGCAGTCGGGGCCTCCTGCGCAATTCCGGTTAAAGCCGCATCCTAGCGGAATTGCCGCGCGGGAAGCTCGAGAAGACAGGAAAAAGGCAAGCGCGAGGCTTGCCTGGAAAAGAAGAGGACTACAGCTTTGCTTCGAGCAGCGTTCCCGTTAAGCGCTCGACCTCGATCCGCTGCAGCGGTCCGAGCTTCTGGGCGGCGCGGGTAACGCGTCGATCACGCCGAACCGCGCGGGCTCTGGCTCCGCCGCACATCCGCTCGCCACTTCTTCGGCGAACTTCTGCGACATCTTGCGGGCTTCGGCGACCTGCCGGATGGTCTCGACCCGGATTGTGCACAGCTCGCTGATGCCGATGACCCTCCTGTCGTGTATCGAAGTACTCCGCTGAAGGCGCGGTAACTATGGTGGAGGCGGGGGCAATTGAACCATTCACCCCAGTGGAAACGCCGAAACCATTTGATTTTCCTAAGCTCTCGATACGCTCAAAACGGGGAAAACGCGGGTATCAGGCACGCATCTGGAACACGGCTTTTTGCGGCGCTACAGTTCGCTGACATCCAAATATTTTTTGAGCTTTGGCTTGATCGCTTCGTACTGCTCGTTGAACCACTTTATTTCCGCGTCCCATGCATTAGGGTCGTTCATTCGGTTCGCGGTTTGAAGCTTCAATCCTCGCCGGTACATTTCTTCAATATAGGACTCAATTTCGTCGCCAAACAAAAAATATGCCGCTATCGTTGCGCTTCTGAAGTTCAACAGATTCTCTGCTGATACATTGGCATCACGCGTTACAGCCGCCAACACCGTCTTCAGCTGCTCGAATATCTTGTAGCGGCGATCGAACAAATCCAATCGAGCTCTGGTCTTGTTGGTCTGTGATTGCCGTTGGCTTGTTTCCAACTGCCGATAGTTTGTCTGGTATTGCTGATAGGCGATCCATACTGCTATCGCCGCGATCAACGGGGTGAGAAGCGCCTGTCCATACCACAACACGATCGGCCAATTGATCGATCCATACATCCGACTTTCAATACTCCCTCAACTGACCGAACGCAGCCCTCGCAGACCTCGCGTCCCGGAAAACTCAAAGAAAAGGGCGGCCTCCACCGAAGCCTCCCTAGCGCTCATTTTACGTGCTCGCGCATGTACCGGACAATCTCGGCTCCCTGGATACGATACGAATGGTACACCCGCCTCCGGGGTCCCTCTTTCCTCGGCGGCCTGAACGCCTTGAGGAAGCCCGCCTTGATCTGGCGGATGATAAGGCAAACCCACACTTGCGGCGAAATGCTTCTTAGCGATTTCGAGTGTCCACGGCTGGGTTTTTATTGTAACGATTGAGCCATAAAGAAAAATGACCGCGAATGCAGCCGTTCCTAATGCGCGAACACTGTCACGAGTATTCGAGTAAGCTCTTGAGGCGGAGGGGACGATTTAAGAAATTGATAGGCAAATAACCCGGCGCCGACAACAAGTGCCAGGATAACAGTCACGGGAATCATATAAGGCGGAATATCTTGGATCGTTTGACTGTCCTATACGTTACGTCCCCGGTTCATGCCATGCACGCAGATTGTTCCAATCGCCGCGATAGTCAACGTCGACCGTGTAATTTGCTGCAGGGGCATTGTCGGCAGTTGCGAGGAGGTGAAAACGATAGGTTCCGGAATATTACTTCAGTTTTTCATGACTCGCAAACAATTTTTTGACCGGGAATATCCAACCACGATCGTGTTTTGATACGCGCATTACATCGATATAAAAATCAGCGTCCTTTGGTAGAACGCGTGGATCGAAATCCCAGCCGGCCCAGGTGACTGGCATGGCGTCGTAAAATACAGTGTTCCCGAGATGCTTACCATTCACTTCGCTCAATTTAATCAAATATACGCGACAGTTCATCGCCGGACGATGACCAATATTCCGGACGCGCGCACGAACGTATATCTCCTCCTTTTTGTCCTGCCCTACCAGATATTCGTTTTCAACCTTCGTCGCAGGTGACGTGCTGTCGAAATCAATTTTCAGAACCGGGCCGATCCGCCATTCCCAAAAAGCTTGAAATGCTCCTGTGAGCAGACCGCCGGCGATCGCCGCTCCGCCGCCAATCAAAGCTGCTGTCAGATCCGTCATCGAAATACCTCCAAACCAGCATAACAGTGCACAAAAGTCGGTCGATAATGAAGCCAGAAAGTTTTCCACAGGGCGTTCGCAACTGATTTGCTACAATAGAACTACGGAGAAATTCCGTGGCGTAGCAACGATTATCAGAATCCTTTGGATAGTCGTGCAGCGTGGCGAAAGCCTGAGATCTCTTAAAAAGGTCTCAACGCTCGCGGCTACGCCAAAGGGTTTTTCTTAAACATTCTCTGGCGGTTTTAAGTAATTCCGCAGCGAAGTTCTTTGAGTGGAGGGCGTTTCGGACCCACCGAGATAACGTGGCGTTGACGAAACAGCAATACGCGAATCTCGGCGATGAACAGGGGAATGTAAATGACCCTGCCGCCTTCCGCTCAGAGAATCTCGCCGAAAAAATGTCTTCCACTTTGCTTCCTCGGATGAGAGTGACGAAAGAGGGTGGCCTGCACCCCGAAAACTCCGCCGAAATGAGGTAGAGTCCGTCGCCTGAAAAGGAGACGGGCGATGAAAGGGAGCCGCTTCAGCGAGGAGCAGATCATTGGGGTGCTGCGCGAGCACGAGGTCGGCGCGAAGACCGAAGAGGTCTGCCGGCGGCACGGGATCTCAAGCGCAACGTTCTACAAATGGAAAGCGAAGTACGGTGGCCTGGAGGTGTCGGAGGCACGCCGGCTGAAAGCGCTGGAGGACGAGAACCGGCGCCTTAAGCGGCTGCTGGCCGAGTCGATGCTGGACAACGCGGCGCTCAAGGACTTGCTCGGAAAAAACGTCTGAAGCCTGCGGCGCGGCGAGAAGCAGTGATTCGGGCGATTGAGCGTCACGGGCTGAGTCAGCGGCACGCGTGCGAGCTGGTGGGATTGGATCGTTCGACTCTGCGCTACCGGCGCAGACGACCGGACGACTCGGCACTGAGGCAACGTCTTAGGGAGCTGGCCGCGGAGCGGCGGCGCTTCGGGTATCGGCGATTAGGCTGGATGCTGGCGCGTGAGGGTCATGCGCTGAACCATAAGAAGCTCTACCGACTGTACCGCGAGGAGCGGCTGATGGTACGCCGCCGCCGAGGGCGCAAGCGGGCACTAGGTACACGGACACCAATGATGCTGCCGAGTGCGATCAATCAGCGGTGGTCGCTCGACTTCGTCTCCGACACCCTCAGCGATGGCCGCCGCTTCCGCATTCTGTGCATCGTCGACGACTTCAGCCGCGAGTGCCTGGCAGCGGTGGTCGACACTTCACTCGGCGGCGTAAGGGTCGTGCGCGAACTGGAGAGGCTTACGATGGAGCGAGCCACACCGGACACCGTGGTTAGCGACAATGGAACCGAACTCACTAGTAGTGCGGTGCTGCGCTGGGCGACGAGAAGGGTAGCCTGGCATTACATCGAGCCGGGCAAGCCGGTGCAGAACGCCTTCATCGAATCGTTCAACAGCAAGTTGCGCGACGAATGCCTCAACGAGTACGTGTTCACCAGCCTCTGGGAGGCACGCGCGATCATCGAGGCGTGGCGGCACGACTACAATCACCTGCGGCCGCACTCGAGTCTCGGTGCTCTCACCCCGAGCGAGTTCGCGGCGCTCAAACGGGAGCAAACAACACCGCCCCAGGAGGGCGAAATAACCGGCGGACTCTACTTATAACTGGCTGGAAATTGGGGTGCAGGCCAGTACGAATACTTTTCGTCCACGGATTTTCCCCCCCGCGGTTAAAAAATCCTAAACAAACGTCTGTCTCACCGCTTCTTCCAGCCGGTCCTGCCGCACTTTCACCCAAGGCGCGTAATGCCGCTGGGTAATTTTAATATCCCCGTGCCCCAAGAGCACCGCCACGTCCTCGATGGAAACTCCGGCTGTCAAAAGCCGGATCGCGAAGGTGTCGCGATACCGGTGCGCATGTCCCTCGATTCCCGCGAGCTTGAACAGCCGCGCGAGCGTTCGCTGCCAGTTGGCCACGGCGCTTTTAGGAAGCCCGTTGCCTGACCAGAACGGCCGGAACGGCAACGCCTCCAGCTCTCGAAGCACCTCGGTATGCAGCGGAATCCATACCGGCTCACCTGTTTTTGCGGTGTAGATCAGTAGCTTTCCGTCCGCGATCTTATCTTTGCGAAAGGTATACGGTATCCGTGATCCGGAGACCGGTGTGTTCGAGCAGCAACACGAACGCCTTCACCTGCTGTCGGCGCCCCTTTCGGCATGTCGGGATATTTCTCAACCGCTTCACGTATTTTTTCGACTCCTCAGAACTGAATGGGAGTGTCGGAGAAAATGTCGCCCGCGGCGGTTTCAAAAAAACGGCCGGATTTTCATCCGACCATTTCCGCTGTTCGCAGAATTTGAAGAACGTCCGCATTCGCTCGATTTTCTTTCGGGCTGAAACTGGCGCGAGCTGCCACGATTCCCGATACGCCGAGATCTCCTGAAGTCGGAGCGAATCAATCGAGCGATGCGGGAACCACGCGATCATTTCCCGCTGCAGCAGCCGATATTTCGCTATAGTCTCCGCCTTTAAATTGCGGGCTACGCAATCAGCGAGGAAATACCCGAACGCTTCCGGGACGGTTTGGCTTCTGCCATCGATCCGGGCTTCCCAATCACGGACAATTGCTTGCGCGCTCCCCCAATTACAGATACCCAAGGACTTGCGCATCATCTTCCCGTGCAAGCGCCCCTGCGCCCACACAGGACACGAGCAATTCGCCTTACGTTTTTTTCGTGAAAAGCTCGCCAGATGCCGGCGATAGAGATGGAGCATGTCCCCGAAGTATCAAAAAATCGGGGACACGATAAGTACGCGCATCGAGTGTTTGAAAACACTCAATAAAATCGCGCATTTAATTGGTGGAGGCGGGGGGAATTGAACCCCCGTCCGAAAACCGCCGAGCGGTGGCCACTACACGCTTATTCCGCGATTTAATCTCGCCGCGTCAACGCCCGCGGACGGGCTGTGCTGCGGCCAGCCACTTTGCGTTTCGGGTGCGAGCCCAAGTGGCCGACGGCGTTTCCCTAGCCCACTGAATGACGCCCCGGCCCGCTGTCATGGGCGAACAGCGGCGGGACGCTAGCGGCCGTTAGGCCGCTAGAGCGTAACCGTTATTGTCTGCGGGTAAATTTCGCAGTCTGTTTGTTTAACGGGATAACAGAACCCCGGCGTGCGACCACGGCCTTCTTGTTTCCGTCGAACCCATTTCGCCCCCATATTCGGGCGAGCCCTGAGGCTCACGTGAAGCCGTTACGCTACTTTCAATCTAAGCCCTGTGCGCGCCGCGCGCAATCGCGATTGTGCGCGCGACCTTGTGCCCGTTTAGACGCGGCCCGAGTTCGTGTAGCCTATGCCCGGTCAGCGCGAAACGATGGCAAAGCGAATCCTCGGTATCTCCGCCTATTATCACGATAGCGCGGCTGCGCTCGTGTGCGATGGCCAAATCGTGGCCGCCGCGCAGGAGGAGCGCTTCACGCGCAAAAAGCACGACGCCGCCTTCCCTCATCATGCCGCCGCCTGGTGCCTTGGCTCGGCCGGCCTGCACCTCGAGGACCTCGACTCGATCGTCTTCTACGACAAGCCGTGGGTGAAGTTCGAGCGCATGATGGAGACCTACCTGGGCTACGCGCCGCGCGGGCTCGGCTCGTTTCTGACCGCGATGCCGGTGTGGCTCAAAGAGAAGCTCAACCTGCGCTCGGCACTCAAGCGCGAACTCGCGTCGCTCGACGGCGGCAAGCTTAACGATCTTCCGCCGCTGCTCTTCACCGAGCATCACCAGGCGCACGCCGCCTCCGCGTTTTTTGCGAGCCCGTTCTGGCACGCCGCCGTGCTCTGCCTGGATGGCGTCGGCGAATGGGCGACGACTTCGCTCTGGCTCGGCGAGGGCAATCGCCTAACCCCGCAGTGGCAGATCGATTTTCCGCACTCGCTCGGCCTACTCTACTCGGCCTTCACCTACTATACCGGATTCCGCGTGAACTCGGGCGAGTACAAGCTGATGGGCCTCGCGCCGTATGGCGAGCCGCGCTACGTCGGCACGATCCTCGACCATCTGATCGACGTCAAGCCGGACGGCACGTTCCGCCTCAACACCGAATATTTCAACTACGTCACCGGCCTGACGATGACCAACGCGCGCTTCGACGCGCTCTTCGGCGGGCCGCCGCGCAAGCCCGAGTCGCCGCTGACCCAGCGCGAGATGGATCTCGCGGCGTCGATTCAGAAAGTCACCGAGGACGTGGTTTCGCGCCTGGCGCTGACGGCGCGGCGCGAGCTTAACGCCGACTATCTCTGCCTCGCGGGCGGCGTCGCGCTCAACTGCGTAGCCAACGGCCGCCTGCTGCGCGAGGGAACCTTCCGCGATATCTGGATACAGCCGGCGGCGGGCGACGCCGGCGGCGCGATCGGCGCGGCCCTTGCCGGATGGCATCTCTATGGCGACGCGCCGCGCGAAGTTGACGGCGACGATCGGATGCGCGGCTCGTTTCTCGGGCCGAGCTTCGGGGAAGCCGAAATAAAGGACGCGCTCGATCGCGCGGGCGCGCGCTATCGGCGCCTGCCCGAGGCCGAGATGCTCGAATCGGTCGCTGCGAGCCTGGCCGAGGGCGCGGTGGTCGGATGGTTCCAGGGGCGGATGGAGTTCGGGCCGCGCGCGCTCGGCAACCGCTCGATCCTGGGCGACCCGCGCAACTCGAAAATGCAATCCGTGATGAATCTCAAGATCAAGTATCGCGAATCGTTCCGGCCGTTCGCGCCCGCGGTGCTGGTCGAGCGCACGGCGGACTATTTCGAGCTCGATCGCCCGAGCCCCTACATGGGACTGGTCGCCAAGGTGCGGGAGGAATTGCGCCAGCCGATGAGCGACGAGCAGCAAAGCCTCTTCGGTATCGACAAGCTCAACGTCCCGCGCTCGAGCATCCCGGCCGTCACCCACGTCGACTACTCGGCGCGGATTCAGAGCGTCGACGCCCGCACCAATCCGCGCTTCCATCGGCTGATCGAGCGCTTTGCCGCGCGCACCGGATGCGCCGTGCTGGTGAACACCTCGTTCAACGTGCGCGGCGAACCGATTGTGTGCACGCCCGAGGACGCGTACCGATGTTTCATGCGCACTGAGATGGACGTGCTGGTGGTCGGGGACTTCGTGCTCGCCAAGGCCGAGCAGCCCGAGCGCCCGCGCGACGAGAGCTGGAAGCGCGAGTTCGAGCTGGACTGACGGGCGCCGATGGAGTCGAAAGCAGGGGAGCGGCTGCCCAAGTCGGAGTTGCGCAATTTCGGACTGGTGCTGGGCGCGCTGTTCGCGGTCCTCTTTGGTGTCCTGCCCCTGCTACGCCATCGCACGCCCGCGCGATGGCCATGGATAGTGGCTGCGGTGCTGTGGCTGGCGGCGCTGTTGTGGCCGCGCAGTCTCACCCTGCTCCATCGATGGTGGACGCGACTCGGTCATGCGCTCGGATGGTTCAACACGCGCGTCATCCTGACCCTGATTTTCATGATCGTGATCACGCCGTTCAGCTTCGTGATGTGGGTTATCGGCCGCGACCGGATGAAACGCGGCTTCGACCCCAAGTGCAAGACCTACCGCGTGCCGAGCCTGCCGCGTCCGCCGCAAGGAATGGAGAAGCCGTTCTGAGCGACTGTCCCTGCGCGGCAACATTTCACCGTCCGCTCTGACTACATCTGCCCGATGGTTTTCCATTGAGCAACAATTCGAACTGGGCCTTGTCACATTCGCTCCCTTGCGGGGTTCTTATACATGACGGCCGAGGTTGGGGAACTGAAATTGCTCGACGGTCAACGAAAAACGGGAGCGATCATGACAAAAGTTTACTACAGCACAGTGTTGGACCAGAACGCCGATCGGGTTTGGGGCGCAATCCGCGATTTCAACAGCTATCCCGAGTGGGTGGAGAGCGTCACCGAGAGCCATATCGAGGAAGGCAAATCGGGTGACGCCGTCGGCGCTATCCGCAGCTTTGTTGAGTACGGCACGCGAATTCGGCAACGGCTGTTGGCTCATTCGGACCTCGAACGGTCTTACACCTATGAGTCCTGCGAGCCGCTCGGGGCGATAACCTATTACCTGGGCACCGGACGGGTCACGCCGATCGTCGATGGGAACAGGGCGTTCGTCGAATGGTCGGTGGCGGTTGAGTGTCCCGCCGAGGAGCAAAGGAATTGCACCGCCCTCCTCGAGAAAGCGATGCCGCAATGGCTGAATTCGCTTCGAGCCATTCTCGCAGGATGAGCCCGGCTCGATGAACCGGGAAGCAGCAGGGATGAATGGGCTTCGAGGCAAAGTCGCGATCGTGACCGGCGCCTCGAGAGGCATCGGCCGGGCCACAGCCGAGCGCCTCGCACGAGACGGCGCGTCAGTTGTGGTCAACTACGCCGTCAGCGCTGACGAGGCGAGGGCGGTCGTCAGAGCAATCGAAGGCGACGGCGGTACGGCAATAGCAGTACAGGCCGACATCGCCAAGCTTGGAGAAATAGCTAGCCTTTTTCGCGAGACCGTCGCGCGCCTGGGCAGGCTCGACATCCTGGTGGCAAACGCAGGTTACGCTTGTTTCAAACCGTTGGCGGAAATCACGGAGGAAGATTTCGATCGCACGTACGCTCTCAATGCCAAGGGGACCTACTTCTGCCTCAAGGAGGCGCTGCGCCACATGGCCGACGGGGGCAGGATCGTCTGCGTCTCGACGATCGGAACGATCCTTAATCTTCCAGGCGGTACTTGCTACTTCGGTAGCAAGGCGGCGGTGGAGCAATTCTGCCGCACCTTGGCTAAGGAGATCGCGCCGCGCCGCATCACCGTCAATGTCGTTTCGCCAGGCTTTACCGAGACCGCGATGTTGCTCGAGAATCTCGATGCGGAGGCACACCGGAATTTAATCGATACCACGCCGCTGCATCGCCTCGGCCAGCCAGAAGAAATCGCCGAAGTTATCGCTTTCCTGGTTAGCGAACCGGCGCGCTGGATCACCCGCCAGAATATCGCTGCCGACGGCGGTATAATCAGTCGCTAAGCGCACACTGCCACTCTCGGAGAAACGTTTCGGATCGCGCATGGCCGCCTGTTAGAATGCCGCCCATCCTGATGCGGCGAAACCGGCGGCGGCTGGTGTCGTAATGGGGAGTGAGCCTGACGATGCTGGATTTGTTGAAAGACCTGTGGGGGTTTGCGAGCGAGCGCAAGAAGTTCTGGCTGGTGCCGCTTATCGGTACGCTGCTGATCCTGAGCGTGCTGATAGCGATCGCTGAATTTTCCACCGTCGCCCCATTCATCTACACCCTGTTTTAGGCCGATGAGCAGCAAGCGGCGCGTTGCCGCCAATCTCGCGCTGATCCTCGCCGGCGTGGCGTTGGCCTTTATCGTGGCCGAAGTCGCGGTGCGCGTGAGCAGCCTCGCCAAGACCAACCTCTATACGTGGGACGCGTATCGTGGATGGGGTCTCAAGCCGGGCGCGTCCGGATGGCAGCGCGAGGAGGGCGCGGGCTTCGTCAGCGTCAACAGGGCGGGCTTTCGCGGTCCGCAATGGACGATCGCCAAGCCGCCGGGCACGCTGCGCATCGCGGTGATCGGCGACTCCTTCACCGAGGCGCCGCAGGTCGCCTACGATCAAACCTTCTGCGCGGTGGCCGAGCATGCGCTCGGCGGATGCAAGGGTCTGGGCGGCAGAAAAGTCCAGGTGATGGACTTCGGGGTCGACGCTTACGGCACGGCGCAGGAGTTGATTACGCTGCGCCGGCATGTCTGGCAGTATTCGCCGGATATGGTGGTGCTGGCTTTTTTTTCGGGCAACGATCTGCGCAATAACTCGACGGTGATGGAAGGCGACAAGTGCCGCCCGTTCTATGTATTCCAGGACGGTCAGATGGTGTTGGGCGGACCCTTCGAGCGCTCACGATGGTTTTATCTCTCGTGCATGATACGTTTCGAATCGCGCCACTCGCAGGTACTCAACCTGATCGGCGATGCCAAGAGCGATATCCGATCGAAAATAAAGGCGAGGGAAGCCGCACGTCCGCAGGCCGCGGCGCCCGCACCGGGCCCCGCCGGGCATTCGCACGAAGGTGGCGTCATGCCGGTCGCCGATCGGCAGCCGGCGCCGCTTGGGCACGAGGCAGGACTCGAGGACAACATCTACAATCCGCCGGCGACGCCGGTATGGCAGGACGCGTGGCGGGTCACCGAGGGAATCATCACGATGATGGCGCGCGAGACGGCGGCGCATCATGTGCCGCTGCTGGTGGTGACGCTCGCCAATCCGCCACAGATCTATCCGTCACCGGCCGTGCGCGGCTACTACCTGATGACTTATCGCTCGAAAGACATTTTCTATCCCGACCAGCGGATCAAGGCGCTCGGCGACCGCGAGGGTTTCGAAGTGCTGAATCTGGCGGCGCCGATGCAGGCCTATGCCGACGAGCATCATGCGTTCCTCGCGGGCTTCAAGAGCACCAAACTGGGGATAGGGCATTGGAACGCGGAGGGCCATCGGCTGGCCGGGGAGTTCATCGCGCAGAAGATCTGCCGGATGCTCTCGGAGCGCGCGCATCCAGCGGCCGCCCGATAAGCACTAGCGCCGCGGCTTCAATATGCTGGCGAGCGTCTGCTTGACGGACAGGGAAGGGCGGCTCCGCTGAGCCGCCCCTCAATTCATGCAGAACCTAGTAGTTCTGGGTCGAGGTCTTCTCGGTGGTCGTGCTGGTGCTCGATGGCGGCGCGTAGCTGTCGTTCGAAGTCGTGGTGGTGGAATTGTAGGACTTCGTCACCGTCGGATTGGCGGGCGCGGGATCGCCTTGCGAACCCTGAGCTCCGGCAGCTCCAGGCGCTCCGCTCATTCCCGGGGGACCAGCCGGTCCCTGGACCGTACATCCGATAACGGCGGTGCCCATCATCAATGCGATAGCCGCGATTCCGGTGTACGTTGCAGCAGTTTTCATAATCTTTTTCATAGCTAAAGGTTATCAGGATCGTCCGGCCCTTATCCGTCGCGGATCGACGATGTTGGTTATTCAAATAACCAACGTGCGAATAGGTCTGGCCTGCGGGGGGTACGCATCACGCGGCCATGCGATTAGGCGACAGCGCCGCCGCTCGCTCTCATTGCGCCCGGGGCTTGCGGAGCCGCTCCCAGCCTCTTAAGGTTTTGACGGGCAGGCGGTTCGACGCCCGAGGCGAGGGGGACACGAGCATGATCGAATTAAAGGCCAGGTCCTTAAAGGTCAGGTCCTTAGAGGTCGAGTCCGCAATCAAGGCTGAGGTCGAATCGAACGTAAAGGGCGCCAGCCGTGGCCGCACTCTGATAGTCGCTTTGACGGCCGCTCTCGGACTGCTCACGATGACTGCGCCCGCGCGGCCGCAGGATACTGCCCAGCCGACTCCCCGGGCGACCGCGAAAGGCCCGCACGCCAAGGCCCCCAAGCATGCCAAGAAGGCCGAGAAACGCCGCATTATCCCGGTGACGATCAGCAAGGGCGAGACTTACACCATCAGCGGTCTCAAACCGGGCGTCAAAACCGACGCGAAGGCGGGCAAGAATCCCAATGCGCTCAGCATCCAACCGCAATCCTCGGGCGACATCGTACTGCTTGGCACCGAAGGCGGCAGTTGGAAAATCGACGCGACGCTCGCCAGTGGCGAGGAAGTCACCTACGACGTGAAGGTTAAGGCCGAAGCGCCGCCGATCAATTCGCTTACCCCCGGAACCGCTCCGACGGCGATTCCTCCGTGACCTCCGCGTCGAGCTTCGCGACGTTCGCGCCGTGCGCTTAAACGCCTGCCTCAGCGCGGCGGCAGAACCAGGATCTGCCCATTCATCTCTGGCTGATGCACGGCGCATCGGAAATCCAGAAGCCCCTCGCGATGGAACGTAAAGATGTATGAGGTCTTCGAAAGCGGCGCGAGCCGCAGATGCATCAGCGCGCGGCCGGCGCGGTCCCTGCGCGTCGGATCTTCGATCATGAAATCATGATCGTCGTCGGGTTGAAGGTTCCAAAGCGTTATCCGCGTCGGCTCATCGCGATGGACCGCGATGAAGTTGGGTGAAAACGCATAGACTTCGCCGAAGTGCTCGAGCGTCGGCTTGGGCCCGGTCTCCTTCACGGCAACCGCCTCGGTGAGGACGACGATGCTGGCGGCGGCGGTGCCGCCGCTCACCACGGTCACGATCTTCGAGGCGGCCGCGTCGGGCATGAAGTAGCGGTCTGCGCCCGCGGCGGTGCTCGCCGTGTCGGCGGCGCTCGCGGCCAATGCCGCGGCGAACAGGACCGCCGCCGCGCAGGCGGCGGCTCGGCCGGCCGTGGTGAAAGATCGCGGCGCGCGCGGCCGGCGCGAACGCGGATGAAAATGTAAGTCGAAGTGCCGGGGCATTAGTTTCCTCGCGTGGCGTGGGCCGCAGCGCGCGGCCATCGTGTTGCAGCCGTGATCCAGTTAGGATTTTAGGCAATGTCCAGTGATTTTCGCATCCCTGACGCGGGACGTACCGCGCTGGTCACGGGCGGCGCCGGTTTTATCGGCTCGCATCTGGCCGACGCGCTGCTCGAGCGCGGATTCACGGTCCGCATTCTCGACAACTTTCTTACCGGCAACCCCAACAACCTCAACCCGCGCGCCGAACTGGTCAAAGCCGATATCCGCGTGCCGGCTGCAATTGATTCGGCGTTTGGCGGCGTCGATTGCGTCTTTCATACAGCGGCGCTGCCGCGCGTGGGGCTCTCGATCGAGCGCCCGGTCGAGACTCATCTGGTGAACGTCGTCGGCACGCTCAACGTGCTGATGGCGGCGCGCGCGGCCGGGGTGCGGCGCCTGGTCTATTCGGGCTCGTCGTCGGTTTATGGCGAGCAGTCGGGCGCGCAGCCGCCGTTGCCGCTGCGCGAAACGATGACGCCCAATCCGATGAGCCCCTATGCGCTGCAGAAACTGATGGGCGAGGAATACGTGCGGATATTCCATCGCTTGTATGGGTTGGGCGCGATTTCGCTGCGCTACTTCAGCGTATACGGCCCGCGGATGGATCTGGAGGGCGCGTATGCGACTGTCATTGGTGCTTTTCTGCGCGCGCGGCGCGAAGGACGGCCGCTCGAGATTCGCGGCGACGGCGAGCAGCGGCGTGATTTCACGCATGTGCGCGACGTCGTGCGCGCGAACCTGGCCGCGATGGACTGTGCGCTCGGGGACGGCAGCGCGATCAACGTCGGGCGCGGCGATGCGCTTAGCGTCAACCGGATCGCGGAACTCATCGGCGGACCGCGCGTCAACGTCGCACCGCGGGCGAGCGAGCCGCGCGACACGCTGGCCGACCTTGCGCGCAGCCGTGCGATTCTCGGCTGGAGTCCGGAGGTTGCGGCCGAGGACGGCGTGCGCGAGCTTATGCGGCTGCACGGAGTATCGCCAGACCACTGAGGCCTAATTCACCTCGCGCGCGTCCGCTGCCCTCCGCTCAGAGTTTGTGGTTTTTTTGGCCGAAGCTTTCGCTTCGGTCATGCCAAGCGACGCGATTTTCTTCAGTCATCCCGAGCGAAGGCTGCCAAGAAAACGACATCGCCGATGAGGCGCGTTTTCGATTGATGATGACGTAACGCCTCGGGTGGACACGCGGAAGGCCGGCGCGAGGTCCTTCACGAGGTCGTTCGACTCCGGCGGTTTTCTCAGGACGAGCAAGAAAAAAAAGACCGAAAAAGGCCGTTCGCGAACCGCCCCTGCAACTGCAGGAACCGAAGCAAACCACGCGGGCGAGTGCGCAGGACGACGAGGGAGGTAAGATTGTTCTTGCGTCAGTAGGGCTTGCTGATCAGTACGCGTTGGTCGTTGAGCGCCGCGATGCGCTCGTCCCGATAGCCGAGGTATTTGCGCAAGATCAGCTCGTTATGTTCGCCGAGCAGCGGCGCCTGCAGATTCGCCGGGCTCGGAAATTCCGAGAACCGGATAGGGAAGCCGGGAACCTTCATATCGCCCAGCACCCGGTCGTGCACCTCGGCCACGGTTCCGCGCTCGCGGAGATGCGGATGGTTCATCGCCTCCTCCAGCGGGCGGATCGGCGCGACCGGAATCCGCGCCGCGCGCATCACGGCCAAAGATTCGTCGTCGTCCGGCATCGAGCCGAGCCAGCCCTCGACCACCTCCGTCACCGCGTCGCGGTTTTTGACCCGCGCCGGAAGATCGGCGAAACGGGGATCGCGCGCTAGCTCCGGATGACCCATCGCCTCGCAGAATTGCCCCCAGTGACGATCCATCCAGGCCATAATGATGAAGTAAATTTTCCGACCCTTGAAAACTCCGCACGGGCTGAGCCCCGGATAGTAGCGGCCGGAGCGCTCGATTCGCGCTGCGCCGCCGCTCGCCGAGAACAGCTCCACGCCCATGTCCTGGTAGCCGAAATAGGAGTCGAGCAGCGAGACGTCGATATACTGGCCCGCGCCCGAGCGCTCGCGATGGAGCAGCGCGCACGCGATCGCGCCCATCCCGTGCACGCCCGTGCTGACGTCGCCGATCGCCATCAGCGGAATCACCGGCGGGCCGTCCTTTTCGCCGATAAGTCCGGTGACGCCGGCATAAGCCTGGCCGATCAAGTCGAAGCCCGGGTCCTCGGCGAGGGGTCCGGTCTGGCCAAAAGTCGACACCGAGCACATCACGATACGCGAATTGAGTCTGCTGACATCCGGATAGCCGAAGCCGAGCCGCGCGATCGCGCCGGGCGCGAAATTCTCGACCAAGACGTCGACCTGCTTGACCAGCTCGCGCAGGATCGTGGCGCCCTCGGGATGGCGCGCGTCGAGGCAGAGGCTCATCTTGCCGAGGTTGTGCTGGACGTAGTAGCCGCTGCGATTGTCGCGCACGTGGGGGATGAGGCGTGCGCGGTCGCCGTCGGGCGCGAGTTCGACCTTGATTACCTCGGCGCCCATCGTGGCCATCAGCCGCGTTACCGTCGGCCCGGCGACGAACTGGGTGAAATCGAGGACCTTGTAGCCGTCGAGCACGTGTCGGAACTGACCTGAAGCCATCGATTAGTCTCCGGGCGAAGGCGCGCGTTAAGTAACAAAGCTGCTGTAGCAAGGGGCGCGCGCGGTTCGCAACCCCGCCTCCCACGCCCAGCGCTAGGCCACCTGCGGCCGGATCACCCCGGTCTCGCTCCGCGAGGCCGACCCCGACGGCAGCACGCGCACCGGCAGGATCACCAGGCTTAGCCCGTGCACCTGCAGCCAGTTCTGCAATTCGAGCGCGGTGTGGTTGTGCAGGAAGCGGCTGATGAAGCCTTCCAGTTCGGCTTCGAAGATAAGCTTGCCGGCGAAAAAGACGGCCTGCGGGAATTCGTGCGCGATATCCAGGCAGAGCTTGCGCAGTTCGACCACCACGTCGGGGCCGATACTTACACGCAGCTCGGAGTGCAGGCCCAGGTCAGTGCCGAAGCGGCAGTACTCGCTCAGGTCGTCGGCCACCTGTTGTTCGAGCTGCGTGACCTCTTCGGGCCCCTTCATCCGCGACGATTCGACCTCACCCACGCCGACGAAGATCACGTTGCGGTACTGGTCGCGAAACAGCCGGCGCAGTGTCAGCAGGGTCGCCAGTCCCAGGCCGTTGAAACCGTTGACCAGCAGCACCGCGGTCGGCGCGGTGGGATCGTACTTTTCGGGCGGGCTTTCCTTGGCGGCGAACAGCTCGGGCAGGATATCGGCTTCGAGCTGTTCGATCGCATGGGCGATGTACCGATAGTGATGGCGCACCATGTAGCACACCGCGATCAGCGCGCCGGTGATCACGATTGTCACCCAGCCGCCCTCGTCGAACTTCAGCGTGACCGTCAGCATCAGGATGAGCGCCGTGAACGAGCATCCCACGCCGTTAATCGCCAGCTTGCGCCGCCAGTTCGGCTCGCGAGCGCGCTCCTGCCACCAGTGCACGCTCATCCCGAGCTGCGAGAACGTGAACGTGACGAACACGTTGATCGCATAGAGCACCACCAGCAAATCTACTCGTGCATGGGTGAACACCAGGATCGCGATCGCCGCCAGGCCCATCGCCAACACGCCGTCCTGGGTCACCAGGCGTGAACTGAGCTGTGCGAAGCGGCGCGGCAGCCAGCGGTCCCCCGCCATCGAGGCCAGCACGCGCGGACCGTCGATAAATCCGGTCTGCGCCGCGACGAACAGCAATGCGCCCTCGGTGAGAAGGGTGAAAGTGACGATCGGCACTCCGACATGCAGGCCGAACAGCCGCCAGTTGTTGGCCACCCGCTCGAACAGCACGGCGTTGAGCGTCTGACCATGGACCGGGGCGACGTCGAACAGCAGGTAACAGATCAAGATGCCGCCGGCCAATCCCGCCAGTGACAGAGCCATATAGAGCATCGTGCGCTTGCCCGTCGCCGCGCGCGGTTCGCGTAGAATCGGCAGGCCATTGCTGACCGCTTCGATTCCGGTGTACGTGCCGCCGCCCATGCTGTAGGCGCGGAAGAAAATGATCGCAAGCCCCAGCACGCCTATCGTGCCGACACCGGTATGGACTTGGTTAATTGCGTCGCGGGTGATCGCCGGCAGTTCGGGACTCCTGACCAGGAGGGCATAGACGACCAGCCAGGCATGCATCACCACGAAGGCGAGGAAGATCGGGAGCAAGGAAAGCACCGACTCCTTCACTCCCCGCAGATTCATCCCGACCATCAGCACGACCACCACCAGGCAGAGCCAGAACTTCAGCCACAGCCAGTTCGTCGGCAGAAAGCTGAAGATCGCGTCGGCGCCGCTCGCAATCGAAATCGCGATCGTCAGAACGTAGTCGATCACCAGCGCGGATCCCGAAACCAGGCCGGAATAGGGCCCCAGCAACTTGGTCGCCACCAAGTAGCCGCCGCCGCCCGATGGGAACAGATCGATTGTCTGCGCGTACGAGGCTGAGATGATGAACACGGTCAGCGCCATCATCAACGCCAGGAATACCGCGAGGTACTGGTCGTGGCCGAGTGCGAGGAACGCCTCCTCGGGACCATAACACGACGAGCTCAGGCCGTCGGATCCGAGACCGACCCAGGCCAAAAATGCGACTAACGAAAGGCTATGAAAGATTCCGGGATCGCGAACGTCGCGCGGCGGTCCTATAATGACGTCGGTGAGCGTGCGTTTGCCGCTGCTATTTGGCCCCTCGGTGAGAGTGCGCTTGGCGCCGCCGGGGCCGTCGCTGCCGGATTGTGTTCCCATCGTTTATATCTGAGAGCTGCTCCTATTAGCTGGGGCAGTGTAGACGCAAATTTAGGAGCGGACCAGACGCGCCGTCAAGCCTTTGAATTGACTGCGAAATCGAACGAGTAAGTCGCGCGTTGCAGGCCCAGATTGTAGCGCGCGGCATCGATCAGGTTCTGCATCAGCGCCAGCACCGTCATCGGCCCGGTGCCGCCGGGATTGAGCGTCACCCATCCGGCGACTTCCTTGACCCGATCGAAATCGACGTCGCCCGCGAATTTTCCCGGCCCCATGCGCCGGAATCCCACGTCAATCACGCACGCCCCGGGTTTGATCATTTCCGCGGTTATCAGGAACGGCCGGCCGGTGTCGGCGCCCGCGCAGGAGACCACGATGTCGGCCTCACGGCAGATGGCGGGGAGGTCGCGGGTGTGACGATGGCACCAGGTGACCGTGGCGTTGCACATCCGGCCGCCCATGATGAGCGCCATCGGCTTGCCCGCGATATCGCTGCGCCCGATCACCGCGACGCGCGCGCCGTCCGTCGGCACGGCGTAGTACTTGAGCAGCGTCAGCACGCCGCGCGGCGTGCACGGGATGAAGCGGCCCAACTGTGCACGATAGAAATCGCTCACGTTGACCGCGCCCACCGCGTCGACGTCCTTGGACGGATCGATTGCGTCGAACAATTTGAAAACGTCGACCTTCTCCGGTATCGGCAGTTGCAGCAGGATACCGGCCGCCGACGCGTCGGCGTTGAGGTGCGCAATTTCTTCCAGTAGGCGCTCGGTCGACGCTTCCTCGGCAGTCATCGTCACCATCCGGCTCTCGAAGCCGAGATCCTCGGCAAAGCGGCGCTTGTTGCGGACATACTGGCGCGAGGCCGGATCGTCCCCGACCAGCACCGCGGCGAGAGCGGGTGCGCGATGGTGACGCTCTCGAATTTCGCGCGCGTAGTGTTCGAGCTCGGGGCGCAAGCGGCGGCTGACTTCGCGCCCGTCCATGATTTTCGGGGCCATTTCGGTACGGATTCCTTGAGCTTGATCCTAAGTGTGAGTGCCCGGCGCCAGTTTCGACGTCGCGGCTCGCTCATATAGTAGCGATCCGGCCCGCACAAATCGTCCCGTCGCGAGCTCGCGAAAAGCCTCGGCGGATAAGCTGTGGGTGAACGTGCATCGCGCCGCCTCGTTGCCTATCCAGCCCTTTGATAGAATCCGACCGCACATGGAAGCGCTGAGACGTACCAGTTTGTTCGAGCTGCATCGGCAGCTCGGCGCCCGAATGACCACGTTCGGCGGCTTTGAGATGCCGGTCAGCTACGCAGGGATAATCGACGAACATCTCGCCGTGCGCTCGCGCGCCGGGGTTTTCGACCTCGGCCACATGGGCGAGTTCGAGTTTGTCGGCGGCGCAGCCTTGAAGCTGCTCGAGCGTGCGATGACCAATTCGGCGGCGAGGCTGGAAGCCGGCCGCGCCCAGTACACATTGATGTGCATGCCTGAGGGCGGCACGATCGACGACCTCATCGTGTACCGGCTCGACGACGCGCGCTACATGCTCTGCGTCAACGCATCGAATATCGCCGCCGACCGCGAATGGCTGCTCGAACTCGGCGCGCAAGACGCCGGCTTCCGCGATCTCAGTGAGGAGACCGGGCTTGTCGCCGTACAGGGCCCACAGGCCGAGACGATTTTGCAGGGGCTCTCGCGCGCGCCGCTCGCCGCGATGCGACGGTTCGCTGTCGCCCAAGCCGAAGTCGCGGGCGCCCGATGCATCGTCGCGCGGACTGGCTACACAGGCGAGGACGGCTTCGAGCTTTTCACCGCCGCGACTGCCGCCGAGGCGCTTTTCAGCGCGATCCTCGAGGCCGGCGCACCGGCCGGGATGATGCCCTGCGGGTTGGGTGCGCGCGACACGCTCCGAATGGAAGCGGGGCTGCCGCTCTATGGCCACGAGCTTGATCGCGCAACTTCGCCGCTCGAGGCGGACCTCGATACATTCGTGAAGCTCGGACGCGAGTTCGTCGGCGCCGCGGCGCTCGACGCGCAGCAGCGCGACGGACTCAAGCGGCGGCTGGTTGGAATCCGCACCGAGGACGGACGCAGCGTGGCACGCCAGGGTTACAAGCTTTTTGTTGGCGCGCGCGAAGTCGGCGTGATGACGAGCGGGACCTTTGCGCCGAGTTTCAACCGTCCGCTAGGGATGGCATACGTGGCGGCGGCGGCCGGCGCGCCAGATTCTGTCGAGGTAGAGATTCGCAATCGCCGGGTCGGCGCTGCGGTTATGGGATTGCCGTTTTACCGCCGCGGCAAGCCGCCCGCGGCGAATACATAGTACAACAATCATCAATTAACAGACGGAGTACGTACTTACCGATGAGATTTTTCCCCCATACCGAAAGCGATATACGGGCGATGCTCGACACGATCGGCGCGCGTGGGCTCGACGATCTGATCGCGCACGTGCCAGCCAGTTTGCGCGCCAGCGCCGCCATCAACCTGGCGCCGGGGAAGAACGAGGCCGAAATCGCCGCCGAGCTTGGATCGCTGGCCGCCCGCAACACCGGCGCGAGCGCGTTCGCGAGCTTCCTCGGCTTTGGCGCCTACCGCCATCACGTGCCGGCGGCCGTGCGCGCGATCACCGCGCGCGCCGAATTCGCCACTAGCTATACGCCGTATCAGCCTGAGGCGAGCCAGGGCACCACCGAGGCGATTTTCGAATTCCAGACCATGATTACCCAGCTCACCGGCCTCGAGGTCGCCAACGCGAGCATGTACGACGGCGCGTCGGCCACCGCTGAGGCGGTCCTGATGGCCCATCGGGTGGTGCCCAAACGCACGCGGGTCGCGCTGACGCGCGCGCTATGGCCCGACTATCGCGACACGGTGCGCACGTATCTGAGCGCGCTCGAGCATCTCGAACTGGTTGAAGTGCCGTTCGATCCGCAAAGCGGCGCGACCGATCTCGCGGCGCTGGAGCGCGTCGCCGACGATCGGTTGCTGTGCTCGGTAATTGGCTATCCCAACGCGTTCGGAATCGTCGAGCCGCTGAGCGAAGCCGCCGCGCTCACCAGGCGCGCGGGCGCGATTGCGATCGCGGTCACGGCCGAACCGCTCGCGCTCGGCCTTTTGAAATCGCCCGGCGAGCTCGGCGCCGACATTGCGGTCGGCGAGGGCCAGAGCTTCGGCCTCGCGCCGCAATTCGGCGGACCCGGAGTCGGCTTTATGGCTGCCCGGATGACGCATCTGCGCCAGATGCCCGGTCGGCTGGTGGGCGAGACCCACGATCGCTTCGGACGGCGCGCGTGGTGCCTGACGCTCGCCACGCGCGAGCAGCATATCCGGCGCGAGCGCGCGACCTCCAACATCTGCACCAACCATTCGCTGTGTGCGCTCGCGGCCACGGTGTATCTCGCGATGATGGGGCGGCGGGGGTTGCGGGAGCTGGCTTCGCGAAACGTCGAACTGGCCCATCGCGCGGCCGCAACGCTCGCGTCTGCCGGGATATGCGCGCGCTTCGGCGCGCCGTTTTTTAATGAGTTCGTGGTGAACGCAGGCGACGGGGCAGCGGCCCTTACGCGCGCCGAGCGCGCCAGAATCCTGGCCGGCCTCGCGCTTAATAGTTATTGGCCGGAGCTCGGCGGCGCGCTCCTGGTCAGCGTCACCGAGATGAATACTCAGTCCGAATTCGATCGGCTCGCCGGCGCGCTTGCTGGAGTCAACTGATGGTGGGGGAGCGAAAGATGGCGACGGCGGGCAAAATCGCGCGCGAAATCGAGAAGATGCAAACGCCGCCGGTTGCGGAGGGAGCGCCGGACGCAGCAGACGTGCGCAGCGTACCGCTACTCTTCGAAGAGTCGGCGGCCGGACGCTCCGGCGCGGACGTCATTGCGCGCGCCGCCGGCGACCGTGACGCGGCGGCAATTTTAGGTGCGGCCCTTTGCCGCGACGACATCCCCGGCTTTCCGGAATTGAGCGAGCCTCAGGTGATGCGTCATTTTCTGCGTCTCTCGCAGCTCAACTTCGGGCAGGCGCTCCAGTTCTATCCGCTCGGTTCGTGCACGATGAAGTACAATCCTGTGCTCAACGACGAAATGGCATCGCTCACCGGCTTCGCCGCGCTGCATCCGATGACCCCGGCGCATCTGGCCGCGGGCGCGCTCGAACTGATGGCGTGGCTGGAGGCGGCGCTCGCCGAAATAACCGGGATGGACGCGGTATCGCTCCATCCGGCGGCTGGCGCGCAGGGCGAGCTTGCCGGGTTGCTCATGATGCGCGCGTACCATCGCAAGCGCAGCGCCGCGCGCCACAAGGTCATCATTCCCGACACCGCGCACGGCACCAATCCGGCGAGTTGCACGCTGGCAGGATTCGAGGTTGTGGTCGCGAGGTCGAATCGGCGCGGCTTCCTGGAGGCGGCCGAGATCCGCCGGCTCGCAAGCGAAGACGTTGCGGCGCTGATGGTGACGAATCCCAACACGCTCGGAATTTTCGAGCCCGAGATTGCCGCGATCGCCGACGTGCTGCACGAGCGCGGCGCGCTCCTCTACCTCGACGGCGCCAACATGAACGCGCTGCTCGGCGTGGCCAAGCCCGGTCACATGGGCGCCGACATCGTGCAGCTCAATCTGCACAAAACTTTTTCGACTCCGCATGGCGGCGGCGGTCCGGGCGCGGGTCCGGTCGCGGTGAAAGAGCATCTCGCACCTTTTCTGCCCCTGCCGCGCCTGCGCCAGGACGGCGAGGCCTGGAGTTTTGACTACGATCGTCCCGACTCGATCGGGCGGCTTCGCGGATTTCACGGCAATTTCGGGATGCTGGTGCGCGCCTGCTCGTTCATCCTCGCGCTCGGCGGCAATGGGCTGACCGAGGCCAGCCGCTTCGCGATCCTTGCCGCCAACTACATGCGCAAACGTCTGGAACCGCACTTTCCGAGCGCCACTGCGGAGCCGTCGATGCATGAGTGCGTGCTGACGCACGACCTGGAAAAGCGCGCCGACGTGAACACGCTCGATATTGCCAAGCGTTTGCTCGATTTCGGAATTCATCCGCCGACGATTTATTTTCCGCTGGTCGTGCATGGCGCGCTGATGATCGAGCCGACCGAGACCGAGACTCGCGAGACCCTCGATACCTTTGTCGACGCGATGGAAAAGATTTATGCCGAAGCCTTGAGCAATCCCGAGCTGGTGCGCACTGCCCCGCACACGCTATGGCTCTCGCGCGTCGACGAGGCGCACGCCGCACGCCGCCCCGTGCTCCGCTGGCAGCCGAAGAAAGAGTAAGCTGGGGCGTCGCATCGCGATTTTGCAGGGCCGTTCGCGGATGGCCTCCTTTCCTGGCGACGCACAGGTTTTGCCGCGCAGTGAGCTTCGCTGCCCATACGTAGTCTCTGCGTATTGGCGTGTCCTGACCGTCCGCCGATTACGCATTATTTGTTCTTCGAGTGACCAAACGTTTCTCTGATTTTTCGAGGCCTGGCCTCGCGCCGGGCATAGAGTGTTCTCCAGTAGGAGGCGGCATTTCATGATCACGAAAAGGCTGCTGCCGATGGTCGTGCTGGCAATCGGAGGATTCGTTCTTTTCGGTTGCGCAAACCAAACCCAGATCCGAGACAAGGCCACGGAGGCATCGAACCAGACAGGAAGCAAGAACGATTCAGCCGGTAACGCCCACGACGACGCGGCGCAGTCTGGATCCACCCTGGCCAGCAACGTGCCCATACCAGAGCATGCTTCGCAGTTTGTGATCCCTAATCCGCGCCAGCATGTTTTGTCATCCGGATTTCCCGCGCGCTCCTACTGAGACCTTTTTCGCCGCCGCGCATTTCATTCATCCACGCCCCTGGGGATAGCCAGGGCCTTGGCGCGGGCGTAGTCCTCGCGCGTGTTGATATTGAAGCAGCTGAGCGCTTCGGCGTCGGCGCGGCGGTATTCGGCCTCGGAAACGATGCGAGCGTTTACTGCGTCGGCGATGGTACTCAGCCGGCGCTCGCCGCGCGCGAGCATAGCGTCAAGCCTGTCCGCGCATCGCCGGCGATAAAGCGCGTGCAGCGGCTGTAATCGTTCGCCAACCCGGGGAATCACCGCGTCGTCGCGCTCGCCGATTAACGATATCAGCCACGAAGCCACTTCCATCCGAAGCATCGGCAGGTCGCACGAGCAGGCGAACGCAAGTTCGTGACGCGCCGCGCGCAACCCCCGCGCCAGCGCGCCAACCGGCCCCTGGTAAGCATCATCGTCGCGCACGATCGTCACCGCGCCGAGCGCCGGCAGCTCGATGGCTTCCGCTGCGGGCGCCGCGACCACCACGATGTCGACGAAGGCGCGCGCCAATTCAGCGACGGTTCGCTCGATCAGCGTCACGCCGCCCAGGATCAGCATCGCCTTGGGCTGGCCCATCCGCGCGCTGCGGCCACCGGCAAGGATGACCGCGCTGGCGGGCCTGACGGCGATACTTTCGCGGCGCTCGGTCACCACACAAGCTTAGCAGACGCCACTGGATACTCCGGCCCGGGGACACGAATGATTTTGCCGCGCGCGTCGCAGCCCGTTATTGTCGTTCGCACGTGGCAATCAAGACTTCACCGCTGATCGCCCAATACCTGAGCGTCAAGCAGAAGGTCCCCGACGCGATCCTCTTTTTTCGCCTGGGCGACTTTTACGAGATGCTGTTCGAGGACGCCGAGGTCGGCGCGCGCGTGCTCGATATCCAACTGACCTCGCGCTCCAAGGACGGCGTGCCGCTGTGTGGCGTGCCGTACCATTCTGCCGAACCTTACATCGCCAAACTGCTCAAAGCCGGCCTGAAGGTCGCGATCTGCGAACAGACCCAGCCCGAGCCGCGCGCGCGAGGCGCTAATGCCGCCGCTTCAACCTCGCCGACGGATGCGCCGTTTCAATTGACCCCGCCGCGCGGCCTGATGCCGCGTCAGATCGTGCGCGTGATCACGCCCGGGACGGTGAGCGAGGAGACCGTGCTGGCCTCGAGCGAGAAAAGTTTTCTGCTCGCGCTTGGCGCGGACGGCGTAGGCGAGGGCGGTTTCGCGCTGGCGGCGGTCGACGTCTCGACCGGAGAATTTCTCGCGACCCGGATTGCCGGCGCAACCGGCGTGCGCGAGGAGATCGCGCGAATTGCGCCGCGCGAAATCATCGCGCCCAAAGGCGATGCCGCGCTGGCCGCGCTGCTTGACGGCGCCGATTCCCCGGTTACCTGGCTCGACGGCCCGGTCTTCGCCTCGGATCGCCCGCGCGAGGCGCTGGCGGCGCGCTTCGGAGCCGCGGCCGCCGATTCGCTCGGCGAACCACTCGGCCTCGTGGCAGGCGCCGCGCTGCTTTATGTCGAAGAAACTTTCGGCCGCGAGCTGGCCCATCTGCGCCCGCCTCATCTGTATCGCGCCGCCGAATATATGCTGGTCGACGAGGTCAGCCGACGCCATCTGGAACTCGTGATCTCCTCCGACGGCACGCGCCGCGGCTCATTGCTCTCGGTGCTCGACGAGACGCTCACGCCGGTCGGCGCGCGCGCACTGCAGAACTGGATCGTCTATCCGTTGCTCGACCTCGACGCTATCTGTGCACGCCACGACGCAGTCGAAGAGCTGTTCGAAACCGACCTCGGCGGTGAAGTGGCGGACGCGCTGCGGCGGATTGGCGACCTCGAGCGGCTGGGGGGACGAATCGGCAGCCTGCGCGCGTCGCCCCGCGATTGCCTCAAGCTGGAACAGGCGCTGCGGGCGGTCGGCGGACTCAGTGCGGCGCTCGGTCGCTGCCATAGCCCGCTCATCCGCGAGGTGGCGGCCCGGATGGTCCCGATGCCCGAGCTAGCCGAGCGTATCGACGCGACGATCGGCGACGAGCCGCCGGTTAGTCCACGCGATGGCAACGTGATTCGGAGCGGCCTCAGCTCCGAAGTTGACGAGTTGCGCGCGCTCGCCTCCGACGCGCGCGGCGTGATCGCACGGCTGGAAGCGACCGAACGCGCCCGCAGCAACATCCCCTCGTTGAAAGTCCGCTACAACCAGATCTTCGGCTACTACATCGAGGTGACCAAACCCAACCTCGACCGCGTGCCTGCGGACTACGAACGCAAGCAAACGCTGGTCGGCGCGGAACGCTTCACTACGGCCGCGCTCAAGGAGCTGGAACGCAAAATCCTCGGCGCCGAGTCCGGGCTGAAGGAACTCGAACTCAGGCTCTTCATCACGCTGATGCGCGATCTTGCGCTGCATGCCGGGCCGATTCTCGCTACGGCCGCCGCGGTCGGCGAATTCGACGCGCTGCTCGCGCTTGCGGCGGTTGCGCGCCGGCGCGGGTACGTCCGGCCACGGATGAACTCCGGCCTCGCGTTATCAATCCGCGACGGACGCCATCCAGTGCTCGAAGCCGCGATGCGCGCGGGCGAATTTGTGCCCAATGATCTCCAGACCGATCCCGACGAGCGCCAGCTCCTGCTCATCACCGGCCCCAACATGGCCGGCAAGTCTACGTATCTCCGCCAGGTGGCGCTGATCGTAATCATGGCGCAGATGGGAAGCTTCGTGCCTGCGACCGAGGCGGTGCTGGGGCTGGTCGACCGCGTGCTCACCCGGATCGGCGCGCGCGACGATCTGCGCCGCGGCGAGTCCACCTTTATGGTCGAGATGCGCGAGACGGCGCGGCTTCTTATGGGCTTGGACCAGCGGAGCCTCCTGCTGCTCGACGAGGTCGGCCGCGGCACCAGCACTTTCGACGGACTGGCGATCGCGTGGGCTCTGGCTGAGCATCTGCACGACAGCACGCGCGCCAAGGTGCTGTTCGCCACGCATTTTCATGAATTGACCGACCTTGCGCGCGAGCGCCGGCGCGTGAAGAATCTCAGCATGGCAGTGCGCGAGTGGGACGGTGAGGTGCTTTTTCTGCGGCGCGTGATCGAGCAGCCGGCAAGCCGCAGCTATGGAATCGAGGTCGCGCGCCTCGCCGGACTGCCCGAAACCGTAGTCGCCCGTGCGCGCCAAATCCTCGCCAACCTCGAGATGGGCGAGCTCGACGAAGCAGGGCAGGCCCGCCTGGCACATCGCTCCGACGCTCCGGGGGGCGCCGGCCAGCTTGGACTTTTCACGCCGGCCGAGCGGCGCGTCGTCGATGAACTGAAGACGCTCGAGATTGAACGGCTGACGCCGATCGAGGCGCTCAACGCGCTCGCGCGCGCGGTCGGCCGGCTCAAGCAGGGTGGAGACTAGGTAGAAATTACTGGTTAGTAGTTAGTAGTCGGGTTGGTGAAGCGCATCGGCGTTGGCCGGGCGTGGGAACGGCAGCAACGGGGTGGTGGATTGCGGAGGTCCTTTTCGCGTTGGACGCGAATAGTCGCGGCGCTTGCCGCGGCCGTCGCCGCGCTTGCCTCAAGCGCGGCGGGCGCCGGCGCAGCCGTGATCGACAGCGCTTCGGTAGTTCAGCGCGGCGCGATCGTAGAGCTGCATTTCGGAATGCACGGCAAGGGACTCAGTTGGGCGCTGAGCGAGCATAGCGGCGAGCTCTGGATCGATCTCGCTAACACCCGAATCGAGCTTTCCCCGCGTCCGCTCTACGGCCGCGAGAGCGCGCCGGTCCTGGCCGTGCGTGCAATCGATGCTGGCGGCACGCGCTCGCGCCTCGTGATCCAGGTCGCGGGCAAGACCGACTACGCGGTCGGCAAACTACCGCACGAGTTGCTGATTCGCCTGGCGCCGGCGGGCCAGGCTCCGAACCTGGCCGCGCCGGTGCTGGTGCGCGCCGAGCGCCGGGGCGAGCGCGCGGCCGGAGCCCGTGCGATCGCCCCGGCGCCCCGCTTAGCCGCGGTCGCGCCACCGCCGCAGGCGGAAGCGCGACCGCGGCCCGCATCGTCCGCATCGCCGCCGTCGCCCGCGGCTGCCGCAATTGCGGCGCGCGCAGGCGGCGGCGCGCAGATGGCAGCGCTGCATCCGCCGGCCCCGTTGGGGCGGCCGGATGCAGCGCCGGCGCGCCAGCCGGTAGTCGTCATCGACCCAGGCCACGGCGGCTACGACTCGGGTACCGAAGTCGGCGCGCCGCTGCTGGAGAAGGACCTCGCACTGCAAATCGCGCTCCGACTCCAGGGCGAGCTCGAGCGCCGCGGAGTCCGTGCAATACTCACTCGCACGGGTGACTATTTCGTCACGCTTGCCGACCGCACGGCCTTTGCCAACAAGGCGAGCGCCGACCTTTTCATCTCGATTCATCTCAATTCGAGTCCTGACGCCGCGACGACCGGAATTGAGACCTACTATCTGAACAACACCACCGATCGGGCGGCGATTCGGTTGGCCGCGATGGAGAATGCGAGCGGCGGCGCCTATAGCACGCCGGCGGGGGGCGACCTAAACTACATCCTGAGCGATATGCGCCAGCAATATAAAGCCAACGAGTCGGTAGCGCTCGCCTCGATGATCGAGGCAGAGACCGCGGCCGACCTCAACGCGTCGCTGGGAGTACGGGTGAACGCGCTCGGAGCGATGCGTGGGCCGTTCTATGTGCTCGTCGGCGCCCAGATGCCAGCGGTGCTGGTCGAGTGCGGCTTTCTTTCCAATCGTGACGAGGCCGCGCGGCTCGCTTCCGTACCGTACCAGCAGATGTTGGCGCAAGGTATCGCAGAGGCCGCGGTCCATTATTTCAACGCCGACGCCGCCGTGGGCAATCTGTGAGCGAGGCGCCGATTTCAGCTTCCAGCGAGGCCGCCTCCGTCGCAGAGTCGGCGGTTGCGCGCGACGAGGATTCGCTATACGCCGAGTTCCGAAGCGGCGGGCGGCCCGGGCAGGCCGCACGCGCGTGGCTCGACGCGGTGCGTAAGGAACTGGCGGCGCGCCATTTCGCGGGCGCGGGCGGGATGGAGATCGTTCGCGAGTACACCGGATGCGTCGACCGGCTGGTGCGCGCGCTCTATCGCTACGCCGAACACCATCATTCACGACGCTTCGCACGCCTCAACCAGCGCCTCGCGGTCATCGCGCGCGGCGGCTACGGCCGCGGCGAGCTCAATCCGCAATCCGACATCGACCTGCTCTTCCTCCACGACTACAAGCCCGGCCCATACGTCGAAGTAGTGACGGAGATAATTCTGCACGCGCTGTGGGACGCCGGCCTCACTGTCGGCCAGGTGGTACGCAACGTACGCGAATGTGTTCGCGCGGCCACCGATGACCTGAAAGAGAAGACCGCTATCCTCGACATCCGTTTTCTGGCGGGCGACGAGAAGCTGTGGACGGCGCTCGACAAGGCGCTGATTGACGAGGTCCTCAACCGCAACCAGCAGAAGTTCTTCCAGGCCAAGCTCCAGGAAAGCCGCGACCGTCATCGCCACTACGGCGACTCGATCTATCTGCTCGAGCCGCAACTCAAGGAGGGCGAGGGGGGGCTCCGCGATCTGCACACGGCGCTGTGGCTAGCCAAGGTCAAATATAAGGTGCACTCGCTGCGCGAGCTGGTGCAGAAGGCGATCATCAGCGAACCCGAGCTCGAGGAGGTCGCGCGCGCGGAAGATTTTCTCTACCGCGTGCGCAACTCGCTACACTTCTTAAGCGGCCGTCATCACGACCAGCTCACCTTCGAGTACCAGGAACAGATCGCGCCCCTGCTCGGCTTTAGCGCGGACGACTCGGGTAGCGCGTCATCGGCGCTGATGCGCTCCTATTACGCGCAAGCCGCCGCCATCCATCGCTTCTCCGAGGGACTCATTGCGCGCGTCACCGAGGACCCCGCGGCCGGACGCTTCATGCGCCGCACCGGCGGGCGCCAGATTCGTCCCGGCGTGCTGATCCAGGGCCGCTTGCTGGCCATCGCGGAGAAGGACTTCTTCACCCGCGCGCCGATCAATCTGATCACTATCTTCGCCGATTGCCAGGCGCACGGCGTAGAGCTTTCGGGCAGCGCCTACCAGCAGGTGCGCGACAGCCTGGGATTGATCGACGACGCTTTCCGCTGCGACCCGCGGACCGGGATGGCGTTGATGGGAATTCTCTCGGGGCGCCAGTGCGTGGCCGAGACGCTGGAGGCGATGCATCGCGCGGGTGTGCTGGGCGCGGTGATTCCCGAGTTCGGCAATCTCTATGCGCGCGTGCTGCACGACCTCTACCATATCTATACCGTCGACCGGCATTCGCTGGCCGCGGTGCGCGAGCTCGAGCGGCTGCGCGCGGGCGAGTTCAAGGACAGCAATCCGCTGCTCACCGAGGTCGTGCGCGAGGTCTCCGCGCTGCCGTTCATTTTTCTCGCCCTGGTCCTGCACGATATCGGCAAGGGGCACGGCCACGACCATCACGAGCGCGGCGCGCTGCTCACGGCCGAAGTCTCACGCCGCCTGGGCCTGGACGGCGAAGAGACCGACCTGGTGGTGTTCCTGGTGCGCAATCATCTGATGATGTCGCAAGTGGCGCAGAAGGGCGACGTCGACGACGTGCGCACGGTCGAGGAGTTCGCGCGCACGGTCGGCTCGATCGACCGGCTGAAGGCGCTCTATCTGATGACCTTTGCCGACATGCGGGCAGTCGCGCCCAACGTCTACAACAACTGGCGTGACATGCTGCTGAGCGACCTCTACATGCGCGCGCTCAAGATTCTGGAGCAGGGCGATCGCGAGGCGGTCGATCCGGCGCGCCGGCTCGCCCTGGTCAAGGCCGCCGTGCGCGATCGGCTCAACCCTCTCGGCGCCTCACCCGAAGAGCTCGCTGCCTTTCTCGACCTGATGCCCGATCGCTACTTTCTCACGGTCCCCGAGGACGACATCCCGACGCATTTCGAACTGATGCGGGCGTTGCGCGAGCAGGCGCTGGTCTGCCGCCATCGCCATTTTCCCGAGCTCGAGTTCAGCGAGTTCATCGTCGCCACCCGCGATCAGCCGGGCCTGTTCTCGAAAATCGCCGGCGTGCTTACCGCCAACAATCTCAACATTCTCTCGGCGCGTATCACGACCCGCGCCGATGGCGTGGCGCTCGACGTTTTTCGCGTCTCGCATGGCGCCGGCGGAATGACGATGGAAGAGGAGCGATGGCTGCGCGTCGAGCGCGACCTCGAGGCGGTGCTGGCGGGCCAACGCGACCTGGAGGCAATGGTGGCCGAGGCGCAGCGCACGCGCATCGCCGGGCGAAAGTTTTTGCGCCGCGTGGCGACCGAGATTACGGTCGACAACCGCAGCTCCGAGCAATACACGGTGGTCGACGTTTTCACCCAGGACCGGGTCGGACTGCTCTTCGCGATCACGCATACGCTGTTCAAGCTCGGGATGGTGATCCATCTGGCGCGCATCTCGACCAACGCCGACCAAGCGCTTGACGTTTTCTACATCAGCGACTTGAGCGGCGGAAAAGTCGTAGAGCTCGAAGCGATGCGCCGCTTGCGCGCCGCGCTGGTCGAGCGGCTCGACGACGTGCCGACCCACAACGGAGCCGCGTGAAAGCCCAGCTCAGTCATGGGCGTCCCAGGCGGGACTCGGGTCAAGATAGGTCGGGTCAAGATAGGTCGGGTCAGGACTGGGACCGGATCATCGAGCGCCATCTCGACCGCCTGCGAGTCGAACGCGGACTGGGCAACAACTCGGTGCAGGCCTACGCGCGCGACCTCCGCGAGTTCCAGCAGCACTGCCGCGACCGTGAAATCGAGCCCGCGGCGCTGCAGGCGCGCATCGTCAGCGGCTACCTGGAGGCGATGGGTCGCCGCGGGATGTCGGTGGCGAGCCAGCGGCGCCATCTCGCGAGCATCCGTGGCCTCGCGCGTGAGATGGTCGAGCAGAAAATTCTCGAACGTGACCCGGCCGCGCCGATTAAACTCCGGCCGCATCCGCGCGCGCTCCCGCGCACACTCGGCCGGCGCGACCTCGAGATGCTGCTCGACGCAATCGATACCGCAGCGCTTCGCGGCAAGCGCGACCGCGCGATGCTCGAGCTCGCCTACGGATGCGGCCTGCGGGTCTCGGAGCTGGTCGGCCTGAGGGCCGGCCAGGTCAACGTTGCCGAGCGAATCGTGGTTGTATTGGGCAAAGGCGGCAAGGAAAGGATCGTGCCGATCGGATCGGCCGCCGTGCGCGCGCTCAAGAATTATCTCGCCGCGCGTGAGGCGGAGCTGCGAAAGAAAACGCGGGCGGCGCGGTCGTCGCCGATACTATTCACCAGCCGGCTGGGGCGTGCGATGACGCGTCAGGGGTTTTTCAAGGCGCTCAAAGGATGGACCGTCGCGGAACCCCGCCTTTCATGGGTAAGCCCGCACACGCTTCGCCACTGTTTCGCTACCCATCTGCTGGAAGGCGGCGCGGATTTGCGCGCGGTGCAGGAGATGCTCGGTCACAGCGACATCTCGACCACCCAGATTTATACGCATCTGTCGAAAACCCATCTGCGCAAGGTCCATCGCACGCACCATCCGCGTGCCTCTCGCGCTGGAATATCCTGAAGATGTCCTGGAGACGAAGGCGAGACCGAGCTTGTCCAATCTTAGCGAATTTATCGTAACGCTCTCGATCTGGGCGGTGCCCACCGTATTCGCGATCGTGCTTCACGAAGTGATGCACGGTTACGTCGCGAACCTGCTCGGCGACGATACTGCGAAGCGAGCCGGGCGGTTGACGCTCAATCCTCTAAACCACGTCGATCCGATCGGCACCGTCATCATGCCCGCGCTATTACTTTTTCTGCATCTGCCGGTCTTTGGATACGCCAAGCCGGTGCCGGTCGATTTCCGCCGCTTGACTCCGCCCCGCGGCGGGATGATCGCGGTCGCCGCGGCGGGTCCGCTGACCAACCTGGCGCTGGCGGTCGCGAGCGCCTTTGCGGCGCGGATGCTCGCGCCGTACGTCAACGCGCCGTGGGGCGAGGCGGTCGCGCTGCCGATCGTTTACATGATGCAGGCGTCGGTGATGATCAACGTGCTGCTCGCGGTTTTCAACCTGCTTCCGCTGCTACCGCTCGACGGTGGCCGGGTAGTGGTGGGACTTTTGCCGCTGCCCGCGGCGCGGGCGTTTGCGCGTCTTGAACCGTACGGACTTCTGATATTATTCGCGTTGTTGTATACGAACGCGGTGGACGTAGTTATAAATCCCCTGATCAGCGCGATCGCGCGGGTGCTGCTGTGAGCGACAGTTCGCAGGACGCCGCGGAGCGCGTCGAGGCGGCCGCGGGGCCGCGCTTTCGCCTGCCGATCTACGAGGGGCCGCTCGACCTGCTACTTCATCTTATCAAGCGCGCCGAACTCGACGCGCGCGACGTTACCGCCAGCATTATCACCGAGCAGTATCTCGCCTATCTCGAACTGCTCGATTCCCTCAATCTCGACGTGGCCGGCGAGTACCTGGTGATGGCGGCGACGCTGCTGCTCATCAAATCGTTCTCGATGCTGCCCCACGCGGGTAGCGAGGAGCTGGAAGAGGCCGAAGAACTCAAGCGCGACCTGGTGGCTCGCCTGCTCGAGTACCAGCGCTATCGCGAGGCCGCCGAGAAGCTCGGCGCGCGCGCGCTTTTGGGCCGCGACGTCTTCGCCGCGCCGGGCGAGAAGCTGCCCGAGCCGCCGCCCGAAGAGGAGGGTGGAGCGCCGCGGCTCAACGTGTCGCTGTTCGACCTGGTCGAGGCGATGGCGGCGGTGCTGAAGCGGCTGACCGACACCGCGCCGCGCCAGATCGCGCTGCGCGACATCCCGGTCGCCGAATGTATCCCGCGGATCATGGCGGCGCTCGAGCAAAGCGGCGGCCCGGTGGAATTCGCAGCGCTGTTCGAGGATTTTCGCGATTCCAACGATCGTTCGGTGGTGATCGCCACCTTCATGGCGCTGTTGGAGCTGATTCGTCAGGGCAGAGTGCGCGCGCGCCAGGAGCATCGCTACGGCCCGATCCTGCTCGAACGGCGCGAACAGGCCGCTCCCGGCGAAACTCCACCGCCGCCCGCGGGCGAGCAGCAGCCGTGAAAGGGCATCATCAAATAGGGTTAGCGACGAGTCGCGGCTAAGCGGCTGGCGGCGGGAGTGGAATGGAAGAGGAACGGCTCAAGGCGATTCTGGAAAGCCTGCTGTTTGCGGCGGGGGAGCCGGTGCCGCTCGTACGGCTGGCGGCGGCGCTGGAGAACGTTGTCGCGCGCGACGTGATCAAAAAGGCGCTGGGCGAGATGCTTGTCGGTTATGGCGGGCGCGGCGTGATGCTCGAAGAGGTTGCGGGCGGCTACCAGTTGCGCACGCCCAAGGAGCACGCGCTCTACGTGCGCAAGCTGCTCGCCGCCAAGCCACCGCGGCTTAGCCGTCCGCTGCTGGAGACACTCGCGATCATCGCCTACCGTCAGCCGGTAACTCGTCCCGAGATCGAGCAGTTGCGCGGCGTCGATTCGGGCGGCGTGCTTGAAACGCTGCTCGAACGCCACTTGGTGCGGATCGCCGGGCGCAAGGAAGCGCCCGGGCGCCCGATCATGTACGCGACCTCACCGGAGTTCCTCGAGGTTTTCGGACTGCGCGACCTCGAGGGCCTGCCCGACCTCGAGGAGTTCAAGGAACTCGAAGAGCGGGGAGCGCAGGAAGCCGCCGACCCGCTGCCCGCGCCTTCCCGCGGGGGAGAAGAAGCGGCGCCGCTCAGCGGCGCCGAAGCCGAGACACCGGCGGAGATGACTGGCGACGCGCAGAGCGCGTCGCCAGTCATCGCGCCGGTGCCGGACGACGAGCGTTCCGGAGAGGAGGAGGCGCGCAGCGACTCCTCCTCTCCAGAACGCGAAGAGGAGCCACGGTAGGCGTCGTCGCGCTAGGACTCGACTCGCGCGTTAGATACCTTTCGAAGTCGGGCGCAGACGGATCCGCGCGTCAACGACTATCGCACCGTTGCTCGGCGGCAGTACCTTCACCGGATTCAGATCCATCTCGGTCAGTTCAGGAATCGCTTCGATCAACGCCGACACGCGCTGCAGCACCGCGATCAGCGCCTCGCGGTCGCCCGGCGCGGCGCCGCGGTAGCCGTCGAGCAGGCGGCCGGTTCTGAGTGACGCTAACATCTCCCGCGCGTCGATATCGGTAACCGGACTCAACCGGAACGCGATGTCGTGGGTCAGTTCGACCATCACGCCGCCTAGACCGCACACCAGCAACGGACCGAAAGTCGGGTCGGTGGTGACGCCGACCAGCGCCTCGATTCCGCCCTGGACCTCGCGCTGCAGCAGCACGCCTTCGAGGGCGGCGCCTGCAGTGCGTGCACGGTCGGCCAGCGTGACCGCGGCCTCGGCCACCGCGACGGGCGAATGCAGTCCCAGGATCACGCCGCCGATGTCGCTCTTATGCGTGACGCCAGGTGCGATCACTTTGGCGACCAGCGGGTAGCCGAGGCTATCGGCGATTTGCGGCGCGTCGGCGACGGAGGCGCGCTCGGACTGCGCGCATTCGATTCCGGCGGCGCGCAGGATAATCGCAATCTCCTCTGGCGCAAGCCAGATGGGGGCGGTGGCCTCCTTGAGCGCACGATCGACCACTGCGCGCACGGTGCCCATCGCGAACTGGCTCAGTTCGAGCGCCTTGCCGCGCGGCCGCTCGCGCCATCGCGAATACCGATACGCCGCCGCCAGCACCATCGCGGCGTTTTCCGGAAACGCATACGACGGAAGCTTGCCACGCGCGCCCGCATCAATTACCGCCTGCGGCCATTTTGAGGAAAGGAATACGGTAAGCACCGGCTTGTGCGCCGGCACCTCGGACGCGCCGCGCGCGATTGCGTCGGCGACGAGATTTCGCGGCGCCTCGGTGGCTGGAATATAGACCGCAACCACCGAATCGACGCCGGGATCGGCGCCGACTGCCGCGATCGCGCGTTCGTACTCCAACGGACCGGCGGTCGCGGTCAGATCGACCGGATTTCCGAACGACGCGCGCGGGGGCAGGAACGAGCGGAGTGTATCGATCGTGATGTCGGCCGGCCGCGGCAGTAGGAGGCCCTGCGCTTCGCACGCGTCAGCCAAAAGGATTCCGGGGCCGCCGGCGTTGGTCACCACGCCGACGCGCGGGCCGGTCGGGACCGGCTGTGTCGACAGCATCGCGACCACGTCGAACAGTTCCATCAAGGTGTTGGTACGGATCACGCCGGCTTGTTCGAACAGCGCCTCGACTGCAACGTCGAGGTTGGCGAGGGCAGCGCTATGGCTGGACGCGGCACGCCGTCCGGCCGCCGAGCGTCCCGACTTGACCGCGACGATCGGGCGGCGGCGCGCGACCTCGGGCGCCAGGCGCGCGAACTTGCGCGGATTGCCGACGCTCTCGAGATAGAGCACGACCACGCCGGTGCGCGCGTCATCGAGCCAGTAGGCGAGCAGGTCGTTGTTGGAGACGTCGGAGCGATTGCCGGCCGAGACAAAGGTCGAAAGTCCGAGCCCGCGGCTGTTCATGTAATCGAGAATCGCGATGCCGAGCGCGCCGCTTTGCGAGTACATCCCGACGTTGCCGGGCGGCGGCAAGGTTGGCGCGAAGGTCCCGTCCAGCCGTACCGCCGGATCGGTATTGAGCACACCCATGCAGTTCGGCCCCACCATTCGCATCCCAGACGCGCGCACTGCCTGGAACAGCCGTTCCTCCTCCGCGCGTCCCTCGGGCGAGACCTCGGCGAAGCCCGACGTTATAACCACCACGCCATGTACGTGCGCGCGTGCGCAGTCTTCGATCGCGCCATGGACCAGTGCGGCGGGTATCGCGATGAGCGCCAGGTCCACCGGCGCGCCAATCGCGGCCACGCTCGGGTGGCATCGCAGTCCCATCACCTCGCTGGCGGCGGGATTAACCGGATATATCGGTCCGTTGAATCCGGCGCGCTGCAGATTGGCGACCAGCATGCCGCCGATCTTGTCGCGCGAGCGCGACGCGCCGATCACCGCGACTGATCGCGGATGGAGCAGCTTGCGGATACTCTCGCCGGCCGCGGTCCAGTTGCGCAACTCGCTCGCCTGGCGCGAGGCCTCGGTTTCGCCGGTCGGGAAGCTCAGATGAACCACGCCGGCGTCGGTTGAGCGTTTCACGCGCAAGCCGCTCTTGGCGAAGACCTCGAGCATCCGGTTGTTGTCGCCCAGCACGTCGGCCTGGAACTCGGTGATTCCAAGGGCGCGGGCGACGCGGCCAAGATGGTCGAGCAGCACCGTGCCGATACCGCGCCCCTGATGCTCGTCGAGGACCGCGAAGGCGACTTCCGCACGCGCCGGTCCCGTGGTGACGTAACGGCCGACGCCGATAAAGCGCTCGTCGCCGCCGGTGCGCAGCGTCGCCACCAGGGCGACGTGAGTGACGAAGTCGACCTCGGTGAAACGAACGAGGTCCTGCTCGCTCAGCGTATGTTTCAGTCCGAAGAAACGATGGTAGATCGAGTCCTGACTCATGTGGCGGAAGTGATCGAGCAGCCGCTCCTTGTCGTCGGCGCGGATAGCGCGGATATGGATCGAGCCGCCGTCACGCAGCACCTCGTTCGCCGAGTAGCTTCTCGCTTCTATAATGTCTGACATGATGGTTGCCGCGGGATGGTTACGGCACGCTCGTTAGAGGATTGCTCATTTCTGGATGGCCGCGAGTGCCCTGCGCAGATTCTCCGGCACCATCGAGGCGCGCACGTAGACCCATCCTTCCATGAGGCGGCGCGCCGTGCGGTAAACGGTCGCGCTTTCGGCGAGCCATTCACGATGTTCACCGTCACGACTGCGCCTGACCACCGCGCCGACCACAGTGAGTCCCGAGGGCTGTGCGATTCGCACCGGATCGGTGGGCGACGCGCTCGGACGCGCGATTCGGTTAACCACCGTGCCTTCAATTCGGGACGCGACCGCCAAGCACATTGCACCCGTCAGCGGCACGGCGCGATGCGGCTGGCCGATCGAGAGCATGCGCACCGTGATGTCGGCGTCTGCAGCCGCGAGCCGCTCGCCTGCGAGCGTCCGCGCCTCGCGCGCCGGCGCGACCATCGCGACCTTCGGAATACTGGGAATCCGCGCGGCGGCTTCGGCGGTCTTCGCTATACCCATCCGCAGGCTCGCAGCGATCCGGATCGCCTCGAGACGGAGCAGCAACGCGCCGTTGGCCTCCAGCTCATCGGGCATCTCGACGCCGCTCGTGCCGAGCGCGTCGGCCGCGACGAACACACACGGATTCGCCGCGTCCACCATCGAGACCTCGATTCCACGAACGCCGTCCGCCTCCAGCGTGTCCGTTGCGTTTCCGGTCGGCAGCAGCATACCCGTGCCCGCGCCGCCCGGCTCGAGGAAATCCAGGCGCACCGGCGCTCCGCTGCCGGCGATGCCGGGGAGCCTGAAATCGCCGTCCACGGCGGCGCGCCCGCCCTCGAGCGGAAAGTGCGCGACGATCAGCTTGCGCGTGTTGGTGTTGTGAATTCGTACCGTCGCTTCGCCGTCCGCGTCCGCGACGGCGATCAAATTTTCGTCGACCGCGAACGGACCGATCGCGGACGACATGTTGCCGCAATTGCCGCTGTAGTCGACCGCCGCATCCTTAACCGAGACCTGCGCGAAGGTGTAATCGACGTCGGCGCCGGCGCGGGTCGTCGGCTCGATTACGCAAATTTTCGAGAGCGACGAAATTCCGCCCCCCATACCGTCGAGCTGGCGCCCGTTGGGATCGGGGCTGCCGATCACGCCGAGGAAAATCGGCGTCCACAGCTCGCGCTCGGCGGGCAGATCGGCCGCACGAAACATCACAGCCTTGCTGGTTCCTCCGCGCATGAAGACCGCGCGCAACCTGAGCTGTTTCATTGTTTTGGTTCTACGGTTTCACGGCCGCGACGCGCTTTCCTGACGCTGAGATCGTTCAGATTACCATTGCGAGGCGGCGTGCGCGGCGGCACTTGCGCTGCGGCCCGCGATTCGGCCGAAAACCGCCCCCGACATCAGTCCCGAGCCGCCCGGATAGTTGTTATGGAACAGGCCGCCGACCATCTCTCCGCATGCGAACAGCCCCGGAATAGGATCCCAGTCGGTGCCGATCACCTGCGCGTGATCGCTGACCTTCACGCCGCCGAATGAGAACGTGATTCCGCCGGTCACCGGGTAAGCATAGTAAGGAGGCGCGTCGAGCTTTTGCGCCCAGTTCGATTTCCTCAGCGCGAGGCCCTCCGTATGCATCCCGTCGCGCACGCCGGGGTTGAACGAACCGTTACCGGCGGCAGCGTTGTACTCGGCGAGCGTGCGCGTCGCGGCCGCGCGATCGAGTCCGAGCCCTGCAACGATGCCGTCGAGCGTGTCGGCTATAATCGGCCGGCCGGTTGAGTAGCGCGGCTCGAGCAACGGGATGGTCTTGCTGTCGAAAATCTGCCAGGCGACCGTGCCGGGCTGGTTCAGGATGGTCCCGCCGAACTTGGCGTAGGTGTAAAGGTTCTGGTCCTCGCCCTCGTCGACGAAACGCAGGCCCTGCTTGTTGAGCATCACGCCGTAAACGTAGGAGAGGCGATTGGTTTTGTCGGTAAGCTCGCGGTCGCCGTAAAGCGGGGCCTCGGCGTCGATCGGCGTCGCATGGCATCCGCTCCACTGGCCCCACGGCATCGCGCCAATCTCCATCGCCATGCGGAGTCCGTCGCCCTGGTTGTGGCGGGTGCCGCGCACGCGCGCGTGATCCCACGGGCGTCCGAGGTACTGCGCACGCCACGCCATGTTGGCCTCGAAGCCGCCGCATCCGAGCACCACCGCGCCCGCGCTGATTTCGCGAATTCCCTCGGCGTCACGCATCAGTACGCCGCACACCCGGCCCTTGCGATCCTGCACCAGGCGCTGCACCGGCGAGCTGTAACGGATTTCGACTCCCGCGCGCCGCGCGATATTGAACCACATCCGCGAAAGCCCTACGCCCTCATGCGCGGCGCGCACGATCGCTCCCTTGGGCCATTTGATCACGTTGCCGACGCGCACGCCGCTCAGCGACAGCGCGAGCTCGAAAGCGATGCCCTGCTCGGCCATCCAGCACACCGTCTCGTAGGAATTCGCGATCAGGATTTGCGAGAGCTCCGGGTCAGTGCGCCCGTCGGTCAGGCGCGCGAGATCTTCGCGAAACGCGTCGGTGGGATAGGCCTCGATTCCCTCCATGAAGCCCTCGACCTCGCGCGCCTTGGGCACCAGGCGCAGCAGATCGCCGGGTTGGTTGAACGCGAAGCGGAACAGCCCGCCGCTGAAATGAGTATTGCCGCCGCGGTCGTGCTCGGGCGCTTTCTCCAGCACCAGCACATGCTCCGCGCCCGCTCCGCGCGCCGAGACACTGGCCGCAAGCGCCGCGTTGCCCGCTCCTATAACGATAACGTCGTACTGCGCCATGACGCTCCTTTGGCGGTATCTCCGGTTACGCGCGATCATTGCACAAAAGGATACGCACGCGAAAAGCCGCAACGCCGCGGCCGCATCGGATCGTGCGGCGGATAGATATAATGCTCCAACGACGCGCCGGCGAAGCGCGGCCGGCTGGGGCATCGTGGTCGATGAAGGGCGCATCAGGGAGGGCATATAGATGACGTGGCTGACGCAGGCGGATAGCGCGGCATCGGCCGGCGAGCGGCTGGCGAAGCTATGGGAGCGGCCGGGCATCCTGATGATTCCCGGCGCGCATAACGGGCTGGCCGCGATGCTTGCGCGGCGTGCGGGCTTCGAGGCGCTCTATCTTTCAGGCGCGGCGCTGAGCGCGAGCATGGGGCTTGCCGACCTCGGCATCATGACCGTCGAGGAACTGACGGCCTTCGCGCGCATCATGTGCCGCGCGGGGGGATTGCCGCTGATCGTCGATGCCGACACGGGCTATGGCGGGATTCTCAACGTGATGCGCGTGGTGCGCGAGCTTGAAGACGCGGGCGCCGCAGCGATTCAGATCGAAGACCAGCTACTGCCGAAGAAGTGCGGCCATCTGAATGACAAGCTGCTCGCCGCTCCCGAAGAGGCGGCGTCGCGGATAGCGGCGGCGCGCCGCGCGCGCCGCCGCCTTCGCATCATCGCGCGCACCGACGCGGCCGCCTCCGAGGGAATCGACGGGGCGCTAAAGCGTGCGCGGCTTTACCTGGAGGCAGGGGCGGATGCGATTTTTCCCGAAGCGCTAACCGACGCGGAGATGTTCCGGCGCTTCGCGCGCGAGATTCGCGCGCCACTCCTCGCCAACATGACCGAGTTCGGCCGTACGCCGTATTTCACCGCACGCGAGTTCGAGGAATTAGGTTTCAAGATGGTCATCTGGCCGGTCTCGTCGCTTCGGATCGCGGCCAAGGCGATGGGCGAGCTATACGCGGAGCTTAAGGCGAAGGGCACGGCGGAGGCGATTGTCGGTCGGATGCAGACGCGGGCGGAGTTATACGAGACGATCGGCTATAGCGAATACGAAAGCCTGGATGCGTCAGTTGCGGCGAGCGTCGTCCCGCCGGATCTGCGAGGTCTTCGGTAGGAATGCAGGCAATCGCCAAATGACGCGATCGCGCTATACTCGCTCGCGCCTTGAGCGATGACAGGAGCAGCGTCGGATGCCTTCCTCGTATGACGTAGTGGTGGTCGGTGCGGGCAACGCCGCGTTGTGCGCGGCGCTCGCCGCGCGCGAGTCAGGCGTCAGCGTGCTGGTGCTGGAATGCGCGCCCCAAGCCGAATGCGGCGGCAATAGCCGCTTCACTGCGGGCGCGATGCGCGTCGCATACAATGGCGTCGATGACCTTGCGCGCCTGATGCCCGACCTTACCGACGAGGACAAGGCACGCACCGATTTCGGCGCGTATACCGAGGACCAGTTTTTCGACGACCTCGCGCGCGTTACGCAGTACCGTACGAACCCTGAACTGGCAGAACTGCTGGTGCGCCGCAGCTTCGAGACCATGATCTGGATGCGCACCAAGGGCGTGCGCTTTCAGCCAATTTATGGGCGGCAGGCATTCAACGTCGGCGGCCGCTTCAAATTCTGGGGCGGGCTCACGGTCGAGGCGTGGGGCGGCGGGCCGGGATTGATCGACGCGCTGCACGCGGGCGCGGCGCATCATGGAATCGACGTCTGGTATCAAAGCCGCGCACTCGAGCTCGAACACGACGACGACGGCGTCACCGGCGTCGCGATCCGGCGCGAGGGACGCACGATGATCGTCGCGGCCAAGGCCGTGGTGCTTGCGGCGGGTGGTTTCGAGGCCAACGCCGAGTGGCGCACGCGCTACCTCGGCCCCGGATGGGATCTCGCAAAGGTGCGCGGCACGCGCTTCAATACCGGCGACGGAATCCGGATGGCGCTCGATATCGGCGCGATGCCGTATGGCAACTGGTCGGGATGTCATGCGGTGGGATGGGACCGCAATGCGCCCGAGTTCGGCGACTTGAGCGTCGGCGATGGCTTCCAGAAGCACAGCTATCCGTTCGGAATCATGGTCAATGGGCGCGGCCGGCGCTTCGTGGATGAGGGCGCGGATTTCCGCAACTACACCTACGCCAAATATGGCCGCGTGGTTTTGGAGCAGCCGGGCCAGTTCGCATGGCAGGTGTTCGATCGCAAGGTGACGCATCTGTTGCGCGACGAGTACCGGATAAAGCGCGTGACCAAGATCAGCGCCGACACGCTCGAAGCGCTGGCGGGCAAGCTGGAGGACGTCGACGCGGCGGCTTTCCTGAACGAGATCCAAGCCTACAATGCCGCCGTCGATACCGGCGTCGAATTCAATCCGAATATCAAGGACGGGCGTCGGACCGTCGGGCTTGGGGTCGACAAGACTAACTGGGCCAACACCATCGACACGCCGCCGTTCGAGGCCTACGCGGTGACTTGCGGAGTAACGTTCACGTTCGGCGGTCTGCGCGTCGACCAACAGGCGCGGGTGATTAATACCGACGGCGATCCGATAGGCGGCCTGGCGGCGGCGGGCGAACTGGTCGGCGGACTTTTCTATTTCAACTATCCGGGCGGCACCGGCCTGATGTCGGGATCCGTGTTCGGGCGGATCGCCGGCGCGACCGCCGCGCGGGTCGCGCTCGAGCGAAAGTGAAGTACCGCGCTATTTAGTGGCGCCCAGCAGACGCGTGACAATGTCCTTGTATTCCTTGACCATTGGCGAGCGGTAAAAGCGCTGGCGTGTGAAGTACGGGTCGCCTGCGTAGAACCATTCGTACTGCAACTGGCGGCTGCCGAACTGCTCGCCGATCATGTCCCAGGCGAGCTTGAAGAGCTGCACGCGATCGCGCGCCGTGACCTCCTTACCGCGCAGGTATTTTTCCAGGTAAGCGGCGATCTCGGGGTTGGCGAAGTCTTTTTCGCCAGGGGTCATTATAAGGCCGCTGCCGCTGAGTTCACGGATCACTTGGATCGCGCGCACCTGGCATTGCGGGATCAGCACCCACAGCGTCGCCGCGACCGAACGATGCGCAAGCTGCTCGCGCCTGGCGGTCGCGACCTCCTGTGCCGCCGCGCGCACCAGGCCGCCGACCAGCTCGACGTTGGCGACCAGCTCGCCCAACTGCGCCTGCACGTGAACCGCCTCGGTTCGCCCGATCGCCTCGGCGACATGGCAGGCGAGGCCCGCCAGCAGCTTCAGCTTGGCCAGTCCGCGGATGCATCCCTGGAGCTGCGCGTAACCGGGCCGGCGTACCAGGATACTGTTGAAGATCGCGATGTCGCGGTAGATGAACATCCGCTCCCACGGCACCGTCACGTCGTCGAAGATCGCGAGCGAGTCTTCCTCGTCGTAGTGCGAGCTTAGCGGACGGTCGAAGTTGCTGCGCCCGGCGTCATAGGGCTCGCGGCAAATGAATTTGAGTCCCGGCGTCGCGCACGGGATCGCGAAGCACAGGGTGTAGTCCTCTTCGCCTTCGCGCCGCGGATAAAACGGGCCGACCCATAGCTCGTTGGCGAATGGCGCCAGCGTCGAGAGCATCTTGGCGCCGCGCACGACCACGCCCGCATCGGTTTCGCGCACCACGCGCAGGACCAGGTAGGGGTCGGATTGCTCGGCCGGACCGCGCGAGCGGTCGACCTGTGGATCCACCAGCGTGTGCGTTAGGCACCAGTCGCGTTCGCGGCATTCCTCGTGGTAGCGCCGCATGTTTTCGGCAAATCGCGGGTCGCGCACGCCCAGATCGGCGACGCCGCTTGCGAGGTCGGTGAGCAGCGCGTTGCAGAAGTCCGGCATCCGCCCCAACAGGCCGTATGTGAAATCGGCGCGCATCTGCTCGGCCCGGATACGCCATTCGACCTGCTCGACCGACGCGGCCATCAGGAAACTCGCCGCCACGCGATCGCCGCTTGCGGGCGAGCGAAAGCTCAGCTCCTCGGGATGCTGGTGCTGAAAATCGTAGAGCGAAGCGAGCGTCGCGACGATGCCCTGAAACGGCGGATGCGCGGTCACGTCCCTGACCCGTGCGCCATCTACGTACACTGTGCGCCCGTCGCGCAGGCTTTCGACGAATTCTTTGCCGGTTCGGATCGCCATCTCTAGTGAGTCTTTGCGACGCGGGCCATGATCGGTGCGAAATAGTCGCGCAGGCTGGGCTCGTCGGGCGCAAACTCGAGCTTGTCGAGGCCGAAGTACGGATCGCTCATTTTCGCGATCTCTTCTGGCGGGTTATCAACGTAAACCTCGAGCTGGTTGCCGTCGGGATCGAGAAAATAGATGCTTCGCGTGACGCCGTGGTTGACGGTGAAGCTGATTGGCACGCCGCGCTGCTTGAACTCGCGATAGGCGTCGATCAGATCTTCCATGCTTTTGAGACGGAAGGCGCAATGCGCGAGCCCCACGTCGCCCGGCCTGGGCGCGCCGGCTTGCTCGCCGACCTCTGCGAGCGCGATCTCGTGATGGTCGCGGCGATTGCTCGCCAGGAACAGCATCTTCACCTCCGGCAGTTCCTTCATCACTTCAAGTCCCAGGACTTCCGTGTAGAAGGGGCGCGAACGCTCGAGGCTGCGCACTTTGAGCACGATGTGGCCGATTCGATCCGGACGAATCATCTCAGTTTCCTCCTGGAGCGGTCTCAGTGCAGATTATAGAGCCGTTTCGCGCCACCCGCGAGCACCGCGGCTTCAGTCTGCGGCGGCATCCCCATCTTCTTGATCATCTTGGCCGCGCCCCAGAAGCCATCGAGATGTGGATAGTCCGTCGCCCACAGGATGGTGTCGGCGCCAAGGTAATCCGCGAGCAACTTGAGGCTGCGTTCGACCGGTTCGAACGAGATGAAACACTGGCGGCGGTAGATCTCGCTCGGCCGCATCGAGAGGCCGGTGTCGTTCATCCCCTTGTCGTCGAAATGCCGGTCCATCCGATCGAGCCATCCGGCCATCCAGCCGCCGCCCGATTCCAGAAAGGCCACCCTCAGGCGCGGAAATTTGTCGCACACGCCGCACATGATCATGCTGGTTGACGCCGCGATCATCTCGAACGTATGCGCGACCGCGTGGCGCACGGCGCCGCCGCGCTTGAAGCGATCCATCGCGAGCGTGTCCTGTCCGCTCTCGGCGCCGCCGTGGATGCCAATGGCGAAGTCGAGTTCCTGCGCTTCTTCCCACAGCGGATAGTATTCGCGGTCATGGAGCGGGCGGTCGTTGTACGGATTCGGCCGCACGAAGCCCGTGCGAAAACCCAACTCGCGCCGCGCGAAACGCACTTCGTCGATGAGTTGCGCGACCGAGGATTGCATCGGTAGCATCGCCGCGCCGAACAGCCGGTCCGGATACGGCTTGCAGTAATCCGCGAGCCAGCGATTGTAGGCGCGGCAAGCCGCCGCCGCGGCGTCCGGGTCCTTCATCCCGCCCAGGAACAGACCGAGGCTCGGATAGAGGAAAGCGGCGTCGATACCCTCGCGGTCCATGTCGACGATGCGCGCGTGCGGATCGAAGCCGCCCTTGCGCCCTTCGAGGTACGGCACGCGGGTGTCGACCTCGCCGTCGCGCGAACCGATCGAACCGAGCAGACCGAGCGTCGCCGGCTCCTTACCGCGACGGCGCAGGCCGAAGTCGAAGGTTTCGTCGACGAAGAAACTCTCGTTGCCTTCGCCGTCGATGACGAGCTTGGGACAGCGGTCGCGATACCTGGGCTCGATGTACCGTTCCCACAGATCGGGCGGCTCCAGTACATGGCCGTCCGCGTCGATGACGTTGTATTCACGGGTCATACATACACCTCGTTGCGGAAAACGTGTGACTTGAGCTTAGCAAAGCGCCGCCCGCCGAGCATATATAAAATATTGGCGCGCTCGGTATTGAGGTTTCGGATGTGGGCGATCTGGCGGCGCGCCGGTCAGCCCCAAATGTCGCGCGCGACCTCGACGCAGAGCCGAATTTTCGCCGCCTCGTCATCGACCGTGACCTTGTTGCCCGGCGCCGTGCTGGCGAAGCCGCATTGCGGACTGATCGAGAGCTGATCGAGGTCGATATATTTCGCGGCCTCGTCGATCCGCATCTTCAGCAGCTCCGCGGGTTCGAGCTCCGGAAACTTGGAGCTGACGAGTCCCAGCACCACGGTCTTGTGCTTCGGTACAAGGCGCAGTGGCTCGAAAGTGCCGGCGCGCGGCGTGTCGTATTCCAGGAAGTATGAATCGACAGCGATTTTATTGAATAGCGTGTCGGCGACCAGGTCGTAGCCGCCCTCGGCGCTCCAGTGACTCTGGTTGTTGCCGCGGCAGATGTGCATCGCGAGATGCAGTTCGGCCGGGCGTCCGGCGAATGCGGCGTTCATGATCGCCGGGTAAGTCTCGAGCAGGAGCTTGCGGCCGTCGTCGCCGCGGCGCGCAAGATACGGCCAGCTCGAGGTGTCGCTCAGCGAAGCGAGCGTGGTCTCGTCGATCTGAACATACCGGCATCCTGCCTGGTAGAGCGCCGCGAGCTCTTTGCGAAAGGCGTCAATCACGTCCTCCCAGAAAAGATCGAGGTCGGGATAAGCCTTGCGGCTGATGTGCTCGCGCCCAGAGCGCAGGTGCAGGATGGTGGGCGAGGGGATGGTCATCTTGGGCGTACGCGTGGTGAGCGAGCGAAGGAACTCGAATTCGGCGGCGTGAATCGGCGCCTTCCATTTGAGCCGCCGCTCGACGGTTGGAATTATCAGCGGCAGCCTGTGCCCCTGGCGATCGACAAAAGCCCATTCCTGCCCCGAGGTGTCGTAGGTTGCCGAGACACCGCCCAGTCCGCCATAAAAGCCCATGTAAAAAACCGAGCGCCGATACTCGCCGTCGGTTATCGATTGAAGACCGAGGCTTTCCTGGAACTTGACGACTTCGCGGATCGCGGCGTCCTCGACAGCGCTAAGTTCCGCGACGGACATTTTGCCCGCTTCGCGATTGGCGCGCGCGCTCAGCAGCTGCGGCGGCCGGAGGAAGCTGCCGACGTGGTCGGCACGAAACGGCGGATCGTGCGGTGCGGACGGCATACGACACCTCCGGCCGGAGGAAGCGTTCCGGCACGTCGAGCGATTCGCCTGTATCCTAAGACTAAGGCCCGCGATTGAAAACCACTGAAGGCCACGAGCGTTGGCGTTGTGCGCCGCACGACGGCACATTTTAAAGACGAGGGCTGTGCGCGCGCGCCACGACAGTTTCGGATTGCCGTCGTTTGGGCCTCCATAGTCATTGTCGGCATCGCGGCAGGTGGCCACAACAAGCTGAAAGAAAGGAGAAGGGCGCTCATGAGAATCGCCATCAGCGGCGCCGGAATCGCAGGCCCCGTCCCTTGCCCATTGGCTGCACCATAGCGGCCACGAAGCCACGCTGATCGAGAAAGCGCCGCGCTTTCGTACGGGTGGCTACGTGATCGACTTCTGGGGCGTGGGTTATACGATTGGGGAAAGAATGAGCGTCCTGCTGGAGGTGCTGGAGGCTGGCTATTCGTTCCTGCCTGAAACTGCCGTTCGGCTATGGCTGCGAAATCAACTGATCCGGCTTATGCGTTTGCCAGGCATCGCCGATTGGCTGATTGGCCGAAGCGTGATTGTAAGTGATGACTTCGACCTGCCGAATTACAGCATGTGAGTCCGGTCTTGGCATCGCGTCAGTCTAAACGTACTCTACCCCGCACCCTTACATTGATGAGCTGGCACGCGAGTCTAGTTAGTGGCTGAAAACGAATTTGGCGCTGCACCGCCCGATGAACCCTCTGAGGACGGGGCGTCCTTGTGGCGTCCATCATGGCTCAATCGCAATCTGGTTTGCCTGTTTGCCGGACGATGCCTGCGCAGCGCCTCTCAGGCTTACCTGGTGATCGTGGTGCCGCTCTATCTTGCGGCGCTCGGCTACAACGCGACGCACATCGGGCTGATGTTTGCGATCGTGGCGGTGGCTAGCGCAGCGATGGCCGCGCTGACCGGGATCATGTCGGACCGCTTCGGGCGCAAGGCGATGCTCATCGTGATTTCGCTGATGACCGCGGCGGGCGGTGCGGTGTTTGCCTTCTCAACCAGCTTTGTCGTGCTGACGATAGCCGCCGCAGTGGGCACGATCGGGCGCGGCGGCGGGGCCGGAAGCGCCGGCGCGTTCGGCCCGTATTATCCGGCGGAGCAGCCGCTCATCGCCGAGCAAGTCTCCGACTTCGACCGCACCAGGGCCTTCGGCGCGTTGTCCTTCGTTGCGGTGCTCGGGGGCGCGGCCGGATCGCTGCTCGCATGGATGCCGCGCCTAATGCAGCAGGGCTTCGGGTGGCCGATCGTCGAAGGCTACCGGGCGCTATTCATCCTGACAGCAGCGATCGGGCTCGCGATGGTGGCGGTCGTGATGCCGGTGCGCGAGTCTCATCGCGCCGGCGAGCATCATCCGGGCGCTTCCGCAAAACACCGGCGCGAGGCCGCACGCACCGGGCGCCTGGTGCTCGGGCTTTCGCACGCGTCGTGGCGGCTGGTTTCGCGCTTCATGGTGACCGCCGCGACCAACGGGCTTGCGATCGGGATGCTCGGACCGCTGCTCGTGTACTGGTTCTATCGGCGCTTCGGCGTGGACGCGGCGGAAATCGGCAAGCTGTATTTCGTGCTCAACCTGGTCGCCGCTGCGCCCTATCTGCTGGCGGGGCGGATGGCCGCGCGGTACGGCTCGGTGAACGCGGTCGTGGTATGCCGCTCGGTCGCCTCGGTGCTGCTCGGAGTGATGGTGGTGATGCCGAGTTTCTGGCTGGCGGGCGTGCTGTATGGCGCGCGCATGATCTTCAACACGCTGTCGATTCCCGTGCGTCAATCATTCCTGATGGGCGTGATACCTCCCGCGGAGCGCTCCGCCGCGGCTGGGATGGCGAGCTTTCCTGCGCAGGTCGGCTCCTCGATCAGCCCATATGTGGCGGGGTACCTGATGCAGCAGGTGTCGTTGGAGTTGCCGCTGGAAATCGCCGCGCTGTTGCAGGCGCTGAACGCGATTCTCTACTATTTCTTCTTTCGCGCGGTACGGCCGCCCGAAGAAATCAGCGCCGACACTGGCGGACGGCTATGAGCCGTTGCGCCAGTGCCGGCGCTGTTGATTAGGGGACCGGCGTTTTCCCGACTTAGTAGCCGGCCGTTCGAAGGTTACTTGGTTAGGCGGCCAGGCGAGGCGAGCGATCCGCGGTTTGCGTCTGCGCGCCAGGGATCTCCGCTCCCAACTCGGCGGTGTCGCGGGTCCCGAAACGTCCGGGCTCGAGCAGATAGCCGAAGAACGAGCCGATCGCGGAGATGATCACGATACCGAGCAGAATCACTTGAACTGAATTTTCCATTTTCCTCGCCTCCTGTTGTATAACCCCACGTCGACGCGTCCGTGAATCCGACTGCGCCTACGCCACCTCGCGCTCTGCACATCGCGAGACTATTTCGATCGGGCGCGTTGCCCGATTTTTCACGCTCTTTAGCGGGCTTGCGATCGCACACACCGACGGTAGTCCGAACATGCCCATCGGGTCAGCGTGCCGCTGATGGAACATAGATCCGAACAGCACGATGGCCGCTCCGCCAAGAATCAAACCTACAGTTGCCATCTGAATCAGAGCCCCGGCTACCACAATTCTCTTTCTCCTGTACCTGCGCTTCGTATGGGTATCGAGCATCGATCGTGCCATCGCGCATCCGCGGCGGCGGCGCGAAAAAATCTAGATTTATGGGCGGGATTCGAAAGCGCGCGGTTTAGGGCATGCGCCGGACGCATGCGAACCTTTGCGAAACGCGAATTAGACGCGAAACAAGAAGGATCGCGGCCCTTTGCGAAAACGCGAAGGCCATCGCCTCGCATCAATCAATACGCCGCAGAAACCAGCCTGTTACGCGCGCTTGAGCGCTCCGCGTCATCCTACCGCCGGCTCATCATTGAACAACCGGCTCTTGATAGCCGTCCGGTCGCTGGCTGGACGCGGGCGGTGCGGCGAGTAATTCTGCGAGCCGAGGCCGGGCGCGTCGCGCCTGCCGGATCTGGTGCGTGAAGTGGCGGCAACGAGCGAGCAGACGGAAATCCTGATCGAAGGCACGCTGGACCAGTTACTCTTCGTCAACGAAAAGAGTGGCTATGCGGTCGCGGTGCTGGAGCGCAGCGACGAAGACCTGCGCCGGCGCGTCACTGTGGTCGGCAGCCTGGCCGGTCTCGACGTGGGAGCGGGCCTACGCCTGCGCGGCCGCTTCGAGCGCCATCCGAAGTACGGCGAGCAATTCCGGGTCGAGGATTTCGAAACCGTCCGCCCGGCCTCGGTGGCCACGCTCGAGCGCTACCTCGCCGGCGAAATAAAGGGCGTCGGCCCCGCGCTCGCGCGGCGTATCGCGGAGCACTTCGGCGAGGCGCTCCCGACCGTGCTCGACGAGACGCCCGAGCGCCTGCGCGAGGTGCGCGGCCTGGGCGCGGTGGTGGCCGCGCGAATCGCCGCGTCGTGGCGCGATTCCTCGGGGCTGCGCGAGCTCACGGTTTTTCTGCGCGGCAATGGAATCGCCGCGGGCCACGCCCGGCGCATCCATAAGATGTATGGGCGCGACTCGCTGGAGACGGTGCGCCGCGACCCTTACGTGCTTGCGCGCACCATCGCTGGCATCGGCTTTCGCACGGCCGACACGGTGGCCGAAAAACTCGGCATCCCCAAAAACTCGATCCAGCGCGCGCGTGCCGCGGCCGTTTTTCTGCTCGAGCGGATGGCCGGGGAGGGCCACGTCTTCGCACCCTTCGGTTACCTGGAGCATCAGTTCGCCGCCGCGCTAGAGATGGACCCGCAGCTTGCGGCCCGGGCGGTCGAGGAGCTGGTCGAAACCGGCGAGCTGGTAGCCACGGACCTCGGCGGCGACGGCAATCGCGCGATCTATCTGCGCCGCCTGCACGACGCCGAAACTGCGGTCGCCGAGCGGATGCAGCGGCTGACTCGGGGGCGCCCGATGGGCCGGGCGGTGGTCGAGAGCGCGATGAAAGCGGCGGCGAGCGCCGGCGGTATCGAATTGTCGGCCGAGCAGCGCGCGGCACTCCGATGCGCGCTGCAGAGCAAGGTCACCGTGATCACTGGCGGTCCCGGCACCGGCAAAACCACACTGCTGCGCTCGCTGCTTGCGGCGCTTTCCAGCGCTGGCGTCAAAGCGACGCTCGCCGCGCCCACCGGGCGCGCAGCGCGCCGCCTGGCGGAAGCCTGCGGGCGCGAGGCCAAGACCATCCATCGCCTGCTCGAATACTCGCCCGAGACGAGGGGTTTCATCCGCGGCGAGGCTTTTCCGCTGCGCACCACCTGGCTCGTGATCGACGAAGCCTCGATGATGGATCTCGAACTGGCGGCGAGCTTGCTCGCCGCGCTCCCGCCCGATTGCTCGCTGCTGCTGGTCGGCGACCGCGACCAGTTGCCCTCGGTCGGTCCGGGCAGCGTGCTCAAGGACGTAATTGCCTCGGGGCTGGTGCCGGTGGTCGAGCTCAGCCAGATCTATCGCCAGGCGCGCGCGAGCCTGATTGTCGCCAACGCTCATCGGCTCAACCGCGGCGAGATGCCCGAGACCGGCAACGATCCCGAGGGCGATTTCTTTTTCTTCGAGCGCGGCGCGCCGGAAGACGTGGTCGCGACGATCAAGCAGCTGGTGCAGCATCGATTGCTCGGCGACCGCTTCGAGCTGCGCGACCCGCGCGAAATCCAGGTGCTGGCGCCGATGAACCGCGGGCCGCTCGGGACACACGCGCTCAACCAGGAGCTCCAGGCGCTGCTCAACCCGGCCGGACGTGAAATTCGCGCCGGCGATCGGACGCTCCGCGTGGGCGACCGCGTAATCCAGCTGCGCAACAATTACGACAAGCTGGTTTTCAATGGCGAGATCGGACGGATCGTGGCGGTTGACCCCGAGCGCGGCCGCGTCGGCGTCGCCTTCGAGGACAATCACGCGGAGTACGATCTGAGCGAGTTGGAGGAGTTGGCGCTCGCCTACGCGATCTCGGTGCACAAGAGCCAGGGGAGCCAGTATCCTGCAGTGGTGATTCCGCTGCATCCGGGGCACTACCTGATGCTGCGGCGCAACCTGCTCTACACTGCGATCACGCGCGCCGAGCGGGTATGCGTCCTGGTCGGCACGCGGAGCGCGCTGATGCAGGCGGTGCGCAACGTCGACGAGCGCCGCCGCTTCAGCCGCTTGGCCGACCGGCTGCGGATTGATTAGTCAGCTCGCCGTGCCTTCGCGCGGTGGGCGGCGGCGCGCGCCGCGCTCCAGCGCGAGCGCGGCCAGCGCGTCGAGAATCGCGGTAGCTTCGGCACGGACCGCGTCGAAGTCGCCGCCACGTTCTTCCACGATGCGCGCGACCTCGGCGGTCGTGCGCGCGTAGTCGTTCTTGAAACGGCGGTTAAGCTCTTTCCAGGGAATTCCGGCGAGCGCTCGCGTCGCCTCGGCGCTCGCGCGGAGCCTCCCACGCGCGATCAGCACCGCGATCGCCGGATAACCAAGGTAGCCCTGCCAGTACGAGGCGTTATCGTTGGAGCTTATCTCGCGCCCGTCAGCGGAAAGTTCGACCCGGTAGGTCTTGGCGCCTTCGGATGAAACGACGTCCCATGCGCCCGGCGCATCGTCATTATCTATGGCCCGCACGCGTCCGTCGCCGATTGCACCCAGCGCCTCGTATACCTTGATCGGCGGCGGCATCTTCCAGTTTTTCAATCACACTCCCGGAGCGGCTCCGCTGTCGCCGCTTAGCGGCTGGCTTGCGCGTTACTTCTTCTCGAACTTCAGGCCCGGCACGACTTTCTCCCATGCGGGATCGGCCGACAGCGTTGGATAACCCGAGCCAATCTGGATCAGCACGCCGTTTGACGAGCGCGGCGAGATGAAGGCCTCATAAGCGACCGGCGGATGTTCCTTTTCTTGCACGACGCGCACTCCGGCGGCCTTCAGTTCGGCGATCCGCGCCCTGGTATCCGGAACGTCGAAGGTCACGTGATGAAACCCTTCACCATGCTCGGCAATGAACTTGTGCATGAATGAGTCCTCGCCGATCGGCTCGAGCAACTCGATTATGGTGCCGGCCAGGTCGAACTCGGCGAAGCGGAAACCCGCCTCGCGCCGTTCATAGTCGTACATGAAAGTTGCGCCGAGCGTCCCTTCCCAGAACTTGCGCGCCTCGGCGATGCTTTTGACCGCGATTCCGATGTGATCGAGTTTTCCGATCGGCTTTTTCGCCATCTCTCTGTTCAATTCTCCTGCGAATATCCGGTTGCGGTTTTCTTAGCATAGAATCAGCGCGATCGTGACGCGCGGGCGGCGCGGAGGGGAGGGTGACGCGCGCAAGCCCCTACAACTCGCCTCTGCTATCTGACACGATTGCTTCACGGGCAATCGTCGGCTGAACCGGCGCGATTGCTCTGGCCACTAGATGAAAGAACTGATCGAATCCATCCTCAACGCCGCTATCGAGCGCGCGCGCGCGAACGGCCAACTCACCACCGCGCCGCCTGCCGCCGCGAGCGTCGAGGCGCCCAAGGACCCGGCCCATGGCGACGCGGCGAGCAACGCGGCGTTGGTGATGGCGCGGGCCGAGAAAAAACCGCCGCGCGCGATTGCCGAGATCATCCGCGCCAATCTGGAACTCCCGCCCGAGGTCGCGGAGGCGTCCGTCGCGGGCGCGGGATTCATCAATTTCCGGATGGCGCCAGCGTATTGGTATGGCGAACTGCGCCGCGCCGCGGCCGAAGGCGAGCGCTTCTGGCGTCCGCAAATCGGCGCCGCGCGCAAGGTGCAGGTCGAGTTTCTTTCGGCCAATCCGACCGGGCCGCTCACGGTCGGCCACGGCCGCAACGCCGTGCTCGGCGACACCCTCGCGCGCATGCACGAGGCAAGCGGCTTCGTGGTCACGCGCGAGTACTACTTCAACAATGGCGGACGCCAGATGCGGCTGCTCGGCGAATCCGTGCGCGCGCGCTATCTCGAAGAGATCGGCCGTCCGGCTACGATGCCCGAAGACGGCTACCAGGGCGAATACATCCGCGACGTCGCGCGCGAGCTGGTCAAGCGATACGGCGAGACGCTCGCCGACGCGGACGATATAGAGATTTTTCGCGCGCCAGCCGAGGAGGCGATTTTTGCCGACATCCGTCGCACCTGCGAGCGCCTGGGAGTCCGCTTCGACGTCTTCACCAACGAACTCGATCTCATCCGCGGCGGCCAGGTCGATGCGGTGATCGAGGGCCTGCGCGAGCGCGGCCTTATTGCCGAGTACGACGGCGCGGTGTGGCTCAGAGGCGAGCCGCTGGGGTTGCCCAAGGATCGCGTGCTGGTGCGCTCGGGGCCAGCGCGCGAGCCGACCTACCGCACCCCCGACATCGCCTACCATATCGAGAAGCTGCGCCGCGGCTTCGACCGCGCGATCGACGTTTTCGGCGCCGACCATATCGCCGAGCATCAGGGCGTGCTGGCGGCGGTCAAGGCGCTGGGCCACGATGTCGCACCGATTCATGCGATCATCTACCAGTTCGTGACGCTCACGCGCGGCGGCGAGAAGGTCAAGATGTCGACGCGCAAGGCGACCTACGTCACGCTGGACGAACTGATCGACGAGGTCGGGGCCGACGTGGTGCGGTTCTTTTTCCTGTTTCGCAAGCACGACAGCCATCTCGATTTCGACCTCGACCTGGCCAAGCGCCAGGCGCCCGAGAACCCGGTCTTTTACGTGCAGTACGCGCACGCGCGCCTGGCCAGCGTGTTTCGCGAGGCGGAGAAGAAAGGAATCGGATTGCCTGCGGACCTCTCCACTGTCGACCTCGCGCCGCTCTCGGACGAGGAGATCGGGCTTGTGCGCAAGCTGGTCAGTCTGCCCGGCGTCGTCCGGGGCTCGGTCGAGAGCCTCGAGCCGCATCGCGTACCGTTCTACCTGCTGGAGCTGGCGGGCGATTTTCACCGCTACTACAACAAGCCCTCAAATCGTATAATCAGCGAACAGCGCGAACTTAGTCTCGCGCGGCTGTTCCTCGCGCGGGTGCTGATGGACGGAATCAAAAATGGACTCGACCTGCTGGGTGTGAGCGCTCCCGATCGGATGTGAAGCAGGCCAGGGGCCACGGATGTGAGTAAACGGATGCGTTTTGAAATCGGACCAGGTGGCGGGTTTCTCGTTCTGATAGGCCTGCTGGGGCTGTCGGCGGCGGTATTTTTCCTGGGGATGATCTCCGGGCGCGAGATGGCGCAGAGCGAGCAAGGCCAGTCCCAGCTCGCGAGCGTGTATCCGATGCCCGCGGGCGCGCCCGCCGCATCGCCGCCTCAAGCCGCGGCGCCCGCCGTCCAGGCGCCGCCGGCCCCAACCGGCGCGGCCGCGGCGGCCGCGCCCAAGCCGCCGGCGCGGGCCACTGTGGCCTCCGAAGATATTCCGCCTGCGGCGATACCGAAGCCGGCGCAGGTGCATAAGCCGCCGCCTCCCACCGTGGCGAGCGTCCCGCCGAAGTATCCTTCGGCGCCTGCGGCGGAAGAGTCGGACAACGATTCGTCCGCTTCGCCGCACTCTTCGGCTCCGGCGGATTCCTCTTCGTCAGATGAGGCGGATACCGGCTCAGAGGAAGGAGCCGCCAGTGCTCCCCCGCCGAACGCCGGGCGTCATGGCAGGGGCTACAACATCGTGATCGACGCCGCGATGGATCGTGCGGCGGCGAATCGGATGGCGTCGCGGCTGCTGGGGCTCGGTTACACCTCGCATATTTTTCCTACGCGAATTAACGGTCAGACCTGGTACCGCGTGCAGGTAGGGCCGTATCCGACTGCGGACGACGCCCAGGCGGCGCAGGCGCAATTGCGTACTGCTTACACGACCCGTTACGTCGATCGCACTCGTGCGTCCAGCGCGGCGGCAGCGCATGGAGCCGCGACGGGCACGGATTCCGCGGGTACTGACACGAATGACTCCGGCGCAGCCGACACGGGATCGGATGACAACGGCGGCAGCGACTCCGCACCCACAGATTGACAAGCCTGGCAGCGGCTGGCTAACTGATGGGGAGATGAAAATGATGACCCTGCAGCTCAAGGCTGGATCGCGTCGGTGGTGGCACACCATCGCGCTCGCCTGTGCTCCGGGATCGTAATTCAACGATCAGCAGGATTGTCGAAGGGGCCGTGGGCGAGAAGTCCAGCGGCCCTTTTTTTTGTTTTCCACGTGTTTCGGATTTACGCGTGTGGTGTGCAGATGGTTTGGGGAGAGAGCGATGGTTAAGCCAAGCGAGCGCGAGTTCGAAGCCCTGGTGGCGCAGGGCTACAACCTGATTCCGATCTGGCGCGAGATCGCCGCCGACCTCGAGACTCCGGTCAGCGCCTTTCTCAAGGTCGAGCGCGGCGACTATGCCTTTTTGCTCGAGAGCGTGCAGGGCGGCGAGAAGTGGGGCCGCTATACCTTTCTCGGCTCGGAGCCCGCGATGGTGCTGCGCGGACGGGGCGGGCGATTGGACCTCACGCGCCCGGGACGCAGCGTCGAAGTGCGCTCGGTCAAGAGTCCGCTTGAGGGCTTACGTGACGAGATGCGCCGCTTTCACGCCTACCAGTCGCCCGAGTTGCCGCGCTTCTTCGGCGGCGCGGTGGGCTTTCTCGCTTACGACATCGTGCGCTACTTCGAGCGCCTGCCCACGCATGCGCAGGACGAACTCGGCACCCCCGACCTCTACCTGATGCTGACCGACACGGTGCTGATCTTCGACAACGTCCGCCAAACGCTCAAAATCGTCGCCAATGTCGCGCTCGAGGATCATCCGTCAACCCGCTCCGCCTACCGCGCAGCGGCGGCGAAGATCGACGAGCTGATCGCACGCCTCGACGCTCCCGCCCGAGCGCCGCGGCTCGAGAGCGCCGCCAATCTCAACGGCGACGCAGTCAACTTGGTCTCCAACCAGACGCGCGAGGGCTACATGGCGATGGTCGAGGCGGCCAAGGAGTACATCGCGGCCGGCGACGCGATCCAGGTGGTGCCCTCGCAACGCTTCGAGGCGCCGCTGGGGAGCCATCCGTTCAACCTCTACCGCAGCCTGCGCACGATTAATCCGTCGCCCTACATGTTCTACCTGCGGATGGACGATCACACGCTGGTCGGCGCGTCGCCGGAAGTGATGGTGCGGGTAGAGGGGCGCGAAATCACGCTCCGGCCGATCGCGGGCACCCGCCGGCGCGGCGCGACCGAGGCCGAAGACCGCGCGCTCGAGCGCGAGCTGCTGGCCGATCCCAAGGAGCGCGCCGAGCACGTGATGCTGGTCGACTTGGGGCGCAACGACGTCGGACGGGTCGCGGAGATCGGCTCGGTCGAAGTCACCGAATTGATGACGGTCGAGCGCTACTCGCATGTGATGCACATCGTCTCGAACGTGCGCGGGCGGCTGCGTGAGGGATGCGATGCGTACGACGCGTTTCGCGCCACCTTCCCGCAGGGCACCGTGTCGGGCGCGCCGAAAATCCGCGCGATGGAGATAATCGACGAACTGGAGCCGGTGCGCCGCGGCGTGTACGCCGGCGCGGTCGGCTACTTCAGTTACACCGGCAACACCGACACCGCGATTGCGCTCCGCACCATTCTGGTCAAAAACGGCCGCGTCTATATCCAGGCCGGCGGCGGCGTGGTCGCGGACTCCGACCCCGGCGCCGAATACGAGGAATCGGTCAACAAAGCGCGTGCTATGGTTCGGGCGCTCAGCGCGGCGCGCGCCTTCGAGACCGCCGGCGGGAGCAAGTAAGCCGTGGCGCGTAAATTAATGCGTATATTGATGATCGATAACTACGACTCGTTCACCTACAACCTGGTGCAGTACCTGGGCGAGCTGGGCGCCGAGCTCGAAGTCCGCCGCAACGACGCGATCGACGTCGCCGGCGTGCGCGCGATGGCTCCGCAAGCGATCGTGATCTCACCGGGCCCATGCACTCCCAAGGAGGCCGGAGTGTCCGTCCCGCTGCTGCGCGCGATGACGGGTGAGCTGCCGATCCTCGGAGTTTGCCTGGGCCATCAGTGTATCGGCGAGGCCTTCGGCGGCAAGGTAGTGCGCGCGGGACGCCTGATGCACGGTAAGACCTCGCCTATCGTGCACGACGGCAGGAACATCTTTGCCGGCCTGCCGAACCCCTTCGACGCGATGCGCTATCATTCGCTCCTCGTCGACGCCGACTCCGTTCCGTCGTCTTTGGAGGTCAGCGCGCGCACTGCCGAGGGCGAGGTGATGGGGCTTAGGCATCGCACGCTCCCGGTCGAGGGGATCCAGTTCCATCCCGAATCGATCGGCACGCCCGACGGCAAACGGCTGCTCGCGAATTTTCTAAAGCAGGTTGCCGCATGAGCGAATTGCGCGACGCGTTTGACGCGGTGCTCGCCGGCCGCTCGCTCGACGCTGCCAGCGCCGAGCGCGTGATGGGCGAGATCTTCGACGGCGAGCCGGCCGAGGCGCTGATCGCTGGTTTCCTGGTGGCCCTAAAGCTCAAGCGCGAGTCGGCCGCCGAACTGACCGGTGGCGCGCGCGCGATGAGGGCGCGTGCGCGCGCGCTCGATCTCGACGGGGGCAACGTGCTCGATACCGCCGGGACCGGCGGCGACGGCGCCGGCACGTTTAATATTTCGACCGGCGCGGCGCTGGTCGCGGCGGCGGCCGGTGTGCCGGTCGCCAAGCACGGCAATCGCGCGGTTAGCGGACGCGTCGGCGCGGCCGACGTGCTCGAGCGATTAAGGGTGAAAATCGATCTCGATCCCGAGGGCGTGCAACGATGCCTTCGCGCCGCCGGATGCTGTTTCATCTTCGCCCCCGCGTACCATCCAGTGCTTGCCCGCCTGGCTGGACTTAGGCGAGCGCTCGGCATACGCAGCGTCTTCAACCTGATCGCGCCGCTTAGCAATCCGGCGCGTCCGCGTCGCCAGTTGCTCGGCGTCGCCGAGCCCCGGCTGGTGCGCCTGATGGCCGAGGCGCTGGCCGCACTTGGGGTCGACCATGCGATGGTGGTGCACGGCGAAGACGGACTCGACGAGCTGTCGCTCGCTGCGCCGACACGAGTCGCAGAGATTCGCGGCGCCGCGATAAGCGAGTTCGAAGTGCGTCCGCGCGAACTCGGATTCGAGCCTGGTGACGCCTCGGCGCTGATGGTGACCGACGTGGAGCATGCGACCGAGGTCCTGCGCCGCACGCTTGCGGGCGAGGATGGGGCGGCGCAAGATGTGCTCGCGCTTAACGCAGCGGCGGCGATTTACGTCGGTGGCCGAGCGGCGTCGCTCAAGGACGGCGTCGCGATGGCGCGCGAGATTCTCGTCGCTGGGCGGGCGCTCGAGGTGGTCGAGCGGATGCGTCGGGCTAGTCACGGAGAGGCACTGTGAGTTCAAGTTCTGCTTCAATTTCGAGCATGAGCTCGGTCGTGTCTTCAATTCTGGAGCGGATTTTCGCCGCCAAGCGCATCGAACTCGAAGCGGAACGCGCCGTTGTACCGCTGGAAATGATTCGCGCGGCCGCCAGCAGCGCGCCCGCGCCGCGCGACTTTCTGGCCGCGCTCCGAGGGCGCCGTCCGGCGATCATTGCGGAGATCAAACGCGCCTCGCCAAGCAAAGGCGATATCTTGCCCGGCCTCGACCCCGCCGCCGTGGCGCGCGAATATGCAGCCTCGGGCGCGGCTGCGATCTCAGTGCTGACCGACCGTCACTTTAAAGGCTCACTTGAGGATTTACGGGCGGTTAGGGCGGTGGTCGACCTGCCGCTTTTGCGCAAGGATTTTATCTTCGACCCCTATCAGCTCTACCAGGCACGCGCGGCAGGCGCCGACGGTATTCTGCTGATCGCGGCGATGCTCAAGGAGGCCGATCTGTGCGCGCTGTACGCGGCGGCGCGCGAGCTTGGTCTTCAAGCGTTAGTTGAAGTTCATAACGAAGATGAATTGCGCGCGGCCGCCCGCGCCGGCGCCCAAATCGTCGGGATCAACAACCGCGACCTGCATACGTTTGTCACCGATATCGCGGTTACCGAGCGGCTGCTCGAAGGCTATCGCGGTGCGGCGCTGATCGTCTCGGAAAGCGGAATCGACACGCCGGACGATATCCGCCGGCTCGACCGCGCCGGGGCCCGCGCTTTTCTGGTCGGCGAGAGCCTGCTGCGTGGCGGAGCGCCGCGCTTCAAGCTCGAAGCACTCTGCTCCGCGCTCGGGCGAGGCGAAGGTCAGTAAAACTGTCGATGGCGGTACGGATAAAGATTTGCGGCATCACCCGCTACGACGATGCTGAACTCGCCGTCGGACTCGGCGCTGATTTTATCGGGCTCAACTTCTATCCAGCGAGTCCGCGATGCCTGAGGTTGGAGCCGGCGGCGGCGATTGCGCGGGCCGTCAAAGGGCGCGCGAAGCTGGTCGGAGTCTTCGTTAACGCCGCACGCGCTTATATAAAGGAGCGCCTCGAGTCACTCGATCTCGACCTGTTGCAGTTTCATGGCGACGAAGATGACGACGCGCTTGAGGGATGGCCGGTGCCGGTGATTCGTGCGCTGCGGCTGCGCTCGGACGCGGCGCTCGAGGCGGTCGAGCTCGGCTCAATCAAGGCTGATTTCATTTTGATCGACACGTTTCATCCGCAGCTTTTCGGCGGCACCGGCCAAAGGCGCCGGCTCGACGCGCTCCGCGCGCTCGACTTGAGCCGCGTTTTCGTCTCGGGCGGATTGGCGCCGGAGAACGCGGCGGAGGCCGCGGCGCTCAATCCCTACGCGCTCGACGTCGCCAGCGGCGTCGAGTTCGCGCCGGGTATCAAAGATGGCGGCAAGCTCCGGAGCTTCATAGCGAACGCTTCTTCCATAAAACCAGGATCTACCTCCACCCATGCAAAGCTATCCCGATAAGCGCGGACACTTCGGCGAGTTCGGCGGACGCTACGTCGCGGAGACACTGATCCCGGCGCTCGCTGAGTTGGAGAGTGCGTACCGCACGGCGCGGCGCGACCCGGCCTTTCGCGCCGAGCTCGAGCGTCTGTCGCGCGAGTACGTCGGCCGTCCGACGCCGCTTTACTTCGCCGCCAATCTGACCGCGAAACTCGGCGGCGCGAAAATCTACCTCAAGCGCGAAGACCTCTGTCATACCGGCGCGCACAAGGTGAACAACACGCTCGGCCAGGCGCTGCTCGCGGTGCGGATGGGAAAGTCGCGGATCACGGCCGAAACCGGCGCGGGCCAGCACGGCGTGGCGACGGCGACGATGGCCGCGCTGTTTCGCCGCGAGTGCGAGGTCTTCATGGGCAGCGTCGACGTCGAGCGCCAATCGCTCAACGTCTTTCGCATGAAGCTGCTCGGCGCAAAAGTCACCGCCGTCGACGCTGGGAGCCGCAGCCTCAAGGACGCGCTCAACGAGGCGCTGCGCGACTGGATTGCCACCGTCGCCAACACCTACTACCTCATCGGCACCGCCGCCGGACCGCATCCGTACCCGATGATCGTGCGCGACTTTCAATCGGTGATTGGACGCGAGGCGCGCCGCCAGATTCTCAAGCACGAGGGCCGCCTGCCGGACGCGCTGGTGGCCTGTGTCAACGGCGGCTCCAATGCGATCGGGCTCTTCTATCCGTTCATCGCCGACAAGGACGTGCGCATGTATGGCGTTGAGGCGGGCGGCTTGGGGCTCAACGGCCCGTCGCACGCGGCGACGATCACCGCCGGAAGCGTCGGCGTGCTGCACGGCAATCGCACTTACCTGCTGCAGGACGAACTCGGCCAGATTCGCGAGACCCATTCGATCGCCGCCGGACTCGACTATCCCGGCGTCGGCCCGGAACTCGCTTGGCTCAAGGAGAGCGGCCGCGCCGAGTACGCCACCGTCACCGACGCCGAGTCGCTCGACGGCCTACGCTTGCTCTCCGAGAGCGAGGGCATCATCCCAGCGCTGGAGAGCGCGCACGCGGTTGCTTATGCGACGCGGCTTGCGCCGACGATGGCGAAGGAGCGCGTGATGATCGTCAATCTCTCGGGACGCGGCGACAAGGACATGCAGACCGTCGCGCGCGCGCTGGGAGTTACGCTGTGAGCGGGCGCGTGACGACGAAAACAACCGCCGGACGAATCGAAAAGAAATTCGCCGAGCTGCGCGAGCGCGACGAAGCGGCGCTGATTCCGTTTATCGTCGCGGGCGATCCCAACCTCGAGGCGACCCGCGCGCTAGTGCTCGAATTGGAAGCGCGCGGCGCGGACCTGGTCGAACTCGGCGTGCCATTTTCCGATCCGATGGCCGACGGGCCAGCCAATCAGCGCGCGCTCGCGCGCGGGCTGGCCTCGGGTGCCTCGCTGGCCGCGATTCTCGCGATGGTCGGCGAAGTGCGCCGTCAAACCCAGATTCCGATCGTGCTGTTTGGCTACTACAACCCGATACTGCACTACGGATGCGAGCGCCTGTGCGCCGACGCTGCGCGCGCCGGCGTCGACGGCTTGCTCGTCGTCGATCTGCCGCCCGAGGAGGCGGCCGAGCTTGCACGTCCGGCCCGCGCCCACGGCCTCGACATCATCTATTTGCTCGCGCCGACCACCCCGGTCGAGCGCGTGCGCACGATCGCACACGCGGGCAGCGGCTTTCTCTACTACGTCGCGGTGACCGGCGTGACCGGCGCGCGCACCAGCCTCGCCGCCGGGCTCGAGACCCGCGTGCGCGCCCTGCGCACGGTGACCGATCTGCCGATAGGCGTCGGCTTCGGCATCTCGACCGCGGCGCAGGCGGGCGACGTCGGCGGCTACGCCGACGCGGTGGTGGTCGGCAGCGCGCTTTCGTTGATAATCGAGCGCGAGGGCGCGGGGCCCGGACTCGCGGCAGCGGTCGGCGAGGTAGTGGGCGCGATGAAGGAAGCGATGCGCGTGGCGCGCGGGCAGGGACGCGCCGCAACCGGAGGCTGAACAATGGCGGAGCGGGAGCAGGGCGGACGGACGGCGGGGGCGCAGAGTGGGGCCGACGAAAACCTCTGGGTAAAATGCCCCGGATGCCGCGAAATTTCCTTTCGTAAAGAGGTCGAACGCAACCTCAACGTTTGCCCCAAGTGCGGATTCCATCATCGGCTGACCGTCGAGCAGCGCTTGACCATAACGATCGATCGGGGCAGTTGGCGCGAGCTTTACGAGGACCTCGCGGCCGGCGATCCGCTGGAGTTCCACGATTCCAAACCCTATCCGCAGCGTCTCGAACAAGCGCGCCGCTCCTCGGGACGCAACGATGCTGTGGTCACCGGAGTTGGCAAAATCGAGGACCATCCCGTGGCGCTCGCCGTGATGGACTTCGCCTTCATGGGCGGAAGTATGGGCACCGTGGTGGGCGAGAAGATCGCGCGGCTGATCGATCACGCGGTCAAGCAGGGCCTTGGCGTGGTGGTGTTTTGTTCGTCGGGCGGCGCGCGGATGCAGGAGGGCGTGCTGTCGCTGATGCAGATGGCTAAGGTGGCGGGCGCGATCGGGCGGCTCCGCGATGCGCGTCTGCCGTATCTTGCGGTGCTCTGCGATCCGACCACCGGCGGCGTGGCGGCGTCGTTCGCGATGCTGGGCGATCTCGACCTGGCCGAGCCGGGCGCGCTTATCGGTTTCGCAGGACGTCGGGTGATCGAGCAGACCACCAACCAGGTGCTGCCCGAGGGTTTTCAGAGCGCCGAGTTTTTGCTCGTGCATGGGATGCTCGACGCGATCGTGCCCCGCGCGCAGATGCGCGCGACGCTGGCGCGGCTGCTCGCGATGCTCACCGGGCGCGGTGCGCACGGCCGCCGCCGCAAATCGGCCCCGGCCCAGGTGGGATGAGGATTCGACGCTGGCTCGCTGGTCTCGCGCACCGAGCGACGAATCCAGGGCTTAGGTTTCGACCGGCGGCGCGCTAGAATTCCGGCGCGATGCCCCGGCTATCCAAGACGCTCGACTGGCTCTATTCGCTCGAGGGCCGCGGCGAGATCTACAAGCTCGAGCGCATGGACCAGGCGCTCGCGCTGATTGGCAACCCCCATCGGGGGCTGCGCGCGGTCCATATTGCGGGCACCAAGGGCAAGGGCTCGGTGGCCGCGATGCTCGACGCGATTGCACGCGCGGCGGGGTTGCGCTGCGGGCTTTACACCAAGCCGCACCTGGTTCATCTGAGCGAACGCACGCGGATCGACGGGGCCGAGATGCCGGCGCGCCTGATGCTGGAATACATCGAGCGGCTGCGCGCGATTTACGAGCGCGCCGATCTCGCGCTTACGTTCTTCGAATTCACAGTCGCGCTGATGTTTCTGTATTTCGCCGAGGCGGCGGTCGATCTGGCGATTATCGAGACCGGCCTGGGCGGGCGGCTGGATTCGACCAACGTGGTGACGCCGCTGGTCAGCGTGATAACCCCGATCGGCTTCGACCACATGGATCGCCTCGGCCATACGATCGCGGCGATCGCGGCCGAGAAGGGCGGCATCATCAAGCCCGGCGTGCCGGTGGTGATCGGCGCGCGCGATCGCGAAGCGCGCCAGGTGCTGACCTCGATAGCCACTCAACGCCAAAGCCCGGTTCGGTTGGCCGACCGCGACTTCTCTTTTCGCTCTCGCGCGCCCGCCCACATGCTTGACTATTTCGGGCTGGGGCTTAACCTTGAGCGAGTTGAACTGGGGGTAGCCGGGCCGTTTCAGCATGAGAACGCTGCCATCGCGCTGGCGGCGGTCGAGGCCCTTAGGGCGCAAGGTTGGCGGTTGGAGGAGCAGGCGATACGGCGGGGGCTGAACGAATTGCGCTGGCCCGGGCGCTTCGACGTGGTATCCCGCCGTCCGCTGGTCATCCTCGATTGCGCGCACAACGAACTGAGTATTGGCGCGCTGCTCGAAACGATCGCCGTTGAGTTGGGGCCGCAGGTGCGGCCGCGCCTGATTTTTGGTTGCCTCGAGGACAAACAGTGGGCGCAGATGGCGGCGATGCTGGCGCCGCGCGTGCGTGACGTGACGCTGACCCGGGTGGAGCCCAAGCGTCCGCTCGAGCCCGAGAATCTGCTGCCATTGTTTGCCGCCCAGGTTCCCGCGCGCGTGATTCGCGAGCCACGGCGCGCTATGGAACAGTTGATGGCAGAGAGTGGACCGGACGACGTCATCGTGGTAACTGGTTCTGTCTATCTGGTGGGAGAGATCTATCCATACTTCCTCAAGCGGCAGGGACGGCGGGGGCTATTTCCTGAAGCGGTTATGTAAAGCCCCGCGGTTAGTCTGGTTTGTGTTCGCGGCCGTGGCGATGCTCGGTCTGCCGCACGCTTACGCGCAGACGACGCGGCCGGCGCAGCAGGCCACGCAGAGCCGCGGCGGGAAAGCGACCCCGACGGGCGCGGCGCAAATCCTGCAAGCTTCCCATCATGGCGCGGTCGACGTGACCGGGCGCCAGTTCGAGTACGACTACAAGACCGACACTTTCGTAGTCACCGGCGACGCGGTGGTCAACCAGGCCGCAACCACGCTGACCGCGGATCGGATCAGCCTGATGCGCAAGACCCATCAGGCGGCGGCCTTCGGCCACGTCCATCTGATTGATCCCGAGGGGCAGATGTTCGGCACCGAGGGCCACGTCAACTGGGAGGACGAGACGGTCGAGCTGACCAACGGAAAGTTGGTCGCCGCCAATCATACCTATCGCCTGCAGGGCAAAAAGATCTACAAGCTGATGGGTCAGCACTACCAGGTGACGGACGGGTTTTTTACCACCTGCGGATGCGGCGGCGATACTCCCGACTGGTCGATCTCGGGCGCCGATATGGACGTCCACGTGGGTGAAAAAGGGGTCGCGCGCAATGCCCACTTCGACGTGCTCGGCCATCCGCTGATTCCGCTGCCGTACGCTATCTTTCCGGCCAACAGCAACCGCCAGACCGGCTTTTTGAGCCCGCGGGTGGGCTACTCGTCGCTGCGTGGCGCGCAATACCTGCAGCCGTTCTATTGGGCAATCAGCAAGAGCTCGGACGCGACCGTCGCGCTCGACGTCGAGACCAATCAGCGGGTCGGGTTGCTCAGCGAATATCGGCTGCAAAACGGGCTCGATGACTATTTGCGCGTCGACACCGCGTACGTGAACGAGGGCCTGCGCTCCCAAGCCTCGCGTGTCAATGACGTCGTCGATAATCAGATCGCCGACCCGCACATCCCGATCGACCGCTACAACATCATCGGGATGATGCGCCAGCATATTGATTCCGACCTGGTGGCCTATGGCGACGCGATCTCGGTCAGTGACAGCCTTTACTTGCGCGAGATGAACATCTGGACGCTGTCCAAGGGCTACGGCAACGGCTACAACACGATGCGCGACGCACCCTCGCACTTCGGCCTGCTCGACAGCTTCGAAAACGGCTACGCCAGATTCGGCGGAACGTGGAACCAGGACCTGATTCAGCCGCAGGAATTCGCGCTCCAGACGCTGCCGGAATTTTTACTGAGCGGGCGGCACGAACTGCTTGGCGGACTGGCATACGCCGACTACGACGTCCAAGCGGACAACTTCTGGCGCTCCTCGGGCGTGAGCGGCCTGCGCCTCGACCTCAATCCGCAGCTCACCGTGCCGTGGCGCCTGGGCGAATATATTTTCGGCTGGGGAGCGCTCGGCACTCACGAGACGATATACGACGTCTCCGGCCATCAGATCGCGATCACCCCCGTAGGCACCGACGGACTCAAGTGGAACAACGGTCTTTCGCTGGGGTCGCTGGCGAATGGCGGCCTGACCACGCGCGAACTGCCCTATGCCGACTTCGGCGTGCAAACCATCCTCGAGAAGGTCTACCACACCGATTGGAAATCGATTGACAAGATCAAACACACCCTTGAGCCGTTCGCCTATTACGCCTACGTCCCAAACGTCAACCAGAGCCAGTATGCGCTCTTCGACCAGCTCGACCGCATCAATCCGCGCAGCCTGTTTACCTTCGGAGTAACCTCGCGGATTTATGCCCACTCCGCGTCCAATCTGGCGGTACCGCAGGGCGACTTCGCTCAGAGCGACGTCGCCGAGCAGCAGGAAGACGAGGAGCTGGCCGGCGATGTTCCGCTGCCTGCCGTCGCCGCCTCGTCCGGGATGGCGCGCGAGCTGGCCGAGTTCCAGATTCTGCAGGCCTATGACACCAGCCACGCGGTCGCCAAGGGCGGATCGCGATGGTCCGACCTGCAAGCCTCGGCGAACGTGTTGGCGACCAACTGGATCTCGATGGGGTCGCAGCTGGGTTACGATCCGCGCGACACGCGCATCACTTATTCCAGCGTCTATTTCACGATGCAGCCGCCGTGGGCATTGTACACGCCGCCCAGCCTGTACATGGGCCGTTCGTTGTCGGGGTCATTTCTGCAGCTCTCGTATAATTACATCGCGCCCGGGCCGACCGCGGCGCAGCCCGGTCTCAATTCGAACTTCTATCAGTTCGTCACGCTGCGTGCTTATTACGATTTGATCGACCGTGTCGGACTATTTTTCGCCCCGTCTTACGATATCGCCAACTCCAAGATGCTTTCGACCGAGTACGGCGTGCGTATAAAGTCGCCCTGTAATTGTTGGGCGGTTGACGTAGGCATAACCAAGTCAATCAACCCCAGCGAGACCGCCGTGCAATTCATGCTGACGCTGGGCGGTATCGGCTCCGTAGGCCAGAATCCCTTCGGGCGCAGCCCCTTCCAGCACGCGACGAGCGTGATGCCCGGCCTGTAGCCGTCCCTCAGCCCCTCGGCCCGGGAGGTTTGCCGCGGCGCACGCTGAGGCTATACCGCGCGCCGCCGCCGCAGCACCATGAGCGCAATTCTCGCCGCGATTATCCACTTCGTCGAGCGCACTGCCGCCATCGCGCGCACCGGGCTGGCGTTCAGTCCTCACGGCTTCGACGCCGAGCGTTATGAGGAGCTTTTGCGCGAGGCAGGCGCGATGCGTGCGGCGCTCGACGGTGCGAGCCCCGAGGAAGCCGCCGATCTTTTGCAGCGCTGGCGCGCCGAAGTGCGTGACGGCTACGACGGTTACGTGACCACGGCCTCAGGATGCGGCGTGATCGCGTTCAACCAGCGAGGCGAAATGCTGATGATCCAGCGTCCCAACGGCCGCTGGTGGTACCCGACGGGCTTCTGCGAGGTGGGGATCTCTCCGGCGGAGAATGCGGTCAAGGAGGCAAAGGAGGAGACCGGGTTAGCCGTGCGGCCGATCTGCCTGATGGCGATCATCGATAGCCGCAAGGCCGGCTCCGTCCATCGCCACATTTACTCGCACCTTTTCTACTGCCGGATCGAGAGCGGCGAGCTCAGGCCCAATCCGCTCGAAGCGCTGACGGCCGGCTTCTTTCCCCTGGAACGGCTGCCCGAACCGCTTCACGGAATCGACCGCAAATGGATCGGGCTTGCACGCGAGTTCCATTTCGAGGGCCGCCGCGAGACTTACTTCGATCCGATTGATTGATGGCCTTCGAAGGCGCTGCGCTATGGGCGGCCGCCGCGCTCAGCCGGCGGCGACCTGGCTGCGCTGCGCGACGCGCGCCGCCGCCCACATCGCGGCCGCCGCGAAAGCCACGCTGATCGCGACCGAGAGCCCCGCGCCCGGCAACGCGCCCAGTGTTTGCGGCTCGGCCAGGTAAAGCGCGCGCCGGAGCGCCGCCATCCCGTAGGTCAGCGGATTGAGCCACATGATCCAGCGCAGCCACGCGGGCGCGCCGGCGGCCGGAAAGAACGCGCCCGAAAGAAACCAGATCGGAACCAGGATGGAGTTCATGATCAGATGGAAGCCGCGAGTCGACTCGATGCGCCACGCGATCAGGAGTCCGATGCAGTTAAACGCGAACGCGATTATCGCCATCACCGCAATCGACGCGGCGATCGCCGCGGCGCTCAGGTGAATCCCGGCAAGCGGTGCCAGCACCAGGAATACGCATCCCTGGAACAGCGCCAGCGTGGTGCCGCCCAGCGCCTGGCCCGCGACCACCGTGTCGCGCGCGATCGGCGCCACCAGCACGCCCTGCAAAAACCCCTGGCGGCGGTCGTCGACAGTCGCGATGGTGGCGAAGATCGCGGTGAACAGCAGCACCAGCATGATCACGCCGGGATAAAAGTACTGCACATAGTCGGCTCCGGCAGGCATCCCGCTCGGCTTGAACGAGGCCCGAAAGCCCCATCCGATCAGCACCCAGAAAATCAGCGGCTGGACGAACGATCCGATAATCACACTGCGCTGGCGGCGAAAGCGCACGATCTCGCGCCACCACAGCGTCCACACCTGCAAGCCGACGCGGCCCATCAGCGGCCGTCCTCCTCGCTCGCGCGAGCGACGAAGCGATGGCCCGTCAGGTGCACGAAAACGTCCTCCAGCGTGGGCCGGCCAAAAGTCACCGATTCGATCTCGCCGCCGAATTCGTCGACCAGCCGCCCCACCAGTTCGTGTCCGCGCGGCCGCTCGATCCGGAGCGTCCCGTCGACCAGCGCCGCGCTGATCTGGAACCGATCGGAGATCTTGCGCGCCAGCGCCTCGGGCGCCGGCCCGCTTATCACCATCACGTCGCCGCCAACCCGCTGCTTGAGCTCGCCCGGAGGGGCGAGCGCTACCAGGCGGCCCTGATCGAGGACGCCGATACGGTCGCAGCGTTCGGCCTCTTCCATGTAATGCGTAGTGAGCAAGATAGTGACGTTGTCGCTTTCGCGAAGGCGCGCGAGCAGGTTGAAGAACTCGCGCCGCGCCGCGGGGTCAAGTCCGGTGCTCGGCTCGTCGAGCAGCAGCAGCTCCGGCTGATGCAGCAGCGCCTTGGCCAGCTCGACTCGCCGGCGCAGGCCCCCCGATAGCGCCTCGGCGAGATCATTCGCGCGATCGCCGACGTCCAGCCGCGCCAGCATCGCTTGCGCGCGCTCTCGCAGGCGCGCGCCGCGCATCCCGTACAGGTTGCCATGAATGGTAAGGTTCTCGGCCACGGTCAGCTTGCCGTCGAGGCTCGGGCTCTGGAAGACCACGCCGATCCTGCGCCGCAGCGCCTGGGTGGCCCCGCGCAGATCGCAGCCCAGGATGCGCGCGTTGCCGGACTGGATCGGCGTCAGGGTCGAGAGCAGCCTAAAGAGGGTGCTCTTGCCGCCGCCGTTAGGGCCGAGGAAACCGAAAATTTCGCCGCGCGCGATCGTAAATTCGACCTCGCAGAGCGCCTGGCGATCACCATAGCTGAAGCTCAGGCCCGCGACCTCGATCGCGGGCTCGGCGGACTTCTGCGCGGCGCGCTCCGCTAGCGACGCGCCTGTTAATGGTGAAGCGTTCATGTAGAGGGCTCGAGCAACGATTATTCCGTTACCGGGCGGCGGTATCAATCTGCCGAGCGAGCTTGCTTTGCCCGATGCGTCATGTGCGCGCGATTGCACGGACGCATCGGCTCGGCTAAAGCCTTGACCCTTGTGGGTGAAAAACGGCGCGCGCGAGTCGATTTTTTTCAACTATTCGATCGAATGGGGCACGCCTTTTTGCTCGACATCCCTGCCGGCGCGGGCGGCGAGTCGGCGCGGCTTGAACGGATGGGCTTCGAGGTCGTCTCGGCCGACCTTTTCCCTCCGGTGGATGGCGCGCCGACGCCGCGATGGGTCCGTGCCGATTGCAACGCGCCGTTGCCGTTTCGCACCGGCGCCTTCGACGCAGTGCTCTCGCGCGAGGGTATCGAACATTTCGAGCACCAGGCCGGCTTCGTGCGCGAGTGCGCCCGCGTGCTGCGCCCCGGCGGCCGCATCGTGGTGACCACGCCCAACGTGATGCACCTGAGCGCGCGGCTGAGCGCGATGCTAACCGGGCAGCGCACGATGCGCCGCGGGCTGGCCAATGAAGTCGAGACGCTGCGCGCGCGATCCGCCGGCCGTTTCTACCACGGACACATTTTCCTTATTGATTATTTTCGTCTGCGCTACCTGATGCGGCTGGCGGGGCTCGGCGCAATCGAAGTTCATACCGATCGCTTCAGCCCGTCGTCGATCGCGCTTGCGCCGATAGTGCCGGCGATGTACGCCGCTTCGCGCGCCGCGGTCGCCGCGTTTGCGCGCAAGGCGCGCCAGCATCGCCGCGTCGTCGCACCGCCGGAGCTAACCGCGGAAATCATGCGCCACGTGTTCTCGCCCGCGCTCCTGTTCGGCAAGCGGATGATCGTGACTGCGGTGCGCGAGGCCGGACCCGCGCACGGCGCGGGCTTTAGAGCCGCTCGAGAGAGCGGGCGGCCGGGTGTTGGATCGGGACCGGCTGGGGGGCATGCTATCTAATTGCGGTGGCGAGGATGGCGAGAGCTGCGATTACAGTGGCGAGAGTGCGATCAGAAAGCGCGCGGATGGAACTCGCGCGGGAGAACATCGGGCGGGTGAAAATACGTGGATGACGCGGGAGCGCGTCGCCAGACCGCGCCGGCCTCCAGCGCAGCGGCGCCGTCCTCCGGTGGCGGCGCGCCAGGCATCCCGCGCCAGCCGCGATCGTACCTGTGGCAGTTGCTCGGCTTGCTGATTCCGGCGACTATCTTCGAGGGCTACGACATCACGATTTTCCACCTCTGCACACCCGACATCGCCGCGACCTTTCATCTTGGCAATGAGGCGATCGGCCTGATCGCCTCGATCGTGCGATTCGGCACGGTGATGTCGTCCCTGGTGATTTCCTGCTCCGATCGCGTCGGGCGAAAGCCGGTTATCTCGGTGACCGTGCTGGGCTATGGGCTTTTCACGATGCTGACTGGACTCTCGCGCGGGCTGGTTACCTTCACGCTTTTTCAGAGTTGCTCGCAGGTGTTTCTGGCCAGCGAGTTCGGGATGGCGATCATCATCATCAGCGAGGAATTCCCCGACGAGTTGCGCGGCCGGGCGATCGCGGGTTTTCACATGGCGGCGTTCGTCGGAGTCGCCGTTGCCGGGCAGTTGTACGGCTACATGGCGGATTCGTCGTGGGGCTGGCGCGGGATGTACCTGCTGGGAATCGCACCGCTATTGCTGGTGGCGTTTCTGCGCCAGTACGTGCGCGAGACCGCTCGCTTTCTGGCGCATCGGGGCACGCTGACAGCTCATCAGGGCTGGCGCGAGGCGTTGCGCAAGCATATCGCGTTGCTCCGCGGCCCCTACCGCGGCCGCTTGATCCTCGTGGCATTGCTCGCCAACAGCGTCGGCTTTGTCGGCGGGCCTACGATCACCTATTTCAGCCTCTATGCCAAGCGCGACCACCATTGGACCTCGGCGCAGGTGGGCTCCGCGATAATCGTGGCTTACCTGATGGCGACGGTGGGGACGATTCTGTGCGGCTACCTGCTCGACCTGGTCGGGCGGCGGCTGACGACGAGCGTGTTTTACCTGGGCGCCGGAATTTCGATGATGGTGTTGTTCCAGTCCTCGACGCATCACACGATGCTGATGGCGTTCATGGCGACCATGTTTGCCTACCAGGGCGCGCGGGCCGCGACTTCGGCGTTGTCGGCGGAATTGTTTCCCACCGAAATTCGCGCGGCCGGCTACAGCACTACGATCCAGACGCTGGGCCAGCTGGCATGGTTCATCAGCCCGGTGCTGGTCGGGACGATGTCGCTGTTCGTGGGCGGTTTGGGCAACGCGGCGTCGCTGTGCGCGATCGGACCGCTGGTGGGCGCGATGCTGATAGTTCTTTACGCGCCGGAAACGCGGGGCAAAACGCTCGAGCAGATGGCGCTCTAGAGCGGCGCAACAACCAACCGAGTTGGTTGCAAACGATTTTATGGATTACGCACGCGAGTTTCGGGTATATTTTGTTTCCTAGCTTGATTCGAGTCTTTGGGCGCGATGGATGGCGGAGGCCGAACCGCAATGTCGCACGAGGCAAGTGATCAAAAATCCATTCCATTGGATCGCGACATCTTTTTTCGCTCGCTGATTCGTGAACTTGCGGGAGTTCTGGAAGAAATCGTCGGTATCAAGGATGCGAGCGGGTTCGTAAGCATATCGCGCGGTTGACCCTCGCCTCATGCGGGGTGTAAACGGCAGTTGTCTGCGGGCGGACTCGGTCAAAGCTCTTACGAAAGGCGGTTTCATAAGATGAAAGCTGCGGTTCTTCATAACTACGATGAAGCGTTGAAGCGGCCCGACTTCGTTCGCTACGAGGAAGTACCGGAGCCGAAAATCGAAAAGCCCACGGACGTAATCGTGCGGATCGGCGGCGCCGGCGTCTGCCGCACCGATTTGCACGTGATTGAAGGGCTCTGGCGCAGCATGATTCCCGTCCAGTTGCCTTACATCATGGGGCACGAGAACGCGGGCTGGATCGAGGAGGTCGGGAGCGCCGTCGAAACCGTCAAGCGGGGTGACCCGGTCATCTGCCATCCATTGGCCGGCACGGGCGAGACGCTGGCCGCGCGCCGCGGCAACGACATGCATGGTGGCGGCACGTTTCCGGGGCTGGACTCCAACGGAGGTTACGCGCAGTTGCTCAAGACCAATGTGCGCGCGCTGATCAAGCTGCCGCAAACGCTCGCGCCCAAGGATGTCGCGCCGCACGCCGACGCCGGTATCACCGCCTACCACGCGGCGAAAAAAGCCTCGCGCCAGTTGCTGCCTGGCGATTGGGCGGTGGTGATAGGCGCGGGCGGCCTCGGCCATATCGGCATCCAGACCCTGCGCGCGCTCAGCGCGGCCTCGATCGTCGTGGTCGACCGCTCTGACCTTGCGCTCGGACTCGCCCGCGAGTGCGGCGCCGATCACATCGTCAGGGCTGACGGTAACGAGGTCGAGGCGGTGCAGCAGCTGACCGGAGGTGGCGGCGCGCAAGCGGTAATCGATTTCGTGGGCGAAGGCAACGCGGTTGCCAATGGGCTCAAAATGACCGCCAACGCCGGGTACTACTACGTCGTGGGCTACGGCGGCAAAATCGAGATTCCGACGATGGAGATGGTAGCGACGGAAAAAACCATCGTGGGCAACCTGGTCGGCACCTATCCAGATCTGGTCGAGCTGATGGCGCTCGTGGATCGGGGAAAGGTGAAGCTCGCGACCCAGGAATACCGGCTGAGCGAGGCGAACGCGGCCTTGCATGATCTCGTGGCAGGCAAGGTCAAGGGGCGCGCAGTGCTGATTCCGTAGCGCCTCAGTATCCGCGCTCGACCTGGAAGCGGCCCTGTTCGATATAGCCGCCGCCCTGCATGCAGAAGTACGAACCGGTCAACTTTTGCGCGGGCGGGTTGCCTCGCGAAGGCCTGCCGTTGAACAGACAGCTCGAGCCGTCGGGCATCATTACGCGCATGCCGACGTTGCCCTCGCGCACCTTGCCGTCAGCGATCGTGCCGGTGGTGTTCGAGTTGCGGCAGACCATGTTGCCGGGCGCACAGGTGTAATGACCGGTCAGCTTGGACCCTTCCTGATACATCTGGAGCGTGATTTTCATCACCGCGTTACAGCGCGATGCGTCGGGCTGCATCGGCAGACAGGTGCTGGTCGCGGTCCCGTCCCAAAGGCCCGTGTAACCCGTTTCGCTCGCCGCGCCGGAGTCGGCGGCCGAAGCGCTTTGGGCCGCAGGCGCAGCGCCGGTGGAAGCGTTTTGCTGCGGCTCCGCGCCAGCGCATCCGGCGAGCATCGCGAGCGCTGCCAGCGCTGGCCACCGCAAGTGAGGGCGCAAATGAGAGATTGACGCGGCGGTCAAGTGACAACTGTGCGCTCGTGTAAAAGCATGTGTAAAAGCGATACGCACGCTCGTCTGTGGTAGCGCGCATAGGGGGCGAATCGCAACCGGCGGGCCGGCGCGCGTTCTCAGCTCCAGACTCCGATCAGTTCCAATGCGCGAGCGGTGCCGCGCAACAGCGGCATCAGCACCAGATGCGCGAGGCGCCCGAACGGCAGCCAGATCATCAGGAATTCGACACTCAGCAGATGGGCCGTCAGCAGGGCGGCATACGGGCGTGTGAGCGAGGCGCCACCCAAGTGCGGGAAGGCGAGCATCCCGGTCACCAACGGCAGCAACACGATCGTCCAGGTGAAGTACTCATCCAGCCGCGGCCGCCAGGTGGAGCGCGTCTCGTCGGGCGGGCGATGCAGCAGCACCGCCACCATCGCGACCACCGTAACCGAGCCGGCAAACCAGACCAGGCCGATTGGCAGGCCGGGCCAGCCGATTCCGGTCAGGTCGCTAACCAGCAGGATGTGCGGGGCGAAGCCGAAGAGCACTATCAGGAGCCCCACGTGCATCACGTAGCTCTCGATTTGCCAGTGCCCGCGGCCCAACCAGAATTGCTTACGCGCCCAGTAGAGGTCGCGCGCGGCCGGGCTGAAGACGAATGCGCCGAGCCGCAGGGCGAGCCCGAAGACCATGATCACCAGAGCCCAGTGCAGGGCGGGGCCGCGTGCGAAAGCGATCCATTCCATCGTTATACGTTACTCAGCCCTTACGATGCCGCCGCAGCCGCCGCCATCCGCCGAACACTGCTCCCACGAGCAATCCGACCAGCGCCGCATCGCCCCAGGTGCGCCCGCGATTCCAATCTTGCCCGGCCGCCGCGGGCGCGAGCTGGAAGGTCGGACTCATCCGGACCATCACGACGTGGCAATCAAAGCAGGCCATCCGGCGAAAGGGATGAGTTTTACCGCCGTGCCAGAAGGCCTCGTCATGACATTCGAGACAAGCCCGGTTGTTGCGTTCGATCGATTGCCCGTGATCGATTCGGAACTCCGCCATCCCGCCAACACCCAGACCGCCGCCCGATTCCGCGTGATCGCTTGCCGGGCCGTGGCATCCCTCGCAGCCCTTGCGCTCGAGGTCGTTCTGCGGCTTGACAAGGAACAGCTTGCCCATCTTGGTTTTGGCGAATTCGAGCGAAAGTTCCTGATGACATGCGTAACAATAGACGGTGCCGACATAATGGGGCGGCTGCCGCTTGATGACGGCGCCAGGTTGCGCGACGCCCGCGGTTGCGGTCTGGGCCGTCGCGTCCGGCGCGGCGAAGGCCTCGCCGCGCGCGGCGATCGCCGGCGCCAGCGCCAATGTCATTAGAGAGAATGCGGCCGCCGCGCCGGTCAAGAGGGCTGAGGAGATCCCGCGTTGGGCTGATCGATTTTCCTTCATCGCCGAGCTCGTCGCGCTCCCGCGCGATCGTGTAACAGACGCTTGTGCCCGCTTTGCCGCCGCTCGTCAACCGTACCTCTAAAGGGCGGGGGCCTTCGCCATGGCAGGGCGGGCATCAGCGGCGTCTGGCGCGGTGGGATTCGGGACCGAAATTGTTCCGAATTGCGATTTGATTGTTAAGCGACCGTGCGGTAGGTTTTCGCCTGGACAAACATGTTTCGACCGCGAGGATTGCAGACTAAGGTTTGCGTGAACGTCTGACGTTGTACAGCGTTAACGCAGCACGGTTCTGGGTATGGGAGCTGGTTGATAGGGCTGCCTTAGTTCGGGCAAGCGCCCGGCAGGCAAGCAGATCGGGCGCGGTTTCTGGAAAGTCAGGCTGAGAAATTGGCGAGTTTTATCTGGCATTTGCCTTGCTTTTGGGGCCGACTGAATTGGACGAGAAATTAGGCGTTTCGTTGGATTCCCGTGACGAGAAACCTCTAGACGGGGAAGGGGTTATAGCCATGGCTCGACGTTTATTGATAATCGCCGGATTGTTGGCTGTTGCGCTGGTGCTGGGAGCGATGCCCACGCCTGCGCAGGCGCAGCCTGCTCCGTGGCAGGCCGACAAGGGATTCGAGAACGGAATTCCTATCGGCACCAAGATCACTCAGGAGAACTGGGAGCAGTACCAACAGTTCATGCCCGAGAGCATGATCCATCTTTTCAAGGGCGACCTGTTTTGGCACATGCCCAAGGGTATCGAGATCGACGTTGGTCCAACGCGCCATATTTTACCGCCCAAGCCTTTCAAAGATGATACCGAGAAGTACGGCAGCCAGACCTCCTTGGTAAAGACCGCCGACGGCGGCTACGTCCCTAGGGGATACGTGGGCGGATTCCCGTTCGCCAACCCGATGGCGGGCTCCAAGGACGAAGTGGGCGCCAAGATGTACTACAACAATTACTACCGCCCCGCCCCGGTCGTGGAGCAAGCCCCCAACTGTTCCTACACGCTCGACAAGTACGCGAACTTCACCCGCACCGCCGATTCCAACATCGTCTTTTCACAGCTCACGCATCTCAGCGAACCCGGCTATCCACGTGAACTCCCAGGCAACAATGGCTACTTCTTTGCGGCGTATTTCGAACAGACCGCGCCCGAGCAGGGGAAGTATTTCGCCTCGCTCGATATGACCTGGAACGATCCCGCGGTGCTCGACGAGCTTTACGAGTACATCCCGAGCCTGCGGCGCTCTCTGCGCGTCTCGCAGGCCGCGCGTTGCGCGCCGATTTTTGGCACCGACTTCGTGTACGAGGATGCGCAGGAAGGGGCCCCGCGAATGGGGAACCTGTTCAACAACGTCTATATGGGAGACAAGAAAGTCCTGACCCTGATGCACGGAACTCCCGCGAGCTTCGATACCTGCGGCACGCCCACCTCGCTCGATCCGCGGTATTACTACTTTGGCCTCAAGGGCGTGGTGCCTTTCCCGAACCCGGGCTCGGGTCAATGGGAAGTCCGCGACGTGTACTTGATGGAGATGACGCGGCTGCCCTCGCAGGCGCGCGGTTACTGTTACGGCAAGCGCCGACTATACCTCGACAAGGAGAACTATTTCCCCGACCACACCGAGGTGTGGGACCGGGCGGGGAACCTTTACAAATGGATCGTCGTATTTGCCTATCCTGCGATTCTTCCTGGTCTCGGCCTCGAGGGTCAGGAAGTGACGATAACCGGGCCCAACACCGGCTATGTCGTGAATTTTCAGGATGAGCACGCGACCGTGTTTATCGGCCTCCACGTGTGCGTGGACCACGAATGCGACTCCCAGGGATTCTCGAATATCGGGCGCTATGCGCAGCCTGACGGCCTGATGAAGATTATGCAGTAGGGGCTGAGAGGTTCGTGCCGGTGGTCAGCGAGAGGCGCGCGCAGCGAGGAGAGTGTCTGATGGGTCTGGTGTCATCCGAAGACGCGGAACTGCCGATCCCAGCTTCGGATCAAGCCCGCAGCAGACGACAGGCTCTCCGAACGGGCAGGTGGGGCGCGTCCGCGCTGGCGCTGTTGTCCGTGGTTGCGATATTTGCAGCGTCGGCAGTGGCCGGTGCGGGGCCGGGCAAGGCCAGTGGCGAAAGCTTGGCCAAGCCCTGGGACTCGTTCTTCAGTGTCGCGTGTCTGTCCTCTAATAAGTGTTACGTTATCGGCACGGAAGGCGCACTGATGACCTCGAGCGACGGCGGACAGACCTGGGGGCGGCGCGCGATCGCCAGGCGCGGCGACCTATCATGGTTCGATCTCTACAGCATTCGCTTCGCCAGCGATGGGCAGACCGGATGGGTTGGCGGTGAGAGCGGGCTAATCCTCAAAACCACCGACGGCGGCGTGACTTGGAATCCGCAGGCGAGCGGCACCGCCGAGAACATCTTTCGTATCGCGGTCGTCGACCCGCAGACGGCCTTTGCCTGCGGCACCAACGGCCTTCTGATGGGCACGACAGACGGCGGCGCGCACTGGCAACTGCAAACCCTCAAGAACGGTCTCATCTTCCTCGATATCGCGTTCGCCGATGCGCAAAACGGATGGGCGGTCGGCGAGTTCGAGACGATCATGCATACCGCCGACGGCGGTAAGACGTGGACTCCGCAGATGGGCGGCAAGCGCGCCAATTTCAAACTGCCGGCTCTATTCGCGGTCCGCTTTATTGACGCGCAACACGGATGGGCGACAGGCCAGGGCGGCACGCTTTTGCGCACTGACAATGGTGGCGCGACGTGGCAGCCCGTTACCGCGCCCTCAGCGTCCCCGATGTATAGCGTCACTTATAGCGGAGCGACCTCAAGCTCCGCGCCGACGGAGTTGTGGGGCTCGGGCGAAGGCGGCGCGCTCCTGCATATCGCGCTTGGCGGCGCCGCCGCCCCAAAAGAGCAGACGCCGACGGTGTTCGACCTGGCCGACATCGCGTTTAACGGACAAAACGGAGTCGCAGTCGGGCTTGGCGGCACAATTGTGCACACTGCCGACAGCGGCGCGCATTGGGATGTGGTGACGGGAAAGTGATTGGCCGGTTGATACTGCGTTATCGCGCGATAATCGGGATAGCCTTGCTCGTGATCACGGGCATCTTCGGCTACTACGCGAGCAAGCTCACCATCGGGACCAGCTTTATCGATTTCTTTCCCAAGAACCACCCCTACGTAAAGCTCTACCACGACTACGAACGTTACGGCGGCGCGCAGCGCCTGACCCTGATGGTGCAGGTCAAGCACGGAGATATTTATAACTATAAGACCCTAAGAAAAATTCAGGACATGACCTATGACGTCGACTTGCTACCCGCCGTCAATCATCAGTCGATTCGTTCTTTAGGTTCATTCCGTGTCAGGTATGCCGTCGCGCTGCCGGGCAATCTTGTCTACAAGGCCTACATGTATCCGAACGTGCCGACCTCGGAGGCGGCGATACAGGAGATCAAGCGTCAGATTTTCATTCATCGCTTGGAGATGCGCAGCCTGGTGAGCGACGACGGACGCAGCGCCGCCATCATGGCCTCTTTCTACGAGGGCCGGCTCAACTATCACGAGGTGTTCAACAGGATCCAGGCGCTCATCGCCAAATACCAGGATGACAACACGGTCATCTATGCCGCCGGCGAACCGGTGATCCGCGGTTACGGGTATTACTATCTGCCGGTGCTGGTGATCATCTTCTTCATCTCCGACGGCATCATGATCCTCATCCTGTACATCTTCTTTAAAGGCCGCAGCACATGGTGGGCGCCGCTCATCACCGGCCTGTTGTCGACGGTCTGGGGCCTCGGCTTCATCGGGATGGAGGGCTACGAGTTTGACCCGGTGATGCTGGTCATACGATTTATATTGACCGCCCGCGACATGAGCCACGGTATTCAGTGGCAGGGCCGTTACTACGACGAGCTTGAAACGCACGGCCACAACAAGATGGCCGCGTGCGAAGTGACGACCACCCTGATGCTGCCGCCGGGCTTGCTATCGATCCTGGCCGACATTGCGGGCATCGTCTTCATCTCCTTCGGCGGCATCCCGTCGCTGCAGCACGTGGCCTCCTCGGGCGCTGTATGGCTAGGCGGCAGCCTCACGATGGTCTTCATCTTTCAGCCTATCATGATGAGCTATCTGCCGACGCCCAAACCGTTGCCGGCGCACAAGAGGAAACGAGGAATGCTGGCGCCGATCGCGGACAAGCTGGTCAATTTCCCGATCACACCGGGCTACGCGCGCGAGGGCGCGCTGGTCGCGGTGGGCGTGCTGATCGTTGTGGGCTTCATCGCGGGCGTCCGGGCCAAAATTGGCTACACCGAACCGGGCACGCCGCTTTACCGGCACAACGCCAAGGTCAACCGGGACATCAACGCGGTCCGTCAGGTGTTCCCGCTCGACGAGGGATGGATAATCGTGCGCGCGCGCGCGACCACGACCATCAGCGCTGCCTACACGCCCGATATGCTGGCGCCCGACGTGATCCGGCTGGAGCGCGATCTCGGACGGTTCATGCTGCAGGATCCCTCGGTCTCAAGCATTATTTCGGTCGCCCCCGACATCCTTGAGCCCTACAACCAGATGTTCCACTACGGCAATCCGAAATATCTCGCGGTGCCGCGCACCGCCGACGACGCGATGGGTCTGTACTTCCTGTTCATGCAAGGGACCGCGCCGGGCGAGGCCGATCAATGGATCAATCTGAACACCAACGACGGCATCTTGCGCGTCCTGCTTTCCGACCACACTTACGTGACGCTCAATAATATTCAGGCGCGGCTGGCCGAGTTCATCAATCGGCGCCAATGGGATCCCGCGCTCAAGAAGGTCGAGATTGTGTACCTGGGCGGAATCGCCGGCCTGTACGCCGCGGCCAACGACGTCCTCTACCAACTCGACTTCATCAATATAACCTTCGTGCTCGGAGTAGTATTCCTGTTTTGCACCGTGGTTTACCGCTCGTTCGTCGCGGGCGTGCTGTTCGTGGTGTCGTGTATAGCGGCAAACTTCGCCGCGTTCATCTATATGCGATTGGCCGACATCGGCATCACGATCGATACCATCCCGGTCATCTCCCTGGGTATCGGACTGGGCGTCGACTACGGCATCTACGCGGTCTCGCGCATCTGCGACGAGTGCGCGGAAGGTAGGCGCCTAGAGGACGCCATTACGACCGCGCTTCGGGGCACCGGGGCCGCCGTGCTCGCGACCTTCTCCGTAATCATCGGCGGTCTGGCCCCCTGGGTATTTTCCCCGGTGCTGTTCCACAACGAGATGAGCGTATTGCTGATCATTCTGATGTCGACCAATGTGATCGTGGGGCTTTTGATATTGCCGGCATACATAGCGTGGGCGCGCCCGCGCTTCATTTTCGGTGGTGTTGCGGAGGAGGATCTACGCAAGGAAACGATGGCTGCGGCTATAAACTGAATCGGGGATGCCGCCGCTGCAACCGCGCGCCGCAAAGACGCGGCGGGACGGCACGCGGCGCGGCACGCAGCCACGAGCCTAGGGAGGAGTAGGTATGAAACGCACTCAAAGGAAGCGTTCCGGATTGCTGCTGGTCGCGGCGATGATGGCCGCCGCGCTGGTCTGGCTTGGCGCAAATGGAGGGGCCGCGCTCGCGCAGCCGGCGGGCGGTGGGCAGACCGCGGATACACCGCTCTACCAGACACTCCTGATGGGCAGTCCCACGCCACTCATCGACGTGAGCGAGGATCCCGGATGGCAAGGTCTGTCAGTTTCAGGCTTCATCAACAGCACTACCGGGATGTGGGTCGACTCCAGCGGCATCCGCTACCAGAAGAGCAAGAACTCGCTGGCGGCCGAACGCAACTGGCTCCAGTTGGATATCAACTACATCCTGAACGGCAACAATCGGTTTTTCATTCGCGGATGGGTGATATACGAGCCGTCGTACCGGTTCGAGTACAAGGGCAATGCCTCGGGTCCCGGCATCGAGGATATGTCGGACTATTACAACCAATACAACGTCCGGGACGCCTATTGGAAAAGCGTGATGGGGCCGCTGACGCTGTTCATGGGCCGCCAGATCGTGACCTGGGGCGAGTCGCTGGCGTTCCGTATCGGCGACGTTATCAATCCGCAGGATTTCACCTGGAACTTCGGTTTCTCCAACCTGGAGCAGTCGCGGCTGCCGCTGTGGATGGTGCATCCGATCTTCAATCTACCGAGCTGGGGGCCATTAACCGCCAACTTTATCGAGGGAGTTTGGACGCCGGCCTGGCAGCCGATGTACAACCCCTCGGTTGACACTCCGAACCAGGACCTGACAAACCCGCACAGCAACTGGTATGACGGACAGCACGACGTCGCGGGTTCCGTCTCTCTGCTGGCGCCATTCGTCGCATACTCATCTTCGGAAGGCCGCTTCCAGACCGAGCCGTATCCGTTGGTGACCGGAGCAATCGGGCAGCCGAACAATATGGCCGCCTTTCCTCAAATTTGCGCGAGTTTCGTCCACCAGCACTGCCAATCCCCAGCCTTCGCTACCTTTGGGTCGCCGTTCTTCGGCTACCATCTGCCCAGCAACACACTAGGCAGTTCAACCGAAGGCTTCCGCATCCACACGCTGGTGAAGAATGCTGAGATCACGATGTTGTACTGGCACGGTCATCAGTTCAACGAAGCCGGCACGCCCGGTGCCCCTGGCTACGTTGTGGGCAGCCCGTCCACAGGGCAGTTCGTGCAGTATGGGTTCCCACAGTTCAACGACATAGGCGCCACCCTCAACCGGCCGATTTATCTGCCGGGCCAGCTTCTCTCTAGTGTGCCGATCGTGCTCAGGACCGAAGCGGTATGGCAGGACCGCACGCCGTTAAATACCACTGACGTGGGAGTCAGAAACGCGGTGGTGGACAAGAACACGGTTAACTCGCTGGTCGCACTCGACCTCGACGGTCTCTACGCCCCTTGGCTGACCAAGACCGGCGTGTTGAACGCCAACCTGGAGTGGAATCAGTTCACCATCTCGGGCTATGGTAAGAACTTGGTGTATACCAACTATGCCGAGCGCTGGCGCCACAACGAGGAGCAGATCCTGTTCAGTACGAACACCAGCTTCTGGTGGGGGGCGATCCTGCCGACATACACCATGATCTGGAATCCTTCTGGCAACACCTCCCTTCTGTTCCCGACCGTCACCGTGACGCCGCCGTGGACCAATAAGTACTTCGCGACGCTGGGTTACGTCGGAATTCTCAGCAACGACAAGTTCAACTCGTTTTCCGGCGGTATCTTCAAGGGCAAGAGCCTTCTGTATATGCAGTTCCAGTACAACTTCCAGGCCATCAAGGGACGCACCTGAGAGTTGGACAAATAGCTGTATTTCTAGACTTGCACGGGAGTAACTGAGATGGCCAAGCGCGCCACGTTCATCATCGCGATCCTGCTCGCTCTGCCGATCTGGTGTGGACCCGGCGCGCTGGCCCAGATGCCGCCCGAGGAGGGCGTGAAGGTACGCGAGCTGCCGCTGGCCGGGCCACACTGGGTATTCGTGATGAACCCGTTCAGCGGCACTTTGCAAGTCACTAGCGTGTTCGCCATCGACGGCGACAAGCTCCAGGTGCTCGGCCAGATGACCGGCGGGATAACCAGCGCGTTCGCTATAGCGCCGGATCACAAGCAGATATATATGGCCGATACTTATTACTCGCGGGGTGCACGCGGCGATCGCACCGACGTGCTGACTATCTACGACGCGCGCCATCTGGCGCCGGTCGGCGAGGTGATTCTGCCGACCAAGCGGCAGCTCTCGATTCCGGACAGCTCCGAGATGTCGGTGACGCCGGATGGCCGCTTCGTGCTCGTCGCCAACCTGACTCCGGCGACATCGGTCAGCGTGGTCGATATACAGGACCGCAATGTCGCGAGCGAGATCGAAACCTCCGGCTGCGCCGAGGTCCTGATCGCCGGACAGCGCCGCTTCGTTTCCGTCTGCAGCGACGGCACTATGATGACTACCGAATTCGACGACAACGGCAAGGCGACGGCGCAAAAGCGCACCGCCAAACCCTTCTTCGACATCGAGAAGGATCCCGTCTTCGGCGTGCCGGCGCGGGTGGGCGACGAGGCCTACTTCGTGAGTTATCATGGGATGGTCTATCCGATGGCCCTCGGCTCGAATCCCGCGGAGCCCGGCAAGCCATGGCCGTTGCTGAGCGATGACGAGAGGAAGGCGGGATGGCTACCCGGCGGTTATCAGCCGATTTGGGGCAACGCCGCCAAGGGTTTGCTCTTCGTCCTGATGCATCAGGGGGGCGGCGACTGGACGCACAAGAACCCTGGCATCGAAGTGTGGGTGTATGACGTGAAGGCACAAAAGCGCGTCGATCGGATCGCGCTGCCGCAACAGGGTAATTCCATCCTGGTTAGCCAGGACGACGCTCCTACGCTGTACGTGCTGAGCGTGATGCCAGCGATGATGCAGACGTTCAACGCCCTCGACGGCAAGTACCGCGGCACGATGTCGGGGCTGTCGGGTGTGCCATGGGAGATGTTTGGGCTCTGACGGCGGGATTTCGATCTCGGGTCTGTAAAGTACATACTGAAAAATGCCGCAAATCGACCCAGTACTCGGATGGATGGCCGCGGCCGCTGCCGCGGCCATTTTCGCCGCGTCGGGAGCGCTCAAGTTTTATGACGTGGAGACCTTCCGTGGAGCGGTGACGAATTACCGGCTGATCCCGGAATGGCTCGCTACGCCGTTTGCCTGGGTGGCACCGGTGATCGAATGCGCCGCGGCGCTGGGCCTGCTATTGAGCCCGATCCGGGCGTCCGCGGCGCTGGTGCTTATTGTGCTGCTCGGCGTGTTCACCGGCGCGATCGCGATCAACCTGGCCCGCGGCCGCACCGATATCGACTGCGGATGCTTCGGGCCGGCGTTGCGCCAGCGCTTGAGCTGGTGGCTGCTGCTGCGCAACGGAGCGCTGTTCGCGCTGCTCGCGATCGCACTGATGCCGGCGGGCATGCGGCCGATGGATTTTCTCGACGTCGCGACCGCCGCGATGGCGGCGGCCACGGTGGTTGTGCTCTACACCGCCGCCAATTATTTAATCGCGAACGCCCCCGGGCTTCGCGCGCTGGGTGCGCTAAATGCTTGAAGCCTTGGTAATCTCGCAGATTCTGCTGTGGGCGCTGGTGCTGTCCATGGCGCTCATGATGCTCGCGCTACTCCGCCAGGTCGGCGTCCTGCACGAGCGCATCGCGCCGATGGGTGCGCTTACGCTCGACCGCGGACCCAAGGAGGGCGAGGCCGCCCCGCAGTTCGAGGTCAAGGATCTCCGCCGCGGCACGCCGCTTCATCTCGGCGGTCCGCGCGGCCGCAGCACGCTGCTCTTTTTCCTTTCGCCGACCTGCCCGGTGTGCAAGAAGCTGCTGCCGATCGTCAAATCGATTCAGCAGGCCGAGAATTCATGGCTTGATGTCGTCCTGGCTAGCGACGGCGAACCGGTCGAGCACGAGCGCTTCATCCGCGTACAGCATCTCGAGGATTTCCCCTACGTGCTCTCGGCCGACGTCGGGATGACCTACCGAATCGGCAAGCTGCCCTATGGTGTGATGATCGATGACTCGGGTGTTATCCGGGCCAAGGGCCTGCTCAACACGCGCGAGCATCTTGAGAGCCTGATCGAGGCCAAGCAGATGGGTGTCCCGTCGATCCAGCAGTTTCTCCAGTCCCGGGCGCCTGAAGGTCACGAACCGCACGAGCACTCGCACGATGACGGACACGATCACTCGCACGATCAGCATGATCATGCCAATGGTCGGGATGATCACGCCCATAACCATGAAGCTCCGCTCGCCGCAGTCGGCAAGCGCGAAGGCAAGTAGGCGAGGAGGCGAACGATGGACTCCCTGGTGGAACAGCTTACCCGCACGGTTGCGCAGCGCACTTCGCGGCGCGGCTTCCTCGCCCGGATGGGCAAACTGATGCTCGGCGGGATGGTCCTTCCGCTGTTGCCGATCGATCGCGTGATGGGCGGCGCCGACGCCCAGATGACGATGGGTCCCACGGGCACCGGACGCACCGACGATCCTTCGACCTGCGACTACTGGCGTTACTGCGGTTTCGACGGCAATCTGTGCGGCTGCTGCGGTGGCAGCCATACCGAGTGTCCCGCCGGCACTATCATGTCGCCGACCTCTTGGGTGGGCACCTGCCGCGATCCCAACGACGGCAAGGAATACATAATCGGCTATCGTGATTGCTGCGGCAAAGACGTATGCGGCCGCTGCTTCTGCGAAAACAACAAGGGCGACATGCCCATTTACCGGACCCAACTGGATAACGGAGTCATCTGGTGCTTCGGAACCAAACCTTCATCCTACGTCGTCAACTGCACGACCGCCGTCCGTCTCGGGCTCAAGACCTGAGGCTGCGGACCTGGCTGGTCGCGGCCGCGTGCGCCATCGCGCTTGCGGCTGGCGCATCCATGGCGCGAGCAGACGGGCACAACATCTTCATCTCGAACTGCGCCGTGTGCCATCAGCCCGACGGCAAGGGTGCGCCGTCGGTTTATCCGCCGCTGGCCAGCTCGGTGGGCAAGTACGTCGCGCTTAAGGACGGCCGTGCGTATATCATCGACGTGGTATCGTTCGGGATGGGCGGCAAGATCGACTCCGCCGGCGACAGCTTCGAGGGCGACATGCCGCCGTGGCCCCAGCTGAGCGACCAGGACGTCGCCGACGTGCTCAATTATGTTCTCACCGGCCTCAACGCCAAGCTGCTGCCCGCGGACTTCAAACCTATCTCACCCGACGAAGTCAAAGCGGAGCGCGCTAAACCACTCACTGCTGCGGCCGTGCACACCGAACGCGACGCGCTGATTAAACAGTTGGGCGATAAGGCCGCGAAGTAGTACGCTTGCGCGATAATGAAGCCGCGCGCTATAGCCATGCTGATTGCCGCGCTCTCGTTTGCGGGCCCCGCGCTCGCCGGTGGCTCACCCGCTGAGCTCTACACGCTCAACTGCTGGGGCTGTCACAAACCGCGCGCCGAGGGCATCCCCGGCACCGTCCCACGCCTGGCGGACTCGATGGCGGATTTTCTGCGGGTGCCCGGCGGCCGCGAATATCTGGTCGAGGTGCCGGGCGTCGCGGCCTCTGCGTTGAGCAATGCTGAAGTCGCGCAGGTGCTCAACTGGCTGCTATTCACCTTCAACAAGGCCGAGCTGGCGGCGGATTTCAAACCCTACACGGCCGACGAGATCGCTAGGGACCGGCCGCATCAATTGATTCGCATCACCGAAACTCGCGACGCGCTGGTCAAGCAGCTGAAAGCCAAGGGCATCATTGTCCCCGACGATCAACTCGCAGGCGAAGCCTTGGCGACCCCGCTCGTTCAACACTAGGGGGCCACAGGAGACCCGAACGGACCGACTAAGGGAACGAACTCCGCCTATCGCCGCACCTCGGCGATTCGGCTGGGCGCAAAAAACCTGAACAGAACTGACGGTTCAACCTTAGGCTACACTCCGGGGCTGGCGCGGGCCGCCGAGCGCGCCGCGCATGCCTGCAACCGCCATGGACGAACGTAAATTCGCCGCAGCGTTGGAGCGCGCTTCCGCGTGGGTCGCGCGCTATTTCGAGGGCACGCGCGATTTCCCCGTGCTCTCGCAAGTGCGCCCGGGCGAAGTCGCCGCCGCGATGGCGCCCGCGATGCCGGAGGAGGGCGAGGACTTCGACGCCCTGCTCGACGACTTCGAGCGCATCGTGGTCCCGGGCATCACGCACTGGAACCATCCGCGTTTCTTCGCCTACTTCGCCATCACTGGCTCGGAGCCGGCCGTGCTCGCTGAGTTGCTGGTGGCGGCGCTCAACGTCAACGGGATGCTGTGGCGGACCTCGCCGGCGGCGACCGAAGTCGAAGAAGTCGCGATCAAATGGCTGCGCGACGCGCTGGGCCTGCCCGAGAGCTTTTTCGGTGTGGTCTACGACACCGCCAGCGTTTCGGGATTGCATGCACTGGCGGCCGCGCGCGAGTCGCTCGGCCTTGACGTGCGCAATCTCGGCACTGCGGGCCGCGACCTTCCGCGCCTGCGCGTCTACTGCACCGACCAGACTCACTCGCATATCGAAAAGGACGCGATCCTCCTAGGCATCGGACGCGAAAACGTGATCAAAGTCGCAACTGATGTCGCGTTCAGGATGGACCCGGCGGCGCTCGACCGTGCGATCGCGGAGGATCGCGCTCAGGGCTTTTTGCCGATGGCGGTGGCGGCAACCGTCGGCACCACTTCGACCACTTCGGTCGATCCGGTCGCCGCGATCGCCAAGATCTGCCGCGCGCATCGCGTATGGCTGCACGTCGACGCCGCCTACGCCGGGCCCGCGGCGATCGTGCCGGAGTTGCGCTGGCTGCTCGAGGGCACCGAGGCGGCCGACTCGCTGGTGGTCAATCCGCACAAGTGGATGTTCGTACCGGTCGATCTTTCAGTCCTCTACACTCCGCACGAGGCGCTGCTGCGCCGGGCATTCAGCCTGATTCCGGCCTACCTCGAGACGCCCGAGAGCGAGGTGCGCAATTACATGGACTACGGCGTGCAATTGGGGCGGCGCTTTCGCGGTCTGAAGCTGTGGTTTGTATTGCGCGCCTACGGTCGGCGCAGGATTGTGGAAATACTTCGCAATCACGTCGCCTGGGCGCAGGACCTGGCGCGCTGGATCGGCGAGGCCGGCGATTTCGAAACGCTGGCGCCGCATCCGCTCTCGGTCGTGTGCTTCCGCCATCTGCCAGCGCGGCTTGCGCAAAACGCCGCCGCGCTGGACCAGCACAATCAACGCGTGGTCGACGAGATCAACCGCAGCGGCTTCGCTTTTCTGTCGACCACGCGACTCAACGAGCGCGTCGCGATCCGCTTCGCGATCGGCAACGCGCGCACCACGCCCGCAGACGTGCGCGAGACCTGGGATTTGTTGCTCGCTACGGCACGCCGTCCCGCCAGCGACTGACTCAAACCTGGGACGTCTGATAGTCGTCCGTTGGTCCGAACGTAAGTGGCCACGTTCCTTTTTGCTCCGGCGGATGAAAATCCTCGAAGACCGTGAACTGAGATGTCTTGGACCTGTATTTTTTTGACGATAGTTCGTGAACTGCAGCACGCGTTATTGGTAACAATTCACGCTATGGTGTCTTCACATGGACAAAATTAACTTAAACACGGACCCAACAAGGGAGAAATGAGCGGTACGGTGCTCTAGTCTCATCCGGTCAATATTGGTCAAATAGCTGTAATTAGCTGCTAATATATGCATATTTGACGCCCTCCATTGTCGCCTAGGCGGGAGATCGACATGGGTATTCATCTCTACCGTAGTTGGGTAAATACAAGTAAGCTCGCGGTGCAAGTGGAAGAGGTTGCTCTTGACGGTTTGAGTTGTCATTTTCGCTAGAGCCTAGTGCGCTACGGCGATCCTTGACGAGCCCTGCGTCAAAGCCCACCAGGCCGCAAAAGTTTGACGCTGATGGATGCTCCTGTATTTGCCATGATCGGAGGCATGCGAGACCGCGAGATTCCGGCTGCATTCGATGCAGTGCGGCGGCGGCCCTTGGCTGGTAGAGCGGCGAATACGGACCATTGCCCGGTGGGGAGCCGAGTACGGCCTCCGCCTGTTGAGGCTCCTTTTTATGGCAGGCTCTATCAATCCGTTGAGTGAAGACCGCAGCCGGCTGGCATGGCGAGTTCGCCAGGCGGGTGTGCCGAGCGAAATCATAGACGAACTAATCAACGACAATATTGTCGCGCGCTACACGCGGCGCTTCCGCCTGTTTTTACAAGGGGCGCCCGCCGATGTTCTGATGATCATCATCAATGGCGTGGTCAAGGTGCATTGCGCGCAGCCCGACGGCCGGAGGTTCCTCGTGGAACTGGCCGGTCCCGGCGACATAATCGGCTATGTCGATCGGTTGGACCTCAAGGGTCGGCATTGCCAGGCTTTCGAAGCGCAGGCGCTCACCAATTGCGCGGTTGCGCTGGTGAGCCGCCAGCGCATTCTCAAGCTCCTCGCCGATTCCGATCACGCCGCGCTGATCTCCCTGTTCGAGCGTCTCAACACCTTCTGGGGTTCGGTCGTTCATCGCTATGCCTCATTGATGACGCTCTCGTATCGCGAGCGACTGGAGGCGATGCTCTCCGAAGTAGCGGCGCGCTTCGGCGTCAAGGAGACTCGCGGCACACTCCTGACGCTCGAGCTTGGGCACGACGACTGGGCAGAGATGATCGGCAGCTCGCGGCCAATGGTAAGCAGGCTCATCGCAGAGATGGTGCAGAACCGGATACTCGCGCGCGAGGGCAAGCACTACATCCTGCTGTCGGATGATAGTTCCGAGAAGCTGGCCCCGCCGATGCCGCGGATCGAAGGAACTCCGGTGAACGGCACTGCCGCGAGCAAGAACGGCGCGGTCGCGCGACCCGCCCGCATCTCTTCCTGACCAAACAGCTACAGAGCGGCACGAGAGCGGGCGTACTTCACTATCTCTGTAGCACGGTCCGAGGCGGTATCGAGGAGCACGTTCTCTCGCTCCTCGCGCATCTGCCCGCACGAGGCTTCCAGCCATACCTGGCCGCACCGCCGGACCTGCTGTGTCAGATGGCGCCGGAACTGGCGGCAATTAGCGTCCGGACCGTGGCTATCAGGCGAGCGTCGCCCTGGGACTTCCGCGACGCAGCGGTGCTGGTCAGAGCGCTCCGCCGCGAGCGCGTCTCCATCGTTCATTCTCATCTCTTCGTAGGCAGCCTGTTCGCCTCGCCGCTCGCGCGCCTCGCACGTGTCCGCGCGGTGGTCGAGACCCTCCATCTGCCGGAAGTCTGGCGGATGGGCAAGCGGCTCAAGCGAAGCTTTTGGCTGGACCGCCAGGTCTCCCGTTCGGTCGATCGTTTCGTGGCGGTCTCCGCCGCCGCGGCGCGTCATTTGATCGATAACAAAGGCATCCCTGCGCACAAGGTGCGCACGATTTTCAATGGCCGCGATCTCGCGCGCTTTCATCCGGCCTAAGCCGCCGAGCGCCGCGAGGCGCAGGCGGCACTTGGCCTCGGCTTAGAGCCGGCCGCGCTGCTGCTCGGTCGCCTGGAGCCGCAAAAGGGCCATGCGCTGATGCTCGAAGCCGCTGCCCTGGCCCAATCGGTGCCCGCATTGAAAATATTTTTCGCTGGAACCGGGAACCTGGAGCATCAACTGCGAGCGCAGTGCGATACCGCCGGACTCGCCGGCACGGTGACTTTTCTTGGCTATCGCGCAGATCCGGAAGTTCTCCGTGCGGCGGCGGATATCGTGGTGATGCCCTCGCCCTACGAAGGGCTGCCGCTGGCCGCGATCGAAGCGATGGCCGCGGCACGTCCGGTAGTCGCGACCGATATCGAGGGCATCCGCGAAGTTGTAATCGATGGTTCGAGCGGTCTGTTGATCCGCCTTGGCGACGCGCACGGTCTCGCTCTGGCGATCAAGCGCCTGGTGCGGTTTCCGAAGTTGGCGCAGCAGCTCGCGGCCAACGGCAGGCGCCGGGCCGAGCGCCATTTCGACGTGCGCTTCCAGGTCGAGGAGACGGTCTCATGGTATGAAGAGCTTCTTGCGCCGTTGGCTTGAAGCGCGTGGAGGACGACGCAGCGGAAAAGTTTCAACACGCAGATCATCGGGATCGCGTAGGGATCGCGCGCGCATCGGGAGCAGAGGATCGCGCTCGTCACTGGTTGGCGGCGATCGCGTCGCGCTTGCGCTGGATAATCTCGGCGACCTTGAGATGCGCCATGTCGATCATCTTGCCGTCGAGGCTGACGGCGCCACGCCCTGCGGCCGTCGCTTCTTTCATCGCCTCGAGCAGGCGTTCGGCCCACGCGACCTGGTCGGGCGAGGGCGAGAAGATTTCGTTGGCGAGGGCTATTTGGTTCGGATGAATCGCCCACTTGCCCTCCAGGCCCAGCGTGGCCGCGCGCCCGGCGCAGGCGCGATAGCCGTCGGCATCCGCGAAGTCGACGAAGGGGCCGTCGATAGCCCGCAGTCCGTAGGCTCGGCAAGCATTGGTCATCCGGGCCAGCGCGAAATGCCATTGATCGTTCCAATGGCGTGCGCGCACGCCATTGGCGTCGGCCGCTGTCAGGATTGAGTAGCGCTCATTGGGCGTGCCGAAAACGACCTCGCCGGTCTGCATACTGATTGAGTAGTCGCCTATCCCGAAGATCATCGCCTCGAGCCGCTCGGAGCTGGCGACGATCTGCTCCACGTTCGACATTCCCAGGGCCGTCTCAATCAGGATTTCAAGGCCGAAGGGATCCGTGCGGCCGATCTCGCGTTCGATCTGGCCGAGAAGAGCGTCGACGAACTGCACGTCGAAAGGCGTGCCGGCCTTGGGTAGCATGAACATGTCCAGGCGCGGGCAGCGCCGGGCGATCTCGCAGATGTCCTGGAAGGCCCACGGTGTGTCGAGGCCGTTGACCCGCACGGCGACCGTCTTGCGGCGCCAGTCGACCTCGTTGAGCGCAACGATCGCACGCGTGCGCGCGTTGACTTTTTGCTCGGGTGCGACTGCGTCCTCGAGGTCGAGAAAAATCACGTCGGCGGCGCTCGCGGCCGCCTTGGCGAAGAAATGGGGCGAGGTGGCCGGCACCGCCAGTTCGGAACGTTGCAGCCGAAAACGCCTGGGCTTATGGGTGGTCAAAGACATCGTTCGCCTTTAGCGCCAATCGCTTTGGAGGTAAAGTGTCGGCGAGGGCAAGGGAGTGAAATGGATCAGGCGGGAGTGATGTCGCCGCCGGGCCGCGTCGGCCCGAGCCGGCTTGGAGTTTGGCTACAGGCGAGCCGCGCATTCACGCTCGGGATGCCTTTCATGAGTGTGACCGTGGGCTCGTTCCTGGCGTTCTATGCCGGCGCGGGCTTTTCACCGGCGAAATATCTGGCCGCGGCCGCGGCCGCGATGCTTCTGCAGGCCGCCGCCAATCTGATCAACGACTACTACGACTTCATCAAAGGCACTGACGTCGACAACTGGGAATCGCCCGACGCCTTCGGGCCGGGTCTGGTTATTCAACAAGGCTTGCTCACGGCCGAGCAGATTCATATTGCCGGCCTCGCGACTTTCGCCGCAGGATCGGCGCTCGGTCTGACGTTGGTCTATGCCTGCGGATGGCCGGTGCTGATGCTCGGACTCGTCGGGGCGTTCGGTTCGTATTTCTATACCGCTGAGCCGCTCAGCCTTGCCTATCGCGGGCTCGGCGATTTTCTGGTCTTCGCCTTGATGGGCCCGGGTTACGTGCTTGGAGGTTACTATGTGCAGGCGCTCGGCTTTTCATGGACCTCGGCGCTGGTCGGGATTTCGATGGGGCTACTCTGCTCTAGCTTGCTGCAGGTCAACAACCTGCGCGACATCGAAAACGATCGCAAGCATCGCAAGTGGACAATGGCGGCGATAATCGGCCGCAAGGCCGCGATGGTCGAACTCATCGCGTGCGACGCGATGGCTTACGTAATCGTGCTGGCGAGCGTGCTCTTCAAAATAATCCCTTGGCCATCGCTCCTGGTTCTGGCGACGCTGCCGCGGGCGATCGACCAGGTGAGACTGGTTTCCGGCGAGGCTGGCGCCGAGGAGCATAACCGCGCGATGGCCCGTTCGGGTCAATTGCAATTCGAATTCGGGCTCGCCTTGGTGGCCGCGTTCGTGTTGAGCCGCTTCATGGGTTGGTAAGGGCGCCGCTCCCTCGCGAGTCACAGCCGGTCGAGCGCGCAGTATTAGATCTTTAGTACCGACCTGAAGCGCACCTTTCCCGACATCATGCGGTCATACCCATCCGCCGCCCGTTCCAGGGGAAAGGTTTCAATCATCGGGCGCACGCCGCTGGCCGCTGCGAACTTGAGCGTGTCCTCGGAGTCGATCGAAGTTCCCGATGGCCAGCCCACGATCGACCTGTGCGTCAAAATCAATTGAAACGACGAAACCGCGAACGGCTCCGGGCTCGCGCCAACGATTACCAGCTTTCCGCCCGCCGCCAGCCCATCGATCAGACCGCCCATCGCCTTTCCATCCGGCGCGGTAGCGAGAATGACGCGGGCGCCGCCCAAGCCAAGGAGCTCTTTGGCAACATCTTGCGACGCGCCGTCGATATAGGTTCGCGCGCCCAGTTTCAGCGCGAGGTCCTTCTTTTCCGCGCCTCTGCCTATCGCGACCGTTTCAAAGCCGAACTTGCTCGCGAATTGAACGCCCAGATGTCCCAGTCCGCCGATACCCTGCACCGCAACGAGATCACCGGGACGAGCATCACTGTTGCGCAAAGCGTTGAATGTAGTCACGCCCGCGCACATGAGCGGAGCGGCCTCTTCCGGAGTCAGTTCATTGGGAATGCGGGCCAACGCCTCGACCGGGGCGATCACGAATTCTGAATAGCCACCGTCATAGCTGATACCCGGAATTTGCAGCTTTACGCAGGTTATGAAATCGCCGCGGCGGCATGATTCGCATTTCCCGCAGTGTCCGCCATGCCATCCAACTCCCACTCGATCCCCGGCTTTCCATGGATCGGCATCCGCACCGATCGCATCGATCACCCCCGCGATTTCGTGCCCTGGCGCGCGCGGATAGACGATTCCTGGAAGGATTCCCTCCTTGGTTATGACGTCGCTATGACAGACGCCGCAAGCCTGAACCCTGATTCTCACCGATCTGCGGCCGGGCTCGCGCATCGCCTGTTCCATCAATTCGAAGCTTCCACCAGCGCGACTCACGCGTACTATTTTCATCTCTGAACCTCCGCTGCAAAAATTCTTTTGAGCTATATACCTGAACGGAAGTCTCGCGCCCTTCTTGTGCTCTTGTTACTGGGCCGTCTTGCCGCCGTCAACGGCGATCGATGCACCATCTATGAAAGACGCTTTGCTGGATGCGAGGAACACGATGGTCTGTGCGATCTCTTCGGGTTCCCCAACGCGCTTAAGCTGTACTCCCGCAACCAGGCCGGCTTTCCTTTCGTCAGTACCGGTAAATCGGCTTAGCATTCCGGTATCGATCGGCCCCGGAGCGACCACATTGATCCGTACACCGTACTCCGCGGCCTCCAGCGCCGCAGACTTTGTCAGCCCTTCGACCGCGTGCTTGCTGGCCACGTAGACTGACGCGCCGGCTCCCCCGGTGTGACCGAAGGTAGACGACACATTGATAATGCTCCCGCTGCGTCGGACCATCATCACGCGCAGCTCATGCTTCATGCTTAGAAGTGTTCCGAGGACGTTGGTGTCGAAGGTGGCCGCGTAGGTTTCGGCGGTTTGCTCGATCACCGGACCGGCCTTGCCTTCGGTGCCGGCGTTATTGACGGCCACATCCAAGCCACCAAAGCGCGCAATCGTCTGTTCGATCAGATTGCGCACATCGTTTTCGCGGCGCACGTCGGCGGCCAGATATTCAGCCTGCACGCCGAGGCTGCGGAGCGCGCTTACCAATTCATGGCCAGCTTCGTCGTGTCGGCCGGAAACGACGATGCTCGCACCTTCGCGCGCAAAGGCCAGGGCCGTAGCACGTCCGATACCCGTCAGGGCGCCAGTGATCAGAACGACAGCATTGCTCACGTTGGTTCTCCTTTTGAATGTAGTTCGTGGGGGACTCAAATTTGTGCGGCACCGCCGTCGACGAACAGCTCGGTGCCGGTGACGAAGCTGCTGTCGTCCGAGGCGAGGAAAACAGCGGCCCGCGCAATCTCGTCCGCGATGCCGAGGCGGCCGAGCGGCACACTGGCGATTAGACTTGCCTTAAGCTCCTCGCCTGCACCCTGCGCCAGCCCATCCAGACCCGGCGTGCTGATTGGGCCCGGACTTATCGCGTTCACGCGAATCTTTCGTTCCTTCAGGTCAAGAATCCAGGTGCGAGCGAAAGAGCGTACGGCCGCCTTGGTCGCGCTGTAAACGCTGAGCGCAGGATTCCCGGTGGAGGCAACGATCGAGGCGTTGAGGATGATCGATCCACCGTCCGCAATGAGCGGTAGGGCTTTTTGCACACTGAACAGGACGCCTTTGACATTGGTATCGAAGATTTTGTCAAAATGCTCCTCAGTGATTCCTCCCAAAGGAGCCAACTCTGCGGCGCCGGCATTGGCGAACAGCACATCGATGCAGTCCTTTTTCGCCTTCACGGCGGCGTACAATCTGTCCAGGTCGGCGAGCTTGCCGACGTCGCCTTGAACGCCAGTGACGTTTTTGCCGATCTCCTTTACTGCGGCATCGAGTTCCGGCTGTCGGCGCCCGGTGACGAAGACGTATGCGCCTTCAGTCACGAATCGCTTGGCCGTGGCGAGGCCGATTCCACTGTTGCCGCCGGTGATGACTGCTACTTTGCCTTCGAGTCTTCCGCTCATCGTGATACTCCCCATTCAGTTCGTGGAACGCGTTGACGGATCGGATCGAGTTGTCTCCTTCAGATCGCCGACTTCGCGTTCGGCGGTGGCTGGCGACCTTCGGCGAGTTTGCCGCGCAGCGTCATGCAGGTGCTGGACGCGCGCGCCACCATCCGCCGCCGTTCGTCGAAGATGTCGCATTCCGCCAAGCCCACGATGCGGCCCGCACGGACCATCCTGGCCTCGGCGTGCAGCTTTCCCTTCCATACAGGTCGCAAAAAATTGATCTTCAGTTCCAGGGTGATGAAACTCTCGCCCTCGGCCACCGTGCTGCGATAGGCCGCGCCCATCGCGGCGTCGGCGATATCGCAGAGCACCCCGCCATGAAGCGTCCCCATCGGATTCGCGTAACGCTCGGTGGCTTCGAATTCGACCGTTGCCTGACCGTCTGCGGGAATACTCAACTTCAGCCCCAGCAGTTTTCCAATCGGAGCAGGAAAGTCTTCCTGACCGATACCATTGGACGATCCGCTATCCGTCTCCGCTGTGACATTTAACATTTGCTTAATCTCCTTGAGTGTTAGTGGGCCGCGCCGCCGGCCTTGCCTATCTCGAAGCGTCGGATGAACCACGCCAGTGGCAGCTCCATCAGCACGGCCAGGCCCAACAGGTGAAAACAATCCATAAACGCCAGCATCGTCGCCTGCTGCGTCGTCATGCTTCCAACCAATCCGTACGCCTTGTGAATGGCATCTGGAGTGCTCGCGCCGCGGGTCACCAGGAAATGGCTCGAAGTATTCACAAACTGCCGGACAGTCCCATCGGCGGAAGTGAGATTGCTGACCAGCACGCTTTGATGGAATTGCGTCCGCCGTTCAAGCATCGTCGTGACGAATGCGATGCCGAAGCTGCCGCCCCAGTTGCGGCAGAGGTTCGTCAGACTCGAACCCTTGTTGTTCTTGTTCTTGGGCAGATACGAATATGCGAGTTGGCTGACTGGAACGAACATGAAAGCATAGCCGAAACCCTGGAAGCATCGTGCCAGAGTAAAATGGAAATAGTCAGTCTTGGTCGTCATCCCGCTATAGTAAAAGAATGAAAGCGCGGCGATCGTAAAGCTTGCAGCGAGCAGACGCTTTGCACCGATGCGCGGTACGATTCGAACCACGAACGGAGCCAGCAGGGTGATTACCGCCGCGCCGGGACCCAAAACCAGGCCCGCGTCTGTAGCCGTATATCCGAACAGTGTCTGCAGCATCTCGGGAATCAGCACGGTGCTGCCAAACAGCCCGAACGCGAACAGGAAATAGTAAACATTGGCGATCGCGAAGTTGCGCTCCCGCAGCAGAGTCAACTCGACCACGGGATCGTCATGACGCCACTCCCACCATATAGCGGCTGCGATGGTTACGACGGCGATCGCGAGAAAAGCCACTATAAAATGACTTTCCAGCCAGTCATCGCGCTCGCCACGGTCGAGCACCACTTCGAGGCAGGCAAATCCGATCGCAATCAGGCTGATTCCAAGATAGTCAATCCGGAGTTTACCGCCGCGTTTCGCTGCTTTCCGTTCCTCTGTGAACTCCACCGGGTCGTGAACCAGCAGGTTCGAAAGCAGGAGCGACAACAGTCCGATCGGGATGTTGATGAAGAAAACCCAGCGCCATGAGAAGCTGTCCGTAATCCATCCGCCGAGCGGCGGCCCGATAGCCGGCGCCGTGACGATCGCCATGCTGTAGAGCGCGAAAGCCCCGCCGAGTTTCTCCTTGGGGAAGGTGTCGACCAGGATCGCCTGTTCGACCGGCGCCAGGCCTCCGCCACCAACTCCCTGAAGCACGCGGAAAAAGATCAGCAGTCCAAGACTCGGCGCGAGGCCGCAAAGGAGCGAGGTCGTGGTGAACAGGGCGACACACATCATGTAGTAACGTTTGCGCCCGAACACGCGGCTGAGCCATGCGCTCATTGGCAAGATGATCGCGTTCGCGACCAGGTAGCTGGTCAGTACCCAGGTGCTCTCGTCGTAGCTGGTTCCGAGACCGCCGGCGATGTGCGGCAGCGAGACGTTCGAGATGCTGGTATCGAGCAGCTCCATGAACGTCGCCATTGTCACCGTGAGTGCGATTGCCCACGGATTGTGCGCTGGCCTCAGGGACCGCGCCTGATTCGGCGCCGGCGCTTCGCGCGTTGCCGCGCGCGCAGCGTTTAGCGCAGCCATACCTTGGGCTCCACCGACATTCCGGGATGCAACAGATGACCGGGATCCTGGCCCGCGTCGAACATGATTCGCACTGGCAGCCGCTGGACTACCTTTACGTAGTTGCCAGTGGCGTTTTCGGAAGGAAGAAGGCTGAATCGATCGCCGCTCGCGCCAGGCAGATTCTTTACGTAGCCCTGATAGCTGCGGCCGAAGGTGTCGACGTGGATGGTGACTTTCTGGCCGGGATGCATGCGTGCCAGTTGGGTCTCCTTGAAATTCGCGGTAACCCATATCTCGTCCGTTTCGGTCACGAACATCAGGGTCTGTCCGGGTTCGATTCGAGAGCCAAGCTCGACGCCGCGCTTGCCGACGATCCCATTGGCTGGCGCGTAGATTTTTGTATAGCTCAAGTTGAGCAGCGCCTGGTCCAGCGCCGCCTTGGCCGCGTCGACGTCCGCCCCGCGTGCCGCGATCGTTTTGAGCACAGAACCGGCGGCTTCCCGATAGGAATCGACCTTGGCCGCATCGACGCGAGCCGTTGCGATGTATTGATCGTATTCGTTCTGCGCCACCACCTGCCGGTCGAGCAGGACGGCGAACCTGTGGGCGTCCCTTTGCGCCTTGTAATTCGCCGCGTCGGCTTCGCGAGTGTTCGCGAGCGCGGCAGCATAGTCCTGCCTCGCGGAGGCGAACTGGGCGAGCGCTAATTCAAGCCGTGCCCTCGCCTGTGCGACCGCAATCTCGTAGTCGCGGGGGTCGATCTCGACCAGCAACTCGCCCGCCTTTACTCGGTCGTCGTCCTCGACATGCACTCGAACGACTGTGCCGTTGATACGGGAACTCAGGGGGTCAATATGGCCGTCGATCTGCGCGTCGTCGGTGGACTGATAGGATTGCAGGTAGTTCCACGCCGAGGGCGCGACGGCACCCGCCGCGAGAAGCAGCAGCGCAACCACCGCGACTCGCCAGGCGTTCCGCTTGAACCAGAAGCCGTCGCCAGAGGCGCCACGCTTCTGATCGGGAGCGCCCGGTAACTGGATGCGCCGGAAACGCTCGTCGCCGCTGTCTTGCCTGAGAGTTTCGAGGCGCGGAGTTTCCGAATCGAGTGCTGATTTCGGGTCCTCGGGATCCAGCCTGACTCGCAAATCGCGACTTCTTTGGCCATCCGCGAATTGCTCATCGCCAATATCTTCAATGAAAGTATCCAATGTGGCACCGTTGTTACTTGCATATACAAGCACCGTGCCAAAAAAAGAGGGCCGGGCCTCAATCGCGAAGTTTGCGAAGAACCGACCTCAGGGCCGCGACGTTATCGGATCCGAGCCGGCGAGTGACTTCTTCCTGGGCCTTTTGCCAGGCCGGATAGCCCTTCTGAATCAGGCTCAGGCCCTTTTCTGTAATCTCGATCAGGTGGCTCCGCCTATCTTCGTCCGGCACCAGCCGAAGCCAACCCTTTGCGCACATCCGCTCGACGTTGCGGCTGAGAGTCGATTCGTCCATTTCAAGGAATTTCGCCAGATCCGCGGGCCGAGTATCTTCGCGGCTGGCGGTCGTTACCAACAGGTTGAACTGGCTAGCCTTCAGGCCAGCGCCGGCCAAAGCGTCGTCATAGATAGACGTGACCATCCGGTTGAGCATGCGGACGCGAAACCCGATACATTCCCGGCCGACCTGTCTGAGTTTGTCCGTCATAGATACATGCATATACATGTATCGTAGCCGCTGTCAAACCACTTGCCGCGGAGCGGCTCGGTTATCTTCGCGTCTGCTCCTGGCCCGCCGCGATATAGGCCGACAATGCGGGTTCGAATTTCTTCAGATAGGGCGTGAGGTCGGGGATGAACGCCGGATGCTCGCGCAGTCTGGCGAAGTGCGCGAAGGCTCGCGGATACTGGGCTCCGATCCCGCTATGAATGATTGGTTCGAGACCTTTTTTCTCGAGTTCGCTGGCCCGTGGGTTCTCGTTGAAGAACAGGCTCAACTCGGCTGCGAAGCAGATATCCGCAAGTGTGAGGTTGTTCCCTACCAGGTGCTCACGGCCGGTCGATAGCGCCTGGTTGATGCCGGAAGCGTAGGCCGCGAAGCCGTCGCGCGCCTTTGAATGAAGCTCGCTGGAGACAGTTTCGTTCATTAACGACAACAGGTAATGCTGAGCGTCGCGGGCGAACACGAGGCTCGCGTCCAAAAAGCTCTCGACCCGCGCGGCCTCGTATGGGCCGTGGCCATAAAGCGGAAATTTATTTTCGCCCAGCCGCGCGACGGCTCGCATAATGCTGTTCGATTCAAAGATGCCGACCTTGCCGTCGGGACTGAAGGCTGCCGGCACGGTGCCGAACGGATGCGCCTCCATGAATGCCTGGGTCTTATGCAGCGTCCCTTTGAACCCGACCTTGCCGGCGGCACCCTCGCCGAGCCGGGCTTGTTCGTCGCTCGTGAGCGGCCGTGCATCGAAATCCCACAGCCACGTCTGAAGCTCCTTCGGCGAGGCGCCTCGCACCTCGACTTCGACACCGCAAAGACGCGCAGCGATCGTGGCTTTCCAGATGCGCGGGTTGGGCAAGTAGGAAAAAATTCTCAGCTCGCTCATGATTTCTCCAGGGCGGCGTATGGCACTCTGCTTCAAGCGGCAGCGCTAAAGCCGGGCATTTACCAGGTCTCGCCAAACGGCCTGATCTCCACGTTGAAGGACCAGGCGCTGCGATCCTGATGCGCGACGTGCCAGATTTCTTCGGCGATCGCCACGGGTTTGATGAAGAAAGCGTCGGGAGCGTCGGGCCATCGCTTGCGTGTCCATTCAAGGTCGATCACCGCATCGATCAGCACGTAGGCGACGTGCACGCCTTTCGGCCCAACCTCACGTGCGATCGATTCCGCGAGAATCCGCTGCGCCGCCTTGGTCGGCGCGAAACCGGCAAAGCCCGCCTTGCCGCGCAGCGCGGAGGTGTTGCCGCTCGCGATGATCGCGCCTTCGCCCGCTGCGACCATCGCAGGCGCGAGCCGCCGGGCGAGATACAGCAGCGCCATGGTGTTGACCTGAAAATTTCGATTGAGCACCTCGGGATCGATTTGCATGAAGTTGCCGAAGGCGCCGCCGACTGCGTTATGGATCAACACTTTCGGCGCGCCGAGCTCGGCACGGACCGCCTCGGTCGTGGCATCGAGCTGCGCTTCGTCTGTAACGTCGCACTGATAGGCGCGTGCGTTGGGGATTTCACGTTCCAGGGCATTCAAGCGCTCTCGATTGCGCGCGAGCATCGCCACCGCATAGCCGCCATGCGCGAAACGGCGCGCGATCGCCGCGCCGGTTCCCGGTCCTACGCCGGTCACGACTGCGACGGGCCTTGTATTACTCAAAGAGACTTCCTTTTCTTTCGACTTTTGAGTGGCTGCGTTCCAGGCGCGCGACCTCATCATCTGTGTAACCCAACTCGCGCAGGATTGCGGCGTTGTCCGCGCCAAGCAGCGGCGCCAAGGTGCGGATACCGGCCGGAGTACGATCGAAACGCGCCGCCGGCCGCGGCATTCTAACTTTCCCGAACGTCTCGCTCTCAAACTCTTCGAGGATGTGACTTTCACGCACCTGTTCGTCCCGCAGGAGATCAAAGCGGCTCAGGACCGGAGCGGACGGAACGTCGTTGCGGAGCAACCGTTGCAGGATTTCCCGCGCAGTCCACTTCTCCAGCTCGGCCGCCACCAGCTCGCGGCGTTCTACGGCATGCGCGGATCGGTCGCGCGCGCTCTTGAAGCGGGGATCATCGATGAGATCCTGCCGATTGAGCGCAAGGCACATGCCGGCCCATTCGTCGTCGGACAGTGCGGCCGCTGTGAGGTATCGGTCCTGCGCTGCGAATACCAAGTCGGGCCCGAGCTCACCCTCGGAAGGATCAGTCTCATCGCCGACGAAGGTTAGACTCGTCATTGCATCGGGCCAGAGGTAGGAAATCATCGTGTCCAGCATCGCAATTCGAACGTGTTGTCCTTGCCCGGAGCGCTCCCTGGCGAAGAGCGCTGCGGTGATCGCCTGGGCCGCGGTCAATGCCGTGGTGTTGTCGGCGATGATGGTACGGACCATCCTCGGACGCTCGGTATCCTGATCGCGCTGGACGTCCGCCAAGCCGGACAAAGCCTGAATCACGGGATCGTAGGCGCGCTGGCCGGCATAGGGGCCACTCTCGCCGAACCCGCTTATCGAAACATAGACGATATCTCCGCGGATGGCGCGTACGGCGTCTTCTCCGAGGCCTACGCGCTCGGCTGCTCCTGGACGGAAGTTGTGAACCAGAACCTCCGCAGTGGGAATCAGTCTTTTGACGATCTCGAGACCTTCTACAGTCTTGAGGTCAACCTCCAAGGAGCGCTTGTTCCGATTGCAGCATAGGAAAAACGCGGACATTCCGTTGCGGCGCCAGCTCAAATGGCGCATGAGATCGCCGCGCGGCGGTTCGATCTTGATCACTTCGGCGCCCTGGTCGGCCAGCATCATGGTTGCGACGGGCCCAGCGACCATCGTCGTGAAATCCAGTACTCGAACGCCGTCTAAGGGCCCTGACATTTCTTTTGACCTTTCGCGGCGACGCCGCTGTTACAGTGCGAAGTTCCGCTCGAACGCTGTCCGATAGGCCGGGCGTTGCGCGACCCGACGGCGATAGCGCGAGAACGTATCGGGCAGAGAAATCCCGCTCGAGGCTGCCCAATCGAGGCAGGTCATCAGTAGGATGTCAGCGACGCTTAGCCGGTCGCCGAACAAATACGCTCCGCCGCTCTCGAGTCGCGACGCCATCGCCTCGAGGTTGTGCAGAAAGTACGTCTTCGCCGATGCGACCGCGGCCGGCGCCTCACCGTAGATGTGTTTCAGTCCCTCGTGCCGCCGCACGACGTACAGCGAGGCCGCGTCGAGCTCGGTAAGTATGAAGCAGCACCATTCGTTCAAGGCCGCCCGGCCCCTGGCGTCGCTTGGCACGTACAACAGCTCCGCACAATCCGCAAAGGTTTCACTAAGATACAGGATGATCGCGGCGCTCTCGGTCAAAACAAACGATCCATGGCGAAGGGCGGGAACCTTGTGTCTCGGGCTCAGCCGTTTGAATTCTTCAGTATGAGTCTCTCCGCTGCGCGCCTGGATTGGACGGGACTCGTACTCCAGTCCGAGTTCGAGCAGCATCCAGTGCGCGCGCATCGTACGCGCGGTGCCTGCTCCCCATAAAGTCAGATCATGCGTCACGCCGACTTCTCGACCTTGCCGGACTAGAACTTCTCGGTGAAAGGCCTGACATCGAGCTCGTGGCTCCAGGCGCTGCCATCCTGATGTGCGAGATACCAGAACGCGTCGGCGATTGCCGAGGGTTTCAGAAAATCCTCATCCTTTCCGCTCGGGCGCATCTGCCTGAGCAGCGGCATGTCGATGCCGCCGTCGACGTTGATGTATGCGACATGGACTCCTTGCGGATGGAGATCGCGAGCCATCACCTGGGTGAGACCTCGCAGGGCAAACTTCGCGGGAGCGAATGCGGCGGAGTTCGGCCACGGTCGAACGCCCGCGGTCGCGCCGGTGAACAGCATCGCGCCGCTGGCGCGCGAAAGCATCGCGGGCGCGACCTGTCGCGCCCACAGAAAAGCGCCAAACGTATGCAACCGCCAGGTCTGTTCGAAAACCTCAGGCGTCGTCTCCACCAGCCGGCCTATCGGCCGGCGGCCGCCGTTGTAGATCAGAATTTCGATCGGCCCAAGCTCGTGGGTGATCCGCCCATACGCCGCCGCGATCTCCTCCTCGACGGTGGCGTCACTCTGGACCGGCAGCGCAACGCCGCCGGCGGACTTGATCTCGCCCGCGACGACTTCGATCACGCCCGAGCTTCGCGCGACCAGCGCGACTTTGTAGCCGGCCGCGAAGCGGCGGGCCAGAGCCATGCCGAGACCTTCACCGACGCCGACGACTACGCAGACTTTGTTCAAGGAAGAGGGGATGGGATCGTTCATGCCAAGTTTGCCGGCCGGATTGCCCTTGCAGGTTCGCAGGTTCGGCGGGCTGCTCCTTGATTAAGATTTGGGTCACTTAAAGTAGCAGTCTTCTATCTGTTGATGACGTTCGGCCAGATGTGAAATATTAATGACGCTCGTAATCAATCATGTCAAGCGCGAGCACGACGTCGAGAGAAGCCCGATGCGAGTGTCGAAAGAAAAAGCTGCGCGCAACCGCGAACAAATCCTGATTTCGGCCGCGCGGCTGTTCCGGGAACGAGGTATCGACGCGACCGGTGTCGATTCGATCACCGAAGCTGCCGGCCTCACTCACGGCGGTCTCTACAGCCATTTCGGGTCGAAGCAGTCGATCGTGGCCGAGGCAGTGCGTTTTGCATTGGCCCGGTCCCGGCGCGTCTGGCGACGAGCGGCGCAGGGCAAACCGGAAGAAAAGGCCTTGTCTGATATTCTGGCCTACTACCTGTCGCGAGCGCATCGCGACGCCCACGGGCAGGGATGCCTGGTCGCGGCTCTGAGTTGCGACATTGCCCGGCAGCCGCCAGCGGTGCGCAAGGCTTTCACTGTAGAGTTGAAGGAGGTGTTCAAGTTTCTCGGCGGCCTGATGCCGGAGGGCACTTCCGCGCGTCGCCACGAGGAGGCGATCGTAGCGTTTGCCGGCATGGTTGGCGCACTGATTCTCGCGCGGGCGGTCGACGACGAGACGCTTTCGCGTCGGATACTGAAAACCACGGAGCAGCGGCTGCGCAAGGTTGTCAAGATTCGAAGACATCTCCGTTGCCGCACTTCGAAGGCGAACGTTCGCGCCAGCTCGTGAAAATGACGTGGCTAATCGACAGCGACGCGATCGCTCCATGGCCAATGGGCGGCTGACGAGCTGAAACCCGAGGAGGACTGTCCTTGGAACATAGGAACGCTACGGCGGCGGTGATCGGAGCAGGAGATTACATCGGGGCCGCAATCGCAAAGAAGTTTGCGGCAGAGGGCTTCACGGTCTTCGCGGGCCGCCGCAATGGTGAAAAGCTCGCGCCATTGGTTGCAGACGTCGAAGCCTCGGGCGGCCGAATCTTCGCGCGTTCGCTCGACGCGCGAAAAGAAGCTGATATCACCGCGTTCCTTAAGGAGGCCGACCAGCAAGCCCCGCTGGAGGTCTGCATATTCAATATCGGGGCCAACGTCAATTTTCCGCTGCTGGAGACGACCGAGCGAGTGTTTCGCAAGGTTTGGGAGATGGCCTGCTATTCCGGATTCCTCGCCGGACGGGAGGCCGCCCGCCTGATGTTGCCGCACGGGCTGGGCTGCCTCTTTTTCACTGGCGCCACGGCGAGCATGCGCGGCGGCGTCGGGTACGCGGCATTTGCCAGCGCGAAATTCGGTCTCCGCGCCGTTGCTCAGAGTATCGCACGTGAAATCGGACCGAAGAATATCCACGTCGCCCATCTCATCATCGATGCTGGAGTGGATACCGCATGGGTGCGCGATCGGATCAGGGAGAGAGAGGAGGAAGGCACGTTGAATAACCTCGCTCCCGATCAGCTCATGAGCCCAGGCGCGGTCGCGGAAGCGTACTGGCAGCTCTACCGGCAACCTCGTGACGCGTGGACATTCGAACAGGAGATTCGTCCCTTTGCGGAGAAATGGTAAACGCGCACTGAGATGCTGGATTCCTCCGCGCCCATCGTTCTGACGCGGCGTAAAAAGGAGAAGCTCACGGTTTCGGGGTCTGCTATTGGCCGAGATGAGCGAGGGCGTCGCGCAGCGGAGCTTCGGAAATCTGTATCAATCCCTCGAATGGCCGGTCCAGTTCCAGGATCAAAAAAATCGCGCCGGCGACCGATAGCGCGCACACGAGCAGAACCGAGATCACCGTGCTGTTCGAGGGTGCAAAGAGGCCGAAGCTGATGAAGATCATCGTGAACCAGAAAACCAGGACGATCAGAAACGGCATGGGGATGGTGCCGCCGGTCTGTTCCAACAGTAGCGAACGCGTACGCCCTAACTCCGCGCCGATCTGCATTGCCTGGGCGTGAAGCGCGCGCTGGGCGTCGTTGACCGGGGTGAGTTGCTGGATCCTTTTGAAGAAACTATCCGCGCTGGCCTTTACCTCGGCGGTATCGAGGATCGTGGGCCGGTAATCACTCAAATCCTTCGCCGTACCAAGCCCGCGAGCAACCGTGAGCCGGAGGAGTCCGCGCGCATCTTTGGTCTCCGGTCCATAGTGGGCCAGCACCCGGTCGAGCTGAATGAAATCGGCTGACATCTGTATGACTTCGCCATTCTGCGTATCATGCGAACTCTTAGCCGAGGCTATCAATAAAGCCAGGACCAGCGCGGACATGGTCGCGATCAATCCCATCCCGAGTTTCACGACATCCTTGGACTCCGCGCTCAAATGATGCGCGGGGACAATGGTCCGAAGAAACATCCCGAGCATCGCGCCGCCAAAGACGCATCCGAATACGATCCAGCTGATGATCATCGGATTCACGGTTTCGTCTTTCTCCCAGAGCTAGAAACGGAGTCTTCGAACGATGCATCGGGTCGCGAAGGCCGTGCCCTTGTCCGGCCCCTCCCCTTATACCTCAGCTTTACCGCCGTGTCTTGACCGCGCGTTCAGGTGAGCCGGACGGAAAACACGATCGGCGTTGCTCCGAACGGGCGAGGTTTGGTCCAGAAAATATACCGCCTCGGATTACCGCTCGGGAGTTCATGGTGCTGCGGGCTCTGACGTGATTTAATGATTTGTCGCGCGCTCGCCGTCTGCGCGGCCAGGTTTTACCGAGATGCGTCGATCGAACCGGATGTTTCTGCTCATATGTACAGTGAGTCTGTTCGTCACTGAGATTCATCCGGGGCATCTGTTCGCGGCCGCGACCGATGAGATTACCTCGACGCCGGCCGCCCAAGCGGGCACCATCGAATCGCAGCAGCCGTTAGCGCCGCAATCTGGCAGCAATGCTGCAGCGTACCAGACGGATCAGAATGCAAATCAGGCAGAGCCTCCTGGGTTGCAGGAATATCTGGGTGAGAGCGAGGAGATTTCGCTTTTCGGAATGGACTTGCGAATCGAGCAACGCAAGGCGGAGAAACAGATTCAGGGACTGCTGGTAGTCGATATTGCTCCGGGAAGTCCGGGGGCGTACGCGGGGCTGCATCCTTACCGCCAACCCACGCGAGACATTTTAAATGGAGTAGGTATGCTGGCCGCGATGGCGTTTCCCCCGGCCGCAGCGATAGTGCCGATCGTTGAGTCCGTTCCGCTCGGTGAAGCGTACGACCTCATAATCGGAGTCGATGGCGCGCGCGTAACCAACTTCTTGGATTTTTATTACTGCATGCGTGAGGTCCAGCCCGGCGAATTGATCTATCTGAATCTACTGCGCAATGGACATCGCGTGCAGGTGCCCATACGCATAACGAGCAGCTTGCCGCCGCCGCAAGCATGGGTGCGCTAGCCTGAACTGAACGGCTGATAGTATTTGTATTGGTTCGATGCGTCAGGGATCGACCAGGACGCTCGGTGGCGCGGCTTCGTCCTCGGATACCCAGTCGACGAGCAGCCTGTACGCGACTGCGAGCACCACCGGTCCGATGAACAACCCGATTACGCCAAAGGCGATGAGTCCACCGATCACGCCTGCGAAGATCAGAAGCAGTGGCAGGTCGGCGCCCTGTCTGATTAGCATCGGACGCAAAACGCTGTCGAAGGTCGCGCAGAAAATCGACCAAATAAGCAGGCCGCTGCCCCACACGATTCCGTCCCTGTAATACACCAGGATAACCGCGCCAAGCAGCACGGGCGCGGGCCCGATCTGTGCGATCGACAGAATGAAAATCACCACGGTCAGCACTGCAGCGAACGGAACTCCGGTGATAGCCAGCCCAATCCCTGCGAGGACGGACTGGAGAATCGCAGTCACTACGACACCCAGGGCTACGCCTCGAATCGCCTGCGCCGCCAGAAGCACCGCCTTCTCCCCTGACGGTCCCGCGAGCCGGCGGGCAAAAGTGAGCACACCGCGCGCCGCCGCCTCGCCGTTAGAGTAAAGAATCGCGGCGATCATCGTGGTAAGCAGGAATTGCACGAGCAGCATCCCCAGGTTGCCCACCCGGCTAAGGAACCAGAGCGTGATCGTGCGCGCAAAGGGCGCGAGATGCGCCGATAGTTCCTCTGGACCGGCGGCCGCGAATTGGCGCCAGCGCGCCGCGATTTTCGCGCCAACGAAGGGAAGCTCTTCGATCCAGGCGGGGGGCTGAGAATGGATGAGGCTCTTCAGCGAGTTCGGCCATTGCGCGATCTGCGCTACGTTCCCCGAGATCGCGGTAATGGCGAAGTACAGTGGCACGATCAGAATCAGCAACAGCACGATAGTCATCAGCGCGACAGCGGGGCCGCGTCTTCCACCAAACCACGACTGCGCGCGCAGCAGGAGCGGCCAGGTCGCAATCGCGACCGTTGCCGCCCAGACCAACGCGACCAGGAATGGCCACATGATCCAGAGGCTCGCGCCGATCAGTGCGCCCAGCGCAAGAAGCTGCAGCGTCGTACGGGCAAGATCCGATGATCGGTCGGGCTCCATTTTTGATTGCTGCGGAACTTAGCCGCGATGCGCGATCCATCCCTGTTGGACGGGCTGCTCCTGGTTGACCTGAGTCGAAGCACATCCGGCCACCACGGCCAGGGCTAACATATATAGAACGATACGGTTAGGAGGCTTCATCGCTGACTCCGGTCAAGACTCCGTGTTGTTGGCGCTCGACCCTGTTGCGACTTTGACATCATATAGACGCCTTGTGAACGCGGATTTTGGTCCTGATAAAACGGGCGAGGGCGCAAACGACTGGAGAACTCAACGTCGCTACATTATATTCGAGCTGACCAGCATGCAGAGTTCGTGAACAGAGTGCCCTCTGAGAATTGGATTAGGTCGATGGCTGCCAAATGTGCGCGAGTCGGGGTGAACATTGTACGAGGCGGAATATAAATCGAAGCTGATGACGCCTGAGGCCGCGATAAAGCTGATCCCGGCTCACGGCACGCTGTCGATGGGCATGGCGATCAGTGAACCTCCGGCCTTGTTGCAGGCGCTGGAGGGCCGAATCAAGGCCGGCGAGATTCAGAATCTCCGCGTCTACTATTCGCACTCGGCGCCCGCGGCGATGAAGACGATTCTGAAGTACGAATACATGGACGTCATCAAGCCGCATCCTTTTTTCCCGACCATCGTTGAGCGAGAGTTGGCGCGGCGCGGGCTCGAGGAAAGCCGCCAAGTCCTCTTCTACATGCCGGGCAATTTCAGCAGCATGCCGCGGATCCTGGCCGAGATCGGGATCGACGCCTTCGTGGTGATGGTCGCGCCGATGGATAAAGGCGGATTCTTCAGCTGCGGGACCAATGGCGATTACACAATCCCGACCGCGCGCAATGCGAAGCGGCTCATCCTGGAGGTCAATCCACGAATGCCGCGCGTATTTGGCGACTCGTCGGTTCACATCTCCGAGGCAGCGGCGATCGTAGAGCATGAGAGCATGCTGACCGAATTGCCGTCTCGTATTGTGAGCGACCTCGATCGCGCGATTAGCAAATACATCGTCGAACTGGTTCCCGACCGCGCTACCTTGCAGATCGGCGTTGGCGGCGTGCCGAACGCCGTGTGCAACGCGCTGACAAATCATAAGGACCTGGGCCTTCATACCGAGCTGATGACGACGTCGGTGGCTGCGCTCATCCAGTCGGGCGCGGTATCCAACAAGTACAAGAACATCAACAAACGCAAGAACGTCTATACGCTGGCGGCTGGCAATACCAGGCTCTACGAGTTCCTCCATGACAACTCGAGCATGGAAGTATACCCGGTCGACTACGTAAATGATCCGTACGTCATCGGCCGCAATGACCGGGTGGTCTCCATCAATGCCTTCCTGCAGGTCAGCCTGGATGGCGAGGTCAATTCGGAAACCGTGAATGGCAAGCAGTACAGCGCTCCTGGCGGCCAACTGGATTTTGTGCGGGGCGCGCAGCTTTCCCGGGAAGGCAAATCGATTCTGGCCGCCTATTCGACCGCCGCGGGCGGCACGGTTTCGCGGATCGTCCCGCAGATCGAGGGACCGGCCACCGATCCCCGCGCCGATACCCAATACATCGTTACCGAGTATGGGGTTGCGGATATGCGCGGCAAATCGAGCCCGGAAAGGGCGGAAGGACTTATCGCCATCGCGCATCCTGATTTCAGGGATGCGCTTCGCCAAAGAGCCAGAGAGCTCGGCTACCTATAGAGGGACCTTATGCGAAAAACAGGATCGACATCGGGCAATCTCACCAGGAAATCGCGAGGTCTGATTCGGAGCCTCAATCGAAGCTTCGTCCGGGACGACAAGAGCCCCCAGGTCGTACGCAAGACAGCTCAACCGAAGGAGCCGACCGTATGTGCGCGTTGCGGGGCCGTGTTTCTGCGCAAGACCTGGCGCCACGACCATAAGTTGACCGAGGAGCTGCTGGAGCGGCGGCGATGGGGATTCTGCCCGGCCTGCGACCAGGTAAGCCATCAGGAAGGGCAGGGCCGGTTAATTATCCGCGGAACCGGGCTGGCCGCCAATCGCGCTCTCATTCGCAGCCGCATCGAGAACGTCGCCCGCCAGGCGATGGCGACCCAGCCGGAGCGGCGGATAGTCTCGATCGATGCGATCGAATCCAGGGACGAGAAGGCGCTCGAGGTGTTGACGACCTCGCAAAAACTGACGCACCGCATCGCGCACGAGCTGAAGAAGGTCTTCGGCGGAAGGACCGCTTATAATTGGAGCGACGACGGGACGCTTTTCGCTATCTGGGAACTCGAAAAAGGAAAGCCGAAAATAAAGGCGGCCAGGCAAAGTCGCGAGGGCCGCTAAGCATTGATCGCAGGTTTCAGCGCTTTCCGTATATCCCGGCGCCAATGAGAATGATGCCTAGGGCGATCGCGCCCACGCTCAAAGCTTGGGGAATGACGTGCGTGGAGTGCTCCGTGCTCTGGATTTTGAGATCCCCTACCTTTGCAATGTCCTTGGTCTGCGAAGTCGTGAATGCAGGAATCGCCAGACCTAGAATTCCCAATAGGGCGAGCAAAGCGCCGAACCATGTAATCGATTTCATCAATTCTGCTCCTAAACCTTCTCGTGTTCAGCTTCTTCCCTCTCAATCTCCCGCTCAAGGTCGTGCACTGTCAACTCCTCTCCCGGTCTGCGGTCGACTCCATCACTAGCATCTTTGCTCTCCGCCATTTCCACGGGAGGCTACCACCGCCGGTCGGAGGGTTCCAGCAAAGCGCCTGCGCTGCGATGGGTCTGGTTGCGGGTTTCCTGACAATCAACGCAGCGTGTGGCAAAAGGCAGCACCGAGAGCCGGAGCGCCGGCATTTTTTCTCCACAGTCCTCACACATCCCATAGAGGGCGCGTTCCGGGCGACCGAGAGCGTCATCAATCTGTTTGAGACGATCTTCGGCTTGCTCGATGAGGCTTGCGTGGGTCTCGATCTCCGCCAGCGAGCGAGCGATGTCCAATTCGTCGGCCGGCCCAGGCAGAACATCGTCCTCCTGGTCGCGACGATACGCTCGGACCTTGAGGAGCGTGTCATTCTTCGCGCGCGAGCAAAGCCGTCCGATCGTTCTGACGCGAACGTGCGGTGTCCTTTGCGATCCCCGCCGGTCATCTCGACGGCGTCCGAAATCGATAAGATTGAGCGGCCGTGTGTTCGGCCCCCCGCAAGAGCGCCCGTCCAATATCTTTGCCGACATTCTGAAAGGAAAGGCCGAATCTGCCCCTTTGTGGTTGAAACGAAGGTCTGTTCTCGATTTGACAAGACGCTTCACTAAACTGGAATCTGGCGGACGGAGGACGTTTCGCTTGCGCAAAAACTCAAAAGACAAACCGAAACCGATCTCTCGGGCGCCCAAGGTAAAGGCCGCGAAACTCAAGAACAAGGAGTTCGAAAGCCAATTGGCGAAGCTTCACGCTGAACTCGTCAAGCTCCAAATATGGGTAAAGCATAAGGGACTCAAAGTTGTAATCGTCTTCGAGGGCCGCGACGCAGCAGGGAAGGGCGGGGTGATTAAGCGTATTACGAAACGAGTCAGTCCCAGGGTATTTAGAATTGTGGCATTGCCGGCGCCGACCGAAAGAGAAAAAACGCAGATGTACGTCCAGCGTTACATAGAGCATATGCCTGCGGCAGGCGAGGTGGTGATTTTCGATCGCAGTTGGTACAACCAGGCCGGTGTGGAGCGCGTCATGGGTTTCTGCACGGAGCAGCAGGTCGCGCGTTTTTTCCAGATGTGCCCGCAGTGGGAGCGGGCGGTGGTCGAATCCGGAGTCATCCTGATCAAATACTGGTTCGAGGTGAGCCAGGATGAGCAAACGCGCCGGTTTATCGCCCGGATCAACGATGGCCGCAAGATCTGGAAACTGAGCCCGATGGACCTCGAGTCGCATCGGCGCTGGTATGACTATTCGCGGGCGAGGGACGAGATGCTCACCGCCACAGACACCTCATTCGCTCCGTGGTTCATCGTGAACGCCGACGACAAACGACGCGCGCGGCTCAATTGTATTTCACATCTTCTGAGTCTTATTCCTTACAAAGATGTCAAGGCGGAGCCTGTAAAGCTTCCCAAGAGACAGAAGCCTCATGGATATGTCGAGCCACGGAACCGCCGCTACAACATAGTGCCTGAAGTGTATTGAGGCCGTGAAGACTGAGACAGGATGCGAAGCAATCCCGCCAGGCGTGATCGCTATTCGCTCGGCGCAATTTTGGTAATCTTCGATCCCTCGATGCCGATACCGCCCATCAGGCCTTTCTGATCGAACACGAAGGCATAGACATCCGATCGTAAATTCGTCGTTGTCAGCGAGCGCGCGGCGCCCTTGTCGACTACGACGACGCTCGGCCCGGTGCCAATCGCCCAGCCTCCACTATTGTCAAGGTACGCAAGCGCCGAATCGGTCATGAAGAACAGCGCATAGCCGAATTTCTTCACCCCGGCCTGGAACCCGTAAGATGCCGCCGCCGTCCGATAGTAGCCGGCGGTCCGCGAGCCTTTCAGGAGTGCCCCATATCCGTATTGCGCACCGACTATGAAGGCGCCTTTTTTTATATCCGGAAAGACCAGAACGGCCTTGGCCTTCGCGCCGAGGGCCTTCGCCGCCTCGTTGTGCGAGTAGAGGTCTCTCAGCGCGGCGCTCGCCTCCCGATTGATCTGAGCGGCCGTGGGAGCCAGCGAGGGGAGTTGCGCAAACGCGGCGCCGCCAATGGCCAAACTCAGCGTGATTTGCGCCAGCAGTGCCGCTACTTGTTTCATACTCATCTCACGGCCTCCTGAACTTTCACGCGGATGGCTCGGCTTTACGCATCCAGGATGCTTTTCGACGACGACGCCGCCCAGTCCGAAGTTGTCGCGCGTAATTCGGTGAGCCAGGTGTGCGCGTACATCCCAACCACCATCGCGGCGACAAAGATCAGAACGGCTGGCGCCCTGGAAGCCAGCGAGGTCAGCGCGGGGCCGGGACAAAAGCCGCCGAGTCCCCAGCCTGCGCCGAAAATCGCCGCACCCAGGGTCAGATTCGCATCAAGGTCGCCGCGTCTCGGTAGAGAGAAGTCCGCCGCCAACAATGGCGATGGCATTTTTCTGCTCCAGTGGTAGGCCACGAAGTAAACGGCGATCGCGCCGATCATCACGAAGGCGAGGCTTGCGTCCCAGGCGCCGAAAAAATCCAGGAAGCCGATGACCTTTATCGGACGCGTCATGCCGGAGATTCCCAGGCCCAGCGCAAATACCACTCCCGAGATGAAGGAGGTCAGCAGCGCTTTCATAGGGAACCTCCCGCCAGGTGGTTTAGCAAGTACACCACGAGGGCTCCGGTGAACATGAAAATCGCCGTCGCGACCAGCGAGCGCGGCGAAAGCCGGCTCATCCCGCAGATGCCGTGACCGCTGGTGCATCCGCTGCCCAGCCGGGTCCCGAATCCGACCAGCAAACCCGCGAGGGCCAGCAGAGGGAAAGGTCGAACGAGGCCGAAGTCGAATGCGATGGGCAACATTTTTCTGAGCAGCAAGCCGCCCGCGAGCAGGCCCACCAGGAAACAGAGACGCCAGAGCGTGTCGCCTTTGACCGGCTTCAGTACGCCGGCCAGGATTCCGCTGATACCGGCGATCTTGCCGTCGAGCAAAAGCATCGCCGACGCGCTCAGGCCGATCAGCATGCCACCGAGCAGAGAGGCGAGCGGTGTGAAGTTATGCATAAGCGAATTCTCCGTGTTGCGCCGCGCCGCCGGCGTTCCTACTAAAAACTCCGAAAGCGTTGAAAAGTCCAGCGACTTATTTTGCGCGACCCGCAGCCGCGGAAGTTCACATTCTGGCGTACTTCTTACGCTATGAAGCACACCGGCCGGCTGATTCAGCCGGCCGGTCTATTTTTCTTGAGAGCTAAAAGAGGGTCAGGTGCCGGTTCCACTCAGACTGACGACCTGGGGTCCATTGGACGCGTTGCTGTTGATTGTCAGAGAGCCAGTAACAGAGCCTTTGACCGTGGGCTTGAAGCGGACCGAAATCGCGCAACTCTTCCCCGCCAGAACGGAGCCGCCGCACGCGTTGTTCTGGGTGAAGGCCGCAGTGACCGTGATTCCCGTGATACTGAGCGTCGCTTTCCCCGTGTTGCTGAGCGTTACTGTCTTGGCCGAGCTGGTGGTGCCGACCGCATGTCTGCCGAAATTCAGGCTCGACGGCTTGACCGAGCCGATCGCCGTCGGAGTCGGAGTTGGTGTCGGCGTGGGCTTGGGCGTGGGCGTGCTGGTGGGCGCCGGAGTCGGCGTTGAGGTCGGCGTGGGTGCAGGCGTTGGCGTGCTGGTCGCTGTCGGAGTTGGCGAAGGCGACGCGGCCGCGTCGAAAGAGATTACCGAAGCCGAATAGGGCGGGAAGCTGCGCGAGAAATTCGCCGCCAACCCGCTCACCGGACTGACGCTTACGTCAGCCGATCCATTCCCGGTCCTGGCGGCATTGTCCTGCGAAATTCCATACGAGTAGAGATTGCCCGTGCTCGACGGAACCGCGCCGCTGATCGTAATGTTCGCGTTGAGCGCAGAACTCGCATTCTTGTTAATCACCAGTAGCGCGAGCTTGCCGTCGCTCCCCTTGGAGGCGCAAACGGACAAGAGCTGATAGTCGCTGGAGGCCGGGAGCATGTGATCCCCGCCGCGCGCGAAGTTTTGCAGCAGCTTCGCGACATAGAACGTCGGGTAGCGATCGGCGGGCCCGGCAGGATCGGCGCTATCGACTTCGCCGTAGTCGCCATACAGGCGCCAACCATAGAGGGCGGAGGAATTGTTGTTGCCGGTTTCCTGGCCGTTGCGCAAATCCCATCGCATGACCGCATTGAACTCGGTGCTCATCGCGGCGCACTCGCTGTCCGCCACGAACAGCCCGTTGACCAGGCTCGTCGTCTGCTTGCCGGGATTAGAATAGACGGAATTGTTTTCCGTGCAATCCAGTTCCACGCCTGCGGCGGCGCCACCCAGATAATCGGTCAACTGCTGCCGCAGGTCGACCGCATCGGTGCTCCATGTTCCCGAAGAGGTCAGCAGGCCCTGATCGGATTCCGCGCCCGGCGCCTCCGGGTAGCGATGATAAATCAGGAAATCCGGAGTGACGCCGAGGCTGCGCAAGGTCGCGAGCATCACGGGCGTCCAGCCATTGTGCTGCTGGCCGGTGCGAGGATTGAGCGCAGGATGATCGGTGTAGTTCGCGTAGGTGTCCTCGCCGGTAATCGCGACGGCGCCTATTTTGATCGTCGGATCGACCGCCTTCATCTGCGTGTAGTAATCCTTGAAGCGCTGGGCGTAGGTGTAGGGATCGTGCGGACGAACGTTGTTGTCCGTTTCCCAGGAGCCATAGTTCTCGTTGCCGATCTCCCAGTACTTGAATCCGAAATGATTGGTGACGTTTGCCGATTGCACCCAGGCCGCGGCCTCGGCCGGTGTGCCCGATCCGTAATTGACTGTGGTGAAGACCTGCGCGCCGGTCACGGTCGCCACCTGCGCAAACTGGGCGAACGAGGTTGACCATTGCCAGGTATTGCTGTCGGTCGTGTTGGTCGCCCAGTGATAATCGTCAGACAGCGATCCGCCAGGGAAGCGCAACGCCTGGTTGCCCATCTCGTCCAACAAACCGATGGTGGTCGCGGTATCGAAGACTCCATCCCACACCGCCGCGTTGACTCCGAACATCCGCGCGTCCACCATGCGCCCGGTCTGCGTTGTATCGACAGTGATGTTGACAACCGATGGCACGGCGACCGCCTTTAGCGAGATCGTGTCCACGTAGAACGCCGGCTGGGTGGTGCCGCTGCGGTCCTGGATCCAGAAACCGTCGAAGTCGGGTTTGCTCTGCACGCCGAGCGAGGAAAGCGGGATGCTGACCTGCTGCCAGGTGTTCGCGGCCAGCGCGGGCAGGGTCACCACAGCCTGCGCGGTGCCGCTCAGCGTCGCCTGCACCTGCAACAACTGACCACCGGTTGGGCCGCCGTTAATCCAGAAGACCAGGTTGCTGTAGAGGCTGCTATCGAACGCGGTCTGATGCAGGTATAGCGCCTGGTAAGCGGTGGCGTTGACACTGATCGAATCACTGCCCGCCTGTACCGGCTGGGTGTTGCTCAGGTTAACGGTCGCCCAGCTCCAGTTCTGCCATCCGTTGGCCAGCGCGTCGGCATAAATCGATTGGTCCGATTGCGCCCGCGCGATCCCCGGTAGCAGGAGGCCGGCTATGATCGTGGTCAGAGTCAGGAGGAACGGCAGGAAACCGTTGATTGGCCGTGATATGGTTGCATGAAGTCCTGAAGCTTTAAATGGCGCTCGTATATATGTTTCATAGTGCTGGGTCATGCGATTTTCCCTCAAACATGCATTAAGCATCTAAATGCATGCAATAGCGACATTCCTTATATTAGGAATCGCGCTATGAGGGAAGCCCAGTCCTTTGAAAATAGGTCAGCCCGCGTAAGGGTTCATTCTCGACGGGCGGTAGCTGCAGGAGGAGGAGCGCACGGCAGTTGATGGGCGGTCGCATAGCGGTAGGAGCGGTCGTTCCAATCGAAAGTTCCCGTGTTCTGCCCAAAATCTTGGTTGAGAGCTTCGAGTTGAAGGTGTTCCGCCGGATCGCGAGGCTCGGCAGGCGCATAAGCAAGGTAGGTGACGGAGCTGGGAAGCAAAACGTATCGAAGCGGCGGCTGGAAATTCATCGTGGTGAACTTGCCCGCCAACTTCCATCCGCTATTCCCTGAGCGGCCTACAATCGCAGCCATTTCCGGGTCGGATTGCACGACGCTGGGGGTGAACGGACGATACAGGGTCGTCCCCATCTTGTCGGTTCGAAGCTCAATCAGCGGAGGAAATTGGCGGCCGCCCAAGTCGCAGACCTCACTGTCGTCGGCTGCGACGGTTTTCGTGGATTTTGAAGCCGACGAGATACCCCTGCCGGCCGCTTTGACCAATTGCACAGCCACCGGCGCCAGTGCGAACGCGGCCATAAAGCATCCGCCTGTGGTCGTCACCAAAAATGCCAGGCCGCAGAACAGGGCTATCTTAGGAACCAGCGACCCGGGATGAAGACCGAAACAGGCGTGGCCGGGGAGCTGACGAGGCGATTTCAATTGGATGTCGTCCGTTGTGCAGACTCAGACTCTGCCAGAACTCTGGCCCGCGGGCGCCCTTAGCTAATTTTCGAGTCGCTTGCCTAATCAGCAAGGAGCGTACCATTAGCAAGATACCGGTCCTCGGCCACGTCGCTGCGTTTAATAGCCAAAGTCGTTAATGATTTCCCTCGGACCAACCCTTATGCTGAACGGTAGAATAGTAAGTTTTTCAATTATCTTGAACCGACCGGCACAAACGACCTGCGGACTCGCCCTTATTTCTGAATCAACCAAGCTTTGGGGAGCTAAATGAAGGGCGGCAGCCCGGTGTGTGCGGTCAGGCCCCCGTCGACCACGATCGTCGCTCCCGTAATGAACGACGCTTCGTCGGAGGCCAGGAAACATACGGCGTTGGCGATCTCCTCGGGCTCGCCAATCCGGCCGACGGGATTTTGCGCGAGCCTGCGCTTGAACCCCTCGACGTCGTTGCCGCCCAACACTTGCGATACGCGGGTATTGATCGCGCCCGGACATACGCAATTGATGCGGATTCCGTATTTCGCATTTTCCAGCGCCGCCCCTCGCCCGAGGTTGATGACGCCGGCCTTGGCCGCGTTGTAAGCCGACATCCCATAGTCGCCGGCCGTGCCCGAGATTGAGGCAGTATTGACGATTGATCCGCCGCCCTGTTCGCGCATGATCGGCAAGCTATACTTGATGCCCAGGAACGCGCTGGTGAGCGTAACCGCGAGCGTCCGGTTCCAGGTCTCCAGCGCCATCGCTTCGAGCGTCTCGACCGTTCCCATCCCCGCATTGTTGAACATCACGTCGAGCCGGCCCCAGTTGTCCATGGCCAGCCGGATAGCCGCCTGCACGCCTTCCGGATCGGACGCGTCCATCTTGAGCCATTGCGCATTACCGCCCTCCTGCGCGATCACGCCAGCGACGGCCGAGGCGCGCGTTCCGCTCAAATCCGCGACCACCACCGACGCTTTCTCGCGCGCGAAGCGGCGCGCGGTTGCCGCACCGATGCCCGAGCCTCCCGCAGTGACGATTGCGACTTTGCCTTCCAGTTTGCCTGTCATAAATCTCCTCTCCCGCTTCAATAGATATGTTCATATTCACGCCCGCTCAAGGATGCCATGGATGAAACTGTCCGAGAGGCTCTCCCGGCTTCGAGCTTTTACCACTCGCAAAAATTCTCGCCTGCTGTCAGCCTTAAGGGGAGAGCCGCGGATTCTCGGCTGACACCTCATCTCAGGAGAAATCTTCCTGACGATATTGCCTGACGATATCGTTGGATTGCATGTAACCGGGGGGAATAGGAGAATTCGATGCGCACCCGCGTCATTCACCTCATCAATCCAAAAACCGATTCGCTTACGACCCGCCCGTTGTACCTGAATCGAGCATTGTACTCGCCGCTCGCAGGCTTGCTCGCAGTTGCCGCCTCGATTCCACGCGACCAGTACGAGGTGGTGCTGACGGACGAAAACATCGAGACGATCGATTTCGATTTGAAGGCCGACCTGGTGGGGATTTCGGCGATGACGAGTTACGTCAATCGCGGCTACGAGATCGCCGACCAATTCCGCACCAGAGGGGTGCCGGTCGTGATGGGCGGTGTGCATCCGAGCTTCATGCCGCGGGAAGCATTGAAGCATTGCGATGCGGTCGTTGTTGGCGAGGTCGAGCTGGTTATCGGCAAACTGCTCGACGATCTCAAGCACGGATCGATGCGCGGAACCTATAAGGCGGAAAGTTTGCATCCGATGATCGGGATGCCGATGCCGCGCTACGATCTGTTGAAGAAGAACCGCTACGTGAATCGCACTTTCGTCCAGACTTCGCGCGGCTGCCATCAGGGATGCACCTTTTGCGCCGAACCGCTGATGAACGGGCTCAAGTTCCGCTATCGGCCGGTCGACGAGGTGATTCACGAGATGGAGAACTGTGGCGCGCGCACCATCTCGATCAACGACGCGGACTTTTTCGGTACGCCGGAGCGGCCCAAGGAGGTGATGCGCGCGTTGAAGGGACGCGGCATCCAATGGCAGGCTGGAGTTACCTCAAAACTTGCGCAGGACGACCGCATGCTCGAGCTGGCGGCCGAAAGCGGCTGCACTATGCTGAGCATTGGCTTTGAGTCGATCTCGCGCGCGACGCTCAAAAGCGTACACAAGCATGTCAATCGGCCGGAGACCTTCGCCGCCCTGCTGGAGAAGGTGCACTCTTACGGGATTATGGTGTTCGGGCTGTTCATGTTTGGCTTCGACGGCGACGACTCCTCGGTCTTCGACGAAACCGTCAATTTCAACATCAACGCCAAATTCGACGCCTGTGCCTATTCAGCGCTGACGCCCTATCCGGGCACGCTCACCTGGTATGAGATGAAGAAGGCGAACCGCATCGTTTCCTTCGACTGGTCGATGTACGATCAAGGACACGTCGTTTACCGGCCGGCGCAGATGTCGGCCGACGAGCTCCGCGTCGGTCGTGGCGACGCTTATGGGAGTTTCTATTCGGCATCCTCCATCGCGGGCCGCTTTCCGCTTCGCGGCAAGCGCCATCGCGCGCAATGGCTGATCTACAATCTATTCATGCGCAAAGCCTCGCCGGCCGAGAGGAATTATTCGCTGGCGGCGCCGACGCCCGAGCCCGAGGATGCTCCAATGCCTCCGATTCTACCGGTCAAGCTCGAATGGCGTACGGCGGTGCTCGAGGCAGCACAAGGATCAGGACCGCACCTTAGCTGAAGCGCCATCCGGGGCGAGCTTCGGCTGCTCCTGGGAATCAGGTGTCCGCGATCGCGACGCAGCTTGGAGCGCGATGGGGACGCTCATTGTTATCGCTCCTTTGGTGCGGACTACTACAGTCTCGATGATAATCGTGATCACTGCGTTCGGACCCTCCGCGAGCGGGTATTCCGAGCGGTTGTCGCCGGCGCCGCGCGCGTTCTAGACTCAGAAAAGTTCTTCATTCTCATTTCCCGCCGGTTGTCCGCCTTTCCGATCGGTTTCGGAGCCTTCTTTCGTTTGCATCCACGGAGTGATCTGATGGACTTGAAGCGTTTTTCGACCTGGACGTCGTTTCTTCCCCAATTCTTCGACCGCAAGATCTACGGGACGACCGCGGGCGCATGGATCGCATTCGTGCTCATCGCGGTGCTCACGTTCGCGACATTGATGGCGATCCGCGGCGTCTTGAGACGCACGCTCGGCAAAGTCGCCGCGCGTACAAGCAGTAAACTGGACGATCTGGTCGTTGCGCTGATCGGGCACACTCAGGGTTTTGTGCTGTTTATTCTCGCTTTGTACGCGGGTTCGCTGGCGCTGAGTCTGACCCGGAACGAAGTTCGAATAGTGGGTATGGCGGTGGCGCTCGCGATTCTAGTCCAAATCGGGCTGTGGGGGAATTTGATCACCGGCTACGCTATCGAGCATGCCCTGCATCGGCGTCAGGAAGAAGATCCGGGACTAGCCACAGCGGCGGGGGCCCTGAATTTCATCACCCGGGTCTTTCTTTGGTCACTCGTAGCACTGCTGATGATGAGCAGCCTGCAGCTCAACATTACGGCCCTTGTAGCCGGCCTGGGTATTGGCGGCGTCGCAGTTGCGCTGGCGCTACAGAATATCCTGGGCGATCTGTTCGCGTCCCTCTCGATCCTGATCGATAAGCCATTTGCGGTGGGCCATTTCATCGTGATCGATGATCTGGCCGGTACGGTCGAACATCTTGGCGTAAAGAGCACCAGGGTGCGCAGTCTGTCTGGAGAGGAAATCGTCCTTTCGAATAGCGATCTGTTGAAGTGCCGCATCCACAATTATAAGAGACCGTTCGAGCGCCGCATCCTGTTCGGCTTCGGAGTCACCTACGATACGCCGGCGGCAAAGCTTGCGGCCATTCCTTCGATGGTCCGCGGGCTGATTGAGGACGTGGACACGACCCGCTTCGATCGAGCGCACTTCAAAGAGTTTGCAGACTCCTCGCTCAATTTCGAGGTCGTCTATTTTGTGCTGGATCCGGATTACCTATCCAGCAACAGGTTAATCTCGGAATGGTCAGCCGTTTTGCGCACGAAGGAATCGAGTTCGCGTTCCCGACCCGAACACTTCTGATTCCTGCTCGCCATTGCTCCTCATCATCATCCCGGACGGTCGGCCACGGCTCGCACAAGGCGCTACCAGGGATAATCTGCCGCAGAGCGAGGCCGACGCCACCAAGCCTCGGGTTGACGCATCCCGCTCAACATAATCCCGCTAAAGATGACGGCAGACTCGGGACGGGAGAGCCTGAAGCGGCATTTATTTTGCGTCTCTCCCTCTGGGAAGCGCGCCAGCGGTTTTGCTGAGATAAACCAATTCAGCAGACGAACACGCCAGAGACTAACCCTCGACCGGGCCAAAAAGGGATCGCCCAATTAAAAACGACGCGAGGGATTGCCTTACGGAGACGCCAGATGTAACCGTTGTGATTGAGACTCCCAAAGACTCTGGGGACAGGTGATCCGGAGGAACTCTGGAACTGATCAGGCGAACGACGGTCCGGACCTAAGGTTTTGACCGGCAGCGGTGGATGAACACTAACAGCCGGCGAACGGTCTCGGGGCCGGACGCCACGCCGGCCTGCGGTTAACCGTCACGCCTTCTTCTTAGGATCTTTTGTCCCAATAGGCTCGCTGCCCGATCCAGGTTTGCCACCGGTCTCTGCAATTTCGACTTCATCGTCCGCGATCTCTTGAGCGGGCTGACTGCTCTTGTTCGTTCTTTCGTCCGTGCGCTTCCGCTCTTTCTCATGATTCGTTTGTTTGACGCGTTTATTCATAAAGTTCTGGTTTGTTCCTTTCCTTTCGGTCGGGGATTATTCGAAAACGCTCCTGTTCTCGATACCACATGGCAAGATTCATTCCGACGTGCGTTCACGTGCAAAGCCTATAAACATTACCTGAAATCCTGGCTTTGAAAGAATTCTTACAAAGAGATATGGCGGTTATTGCATCGCAAATATCTGAGAGCGCTGAAAACTAGTGTCCTCCTTAACCAACAGCACTTTGCAATCGCAAGCGAAGCGGTGGCATTAGAGTTGCGGCGATGTCGACCGTCAATTTCAAAATCCAGAGGACCAGGAAAAATGCCTGAAAAAGAGACTTTAAGAAGGGCGCGTGAGGATGCGGAAGAAGGTAAGTCTGCATCCACCCAGGCAGGCGAGTTCGTGCGCGAAGAGATTCATCACGTCCGGGAGGGCAAGCATGGCGCTCGCTCCGCTAAGCAGGCGATAGCAATCGGGTTGTCCAAAGCCCGCCGCGCTGGAGTAAAGTTGGGTCAGCCCAAGCCTTCTAGAACCAATGCGAGCACGCGCGAGAGAGCCAAAAAAGATTCCGAAAACAGCCGCCATCCAGGCAAGACCTCCGCCAAACGGTCGCGCGCGACACTGCGCGCACTAAAAAAAGAGCCGCGCACTTCAGCCTCGTCAAAGGCATTAGCTAAACAAGCGCACTCCAGTGCATCGCGGCGAACGAAAAAGGAACGCAGTGCGGCTGGCAAAAAAGCCGCCAAGACGCGCACACGGAGCTCCGCTGGCGTTAGCCCCTGACTAAATGATGTTGCCGTGAGTAACGAAAGACTCGCAAATTACCGCGCCAAGCGCGATTTCAGCAAAACTGCGGAACCGAGCGGCGAGGGGAGGCCTGCTTCTTCGAATCGATTGCGTTACATAATTCAGAAGCACGCGGCTTCGCGTTTACACTATGATTTCCGGCTCGAAATCGATGGAGTTTTGAAGTCGTGGGCCATAACGCGAGGGCCCTCGCTCGACCCGCATGATAAGCGGCTGGCGGTCGAGGTCGAGGATCACCCGCTCGAATATGGCGACTTCGAGGGCATCATCCCGAAGGGCCAGTATGGTGGGGGCGTCGTGCAGCTATGGGATCGCGGTTATTGGAGGCCGGAAGAAGAATCCTGCACGCCGCAGGCGGCGCTCAAAAATGGCAATCTGAAGTTCAGCCTCGATGGCGCGCGGCTACACGGCAGTTGGGTGCTCGTGCGTATGAAACGTAATCGAGCTGGCGGTACGCGGAACAACTGGCTGCTGATCAAACATCGTGACGAGTTCGCGCGCGCGGGCGACAACGACGCACTACTGGCCGAGGACCGCTCGGTCGCATCAGGGCGTAAGATGGCAGAGATCGCCGTAGGCAAGGGCCCCGGTCCTACGGCTTTCATCCTCAAAGCGAAAAAGCGAAACGGGGCCGATGCCATAGATAGTTCCCAGGTTAATGCTTCCCGAACAGACGCGGCGCCTGACACGATGCGAGGGCCTGAAAAGGTGGGCAGGGCGGGGCGGGGCAGATCGCTAAAGCCCGCGAGCAGCGGCGGCGACGTATTCGTGATGGGCGTGTCGATTTCCAAGCCGGACAAGGCGCTCTGGCCCAACGACGGTGACGACCGCCCGATCACGAAGCTCGACCTGGCGCGCTACTACGAAGCAGTCGCGCCGTACATGCTCGACCACTTAAAGGGACGGCCGTGCTCGCTGGTTCGCGCGCCCGACGGTATTGGCGGTCAACATTTTTTTCAGCGTCATCCGATGCCGGGCTCGTCGAAGCTCTTCGGTGCAATCAAGGTATTGGGCGTCGCTGAGCCTTATCTGCTGATCGAACGCCAAGAGGCGCTGGTCGCGGTCGCCCAAATGGCCGGTCTGGAGGTACATCCGTGGAACTGCCAACCGGGTCAGCCAGAGCTGCCGGGCCGCCTCGTTTTCGATCTCGATCCGGCCCCGGACGTAGGGTTCGCAGCAGTCGTCGCGGGCGCGCGGGAACTGCAAGAGCGATTGAAGTCGCTCGGTCTCATCGGCTTTTGCAAAACCACGGGCGGCAAGGGTTTGCATGTGGTCACGCCGCTCGCCTACGTCAAGCAAGAACGCCTTGAGTGGCCAGCGGCTAAAGCTTTCGCGCGCGAACTATGTATGCAGATGGCCGCGGATAGTCCGAATCGCTATCTCATCAATATGACCAAGAAGGCGCGCCCGGGTAAAATCTACCTCGATTATCTACGCAATGATCATATGGCGACGGCAGTTGCGCCATTCTCACCGCGCGCTCGCGACGGCGTGCCGGCGTCGATGCCATTGTCGTGGACGCAAGTACGATCGAGCCTGGATCCGCTGCGGTTTAACATTCGAACGATACCCGGCCTGATCGCCAAAGGCACAGCGTGGCGAGATTACTGCCAGGCCGAACGCCCTCTGACGCCGGCCATCGAACGGTTGAACAAACTCAAGGCGGCGTGAACCTTGCCGCGCACTGCTAGAAAACCCAAGAGCGGAAGCTTAGCCGCGTTGCCCGTGCCGCTCGATACGCGTCCGATGGAAGCGCGGCTGGTAGACGATCTGCCGCGGGAGCCGGGCTGGCAGTTCGAGCCGAAATGGGACGGCTTTCGATGCCTGGCGTTTCGCGCCGACGGCGAGGTCGAACTCAGGGCGAAGTCAGGCAAGACGTTGTCGCGTTACTTTCCCGAGATTGTAGCGATGCTAGGCTCGATTGCTCCCGAATCGTTCGTCGTCGATGGCGAACTGGCTATCCCTGTCGATGACAGTCTGTCGTTCGACGCATTGCAGGCGCGTTTGCATCCTGCCGAAAGTCGAGTGCGCAAACTGGCCTCGGAAACCCCGGCCATCTTCATCCTGTTCGACTGCCTGATGACTCCCGATGAAGAGAGCCTGCTCGACGCGCCTTTGACAGATCGCCGTGCCGCGCTTGAGGACTTTGTCCATTCCGCGAACTGCGAAGCCGCGTTGAAACTAACTGCTTACACGCGCGAGTATCGCGAAGCGCGGCGATGGTTGGATGATGCCGGCGGCGCGCTCGATGGAGTTGTCGCCAAACGTTTGGACGACCGCTACCATCCCGGCGAACGCGCGACCTTGAAGTTCAAGCGGCTGCGCACAGCGGATTGCGTGGTCGGCGGTTTCCGCTATGAACAGAATACCCGGCTCGTCGGATCATTGCTGCTCGGCCTGTATGACAAGGACCGCAAGCTGGACCACGTCGGGTTTACTTCGGCATTTGGCAGTACCGATCGAAGGGCGCTTACTCGACGCCTCGAGGCGATGATCGCCGAACCAGGTTTCACCGGCAACGCACCCGGCGGCCCGAGCCGATGGAGTAGCGAACGCAGCGCGCAATGGCAGCCGCTTCGCCCCGAGTTGGTGGCCGAAGTCCGTTACGATCAGGTCACCGCGAATCGCTTTCGGCATGGTACGCGGCTCATCCGCTTTCGTCCCGACAAGGCCCCGGAACAGTGCACGTTCGATCAGCTTGAAAGCGAAGCGAGGCCTGGAAAGCTGGTGGGGGAAACGCTCAATCGATCGATGGCGCGCCGACCACGACGACGTTAATGCCGACGGTGCTCAGAAGGTGTCGTGAAAGGGCGATAGAGTTGATTCGCGCGACCTCATCGCGGTCGTTAATAATCGCGCCTGATGGGTCGCGGTAAACGAAGCCTTTGGCGGCGAGGTCGCGAGTGATTCCCACCTGACGATCATTAGACATGCCGCAGATGCGCCATTTTGGCGGCGACAACCGCGTCGGACGACGGACTCAAACCTCTCGGCCCAGATGATCTGCATGGATATTCCACAGTGAAATCTTCCCGTCGCCAAAGGAGAGCAAGGAACGCGCCCGTCTCTTCCCCGAACCGAACGATTCGACCTCGACAACTTCCTGCGCACTTGTTTTAAGCAAAACAATTCCGCTCTCAGAGTGTCAGAAGATGGCGCATTTGTTGCTCCCCTATTCAGCGAACCCCTTTCTCAGCGAATATCGGCGAGAAAATCCAAAAGCTTTGAAAAGAATTCCTGCTCAATGTCGAAAACTCTCGATTTCACGACCCTCCGCTTCCCTTATCCAGCAGGTACTCTGTTCCTCGGAACCCTGTTCGCGTTGGGAGCCGGGTTTGTTGCCAGCAGAGTGAGGGACAACAAGCGCAGAGTTCGTGTCTCTCCTTACCAGGGGCCGGCCGGCGGCTGGGGTTCTGCGAAAGCGGTTGCCGGAGTTCTGGCTCGCGAGCACGTTCCTCTGAGCGGCACGCGCCTTCTGCTGCACCAGAATAAAAGCCATGGTTTCGCATGTGTTAGTTGCGCATGGGCCAAACCGAAGTCGCGGCCTTTGGAATTCTGCGAGAATGGCGCAAAGGCCACCGCATGGGAGATTGACGCTCATCGAGCGACACCGGACTTTTTTGCAAATCACACGGTCAGCGAACTGCTTACATGGACCGACCATCAATTGGAGAGACAAGGACGTCTGACTCACCCACTTCGATGGGACAAGGAGAGCGACAAGTACGTGCCTGTCCAGTGGAAGGAGGCTTTCCGCGATATCGGGCAGCGACTTCAGGCCTCTGATCCGAAGTCCGTGGTATTTTATACCTCAGGGCGGGCCTCGCTTGAGGCTTCCTATCTGTATGCGTTAACCGCTCGTCTTTACGGTCACAACAATCTCCCTGACTCGTCTAATATGTGTCATGAGAGCACGTCCGTGGCTCTACCCGAGAGTATTGGAGTGCCTGTAGGGACAGTCGCCCTCGACGACTTCGACAAAACCGATTGCATCCTGTTCTTCGGCCAAAACGTCGGCAGTAACAGCCCGCGGATGATGCATCAGTTACAAGATGCCGTCCGACGGGGCGCTCAAATCATAACCTTCAACCCGCTGCGCGAGCGCGGTCTGGAACGATTCACTAATCCGCAATCGCCGGTCCAGATGTTGACCGGTTCTTCCACGAAGATAAGTAGCCAGTACCATCAGTTAAAAGCGGGCGGTGATATCGCCGCAATTATGGGTATGTGCAAGTGTCTGATCGAGACAGACGACAAGAACCGTCGCGATAGACACCCTTCCGTGCTCGATCAGGAATTTATCGAACAGCACGTCCATGGCTTCACGGAGTTTGCCAACACCGCTCGAAATTATTCATGGCCGCTGCTCGAGCGCGAATCGGGACTCGGCCGCGAAGCTATCGAAGCGGCGACCGCTGTTTATGCGCGAGCTAAAAGTGTCATTGCTGTTTACGGCATGGGATTGACACAACACCGGGCCGGAGTGGAAGCGGTCCAGATGCTGGTTAATCTCCTGCTTCTACGCGGAAACATCGGCAAGCCCGGAGCCGGGATTTGTCCCGTCCGCGGCCATTCGAACGTTCAAGGCCAGCGAACAGTCGGAATTACGGAAAAACCGGAATTGGTTCCGCTCGACCTCCTGGCCGCGCAATTCGGTTTCGAACCTCCGCGCGACAAGGGGATGAATACTGTCGAAGCCTGCGAGGGGATCGTCGCGGGCAGCGTAGCCGCTTTCCTCATGTTGGGCGGAAACTTCGTCAGAGCAATTCCTGAGACGGAAAAAATGGAGACCGCGTGGCGCAAGCTGCGCCTGACCGTTGCGATTTCGACCAAGCTTAACCGCAGCCACCTGGTCCATGGTGAAGTGTCTTACGTGCTGCCTTGCCTGGGACGAACCGAGATCGATTGGCAAGCGTCCGGCCGGCAAGCACTTTCAACGGAAGACAGCACCGGCTTTTTTCACGCGTCTCGGGGATTTCAGAAACCCGCGAGCGAGCATCTGCTATCCGAGACGCGAATAGTGGCGGAAATTGCTAAGGCGACCCTTACTCCGAATCCAAAAGTAGACTGGGACGCTTGGATCGCGGACTACGGAAAGATCCGTGAATCGATTGAAACCACCTATCCGGAAAATTTCGCAGACTTTAACCGGCGCATGTGGCAACCGCAGGGATTCCAACGGCAAATTCCCGCACGGCAGCGCAAATGGAAAACCGCAACCGGCAAGGCCAATCTCATTTGCCCTAAAAGCCTCCGCCAGGATGCCGATACTCGTGAGGCAGACGATGTGGTCCGGATGATCACACTTCGGAGCAACGACCAATTCAATACAACGATCTACGGCTATGACGATCGGCTTCGAGGAATTCGCGGCACTCGCAGCGTGATACTCATGCATCGAAACGATATCGCGAGGTTCGGTCTGGCAGAAAGTCAGATGGTCGTGGTCACCACGGCTACCGACGATGGAATCAAGCGAGAACTGAAAGGCCTGCGGATCGTGACGTATGACATTCCCGAAGGCTGCGTGGCAACATACTTTCCCGAAGCGAATCTACTTATTCCGTTGTGGCATCATGCCGAGCGCAGTAAAGTTCCGGCGGCCAAATCGATTCCCGTCAGGGTGACTCCATCAGTCGACACGGCGTTGTCGTTGTCTTGACGTCGTTCCGACTGACGATCCCGCGACTAAAAGTGTTTGCACCAACGGTTTATGGCCTCAGCCATCAGGAGTCTAGACCGTTCTGAAGTAAGCAAGCGGCGTCCGATGTCATGACCGGGAAGAGAATGCTCAAGACAGGAGGGCGCTGAACATCAAAGAAGGTGACTAGAAAGGTGGCTCAACATCATGAGTGGCTGCCGGCGATCACGATGAAAGAATCCGTCAGCACGAAGAGAAGATGGGGTACATAAAACAGGGGAATGAAAAAAGGAGGGAACGATAATGGATGACTACGTACAACGTGTGCGTCTGCGCGCTTATCTGATCTGGGAACGACAGGGACGGCCGGAGGGGACCGCGGAGGATCATTGGCACGAAGCGGAAAAGGAATTGTCGCAAGAAGGCGACGCGGCCGGCCTGCAGGCCGCGCGCGAATACGATAAGGGGGTCCAGGAATTCGAGAAGTCCGGGCGAGTGGAGCGCGCTGCCAAAGAAGCCCGGGACGCTCTAGACGGTCCCGAGCGAGCCGATCTCGAAAAGGCGCAAGAGACTGCGCGCCGTGTTGGCCGAGGTGACGATGTCTCCAGTCGGCGCTAGGCGCCGATTGGCGGGCGAGATTATCGAGCATCGTAATCCGGATGGAGACCCACACTTTTCAAAGTTGAGGACAACGGGAAAGTCTAAACCGCTCGAAGGGAAGAGGATAGCAATTCTATTGACCGATGGCGTAGAGCAATCGGAATTGACAGAGCCGCGAAAGGCGTTTGAAAAGGCGGGCGCGAGGACGATCCCGATTTCGCCTGCGGCGAACACGGTTCAGGCGATGAAACACAGGGAAAAAGGCGACACCTTCAAGGTCGACAGGCCGCTCAACAGCGCCGATCCCAACGATTTCGATGGGCTGTTGTTGCCCGGCGGCGTCGCGAACCCGGACGAATTGCGCACCAACGCTGACGCGGTGAGCTTTGTGAGGACGATTTTCGATGGTGGCAAGCCCATTGCGGCGATTTGTCACGGCCCTTGGATGCTGGTTGAGGCCGACGTGGTACGCGGCCGCACGCTGACATCGTGGCCGTCGTTAAAAACCGATATCAACAACGCAGGCGGGACCTGGACGAATCGCGAGGTCGTGCAGGACGGGCAACTTGACTACAAGTCGCAAGCCCGATGACATTCCTGCATTCGTACAAGCGGCTCTGGCTGCGTTCGCTGCGGCACCGGAGGAACGACTCTAAAAGGAATAATTGCGTGTCTGTCGAAGTAGTGCGAACTAAGGGCGACTGTCTTCGGGTTGAAAGAATGCATCACTGACGAGAAGCAGCTGGACGGTGTGCAGTCTTAACTCCAGCAAACGGCCAGCGCCGAAGCTAAAACTGCGGCATGCGTTTTGCTGGAAGTTTAAAAGAGAGCGTTAAACAGAACGATTTGAAAAATGTCCGAAAAAATCCACATTTCGGGAAAGACACGACCGTAGCGCGGCAAGGCGAGTCAGCGGAAGTCGCACAAGCTATGTCTTTCTTGCCTCCAGCAACAGTTCTTACTTTACCGGTCAAGGATTGCATCCCAATGGCGGAGAAGTCGTGAACGCCTGAGCGATGCAGTGAACGGCGTTGTCAAAGATGTTTGTAAAGCAACCACATCAGGAGAAGAAACGTATGAAGACCATCACGATCGCCTGCTCCGCCGCACTTCTTTTGGCGCTCGCTGCGCCGACCGTGGGGCATGCGCAATCCGTAAATCCTGCGACGTTGTTCAACCAGGCGAATCAGATGAACAATGAAGAGCAGGATATGGCTAAAGAGTTGAAGAGCAAGGCCGGCGACAATCAAGCTCTGATTACCATGGCCGACACCATCCAAGAGGACCACAAGGCCAATCAGGCGGCACTCGAGGCGTTGGCAAGCCAGAAGAAGGTTACGTTGAAATCGTATGAAAAGAACAAGGCCGCGCAGGATCAGCTCGATAATCTGAAAGGTGCGCAGTTCAACCAGAGTTTTCTAAAAATAGACATCCGCGATCACGAGAAGGCTCTGGCCTCTTTTCGCCGGGCGAGGAGCGAGTTCTCCGGAGATCCCGACGTCCTGGTATATATCGATGAGACCATTCCAGTACTCGAGGCCCATCTGAAGATGGCTCAAAATCTTCATCGCGACGACAAGATGCTCGGCAGCAAAGAGAACGCGGCGACTAACAAGGACTAGCATCTCTGAGCGCCCCTCGAATCGCATGCTATGCGAAGCGGGCGGCGCTTTTTCTCAATTCCGCTTTCCCGCCATATCTTGCGCGACGCGACGAGTCAGTCAGCCCCAGCGGGAGGCTCACGTTCCCGGAACTCACCCACTGTCAACTCCGGCGCTCTTGTCGCGCTGTCGGGTTGAGTCGAACTGCGCGGAAGCGCGAGGCCGGAAACTGTGAGCACGCCCGGGCGTGATCGGACCGGAATAACGGACTAGTTGTGCTCGACGCGGCCAATCAATGCGGCTATGGCTGCAGTCAGTTCGCTCGCATCGATCGGCTTCGACACATGAACCTGGTATCCGGCGAGCAGGGCGCGGCGCCGATCCTGGGGACGTGCCAGTGCGGTCAGCGCGATCGCTGGCAGTCTCTGGTATGAATAGCCGCGCGACCGCACCTCGCGAATGAGATCGTATCCGTCGCGCTCGGGCATTCCGATGTCGCTGACCAGTACTTGCGGGTCGAATTGTTCCAGCTCGTCTAGCGCAGCACCGACGTTGACAGCAGTCGCCACTGCAGCGCCGGTCTCATTCAGGATGCGTGACATCACGGCGCAGGTATCGGCGTCATCATCAACGATGAGTACCCGCACACCGTCAAGCCGTGCGGCTTCGCTCGCGGCATTGGGCTTTTCTGGGGCGAGGAGCGCTTCGTCGAACGATGCGGCAATTGGCAGCACGACGGTGAATTTCGCTCCCTTGCCCTGCCCCGCGCTCGAAGCGGCGACTGTGCCCCCATGCATCTCGATCAGATGTTTGACGATCGCGAGGCCAAGGCCGAGACCTCCCTCGGTGCGATTTGTATTGACGTCGCCTTGCCGGAATCGGTCGAAGAGATAGGGCAACAGCTCCGGCGAGATTCCTTGACCGCTATCCTTGACGCTGATCTCAACGTGCGAGTTGAAACGCTCGAGCCTCACGTCGATTCGGCCGCCCTTGGGCGTGAATTTGCTCGCATTGTTCACCAGGTTCCAAATAACCTGCTGCAGCCGTTCCGAATCACCGACGATCATTCCGACCCGCTGATCGAACCAGGTCTCAAGGGTGAGCTCCTTGGCGGCAATCGCCGGCGATAGGCTTTCGAGGGCTGATTTGATGGTTGCCGCAAGGTCAAGCGGCTGCACGTCCAACCGCAATTTGCCCGAAATTATCGCGGACACATCGAGCAAGTCCGAGATAAGCTGTGCCTGGGTCCTGGTGCTTCGCTCGATCGCGGTCAATCCACGCGTAATCTGCGCGGCGTCATCGACTTTCCCCAGAAGCAGTTGGGTCCAGAGCAGGATAGAGTTCAATGGCGTGCGCAACTCGTGCGAGAGCGTACCCAGGAACTCATCTTTGAGACGGCTGGCCCGCTCGGCTTCATTACGCGCAGCCCTTTCGCTGGCGAGCAACTCATTTCGTTCGCTCTCGTGCTGCATCCGTTCGCTTATGTCAGTAACTACCGCCAGCCGCACGCCGGGAAAAGAATGAGCGGAGATGTACCACTCCAGATGAACCCGCTCGCCCTTCAAACTGAGTAATGGAAACGCCCCTCGCCAGGTCCCTTTTCCATCCAGCGCGTGCTCGATTTCCTCCAGGTCTCTCGAGATTCCCGGCGGCATAAAAGCGCTCAGCGGCTGACCCACGATTTGTTCTCGTGAGCGGTTCAGCAGTTCGCACATCGCCGGATTGACTTCGAGATAGGACAGATGCTGATCGAGCAACAGTATGCCGCTCGCCGCGTTGTCAAAGACTGCCTTGAATTTCGCCTCACTCTTACGCATTTCATCTTCGGCGCGGCGCGCGCGCAAAAATGCGTTAACCGTGGCGACCAGCACAGGAGGCTCGACTGGATGCGTGAGATAACCATCACCGCCAGCATCGAGGCCCTGCGCCTTGTCGATTTCCTTGACGAAAGTCGCGGATAAATGGATCACCGGAAGCCGCGCAGTGCGAGGGTCTCCGCGTAACCGCCGGCAGACCTCGAAGCCGTGAATATCCGGCAGGTTGACGTCGAGCAGCAGTAAATCGGTGTTGAGCGCACGTTCGAGCGCTTGCTCACCATTAATACCTTCGGTGACAGCGAAGTCGGCGGCCCGAAGCACGTGGGAAGTCGAATACAGGGTGGCCGGATTATCGTCGACTACCAGAACCCTGGGGGCTGTTGGATCCGCCATGTTCTAATCCTGCGGCCGAGTTGCCATCTGGATCTCCGCGGCTGTGGGCAATCGGTCCGCCGCGAAGTGCACCGGAATAATAGCGGAGAAGGTCGAGCCGCGGCCTACTTCGCTATCGACCGCGACGCTCCCGCCCAGCAGTTCCGCGAGGCGTTTGCTGAGCGCGAGTCCCAGACCGGTGCCGCGAAATCTCTTCTGGATGGGCGAGTCGAGTTGCACAAAATCCTGGAAAAGCGCGTGCTGATGCTCCTTGGCGATTCCGATGCCGGTGTCGGCTACCGCGAAGGTCACCCATCCGGGCGCGCGGTACCGCGCGGAGACGCGCACCTCGCCTTTTTGTGTGAACTTGAGCGCGTTCGAGATGAAGTTGCGCAGGATCTGCGATAGCTTTTTGTCGTCGGTATAGACGCGCGGCACATCGATCGGCTCTTCGAACACCAATATGACCGCTCTGTTGGTGAGTACCGGTTTGAACATTCCCCTGAGCGCCGCGAACAGATCGACCATCTTAAACCATTGTGGCGAGATCGAAATCCGGCCCGCGTCGATCTTGGCCAGGTCGAGAAGGTCATTGACCATATCGGTCAACTCCTCGGTCGAACCCTGGATGAACCGCACCTGCTTTTCCTGCTCGTCGGTGAGCGGCCCGTCCATCCTATCGAGCAGGATGCGGCTGATGCTGCGGATCGAGCCGAGCGGCGTTCGAAACTCGTGACTCATGTAGGAAAGGAAGCGGCTCTTGAGTTCCGAAACGTCCCGCAACTCCGCGGCCTTGTCATCGAGTTCGGCATAGAGCGCGACCACGCCACTGTTGGTGTCGGCGAGCTCGCGGTTCAGACTTTCGATTTGCGCAATCCGCTCGTGCAGTTCGGCCTGCAACGCGTCGCGCTGCTCGCGAATTCGCTCCAACTCTTCGCGCATCGTTTCGCTTTCACGCATGGTCATAAATTAGTTGGTGCCTGGAGCGGCCGGCGCCTGGAGGCGGGCGACCAGAATCGTTGCGTCGTCGCGTCCGCGCCGGGCGTCGCGATATAGTATTGCGGCGACCACCCCAGTATCGGCCTGGGCCAATCCGGGGTAGTCATCCAATTTCCAGCGCGCGCTTAATCCGTCCGAGTGCATAATTAGCAGGTCGCCGTCCCGCCATTGATAGTCGAACTGTTGCAGCTTGCGAGCTTCGACTCCGACGATGCCATTGTGCGACAGCAGCGACCGGCTTTTGCCCGACGAATTTACAATACTTCCTGCGATATTTCCTACACCCGCATAGCTGAGTTTGTACAGCCCAAGGTCCACCTGGGCTATCGCAATTGCCGCACCCCTGGAGGCGTGCAAAGCGCTATGCGCAGCTTCAAGGTATCCGCATGGCGAGTCGAACGGGCGTTCACCAAAAGCCTGCATGGCATGACTGGACGCGATCGCGGCTAGAGGACCATGCCCTAAGCCATCGGCTACCACCGCCGAGAGCCGTCCGCTGTCCAGCCGGAGCTGCCATGCATCGCCACATTCATACTCGCCGGGAGCCGGAACGCAGATTGCCGAGAACTGCGGCTGCGCGCGCGATTTTGAGTCGACGTTGCGAACCCGCGACACTACCACCGTCCCGGCGGGCTGGGTCGAGTAAATCTCAAAGTCGGTGGACAAGCGCCGCACTGCTCCCAGACCGCACCCCCTGGTGCCACCGCCAGAAACGCCGTCGGCCATGGAGAGGTGCAGGTTCGCGATGCCGGGGCCGCGGTCCAGCGCGATTGTTTCGATACCCGGTCCGGCCTCGGCGGGCAGCACGCGAATCAGAAGTTCGCCGCCCTCGGCGTGCAGAAGCAGGTTGGTCGCCAGTTCGGTGGCGATCAGAGAAACGCGTCCGCGCCCGGTCTCTTTGATTTGGGCGAGCTCGGCCATATGCGACGAAATCCGCCGCGCCTCGCCAATCGAGCTACGATCGGTAATCGCGATTAACCTTTGCTGATGCACAACCATCGGCGCGCCGTCCTATTTCCAGCGCGTTACAATCACCGTTGTTCCGACCCCGGGCTGCGAAGTGATCCTGAACTCGTTGACCAGACGCTTGGTGCCGGGCAGGCCCATCCCTAACCCGGTGCCGGTCGTCCATCCGTCTTTCATCGCCAGGGTCAAATCCTCGATTCCCTTGCCCTCATCGCTTATCGTCAGTCTTAAGCCCTGCCTTCCGTTTTCCGCCACAATCTCCAATTCAAGCCTGCCGCCGCCGCCATAGACGACCGCATTGCGTGCCAACTCGCTCGCCGCGGTTACAATTTTTGTCTGGTTGACGAGACTGAACCCGAGTTGAAGAGCGGCTTTGCGGACTGTCTGGCGCGCCAATACGATGTCCCGTTCGGAGACCAGCGGTACTGATTCATTTCTTGCCACTGGCGTCCTCGGCATCCTCATCGTCCGAGGCCGCCAGCAAGGCCATCCCGCGTTCGACGTTAAGGGCGGTTTTAACTCCTGGCAGCGTGAGTCCCAGCTCCACCAGCGTAATCGCGACCGCCGGCTGCATCCCGACCAGTACTGTCTGTGCGTTGAGAATGTGCGACATCGCCGAAATATTTCCGATCATCCGGCCGATGAACGAGTCCACCATCTCCAACGCCGAGATATCGATTAACACACCGCGAGAGCCGGTCTTTTCGATCCGTGTAGTCAGATCTTCCTGCAGCCGGAGCGCAATCCCGTCGTCCATTTCGATCTGGATTGTCACCAAGAGGAACCGGCCCATCCTGAGAATTGGAATTCGTTCCATGCCGCTAGACCATTACTCCTTGCTCCTTGAAACCACGAATCCCGATCGCTTAAGCGCCAACGCCAGCGCGTCGGCCAGTGTCGCTTTGGTGGTCACGCCCTGCAGATCGATCCCAAGATGCACGATCGTCTGCGCGATCTGCGGACGAATGCCACTGATGATGCAATCCGCGCCCATCATGCGGATCGCGGTAACGGTCTTCAGCAGATGCTGCGCGGTCAGCGTGTCGACGGTCGGGACACCCGTGATATCGATAATTGCGGTTTCCGAGCCAGTCTCGACGATCCGCTGCAGGAGCGATTCCATCACGACTTGAGTGCGAGCGCTGTCGAGCGTACCTATCATCGGCAGCGCCAGGATGCCATCCCAGAGCTTCACCACCGGCGTGGAAAGCTCAAGCAGCTCTTCCTGCTGGCGATTGATCACGGCCTCCCGCGCCTTCTGAAAACTTTTCACGGTATGCAGGCCGAGCTTGTCGAGCAACTCACTGATGTTCCAGGTCTCTTCGGCCAGGACCGCCGGATTTTTGCCAAAATCTTTACGCAAAAGCTCGAAGAGCGGCTTTTTGAACGAGAATACAAACGCCGCCGTCTCGTCCGAGCTGAAGCCCTGCTGTGCGCGCGAACGCGAGACACTCTCGAGGAATTCGCGCACCGGAGCCCAGGGCGCGCTTTCCAGGTTGGTTATTCCATCACTAGCCACGGCGGTCTGGAGCAGAGCAAGGAACTCGCGCGTCTGCGCGGAAAGTTCGGCCTCGGTAATTCTCCGATCCAGTTGCAAACCGTCGGCCAATTCACTCATCCACCCGGCGTGGATGTCGCGTGCGTATTTTTTCAAAATCGCGTGCGTACGCGACGGCCCCTCGGTCATCGAATATCCTCCGAAATCGTTTTTGAGAGTCGTTCGCGCGACAGGGACTCAGAGCCAATTCAAACCAGCTCAGACCGTTTGCGACGCTCTGCGCCCATCAAAGCATGGATTGCATACAGCGGCAACGATAACAAGGGCCGAGCGCGCACGAATAGCCCCGATAGCTGCTGTTCCGTATGGAACGAGGATCCAGCTCGGTTCGGAACGGACAGAATTTCCATTATTCCACTGAATGTTTTTCAATCCTGTAGAATGTAGGTCGATTAAGACCGGCAAATTATCATCTCTGGGACGGTAAGATAGTGCCTGCTGTGCGGAAATGAGTGGTGAGAATATTGCTCGTGTTTTCATTAGTTGAAGGGCGAAAATTCGATTGGAGACTTTTTCGATTTGCCAATGCCGTCCATCCTCGTGCTTGCAATACGCAGCTGAATTGGCCGCTTCAGTAACCACTTGGACTAGCTTCATCGACGGATTTGAAAAGGCGATTTCGAGACCGGGGTAAATAAATGAGCTTCAAATTACTATATCTGCTTTCGGGCATTGTGCTGGTGATATCCATTTTATGGGACGCGTTCGAAGTGATGCTTCTGCCTTTGCCGATTAGACGCCATTGGCGGCTGGTGATGCTGTTCGTCCGCTACAGCTGGCAATCGTGGACCGCCATAGCGCGACGCCTCAGCTCGGGAGCGCGCCGCGAGAGGTTCCTTGGTGTCTATGGGCCTCTGTCACTGGTTCTGCTTATCTGCGTGTGGGTCGGCGGGCTTATCCTGGGCTTCGCCCTTATACATCTCGCATTGCGGCCAGATTCATTTCCGCAGGCGTTGTATTTCAGCGGTATCACGTTCTTCACCGTAGGCTATGGGGATCTGGTTCCTCGCTCGATGCCGATGAAGGCCGCGGCTGTCCTCGAAGCCGGCTGCGGGCTTGGCTTCCTGGCCTTGGTGATAGGTTATTTGCCGGTGCTGTATCAGCTATTCGCCCGGCGCGAGGCGCATGTCATGTTGCTCGACGAACGCGCCGGATCTCCGCCCAGTGCGACCACCCTGTTAAAGCGGCATGCGGACGGTCACAGCCTCGATTCGCTGGACCAGTTGTTGCGCGAGTGGGAAGGGTGGGCGTCGGAGCTCCTCGAGAGCCACATGTCGTATCCGATGTTGGGCTTTTACCGTTCGCAGTATTTGAATCAATCGTGGCTCGCTGCGATGACGGCGATAACGGACGCCTGTTCATTAATAATGGTGGGGATCGATGGGATGCGCACTTTTCAGGCGCGAATGACCTTTTCAGTAGCCCGGCTGGCGATCGTCGAGCTATCACGGGTTCTGAGAGTTGAAGAAGTCACCGCCGGAAAGCCGCGTTTGAGCTCGAAGGAATTTGCGCGCATGAGAAAGTTGCTAAAGGAGTCGGGACTTGAGGTAGTCGAACCGGATGCCGAGATGCAATTAGCCAGATTTCGAGCGACCTACGAGCCTTTTCTCATCGGCTTGGCCGGGTATCTGATCGTGGAGCTTCCCAGGTGGATCGGTCAGTCGGGCCAGCTCGACAACTGGGAGGAAGATGAGCGCGGTGCATCTGCTAAGCAGCTTGTTGAGGCCGTCACGCCGGAGCCTGAAGCGTGAACGTCGGCCGGATGACCGCTAACTTGCGCGGCGCACCACCCATCCCAAGCCCGCTATTGCGAGCCACGTACCAGTGGCGGCACCAAGAACGATAGCCGGGTTATAATCTGCCAGCAGTTGCCAGGCGACTACCGCGAATCCGATCAGACCTAAGCCGCCTATGGTGGCTCCTGCCGCATCGAGCGCGGCGGCTTCTCGCCCGCGGATGGCTCCATGTTTGAGCGCACGCTGTTTCTTTTCGCGCTCATGTTTTTCGACGAGGGTGACAGCGGCCGGAAATATCGCTGGGAAAGCCAGAAACAGCCCGCCTGTCTCGGGACCATACCAGCGCGCGAGAATGCCGGTTGCGAGCGTGATCAAACCGCCGAAGACAAATCTCAAGGAATATTCACCCCATCCCGCTCTTCTAAATCCTGACAGGTCGATTCCCAGTCTCATTTATCTCAGCCAGATAACTTGTAAACCCATGGCCGTGACGAGCCATAAGATAAGTAAGAGTCCGGCAACGATCGAAGCGGAGTATTTATAACGCATTACTACCCAGCAGACGCAACCGGCATAGGCGCAGAACGCGATCGCTCCCCCTATCATTGAACGCGCCTCAACAGCGGCATACGAAGCTCCCTGCTGGTGAACCGTAAGCAGCAGAGTGGCTATCGCCACCGAAGGAGCTGCGCCGAAAAGTCCTGCGAAACTCTTAGGCCTAAGAATGTCGCCAAGGACGGCGAAAAAAGAGACGAACACGCCGCCAATAACGAAACGGACAATGGCTTCAATCATGGTCAAGACTCGTTAAAAGGCGTTTGACGGCGTCGCACGCCTTGTGAGTCGTCAGCGAATGTGTAGGCGACTTTAGAGTGATGATGGGTCCTGGTCGACCCAGAATCCCATCACCACTCGTTAGTCTTTTACTATGCGCGAGAATGATCGGAGACGGCGGATTCGCCCGTATAGGAAACATCGTAGGCGCCGCCATTCTTAAAGATTTCTTTGGCGCGCGTTACTTCATCACTGCTGACCGCATGGACAGACATCAGGATATTGCCGTCCTTAACCTTTCCTTCGTATTGCTTGGCCTCGAGCTCAGGAATTCCCAAGCCGACCAGCGCACCGGTTAGTCCGCCCGCCGCCGCACCCGCGCCCGCTCCGGCGAGTGCTGCCATGATCGGTCCCGCAGCGATGAAGGGCCCGACCCCCGGAATCGCCAGCGCCCCGATTCCTACCATCCAGCCCAACGCCCCGCCCAATATCGCGCCGCTGCCGGCACCTGTAGCCGCTCCCTCGGGAGCCTTTGTGTGCTGTTCGTGCGCGAAATCGCGCGTTCCAGCCTTGTCCGGGAAAAGCACCGATATGTCGTTCTCGGCGAAACCTGCGGCGACGAGCTGGTTGGCAATATTAATCGCCTGATTCTCGCTCCTGGCCATGCCGAATACCGCTTTTTTCATTTTGTCACCTTTATTACTGTTACTGTCCGGCTATTTCGAGCCGATTGTCGACTTTATCCGAGCCCGCGATGGCTTGAGCCTTGGATCCTATGGTCGTCTTCTCCTGTGCCGATTTAACCGGTCCCCGCAGAGTGACCTCGCCATTTACGGTGATGATCTTGACGTTGTGCGCCATCGTGGACAGCGAATCATCCTTTACGATCGCCTTGCGGACCTCAGTCGTCAGCGCTACGTCCTGCTTGGAGTTTGACTGTTGACCCGCGGTCATCGCGTTGCTCGCACGATCGCGAACGTTTACTCCGGAATTATCCGGCGCAGCGGATGTGGGCATTGCCGTCGGACTCTGCGCGAAGGCGTTGGGAAGCAGTCCGCATACCAGGAATGATACTGTTACAATTAAAACCTTCTTATTTGTCATGATCCTTCCGGTCCTCTTAAGATGCGTCCTGAAGGTCTCACAGTACATGTGCGACCAACCACCAAATAACCAGAACCGACACTGGCACTCCTAACAGCCACGCTATTCCGTAACGCATTATTCATTCCTCCTTGAATTACTATTAATGAGTAGTCGAGCACGTATCGTGCCGACGACTCATGGCAAGTTCCAAATTTGCCATTGGGACTTGTTTGCCGTTGAAAGAACGTCGCTTGGCGTGCGGGCGCAAAACTGCCGTAAGTGCTCCGAACCAAAAGCGACCGAAGGTCGGAAGTTCCGTAAAAGGAGAGCGCAACTCCAGAGACTTTTGCAAAATGTAATTTCTCCCGGCGGCGGTAACTGCCTCTCAGATTGCACAGCCCCTCCAGAGTGCGGCGACATCTCGGCGACGACCCTGCCCAAATTAGGGTGTGGAAAGTTGTCAGTATCTGTGAATTTCATCTTTAGCTGGATAAAAGCATTAAAGTTGTTGCGGCTTTTACAGGGCCTTCGAACAATCTGCCCTATAAGCTTTTGCAAAATAGTGGTGTTCGTATGGAAGGCATCTTCGTAATTCTAAAAAGCTCGAAATCCTTTGAACGCCGGGCCCCGGCATGCGGAATGCTTGTTTCTTATTGAATCGGCTTGTGCCGATGAGGACCGGAAAAAAATAAAAAGGAGAATCGAGTTTATGCCTCAGCCGACCGACAAGTGCCCATGTGGTTCGGGGAAAGCTTACAAAGACTGTTGCGGTAAATCGAAATAAGTTCTCGAGAATGACTCGCGGTTTTGGAAGGGTGGGCCCCACCGGGCCCCCCTCCAACGCGGGTAAACCGGCCGGGCGTGCTAATACGTTTCTGAATCTAGCTTCTCAGGAGATGTTTCGTTCATGGCAGAGCTCGCTACCCTCATTCACTTTATTGACGAGCTCGCAGAGGCCCGCAAAAACCTGTCGTGCCAGCGACATTTGGAGTCGCGCCACTCAAACCGTGTTCAGGGAAGAAGCTCTGCGACTTCGTTTACTACTGCAATGAGCAACAATGCGTCGAAAATCCGATTTTCACCGCCCGAAATTATCGCTTACGTAGAGGCCGGCATGCCATGGCGGCGAGCTCGCCGCTTCAGGTTGGCAAGGTCTTGCCATAGGCAAAGCTTCTCGGAGAAGATCTTCCGAGCGCGGAAACGCTAGGTCGTTAATCACGTCGATGAGCAGGAGGGCGGTTTTGGTCCGGTCCGGAAAGCTGCCGGGTTCACGCAGCATGGCCACGCCTGCTCCTGGCAGCAGGAGCCCTCGCGAAAAAGAAGCGGGGTGGAAAAGAATCGGGTCAGTGGAAAACCTCGGATCGGTGGCAGCGCCCTTAACCGAGCCATTCGGGGTGGGTTGAGGTCGAGTCGAAGGTCTGGCTGGTTTTATAGAGTTCGAATCCGCCCGACGCAGCGATCTTTTCCGTCTTTGCAAGAAGCGCCGCACGCTCCGGGCCGCTCATCGGCCGAAAAGTGCGTGCAGCGTCCAATGCCTGTTCCAATATGCGCATCGAGTCGCATCCTGTGATCACCACGCTGGTCGGCAGATTCATCGAGTAGTGCAGGCAGTCGACCGGGGTAACTACACCGCTACGCAGAAAGTTTGCATCGCCCATGGTCTTCATCGCTAGTACGCCGATGTGGCGCTTAGTCAAAACCGGAAGAACCAGGGTTTCAAAACTGTCGAAGTGGGCGTCCATGACGTTGAGCGGCATTTGGACAGTGTCGAACGAGAAGCCGTGCTGGTCCGCGGTCGCTAGCATATGAAGATGAATCTGCGGACTTTTGTGCCCGGTGAAGCCGATGAATCGTAGCTTGCCAGATTTCTTTGCATCTAGCATTGCTTCGATGGCCCCCCTGCTTGCGAAGATTCGATCCGGATCGTTCATCCGGATTACTTCATGAAACTGGATCAGGTCGATGCGATCAGTCTGAAGTCGCCGAAGCGACTCGTCGATCTGTCGGGAGGCGGAAGCTTTGTCGCGTCCATCGATTTTTGTCATCAAAAATGCCTTTTCGCGATAATCATCGCGCAAAGCTTTTCCGACCCGAACCTCGCTCACGCCATCGTTGTAATCCCAACTGTTGTCGAGGAAATTGACGCCGCTATCCAGAGCCGTCCGGACAATCCGGATGCTTTCCGATTCCTCTACCATCGCTCGGCCCAAGTGGTGGCCCCCGAGTCCTACGATGGAAACCTGGACGCCAGTGCCTCCCAAGAGGCGTCGCGGGATGTCGCCGGGTGAGCCGCCCTGGACGGAGCCGTCGGCAGTTCGAACGCTACGGGACATCGCGAACACCATTGCCGCTGTCGAGCCTGCAAGTTTCAGGAAGCTTCTGCGCTTTATCATCGCGGCATGCAAAGCCTGCGCTTACTTCCCGCGCTTCTTACTGGCCGCAGCGGCTGCTCCTTTCTTGCCCAATTCCGTGCGCACCTGCGGCGGCAGGTGCGCAATCGTACCTTTGTTTCGAGCGGCAGTTACGGCCTTCTTGATATTCTTACGCGCCGCCGCGCGTTGTTTTAGCGTTGCCATAGCGAATCCTGCGAATTTCTGCGGCTGCGCTATTCCATTGCCTCTTCTTCTTCCATCACTTCGTGCTCAGGGGCGCGCATAGATGATTCCATCGCGAGCTTGTTGAGTGTCTGCTCGTTCCAGTTCAAATGAGCTTGCTCCTGTTTGCGTACTTCGCGGATAGCTTTGGACGCAATTTGTTTCAGTTCCGGGTCACCAATCTTGGGCGCAATCGAGGCGAGCATTTCCCAGTCCCAATGATCTTTGGTCTCGGCTAGCACCAGGTTCTCGATATTATTCAAATCGGTCAGCTCGGCGGGCACTTTCACCGAGAGCAGGCCATCGGCCTTTTGTTCAGCAGCCTCTGCTCCGGGGCTTTTGTAGCTCGCGTCGCCGCCCGCCGCCTCGAGCATCTCGGTGCAGACTTCGACGTGGCGTTCAGTTTGGCGCAAAAACTCAGTGAGCTTCTCTTCCAGTTCGGAATGTTCCAGCTCATTGAGCGCCTTCTCATACAGTTTGATCCCGCCCATTTCCACCGCCAGCATTTCTGATAGAAAATCCTTTAACCATTCCGGGCCTACGCGGCTATGCTTTCCGCGTGACCCTGCCCTAGACGCGGCTTGACGAGCACCGTTACGATGTGTGGTCGACATTTGACTTACTCCATTGAGATAGGGCTGTTTGACAAAACTATGCGCCCCAGATTCGTGCGTTTACGGGAAAACAAAATCGAAGCAATCGACGTGCCTGCAATGTATAAGCACGTTCCTCTGGTCTTTTCGGCGTCGCCAAAGGGATAATTGAACAAGCGAGACTGTAAATGTAGGTAAACGCGGGGTGAGCAGGGAAATATTTCTCAGCAGCAATTCCTTCTGGTATCGCGACCGATGACTGGACTCTTGGTCTACCAGTTCAAAGCCAAAGGAGATGACGTAGGAGATTCCAGCCCGTCGAGGACTGCATGGGATGGCCCGGGCCCACGCCCGTTATCGCCGACGATCTGCTTGTCAACTTCGGCCCGATGCGCGGCCGCGAGAGGACTGAAGATTTACGTTCGACGACCCACAGGGCGCTCTTGACTGACCGGCGCTCCAGACCGCTCGGCGGCATTGCATGGGCTGCTGCAAACGCCAGGCAAATCGCATTCCCAAGAGGGCGGTCAGGTTGATCCCAACGTGAGATGCATCATAACCAAGATCCTAGTCGCGAAATACATCCGGAGCCGGCGTATGTCTATTAGCCGGCTTGCTGATTCTTCAGCGCCTGGATCTCATACTGCTGGCGTTGAATCTCGCGCTGTTGCTGTTGAATCTGCGTCTGAGTCTGGGCCTGTTCGTTCTCCCTGTTCTGCATCGCGTTGCCTATCAACGCGCCGCCGAGCAGGCCGAGGCCACCGCCGATCGCCGCACCGGCGCCCGGATTGCCGGTGAACGCGCCGATTATCGCGCCCGTCGCCGCGCCGCCCACGGCACCGTAGGCCGCTCCTTTTTCGCGCGTGGAGAGCGGCTGCCCGGAGCAGGCGGTCAAGGTCAGGAGCGCGCAAGCAACGAATATCGCCGCGCCGGCGATTCGCATCCGCGGCCCGGTGTTGTATTCGATACTGTTATCGGGTTTCACGAGTTCGCCCCTCATTGGTTCGATCCGGCATTAGATTGAATTTCCGGCAGGCCGGCGATTACTTTGCCCTGTCCGTCGATCAGGGCTAGGCCGGCGCGGCCGTCGGTTCGTAAACTCAGTTCCGCACGGTCGGCGCCGCTTTGGTCGAGGAGTACCAGTGCCGGCTCGCCCTTGGCCGCGACTCCCAGCCCCGCACGCGCCCGGCCGGTGCTCGCATCGTAGAGCGTAAGAGCGCTTTCTCCCGTGGGCAGCGATCCCAGGGCGGCTACCTGTTTGCCCTGCGCGCCGAAAAACTTGACTCCGGAATGCCCGTCGGCGCCTTCGCCGAAGACCGAGAGTTCGTGGCCCTTCTGATCGAAAAAGGCCAAGCCTGCGCTGCCGCCCCGGGCGACTCGCAACTCGGCGCGATCTCTGCCATCGGCGTCATTGAGCGAAACTGTCGCCATGCCGTCCGCCGACACCTGCATCGTGCCGCGTTGCTTCCCGCCATTGTCGACCAGGATGAACTTTTCGGCCGTGATAGTCCTTGGATGCCTCGTACTGGCGATCGCCGAAGAATCGACGGGCCAGACATGACCACAGAGAAAACCTCCGAACACTGCGCCCGCGAAAATCAGCAAAGCATGAGAGCAGGATTTCTTTATGTTCAACATCGGTCTCCTTTGACCCGACGCACCCGCTGCCAGGCCTCACCCGGATTACGGCGATTCCGGTCGTGGCCCCTCGGTGTCTCGTCTAAGTAGTTAGGTATATAGCTGTCTCGACTAGTTGCTCGCCGGTGCCGGAGCGGCGGCCGCCGGAGAACCCGCGCCGAGCTCGACCGCACGCTGGGTGATACGCTGCGCCCAATAGTCCATCGCGGCCTCGGCGTCGCCCCACTGTATTTGCGCTGCATTGGCCACCGCCATGCCACCGATGCGTTTGTCGACCGACTCCGCCAACAAGGTGCCGCTGGTCGAATCCGTGGCCTTGAAGGCCGCCTCGGCGGAGCCGGCGAAGGCCGCATGCCCGGTCGCGAGGGATTGCGCGTAGTTCAATATGCGAGCCTGTGGAACGACCAGGGAAACCGATCGCAAACCGGGCGTGGCCGACGCCGCGTTGATAATCGCAACCGCAAAGGTGATTACTCCGGGACCGGGCTGGTCGACCAGGATGAAGTGCTGCTGTAGGTTCTTTTGCAGCGAGTTGTAAAAATACGAAGTCAGCATTTTCTGGTTATCCGGAGAAACGGAAGTGTCGGGAGTGTCCCAGAACTCCACCGGCTTCAGCATGACCTTTTTGTAGTTGGCCCACTGCACGTTGGGGTTGATATACACATAGGCGGCCTGGCCCTCCGCCCCGGGCTGAAGCAGCGCGGCGTCACTGCCCAGGAACTGAGCCGCACCGGTCGGCGCGGCCTGCCCGGTGGGCGTTTCCTGCTGCAGCGCAACCTGACCCTGACTGGTGGCCGAGCAAGCGGATAGTGCGCTGGTCAAAAGGATGGCTCCCGCCAGCAGTCCGAGCGACTTACCCAACCCGTTTGCCCGCGACGATCGTTCTGTATTCATGGTTGAACCCCCGACTATAAGCGTTGATTGTCAGTTTACCGGGCCCTTCCGGACGTCTGACGGCCCTCATGTTGCCGTACGTGCAGTGAGCTCGCCAATCGGACCTTGGTCCTATTCGAGCCCTCGCCGGAGGCAGCGATAGTCGTACGTGCAGAGCGCTGCGGGTCCTATCGGACTAAAGTCCGGTTTGCGTCTCCCGCGAGCGTCACGCACGATGCGAAGGTAGCCGGGCATTCTACGAGTGCAGACCTGTTATCGAAGACCCGCGGTCGTGAAATAGGCTGCCGGATGGCTCGCGAGGGAAAATGGAAGTCGCGGCTGAAACAGATTCTCGAGCGTTGCCGCTAACGAGGCGCGCAAGCGGGAATCCTCCTAAGGCCGCACAATCTCGCAGACATTTCAAAGGCCTGTCAGGCAGGGTATTAGCGCTCGCGACGCTCCTTCTCGGGCTTGTTTCGATCAGCCACGCACAACAATCGCGTCCCGCCGCCAGCCAGGAAGTCGACGACGAACCATTGGCCGAACAGGTGACTGATCCGCTATCGCATCTGACACAGATCCAAGTCAAAGACCCCTATACGCCCGCCGAATACGGGACCAACGCGCAGCCGAACACGGTGCAGTTAAGGGCGATCTTCGCGATTCGTCCTTTCTCATTCATTCCGGTGGAGCAACTTATCCGGCCGACGATCAAGATAGTGACCGTTCCCAATGGCAAAGGCGCGGCGACCACCACGACCTTCGACGACATGCAATTGCTAGACTTGTTTGCGATACCGTGGCCCAACTCGAGGGAAACCCATTTCCGCTGGGGTATAGGGCCCTACCTGGTATTTCCGACTTCAGCCAGCGACCGCGTTGGAGATGGATCGTGGCAGGCAGGACCAGCCGGCGGATTTTCCTATCGCGGGATTCCGGGCCTTAATATCGCCGGGCTTCTGCAGCAGGCGATTTCATTTGCATACACCTCATCGAAGGCGGCTCCCGTTTCCTCGCTGACATTCCAGCCGATTCTCAGTTATCAGCTCGGGCACGGATGGTACCTGAAATCGAGCGACGCGACCTGGAACATCAGTTGGAGTCACAAGAAGTCGACTACTATCCCGATGAGCGCGGGGTTCGGCCGGGTGTGGAAGTTATCAAATGACTATTCGCTCGACACTTCAATTTCGGGAGAGTGGACCGTCTATCGACAGTTCGCCAATCAAACCCAGCAATTCACACTGAATTTCCAGCTCGGCCTGCTACTCCCCAGGCTGGAGTAGTTAAAGGACGAGGATCGAACTTCGATCTGTTTACTTCACGATATAGCGTGGCGACCCAAATCGACCGCGCTATGGTCGGCTCTATATGCGATCACGAGGCTGAAGCGGAAGTCGCGTCCGCGCTGTTGGGAGTGCGATGCTGGTCGAGTTCGGTGATGCGCGTGGCAATATCTTTGCTCAGCGTCGCCAGGTCGCTGCTCAAGGCCGACGAGGCGCTAAGCTCGTCGGGGCCCGCGGGCGCTCCCGCCGTAGTCTGCGAAGCGTACAGGATCTTATTGCTGGGGCCGTCCCTGATAATCCAGCTAGCGATGAGCTGGGTCTGGCCGTCGCTTGTGGCTTCGAATCGTTGGACGTCAATTTCTATTTCATAGTCTACCTTGGTTCTGAGTGGCCATGGATATTTCTCGATCCGTTGCGTGTCCAGCAACGTCGCCAGGTTCTCCGAGAGCACTCGCGTGAAATTTTTGTCGAGCGGCTCAGCCCAGCGCTTCTCGTCGGAGAGATCGATCCGGTTGGGTGCGACACGTGTCACCACCGGCAGGCGGCGAAGGTAGTCCGGGAAAATCGACGGGGCCCACCCCGATGGTGAGCTGCGAGTCGGGGCTCGTCGAGGCCGGCTTGGCGGCCGTCGCGGCGCTGTCGGAAATTGGTGTCAGGATGAAAAACTTGGAACGGTCAGGCTGCGGCGAGAGCACCGAACACCCCGCGGCCATCGCGCATGCGCCGAACGCGATCAATTTTATCGTTACATTTATCACGGTCATTTATCCTTGTCCGGCACGTACCTTCCGCGGATCAAAACGCTTGGATTGCGCTGCAGATAATCGGTGAACTCGCCGAGCGATTGCGAGGTCTCGTCGAGCGAGTCGAGGGTCCGGTTGAGATGCACAGCCAGCGGGGCGTCGGGATCGAGTGTCTGCTGCAGGCTGACCAACGCAGCGCGGGTTTCCTTCATCGTCTTGTTGGCTTCGTCGGAGCTTTCGCGAATGTCAGCGATCAGTGGACCGACCTTCGCGTTGGCGTTGTTGAGCAAGCTGCGCGCCGAGATGACCGCCTGGTTCAGATTCGCAATCGTCCCCTTGAGCGATTCCAGCGTGGCCTTGAGTTCCGGCGAACCGGTGAGAGTCTTGATCGAGTTGGCGGCGTCGGTAATCGATACGACCAGGGCCTGGAAGTCGATTTTCTCGAATTTATCCAATGCGTGCGTCAGCCGTTCCTGAAGCTGCTCAAGACCGGTCTGAACGGTCGGAATTTCCCGGTAGGGTCCCCCCGGCTCCAGCGCAAGGTTTATCGGAGCAGTGGGGTGAACATCGAGATCGATATATAGAAGTCCGGTCAGGAGACTTTCCGTGGCGAGCTGCGCCCGCATCCCCTGTTTGATCATGTCATCGAAGCCGGACTGTTCGAGCGCCGCGCCAGTTCCACCACGCGCCAGCAGTTGCGAGCGGTCCACGTCGATGATGACCGGCAAGCGCAGCCCCCGGACCCCCGGCTTCATCCGTCCCTGGGAGGGCAGGAGCCGGAGCTGTATCATCGCGACCGTGCCGATCTGCACCCCCCGCACCTTGACTGGTGCTCCGACCTTGAGACCGTTGAGGTTGCCCTGGAACATGCAGATGAAGCGGATCGGCCTGGTAAACATCTTGCCCGAGCCGACTACGATCAGGGCCACGACGAGGATCGCAAAGCTGGCGACCACGAACGCGCCGATAACCGCTGGACTGACCCGTTTACTCATGACGGCCTACTGAGTCGCCTCCCTCTTGTCCGCGGGTGAGAAATCTCCGCACCCGCGGGTCCTTCGAATGCGCAAGCATGTCATGCGGATCGCCGGTTGCGATCTGGACGCGCGACTCCGCGTCCAGGAAGACGCTGTTGTTGGCGATAGTAAAGATGCTGGCCAGCTCGTGGGTGACCACGACGATCGTTGCGCCAAGATTCGCGCGCAGCTCGAGGATCAAATCGTCGAGCAGGCGCGAGCTAATCGGATCGAGTCCGGCCGACGGTTCGTCGAAGAACAGAATGTCCGGATCGAGCGCCATCGCGCGCGCCAGGCCCGCGCGCTTCTGCATGCCGCCGCTAATCTGGTTGGGATAGAAGTCCTCGAAACCCTTGAGCCCGACCAGCGCGAGCTTGAGCGCCGCGATTTCGCGGATTTGTGACGCTGTCAGATCGGTAAACTCGCCGAGCGGCAGGCCGATATTCTCCGCCAGCGTCATCGAGCTCCACAATGCGCCGCTCTGGTACAGAATTCCGAAACGCCGCAGCATAAGTTCGCGCTGCTCCGGCGGAGCCCGGGTGAAGTTTACGTCGCCGTAAATGATTTCTCCCGTCGCCGGTTCCTTGAGCCCGATCAGGTGGCGCAGCAGCGTGCTCTTGCCGCATCCGCTGCCACCCATGATGATGAAGATGTCGCCGCGTTTAACCACAAAATTAAGATCCCGCATCAGGACGAAGCTGCCGTAGGCCATCGTCAGGTTGCGCACGATGATATGCGGCTCCGCGCTGGAGCGATTTTCGCCGTTGCCTGTAGCCATCGTGAAGTGCGCGCCTAAATCCCCAGGAAATTGAAAACCACGGCGAACAAACCGCAGGCGACCACGATCATGACGATCGCCATGACCACCGCCTGGGTCGCCGCGTCGCCGACCGCGGAGGAGCTGTTACCGCACTGAAAGCCGCGCAGGCAGCCGGCAATCGCTATCAGCACGCCGTAGAAAGTTCCCTTGATGATGCCACCGAACAGGTTTACCAGGGTCAGGGTCGAGATGGTTTCCCGCATATAGCTGCCGGGGGACAGGCCGAGCATCGCGACGCCGACGAACATGCCGCCGAGTATTCCGACCAGGTCCGCGCATATGCATAGCAGCGGCATCATCAGGATCAGCGCGAGAATTCGCGGCAGGACCAGGAACTCCAGCGGCGACACGCCCATCGTGGTCAGTGCGTCGATCTCCTGGGTCACCTTCATCGTGCCCAGCTTCGCCGCGAACGCGGCGCCGGTGCGGCCCGACATGATAATCGCGGTCATCATCGCGGCCATGTCGCGGACCATCCCGATGCCGACCAGGTCGGCGACGTATATCGACGCGCCGAACTGCGACAACTGCACCGCGCCCATGAAGGCGAGAATGACGCCGACCAGGAACGAGATCAGTGCGACGATTCCCACCGCGTCGGGGCCGCACTCCTGGATGACTTCCATGAGATCGATCTTTCGGTAGCGCGCTTTGCCGCGAAAGAATTTACCGAAGGCGAGGGTCACCTCGCCGAGGAAGCTCAGAAATTCGTTCACCGAGAGGCCGTAGCCGAGCGTGGCATTGCCCACGCGGGTAAAGAACGAGACGCGCGCGGCCTCGCTGCGCGCGCCCTTCTTTTCGGGCACCGCCTCGGCGAGTTCGAGCAGGCGCCTGAGACCCGCCGGAAGGCCGCCGCGGTCTTCCGCGATACCGCGTACGCGACAGATCTCGGCCGCATTCGTCAGAAATGAAATCAGCCCGCTGTCCCAATGCGTAAGCTCGGCGGTCTCGTACGCGAGTCGCTTGGTCTCTGGCCGCGAACCGAGCTCGGAGAGCAGCAGTGAAATCGGCGGCAGGTTGCGCTGCAGATGCCAGGGCCCTGAAAGGTGGACCACGAGCGTCGAGTCGCTGTTGCGGTCGAAGGAAATCTGTCCCTGATCCAGCCTCTGTGCGACAGCACCCATCGGGTCGCGCCTCTTTACATCCGGACTGAGCGGCGCGAGGCCATCATGTCAGCGTGACGGGCCGCGGCAAATGGGACCTTAGTCCTATGAGTCGCGTTCATGAATGGCGCCGATATTCTAAGAGATCAACTTGCCCCTGGCCTTCGCGAAATCGAGCCCGCTCGGTCTCACGCCGAGTCGCTCGGCCATCAGGACCAGCTCGGCCAGCGATTGCGCCGCCATCTTGTCCACCACATGGCCGCGATGCTGCTTTATCGTTTTCTCGGCGACGCCGAGCTCGGCCGCAACCTGTTTGTTAAGGAGACCGGCTGCGACAAGTGAGAACACCTCGCGTTCGCGCGGAGTCAAAGTCTCGTAGCGAGCCTTCAAGGCATCAATCTCGGCGTTGGTGGCTTGCAGATTGAAGCTTCGCTCGCTGGCCCGCCGTATTGCATCGATCAGGGCCGCGCCCTTAACCGGCTTCTCGAGAAAGTCGACCGCGCCCGCCTTCATCGCCGATACGCTGGCGGGGATGTCGCCGTGGCCTGTGATGAAGACCATCGAAAGATGCGGCAGTTTGGCGTGCAGTCTGCGTTGGAGGCCTAGTCCGTCCAATCCGGGCATCCGCAGATCCGAAATCACGCACGAGACGACGTCGCTCTGCGGACTTTCCAGAAACTCCTGGGCTGACGGAAATGCGAGGGCCACGAGCCCTTTTGCTTGAAGCATCCGTGCTAGTGATTTCCGAACCGATGCCTCGTCGTCGATGATAGCTACTGCCGTTCTCTGGCTCATTGCGCCACGCTAGCCGACTTGGGTTCGCTTTTCGACGGATATTTCAGTTGGATAGGGAAGCGAAATTTCGAACGTGGTACCGCGGCCGGGGTTTGACGAAACGCTAAGCCGTCCCCGATGCGCTTCGACGATCGATCGCGAAATAGCCAGACCCATCCCCAGACCGCCAGGCTTGGTGGTGAAAAAAGGATCGAAGATTCGCGGCAGCGCCTCGGGCGCGATTCCCCTGCCGGAATCGCGCACTAGCACCCTGACACAGGCGGAGCCTTCCGCCAGCGCGCATAGCGTCACCTGACGCGAATTGTCGTCCTCCTCGGCGACTGCATCGAACGCGTTTAAGAGTAGATTGATTATTGCCTGCTGGATCTGCACTCGGTCGGCGAGCACGGCGCGAAGCGGTTCTCGTAGGTCGAGATTAAGCGAAACCTTGCGAATTATCGCGTCGCTCCTGATAATTCGGCGAACCTCCGTCAGGAGTTGTGCGACGTCGATTTCCGAATGGGCAAGCTCCTCCCGCCGGAACAGCGCACGCAGTCGCTGAATCGTGTCTCCCGCGCGCGCATCGTCACTGACGATATCCGCGACCGCGGCCTTGACCTCGTCGAGATCCGGTACTTCCGCCTCGAGCATGTTTTGGATCGCCTCGGCATTGCTCCGAATCGCCGCCAGGGGCTGGTTGATTTCATGCGCCAGTGAAGCCGCCAGCTCGCCCATGGTGTTGATGCGCGAGATATAGTCTCAGTTCGCTGCGCAGTTCGAGCACCTGGATTATCGCGCGCTTGCGCTCCAGCGCGTAGCCGAAAATTTCCGCCACGGTCTGCAGCCGCCGAATTTGCGCCGGCCAGGAGCGCTCGCGGAACAGCGCTCCGAATCCCGCCGCTGCGACGACTACCCCACCAACCTTTATCGGTATCATCACGTTGGACCTGGGGCCGTGGCGCCGCCTGCTTTCGCGGCCGATAGCCCCCTCCTCAGGCGGCGCGTCCACGATGGGCATCACGATCGTCTCCCCGGCCAGCATCTTTTGCTTGACCCACGGGAGCATCGTGTTGGCGTTCAGCGATTTGCCGATTATCCCTTCCGGCTCGCGCGCCCAGCCATGGCTAAAGGTAGCCCAACCTTCCGCAGGATTGATCTCCGCGATCGTGCTGAGATCCAGGTCCAATGCCAGAACGATTCGCTCCAGCCAGCGATTGATTTCCTCGTCAATCTTCTCGCCTGTAACTCGCACGAACGCGCCGGCCAACTCGATGATCAGTTCCTCGAACTGGCATGCCTGGAGCGAAGCGCGAGCGGGAGGCATGGACGCTCGGCGCGGAACGGCCCGCCTCGAGATTGTAGTTCTCGGCACGACTCCGGGACTTTAACCCTAATCGCCAAGCCTTTCCACAGTCTCATTGTTACGGGCGTTTGAAGCTGAGATTTACACGTTTTTGCCGGGTGCGAGAGCCGCAGCAATCGCCTTCAGCAGAGAATCGCGTGTAAACGGTTTGAACAGCACCGCGACAGCCTTCGAGCGCTGCGCCAACTCCCGCGTGACTTTATCCAGATGGCCGGTAATCATTATCACTGGCAGTCGGCAGCCAGAGGCGGCGAGAGATTCGCAGAGTTGCACACCATTCATCTCGGGTAGATGCACGTCGACGAGCAGGCAGGCGTCGGTTGTCGGAAGTTCGCTCGCGAGGACCGCACCTGGCCGATCGAAGGCTATGACGCGAAAGCCTGCAGACAGCATCAGCCTGCGCAGTGCGCGAAGAACCGAGGAATCGTCCTCCACCAGGATCAGCGCGGGTTTCGTTCCATCTGTCAAAGAAGCGCGTCGTCTCCGGGCGAAGGCCTGTTGCCGCCGCGCCCGCACCCAATTGCAGCATGACCGGATATTGTCGTCCGAGAAATAAGACCTTGGTCCGATGCGGACAATCCGACCAAGGTTCGATTTACCGCCCCGAGCGGCGCTACGAATGTGCATTTCTGAATGAAATACGAGCGCAAAGGGTTTGCTTTGAGGCTCGCCAAAACTTCGGCAGGGCCGCCATTGTTCGTTTTGGGCCTCACATTCATCGGTGTAGATCCCGCTTTGCCGTTATCCGCCTCGGCAACTTCGGAGTCTATTTCCTGTTCAAAGTTTTGTGGCGTTGGCGTTATACAGTTTCCACGCTGAAACTCCTCGTGTTCCCAGCCACAATCTAGCGCGTTTGCTGTTAGTTGATAGTTGGGCTTTAGGCCTACCGGAGACACGCCCGCGGATAGGACCAAGGTCCAACTTGCGCGTCTCGGCGGATGTGACTGTAGTGGCGCTCACAGGCAACATGGCGCTGGAGTTGCACGGCAAAGGGCTACGAAGCGGTGACGACGCGTGACACGCCGGTCGACGGCATCGTTCAAGAAGACTGTCTCTCGCAGGCGAAGCGCGGCAGGTCAGAGGGAACCGGGGAATGGAGACGGAATCGCGGAGCCTGTCATTGCGGACTGGCGGCCGCGGGCTGGTTCTCGCTGCGCTCGCAAGCTGAGAACATGGGGAGGGAAATCAGTGATGATGCATTCGACACAACGGGTCAGCCTGACCGCGCGGATATCCGTGGCGATATGCCTGGTGACTGCCGCCGCCATTGGGGTGCCGTCAGGCGCCCGGAGCGCCGGCATTATGCTGTACGAACAGGGGACCCCGGATGTCGGATTGGCGTCGGCTGGCCAGGGCGCTCGCGCGCAGGATGCAGGGACTGTTTTTACCAATCCGGCCGGTATGACGCAGCTCAAGGACTCGCAACTGCTCATCGGAATTGTGCCGAACTTTGGCAACTTCACTTTCAGCCCGAACGCCAAGACGAGCCACAAGGGCACCGATGGCGGCAACGCGGCGGTGCCGCTGCCTGGCGGAAGCTTCTTTTACGTTCACAGCCTCAGTTCGAACCTGAAGCTGGGCTTTGGCAGTTACTCATATTTCGGCGCGCCACTGGAATACAATCTGAATTGGGTTGGCAGATACCGTCTGCAGGGCGCGACCATCCTCGGGATGTCATTTCAGCCATCCTTCGCGTTTCGCGCGGCTGATTGGCTATCGATTGGCGGCGGCCCCAACGTGATGGTGGGATTTATGCGCGCCAAGGCCGGTATCAACACCCTCAACCCGCGGCTCGGCGATGGTCAGGTCAGATACCAGGACTGGACCGTGAACGTCGGCGGTAACGTAGGCATACTACTCACCCCGCGGGATGGCACGCGAATAGGAATCGACTATCTTACCCCAGTCAACCTGAATTTCAGCGACGCTCCTCATTTCGTTGGCCTGGGGCGGCTGGTGACCAGGGCGATAAGCAACGACAAGCTCCGCTCACCAAAAACAAATCTCGGAATGCAGGTGCCGCAGCAACTGATGGGCGACGTTTACCAGAAGATTACCGAGCGCATGGCATTGCTCGGGAGCGTCGGCTGGCAGAACTGGAGCCAGTTCGGACTCGTGGACATCAGCATCAATACGAGGAACCCCAGGAGCCTGAGCAAGAACCTGCATTTCCAGGATACGTTCCACATCGCCGCCGGCGCGCAGTACCAGCCCATGCCGCAGTGGATGCTGTCGTGCGGGTTTGCCTTCGACAATTCGGCTGTCGGCACTCCGATGCGCACGGTCAGTCTTCCCGTCGGCGATCAGTACCGTTTCGGCGCAGGTGTCCAGTACGCATACAGCAAGAAGGTCACACTGGGGTTTGCAGAGGAATTCATGTACGCGGGCGAAATGCCCATTCATCAGAGTGGAGGCCCGGTTCTGGGCACAGTGGCCGGCCAGTTCACCGGCGCTTTCATCAATTTTTTCAGCCTGAATATGATTTACAAGTTCGGAACCGATTAAAGTCAGCGCGCCACATGGCCGTCCTGCCCGGAACTAATCGGGTAGTGTATGCAAGGAGCACAGTGACCCTCCGCAACGCGATAACTTTCTTGAGCGATTCCGCTCGGGCATTCCAACACTCGTAAGCAGTCGGCACCGTTGCGGAGATTCCTTATCCCCGGATCGTTCTAGCGAGCCGGATGCCCATGAACTGCCATCGGGTATCGGCGGGGAAAAAGTTCCGATAGGTGGGGCGGATGTGCGAGACCGAGGTCGCACACGATCCGCCGCGCAACACAAACTGGTTGGCCATAAATTTGCCATTATACTCGCCGAGCGCGTCCGGTGCTGCGGTGTACCCCGGATAGGGAGAATAGTGGCTTTGGGTCCACTCCCAGACATCTCCAAACATTTGGACTAGCGGGACAGCGGCATCGATCTGGCTAATGGCGACGGGGTGGAAGGTTTGTTGCTCAACGAAATTACCCTTGATCGGCAGAGGTATCGCCGCGACTTCCCATTCGGCCTCGGTGGGCAAGCGCGCATCAGCCCAGCGTGCGTAGGCGTCGGCTTCGTAATAGCTGACATGACACACGGGTTCGGCTTCCCGCACGGGTTGCATCCCGGCAAGGGTCATCGTCCACCAGTTGCGATCGCGCTGTTCCCAATAGAGCGGCGACTGCCAGCCTTCGCGCTGGACCGTATCCCAACCCATGGATAGCCACAACTCCGGCCGTTCATACCCCCCATCGGCCATGAAGGCTAAGTATTCTCCGTTGGTGATTAGCCGCGACGCCAACTCGAATGGCTCGAGAAAGCTCCGATGCCGAGGGGACTCATTATCGAAGGCAAACCCGTGACCATTGTGGCCAATCCAGTAGACGCCTTCGAGAAAGCTCACCCATCGGGATGGACTCACCGCCGGCGCACGTGTCGGAATGTCGGGGGGCACATACGCAGGTCGCAGGGGATTGCAGGCGAAGTTATATTTCACATCGGTCAACAGCAATTCTTGATGCTGTTGTTCATGGTGCAAACCGAGCTCGACAATAGGAGACCAGCGCTCGAGCTTTTCGCCATGCAAATCTTCCAAAAAGGCGGTCATATGCTGGTCCACGTGGGTTCGATAACGATACACCTCCTCGACGGTTGGACGTGAGAGTAGCCCGCGTTTTGGGCGGCAATGCCGCTCACCAGACGCCTCGTAATAGGAATTGAAAAGATACGCATAGGAGACATGCGGCGATCGATAGTCCGGGGAGGCCAGGGCCAGAATAAAGGTTTCGAAAAACCAACTCGTGTGCGCCAGGTGCCATTTAGGTGGGCTCACATCCGGCATGGCTTGAATGACATAATCCTCCGTCACCAGAGGCTGGCACAGAAGGTCGGTAAGCTGTCGCACCTGATTGTAATGTCTGACAAGTCTTTTCTGACGAGCAGTCTCACCGAGACCGGAGGGAACAGTCTCGCCATGGGTACTGTGGTTGATGGGCACATTCATGTTCTCTTTCACCGGATGCCGCCTCCTCAGCTTCTCGATTCTCGCACGAGATCGACCAACTCGCCAAAGCTGTCGACGACATAGTCCGGCGCGCACGGCAACAGCGCCTCTCGCGTGCCAAAACCGTAGGTGACGGCGCAGGTCATAGTGCCAGCCGCCTTCCCGGACAGGATGTCAGCGGGAGTATCGCCAACCATCAGGGCGTGCGGTGGCGCACAGTGTAATGCGGCGAGGGCCGCAAGTATGGTGTCGGGAGCGGGCTTGAGGCGCAGACCAGGGGTCCCACCCTGTATATGCTGGAAGAAGGGGATGAGGGCGAGCCGCCGCAAGACGCTCTCCGCTTGCCCTGACTCTTTGGTGGTGACGACGCCGAGCGTGAAAGTGGACAAGGCCTGTAAGGTGAGGATGACCCCAGGGTAGGGCTGGGTGAGACGGGCGTCCTGCCTGGTATACGTGAGGCGGTATTCGGTCAGGAAGGTACTGAGCAGCGAAGGGGACAGTATGCCCCCGAGCTCGCTTAGCATCTCGGTGAGTGGCTTGCCGATGTGCTGTGCAATCGCGGCGGAAGTGGGCGGGCTCCCACCGACCACGGTCCGCCAGGCGTGCTGAAAAGCCACAGCGATGTCCCGCCGGGAATCGACCAGCGTGCCATCCAGGTCACATAAGATGGTGGTGATGGACATGATTTCGTCTGGCGCCGCGAATCACCGCACGCCGCCGCTGGGCGGTGAGAAAAAAACTGAATTTGGCGATGGAACGCAGGCCAACTGGGTCTATTAAAGCGACAACCCGGCAAAAATAATTGCCGGCCAAAAAACAATTGACGCGGCACGCTCTAGAATCGGTGTCCCATGCGAAACGCCATATTTTATCTCACGTATAACGGGCTCTATAATTTCACCAATGGGATCGGCACACAAACACAGCTCCTAATCAGCGGCCTCGAAGCGCTGCAGGAGACTCTGGTCAGACTGTATGGCTCCATCGATGTGCATGTTGTCTGCCCCTCGCCCGATGCGCACACGTGGGGTTACGATCACGCCCTCTTTCAGCGGCAGCAAGAGCGTCTCGCGCGACTCGGTGGGTACGTCCACCTTATTCCTTACAAGCGCGAACCCACCCAAGACCTCTGGGAAATCCGTTCCTGGAAGGCCCTCTGTCAGAATGTCGCGCCGCTGTTGCTCACCCAAACGGCGGCCTATGAGCGGTCATTGGTTATCTGTGTGGACCAGCCCTGGTTGCAGACGCCCTGTACCTTCAGAACGGGCCAGAGCCTGGTGTTGCAGCGTCAGATCGATATGCTCTTGGTGCTCTATAGCACCGCCTTTATCCGCCACTGGGAGACGCCTGACGCGGCAGAGATTGCCTGGGAACAGGAAGGGCTTGATACATCGCAGCCCGGTTCGCGGGTAGCGCTTGCCGACATCTGCCCGTCGTTTACCGCGCACCTTAAGACGCACTTCGGGCTGCCGACGGGGCAGTTCGCGCCTTATACTTCGAGCATCCTCGTGGATGACCCCGCCTTTGTCTTACAGGAGGAGACAGTCGTGCGCACAACACTGCATGCCTACGGCATCCCCCTCGATGCGGACGTGGTGTTGGCGTTTGGCAGAGCTGCACCGATCAAAGGGTTTGAGCAGCTCATTCCCGCCCTTGCGCCGCTGCGTGACAGGATGCACTTCGTGCTCATCTCGGTACCCTACATCGATGACGACTCACAACAACGAGTATATGATCGACTGCTGCAACAGCACGCCATACGGGCAACCCACATCAAGGCGTTCACACGCGACTTACCCCGTGCCCTGTGTCAATGGCCTCGGACAAAAATAGTGGTGGTTCCCTCCCGACAAGAAACCTTCTCCAACATTCCGCTCGAAGTCGCTCTATGGGCACGGAAAAAGGGGCCGGTCATGGTGGCCTCTACCGCCGGTGGATTCGTTGATCAAATCGAGCCGGGCACCACGGGATTTCTTGTCGATATCTCGTCCCGCAAGCGCATTACCCAGACGCTGCGCCAGGTGCTCGATCTCTCCCCGAAGACCCAAGCCAACATTCGGCATCGGGCGCATCAACGGGTTGTCCAGACCTACGACTTCAAAAAGAATTTTTTGGCGACCCTCGGTTGGTTTTGGCAGAGGGAGATTCGGAGCGCGGGCCAGCGTTCGCGCTGAAGCTGACAGAGACATGGCAGGGCTTAAGCGAGTCGCCGGGGTGGAGGAGGCCCGAGGCTTTTGCCATAGGCTCTCTGACTGCCGTCAACTTCTCATGGGAATTGAGCCGGCTGGCCGTCTGCTTCTAGGATCGTGTTCAGGCGCTGGCACAAGGCGATGACCTCATCGGCATACCCAGGAAACCAGGCATGCATCCACTTGGGGCGCTCGAAAAAAGCCTGCGGCAGCTGATCCGGGTGTCGAATGCCAACGCGCATCACCAACCCGCTGGCGTTGATGAAACTCACCTCGTCGAGCAAACGCCCGGGCGCGGCAAATCCGATCGCAATGGAGCATAACGCTGAGATACTCACCAGCGACGCCGCGACACCTCGCAGGCAAAAGGCCTGAGTGCGGGCCCGTACCTCTTCCGGCAATGCCAGTAAAACCGTGCGCATTGTCAGACCGGAAAAGACCGTGTCGTCAACCACCGCCAGGGATGAAACCGTATCAAGAGGCGGCAGCTGTTGCGCTAAGGGGATCCCGGTAGTCGCGACGACGTTATAGCCGCCTTGGCCGTCTTCTTCACGGGTGATGTCCACCCGCGAGGTCTTAGGGAACCAGCCCGTGCGCGCGTGTAGTTGTTGCGCGACACGTTCACCGGCTCGACCGATGCCGATCGCCAGGGAAAATGGAGCATGCGCGCCGTCGGCCAGCAACCTCGCCATTTGCGACTCGAGTGTGAGCAGCACCACACGCCTGGGATCCTGGCGCACAAGCGCGAAGAGTTCCCGCGTGAGTTGCCAGGCCGGCGATGCCTGTCCCTGCCGCCGAGAGATATATTCGCTGAGATCGTCGTGAATATATAGTGCGTTCGGGGTTGGCGCGGCGTAGAGCTCAGCATCCCTCATGGTACTCATCTCCCTTCACGGCGGCAGATGGCTCACACCCATAGCTGCTCGGGATTCGTTTCCAAGCTTCTACTATAGCGCATGCCATCGCGTGGCGGAGTGGTTCGCCTCTGTCCGACGGAGTAGCGTGATTTCGATACTGTGAATTGGATGCGGCGCTAGAAGCCTGGCACAGGACGATGGGATTATTCTGAGACCTTTCCTTGAGACCCGGCAGGCAGCCAATCCCGCCCGGTTAGGTGGCCAGCCGTCGGAAGCGAGTCTTGCCCGGCGGTCGAGTAACCCACCCTACGGATTGTAGTGATAGTCCTTACGATACGCCTGCATCAGCGCGCGCATATCTTGCCGGAGTTCCTCCAGCGTCGGCCGCCCAACAAACCACCAACCATCATAGATCGCGTGGATCGTTAAGTCAGGAGCCAGGGAAAAGCTGTATGGAAGGGCGACCAGGCCGTATTTGAAATCCGGTGGGGTCACTTCCACGATCTCGAGCTGCCGGATGGCCTGACGCTCGTGGTCACTGAGAAAGGTATACGTCGCAGCCAGTCCGCTGCGGAAGGCCGCGCTCACTTCTGGTGGATCGGTGCTGACGACGGCCAGCTTACAATAGTTGACCTGCAAGTCATCCTGTAATTCGACGAGGCGCCGCAACTGGCGCACGCATTTCGGTCACCAATATCCGCGGTAGAAACTCAAGATCAGCGGAAAGCCACTCGCCAGTTCAGACAGCGTGATCGGTTGCTGCCGATGATCGGGGAGCGTCAAGTCCGGGAATCGCTTTCCCACAACTAGATCGGAATGCATAAGTATCTCCTTTCGTGGCTGGCCATGGCGCTGAACGTTTTTCCTAGCGTAACCGAAACAACGCCACCAGGAAATAGCGCCGAGCGTCAAACCAGGTACGACGTAGAACGAGATTAGCCCTATATCCTAAGTCACGGACTTCGTCCTCAGTATACTTGTACGAACTTTCCGTATGAATAGTTTCGTCTTTGCGAAACGACATGGTTTGCTCGATCTTGATAACGGGCACGTGCTGAGCCAGCCGACTGCGAAGGTGCATCTCAATACGCCCTCGCTCAGCATTGTAAAGGGCCACGTGCTCAAACCGCTGCGGGTCAAACCGCCCGCCAAGTTCATAATTAATGCGGTGGAGGACATTCAGGTTGAACGCGGCCGTGATGCCCTGGGCGTCGTCATAGGCCGGGACGAGGATCGCGGGCGATTTCTTAAGGTCGACGCCCAGGAGAAAGGCGTCGTCAGGTCCCAGAATGGCGGCCGTGCGCCGGAGGAACTCGGCACTTTCCTTGGGCGTGAAGTTCCCCAGAGTGGATCCTAAAAAGGCCACGGCTTTCTTCTCCAGTTGGAACGCCTGAATGACCTCCGGTTGTTTCGCGAAATCGGCATGCATGGCACGAATGTCAATATGGCTATATTCCTGCACAAGTCGGTCGGCCGTGCCCAATAGGATTTCTCGCGAAATGTCTACTGGACAATAGCGAAACGGTCGTCTCGCCCGTTCATAGGCCGTGAGGAGGTGACGGGTCTTTGTGGCATTCCCGGACCCGAGCTCAACCAACGCCAGGCGACCAATTTCGGCATGTATCTCAGTGGCATAGGTACTGAGAATCTCCAATTCTGCCCGGTAGGGATAGTACTCGCGCAAGCCGCAAATCTGCTCGTAGAGTCGGGAGCCGCGCTCGTCGTAAAAATACTTCGGCGGCAGCCACTTTTGTGGAGCGGTCAGGCCAAAGGCCACGTCCCGCGCAAAGGTGTGCTGATGCAGCTCCACATCCATGTCGTGAAGCTGAAATCGCTTGTGGGAAATGGTCTCGGTCTCCATGAGCATCCTTTACCACGATCTAGTGCCCCATCGTGTGGGGGACCTTGCGTTATCACTCTTCGCCCTCTGGACTAACGCGATTTGTCCTCTGGTGACATGTGGTATTCGAAGAGCATTTGCCAAGCCGCCACCGCCATTACCGGATCTTGCTGCCGCTTCGACGAAATGTTTTCGGTTTTCGGGCGGTCACTGCAGCAGCGACAGCGTACTCGGCGTATCCTCCCGTTAATTGTTCTCTAGTAACATCGTAGATCTCGTCCCGCCACGCGAAAATGTGCTCACTTCGTCGCCGAACAACTGTGTGATTCCGGAAATATCGAAACCCATATCAAAGTAAAAATTGCGGTATTTCACTTTCTGCCTCGCGCACGAGGCGACTCATGCTCCGACGCCTGCTGCTTTCAGCGAAGACCACCCGACCGATGAGGTCGAACTTTGACATTTGTCGGCGTGAGAACCACCAAACCCTCGGGCGATTCGATTCCCGTCAGCAACCGCACAGCTTGATGCTGGGCGCGCTCAAATTTCCAACAACAATCAACCCGGGTCCTTTGCGGTGGCAGTAGGGGATGCGAATCATCGCAGGATGTTCTAGCAACTGCCATGCCGCGACGAAAATGTTGAGTAACCGCAGGCTTTTAATTTTCAAGCGTGAGGCGCGACTCGCGCTTTCGTAATATTTGCGAAATTGGGGAATGTCACCGGAGTCATCGTCATCACGGCGCCGGTCGTGGGGGCGGTCTGGATTCAAAGGGCGTCACCAACAATTCGCCAGATAACAAGCACGAGTTGGATCAGAGCGAACTACCGGCCGATGCCGTGACCTGCCCTTGGAGAGGCGGATGAGGTTGTCTCTTTTTTTCTTTCGTTTGAAGCAAGCGCTTGCGCCTTTTTCCCGCCCTTCTGAATTCTGGATTGAAAATCGACCGTTCGATGGCTCCGCGGGGCAAAAAGTCGCGGATATGGGTTCATGTCATCTAGCGCCCGCTTTCTGAGCTGAAGCTCGACCCCAAAAACCCGGAGCCATAGCCCCCAGACAGGTGCCCCAGCATAACCAGTTCGTCCTGTATCCGCGGCGCTCCCCACAGCGAGCTTTCACGGTTCATGCGCCGAAGCAGATCCCTGATCTTGCGATCGATCTTGGGGCGGCCTCCGAGCCGGCGAGACCTGCTGTGCCAGTAGGCTTGGAATCCCCAGCAGGTGCCAGCGAATCCTCCCTGGCAGCCCAGCTCAGCCAGAGCGTGATCGTGCTGTCGTAGCCGCTGCTGGCCAGTCTCTCCTGCGCCAGCAGCGCCAGGGCCAGAACCGAACTGCGTGCGAGACCGAAGACTATGACGCCAAGCTGATACGCCACCGGTCGTTCTCGTACGGTTGGTATTTATCTCCTACTCAGGAGTGACCACGTCGCCGAGGTCGGTTACTCCACACCATTTCGGGGCAGTACCTGTCGGCATCGCTCGGCTACCTTTTCTGCCGTTGTGAAAAGCACATCTCCGCGTGACTTCATGTGAGTAACCACACGCTCCAGCATACGCAGCCGTCCGGGACGCCCAATAAGCTGTGGATGCAACATGAACATGCAAAAACCACGTTCCTCGTACTCGGCTTCGAACTCCTCTAGATACATGGCCTCCACGATTCCCGGAGTGAGAAGCGGCTTCGCCAGACCGAAGCTGTAGGCGAAACACGAAGAGTCATTCAAGGCGAACGTCGTTGGCAGCTCGATAAGATCGCTGGCCTTACCGTCGATCATGTGACGGTAGGGCATTTCCGCGTCCATCATGATACTCGCGTATAGGTAGCCGGCTTCATGAAGAATGGCGGCCGTGTCCTCACCAGGTATCAAACGGGAGCCCCGCGGCACGCGGCCGGTTACAGCCTCCAGGGCCCGTGCCCCCCGCGCGAGGACCTCACGCTGCTCAGCGGCCGAGAGCTTCGAGAAGTCCTCATGATTGTGGCCATGATGGGCAATCTCGTGACCCGCTTCGGCAATGGCCGACACGGCGTCCGGATATCGCTCGGCGATACGCCCCGGCACGAAGAAGGTAGCCTCAAGGTCGTGGCGGGCGAGCATGGCGAGGATGCGCGGCAGGCCGACTCTGGGTCCGTACTCGCCCTGCGAGCGGTCTAACAGGGTCGGCTTCCCGTTGAGCCACACGCTCCAGAAGAGATCAGCGTCGAGATCGAAACTCAAGACGGCGCAACAGCGCACACCTTCGGGCCATAGGGACATGTACTATCCCTCTTAGCTTGGAGGTCCTAGGACTTTTCCCAGAACCTGGTACTCCACCTGATTCAACGTTGCACCTAGTATCCAAGCCGTCAGGGTACTGTCAAGCGAATGTGCCCTAAAGTCCAAAACTAAAACAGCAATAAGTTGGCTCGAGAGCATCAGTGCGCCCATTCAGCGCATCACGCCTGCGGAGTGTGGCCTGAACCAGGAGTGGCCGTTAGCGGTACTATGGGGATTGCGTCACTGTCTTCCAGAAAGGATGGTCCACTACCTCGGGCAGGCGCTTAGGATCGAAGATGTCCGCAGGCGCCGGCTTGGGCGAGCGTTGAAGGTTACCTCCAGCCCGTTTGGAACGCCTCGGCGACGTGGGGGGCAGGCTGTCGCCTCTGTTTGGGACGATTGGGCTAAGACGTTGTAGCGTAAGACTGTTCCTGTCTTCTCGGCGGTGGCGAAGCTGGTCTAGCCCTCAGCCGCGCGATTCCAACGTCTCACGACCTCGATCTAAAGACTGAAGCCTTGCGCTTCGAGCGTGAGCTGCTCCGCGGTACGAAGTATCAGGAGGACTGAGAGGACCTCCTCTGAGGATCGAAGTTCCTTGCACACGCGCAGGTGTGCGGACCACCAGCACTCTGAATCTACCTCGTTTCGTCCCTCTGAAGATGAGACGGCGCGGGGTGGAAACGCGAATCATCATCGCGGCGGGTAGCGATCTGCCGCGCAAGGTTGGCCCGGCGCTGCTCAAGGCTGTAACGCGCGCCAAGGCGTGGTTCGAAGAGCTTGCTTCCGGCCGGGTCCATTCGCTCGCCGACATCGCGTGGCGCGAGAACATCACACGCCGCTACCTCGAGCGTCTCTCTCGCCTGGCATTCACAGCGCCCGGCATCGTGGAAGCGATTGGCCGGGGACAGCAGCCCGCCAGCTCAGTGCCGAGACGCTGCTCAACCGGATCGATCTGCGGCTTCTGTGGTCCGAGCAGCTAAGTGTTCTGGCCTTTAGTTGAGGCATTTCGGGGGTCCAAAGCGACGGATGTGCGAAGGTCGGCCGGAAAGCGTTCGAACCCTGAAGCGAACCGATTCTTCTTCGGATGGAGAGTACCTCGGCCAAATACGGAGAAGCCGCGAGGAGACCCGTCTCTCCGGTTCGCATCGGATACAAAAAGGCCACGACACGCGCGCATTTTCCGCCACGTCCAGATTGTAGGTAAACAGTACAGATTGTGTGGCGGATGGTGCAGTCCACTGCGAACCATTCTCTAGGATGGTGCGGCGGTTGACACTTAAGCGGTGGTTGACAAACGGGCAGGCAACGGGGCTTGGGAACATAATAGAACGATGATATATTTCTGCCTAAGGAACGGTCCTTGCTCACAAATACCCTCTCGGTCGCAGTGGCCGCGGCCGGGGCCAATTGGCGGCCCGTCATGCGAGCACTTCAGCGAGAGCGCTCGGTGCTTAGAGGTTTCCCTAGGCGCCTGTTGCCCAGCCTAAGCCTTAGATTCCGCTGGGCCAGTTTTCGGAGGAGGAGAACGATCACCTGGACGATCCCGTGCGGGCGTTCGGTACTCACGCTTCTGAACAACCTGTGTGTGGCGAACTGCTGATTTGTGTCGAAAATCGGTAATTCGCCACACACAGGTACAAAAGATCGGGCAGGCCATCACTATTTCGCTGAGAGCCGTGCGATCGGCCGAAGAATCGTTTGACTCCGCTGAACCCTGCGCGATGAGGAGTTGACGGTTTGATGAACCTGTGGCCCCCCCGGGGCTCATCGAAGCTGTGTTCGAATTGCGCACATCCGATTGGAGTAGCTATGGCGATTCCGATGATCGCGTGTGCCGAGTTAACCACAAGCTCGTTAGACGACATCGAGTGACCGGCGGCATACCTGAATTGCGCGTCAGTAGGCCGAACAGTCGCTCAATGTCCGCCGGAGGTACCACACAAGTTACCGTTTCTCCTATTTGTGAAAGGCCGCTCGGAGAATAGAAGGCAGGACCTCACCTTCGTAGCGCTCGATGTGCGAATCGAACGTCCGAGAAAGAGCCAACAGCGTTTGCGCCAGGGCGGCGCGGTCTCGGATCGTTTGCGGACTACCGTCCATGCCCGATTACGACGTAGACAGAACGGCCAGCGACTTGCGCATCTCTTCATGTTCGGTTTTCGAAGCCTGGATCAACCCGCCTGAAATCGCGTGATTCGCTCCGCCCCACCCGAACACCAACGCGTCTTCGACTTGCAGATGCGACCAGAGATCGCGCCGTATTTCGTCCCACAGCTCGAAGAGCCGCTTACCCGCCGCAACTGCTTCTGGATCGACGGCGCTCGTGCTGGCAGCGAAGGCTAACTGCACGTTAAGCTCGTCCAGATTCCTGTGCTCGCTACCCAGACACTTCACCAACGTTGCGATCATCGTTGGGCGCGGCCATCGTTTTTGTGCTGACCCTTACCTTGATAGCCGGTGGCGCGACGATGGTTGCTCAGATATGGGCAAACCTTGCGATGATTCGGTAGCGACTGAGCGCGGTGGGCGCAACGAATCGCCCGCCGCGCTTTCCGCAACTAAGCAGACATAATATTTCAAGTGCCCGTTACGACCGCGCGTTGGCTTTAAGCCTGACATAGGAGTAGCACGAAGATTAGACGCGAATACATTCGGAGGAAAAAGCGATGGCCTCGTACGTGATGCTGTTTCATTACACGCACCAGGGGATTGAGCACGTCAAGCAGAGCCCAGATCGCGTTGATGCGCTGAAGAAAATCTTCAACAAGCATGGCGCGAAGATAAGGGACTTCTACGCGTTGCTCGGTCAGTACGATACGCTCTTCATTGTTGATGCGCCCAACGACGAAACGGTCGCCAAACTTTCCCTGTACGTCGCCGAGCAGGGCAACGCGCGGATCGAGACGCACCGCGCGTTCACCGAGACAGAATTTCGCAAGCTGCTGTCGGAGATCGACTAATCGCGGCTGCGAGCGGCGTAGCGCTTACCATTCGTGTGTCACCTTCAACGTCCGCTGCGCTTTTCGTTCGTGCACAAGCAAGCAGACATGATATTTCAACGGCTAGCATAGTCCTGTGACTCCTCAAAACCTGGTCCGGCGCGCGCGCAGGAGTCCTCCGCAACGGCCATGGCGATGCCCGAGCTTCATGCGCGGCGTGCTTCTATCGGAAAAGCGGCACCTGTGTGTGGCGAATTACTGATTTTTCGACACAAATCAGCAATTCGCCACACACAGGTACAAAGTTCGTGGTGCTCGGCCTCTATCTCAACCGCTGGACGATTTCGAAGGTGGATGGCTGTGGGATCTTACATGGGTGGAATTACGTGACGGACTTGACTGGAACCTGTTCGATGTTGCACTGGCGGTCGAATCGGAATGGAAAATGGATTTTGATGCGGAAATTCTGTGGGATTTCCAGAAGTTGATGGTTAGCAGAGCCAAGTTCAGAGTCATGATCTTTCAAGCGAGGAATTTCGAGTCGATTCATCTCGATTTCGAGCGGCTGGTCCAGGCAGTTCGCTCGTTGTGCCTAGTCAAAACCTAAACCCGGACGTATTGATGATGAAGCCCGCCGAGGATTGGTATTGCTGCGATGCGGCCGATCTTCTGCGGACGCCGAAAATCCGGCGCTTTCTTGCGCAATGAGAGATGCGTCCGCACCTGGTTGTAATAAGAAGCGTAATTCCTCAGAACGCGACGCAACTGCGCTTCGTCGAACACCACCACGTGATCGAGGCATTCGCGGCGTATTGATCCAATGAGGCGCTCGACGTGGCCATTCTGCCACGGTGAACGCGGCGCAGTCGGATGATCGCGGATCCTCATTGCCCGAATGCGACGGGTGTAGGCTGGGCCGAAGGCCCCGTCGCGGTCGCGAATCAGATGACTTGGCGCTTCGTCCCAGGGGAAAGCGTCAGTCACCTGCCCGGCGATCCACTGGGCGGTCGGATTGGGAGTGACGCTGACTGTGACCAGCCGCCTGCGGGCGTGACGCAGGATCACCAAGCCGTAGAGCAGCTTGAACGAGATGGTGCGCACGATGAACAGGTCCAGCGAAGCGATGCCGACAGCGTGATTGCGCAAGAAGGTCTTCCAACCTTGAGACGGTGGCTGGCGGCGCCGGACCATATATACCTGCCAACGGTTGATTCAGCGACTTCGATTCCAAGCATCAACAATTCGCCGTGGATCCGCGGTGCACCCCACAGGGGGTTCTCGCGGCTCATCCGCCGGATCAGCGCTCGCATCTCGGAATCGATCTTTGGACGGCCGCCGACGTGGCGGGACTTCCAGCGCCAGTAGGCGCGGAAACCGCGTCGGTGCCAACGGATCACACTCTCCGGCTCGACGATGATGATCGCGTCCAGGCGCGACGGGTAAAGTCGATACAGCCATACCAACAGCAAGCGATCGATGTTCCACAGTCTCACGCGCCTCGGGGACTTGCGTTGTAGAACTATCAGCTGCTGGCGCAGGAGGAATTCTCGGCCTCAAGCCGCGCACGCCGCGTGAACTGCGACCGGATAGCAAGGAAGCAGCAGCTGGGTGAGAAACGCGACCATCGGCCGCTTCACTATCATAGGCGCATGCGCGCGTCATCCCGGATAAGGTTTTCGGGAGGCACAGCCGAAACTCGACCTCTACCTGAAGTCGAGCTTAAGGCCTAATTTGATCCGTAAACTCGCAACCCTTCAGCACATGAATTCCGCGCCGAATGAGCGCTTTCCCTTTAGTTGCTCGCCGAAGGCTGGTTGGTGGCTGCCGGAGTGCCCGCCCCGAGCGCGACCGCGCGCTGATCAATCTTTTGCGCCCAATAGTCCATCGCGGCCTCAGCGTCGCCCCATTGGATCTGCGCCGCATTGCTCACTGCCATGCCACCGATGCGCCTGTCGACCGATTCTCCCAGCAACTGTCCCGTGACCGAGTCCGTGGCCTTGAAGGCCGCCTCGGCTGAACCGGCGAAGGCTGCGTGGCCGGTCGCAAGGGATTGTGCGTAGTTCAATATGCGAGCCTGCGGAATGACCAGGGAAACCGATCGCAAGCCGGGCGTGGCCGCGTCAGCATTGATAATCGCGATCGCTATGGTCATTACTCCAGGCCCCGGCTGGTCGACGATGGTGAAATTCTGCTGCAGGTTCTTTTGCAGTGAGTTGTAGAAGTACGAGGTTAGCATCTTCTGATCGTCTGGAGAGACGCTGGTATCGGGATTGTCCCAGAACTCAACCGGCTTCAGCAGCACCTTTTTGTAGTTGCTCCACTGCACGTTGGGGTTGATGTATATGAAGGCGGCCTGGCCCTCGGCTCCGGGTTGAAGCAGCGAAGCGTCGCTGCCCAGGAACTGCGCCGCCGCGGTTGGAGCGGTCTGCCCGGTCGGTGTTTCCTGTTGCAGCGCAACCTGGCCCTGAGTGGTGGCCGCGCAGGCGTACAGAACACTTGCCAAAATTGCGGCACCAGCAAATAGCACAAGCGACATTGCGAACTCGTTTACCCGTGACGACCGTTTTGTTCTTGTCATTGTTAAAATCTCGTATTTCCTAGTCGTTTCTCTTTACTCCCCATTTTCGCATACAGATCGGCCAGAACATGTGCGAAGCTTAGCGCATGTGCAACTTTAGACGCGGCCCTTTTGTGCGCGACGGCTCACCAGCGCGGCAAATACGATTCCACAATGCCGGATGCCAATCTCTCCATTCCCTTTCTGACTTCATTTCCTTCGTCCATCGGGCCCGCGACATTTTGCAACTCGGCTTGATGCGCCTGAGAACGTGTCCTTAATAGGCTTTTCCATTCTGTCATTTGTTTTGCTCCAGCCGTTGCTCTTCTTCCGCTCAGTCCCCTGCGAGGCCACCGATTGCAATGCCCGTAATCTTGCCGGCCACATCGAAGCCAAATAGCAGACTCGTCGCATCGCCGCGCGGGAAGACAAACTTCACTATGAAAAAGGTCTGTTCATCGTCCCTTCGGGTTTGCACAATTTCTGCACGCAGCGGTGCCGCTCCGTACTTGTTGAGATCACGCGACATTGTCGCGACCGCCACGTCGGTCACCTGGGCGACGTAGGCGGGGGCATAGAGCGAGCGTTCGGTGCGACCGGCCTGCATCTCGGTGAACCATCGCATCAGGAAAACAGTCAGCGGTGCCTCTGATCGCGCGCCGGCCGGTGGCGCCGCAGCAGTGGGGGCGGTGGCGATTGGGCCGATCGCCAGCGCGGCGATCAACACTAGAGCGCCGGTGCTGCGCAGCCACCCGTCGCCACGCGTGAATGTTAAGTCGGATACCTTCATCGTATCTGCGCTCGCCCGGACGAAGGGACAGGGGGCAGCCAAAGCCGCCCCCTGGGTGCCCGCCGTGTTCAGTCAGCGCCACCGCCAGTTCGGGGCTCCTTCCCTTGCTTCAGCTGCTGCTTCAGCAACGGTACCGGATCATTGGGATGTTGCAGGTTGGGGATCAGATCGGTCGAAGCACCGCCTGCGACTCGGGTGATGCTCGGGAACTTGATGAGGGTCTTATCGAACTCGATCATCGGCGGTTGGAGCAACGCAAGCGCCCAGCCGTTGTCCTCGCCGCTATACTTGCCGGGCGATACCGTCATGTCTCGGGATGGCGCCGCTCCGTTGAAGAGCATGTCGTATTTCTCGAACGGATCCATCGTCAGATTGTAGAGCGCGGGGGTCGCGCCGGTGTTCGCCACCACGCCTAGCCAGGAATCCTTGGCAGTGTAGAGCATTTTCCAAGCGATATTCACCCAGGGCTCCTTGGTATCACCGGCGATATCGGCCCGCACACCCTCGAAAACCTCTCCGTCGACATAGACCCAAGACCTGCGTGCCGAGTGCTGCGCCTTGCCAAGGATGTAGGCGCTGTTGTCGATGCTGTCGAAGTAGATAGGCTTGCCATCGTTGCCTACCCATTCATGGGGTGGCGGCGTCAGGCCCACCATACTAGCCACCGTCGCCCAAGCGTCGATATGCGACATCATCTCGTCCAAATGCCCGCCCGCCTGAATGTGGCCCGGCCACCACATCAGGGCCGGCACGCGCCAGCCACCTTCGAACGGCGTGCCCTTCTCGCCACGGAACGGCGTGGTTCCTGCATCCGGATATGCATCCAGCCATGCGCCATTGTCGGCCGTGAGGATCACGATCGTATCGGGAGCATCCTTTCGGATTTCGTCCATTATCTTGCCGATGTCGGCGTCCATCTCCATCAGCGAGTCCGAATAGTCCCCGAGGTGCGACCGGCCCGCGAAGTCCGGAGCCGCGTTGGTAGGGTTGTGCATCTTGAGGAAATTCACGTCCATAAAGAATGGCTTGTCACCGCTCGCGTGCTGCTTGACGTAATTGACAGCGTTGCTGGCCTGATCCTCGTCGAAGGTGGCAAATCTCTCGTACGTGATTGGCCCAAGATTTTTGGCCGGCTGCCCGGCCACGCCCTCCCACTCGCTCAGGTTCACGTTTTCGCTAAAATACTTGACGAATCCAGGATTAAACGACGGGAACCAGGGGTGGAACCACTTACTCGTGTCAGGGTAGGAATAGACCCCGGCATAGTAGGCGGCGAAATTCTTCATCTCGTCGAAGCCGTGCTCGATTGGATAGGACTCGGGCTTGTCGCCCATGTGCCACTTGCCGGAGAAGTAGGTCGTGTATCCGTTTTTCTTGAAGAACTCAGCAATTGTCGGCGTCTCCTTGTGCAGGAAGTTCGCGTCGGCGGGGGCGACGACGATCGACAGGGCGGAGCGAATCGGCACGCGCCCGGTCATGAACGAGGCACGGCCCGCGGTGCAGCTCGCCTGGCCGTACCAACTTGTGAAGACGACCCCTTCCTTCGCGATTTGATCGATGTTCGGGGTTGGGTGACCGAGGGCGGCGCCTCCCCCGGAATACGCGCCGAAATCGTTCCAGCCGGTATCGTCTGTCATGAGCATGACGATGTTGGGCTTCTTATCATCCGCTCGCGTCGAGTGCGCGAACGACAAGCCGACGACTGTCCAGATCGCTACCGCGATTGCGATATGTGTACTTCTCCAACCAAGCATTAATATCCCTCCCAATTCTTGGCTTCTGGTTTTGTTTTCAATTCGCGACGTGACGGATGACCGAACTTAAATTGCACATCCAACAGCTGTTAGCAAAGGTAAAATCTTCCGAGTCCGCGTGAACGAACGGTCACCTTTTTTCAGGACCGCGGCGGTCTCGTAGAGTGCGGCTTGCCACGACCGACTCGGCGAGGGTGTCACGCGATGTTGGACAAGGTTAGGCCCCCGCAGAGCGCGTTCTCGACGCGATGGTCCGCGGAGTAGGCGCGCATAAAGCGGATCACCAACTTGCTCAGAGGAATTCTCCGATGGCTCGCATTGAAATTCCCCCGGAAGTCCAAGCCGAGCTCATGCAATCGATGACTCAGGTCGTTGTTGCAGTAGCCGGGACGGCTGTTCCTTCTCAAAACTTGGTCGGCAGACTTTACGCGAGCCTCCGGCTTTGAGGAATCTCGTGGTGTGACGAGGCGGACCTCGCATCCGTACTGAGACCGAAACCGGAGTCGCACCTGCAGTCGATGAGCGCCCGGGCGCGGTGCTGTAACGGAAGGTGCGTAGGCTAGCACTTCGTGCGCAGAACCTCGGGGGAGCAGCGATGCCTCGTGGCTGGGACAGCCAGCGGCTGCCGGTATCTAGTCTTGCAATCTGCCGAGCAGAGCGCGTTAGATTGCCACGATACGAGCAGTCCGGGCGGCTCTGCCAGTCTTGGTTGGAGTACTCAAGATCGCCCGGTATCTGAAGGCGAGCGCCGCATTGCGAATAAACGTCCGCCACGATTGCCCGGGACTTCGGTGCACGGTGGCCAAGTAGCGGGATACGGTCGCCTGGGAAACCTTGAACCCAAGCATGAGCAGCTCGCCGTGGATTCGCGGTGCACCCCAAAGGAAGTTCTCCCGAGCCATTCGATTGATCAGTTCGCGGACTTCACGAGAAGCCCTGGGACGTCCGCCTCGCCAGCGACCACCTGAGCGATATCGCCAGTCGTTGCGACGCCAGCGCTTGACCGTCTCCGGCTGAATGATCATCAGGCTTTCGGGCCAGCGCGGCCAGCGCCACGAGAGCAAGATCCAGAACAGTCGATCCCAAAGACTGAAACAGGGACGACGAGTTCCGCTGCGCTTCAGCACGGCGATTTGATGGCGCAGCGCGATCATTTCCAGCACCAGCTCGCTGCGGCTTCGGGGTTCGCAGAGACCGACCGAGGTATCTTCAGTGGTTGGCGTCGCCACACGCGCAACCTATCGCTCGGGGTTCGAAATCACCAATTGATTCGCGTGGACCAGGTTTTGAGGAGGCAGCACGGGACAAAACCGTGAACGCGACCAGCTCTCCGCCGAAATCGCGGCTCTTCAAAGAAGCGCAACGTCACCGATGCGCTGCCGGAACGGATGCGGGCTTCGGTGCGCACCGCGATTAACCAGGCTTACGCCTGTCGCGATCCCAAGCGTGCTCGCCGGCTTTTGGAGAATCTCGCGCGTAAGTTGAAGTCCGCTCATCCTGGAGCGACGGCGTCCTTGCGCGAAGGAGTGGACGAGACCTTGACCGCTATGGCGCCGCATCTGTCCGAGGGGCTGGAACGGGTGCTGTCCTCGACCAATTTGATTGAGAACCTCTTCAGCCGGGTGCGCGACATCGGCCGGCGCGTGAAGCGGTGGCAGGGTGGACCTATGATTCTGCGCTGGACCACCGCCGGAGTGTTCGAGGCCGAACGTCACTTCCGCAAAGCTGCCGGCTATCGCGGCCTGCCGAGGTTGGCTGCGGTCCTTCATGCAGGTGATGTCGCGCTCGACCGTTCACGCGGAGTTGATAATCCAAAGCGGGCAGCCTAAATGACTATCCAGCCGACACACAAATTCAACAGCGACGCGAGCATCTCCACAGCGCCAGGTTAGAATTTGTGATGCGCAGACGAATTGTCTTGATCGCCCGAGACCCCAATTCCGGACCGCTTCGAAATTCGCTACATGCCGGGAGTTGTCGGCTTCATATCCACGGGCCGCTAGCCGCTTGCCGTTGTGCAGACAATCGTCGATGATATTCGCTGCCCTGCGGGGGAGCCTGAATCGAGATCTTTGGCCGAGACTGAGGATATCAGTCTGGGACAAACTGGATCGGCTTCGCGTTTAGTTGGTCAGCAGCGTGGTTTCATTATGGGGACTCAACGCCCAATTGCTCTCCGCACGATTCCTTGCGACAAAGCTACACATCGGGCGCGTCCGTTCGCCCATTGTACCAAAGTACAATATCGCTCTGCGGAAAAATGGACGAACTCTTGCGCGGGCGTCAGACGTCAATCGCGGCAAAGGGTTACGAACAGGTCGGCGGCGAAAGCCGTAGTGAGAAGAAGCATCCAAGGAGAACATGAATCTTAATTCCAGAAATACGAAAGACGCGGCGAGATTGCTGTCCGTTCTGCTAACAGGACTATTGCTGGCGAGCTGCTCTCAAACAGCGCCGTCCCCACCGACCCAGGCTGCGCAAGCACCGACCGTACAGGCAGCGCCTCCGCCGCCGATGACAAGCGTCCAACCGTCCCAGCTTGGGGCGGCGGGAGGACAATACGAGGAGCCGCCGGTTGTCAACGTGGCCGACCTGCTGCCTGCGACCGCACTCTCGGGACCAGGATATTCCGTTCAACCGCAGGCGCCGACTAACGGCGCGATGGGCCAATACACGATCGTGGCCGACCCGAGCGTTTTTCAAGACGACGCAGGTACCTACTACGTCGAAAGCCTCGATATGCTGAAAATACGTCTCTCCGAGATTCCAGCGATCGCACAGCTCGACAGCATGAGTAACACCGACGTATTCGCCAAAGCGCTGGCCTCGAGCGGAGCGCGTCCGGTAACCGCTGCCGCCAATATGGTCATGCACCCGATGGATACGGTTACCGGCCTGCCGAGCGGGGTCGGAGACTTATTCGGCCGCGTGAGCATGGGCGCGGGAGAAATAGCCTCGTCGGCAACAAATTCCTTCGGCAGCGGAAAAGCTGCAGGTCAAGCCGGCAATGCTACGCTGACCGCGCTGGGCTACGACCAGATGCGTCGACAGCTCGCGCAGAAGCTGCACGTCGATCCTTACTCTTCGAATCCGATTCTCACCAAGAAGCTGAACAAGGTCGCATGGGTCATGTTTTCGGCGCGCATGACCGTAAATGTGGCCATGATGGCGGTGCCAGGCTCGATAATCATCTCGGGCGTTGAGATCACCAACGATCTCGTCTACCAGACGCCGAGAGCAGACCTCATTATCCTAGTTCAAAAAAAGCTGAAGAGTTTCGGTCTATCGCAGGAAGAGGTCGTGGCCTTTGCCACCAACACCGCGATTCCATTGAGTCTGCAGGTCACCGCGGTCAAAGACCTCGAGACGCTCGGCAACATTCCGGGTCGTCGCGCTGCGGCAGTCGCTATCGGCAACATGATGACCGAGTACCAGGCGCGCTTCCTGGTCACTTCGCTTCACATGCTCGGTCAATGGAGCCAGCAGAGAAGTCCTATCACCAGGATCTACGTTCCCGGAGTGATGATCGCGCGCGACCAGAATGGTCATACGATTCTGCCCGCTCCGGTCGATTACCTGTCATGGACGCAGCGCATTGCCGGGTTCGTGACCGATCCCCAGTTGATGGCCCAGCACAATCGCGTTCTGTGGATCACAGGCCAGATGACACCGCTCGCGCGTCAACAACTGTCGGCCAAGGGCTGGAATGTACGCGAAGGTCAATGAAACAAAGGAACCTTTCCGATAATCGAAAGGAAATGTAAACCATCCGAGGGATGGATTCGCGACTTGGGACGAACTTAAGGCGGCAGGCAACGGTGAGAAAAACGGCTCGCCCGGCGACCCTGCGCTCCGAGTTCTCGTTCGGCTCATACAGGATCGTGATCGGAAGGTTCTTCACATGTGTCGGCGGCTGGAGGCATGTGTTGAATCTCCCGCCGCCGCACAGATGACGGTCGGCACCGTGCACAAGGCATCTTTGGTACTACTTTTTGCTCCTCGGATTCTTCGCAGGTGCCGCCGATCCATAGCGTTTGCTGAAACACTTCCGACACCGGCGATCGCGTCGCTTGATAAAGCTCGGGGCCAGATCGTCGCTTCCACAGTAGCGGCACACGAGTTTCTCTGCTTTCAGCTTACGCCCGGTCTTTGTCATCGGTGTTCTTGCGGACTTGGTGTTTACTGGTTGAGTCTTCTTACCGTTTGCCAATTTAGCGCGTTCCATTCTCTTGGTCTCCTCCAGCCATAGCGGCTGGTCTCGGATGCTTGCTCTGTTGCGCGCACGAAGCGAGCGATGAGCGCTCATTTGGTGAGACCCGCTTAACTATGGAAGGCGATGGGAAGGCGAATGGAGGCGTGAACACGAGACTGGCTTCGGAGGCGAACCAGAGCAATGTGTGTGACTGCCCTGAGAGGAGGCAGGGCACGCATGCAGGACTTTCCCAAATTGCCCCAGAAGAGCTCGCTAAGACTCGCTTCGCTGAGATCGTCTTCGATCACCGAGCTTAAACTGCAGTGGCGGGTGCTCTACAATTCCGAGCCGCCCTACCGCATCAGCTGCGAACTGCTGACCCGTGCCGTGGCATATCGAATTCAGGAGCAACTCCACGGAGGGCTCAAACCCTCCACCCGAAGACTGCTGATTCGTATCGCCAAAGACGCGCGGTCAGGACAGCCGCTTAAGCTTGTGCCGGCTGCCCCAGCGCCAGCGGGCACTGTATTAATGCGTGAGTGGCAAGGCGTCACACACGAGGTCAGAGTGCTCGATTGGGGAGTGCTGTACAGACGAAGGCGATATCGTTCGCTCACCGAAGTCGCCAAGGCAATCACCGGCGCACACTGGAACGGGCCACAGTTCTTCGGTCTGCGCAGCAAACGACTGGAGGCGAGTCATGGCTCGAAGTGACGGCGCTCCGAAGCGGTGTGCGATCTATACGCGCAAGTCCTCCGAGGAAGGGCTGGAACAGAACTTCAACTCGCTGCACGCACAGCGTCAGGCCTGCGAAGCATTCGTCCAGAGTCAGGCCGGCGAGGGCTGGCGCCTGGTTAAAACGGGTTACGACGACGGCGGATTTTCCGGCGCGAATATGGAGCGACCGGCCCTGAAAGCCCTACTCGCCCACGTCAAGGAAAAGCGCATCGACGTGGTCGTCGTCTATAAGGTAGACCGCCTGACCCGGTCGCTGGCCGACTTCGCGAAGATCGTAGAGATCTTCGATGCCCACGGAGTGTCGTTTGTCGCGGTCACGCAGCAGTTCAACACCACCACATCGATGGGCCGATTGACCCTAAACGTGCTGCTCTCATTTGCACAGTTCGAACGCGAGGTGACCGGCGAGCGCATCCGCGACAAGATCGCGGCTTCCAAGCAGAAGGGGATGTGGATGGGAGGCACGCCGCCGGTGGGCTATGACCTGCGCGATCGTTGCCTGGTGGTAAACGAGGCCGAAGCCGAGACGGTGCGTCTTATATTCCGACTCTATTTCGAACTGAAAACTGTGCGTCGGGTCGGAGAGGAACTCAGCCGCAGGTCGATTGTCTCCAAGCAGTGGGTGTCGAGAAATAACGTACGGCACGGTGGTTTCCCCTTTGGACGCGGCGCGCTCTATCACCTGCTCGCCAATCCAGTCTACGTGGGCCAGATCCGCCACAAGAATGTCACCTACCCGGGTCAGCACGAAGCGATAATCGAAAGAGCAATCTGGGAGCGGGTTCAGGAGAGGCTGCGCCAGAAAGCCGCTCACCCTCGGGGACGAACGGTCAGAAGAAGCCCTGGCCTCCTCATGGGCAGACTATTCGATCAGAGCGGCGAGCCGCTGTATTCCTGCTGGGCGAAAAAAGGACAGCGGCGCTACCGGTACTTCGTCTCGAAGAGACTAGTCAGGGGAACCGCGAAGCCGGATGAACGTGGGTGGCGCCTGCCTGCTGAACGAACTGAATTGGCGGTAATGGCCGGCACCAGACAGATGCTCTCGGATCGCGGGACGCTGGCCTCAACGCTCAGAGCTTTTGGCTTCGCTGCTGCGGAACTCAAGCAGGCGGTCGAGGCAATCGATTCGAAGGTCAAATCTTATCAGCGGGTCGAGACGGCAGAAGATAGAGGGACGCTCATAGAGCGAGTCGAGCTAAGGCGGGACGGAATGCAGATCACACTTAATCTACGAGCGCTTCTGCCATCCGATCGGTTCCCCGCCGGCGGAGCCGACCTCCGAATGACCCGTCTTGTTCCGCTGCAGATGAAGCGTCGTGGCGTCGAAATGCGTCTGGTGCTCCCAGGCGAAGCGGTTGTAGCTCCGCGGACAGGTCCCGCGCTACTTCGAGCAGTGGCCCGCGGGTACCAGTGGTTCGGCGAACTGGCGGCGGGAACTGCGGTGTCGACCAAGCAGATCGCAGCCCGAGAAGGTGTCACCGACAGCTATGTGCGCCATCTGGTACCGCTCGCGCTGCTCGCTCCAGCAATCGTGGAATGCATCTGTGCAGGACGGCAAAGCGTCTGCCTCTCCGCCGAGCGTCTGAAGACTCAGGCTGGTGTTCCGATCGAATGGGACGCCCAGCAGCGGCTTTTTGCGGATTAGAGGGCCGTGCCTCTTCGCTTCTGACCCATTAAGGACCATCGATCTAGAAAACGGAGAAGCGTCAGGGCGCGATGGCACAACCCGCTCGTGGCACCGAATCTCTTCTGAACAGAGAGGAATCGGGGCGAATTGGCGATTTGCAAGATTGGCCGCTCTCTCCGCTGCCACAAGCCGTGCGAATCAGGCCGCAGGGGGCGCGTATTTCGATCATCTCCGGACCAATGTAAACGGAGAGGGACTCGTTGGCGGAGAGGGAGGGATTCGAACCCCCGGTACCGCTACGCTTTTCTGAGCGAAGCGTGCGGCCATCGGCGCTGAGCGGCAAAGTCGTCAGCCGGCGCACGACGTCGACCATCTGTCCGATGGCGAGCGCGGTTTTTTCGAGCGTCGAAATCACCGCAGCGCTCATGCCGAACAATTCCCCGGCAGCACGCTTGAGCTGCGCGAGTTTTTCGATGATCGCGCGGGCGACGAGTTTGCGAGCGCCTATCACGATCGCGGGCACCTGATGATCGCGGATGGCGCGCTGCAAACGCTCGGGACTGACGCCGAGCAGCTTTGCGGCGTCGGGCACGGATAAAAAGAGCGGACGCGAATCGGCAAGTTGCATGGTTCTGTGACTAGCATTGATGGGGTGTGCCTTATTTTGCGGCCTATCGCGGCCTTGCACAGCGGGTCAGCAGCGGCACACACGGCGAGGTGTATGATCGCCCCCTTGGCTAGAAACTCACAAACTTTCGAAGTCGGAAATCGCACCGGCAGCAAGCTCACGCCCGAGCTCTCGCTGCTCTTCATCAACACCCTGAGAATGACCGGCCGCATCTCCGTCGCCGCCGGCCGCTGCGATATCGGTCTGACCACGGTCCGGGATTGGCTCCGAAAGGGCCGCGCTGAAAACGCCGAACCCGCTTATCGCTCGTTCGCCACCGACGTCGGCAAAGCGCGCGCTGACTTTCTCGCACTGGCCGCGCGACGCCTGGCCCAGCTCGCGGTCGGCGGTACGATGGACCTGCCCAAGTACGACCGAAACAACAATCTGATCCGCGACGCCAACGATGAGATCGTTTATGAGGAGAAGTTTTTTCCGCCGAATCCTAACGCGCTGATGCACATTCTGGATCGCATCGATCCGGAGCCGAACGGAACGCCGGGGCCCGACCTGCCTATGGTGCCAGAGCTCACGGATGAAGAGCAGATACGCGAAGCCTCAGCCCACTTCGACCTGCTGAGGGGCGGAATCCAAGTTTTGCTCGATTTAGGCGTCCCAATTGGCGCAATCCTTGGCGAGACGCGCCCCGCGATCGAAACCACCGCCGCGAAGGTCGAGCCGGCGAACACGTCGGAGAACGTCACCGACGTGCTGAAGCCCGATAGCCCGCCGGAGAACGTCACCGACCGGCTAAAGCCCCAGCCCGCAGCGGAGTCCGCAGACGCGACCACACTCGAGAAGCAGCCCGACGAATCCGCGGCGCCGGCCGAGCCCGAAGCTGCAGAGCCAGCCGGGCCACCACCGAAGCCGCCCGAAGTTCCTGACGCTTTCTAGACCCGTCAGCCCCTTAAGACCCGCCGCCGGCACCCTTCAATCGCGGATCGTCGGTCGCTATGCAGAGAAAGGAATGGCCCGCCGCCGGCGCGACAGCTTTGGCGCGCGCATCTTCGCACTCCTTGGCGGTATCGAAACTCCGCTGAACGGCTGACCAGTGTAGCGGAAACCATACGGTTACGTCGGCTTTAGGTAGAAGAACCAAATACCAGCCGAGCAAGGTGAGGACGGTGATGCGACGGAGTTTCAATCCCACGGCTTATGGACCGCACTAATAATGTTGTGCTCTTTCAAAATTCCAACGGCGCGGGCTAGGTCTTCATTTTTGACTATCTAGACCATGGGTGCGCCAGCCGGATCCGCGTTGCTCTCTATACCAGCCTCCTGAAAGCTGGACAGTGCTTTCGGAATCTCGTTCCTGTCAAAAAAACAGATGCGTTCCATCAGACCGCAACCCTACGCTTCGCCGCCCGACGCGCAAACGGGGTCAGAAAAATTTGTCCACAAAGCAATCGGATCACCGATAGAACGACGCTTTTTGACCGCACGCATCACCGACCAAACCCACCCGCACCACGCGCCAGCCTACCCACGCGCTGCGCTGACCCACGCGCGCACCATTCCCGCACCGCTTGGCATAGTCGAAGGTTCTCGCCTTGAGTTCGAGCTGGATCGTCGCGCAAAGCCTTCTGGCCTCGGCGATGGTCTGCTTGTTCGCCGACACCCCGAGCGACTCCCGACATTTGAGACCGTAGTAGTACTTAAAGCCGATTCTCAGGCGGCCGTGTCTGTCCGTTTCGAGTCACGCCATTTTCAGTTTCCTCCGAGAAATCTGGAACCTGGCCGCGGAGTTTTCGCGAGACTTGAATTGCTTCGCCCGGAACGTCGGCCAATGGATCAGGAAACGCCCTTGGACCACGAAAAGACCCTCCGTTTCGCCTATTTCGCCCGTCGCAATCCAGCCATACACCGTCTTTCGGTTGCGTCGAACCATCTTCGCAAGTTCGGGCACAGTGAGGTACTCACTCGCTCCGGATCCAGCCTCGGCCTCTTGCCTGCTCATGATCGCCTCTCATCGCGGTACTCTGATGCGTTGCTGTCGATGAGTTTCTGTTAACTGGCAGAGAGCACAACCGCAATCCGGGTGTCAGACAGAAAATCCGACGAACTGTAGGAATCGCGTCTTCTTCCGCCCTCCGAAAAGTGTGCTATGTGCAGAATTGGCACGCACACTTTATTAACGGTCGGTTTCAATCAGGCTCCAAATGTTCAAGTCGTCGCGCTGGCGGCGGGCGTAAAAATGCCGCGCTCGTCGGGCTTCCGCACTCACGCCCTGGGGCGATCAGCTTGCGACTTGAAGTCTAAACATCTATCTCAATCATTGAAAATAAGTGGTAAATATTTCGTTTTGGGGGTTCCATCGATGAGCACACAGCCTAGCGCCGACCGGATCGAGCAGGTCGCTTTCGGGTTCATGGCCTCCAAAGTTTTCTTTGGCGCGATCGAGTTTGGCGTTTTCACCGAGCTCGCCAAGCAACCGTTGGACGGTCAAGCGCTGACCGAGCGGCTGGACCTGCACCCACGCAGCGCTCGCGATTTCCTTGATACACTGGTTGCATTAGGCATGCTCGAACGGCGCAACGAAATTTACTCGAATACGACTGAGACCGACTTCTACTTGGACCGCGCCAAACCGACTTACATCGGAAACTTCTTCGAGATGTATAATGTGAGAGATTATCCGTTTTGGGGCTCGCTCGGGGAAGCACTAAGGACCGGTAAACCCCAGAACGAGATCAAGGGCGGCGAAGATCTTTTCACCGCCATCTATGGCAATCCAGAACGATTGCGCTTATTCCTGCGTTCGATGACTGGTCACAGTCTGCCATCGGCCATGGCTATCGCGCGAAAATTCTCCTGGCAGAAATATAAAAGCTTCATTGATATCGGCACCGCGGAAGGATGCCTACCGGTGCAAGTCGCCCTGGCGAATCCCCATCTCAGGGGCGAAGGCTTCGACTTACCCCCCGTTCGGCCAGTCTTCGAAGAATACGTCGCGGCCTTTGGACTTCAGGACCGGGTCCGATTTCGCAACGGCGACTTCTTCAAAGATCCGCTGCCAGGCGCTGACGTGTTGGTCATGGGCATGATCCTGCATGACTGGAACCTCGCCGAAAAGCAGGCGTTGCTCAAAAAGGCATACGACGCCTTGCCCAGTGGCGGGTCGCTCATAGTTTACGAGCACCTCATCGACGACGACCGCAGAAAGAACATTGCCGGCCTTCTTATGAGTCTGATGATGCTGATCGAGACTCAGGACGGCTTCGACTACACCGGAGCCGACTGCTGCGCATGGATGCGGGAGGCGGGCTTCAAGCAGGCGTATGTCGAAGAGCTGACCGGCATCGAGTCGATGGTAGTGGGAATCAAGTAAAAGTTTGTCGGACACGGAAACTCAAAATGCCCGGTGAAATAGTGATTAGATCGGTTCGCGACGATGAGCTTGCTGCTGTACTAGGGCTGTGGCGAGTAGCTGGAGTCACCCCGCCCAGTATAAGCGATTCAATCGAAGGACTGACTCGTTTGAACCGTGAACCTGCCGCCTTGCTGCTGATCGCAACAATCAATTCTGGGTATTCGGAGTTTTCAGTAGCGACAACACCCTGTTGGGATCGTCTCCGATCCAAAGAGCATCGCTCGGGACGAACTCCGAAAATGTTCGGGTGAGCGTGTCGAGATCAGCGCACTCTTGGATAACTGCGATATCGGCCGGCAAGCGCTGACACCGCGATGCTAAGCAAGCAGGTTTCGATTGGCTCCTGTCAAAGACTATCACGGTCGAGACCCTCAAAGCTCTGCTCAACGAACCCATGCTGCAGTCGTGAGGGGGCTGCCGTCGAGAGCGTCAGCGGCGCGCTTCCGAGACTTTGGAGGAAAAGACACCGTTCGGACCCGGTTGCGCATCCGATGGCCAAAATCCTCAGCGTCGGTGGACGCGGCGCGGGCGATCTGACCCTGCAGTCGATGCAGTTCGGAATCGAAGAATACCTGCCCCGTCTGCGCAGCTGCAGCGAGGAGGTCAATTCGTCGCGTGAGTCCGATGACGGCTAAATAGGATGCGATACTGCTTTTACGATCGACTTATTTGTCGGACGAGTGCTCGGCATGCCCCTCCAGAATGCCGCCACACGCCGCGAGCGCGGCCAGCGCGCCCTCCGCGACGCGATCGGCTTTGATGGCGGCCACGAACTCGTCGACGATTGCGTTCCATACGCTCCCCGCCACCAGGGCGTGCGTAGCATGATCTGCAATAATCTCGACGTAGTGCTCAGCCATCGACACGAACACCAGAATGCGGCTTCGATGGAGATCGTCGTTGGCGACATGATCGGCGAATCGGCGATGGGCTAACTGGCGCGCGTGGGCATGCCTGACGCGCACGGGCACCAACCAAATTCGAATCGGCAGCCAGTCGAACGCGAGCAGCAGGACGATCAGGATCGTTATTTCGATGAAAATAGTCTCGCGGTCATCGAGATTCGGCCACAATAGAGCGACCAACACGGTGCCGAGCAGCGCGCCGCATCCCGCCCAGATCAACGGATAGATTAAATAGCGATCGCTGGCGCGATTTATCATGAAGTCGAGAGCCGCGCCGGTGCGTTGCTCGATCTCCTGGATCGCGTCGTCGATGCGTTGGCATTCCTCGGACGTAAGCGCCGCGGCTGCCGGAGCCATCACCAGCTTCCCGATGCGCCGCCGCCACCAAAAGATCCGCCACCGCCGCCAAAACCGCCACCGCCGCCGAAGCCGCCGCTCCCCGGAAAACCACTCGACGACGGAAAGCCAATACCTCTGCGGCTGCGCGTGTATCCAGAACCCGGAGATTGTTGGCGGCTTTTCAAAAACATGATAAGCAAACCGATCATTATGAGAATCGTTATAGCCAATGGCGAATCCTCTAAGCTTTGACCGCGCTGGACAGGTTGCCCACTGACTGACGCGTCTCCAGACAGCAGTGTAACTATCGATGCGCTTCCCGCGACGACGCCGGCGTTGAAATCTCCGCTGCGGAAGCTCGGCAGGATTTCGCGTTCGATTATGATCCGCGAGGCGGCGTCCGTGAGCTGGCCCTCAAGGCCATAGCCAACCTCAATGCGTACCTTGCGCTCGTTGGGTGCGACGATAAGAATCGCGCCCGTGTTCTTGCCCTTCTGGCCGATACCCCAGTGACGTCCCAGCTGATAGCCGAAGTCTTCGATCGGGTAGCCCTGAAGCGATCCGACCGTGACGACCACCACTTGGTCGCCGGTTTCATGCTCAAGCCGCGCAAGCATCTCAGTTAGTCCGGCACGCGTGGAAGGGCTGAGAATGCCTGCGTCGTCCACAACCCGGCCGCTCAGCGCGGGAAAACTCGGGACGGAAGCGGCAGAGGGCGTTGCCAGCATCAGAAGCAACAGCAGGACAGGGAACTCTGCGCGCTTCCAGCCGCCCAGATGACCATCGCCAGGCCGCATCAAAAATTGACCTTGGGCACCTGCTGGGCCTGCTCGGAGATGCTGAAAGTTTCGCGAACTTTGAGGTCGGGATACAGCCACGCCGCCGTCCAGCGGCCGGGGATGGTCCTGAGCTCGGTGTTGTAGGTCTGTACCGCGACTATATAGTCGCGGCGTGCAACTGCGATGCGATTCTCGGTGCCTTCAAGTTGAGACTGAAGAGCGAGGAAATTCTGATTAGACTTGAGGTCCGGATAGTTCTCGCTAACCGCGAGAAGTCGTCCGAGAGCGCCGCCGATGGCCGCCTGGCTCTGTTCGAACTGATGAAAGGCCTGCGGGTTGGACAGGATGTCGGCGGGCAATTGCATCTGGGTCGCTTTCGCCCGGGCCTCGACTACCTGCGTGAGCACTTGCTGTTCCTGATGCGCATATCCTTTCACCGTCTGAACGAGGTTAGGGATAAGATCGGAACGGCGCTGATATTGATTTAAGACTTCGCTCCACGCAGCTTTCACTTGCTCATCGAGTGTCGGAAGTCTGTTGACTCCGCAGCCTGACAAGCAGGCGGACGCCAGGACGAAGACCGCCACGAAGGCCAACCACGGTAGGTTCCTTAGGGACATCAAACGTATCCTCCTGAGTTCCAGTTCATGCCTACTGGTCGACGAGAATCGCGCTGCGTTCAAATCATCATACTACGACGAAAACCCGATCGCTTGCCGGGTTGGAACATTGCGAAGCATGTTGTCTTGTACTAGACCCCATTGAGCGCCAGGAGCAGAACGACCATTCAGCGACAGAGCGCCTAGGAGGGAGTTAAAAATGGACTACGGCTTCGCGTTTCTTTCTGCGGTGGACATTCACAAAGATGTGGCACTGGCCGAGAGAAAAGGTTTCACCCACGCCTGGCTGTACGACACCCAGATGATCTGCGCGGACGTGTTTCAGTGCCTGGCGCTCTGCGCGGCCAAGACCAAAAAGATCAAGCTCGGTACCAACGTGACCAACCCGCTTTCGCGGATCGCGCCGGTGACCGCCAACAATTTTGCGAGCCTGAATCTGCTCGCTCCCGGAAGAGCGATCATGGGGATCGGCACCGGCAATACGGCTAGACGCACGCTTGGAATGCCCGCGGCGAAACTCTCGGAACTTCGCGAACACGTGGAGATCTGCCGCGGATTGCTCGGCGGGCAGACGGTGCCCTATGAGGAAGCCGGTCGGCGGCGCATGATTCGCTTCCTGAATCCGACTGGCGGATGGATCAACCTCAAGAAGAAGGTGCCCATCTATGTCGCCGCGAGTGGGCCTAAGACGCTGGAGTTGGCAGGCGAAATCGGCGACGGCGTGATCCTGTTCGGCGCCGTGGGGGACAGCCTGCTCGAATACGCCCTGAGCCACGTCCGGCGCGGTGCCGAGCGCGCGGGCAAGCGTCTCCAGGACCTGTACATCTGCGTGCTGACCGCCTTCCACGTGGCAAAGCCGGGTGAAAAGCTCGCCGAGATGCAGCAGGCAGTCGGCTCCTACGTCACCTCCGAGTGCAACATCTTCGCTCTGTCGGTGAAGGACCCAAATGACCTTCCCGATGACATCCGCGACGACATGATGAGGTTCCGCGATGCCTATCGCACCCCGGATGCTCCGATCGAAACGCGCCATCTCGACCTCTACTCAGGCTATGTGCATGAGTTCAAACAGGAGCATGCTCCGTTGGTTAACGAGAAGATCCTCAAGGAGACCACACTGACCGGAACTCCCGAGGAGCTTGTGAAGCGGGTCAAGGCGATGCGCCGGATGGGGGTGAGGCAAATTGCAGTGCACGGCGGCACTCGTGCAGGGGCGCCGAAGGTGATCGCCGATTTTGCGAAGTATGTGATCGGCAAAGGCTGAAGGGCCTACCGGTCGATTTGTCAGTAGGTCTGAGTGCTGCAGGTGGACATTGCGGCCGAAGACAGTCGTGGTGTCCTGTGAACTTGCCCCGAGTTGGTGGACATCCGGGTTAGGCGGCCAATAGCCGCTGGTTTCGCTGTTCGAATTCAACCGGGCTCAGGTAGCCGAGCGAAGAATATCGGCGACGGCGGTTATAGAACAACTCGAGATATTCAAAAATGGCCGTGCGCACCTCGGCACGAGTTCGCCATGCAAACTGGTAAACGAGTTCGAGCTTGAGGCTGGCAAAGAAACTTTCGGCCACCGCGTTGTTCCAGCAATCGCCTCGCCGGCTCATGCTGCCGCGCAGCCCGTGCTTAGCGAGCAGCTGCTGGTAATCCCCGCTCGCGTACTGGCTACCGCGATCCGAATGGTGAATTAATCCTGGTTGCGGGCGGCGTTGCGCCAGCGCCATGCGCAGCGCGTCCAACGCCAGCTTACGATCAACCCTCTCGCTCATCGACCAGCCCACTACCCGGCGCGAGAACAGATCGATAATCACCGCCAGATAGAGCCAGCCTTGTGCGGTCCAGAGATAGGTCATATCGGTCACCCAGGCGGTATTGGGCTGGGCCACGGTGAAGCGCCGCGCCAGCAGGTTCGGGCAGACCGGCAGGCCGTGGCGGGAGTCAGTGGTGGTCCGATAGCGGCGCCTGGGGCGAGCCCGCAAACCCTGCGCACGCATCAACCGGGCGATCCGCTTGCGTCCGGTCCGCTGGCCGCGATCGCGCAGTTCCATCTGCACCCGCGGACTGCCGTAACGGCCGTGGTTCTCGGCGTATATCGCGGCGACCGCAACCGCCAAGGTTCCATCCTGGCGAGTTCGCCGCGCAGGTGGCCGCCGGCGCCAGGCATAGAAGCCGGCTCGCGAGACCGCCAGTATCCGGCACATCAACGCCACCGGGAAACAGGCCTTCTCCGCCGCGATGAAGGCGAATCTCACGCGCTCTCCTTGGCGAAGAAGGCCGTCGCTTTTTTTAGAATTTCGCGCTCCATGCGCAGACGCTGATTCTCGCGCCGCAAGTGCCCGAGTTCCTCGCGCTCGCTGGTCGTTAATGCCCCCGTCGGGCCACGTCCGGCGTCGATCTCGGCCTGCTGCACCCAGCGCCGCAAGGCCGTCTCACCCAGCCCCAGCTCCCGCGCTATCGCGCCGATGCTCTTGCCACTATCGCCCACCAGCCGCACCGCCTCGGCCTTGTACTCTGCCGAAAACCTGCGCCGCTTACCCCTGCTGCCTCTTTCCATGATCCACTCCTTCCGCACTTTCGTGCTTCTCGGGGTGTCCACGCAACCGGGGCAAGTCCACCTGTGCATTGTCGCCGATGGAACCCTTTCAGGTAAGCAGCCAAAGCAAGTGCGCCCCTTTTTTTGACCAAAAGAGGAACCCGCGGATCGACAGCACGCTTTCGAAAGATTAAGAATCGGCCAAGTAGAGGCGCCATCTATCGGGCACGCCTTTGAGGTTGTGAACGCCACGATCTTTAAACCTAATTTCCGACTCGGACACTAAGTCCTTCACCGCGCTCGAGACCAATATTTCGCTGGCGCCCGCCTTGGCAGTTATCCGCGCGCCAATATGAATCGCGATGCCGACGACCTCATCGCCAATCAATTCGTACTCGCCCGCATGCAGCCCTGCCCTGATCTCCAGTCCGAGAGTGCGGACAGCCTCACGGATTGCAGCCGCGCATCGAATCGCCCCGGTCGGTGCCTGGAATGTGGCGAGGATTCCGTCACCTGTAGTGATTATCTCTGTTCCGGCCGCCGTGCACAGCTCTCTACGCACTGCGGCATAATAGTGATTCATTACCTCCGACCAACGACGGTCGCCCAGTCGTGCGGCTTTCTCGGTCGAGCGGACAATATCGACAAACAGGATCGTAGCGAGCTTGCGATCTAACTCAACGCTTTGGCGTCCGGGATATCGCCGGATGATCATGTCTTCCGGTAACCGTTCATATTGGTGGCCCACCCGTCGTGAAATTGCGCTTTTCACGTAGTCTCTTGCGCGCTTCTCCGTGCCACAGCGAACAGCTTTCTGCCGAGGTGCAACGGTCCAGAAGATCCGTCTGCGGCGGCCCGCTCCACGGACCTCGACAGCGCCCCACTTCAAGAGCACAGTCGATCCGACTCGGCGAACCGACCATGCTTTGGACGTATATCCGGACACATTCGAATGATGAACTCCGATCCGAAGGAACTTCGCCATTGGCGTTTCTTGCGTCCGAGGTGAGTGTCTAACCGAGTAGGACTCAATGTTTGATCACGTGCCGTCGTTTTTGCAACTTTCTTCTTCAGGGAGAGGTATGCCGAGGGCATCCCTTCTCGAAAATTAATCTGCCCCGAATTATTGACGCGTTTCGACCGAGAGGCTGTAACGAACCTCCAAGCTGATATCAATTGAGTCAGCGAACCGTGTGTGATGGACGAAGACTTCGGTAAGCTCACTCGAACTGTCGCTTTTCACTGTCGGTGATTCGGCCGACTGTTGCTGAAAAAGCGATTCGTCGGACGCGGCAACTCAAGATTCTCCCGTAGCGTCTTACCTTCGTATTCGCGCCGGAAGATGCCGCGCCGCTGCAGCTCAGGAACGACGCGGTCGACGAAATCTTCGAGGCCGCCGGGCACATACGGAAACATGACGTTGAACCCGTCGCAGCCTTCGCTGACCAACCATTGCTCCATCTCGTCGGCGATCATCGCAGGAGTGCCAACCATCGCCAAACCACCATAGCTGCCAGCGATCTGAGCCAATTGCCCGACCGTGAGGTTTTCGCGTCTCGCGCGGTCCACTAGCCGCTGCCGCCCGCTCCTGCTGGCATTGCTTTCGGGGATCTCCGGCAGCGGACCATCGAGATCGCAGTGCGACACGTCGTAGCCAAGCTGCGCCGATAACGACGCAAGGCCGCTATCTGGATGTACCAAGCTGTCGAGCAGCGCCCTCTTCGCTTGGGCTTCGGCAGCAGTATCGCCGACTACGACCAGGACGCCGGGCAAAATCTTGAGATGGTCGCGTGAGCGCCCGAGCTTTTCCATGCGACCCTTCACATCCGCATAGAAGTGCTTCGCGTCCGCAAGATTGCTCCCGCCCTCGAATATTACCTCTGCCGTCTCCGCCGCGATCTGGCGGCCCGCCTCCGACGCACCTGCCTGCACGATGACAGGCCAGCCTTGGATTGGGCGCGCGATGTTGAGCGGGCCGCGCACGGAAAGAAATGGCCCCTTGTGATTGAGCACGTGCATCCGCTCGGGATCGAAAAAGACGCCGTTCTCGACGTCACGGATGAAGGCGTCGTCGGCCCAGCTATCCCATAAGCCGGTGACAACGTCGAAGAACTCGCGCGCCCGCCGGTAGCGCGTCTCGTGTTCGACATGCTCGTCCAGTCCGAAATTCATCGCCTCATGCGGGTTACCGGAAGTCACAAGGTTCCAACCGGCCCGACCGCCGCTTATATGGTCGAGCGAGGCGAATTTCCGCGCGATATGGTACGGCTCGTTGTAGGTCGTGGACGCTGTGGCGATCAGCCCCAGACGCTCCGTCACCATCGCCAGCGCGGGCAGCAGCGTCAACGGATCGAACGACGTCGTAGTGGCGCTGCGCTTCAGGGCTGCCATCGGCATGTTGAGCACGGCTAGATGGTCGGCCATGAAAAACGCGTCGAATCGACCGCGCTCCAGGGTCTGGGCAAAGCGCTTCAGATGCTCGAAGTTGAAGTTGGCGTCCGGGAACGCTCCCGGATAGCGCCACCAGGCGGTGTGGATGCTGACCGGGCGCATGAACGCGCCCAACCGTAATTGATGCGAAGCTGCCATCGTCATGACTCTCCGATGGTCGTCAATAGCATTGACGCGCGCGTCTTATAAAATCCGCCTCGTCGCCTCTGGAATCACCCTAGACCGAAACCTGGCTAAGTAGTAGAAAAGACGAAAATCCCGGCTCCAATCGGGCTGCATTCTTCGCCCGGAGGTTACGCTCGATGGCCCGTATAATCGACGCCGACGGTCATATTGTCGAGCCGCGCAAGCTGTGGGAGGAGTACGTCGAACCAGAGTTCCGGGATCGCGTCATCCGTATTGACCGCAACCGTGAAGGGCTCGACGAGTTCTGGATCAACGGCGAGCGGCGGCGTGGCCCCGGCGGCTCGATCGTCGCGTCGGTCATTCCGGGTGGCTATCTCAGCGCCGAACGCACCCGCGCCGCCACCTGGGAAGACATCCTGCCGGGCAGTTGGGATCCGCACGCGCGGATCAAAGTGCTCGACGAGGAGGGCATCGACATCGCCTTCCTCTACCCCTCCTTCTACCTGATCTATGGCGACCACGAGGACCCGCGGCTCGCCGTAGCGGCTTGCCGCGCCTACAACAACTGGATGGCGGACTTCTGCCACCCCTATCCGAAGCGGCTCCACGGTGTCGCACCTATGCCGATCCAGGATGTCGGCGCGGCCGTGACCGAGATGCGCCGGGCCGTCAAAGAGCTCAACTTCAAAGCCGTCTTTATCCGCCCCAATCCCTACAACCATCGGCGGCTCAACGACCCTGTCTACGACATTTTCTGGCGCGAAGCGGAGGAACTCGACATCCCGGTGGCGGTGCATTCGAGCTTTGGCACCAAGATGCCTGCGCTTGGGGCGGACCGTTATCTGCAGGACACCTTTTCGTTTCACATGGTCTGCCATCCTTTCGAGCAGCAGGCCGCTTGCATGGATGTCATATGCGGCGGCGTCCTCGAAAGGTTCCCGAAGCTCAGGATCGCCTTTCTCGAAGCGGGTGTGGGATGGGCCGGTTACTGGCTCGATCGCATGGACGGCCACTACGAGAAGATGGGATCGATGGCGCCATGGCTCAAAAAACGCCCGAGCGAATATTTCCTAGAGCAGTGTTATTTATCGCTCGATCCGGACGAACGCACGCTCGGCGCGATGTGCGATCTTGGTCTCGACCGCAACATCCTGTGGGGCTCCGACTTTCCGCACTTCGATTGCACTTATCCGGGCGTGGTCAAGCAGGTCGAGGACGCGGTGAAGATTCTGCCCGCGACGGCGCGTCATAACATCATGACCGCGAACCCGGCCCGATTTTATCGCATCGATGATTAGTGTCGCGTTGGGTTCGGAGAGGGCTACCAAATTGGATACCTCGAAAGTCGAATAAAGAAATACCGGCACGCTTTGTCGGCATTTTGGTGATGGCTTTTGAAGGCCACGAAACGGTGCGAGCAAACGCGGGAGAATTGCCATGGCTGTGAAAGACACCATTGTCGCAAGGCTGGCCGAATGGGGACTCGTGCTGAACGAGAACGAGATCGAACA
>CAVTIS010000004.1:0-254288 GCA_963734845.1 uncultured delta proteobacterium | reverse complement strand
AAAAAGATGATGGCTCGTTTGCTTGTCTACCTTCGCTAGGAACACAGCCGGACCTACCGAGCACGACTGATATCGGTCGCCTCTGAAGCTTAATTCGCAATGACCATTGAGGCACAGGCGTGGTACAAGAGGCGAGTCCGTCGTTTGCCTGTGTAGGGTAGACCGATGCGCTGCTCAAGCTGCGACTTCGAGAACGCCGCGGGTAAGAAGTTCTGCATTCGGTGCGGTAGCGAGTTTACTGCCCACTGCCCGGAGTGCGGTTCCGAGATTCCGTCCGAGGCGAGCTTCTGTGGCGACTGCGGTACCGCTCTCTCCGCAACCCCACAGCCCCTTCACGGTCAGCCGAAGCCGCAGTCGCACCCGTCGTGGGCGAACACCGCGAGCCACACGAAGGGTCAGAGGGCGAGCGGCGCCATCTGACGGTTCTCTTCTGCGACCTGGTCGGCTCGACGCCACTCTCGCAGCAGCTCGACGCTGAGGAGTGGCGCGAGGTCATCGCGAACTACCAGCAGGCCGCATCCAGCGCCGTCGCTGGCTTCGGTGGCTACGTTGCTAAGAATCTTGGCGATGGGCTGCTTATCTACTTCGGCTGGCCCACCGCCCATGAGGACGACCCCGAGCGCGCGGTTCGAGCCGGGCTTGCGATCGTGGACGCGATGGTACCACTCACTCGCCGCCGATGATGGGACGCGCCTGGAGGTGCGGATTGGCATCCACACCGGGCCGGTGGTGATTGCCGATGGCGGCGAGGTGTTCGGCGAGACGGCCAACGTTGCTGCCCGGGTGCAGAGCGCGGCCGAGCCCGACACGGTGGCGATCACGGCCGCAACGCACCGACTGGTGGCCGGGATGTTCGTGGTCGAGGACCGCGGTCCTCAGGCGCTCAAGGGCGTGCGCGAGCCGGTGACGTTGTACCGCGTAGTACAGCCGAGCGGGATGTACGGCAGACTCGACGTCGCAGCGGGGCGGCTGACGGGTTTCGTTGGCCGTGAACCGGAGCTGGCGACGGTGATCGATCATTGGGAACGAGCGCAGGACGGCGAGGGACAGAACATCCTCATCGTCGGGGAAGCTGGGGTTGGAAAGTCGCGCCTTGTCAGACAGCTCCGCGAACACCTTGTGGGCATCTCGCACACGTGGCTCGAATGCGACGCAACGCCCTATACCGAGAGCACGCCGTTTCACCCGGTGATCGAGTTGGTGCGGCAAGGTCTCGCCCTCGCGCCCGAAGACACACTGCGCGACATGTTGGGGAAGATCGAACGCGGCACTGACACGGGCAAACTTAGTCGCGCCTGAAGCGATGGCGCTCATAGCGGACTTTCTCAACCTCGAACGGTCCGAGGGTACGCCGCCGTTGGCAATGCGCCCGGAGCTGCAGCGGCGCAAGACGATGGAGCTGTTGGCGGCGTGGGAACTGGCACTGGCCGAGGCGCAGCCGCTGGTAGTGGTCGTCGAGGATCTGCACTGGTCGGATCCATCATCGCTGGAGCTATTGGGCCGGCTGATCGCGCAAAGCCCGACCGCGCGGGTGTTGCTGGTCGGCACCGCACGCCCGGAGTTTGTCGCGCCCTGGCCCGAGCGCTCCAACCTGACTGCAATCAAGTTGGCGCGGCTCACCAAGCGCCAGGCCCGCACGCTCATCGAGCGAGTCGCGACCGCCGTGGAGGGCGCCGCTCCGCCGGCATCGCAAGCTGACCGCGACGGAGCGCGAACCCCCACGTTATCGGCTGCGATGATCGACGCGATCGTCGCGCGCGCCGACGGTATCCCGCTGTACCTGGAAGAGCTGACCAGGGCCATCCTGGAGCCGGGCGTGGCGCGGCAGGTGGAGGAGATCCCGGCGACCCTCGCCGACTCGTTGATGGCGCGGCTCGATCGGCTAAGCGCAGCCAAGGAAGTGGCGCAGCGGGCGTCGGTATTGGGACGCGAATTTTCCTATCCGCTGCTGGCCGCCGTGGTTGGATTGGAGGAAGCGGCGCTGCGCCACGGGCTGGCGCGACTGGATGAGGCGGAAATCCTGTTCGTGCGCGGCGAACCGCCGCAGTCCAGTTATACCTTCAAGCATGCGCTGGTACAGGAGGCGGCCTACGAGTCGCTGCTCAAGCGGACACGCCGCCAACTCCACGGCCGCGTCGTCGAAGTGCTGCTGGCGCAGTTCCCCGAGCGCGCGGCGGCCGAGCCGGAGGCGATGGCGCGGCACGCAGAGCTGGCTGGGCAGACCGACGAAGCGATTACGTACTACCAGCGCGCCGGCGAGCAGGCGCAAGCGCGCTCGGCGCACGGTGAGGCCATCGCGCAGTTTCGCAAAGCGATTGCACTGCTCGCGACACAGCCCGAAGGCGCGCAAAGAGACACCCACGAGGTGGCGCTCCAGCTTCTTCTCGGTGGGTCACTTATCGCCGCCCGAGGCTTTGCGCACCCCGAAGTTGAGGCTCCGTATGAGCGCGCGCGAGCTCTGTGCGAGGCCGTAGGCGATGCCGCGCGCCTTGGCATCGCCCAACTTGGTCTCTCATACTTCCACTACAATCGCGGGGAGGTCGAGCGCGGCCGGGCGCTTGCAGCCGAGGTGCTCGCCTTGGCGGAGGCCGAGGGTTCGGTGAAGCTCCTGGTCATGGCTCACCAGAACGTCGCTGAGCCCGAGTACTACCAGGGCAAATTCGCATCATCGCTGACGCACTGTGAACGTGCCCTCGCTTTGGACGACCCGGCGCGCCATTCCGAGTTTCTCCTCGGCAGCCACACCGGTATTCCGGCGCTCGGCTATGCCGCGTGGAACCTCTGGTGTCTTGGGTCGCCTGACAGTGCGCTTGCCCGCGCTGAGGAAGCGGTGTCGCTAGGGCGGCGGCTGAATCACCCATTCAGTATGGCGCGCGCACTACACTTCGAAACCGATATCCACGGGCACCGACGCGACCGCGCACGCCAGCAGGAACGATTGGCCGAGTTCGTTGCGCTCAGTGAGATGCACGAGTTCCACTTGTTTCTCGGCGTCGGTCGCTACTACTATGCGGCCACGCGGATGGTGGCGGGCGATATCGCCGGATTGCCGGAGTGCTGGAGGCCCTGACCCTGATAAGGAAGACAGGATACCAGAGCCCGTGGATGTTGATACTCCTCGCGGAAACTCAGCAGTCGGCGGGACGGCTTGCCGAGGCGCGGGCGACAGTGGCGGCAGCGCTGGCGATATCCGCGCAGTTGGGCCAGCCCTTCTGGGACGCGGGCCTCCACCGGCTCGACGGCGACCTCATCCTCGCCACCGGCGGCGCACCCGAAGAGGCCGCCGCCCGCTATCAGCAGGCCCTCGAGATTGCGCGGGCGCAAGAAGCCAAATCCCTCGAGCTACGCGCAGCCACCAGCCTCGCACGGTTGTGGCGCCATCAGGGCAAACGCGCGGAAGCGCGCGACCTCCTCGTCTCGATCTACGGCTGGTTCACCGAAGGCTTCGACACCGCCGACCTGAAAGACGCCAAGGCTCTGCTCGACGAACTGAACGGCTAGCCATCCGACCTGAACACGACGGCTTTGAATTCTTAGATTCGGGAGAGAACCTACCCCCTCCGCCTGTCCTCTCTTTTTGAATCCGCCAAAGGGACAGGCGTGTTCAAAGACCTCGCGTCGGACCACGAACTGTTTCCATTCGATTCTGTTTCTGAGTAATCAAAAACCGAAGACGCCCGCGCGAGTTCCGCGACCTTCATCGAGCTGTAGAAGGCCCACGGAGTTCTGGAGAGCGCCGTGCGCAACGGCTGCTGCGCTCATTGTGTCCGTTCCCTCGACGCGCTGCCCGGCCCACTCAGGGCCGCCGCTCTCGAACTTTAGGAAGCGAGGTGGCGGAGCCATCAATAGAGCGGCGACTGCTTCGCCGACAACCGCTATCAGGACAGTGATCATCCAAAAGAGGTGCGCAAGATGGACGGACGGCAGCAGTTTGCCCGAGCCCGCGTTATTCGTTGCTCTTTTGCTGGTTCCGCGTAGCGTGTACTGCCGAGCGTTCAGCCTCGAACAACGCTGCCAATACACGCATTTGATCGGCCTCTTGTGGGTTGCATCCTGGAACGTCTGCGACCGCGCGCAAGGCGTTGATCCGCGCCTGGCTCCTTTCGCTTACAATCCGCGAGAGGAGGTCGGTCGATAAGGCATCCATATTCTTCTAATTTCTCTTCATAGGGTGTGTTCTAATCTAAAAGCAAGAATAAGCTAAAAATTATGTCAGGTCAACGTCGTGTGTTCATGTAAAACCAGCTCGGCACCGCACAGAAGTCGGCTTGGCAGGAACGACATGCGCAACAGGAATAATGGAAACGGTTATGCAACGTGAGCATCACATGCGGAGAGAGACAACACGGCGCCCTCTAGAAATTTTAAATTCGGGTGAGACCCCTCCCCCGTCCCCTCAACACTCTCTTTTTGAATCCGCCGTAGGGACCGTCCGTCCGTTTGGCAGCCCCCGCTTTTGGCCGACTACCCGTGTGCCCTAATTTGTGCCCTCATGTGCCCAAAATTGTGCCCCTCCTCATTAGTCTCCGGTATCACTGGATGACAGTCGAGCAGGCGTTTTGCCCAACGCGGAGAGCGCTTCGGATAGATACCCAAGCACACCTATTGATACCGGTGATATGCTAGACGCCACAACTCACATGCAAGAGGTCCCAGGTTCAAGTCCTGGTGCGTCCACCAAATTCCCCGCCTGAATCAAGCGTTTCGTTTCACATACATTACTGGCCGGGTCGTCTAGTGTGTCACTTCTGTGTCAGAACCCGGCGTTCTCTAAGGGTGGTGTCGGTCAACTGGTGGAAAAGCATTTAAGCATCATTGATGCAGCGAGTTGAGCAGTTGAACTATCAAGTTGTTACTATGGAGCCTCCGGTTGTTCGCTGATGGTGGCTAAGTCGTGCCAGCCGACAAGGCGGCGCAGAGTAACTTGTCCACTGCGCAGGAGGCCGAAAAGCAAGAGCAAAACCGCCTCCTCGCTGGGGAGCGAAGCCTGGGTCTTGGTCCGCCGCCGAAATTCCTCGTTGATTCGCTCCAGGGCGTTGGTGGTGCGCAGCGCCTTCCATTGCGAAATCGGAAAAGCGGTAAAGGTGAAAAGTTCGTCGCCGGCTTCCTCGAAGCTGGCGCTGACGGTCTTGCAACGCAGCTTCCACTTGCGAGCAAAACCAATCCGCGCGTGCTCGACGGCCTCGCGACTCTCGGCATAGATCATTCGCCGATAGTCCTCTGCGAGTTCCTCGCGCAGATGGGCCGGGGCCTTGGCGAGCAGGTTCCACAGCTTATGGTTGGTACAACGTTGAAGCGCCATCTGCGGCCATTGCACTCTAAGCGCCGCGGCCAGTCCTGGATTGCCATCGACGACCGCCAGCAGCGGCGCACCGAGATTGCGCGCGCCCAGCGAGCGCACCGCATCGAGCCAGGCGTTCGCGCTCTCGACCCCTGCAAGGCGCAGGTCGAGCACCACCCGGCGGCCATCGGCGCAAACCCCCAGCGTGACCAGCACCGGTACGCGCACGCGCTTTTTGCCGATCCTCATCCGCGGATACCAGCCGTCGAGAAACAGATAACGGATCTTCAGCTCACCGAGATCCCGCTGTGCCCACGCGGCGAAATCCTCGCGCAAGCGCCCGACCAGACGCGATACTGCATCCTTTGATAACGGAGCACCGCGTAACAACGGGGCCAGTGCTCCGCGCAGTCGACGCGTGTTGGTGCCACTGAGGTACACCCCGAGGATCGCCTCATCGACTCGCTCGGTGCGACGCTGATAGCGCGGAATGATTGCACTGCGCCACTCGCGCCGCCGACCATCTTCACCCTCAAGGCGTGCCCGCGGCATTGCGATGGTGGTGGGTCCAAGACTGGTGGTCAGCGTTCGCGAGCGCTTACCATGCCGATACCCGACTCGAACCGGACCGCTTCGCTGCGATCGTGCCGCACCCAGCGCGGCCACCAATTCCTCATCGATGATGCCCTCGATGGTGGTGCGGATCCGTTCCCGCATCAACTCCTCGAGCGCACCTTTTCCTTGCCACCCACTACTGCTATCGCTTTCCATGGCGTCATCCTCCGGCACCCGCCTCCCAGCGGGCGCGAGTTGTGGCTCAACTCGCCGGATCTTGACGCCTTTTCATTTTTCTACCAACTTCGCGACACTACCTTCTCTAAGACTCCCACAAGAGAGCCTCCCCCTCGGCCCGAGCGAACTCTGCATGAAACCGGCCGCGCGAATGGCTATCAAGGCGGGCGGCTCGCGAAAGCATCGCGACCTGGCCGGTCTGATGGCCAAGGGCGAGGTCAAGGCGTGGATCCTGAGCCGACAGAGCCAAGCGACCACGAATGGGCCGCGGCGACAGAGCCAAGCGACCACGAATGGGCCGCGGCGATGGCGTGAGGGTCTCCCGATTACTGACCCAGTCTGTGAGTGAGTAAACCGGGTTCATGGGCCGCCGTTCCCTGCGGCGCGTTGAGCAAAGACGCTGGATGGAACGAAGCCCAGCGATGTCGAAGAACACCGCATAGCGCAGCCGAACGCTGAATCCATAGTAGGTCTGCTCGGTGGTCCCCGCTTCGCGGCACGCCTGCGGGGTAGGCTTGCTGCTCCCGAGCGCCACTTCCACCTGCCATGGCGCCTTACGATCTCCTCGGCCGTATACCCGCGCTTCGCCATTCCGAAGTTCCTCCTGTGCCACCTTTCGCTAATTCTCCAGCGGGCACAAAAATCCCGGGCATGCCAGGTTGTCTCCCCTAATCAGACAGCGACGCGGGTGAGTCGTTTTGCTGGGCGACCCCCCGGCAAAATGGGTCAACATTCAACCAGCGTTGAGAGCCCAGCCGAAGCGCGAAATTGGTTCGGCATGCCTCGCCTGGGCAAAGCGAATTCCATCTGGGCGGGAGAGATGCCTCTTCGCCGTCGCTTCGCTATCGACAATCTTCATCCGTTAGAGCTTTTGACTGTATATATTGTGAAACTGCATCTTCACAGAAGTCTACTTGACTGACTTGGCCGTTTAAGTTATTTACATTGGCTTAGACGAGCGAGACGTAGGAGAGACTAATAGATGAAGTCAAAATTTAACAGATTACCGATAGTCGGCAACGCGCTGATGGTCCTGGCCGTTTTGCCCTTTGCGTTGACCGCGTCAACGACCGCGTGGGCTAAGACGGCGGGCCCTCTGGTGGCCGCCGCTCCGATTGGAGTGACAGGTTGTGGAACGCTGTCCGGTAACAGCACCATATATAAGCTGACGCAGGACATCACCACCTCGTCTCACGGCAACTGCATCGTTCTGTCGGGTCACAACAGCGCCTTGGACCTGCACGGCTTCAATGTCACGGGTCCGGGTCTATCGTCTTCTGGCTCCGGCATCTTGGTTACCGGCGCTAATGACCTGGTGGAAGGATTCAACAGCACGGTGAGCGGCTTTCTTGTGGGCATCACCGATTCCAGTTCCAACAGCAACGGCGATGACATCAACACGGACAGCAACGGAACCGGCATGGTGTTGAATGGCAGCACCTCGCGCTGGACAAATTTGAATGTGGGGAGCAGCAGTTCGGACGGAATCCAGCTTAACGGCTGCCAGGATGAGTGCTCTCTCATAGACGCCTTCAGTCACGACAACGGTGGGAACGGAATTCTGGTGAAGTCTTCCCCCGGTGCGACGATCACGTTATTCACCTCTAACTCCAATGCAGGCGACGGAGTACACATCGGTTGCTCGTCTGGGGCGGGCGGATGTACGGCCAGTGCCGGAGTAGCTGTCCTCGATGGTTTTGCCGGCCCTGCCTTCGGTTTTGGCCAAGCCAATAACGGGAATGGAGTTGTCTTGGATGCAACCGAATCCGGTTCAAAGGATCAGGTCTCGACCGTTACTGCTACCGGCAACAAAATCGACCTCTTCGATGTAAGCAACAACTGCGGAACGGGCAATCTCTGGTTCGACAATACCGCCGACACATCGAAGGCGGGTTCCACGTCGAATCCGACGTGCATTCCCGTAACGCCCTGAAGTAAATCGGGCAATCGCGCGCCACCATTCACCGGAGGCTCCGCCAACTCTGTGGCGGAGCCTCTCTTTTTCAGGTTGCCAACTTGCGGTGAAATCGGAGGCTGATCAGCCCTGTTAGCGGCCGATCGAGCAATCTCGCCGCGCTTTTATCGGCTGGCGCAGTCGTCGCGCAGATCGCCCAGGATCGCCTGCCTCACTTCGACGAGCGCGGAAAAGTCGTCGGGCAGGGTAAGGCGTTTGACCATCACTCGCTGGGCTACTCGGGATAGGAAGTGAAACTGGCGGGCGAGCATGGCACGATCTGTGAGATCGAGTCTGTAGGCCGCTGCGACCAGACCCATCACTGCCCGAGCGGGCGTCAGTTTTTCGATTAGCACACTTGCCGACGACCTTGGGTTCGCGCGCTTTTGTCTGAGCAAATAAACGCACGCGAGGCGATGTGCTCTCCGGCAGAAGCTGGTGGAAAGAGAACGGCTCCCCCAGCGCGATTTTGTCGTGTAATGCGCGACTCGTTCCGATTTCCGTAATGGCGCGCCCACCCCATCAATTGAGTCATCCCATAGCCGCAGACCAGGATACCCGGGGAGGGCCATAATCGCGTGTCGTTCGCTCAGCGTCAGACAGTCGTCGCATAGGAGCGGATAGCCTGCCAGTACGAAGCTCGCCGCGAGAGTGGACTTGCCCGCACCTGCGCTTCCGGTGAACGCGCAAACGCCCTGGTCAGTTGCAACGGCGGTGGCGTGCAAAGCCTCGCCACCGCGCAGGTTTATGACCAGGGGGAGCACCTGGTCGATCAGGAGGTGACGGATAGTTTCGGGCGACGCATCGCTCGCCGCATTGCGGCACGCCACGTGATTCCCGTGATTGTCGATGACGAAGTCGGCGATCCGTGCGAAGGAAAGCACATATCCCCGTTCGTACTTTCCCCAACGAAGCCAAGTCCTGCCCCCTGGAAGTCGAGAGCTGAAGTACCATCGCGGACGAAGCCCGCAAGTCTCAAAGCATTCTCCCAGACTCGCGCGTACCGTTGGACGCCTGGCAGGCGTCCGGAGCGCAACCAGCTCGGGAAGGGGACGGTCAGCTATAATCTGCAGTCCGTAAGCGCGGTAATAAAAATTCCGAATGTTCTTTCGCTTCAATCGATCAGGAGGGCTGAGCGAGGGAATCGGCCGTCGCCATCGACCAGCGAAATATTGGCGGACCGGCACACCTCAGCAAAACAGAAGCAATCCATTTTTGGGGCCGAGAGCGCGAACCTGCACTATTGTGTTAAGAAAAGGTCAGAGACAAGAGCCGGTCATTCTTTGGAACAAGCCATCCACCGGTAATCTGGTGCCGTTAGAAGCCGTCAGCTTTGCAACGTTCCCATACTCTATGAACTGTGGCTTGACGTAGGGCTCCTTGGTAACCAAGGGCCGTTTCACTTCCTCATCCGCCGCACGTTTAGCCATAATCTCACCTACTTTCGCAACCATATCTCAACCCGAATGCTATGTCAAAACTCGAATTAGGACCCTAAGGCAACGAACTCAAGGAGAATTGTGTGCTTTCATCCACCGTCGCTTCTTTCTTGAGCGCCGCGGGAGCGGCAATAGTTGATTCACCGGCCGGACGGGCATAGGGACCAAGAACTTCGGCGACAAAACGGGACGCTTCGGTAAGGGATGGAAACAGGTTTGGATGAAGCCGCAACAAGGCTTTTTCGATTTGAGAGACGTTGCGCTTGCCATTGATAAGATTGACTACCGACCGCCTTGCCTCACCCCAATCTGACAGCCGCGGGATGAAATCGGGCCGGGTTTTCGCAAGGTCCTCAGGCAGAAGGAGCATCCCTTTCAGCGTCGAATGAAAATACTTTGCCTTCTCCCGGCCCTGCGAATTGGTGATGGTGACTCTCCAACTCAACATGGTTTCGCTCGGTATAGCGTCCATTACAATCTTAAGGCGGTCGCCCTTTTTCACGTTGGTTGGTTTCTCGATGGGCAAGAAAGCGGCGCGCCGGTGAATCCGCGCCTTGCCCGATGGTGAATTGGTCATATGCACCTGCGGAGCCAGCTCGGCGACAAACCATCCGCTTAGCCCGTGCATGATGCCATCCGTCGAAGCGCAAATTTCAATCTCGCCATGGAAGTGCTCTGCGGTCTCTTTTGTGAGGTCAAAGGTGAACACGCGCGCGGGTTTGCCCAACCATCTGCGGGGTGTTTTCTCACTCGGGTACCCGGTGTTGAACGCTATGTTGTGAGCGGGCTGCATTTTCAAACCCACCGGGTCACTGTCCCAGAAGCTGGCAACCCGCCACATCGCCGGGAAATTCACCGGAGCCACGAAGAGTTCGACCCGTTGGGGGATGATGCGGCCGCCGGGTTTCAGAAACCTGCGGCGAGTGTCATTGAACAGTTCGGGCAGCCCTTCGCCGATTCCGAAGTGGCTTAGCTGGTCCGAGATCGCGACGTCAACTTTCTCCGGAAGGTTTGCGCGGCTGGCGAGCTCGCGAATTCCGATCGCGCGCTTTTCGTAGCCATTCGCGCGTGCTACGTCGCGGGCAATCTGGATCATCTGTGTGCAATCAATCTGATACACTCTGGATGCGCCGGCCTTCATTGCGAGCATACCCAGCACGCCGGTTCCGCAGCACAGGTCGAGCACAATGTCGCCAGGTCTTACCACTGCTTCTATGGCCCGGCGAAACAGCGACATGCGTGTTCGGTCCGAGAGATAAAGGCGATGCTCATCAAGCATCTGTGACATATGAGGTGCCCCGCATTCCTTCTTTGCTTTGCGAAGTGAGAGCCACGTTAGGCGACTGCCGCGACGCCTTTTTTACCACCTTCGGTGAGATGCGCCAACGGTTCGGCAACGCCGAGAAACACTATGCTGAGCCATAACTCGAGTGCAATCAGCGTCCATAGCTCTGAGACGTTATCCATGTAGGATGGGTTGCCGTGCGCAAATGCCTCCACCATCGATCGGCACTGCTCGAGCACAATCTTTCCGTCGACCCATCCCTGCCTCACGACGTTGAGCCGGTCGAACGCCCGCTCTCCACCGAGCGAATTGACCGCAATCGCGTATACCGCCGTCAGGTCGGCTTTGCTCGGCCGCATCCGCACCCGCTCGGGTAGAATGCCGGCCATGGCTTCGCGGAGCACAAACTTGGTCACGGCGCCCCGCAATCGCACGTGGTCGGGCACCGCGAAGCCAAACTCCATGATGCGCCGATCCAGAAACGGATGACGGCCTTCAACTCGAAAACGCGCGCACCAACGCGCGTACTGTTCCAGCCCGTATACAAGTGCCCCTGACGAAAAGCACCTGTACAGGGGCTGCCGCGCGAAGCTGCGGCAATCGGGTAAAGGATGACGCAGCGACAGACGCTCGATCAAACCAGTGCGTGCAGCGAACGCGCTTGTCATCAATGCCGGGAGCCTGGCAGGGCGCAGCCAGCGGCTGATGAAGGCCTTGATGCGCTCCGGTGCGAGCGGCCAGAGACCGTAGCGCAGCAGCACGTTCAGATAGCCTGGGAACTGTGCGTATCCTGGGGGAGGATTGCGATCGACGCGCAGCCTGCGTAACAACGAGAAGATCCGCAAACGTCTAATCAGGTCGGCATATATGAAATAGGTTGCATCGAACCATTCATCCCCGCCGAGGCCGGTGAGCCTGACTCTCAGGTCATCGCGTTGGTCAAGCAGCGGCGCATAGTCCGCGCACATCAGATTGGGAAAGTCCGGCAGGTCAGAATAGTGCGTAACGTGACGGATGAGTTCTGCAAGCGGAGCTATTCCGGGCGGGAGATAGGTATGGCGATGAGGGTAGGCACGTAAGACCTCCTCGACAAATTCGGCCTCTGCGCCGGGCCCGGATTCAAAACGGACCGAGAACGATTCGAAGCCCGCATTCCGGGCTTCACCGTCGTGACGCAGCTTCTCGGCCATGCAAACGATCGCGGCCGAGTCGATGCCACCGCTGAGGTCGGACGCGATGCCTTTCGTGCTCAACGTCCGGCATCGCACTGCTTCCTTGAACAGCGCCTGAAGGTGCGCCGCATATTCATCGTCGCGTCGATAGACAACCTGAGGTGATGCTTCGAGGTCGTAGTATCGATAGCATTCGACGCCTCCTGGACTAACGCGCAAGTAATGCGCCGGCTCAAGACGCCGGATGCCTTGGAACAGTGTCTCGGTGCGGTCTACAGGCAGTCGGACGAGCAGGTCGGCGACTGCAAGCTCGTTCGGCCGTCTCGTCACCCGGGGGTCCTGGAACAGTTGATGAAGCTCAGAGGAGCACAGGAAGACGCCCGGGCCCTCGAAGTAATAGAGGCTTTTCACGCCCAAGGGATCTCTAACGCAGAAAAGCGTTCGTCGGGTCTTGTCCCACAGGGCGAACGCGAAGTCGCCGATCAATTTTGCGGGCGTATCGGTTCCCCAACGCCGCCAGGCCCGAAGTACGAGCTCGGCGTCCGAGCACGCACGTGGGCCGGGAGTCTGCAGTTGCTCCTCCAGCTCCTCGCGGTTGTCCACTCGCCCGTCCATGGACAGGACGAATTCGCCGGTTTTATCAACCAATGGGATGGCTTCAGGCAGGCCCTCGGGCACCGTCGTTAGTCTCGCGTGACCGAGCGCGACGGGACCGCAAGCCCAGACTCCGACGCCGTCGATCCCACAGTATGGGATAACCGCGAGCATCCGCTCGACCGTCGCACGATCGACGGGAGCCCCGTCGAGATGGTACAGAGCCGCGATACCGCTCATGAGAGGAGAGACCGGGCAGGCGCGACGCGCTTTTCTACTTCTTCTTTTTGGAACCGCCGTCGGATTCGGAAATGACACGAACTATGCGCTTGCTGACCAGCTTACCTACCAAGCTTTCGAGGTCTCGTTGCAGTTCGTCGGGCTCCGCCTCAAACTTCTTCTGCAGCGAGGCGTGGGCCTTTTCCAACGAACCATGCTCGACAAGCTCAAGCCAGATGTGCCTGCCGGCGCCGCTGATCCCATAGTACACGCCGGTATCGACCTGCAGGATCACAACCTCGTTCTCCATCTCGCGCCATATAGCCCCCGCATCGACCTCAACCCGCATATGCTTCCCCCTCGGCCGAGCGCTGCGCGCGACCATCGGCAACATGCAGCGGCAACCGCGAACTTTGGCTGAATCGAGAATAAAGTGAAAGAAATGCCTGCCGCAAGGAGGGGACCCGCTTTTAGCTCACAGGTCACATTTTTTGTCGGGCTGCGTATGTGGAAACAAAGCGCTGTCGCTCAGGCGCGCCAGGCCATCTCAAAATCGGGCGCGCACCCTCCGCAGTTGGTTCGAGAGGGGGGCGCGCTTAAAATCGTAAGCCAAGGAGCACACGCAATGGTCAAGAGACGCGCCGTACTTGTCTTTTCAATGGTAGTGGTAGCGTTAATTGCTGCTGGCTGTGTGGCGTCTTCAGCCCCTGAGTCTTCAGCCCCTGAACCGGCATCCCACACGATAAAGACCGGCGGCCTCTATAGAGTAGCCAAGACCGACGGTCCGATTTGTGAGAATCATGACGAACTGGTAGCGGCCGCCTACGTGTATGACGGCGGTCACACGCCCGACGTGTCCGGCTGCACCGCGCTCGCCAAGGGAGAAGAGGTTAAGGTCTTGGTTCCAAGGGCCACCGACGATACCAACGCGGTCCAAGTCGACACCCAGGGCCACATCGGCTGGACGAAGTCTTACTACCTCGACGAGTCAGTCCAGTGAAGTCGAATTGACTGTGCTAGTTCTGGGTCAGAACCCATGACTAACGACACCATGCGAGAGCAGACGCTAACCGAAAAAGTCCGCGAGAACCTTGGCGTCATTGCACGTCGTTGGGTGTGCATCCAGGGCACGATCCGTCTCACATGCAAGAGGTCCCAGGCTCAAGTCCGGTGCGTCCACCAATCGCATCCCGAATTTTCTAATCGAGACTTACGTGAGCGCCCGGCTATTGGTGGCAGCAGCTCTGGTTCACCGCGCGCATCTGTTCCAGATCGGGATTCGGTTTGCCCTCGTCAGATTTGCACTCCCAGTTCGATCGCGTGAAACCGCCGAAAAACCCGACCCGCAGCGTTGGCCTTTCGACGCCCGAGCCAGCGAGCCCGCCGCTGTCGGCGACGGAGCAGTTGATTGCGAAGCTCGCGCGGTCCTCGCACGCCTCCTCTTGCGCCGGCGCCGCCTTGCCCTCGCAGCATTCCTTTAACGCTTGCATCACGGGCGCGATCGCTGCGCAAGTGCATCGCGCTGTCACTTTGGCTTTGAGCGTGTCGAAATGCACGGTGACGCCGGGCGGCGACTTGGGATTCGCGATGCACTCGAAGGACAGGCGCTCTCCCTCGTCGCCGTTTCCGGGCGGCAGCGCCGAGTCAGCTTTCGTGTAATGCGTGACAAGTACGAAAGCGGCGACGCCACTGGCAAGCGCCGCCGCTATCGCGACCACCGTCGCTCGGTTCATATCGCGAGAATCGGATAGAAGCCGGGCCGCGCGAGGCCTCTATTGCGGATGCTTCGCCTTTTCGTGCGACACGCGCGCCGACGTGATCTCGTCGGAGCCCATGTCGAGCCCGAGCGCTTTGATCGAAATCTCGAACCGCTCCTGCATCGTGGCGTCGTCCTCGGTGAAGTTGCGCGCGAGGCAGCAGTACTCGAGCGACATCCCGTTGGGATCCTTAAAGTAGATCGACCTAGCCCATCCGTGGTCGACCACGTCGGTTACCTGCACGCCCTTGTCGATTAGTTCGCGGCGCTTGTCTTCGAGCGCCGGAGGCGACCCGGCCTCGAAGGCGAAATGATAAAAGGCCGCCGGCGTGCCGAGTCCGCGATTGATCCCGGCGTCGTACTCCACGGGAACTCCGGGAATCCCGCGCGGTTCCATGAAGGCCAGCAACTGGTCGCGGCCGGTGTCAAAGAAAATATGGCGGATAGCGCCACCTTCCTTGATTTTGATCGTATCGGCTACCACCACTTTGAAACCGAGAATTTTCTCGTAGAACTCGCGCGTCTTGTCGAGGTCAAGCGTGGAAAGCCCGACGTGGGAGAACCCTTTGTTGGTCATTACCGGAACCTCCTGCCTAAACGATTGGGCCAGCGTGTCGCGGAGTCAAGCCGTTGCCCGAAAGCTGTTGCTCCAGGCTGGCGCCCGTTGGTGATTGTCATGAGTAACACTCGTGCCATCGGCCAACAAGCGCCCGGCCATGTCGCATCGCGCCTGATGCTGGCCGTTCCTGAACGCTGCGTGCTAGATCGTTCGCTCAGCGAACATTTATAAACCTCCTGGCGGAAGGGGAGACAACGATGCCATCCAAACGCTCAGCTTCCGGGCCGACGCCTTTGCAGACGTACGAGGACCTGTTGAACTTTGCCTGGGGAGGCCTGGCTCTGGGCGCGGCGGTCGAGCTCGACCTCTTCAGCCATATCGCGGCCGGCAGCACCAGCGCAGAGCAAGTGGCGGCCGCGGCCGGCGCCTCCGAGCACGGGACGCGGCGGCTGCTCGACGCGCTCTGCGGGATGGGGTACCTGAAGAAAAGCGGGCACAACTATAAGCTTCAGCGCAGCGCCGCCGAGCATCTGGTGCGCGGCAAGCCGCTTTATATGGGCGACGCGGCGATGATCGGAAAAATGCTGATGGGACCGTGGTCGATGCTGGCCGAGGTGGTCAAAAGCGGCAGCCCCGTCCAGAGCGGCGCGTCGGCGGAGGAACGCGGGGCGTTCTTCGCCAAGCTGGTCCCCGCGATCTTCCCGGGCAGCTTCCTTGCGGCCACCGCGATGGTGAAGCGCCTGCCCCCAGCGGCGCGGCGCAGGATCAGCCGCATCCTCGATATCGGCGCCGGCGCGGCCGCGTGGTCGATTCCGTTCGCGAAGGCTCTCAAGCGCGCGCGCGTGACCGTGGCCGATTACCCGGCGGTCACGCAAGTCACCCGGCAATACGCCGAGCGCTGGGGAGTCGCCGACCGGTTCGACTATCTCGAGGGCGACTTCCGCGAAGTCGATTTCGGAAAGGGTATATTCGACCTTGCCATCCTAGGCCACATCGTCCATGGCGAGGGCGCCGACTGGAGCAAGCGCCTGCTCAAGCGGACCTGTGAGGCGCTTACCGACGGCGGAATGCTGCTGATCGGCGAATTCGTGCCCAATGACGAGCGCAGCGGACCTGCGGGGCCGCTCCTGTTCGGCCTCAACATGCTGATCAATACACCGACGGGCGACGTCTTCACGATGCGCGAGTATCGCGAATGGCTCAAGCAGGCCGGGTTCAGGAAAGTGACGACGATACCGGCGCCGCAGCACGTCTCGCCATTGATTCTCGCAACCAAATGACGGCCGCCCGGCCGGCCTGACGATGACGATCCAGGCCAGGTTGCGCCGAAGACCGCGGCGCGGCGATTTTTCCAGCCTTCAACCTCGCCGCTTACCTCTGAAGTAATTGTCGGGCGCAGCCGCGACGCGCAAGTTTTGACTCGTGGCGCGAAAGCCGCTGCGAGTCGTCCGAATTTCCACCGCGGCCAAATTCCGCGCCCACGAGGAGGTAATCTTATGTCGCTGAAAGAAGAAGCCCAGCAGGTCAACGAACAGATTCTTGCCGCCGCCGCCCGAGGAGATTTCGCGCCGTTCGTCAATGCGCTGGACGACGAGGTCGAGGTCTTCGATCAAGTCCCATACCTGTTCGAGGGCAAGGGCCGATTTCTCGAGTATTTCCAGAGTGCCGTGGCCGGAGCGGAATCAACCACCTTCACCTTCCATCAGTCCTCATTTCGGGCCGTCAGCAATTCGACGGTGTCGCGGCCAGATCATCGTGAATTGGGAGGCGATCGCCAGGTCATTGCTTAATGAGGCGTACCGGCGGCTGGCGTGGGCTCGCGACGACACTCTAAAAGAGCTGACGCGGAAATATTGAGTTATCCCGGTATTCCAGCGCGCTGGCGGGAACCCGAACTCGAAGCGCCGCATGAATTGATCCTGCCGATGGTACTGAAACTGGGTGGCAGCGTCGCGCGGATGTTCAGCACGGTCACAACCGTCGCGACGCCTCACGACGTCACGCTGCAGGAATTGCACGTCGAGGTTTTCTATCCCGCTGACGAGGAGACGGAATCGGCCTTCAGGCCTATGAGCAGCGCCTGAAATGAGCTTCCAGCAACGCTGCGAGTGATCGGGGAGCGCCTTCACGATAGAATGTGCCGCCTCACCAATTCACCGAAGCAGCGGAGCGAGGAGATCGACCATGGCCAAGCGCACCAACGTCGTCCCCAAACAGATGGAAGTGATCAAACAGCGCTTCCATTACAATCCCGGCGTGAAGGCCGGCAACCTGCTATTAATCGCCGGACAGGTAGGACGCGACGCAAACCTCAACGTGGTCGAGGGCAAGGAGGCGCAATTCGTCCAGGCCTTCGAAAATCTGAAAACGGTCCTGACCGCGGCCGGCGCGACTTTTGACGACGTGGTTGACATGGTCACCTACCATACCGACATGCGGGACCTGCAGCTTTTCATCACCGTCAAGGATCGCTACTACACCGGCGAGTACCCGGCGTGGACCGGCGTCGGGGTCACGGCGCTGGCGATGCCGGGCCTGATGGTGGAGATCAAGTGCGTCGCGATGCTCAAAGACTAGAACCCGCGGCGCCCCAGTGCCCGCGCAAGCGGGAATAAGAGGTGACCGAACTTCCAAGTTCGATTCCCTCCCCCCGTTGTGTTGGGGAGGGCTAGGGTGGGGTCGAAGCGGTTCTGAATGTCTGTTGAGAACCGCTTCTTTGGTCCCGAGAAAAACCGGAACGAGGAAGCACCACGGAGAAAAGACAACCGGCGCTTCCCGGCTCGGCCCCACCTCAGTCCTCCCCCAAAACACGGGGGGGAGGCCACAACCGCGACCTCGCAAAGCGCTAGAGTGTCCCCAGGAACGCGACCAGATCCTCTTTCTCCTCCGCCGTCAGCCCGACCTGAAAGCGGTCGTTGTAGAAGTTCACCACGTCCATCAGCGTCGCCGACTGTCCGTCGTGAAAATACGGCGGACGCGAGGCGAGCCCGCGCAGACTCGAGGTCTTGAACCGTCCGATGTCAGTGCATTTGCCGGTGACCATCGCCTGTCCCGGGTCGGTCACTGCGAAGGTCTGGCCCTTAAGCGCGCCCGCGTCGCATCGCAATGTGAACAGCGGCATGTCGGGCGTGCGCCGCGCGACGTCGGCCGTCCCGATGTTCATCAGGATGTTGATTGATCGGTTGCCGACATTCGGCGTGTCGTGACAGGTGGTGCAGAAACCCTCGTGAGTCGGATGATCTTCCGCGTCGTCGAGGCCCGGAACTCCGCCGATGATCATCGGGGTCGCGTTGAAGATCGCCTGGCCGCGCGCGATTCGCGCCCGCTCGGGATTCGCATCGCCTCGCCACAGGTCGTAAAGGTTGAACACGTGCAGCGAGGTCTGCTCGCCGGTGGGATTGTTGCCGAAGGGATCGTTGACGCCGATAAAGAACGGCTGGCGCGAGAGCGCTATCGGGCCGCCGCCGACGCCCCCGTCCTGCAGTGAGCCGGCCTTGGGCACCCAGGTCTGCGCGTCGTAAGTGCCGGTCTCGAATTCGATCAGCCGCGCGAGCTGGTCTGGCATCGGCCCGTCGATCGCCTGCTCATGCCCGCGCACGGCGTCATTCGCCTGATGCTCGAGGTCACCCATGCGCCCGTCCCACATGAGCGAGTCCTCGAAGCGCAGATTGGTCGCCTGCAGCGGACGGCGATAGACCGAGAGCACGCCGGTTTTCGGATCGCTCAGCTTGGTGCAGTGGTAGGGGTCGTCAACCTTGACCACGGCGAACTCGGCGTTCGACGGTATCCGGATTCCGATTCGGATAAGTCCCTTGTTGAGCAGCAGACCGTAGGCTTTCTTCATCGCCGCCGGCGTCGATACGTCGTCATCAGGGCAGGTGGCGCCGTCGTACGGGCGAAATAACGGATCGGTGCCGCGGCTCGCTTCGAAGCGCGCGCGAATATGCGCGGGCGCGATCGTCCATCCGGCGCTCGGATCGTGGCAGGTCGCACATGAGCGCCCGTTGGTCCCCATTGGCTTGAAGAATGGATTGTCCGTCGTAAAGGGCCCTTCGGGTTGATAGGTCGCCGATTTGCCGTTGGAATTTTCCCAGGTCGAATAGCGCTCGAGACCGTTGTAACTGGCTGGCGCGCTCGCGTAGTCGTGGCTCGCGCCCTCGACATAGGCTCCGCTATTGCCCGCGACCGAGGCGTGAGCCTTTATCTTGCCGGCCGCTCCATTGTTGCTCGTGTTGGTCGCTGCCGCCCATCGCGCGAACAAGCAGAGCGCGGCGATCGCGACGCTCGCGGCGGCATATTTCACGACACCGGCGGAATTTGTTGACTTGTAATGCAAAACCTCTGGCCGCGCACACCGTGGCGCAGCGCGTCGTCTCCTTTATCGTGTTTCCGCCATCACTTCCACGACCTCATTAGTTTTATCGCATCAGGACTACCATCATTTTGCCGGGCTTTGATTCGCTCCGAAAGCGGCTGCAAAATGGTGCATGAGGACCTGAGTACGCGATGAATGAACCGCGGGCAAAATCAGAGCGGCTGATCGAAAATCGACGCGTGACCGTTACGCGCTGGACTTTCGCGCCGGGCGAGGCGACCGGTCCGCATGTTCACGCGCACGACTACATCGTGGTGCCGCTGACTACGGGAAAACTGCGGATCGTCGCGCCCGACGGTTCCGCGAGCGACGCCGCACTCGAGAGCGGCGCTCCCTACGCCCGCGAGGCCGGCGTCGCCCACGACGTGATAAATCAGAACGCGTTCGAGTTCAGCTTCATCGAGATCGAGGTGAAGTGACCGCGCGCTGATCCGCTGGCCCGGCTACCGCTGTTTCCAAAACCGCCGCTCGGACATTTCGTAATTCGTAATTCCAGGAGGAATGCTTCATTTATGTGGGTTTGGCTTATTGGTGCATGGTTGCTTGGTCTTCTTGCGGTCGCGGGAACCGCTTACCTGATCGGCGGTTACAAATCGTCACCGCGGATCGCGAGATGTTTTTGGCTGGCGGCCAGCCTATGGCTCGTCGTTGGACCTGTAGGTTTCTACGGAAAGTACGAATCGAAGCGGCCGAGCTTCGTTTACGTGATTCCCGGATTCTGGTCATCTTCGCCGGCGCCCCGCTGGGACATGCTGGTGCGCCTCTACGGATCCCAGCCCGTACGCAATGTTGAATTGGTTTTCACGGATGAGGGCAAGCGTACTGCGAATACTCGCCAGGAATCTGTAATGACCGGGCAGACCGACGAAGCAAGCGCAACATATCGCCTGGCGGAATTGGACCCGACGCAAGGCTTTTGGGCGGCGCAGTTCCCGTGGAATCCGCTAGCGCCCGCGCATGAGCATTACCACGCGACGATCACTTCGCACGAGGGAAAATTTGGCGAGACGCTCAAAATCGAGCGGATAAACGACAAATGGCTATACGAGATTAAAGTGGTGAGCCTGCAGACCCGGCGCACCGTCATCAGCTGTCGCGACGCAGGATTTCCCGGATGGCATCTGTGGCCCTTCGCCCCTGGCTGTTTTCCCAATTACGTCACCGAGCATATGGGCCGCTGACACGCGCCTTTCGATTGGCGTTTTCCCGCTGCTCGCGACTATGCTGCGGCAAGATCGTTAAACGCGTGATCGCTGAGCGCGTAAAGGAGTAGTGAAACTTCGATGCAGGATCTGCTGCCGATTGCCGCCAGGCTGGGCGCCCTTCTCAAGGACCGTCACCAGACGATCGCGATCGCCGAATCCTCCACCGGCGGTCTCATCTCGGCAGCGCTGCTCGCGGTGCCGGGAGCGTCGGCCTATTTTCTTGGCGGCGCGATCGTTTATACGCGCGAGTCGCGCCGCACCCTGCTCGACATCCCGGACTCGGCCTTCGCCGGTATCCGTGGTGTGACCGAGGCGCTTGCGCTGGTGCTGGCGCGCGGGACGCTCAAGCGTTTCGCCACCGCCTGGAGCCTGGCCGAGGTCGGCGCCGCGGGTCCTACCGGCAATCGCTATGGCGATCCGGCGGGGCACAGTTGTATCGCGATCGCCGGACCGCTCGAGCGCGCGATAACGATCGAGACCGCGAGCAGCGACCGCGTCGCCAACATGCGCGCGTTCGCCGCCGCGGCGCTCGATTTACTCGCGCAAGGCCTTGCGGCCTCGCCCGCGGCGCGTTCCTGACCAACGCCGATCGATGAAGCGCGGGCGCGCCAATCACCCAGGCGCGCGAATCCGGTAGCGAATCGGCATGTGCTTGATTCCGCCGACGAAACTCGAGCGCATCCGCTGCGTGGGACCGGCCAGCTCGACGGACTCCATCCGTTCGGCCAGCTGGCGAAACATCACCTGCAACTCCAGCCGCGCGAGATTCGCCCCGAGGCAGAAATGCTCGCCGATGCCGAAGGAGACGTGCGGGTTGGGATAGCGCCTGATGTCGAACGCCGTGGGGCGCTCGAAAATGTCCTCGTCGCGCGCGGCCGAGGGATAAAAGAGCGCGAGAATGTCGCCCTCGTGCAGCTGCTGGCCGTGGAGCACCGTGTCGGCAGTGGCGATGCGCGCGAACTGGATCACCGGCGAGGTCCATCGCACGATTTCCTCGGCCGCTTTGGGAGCCAGCGTCGGATCATTGCGCAGCCGTTGCCATTGATCGGGATGGCTGATGAGGGCATGCAGTCCGCCGGTGGTGGCGTTGCGTGTGGTTTCGTTGCCGGCGATGATCAGCAGCGCGAAATAGGACAGGAGCTCGAACGGCGGCAGCGGCTGGCCGAAAGCCTGGCCATTGGCGAGCGCACTGGCCAGGTCGTCGCGCGGGTTTTTGCGGCGGTCCTCGCAGAGCTGGTTGAAGTACTGGAAAAATTCCATCCGCGCGCGTTCGAGGTTCTCCTTGATCGTCGCGCTGCCGCCGTACTCCGGGTCCGCCGGACCGATCATCGCGTTGCTCAGCCGAAACATCATCGCCCAGTCGGCGCGCGGAATGCCGAACATCTCCGCGATCACCGCCAGCGGAAGTTTTGCCGAGACCTCGGTAACGAAATCGCATTGCTCGCGCCCCACCAGGCCGTCGAGCGTCTCAGTCGTAATCCGTTCGATCTGCTCCTTCAGTTGCTGCACTGAACGCGGCGTAAAGCGCTGATTGACCACCCGGCGAAATTCGCCGTGCTCGGGCGGATTCATGTTGAGCAACTGGCGCAGCACCGCTTCGTCGGGTAGCGGAGATCCGGGCTCGTCCTGGGTGACGAACAGGAACTGACTGCTTCTGAACAGGTCGGGTTGACGCGAGACGTTCACCAGGTCGGCGTGCTTGGTGACGGCCCAAAATGGTTCAACCCCCGGACGCTCATAGCGATAGACCGGCGCCTCCTTTCTGAGCAGCGCCCATTCCTCGTACGGATAACCGCGCTGGACGTACAGGTCGGGATTGACGATGTCTACGGTTTCGAGCGTTAGAGCTGCCATGGCCCCGGTTAATCCTCAATCAGGCGGATAGCCTGGCGCGGACATAGCGTGGTCGCGAGTTGAATTTTGGCGCGCAGATCCTGCGCCGGATGCTCGGTCAGCACGTAGCTGCGGTCGTCGTCGCGCAGCTCGAAGACCTGCGGCGCAACTTCGGCGCAGCGGCCATTGCCTTCGCAAAGATTGTGATCCACGACTACTTTCATCGGATCGCTCCTGCATTTCCGTGCTTGGTTACCAGGGACCCGGAAGTGAATTGGCGGCTGGGGTGTCCTGCATCCAAACGATAGACACACCCACCGGGCTGCTGCAACGCGCCGCTTTTGCTAGCGGCCCTTGAAGCGCGGTTTGCGCTTTTCGATGAACGATTGCCCGCCTTCTTTCGCATCTTCGGACCGCGCCACACGTAGCAGATTGCGCCGGGCGACGGCCGACAGCTCCGACGGGCCGCGCGGCAAAAGCATCTCGCGCGTGAACGTCTCAAGCAGCCCCAGCACCAGCGGAGCGCTCTCGGCCAGCTTGCGCGCGTATTCGTAGGCGGTTTCCATCCGCTGCTTCACCGGCACGACCGCGTTGACCATCCCGACTTCGTAGGCGCGCTCGGCCTTCATGTGCGCGCCGGTCAGCATCAGCTCCATCGCCACCTTGTACGGAATTCGCACGGCGAGGCCCGCTATGAGGCCGCCGCAGAATCCCAGTTGCGCCTCGGGGTAGGAAAAGTCCGCGTTGTCGGCCGCCACTGCCAGGGTGCAGAACTCGACCAGGCACACACCGCCGCCGACGCAATGTCCCGCGACTGCCGCGATGGTCGGCTTGGTGAGCGGCACTCCGACTCCCGGCATGCATTCCCACAGCTCCGGGTTGCGCGGCGGATCGCGGAGATCGGCGCCGGCCGAAAACGCGCGCTCGCCCGCGCCGGTCAGGACCGCCACGCGATCCTCGCTCGCTTCGAAATGGATAAACGCGTCGCGCAGCTCGCCGACCAGCGTGTTGGACAGCGCGTTGAGCTTGTCCGGGCGATTCAGCGTGATCGTCGCGATGCTATCTTGCGAATCGTACAGGACGATATCGGAGCTCATCAGTTGCCCCATACCGTGCCGCCGTCGATGTTGATCGCCTGGCCGGTTATCCACTTGCCGCGCTCGGTCACCAGGAAGAACACCAGTTCGGCGCACTCGGTGCCGTCGCCCGGATAGCCCAGCGGAATAAAACTCTTGACGAACTTCTGCCAACTCTCGCCGCGGCCGAGGTCGTCCATGCGGAAAGTATCGATGATACCCGGGCAGATCGCGTTGACACGGATGCCGTCGGGCGCGAGGTCGAGCGCCATCGAACGGCTGAGCGCGTTGACGGCGGCCTTGGAGGCGGAGTAGGCCGCCGCCTTGGCCTGAGCGATCTTGCTCGCGATCGAGGAGATGTTGACGATACTGCCGCCCTGGCCCTGCGCGATCATCTTGCGCGCGGCCGCACAAGACAGCAGAAACGTCCCGTCGACGTTGGTCACCATCACTTTCTTCCACACGTCGAACTTTAGCTCGACCGCCGGCACGCGGTCCTCGCCGCGGGCGGCGCTAGCGTTGTTGATGAGGATGTCGATACGGCCGAACTCGGCGACCGTGCGATCGACCAGGGTCTCGACCGCGCGCGGATCGGCGACGTCGGAGACCAGCGCCAGGCAGCGCCCGCCCGCGCGCCTGATCTCGTCGGCCACGCTCTCGATGTCGCGCCATCCGGCCGCCTTCTCGTCATCGGGATAGCGCTCGGGCGGACGCCCGGTGCCGGTGATCACGATTGCCGCGCCCGCCTGCGCGAGGCGCTTCGCGATCGGGCGGCCGATACTGCGCATCCGCCCTGCCCCGGTAACGATCGCGACCTTGCCTGCCAGTTCCTGTTCCATCGCCATGCACCCTCACGCCGGATGAATTATCATTTCGGGCTCTGACAGTAGCCAACCGCGAAGCGATTGGACAAGCGCCTGCGCGCGCGCTGCGGTCACGCGCGTCGCCGCCCCTGTGCTAGAGTCGCCGCCGTAACGATTCGAGTTAACGATACATCGCAAGGGCGCATCGATGGATTTCAAATTCAGCGAAGAGGACGAGGCCTTGCGGCGGGACTTCAGAGCCTGGCTGGAGCAAAACCTGCCGCGCGACTGGCACGACGAAGGCGAACTGCACGATCCCGACACCGAGGAAGAGTTCGAGCGCCGCCGCCGATGGCATCGCAAGCTCTACGACGGCGGCTGGATGTGTATCCACTGGCCGAAGGAATACGGCGGACGCGGCGCGAGCCTCTTGCAGCAGATCGTCTATGCGCAAGAATTCGACCGCGCCAAGGCGCCGCCTACGATCAACTTCCAGGGCATCGCGCGCGTCGGCCCGACCCTGATGCAGTGGGGCACGCCCGAGCAGAAGCAGCGCTATATCCCCCGGATTCCGTCCGCCGAGGAAATCTGGTGCCAGGGACTATCGGAGCCTAATCACGGCTCCGACCTCGCTGCGGTCGAGACCCGCGCGATAGACCAAGGCGATCACTTCGTCGTCAACGGCTCCAAGGTCTGGACCTCCAACGCGCATCACGCCGACTTCAGCACATTGCTGTGCCGCACCGATCCAACGCTGCCCAAGCACAAGGGCCTCAGCTACCTGCTGGTCGACATGAAAAGCCCCGGCGTCACCGTCCGGCCGCTGGTCCAGATGAGCGGCGAGAGCGGCTTCAACCAGGTTTTTTTCGAGGATGTCATGGTGCCGAAAGCCAACCTGGTCGGCCAGAAAAACCAGGGTTGGATGGTCGCGATGACCAATATGATGTTCGAGCGAACGATCCACGGCGGACGCACCGACATGATGATCGAAGTGCGGCAGCTAGGCGCGCTGGCCCAGCGGGTCCAGCGCAACGGCCATCCGGCCTGGGACGACAACTACGTGCGCCAGCGCATCGCCCGCTTCGCCTGCGAGGCGGAGGCGCTCAAGTACACCAGCTATCGCCAGCTCACGCGCCAGCTCAAGGGACTGCCGCCCGGCCCCGAAGGCTCGATCATGAAGCTGGGCACCACCGACCTTAACCTGCGGATTCAGTCGTTCGCGATGGAGTTGCTGGGCCCCTATAGCCAGTTCGAGTATCAGGCCAGCGGCGCGATCGACCATGGCAAATGGTCGCATAGGATGCTCGCGGCGCGGCGCGGCACAATCGCGGCCGGCACCAACGAAATTCAGCACAACATCATCGGCGAGCGCGTCCTGGGCCTGCCCAAGGGTTGAAAGCGCGCTCGACAATTTGTCTGCCCAGCGTCGACCCGCCCGGCGGCGGGAGATGAGGCGCGAAACGTATCCATAGGGAGCGAATCGCTCCCTCGACGATCAAATCTCCCCGGTCACGCGCACGCCTTAAGCCATTACCGTTTTCCGTTGACTCCGCTTTGGAGCGATCGGAACCGATTCGCTACCCTCGGCTACGAATTGCCCCATTCAGCAACACTTAGCTTATAGCTCCATTTCTCTGCTTTTCGCGCAAACTGCGAGCAATTCTTGTCAGGCATGGCTTATGCTCATCTCTCTGTCGGGCGGAGACAGATGGATACTCACTCTATGTCTACTTCGTAATGCCTAATCGGCTATCCATTTCTTACAGGAGGAAAAACGAACATGTCACAACTCTACAGGTCGATCGCCGCTTTATACCTGCGCCAAGCACGGAAATGGCGCCGACTTCAAAGCTCGGCGAAGCGTCATCTTGGCGGCGCACACCGGGGACAGTCTTACGTTGAAATGATTTTCACAGTGCTGGGCGTCTCGGTGGTCATTATCACCGCCATCGAAGGCTCCATCGTGTTGAACCGCGGGATGGCGGTAAAGCAACTCGCCTACCAGGGAGCGCGCTATGCGGCCGCGAATCCAGGATTCAACAGCACCACCATTCTCGCCTTCGTCGCGCAGGCGGAACCGCAAGTGCTAAAGCAAGGCACCATTCAGGTTACGATGAACCCGGCTACGACCCCTCGAACGCATGGCAGCGCAGTGTCGGTGTCGGTCAGTTTCACCGGTCCCACCATGGCCGTACCGGCTGTGATCAGTTTTCCCGCGACTATCGGCGCAACGAATGTCGCCATGAGTCAGTAGGCGATGTGGGCAGGCGCAAGGAGGATAATTAGATGAACTGGATATCACATCTCGACACGGTAGCGAAGATTATAGTCTCCGCTGAAGTCGCCTCAGTTAGCGTGAACGCGGTATTTTTCTCCGACCGGGTTCGCCGCTGGATCTCTCGCAAGCGATGGGGGTCGGTGCCGAGCGCGACTGCCCATCTCGATTCGATAGCGCGGGCTGGCATGGACGATCCGTCCGGCGGTTCGATACGGCCTCAGCCGAGCGCTATTCTGCGCAATCCCTTCGATCCCAGAGCGCGCGAAGCGCTGGCCGAGAGCCCGCTCGCGCAGCGGCATCAGGACGAGTTCCGCCGCCCGACTTTCAGGAGAAGCACCATCCTGCAGCAGAGAATAGCGGAGTACGAAAGGGCTCTGGCGGTTCTCGCGCTGAGCTCGCCCGAGCTGGGCGAGAGAGTTCGGTCCGCGTTCCTGCCAGGCGAAAACGCGCTCCTGAAGCCACGCTTCGAGGGCTTTCGCCTCCCAAGCTTCCATCAAGCGCAACTGTCTTAATTCTCGAGGTATAGTCAATGAAATCGTCACGCACACCCAAAGCTTCGAAGGGCCAGGCGATGTTTCTCGTAATTCTCGCGCTGCCAGTTATCGTCGGCGTACTGACCCTGGTCATGGACGTCGGTAACTTGTACTACAACCAGGTAAGCATGCAGGTCGCTGCCGATAGCGGCGTTCTTGCGGGAGCGCTCTATCTGCCCTCGTATCCTTCTCAGGCGGTCTCCGTCGCCGAAGACTACGCGGGGCGCAATGGAATCAAGGCCGGCGAGATAGTCTCGTGCACTGTTAGCTCGGACAACAAGACCGTCCTCATGACCACCAGCCGAACTCTACCATGTTTCTTTTGTGCGGTGCTGGGTGAGGGAACCGCGCACGCCGATGCCGCCCCGGGTCCGGAGACAAGTTCCGGTTCCGGAACTGGCATCAGGACCAGCGCGAGCGCGCTAATCGTCCCCATACGGGCTGCCACCGGAGTGGTGCCACTCGGAGTTGACTATAGAACCGACCTCAGCTTCGGCAACGTCGTGCAACTCAAGCAGGGACAGGTCGGGGCTGGCAACTGGGCTCCCATGGCCCTGGGCGGAAATGGCGCCAGCAACTACTCAACCAATATCCAGACCGGCTATCCCGGCAAAGTCAGCGTGGGTGACACGCTCGATACCGAGCCCGGCAATGTCGTCGGACCCACCAGAAGCGGCTTCCAGTATCGCCTCAGCATGGGCCAGAACCAGTTCTCGACCGGCACCTTCCAGAATCACGACCTTAACGACCCGCGCGTGATGCTGGTACCGATTGTCGATTTCAGCAACATCAATGGCAAATCCCAGGTACCGATGAAGGGCTTCGCCATGATGTGGATAGTCTCGATCGATGGCCAGGGCACAATCACCTGCTATTTCATTCAGCAGTCGGTGCCTAACGCACAGCCCGACCCGACCGGCACGGCCAGCACTGGCGCCACGACGCCGATACTCAAATGAAGTCGGTGAACCGGAGGCCGGAGATCAGTCGCATGCAAGTCTTCAGCATGAGCGGAAAGACGATGACTGTCGGACTACACCAACAGATAGAGGCGCTGCAGGACAAGACGTGGGGCGCAGACGAGCAACGCCCTAGGCCGGTCGCGCTACGGAGTGCAAACGATCGAGCGTGCGGAAGCAGCACGCCGGCCCCGGTTCAGGAGCCCGTACTTGGCCAACCGGGCGTAGAGCTTCTTGCGCGAAATCTTGAGCAGCTCGGCCGCATAGGTCTTGTTGTGGCCGGCCATCTGCAAAGCCCGTTCGATGAGCTCACGCTCGGTCTCTGCGAAGGTCTTGGAAGAAAACCCGGTGAACTCGCGCACGGGCGCGGCCTGGAGGTCGGCGCCGCGCGCTTCGCCGACCTCGATCGGCGCGACCTCCGAAGCGTTGAGCCGCACGTTTTGCGGCAGATCCTTCAGCCGGATTCGGGAGTTGCACCCGAAGGTAACCGCGCTCTCGATGGCATTGGAGAGTTCGCGCACGTTGCCTGGCCAGGAGTACCTGAGCAGCGCGGCCATCGCGTCTTGTGCGATACCGGTCACCGGAACGAGGCGCCCGGACTGGGGGTTGAAAATCTTGATGAAATGGCTGGTGAGCAGCGGGATGTCCTCGGAACGCTCGCGCAGCGGGGGAATCTCGATGACATTGGCCTGCAGCCGATAATACAAATCCTCCCGCAGCCGGCCCATGCTAACTGCCTCCCTGGGCCGGCGATTGGTCGAGGCTATCACCCGCACATTGACCGCGACCTCGGCCACCGATCCCACCGGCCGCACCGAGCGCTCCTGGAGAGCCCGCAGCAACTTGCTCTGCGTTTCGAGATTCATCTCCGTGACCTCGTCCAGGAGCAGCGTGCCGCCGTCCGCCGCGCGGAACAGGCCGAGATAATCGACGCTCGCGCCGCTGAAGGAGCCGCGTTTGTGGCCGAAGAGCTCGCTCTCGATCAGGTCGCGCGGTATCGCAGGACAATTGACCGCTACGAACGGGGCGTCAGGATTCGACCCCGCCCGATGGATGGCGCGCGCCACCAGCTCCTTGCCAGTGCCGCTCTCGCCGACGATCAGCACCGTCCCCCGCGCCCTGCCGGCCGCCTCGACCCGGTCGTAGATCCGCCGCATCGCGGAGCTCGCGCCAAGCAGCCCGTGGAAATTTCTCCGATCCTCGGTTTGCTGCTGGCCGCCGTCGTCTTCGAGCACCTCGACTCCGACAGATGAATTGGCTTGCTCGGTCCGGATATAGCCTTCGGCTACGAGCGTCGCATGGAGATGACAAAGTTGAGCGAACAAAGACTCCAAAGGAAGGGGTATTTCTTCCGCGTAGAGCGCCTCGATGCTCTCCTGGCATAGATGCAAGGAAAGGACGACCTCGAAAAATGGGATGCCGCGTCTGGCCAACTGCTCGCCCAGCGCCCTGCCGAGCGTTCCAAAATGTTCGAAGTCGCTATTGAGCAAGGCTGCTGCACCGCTGCGAAGAAGCGGCGACATGATGCCGGAGAATTCTTCCCGCGGGAGTGCTCGATCCTCACCACCTCGGCTGGCGTAGAGCCGATACCACCGTTCCACTACTTGCTCCGAATCGTCAGCGAGGCTTTTCAGCAGCGGATGTAATGGCTTTAGTTCATCATCCTGAAGCGAACGCAGATGCATCATATTGTCCACCGGTCCCGTTGCGCGAAGGAGATCTGGCCCACTGCGCCGAGGCTGGACGGGAAGACGTCTCTTACAGGTGTACGCCCCGGGCTGGAGGTGCCGGCGCCCTTCCCTTGTGGTATTGCTGAGCATAACGCGTGCCGGAGCTGATTTTCATGTGATTCTGATTCACGGAGTATGGTAAGACGACAATAGCTATATAAACGTCAAATAGCTGAATATTAGAAACGAACGCCGTAGCAGTCTCGCAACGTTCATTGAGCACAATGTCTGCTTTAAAGACGCGAAGTTATCCGTAAATGCCTTTATAGATGCTGCTCGCCCTCGATCGGATCGTCCAGCCGCTTTGCTCCTCATGCTGCAGAGTCGCTTTGCCGGCCACGGTTACTTCCCTATAAAGTCGGGCTGCCCGGACGTCTGAACCGCCGGGTTTCCGAAAGATTCGACCAAAAAGGGGGAAGCGTCTCGTGTCGATTCTCTATCGGGCGGAAGTTATCGGTTCGCTCCTGCGGCCCGCCTTCCTCAAGGAGGCCCGCGGGCAGTGGCAGGCGGGGACGCTCTCGACGCCGGAGTTCAAGCGGCTCGAGGATCGCGCGGTGGACGAGGCGCTCGCGCTGCAGGAGAGCGCCGGCGTCGACGTGGTGACGGACGGCGAGATGCGGCGCACGCACTTCATCGCGCCGCTGACCGATGTCATCTCCGGGGTTAAGGAAATTCCAGCTTTCAAGCGCCTGTGGCGCCGCCCACATGCGCAGGGCGCGCCCGCCGAACAGACCGAGATCCAGGTCCAATACGCGGTGGTCGAAAAGATTCGCCGCACGCGCTCGCTCACCAACGAGGAATTCACGTACGCTCGCGGCCGCGCACGCAAGCCGCTGAAGGTCACCTTGCCGAGTCCGCTGATGATGACGCTGCGCTGGTCGCCCGAACATTCGCGCGGCGCCTATCCGGACCCCTTCGAACTGTTCGCCGACGCGGCCGAGATCGTGCGCGCCGAGGCTCAGGAACTGGCGGCGCTCGGCTGCCAATACATCCAGATCGACGCCCCCGAACTCGGGATGCTGTGCGACCCGGAGCGCCGGCGCCAGGACTTCGCCGATCGCGGGATGGACCCCGAACGTCTGCTGACCGAGGGTATCGACATCATAAACTCGGTCGCCGAGGTTCCCGGCGTCACCTTCGGTCTCCATCTGTGCCGCGGCAACAACCGGGGCTACTATGTCGGCGAGGGAGGCTACGAGGCCATCGCGCGTCAGGCCTTCAGGCGGGCCGGCAATTTCGCACTCTGGCTCCTGGAGTACGACGACTGGCGATCGGGATCGTTCGAGCCGCTGAGCGACATCCCGGCCGGCAAGGGCGTCGTGCTCGGTCTCATCTCGACCAAGCGCGCCGCGCTCGAGCCGGCCGGGGAAATCGTACGCCGGGTCGAGGAGGCGAGCCGCTTTTTCCCGCGCGAGCAGATCGGGCTTTCGACCCAATGCGGCTTCGGAACGGTATGGGAGGGCAATCCGATACCGGAAGCCGTCGAGCGCGACAAGCTGCGCCTGGTGGCCGAAATCGCGCGCCGGGTATGGGGCTAGAGTCTCGCGGCCCAGTCCTTAATCAGACAATCTGCCACGCGGCAACAATACGCACATCCAACAATACGCACATCAAGGACCTGCTCAATAGGAATGGTACCGACGAATAATCATAAGGCCAGCGGCGCGCGGTATGCGATCCGTCCGGCGTCACTTCTCTTGTTGACGATACTGCTCTTCGCGCTCGGCGGCCGCCCGCTCTCGGGTGCCGCACTGGCGGCCGGCGCGTCGCCCACGCCCCTCGCCGCATCGCCGACGCCGGCCGCCGCTTCGCCGACGCCGGCCGCCCAGACCTCCGCCGCGCTTGGGCCTGGCGCCCCCGACGAAATGAGCGCGCTCATCGCCGCGGGCAAATTGCCCGATGTCCGCTGGCCGAACTTCAGCGATGTCCAGCCCGACGTCGCAGAATTCTACGCCGCCGGCGGAAACACCTTGGCCTGGCTCGCCAACGGCAGGCCGACCGCGCAAGCCTACGCGATGATCCAGCTCTTCAAGGAGGCCTCATCGAGCGGCCTCAATCCGGAAGACTACGACGCCTCGCGATGGGACGGCCGCTTGGCTGCGCTCGCCTCACCGGGAGCCGACTCGGCTGCGACCGACAGCGACCCGGCGCACTTCGATCTCGCGCTGACGGTTTGCGCGACGCGTTACCTCTCGGCCCTGCGTCTGGGAAGAGTCGACCCGCAGCATTTCAAGTTCGAAATCGACAGCGGATCCAACAAGTACGATCTCGCCGGCGAGCTCCGCATCCGGGTGATCAACGCCGAGGACGTCAGCGCCGCTGCCGCGGGCGTCGAGCCGCAATACGAGGGGTACCGGCGGGCGAAGACCGCGCTTGCGGCCTACCTGAAGCTGGCGGTCCAGGGCGATGGCACGCCGGCGCCGCGGACGGCCAAATCCGTGCATCCGGGCGACCGCTATTCAGGAATCGCGCCGCTGGTCGCGCGCTTGCACCTGCTTGGCGACCTTGCGCCTGACGCCCCCGTGCCCGCCGACGCCACCGTCTACGAGGGCGCGGTGGTCGACGGGGTGAAGCATTTTCAGGACCTCCACGGCCTTCAGCCCGACGGCGTGATCGGCAGGGACACGTTCGCCCAGCTCAACGTGCCGCTCGGCCAGCGGGTCGCGCAGCTTCAGTACGCGCTCGAGCGCTATCGCTGGATTCCGCCGAACTTTCCGCAGCCGCCGCTGATCGTCAATCTCCCCGAGTTCAGGCTCCGCACGATGCGCAAACAGCCCGCGCCGTTCCTGGATATGCGGGTGATCGTCGGCAAGGCCTATGGTCATCAGACCCCCGTGTTCGCAGACTACATGCGCTACCTCATTTTCCGGCCGTATTGGGAAGTCCCGCTCTCGATCCAGTTCGCCGAACTGGTGCCTAAAATTCGGAAGGATCCCAACTATCTTGCGGATCATGGATTCGAAGTAGTCACCAGCAGCGGCATGGTGGTAACCGACGGCGCCGTCAGCGACGATATACTCAGTAAGCTTCGCTTGGGCTCGCTGACTATTAGGCAGAAACCGGGGCCCAAGAACGCGCTAGGGTTGGTAAAGTTTATCTTCCCGAACCATTACGACGTCTATCTGCATAGCACCCCGGAGCCTGAGCTGTTTCTGAAAGCGCGGCGCGATTTCAGTCACGGATGCATCCGCGTGCAGCATCCAGCGGACCTCGCCGCCTGGGTGCTGCGCGACGAACCGCAATGGACGATGGACAAAATCAATGCCACCATGAACGGCGATCAAACAGTGGAGGTGCATCTCGACAAGCCCATCCCGGTGCTGATTCTCTACACCTCGGCGGTGGTGGAGCCGGACGGCGGAGTGCACTTCTTCAGAGATATCTACGGTCAGGATGCCGAACTGGCCAAGGCGCTGGCGAAGGGCTATCCATATCCGATCCAGCCGCCGCCGAGCCAGCCATAACGCCGCGCTCGAGCCGCATGTTGCGCAATCGCGATAGGTCGCGCGGAGGTTCTGGCAGCGATCGCACGGCGACTAGCAGCCCTAAGCTCGGGCGCGCACTGGCGGCCGCCATTATAATATTTTGCTCCTTGCCGCCGCTGTCGAGCGGCGCGGCGTGCACCCCGCGCCCAACCGGTGCCGGCAGATGGACCCTTCAGACCCGCGACGGCGCATCCTGGCTGATAAATCCGTGCGGTGCGCGATTCTTTTCCATCGGAATTAATACCCTGAGCGACGGCCCGATTCCGCCCTTGCCTGCGAGCGGCGAGGTAAACCCGGAGCCCTCAATTTCCCCCGCCTCGGGCGGCTGGAAGCGCCGCGCACTCAAGCAGATGGGCGCTTGGGGATTTAACACAGCCGGCGCGTTCAGTCCTTCCAGCCTGCCGCTGCCCAGCCTGCCCGATCTCGAGCTCGGCTGGCGGGGGCGATATCTATGGGCCGATCCTTTCGATCCATCTGTCGAACAAAGGATGGTGAACGAAGCTCGGAAGGCGGCCGCTGGGTACAAAGCGAATGGCTATCGAATAGGGTATTTTTCCGACAACGAGATCGGATGGTGGAACGGAGAACTGTTCAGTAACTATCTCAAGCGGGACGGCGCAAATCACACCAAGCAGGTGCTGGTCGATCTCATCGGCCGTCATTATGGCGGAGATTGGGGTCGATTCACTCGCGACTTTGCCGTCTCAACGGGGATTTCCTCCTTTCAGGGCCTGCTGCAAAGCGCGGACGTACGGGCACAGTTGCGGCCGGGAGAAAACGGAATCAGCGTGGTGCGCGAATGGACGAGCGTCATTACGCGCCGTTACTACCAACTCGTTCACCGCGCGATTCGCGAGGCGGACCCGAAGGCACTTATCTTCGGCGACCGCCTTCCCAGTTTCTACGATCCGGATGCCGTACGAGCGATGGCGCCCTTCGTCGACGCTATCGCCACCAATTACAACGTCGATAGTCCGGACGGATGGATCGCGCATTACTATTTCGACGGCTTGCGCCAGTTGACGGGTAACAAGCCGGTACTGATCTCCGAATGGTATTTCGCCGCCCAGGAGAACCGCTCTGGAAATCTGAACGTCGGGCGTTTCATGACAGTGCGAACCCAGGCTGAGCGCGCCTGGGGCGCGGCGAGCGCCGCCCGAAACTTCGCATCCGTGCCCGAGATCGTCGGACTGCACTGGTTTCAGTACTACGATGAGCCCAAGGGCGGCCGCGCGGCCGACCACGAGGATTTCGACTTCGGCCTGCTCGACGTCAATGGCCGGCCATACCAGGCACTGGTTACCGCCCTGAGCGCGGCTAACCGGAGCCTTGAGGAAATTCATCAAAGGGCGGCGGCGCTGCGCCCATTGGTGCAGGGGACCGCCAGGATTCAGATCCCCGAAGCGGACATCGACCCCACCGCAGTCTCGTTCGCGCAATGGCCGAAGGACGCGGCCCTGGTGAAGGGCCTTTGCGCGCCCTCGCCGGAGGTGGTTTTCGGCGATCTGTTCCTGGCCTGGAGCCCTCGGGGACTTCACGTCGCAACCATCAGCATGGATCACTTCGACCCGTATCTGCTCGCATATGTAGGCGAATTTCCGCGTAGCGAGGCGTTTCGGATCGACTTCGGCGTGGACGCAGGAGCGGGCGCGCAGCGCTTTGCGTTTTTTGTCGTCCCGTCAACCGGCGCTTCAACCAAGGGCGGCGAGCAGATGCAGGTCGAAGTCTGCCGCATGAGCCATGGAAGCTGTGAGGCCGTAATCTCGACGATCCGGGGACGCCCGCGATACAAATGGTCGGTCTCGCTTCCCTGGCAGGCGCTGGGCGTATCCGGACCCCCAGCCGACAAACGCCTGCGAGTTCAACTCGCGGCGACCGCATTTTATCGTTCACGCTGGATGTCGCTGGGTGGCGCTCCGCCGGCGCAGGCGATGGAGAACGTGAAGACCTGGACGCCCGCGGTACTGGCGGGTCCTCCCGACGCATCGCCAGCCGCTGACTGAGCGGCCCGCGAGCGCCTGGGTCGCTACGCCCGCGTCGCTATCGGGGAGGAAAGGGCGCCGCCCCGCCGTCAGGCGGATTCGGCGCTCGGACTAACTCGCGCAACGTCCCGCAGAATGTCCTGAGGAATGTTTTGCGGAACGTCTTGCGTAACCTTGCGCCCAACGTCTTGCGAGCTATCCTGCGTAGAGCCTTGCCGCAAGCGCCGGACATCGTTTGCGAGGCCGATTTTCTCGAGCAGGCAAATCGCCAGGTAGCCCACGTCGGGCTGCCGCCAGCTCCATCCCAACCGTGCGATACCCGGGCGCGCATGATGATTGCGATGCCAGTTCTCGCCCTGGCAAAACTGCATCAGGGCAAGCCAGGTCACGTTGCGGCTGGAGTCCTCGCCGGGCGAAACCCCGGGCTCCGTATGGCAGACGCTGTTGACGAAGCATTGGGCGTGGAGCGCGAAGACCAGGCGAATCGACCCCATCCAGAAAAAGGCGGCGGCGCCGAAATACAAGCCGCCGAAATATGATACCGCCAGGATCGGTCCCTGCACGTACCACCAGAACCGGTACATCGGGCGGTCAAGCTCGGGGCAGAACCGCTCTACCGATGGCTCGCCCGACTGCCAGAGCCATCGCAGATGTGCCCACCAGAAACCATTGACCGGGCTCGAGATATCGTTTTCGGTGTCCGCGAACGCGTGATGCCGCCGATGGCCGGCGGCCCAGCTAAGCGGTGTCCCGGAGCCGTTAAATACCGCGAAGAAAGTAAGAATCGATATCAGCCAGGGATTGAGCCGCAGGGCGCGATGCGCCAGCGCGCGATGATAGCAGACCGTAGTGGCCATTCCGCCCAGCCATACCAGGCAAAATGAACCGAAGAGAACGCGCCATCCCGGCAGCGGAAACAGGATCAGGCCGGCGAGCGCAGTCAGGTGAATCAGGATGAACCAGGGCAGCACGAGCGAGTCTTCGTTGCGTGCGCGCCACCATGGCCACTCCCACGGCGGATCCATCGGCCCTTCTAAGGCCCTTGCGCTCTTCAACTAATTGGCCCGGCGTAAATCGCCATAGCGGGCACGTCGCGTACAATAGACATGGCGCTGCTCTCCCTTGGCAGTTGGCCGGAGAGCGCGCGAACAAGAAACCGAGAGGGCGAAGAAGGTTAACTGAAAGGCGTTCTGACCGGTGTCACAGAGGTTACACTGCTTGGCGGTCTATGTCTATGCGTGCGCTACGATGAGCGTCTTATTGGGACATTAGCACTTGTCGCCTTCAAAGCGGGCTAGAAGTCGCCACTTTTTATCTTGGCCATGAAGTCCTGGCCGCCGGAATCGAGGTATACGATCTCCATTATCGAGCCGATCGCCGCTTCGGTGTCGAAGTAGGTATAGCGCGTGGTGCCGAACCGCCCGCTCATCAGAGCCGAATAGCCGCCGGCGCCGAGCGAATCCAGCGCGCGCTGATACTCCTGCGGATCATAGAGGAAGAATCCGAGATGGTGCAGGCCTTCGCCCCTGCTTTCGAGGTGCTCCTTGTAGCAGGTGTCGCCGGAGAGGTGCTGGATGAGCTCGATTTGGGTATCGCCGGAATAGGCGAGCGCGAGCTTGAAATTCTGCTCAGCCGGACGGCCGCGGAACATTTTGTCGCGAGCGTGCAGCCCGAAGTCCTCGATCACATAGAACCGCGCCACACCCATGGTTCGGTTGAAAAACTCCATCCCCGCCGTCAGGTCTTTGACCACGAACGCGACCTGCTGTAAAGCGCCGCCGAGATAATGAAGGGGCGAACGTGCGTCCATCGGAAGGTCCTCCCGCGGCCGAGCCTACCACATCAGAGGCAGAATCGGCTCGCGGCAATGCCCTGATTTCGGGCTCGGTTTTGCGTGCTGGATCACGCGAGGATTCGATGATTTAACCGAGAGACATGCACAACGAGATATGCGCAAAGAGATGCGTATAGGAGGAACCTCAGCATCGCCCATGCTTCCCCGCAGTCTTCTGGTCGCCAATCGCGGCGAAATAGCCATCCGCATCATGCGCGCCGCTGCCGAGCTGGGTATCCGCACGGTGGCCGTCTTTTCCGAAGACGACGCCCGCTCACTCCATACGCGCAAGGCCGACGAGGCCCGCGCGCTTACCGGCATCGGCGCCGCCGCCTATCTCGACATTGGGCAGATCGTGGCGATCGCGAAGGCGGCCGGATGCGACGCGATCCATCCCGGCTATGGATTCCTCAGCGAGAATGCCGGCTTTGCGCGCCGCGCGGCCGAAGAAGGGGTTAAATTCGTCGGCCCGCGGCCCGAGGTGCTCGAATTGTTCGGCGACAAGGTGCGTGCGCGGGAGTTGGCGGAGCGCCTCGGGGTGCCATTGCTGCCTGGCACCGCGGGCGCGACCAGTCTCAGTGAGGCGCGCGAGTTTTTGGCATCGCTCGGCGACGGCGGCGCGATGATGGTCAAGGCGGTCGCCGGGGGCGGCGGCCGCGGGATGCGCGCGGTGAGCCGACTCGACGAACTGGACGAAGCCTACCGGCGATGCCAGTCCGAGGCGCGGGCGGCCTTCGGCAATCCTGAGGTGTACGTCGAGCGCCTGATGCCACGGGCGCGCCATCTCGAAGTCCAGGTAGCGGGCGACGGTTCCGGCAGCGTCAGCCATCTGTGGGAGCGCGAATGCACCATCCAGCGGCGCAATCAGAAGCTGGTCGAAGTCGCTCCCAGTCCCGAACTCTCCGAGCGCTTGCGTGCCCGCCTCACCACGGCGGCGGTACACATGGCCGAGGCGGTTCGTTATGACAGCCTTGGCACGTTTGAGTTTCTGCTCGACGCCGACGCGCGGGACGACAACGCGGAGTTCGCCTTCATCGAGGCCAACCCGCGCTTGCAGGTCGAGCACACGGTGACCGAGGAAGTGACCGGCATCGACCTGGTCAAGTTGCAGTTGCAGTTGGCCGGAGGAAGCACGCTCACCCAGCTTGGCCTGCGCCAGGCCGATATTCCGCCGCCGCGTGGCTTCGCGATCCAAATGCGCATCAACATGGAGTCGATGAGCGCGGACGGCACGGCGAAGCCCTCGGGCGGGACGCTGACCGCGTTCGAAGCGCCGTCGGGGCCCGGCGTGCGCGTGGACTCGTTTGCCTACGCGGGTTACACGACCAACCCGAACTTCGACTCGCTGCTGGCCAAACTTATAGCGCACTCGCCGTCGCCGGATTTCGCCGCGGCGGTCACGCGCGCGTGTCGCGCACTGAGCGAGTTCCGGATCGAGGGCGTCGCAACCAATCTCGGATTTCTTCAGAGCCTGCTGCGGCATCCCGATTTCGCCGCGAACCGGCTCTATACGCGCTTCGTCGAGGAACACATCGCCGAGCTTGTCGCCGCGGCGAATTCAACTCAGCGCCAACTCTTTTTCGCCGACGCGTCCAGCGCGGCCAAGCCGGCCCGTCGGGGCGAGCACAGGCGATCGCCGGGTTCCGGCAAATTGGCCGGTGCCAAAATCGACTCGCTCGATCCGCTGGCGGTGCTGAGCCATGGCAAGAGCGCGGTCAATTCGACGCCGGGGTCCACGCCGGCAGCAAGTGCCGCAACGGCAGAAAGCGACGACCGGGCGCATCACGAGATCACCGGCCCGGAAAACACGGTTGCGGTCGCAGCCCCGATGCAGGGAACCATCGTCTCCATCGACGTCCGCGAGGGTGAACTGGTGCGCCAGGGCCAACAGTTATTCGTTATGGAAGCGATGAAGATGGAGCACGTCATCCGCGCGCATAGGAGCGGCGTGGTGCGGCAAATCGCGGTCGCCGAACGCGACGCGATCTTCGAGGGCCATCCGCTCGCATTCATCGAAGAGGCCGAAGTTCAAACAGTTGCGGCAGCCGAGGCCGAAAAAGTCGACCTCGACCGTATCCGCCCCGACCTGGCCGAGGTATACGAGCGCCATGCCAAAGGGCTCGACCCCGCACGGCCCGAGGCGGTCGCGCGTCGGCGAAAAACCCATCAGCGCACCGCGCGCGAAAACGTCGAAGACCTCTGCGACCCGGGAACCTTCGTCGAGTACGGGGCGCTGGTACTCGCAGCGCAGCGGCGCCGCCGCGCGCTCGACGACCTGATGAAAAACACCCCGGCGGACGGACTGGTCGCCGGAATCGGCCGGGTCAACGGCGATCTGTTCGAGGATTCCCGCGCGCAATGCGTCGCGATGTCCTACGACTACACCGTGCTCGCCGGCACCCAGGGCCAACAGAACCATCGCAAGAAGGACCGCATGTTCGAAATCGCCGCCAGGCAGCGCCTGCCCGTGGTGTTCTTCACCGAGGGCGGCGGCGGACGTCCCGGCGACACCGACGGGCTATGGCTCTCAGGGCTCGACGTTCCGGCGTTCCATTACTGGGGCAAGCTGAGCGGCCTGGTGCCAATGGTCGGGATCAACTCGGGGCGATGCTTCGCGGGCAACGCGGCGCTGCTTGGATGCTGCGACGTGGTGATCGCCGCCGCCAACTCGAACATCGGGATGGGCGGTCCGGCGATGGTCGAGGGCGGCGGACTTGGGATCTTCCGCCCCGAGGACATCGGACCGATGAGTGTGCAGGTGGCTAACGGAGTGGTCGACCTCCCGGTCGCCGACGAGGCCGAGGCAGTGCGCGTCGCGAAAAAATATCTCGCCTACTTCCAGGGCTCAATTGGCCGATGGGAATGCGCCGATCAGCGCCTGCTGCGCGGAATCATTCCGGAGACTCGCCTGCGCATCTACGACGTCCGCGCGGTGATCGAGACGCTCGCCGATACCGGCTCGGTGCTCGAACTGCGCCAGCACTTCGGGCTGGGGATGGTGACCGCGCTGGTGCGAATCGAAGGCCGCCCGCTCGGCGTAATCGCCAACAACCCCACCCATCTGGCTGGCGCGATCGACAGCGACGGCGCCGACAAGGCCGCCCGCTTCATGCAACTGTGCGACGCGTTCGACCTGCCGCTGCTTTTCCTGTGCGACACGCCCGGCATCATGGTGGGACCGGAGATCGAAAAGACCGCATTGGTGCGCCACGCCGCACGGATGTTCATCGTGGGCGCCAACCTCAGCGTGCCGTTCTTCACTATCGTACTGCGCAAGGGCTACGGATTGGGCGCGCAAGCGATGGCCGGGGGGAGCTTCAAGACTCCGATTTTCACGGTCTCATGGCCGACCGGCGAGTTCGGCGGGATGGGGCTGGAGGGCGCGACCAAGCTCGGCTATCGCAAGGAACTGGAGGCGGTCGAGGAGCCGGGCGCGCGCAAGAAGCTGTTCGAAGAGATGGTGGCGCGAATGTACCAGCAGGGTAAGGCGCTCAACAGCGCCTCGCATTTCGAACTCGACGACGTGATCGACCCGGTCGAATCGCGCCGCTGGATTCTGACGGGGCTCCGCTCGGCGCCGCCGCCCGCGCCGCGCACCGGCAAGAAGCGCCCGCACGTCGATTCGTGGTGAGCGCCCCCGGCGCATAGTGCCGGGGGTTATAAAACCTCCTCGCAGCTTGCGCCAAGCGAGCGATCGGGCCACGAACCGGCGCGAAGTCGCATATGCTTGCGAGGACATCGTCGCGTTGCGAGGACGGCTTCGCGAACTCGCCTGTGACATCAAGCAGAAACTTGAGCAACACGATCTCGGCAAGCTACTGACGACCATTAACGGTGTCGGCGCGCAAACGGCAGCCTATCTCATCGCGGAACTGGGCGATCCTGCACGGTTTCATAGCGCCGCGGCACTAGCCAGCTACGTTGGCGTTGCTCCGCGGCTGCGACAATCCGGAAAACAGCGATTCTCTCGAACTGCCGTGATCCGTCTCGGGAACGCGCGGCTGCGGAAGGCGCTTTGGATGCCAGTTCTGACAGCTGTACGATTTAATCCGTGGTTGCGAGCTTACTATGACCGTCTGGTTTCGAAGGGAAAGCCTCGCAAAGTGGCACTCGTCGCCGCGATGCGAAACTGCTCGCGGCGGTTTGGAGCATTGCAGTCAATCGAAGACCGTTTGTGGCCGCCGGGGCTCCGTCGGCACAGGACGTCATCATGGTCAAGGCATAACAAAACGGACAGTAGAACCCATCAACGGCTTCTGATACCAAAGGGGCCGGCCAAGTGCGGCGGCCCCACTGTCAGGGGCTGCGAGTTTACGGCCGACGAAACTGAGTCAAAAGGGACTACCCTTCGTATGAATGCAGTCAAGCACGTTGTCGCGATAGCGCTTTGCGCCGCCGCTTTTGCGCTCCCTTCGTCCTCCTGCTTCGCGCAGCAAGTCACCGGTGAATTGGGGTCGCCTAACGCCACCACCACAATCGACGGAAAACAACTTCCACCGCCCGATCCGAAATTCGGCGGGGTGATCAAGCAGAAAGCCTCGGAGTCGACGCCTTGGTGGCCGCCGCGCATCGTACCGCCCAAGGGTGCGCCGAACGTGCTGCTCATCATGACGGACGATGAAGGGTTCGGCGCGCCGAGCACATTTGGCGGCGTCATCGAGACACCTGCGTTGGATCGTATCGCAAAAAGCGGACTGCGCTACACGCAGTTCCATTCCACGTCGCTATGCTCACCGACGCGCGCGGCATTGATCACGGGTCGCAACCATCACGTGGCTGGCTTTGGGGTCGTGGGCGAAGCGGCGACGGGATTCCCGGGTTACGATTCGATTATCAGGAAGGATACCGGCACCATCGGCGAGATCCTCAAGGAAAACGGGTACGCGACCGCGTGGTTCGGCAAGGACCACAACACGCCCTTCTACCAGGCGAGCCAGGCGGGGCCGTTCGATCAATGGCCCGCCGGGATGGGCTTCGATTATTTCTACGGCTTCGTCGGCGGCGACACGAGTCAGTGGCAGCCGAACCTGTTCCGCAACACGACGGCCATCTACCCCTTCCAGGGGCATCCCGGTTGGAACCTCACAACCGCGATGGCTGACGACGCGATCCATTACATGACGCAACTCAAGGAGATCGCGCCGGGCAAGCCGTTCTTCGTCTATTACGTACCCGGCGGCACACACGCGCCCCATCATCCGACGCCGGAGTGGATCAAGAAGATCAGCGACCAGCACCTGTTCGACGTCGGATGGAACAAATTGCGCGAGACTATCTTTGCCAACCAGAAGCGGCTCGGCATTATGCCCGCCGATGCCAAGCTCACACCGTGGCCGAAGGAACTGCCGCAGTGGGACACCCTGAGTTTCGAGCAGAAAAAGCTCTACATCAAGCAGGCCGATGTCTACGGGGCGTACCTCGCGTATACCGACCACGAAATCGGCCGGGTCATCCAGGCCGTCGACGACCTGGGTGAACTCGACAACACCTTGATCATTTACATCTCCGGTGACAACGGTGCGAGCGCCGAGGGCATGCTCAACGGCACGCCCAATGAGTTCACAACCTTCAACGGCGTCGCTGTGCCGGTCAAGGACCAGTTTCTCTGGTACGACTTCTGGGGATCGGATCGCACCTTTCCGCACTATGCGGCCGGGTGGGCGTGGGCGTTGGACACCCCGTTCAAGTGGGTGAAGCAGGTGGCGTCGCATCGTGGCGGGACGGCCCAGGGCATGGCCATGTCATGGCCCGGCCACGTCACGGACGTCGGCGGCATCCGCCATCAGTTCCATCACGTCATCGACATCGTACCCACGATCCTCGAAGCGACCGGCATCCCGGCTCCCGACACGATCAACGGCATCAAGCAGCGCCCGATTGAAGGCGTGAGCATGGTGTACACGTGGGACAAGAAGAGCACCGACGTACCGACACGGCACAAAACGCAGTATTTCGAGATGCTCGGGAACCGCGCCATTTACCAGGACGGTTGGATGGCGGTCACGACGCCGGTAAACCTCCCGTGGGAACTGAACACCGCCACGCCGCCGGACGTGATTACCGGCTACAAGTGGGAACTCTACAACCTCAATGAAGACGTCACCGAATACAACGACCTTGCTGGCAAGATGCCGGACAAGCTCAAGCAATTGCAGGATGTCTTCTATGAGCAGGCGAAGAAATACGACGTGCTTCCCCTAGACAACTCGACGCTCGCGCGCTTCCTCACGCAACGTCCGAGCGCCACAGCGGGACGGACGACGTTCACCTATTCGGGCGAATTGAGCGGCGTGCCAGCCGCCGCAGCCCCTAACATCCTCGACAAGGACTACACCATCACCGCTAACGTCGACGTTCCCGAAGGCGGCGGCGAAGGCATGATTGTCACGGAGGGCGGTCGTTTCGGTGGCTACGGCTTGTTCCTCTCCAAGGGCGAGATGGGACTCCGCCACGGCAAGGTCGTGTTTCTTTACAATCTGCTCGATCTCAAACGCACGATTTGGGAAGGGCCGGAACTGGGCGCCGGCAAGCACACCATCGTGTTCGACTTCAAGCTCGACGGCCCCGGCCTCGGCAAGGGCGGCACGGGAGTGCTGTCGGTGGACGGCAAGGAAGTAGACAAGAAGCACATGGATCACACCACTCCGATCACCTTCCCCGAAGACGAAGACTTTGATGTCGGGATGGACACCCGCACCGGGGTTGCGCTCATTGAGTATCGTTACGATTGTCCGTTCAAGTTCACGGGCAAGATCAACAAGCTGACCTTCAATCTCGGCCCGGCGCAGTACACGGATCAGGATCGCAAGAACATGCCGGCCATTGAGGACGCGGTCGCCCGCGCGAAAGACTAGCTGGCGGCGGTGCGATGAAGAGGGTGCTTATGCTGGCCGCCGTGGGCGAAGTCTTGACTGGTGTAGCGTTACTGATGGCCCCCCGCTCGTGGGGCGGTTTCTGGCAATCTGGCGGCGTAGCGATTGGCGGGGCGATTAGGTACCAATATCGTCCGATAGGACGGGGTCGGCTCTCATTTAGCACCTCCGAACAACTCCACGCTTTCGAATGGCTTGGCCGACCTAAAAGCGCACCACCGCGCGGCTTGAAGTCCAAGATTGGTCACGCACCTCCTTGTTCAGCGTCTGGTGCCGGTCAATCTCGGGCAGCAGCAATTCTTCCCGGCCATCGGCGCTGTGGACGTTTCCGGGGCGCAGCCTGGCGGCCAAACATTCGCCTTCACGATTTAACCGCAGCAGCGGATGAGGATGATACCAGATCGACTCGAAGTGGCCGTCGTAGCGGCTCTGGTCAAGATGGCGGCAACTGATTCAGCCAACGGACAACTGCGCTCCGCGTGGTCCACCGCCGAGGAAGACAGTCGACAAAAAAGACCGTTGGCTAAACACTTGATCGGCAACCCGGTATCTGGCGAATTTCGATTGCCGCCGTCGTGCGACTCGGGTTAAGGTAGCGCCCTAACAACCGTGGAGGTTACTCGCTATGCATTGGAATATTGGCGACGTTAAAGTCACCCTGCTTCGCGAGCAGGAACCGCACTGGGCCGGCACAATGATCACGGCCAACGCGACGGTCGATGCGCTCAAGCGCGAACGCGAATGGCTGAGCCCCTTTATCGACGACAGCAACAAAATTCTGCTTAGCATCCATGCCCTGCTTCTGGAGTCCGAGGGCCGCCGCATCCTGGTCGACACCTGCGTCGGCAACGACAAGCCGCGTCCGGGCTTTGCGGATTTCAACAACCTGCACACGTCATTCCTGTCCGACATGGAGAAGGCGGGCGTCTCGCGCGAATCGGTGGACACCGTCATCTGCACCCACCTTCATCTCGATCACGTCGGATGGAACACGATGCTGGTCAACGGACGCTGGGTGCCGACTTTTCCCAAGGCGAAGTACATGATGTGCAATCGCGAGTGGGACCACTGGTCGAAGTACGACGGCAGTCCCGACTTCCAGAAGCCGATCGAGGATTCGGTGCGTCCGGTGATCGAGGCGGGGCTCGCCGAGCTGGTCGAACCGGCACGCAAGCTGACCGGCGAGGTCTGGCTCGAGCCGACCCCGGGCCATACTCCCGGCCATACCAGCGTGCGGATTTCGTCGCGCGGCGAGAACGCGGTGATAACCGGCGATATGATCCATCATCCGATCCAGGTCGCCCATCCGGAATGGGTCTGCGAGTTCGATACCGACCCGGCGATGGCCTCCGAGACGCGCAAGAAGTTCGTCGAGCGCTATTGCGACCAGCCCGTACATGTCATCGGCACGCACTTCGCGGGGCCGACTTCGGGCCATATCGTGCGTCGAAACGGCGGCTTTCGTTTCGAGGCGTAGGCCGCAGCCGAACTGCGACTGATTGGAGGCGGCGGGACGCATCGTCCCGCCGCTTTTTTATTGGCTGCTCGCGCCGCGCTGCATTCTGTTACGAAGGGTTGAAATGCGAGTAGTCGTGGAATTCGTAGCGCAGCGCGAATCCGTGCGAATTGTCGATCGCCTCGTCGAGTTCGAAATCGACGACGCGCGCCGCGCCGGCCAGCGTCGCCGCGCGCGCGGAGTCCCAATCGATCGTCGCGCGGCCGCTCAGCTGGAGCGTTCGCCCGCTCTCAAAGCCGATAAAAAGCAGCCCGACGCGCGGATTGGCGACGATATTGCCCAGCGTGTTGAACAGGTTGTTGCCCGCGTAGTCGGGAATCGCGAGGCGGCGGCTGCCGGCGACGCGCACGAAACCGGGATTGCCGCCGCGATGGGATATGTCGGCGCCGGACTCGGGATGGTCGGTCGCGATGAAAAACGTGTCGACAAGCGCGATGAGCCGTTGATGGTCAACTGAAAGGTCGGTTGCCCGCACGGCTGCCTTAGCGATGCCCGGCCGCCATTCGTGCTCGCCGATTGGCGCGCGGGCCTGAATGTAATGCGAGCAATTGCCGTAGACCTGCTCTGCGTGAATTTCGATAGTCCCGTCACTGATCTGTCCGCGTCCATTCAGCCGCAGCCTGCGGCGGGCGTCGAGATCGGGAATGATCAGTGCGGCATGGGCCGGCCGGGCGAGGTTTTCAATCAAAGGATCGCCGGCAGCAGGAATGGCTGCGATCCGTATCGTCTGCTCGTCGGGCGCCTGCAGAAATCCCTCCTCCCCCGTGACGACCGAAGCCCATACGAAGCCCTGCCGATCGACTGTTCCCATCACAGCCATCCGTTGAGCGGCGATAAACTCGTGCCGCCCAGCGGAGATTGAACCGCGGATTCCAGCGGCCAGCCGGTCGGCCTGCCGACGCACTCCGGCCTTGGTCTGCACCGCGATTTCTCCGGCGTGAAATTTCATCGCCCCGCCTTCGCATCGACCGGTTTGCAAGTGTCATCCATGCTTCGGCTTCTTCATGATCACATTCACGTCAGTGGGATTGACCAGGTCCGGGACTTTCCATCCGTCCAGGTCGTACTCGGCCATGCATTTATCGACGAACCCGGTCAGTTCCTCCGCGCGGCCGGTGGCGAGCGCCATCGGCAGATTTTCGAGCCTGATGTTTTCGTAGTTGCCCGCGTAGTTGCGCTCGTATAGTTCGTGGCGGCCGCCGAACTCGGTCCCAATCGCGTCCCATAGCACCTTGAGCAGCTTGACCCGCTCAAGCGCGTCGTAACCGTTGGAGCCGCGCAGGTATTTGTCGAGGTATGGGCGCAACTCCGGATTCTTGAAATCGGCGGCGTGAGAATTGAGGTAGATAAGGCCGCTCGAGATGGTCTGTTCGGCGATTTCCTTGATCCGCGGATAGGCAGTGGTCGCGAGGAAGCGGTACGCCATACCATACTCTGCTTTTGGCAGAACCGTGCCGTTGACCCATGGATCGGGCGTGCGGGCCATCGCGTCGGTCAGCCCCCAGAACACGTTGCGCCACGCCAGCACCTCTCCCGCCTGCACCTGGGCCGAACGCAGTTCCTTCGATCCGATCGCGTCGATCGCTTTCAGAATCAGCCCGGCCAGAAAATCGAGCTTCACCGCGAGCCGCGTGCATCCGTGCAGCGTGAAGCGCGGGATGAAGCCTGAGCGCGGAAAAAAAGTGTTGGCCTTTTCGACGTCGCGGTAAACGAACAGGTTCTCCCACGGTATCAGCACCTGGTCGAGGATGAGCACGGCGTCGTTCTCGTCCAGGCGCGAGGAAAGCGGATAGTCGAACGGACTGCCCATCGTCGCCGCCATCAATTCGTACGACGGGCGGCAGATGAGCTTCACGCCGCGCGTATCCATCGGAATCATCGCGAAAATCGCTAGCTCGGGCTTGCCGAGCGGAGTCGGGCCGTAAAAGCCGATGAAATTGTAGTGGGTCAGCGCAGAGCCGGTCGCCACGACCTTGGCCCCGCTGACCATCACGCCGGCGTCGGTTTCCTTCTCCACGTGCACGAAGACGTCGGTCACTTCGTCGGGCGATTTGCTGCGGTCGGTGGGCGGATTGACCAGGGCGTGGTTGAGGAACAGGCATTTTTCCTGCGTCTCGCGATACCATCGGAGCGCATTTTCCTGGTAGGGCGCGTAGAACTCGGCATTGGCGCCCAGCGTGCCGGTGAGACTCGCCTTGTAGTCCGGCGATCGTCCGAGCCATCCGTAAGAGACTTTCGCCCACTCGGCGATCGCGTCGCGCGCGCCGACCAGATCCTCCGCGGTGCGCGGGACCTTGTAGAACTTGTGCGTGAAACCACCGTTGCCGGTGTCGGTGGGCGCGGTGAGCGCCGGGCTCTTTTGCGGATCATGCAGGGCGTCGTACATCCGCGCCAGCATCCGCGCCGAGTTACGGAACGCGGGATGCGTCGTCACGTCCCTGACCCGTTCGCCGTATATCCAGACCTCGCGCGAATCGCGGATGCTTTCCAGAAATTCCTTGCCAGTAAGCGGCCGCACGGATCGGCGCTCACTTCCCGTCTCGGGCGTCTCGCGTTTCATCCGACAACCTCCGTTGCGCGCTCGACTGGTGATACGGGCCGCTGGCGGACGCGCCAACCGCCATGACGCCAGATAGCGCAAATTCGCCGGCGCGAGAAGCGCGCGCGCGACGCTTGTTGGCGCCGCCACTGCCTGCAATCTTTATTAACGGGCGCGATTCCGCCCCAGCGAGGAGCTATGCCGCCGTCATCGAAGTCCCCTACCGCCGTGGTGTTCCTGTTCGACGTCGACAACACGCTGCTCGACAACGATCGCGTGTCGGAAGACTTGAGGCGCCATCTCACGCGTGAGGTCGGCGCCGATCCGCAGGAACGCTACTGGGCCATCTTCGAGGAGCTACGCAAGGAACTCGGCTATGCCGACTACCTCGGCGCGCTTCAGCGATATCGTGTCGAGCATCCGCACGACACTCATCTTTACGAGGTCTCTTCGTACCTGGTCGAATATCCGTTCGCCAACCGGCTCTATCCGGGCTCGCTCGATACGATCGCGCATCTGGCACCCTTCGGACCGACCGTCATCCTCTCCGACGGTGACGTGGTGTTCCAGCCGCGCAAGGTGAAACGCTCCGGGATATACGAGGCCGTCGAGGGGCGCGTGTTGATTTATATCCACAAGGAGAAGGAGCTTGAGGAGGTCGAGCGCCGTTACCCGGCGACTCATTATGTGTTGATCGACGACAAGGTGCGAATCCTGGCTGCGGTCAAGGAAATCTGGGGCAAGCGCGTGACCACGGTTTTTCCGCGCCAGGGGCACTACGCTCACGCCGACGACGTCGCAAGCTACCGACCGCCCGACATCACCGTCGAGCGCGTGGGCGACCTCGTCGGCTACGACCTGCCGGCGCTGCTCGCGACGCGATGAACATCGCGCCGCTTGCAACGGGCTGGTTCTAACGCCCGGCCGCCGCTTTCGCTTCCGCGTTGCGCACGCCGATGGCGCCGCTTGAACGCAGCCCCTCGAGTTCGGAGGGCTTGAAACCCCAATCCCGCAACGCTTCGTCGGTATGCTCGCCCGGGCGCGCCGGCGGGCACTGGATTTTGCTCGGCGTGCGGCTAAAGCGCGGCGCCGGCGCCGGCTGCACCACGCCGTCGACCTCGACGAAGGTTCCGCGATGGCGGTTGTGCGGATGCTGCGGCGCCTCGATCAAGGTGAGCACGGGCGCAAAGCACACCTCGCTGCCTTCCATGATCGTGCACCACTGGTCGCGGGTCTTGGTCTTGAATACCGCCTTGAGCCGCTCTTGGAACGCGGGCCATTGCGTGCGATCGTTCTGGCGCGGCAGCTTCTCGCCTTCCAACCCGGTGAGCCGCAGCAGTTCGGCGTAGAATTTGCCCTCGATCGAGCCTATCGAGACGTACTTGCCGTCGCTGGTCTCGTAGACGTTGTAATAGTGCGCGCCGGTGTCGAGGATGTTTTCGCCGCGATTGTCGTTCCACACGCCCGCGCCGCGCAGGCCGTAAATCCCGGCCATCAGAGATGACGCGCCGTCGATCATCGCGACATCGATCACCTGTCCCTTGCCCGACGTCTTCGCTTCGAGCAGGCCCGCCACCACGCCCAGCGCAAGGTACACGCCGCCGCCGCCGAAGTCGCCGACCAGGTTAAGCGGCGGCACCGGGGCTTCGCCGCGCCGCCCGATCGAATGAAGCGCGCCGGTCAGCGCGATGTAGTTGATGTCGTGGCCGGCCGCGAGCGCAAGCGGTCCGTCCTGCCCCCAGCCGGTCATCCGTCCATAGACCAGTTTCGGGTTGCGCGCCTGGCACACGTCGGGTCCGAGCCCCAGACGTTCCATCACGCCCGGCCGGAAACCCTCGATCAGCGCGTCGGCCCGCTCGATCAGCTTGAGGGCGAGTTCGGTGCCCTCGCGGCGCTTGAGATCGATCGCCACCGAGCGGCGGCCACGGCCCAGCAGGTTGTACTTCGATTCGGTATTGATTCCGAGGTTGGCATCCTCGGCGCGGTCCAGGCGCAGGATTTCGGCTCCCATGTCCGAAAGCAGCATCGCGCACATCGGGGCGGGGCCGATACCCGCGAATTCAATGATTTTGTAGCCTGACAAAACTCCCATGACGGACGCCTCCTGCATGTTAGCTGGTACTCAAGCTGGATCGCTCGCGCCTGTCAAAGGCTCGCAAACGTTTGGATCCGAAATGCAAACAAAAAATGGCGTTGCGAACCGAGGCTTCAAGGCCGCGGCCCGCAACGCCTGAATTAAAAATGCCGGGTTCTCTAGTCGAGTTCCCCTGTCTTCACGTGGCCTAGTCTTGCGGGTTCACCAGGAGTCCGACCGCACGCACCGCGATCTTGTCGGCAATGTTGCTGAAAGTGACCCGCAGACTTAACAGGACCGAACCGTCCTTTGCACGGATCGGTGGCGACGCGAGCGCGCTGTTCACGCAGGTCGGCCCGGAGGCGTTCAGCGCCGTGCCGTCATCGAGCAGCACCAACGCGGTATCCGGCGGATCCTGTATCTGCGCGAGCCGGATCTGATCAATAAAACTGCCGCTCGGGCCCGGATCCGACAATTCGTAACACACACGCACGCCCACGATACGAGCCTTGGGTTGCAGTTCGAGCGCCATCTGCACGACCTTGTCGCCGCCGAACGAATCGATATCGCCAGTCGTGCTTGAAGTGATGACCAGCGCAGTTAGGCCGCCGCCGACGCCGGAGTTGGTCGACAGGGACGAAGTGGTGGTCACTGATGGGTCGCCCGAGAATAAGTCGAAATGATTGACCCACTGAACCTGCATTTCGCCTTTTCCCTCGTGGCCTTTGCCGCCATGACCGCGGTCGGCGAGCGCCAGGCGCGGCGCGCAAAGCCCGATCGCCACGCAGGCGAAAGTCAAAGCGGCCAGGTGGGAGAATCTCGTAGTGCGCGAACGTGCGTTCAACATCTAGACACTCCTCTTTTGTGGCACCCAACGGTGCGTGATTCGTTTCGCCCCCGAAGGCAGGGAAGTGGCGTCGTACGAGCCCATACACGAGCAGAGCTCGTGCCAGCACTCGATGTTAGTAAAGACCGGCTTGGCGGAAGTTAGAGAAACTTTGGGAAGTTGTTCGGAAGAAGTGTTGCTCGCGCGCAACACGCGCTACGATCCTGCCGCAACGTCGCCCCGCGCAATCTGCGGCGCGGGGCGACCCGCTCGCGCGATAACCCTGCACTATGTGCAGGCGGCGATTCAGCTTTGAAACAGCGGAACCTTGGTCTTGGCGTAAGTCAGCTTCTGCACTAGCTTATCGCCCTTGAAATGCATCAGGTCGAGCCCACGCCATGACGTCGGCTGGCCCTTGACGCTCAGCGTGCAGCGCCAACTCGCCATCACCTTGCCCGCGTCGGCGTCGACAAACATGTCTTCGTCGATGAATTTCATCTCACCAAACGCGCCGTTGAATTGCGGCTCGAAAGCCGCACGGACCGCGGCCTTGCCCACATTGCGGCGGCCATTGAACTCATCGTAGATACCGTCGTCGGCGAAGAATGTCATTACGGCGTCCAGATCGTTGCGATTGAACGCTTCGACGAAGCGATTGGTGAGATCCAAAAGATGACCGCGCTCCATAACTATTCTCCCTTTTCACATTCCTACGGCAGGCTGCGCGCCTTCTTGAACGCATCGCGCCCGAGGCATTTCTGCATCCACGCTTGCGCCACCGGCGTCGCCGCCATATCCAGCTTCGCAAACATCGCGAAGCTCATTACCGAGGCCAGGTTGAGATCAGCGATCGTAAAGTCTTTGCCGAGCAGATAGTCGCGCCCCTTAAGCGCTCCGTCGAGCACCTTCAGCGGCGCTTCCATCGCCGCGACTGCCGTCACCGCCGCCTGTTCGTTGCGCTGCTCGGCCGGCAGCAGCATGCGGTTGCGCAGGATGGTCAGCAGATGCGGTTCGGCCTCGGTCATTCCCCATAAACTCCACTGAACCGCATGGCCGCGGTCCTCGTGCGACTCGGGCCAAAACGGCGCCTTGCCATACTTGGCCGCGAGGTAGAGATTGATGGCCATCGACTCCCAGAAAATTTTCCCGTCGTCTTCGAGCACCGGGACGTGTCCGTTAGGGTTGAGCTTGAGGTGTTCGGGCGACTTGGCCTTGGCCACCTCGACCGGAATGTGTTCGTACTTGAGCCCCAGTTCCTCGAGTGCCCAAAGGGCGCGGGCCGAGCGCGACTTGGAAGTGCCGTAAATCTTGAGCATCTGTATCCTCCGATACGCGAGCAGCGGTTTGATCTTATGTAGCGCGCCGGCTTCCTCGGGCACAAACCCTCGTTGGGGCTTTCGAAGGGCTCCCGGCTGCGGCCGCCGCTCCGGTTGGAACACCGGCGCGTCCGTGTAAGGATTTGCCCGAGGCCAACCCCAATATGCGACGCGACATTTTCACCGAAGAGCACGAGATGTTCCGGGCGCAGGTGCGCCGTTTCGTCGAGACCGAAATTGTGCCGAAGATCGACGGATGGAACCGCGCCGGGATGAGCGACCGAGAGAGCTGGCGCAAGCTGGGCGCCGCCGGATTTCTCGCGCCTAACGCGCCGGCAGAATACGGCGGCGGCGGCGTGGACTTTATCTACGATGCGATCGTGATCGAAGAGATGGCGCGGGTGCGCGCGCACGGTCTGATGATGGGGCTGCACTCGGACATCTGCCTACCCTACCTAGTCAGTTTCGGCAGCGAGGAGCAGAAGCGGCGATGGGCTCCGGGAGCGATCAGCGGCGACGTGATCATGGGTATCGCGATGACTGAGCCGGGCACCGGCTCCGATCTCGCCGCGGTGCAAACCACCGCGCGGCGCGACGGCGACAGCTACGTCATCAACGGCTCCAAGATTTTCATCTCCAACGGCCAGATCGCCGACCTCTTCGTCGTGGTCGTGAAGACCGACCCCAAAGCCAACCCGCCCCATCGCGGCGTCAGCCTCATCCTGGTCGAAGCCGATGCGCCGGGGTTCGTGCGCGGACGCAAGCTCGACAAGCTCGGCTTTCGCGGCCAGGACACCAGCGAGCTGTTCTTCGAGGATTGCCGCGTGCCGGTCACCAACCTTCTGGGCCGCGAGGGCGCGGGGTTCAAGATGCTGATGGACAAGCTGCAGCAGGAACGGCTGGTCACCGCGGTCGGCGCAATCACCAGCGCGCGGCGATGCCTCGACGACACCATCGAGTACACCCGCGGCCGCAAGGCCTTCGGCCAGCCCATCGCGTCGTTCCAGAACACTCAGTTCAAGCTCGCCGAGATGCTGACCGAGGTCGAGGTCGGCCAGGCCTTCGTCGACCGCCTGCTGGCTGCGCACGTGCGCGGCGAGGAACTCGTGACCGAAGTCAGCATGGCGAAATGGTGGGTGACCGAGCTACTCAAGCGCGTCTCAAGTCAGTGCCTGCAGCTGCACGGCGGCTATGGCTTCATGATGGAGTTTCCGGTGGCGACCGACTACGCCGACGCGGCAGTGCAATCGATCTACGCGGGCACCAACGAGATCATGAAGGTGATCATCGCGCGCCGGATGGGCCTCGACGCGCGCGAGTGACCAGGCAAGGCGATGTCCGTTAGGAAAAGGAAATAGCCATGGCCGAGCAAAAGAATCCCAATCGCGTGATCAGCATCTTTCGCTTTCGGATGAGGAACCTGAGCGCCGCCGAGCGCGATGAATACAACACCACCGCGGAGCGGATGCTGAAGATCGTAAACGCGATGCCCGGCTTCATCTCGTTTCGCGAGTACAAAAATCATGACGGCGAATTGCTCGGCATCACCGAATGGGCTTCGGCAGAGGCACTGGCCGAGTGGCGGGAAAATCCCGAGCATCGCAAGGCGCAGGAGCGCGGACGGCAGGCCTTTTACGCCGAGTTTGAAATCACCGTCTGCACCCCGCTCCACGAGTATAGCTTCAAGCAAAAGGCGTGAGCCGCGATGGCAGACGCATCGCGCATCGCGCCTGCGGACGAGTACGACGCGAGGCTTCTCGCCAACGTCCACCCCGAGGATTGGGTAAATCCCGAACCGGCGCCGCGCTACAACCTGCTGGTGATCGGCGCCGGCACGGCGGGCTTGGTGGCCGCCGCTGGCGCCGCGGGGCTGGGCGCGCGAGTCGCACTGGTCGAGCGCCGCTTGATGGGCGGCGATTGCTTGAACTTCGGTTGCGTCCCGTCGAAAGCGCTGATTCGCGCCTCGCGCGTATGCGGCGACAGCAATCACGCGCTGAGCTATGGGATCACAACTGCGCCGCATGCAGACTTTGGCGCAGTGGTGGAACGGATGCGCCGCGTGCGCGCGGAGTTGAGCGCCAACGACTCGGCCGCGCGCTTCAAGAGCCTCGGCGTAGACGTCTTTCTTGGCGAGGCGCGATTGGTCGGACGCGCAGCAGCCGAAGTCGATGGCAAGCGGCTCAATTTCAGCCGGGCGCTGGTCGCAACCGGAGCACGTCCGGCCTCGCCGCCGATTCCGGGGCTCGCCGAGACGGGGTTTCTCACCAACGAAACGGTCTTCTCACTGACCGAGTTACCTAGGCGGCTCGCGGTGATCGGTGCGGGGCCGATCGGATGCGAACTCGCGCAGGCGTTTCGGCGTTTCGGCTCCGAAGTATGGCTGCTCGAGGCGTTGGAGCAGATTCTGCCGCGCGAGGATTGCGACGCCGCCGCAATTGTCGAGCGCGCAATCGTGGCCGACGGCGTCGAGCTGCTCACCGGATGCAAAGTGGCGAGCATCGGGCGAAGCGCGGCAGGCCGCGTCGTGCGACTTGAGTATCGCGGCGCGAATCGTGAGATCGAAGTCGACGAAATTCTGGTGACCGCGGGACGCGCGCCCAACGTAGAGGGGATGGGGCTCGAGGCCGCCGGCGTGGAATACGATCGCAAAAGCGGGGTGCGAGTGGACGACTATCTGCAAACCAGCAACCCTCACATTTTCGCCGCCGGCGACGTTTGCTCGGTGCTGCAGTTTACGCATCTTAGCGACGCGCACGCGCGTATCGTGATTCGCAACGCGCTATTCTTCGGACGCGACCGCGCAAGCCGCCTCACTATTCCGTGGTGCATCTACACCGATCCGGAAATCGCGCACGTCGGGCTCAGCGAAGCCGAGGCCACCCTGCGCGGTATCGCGATCCGAACGTTTACACAGGAAATGAGCGCGGTGGACCGCGCGGTGCTCGACGGAGAGACCGCGGGGATGGCCAAAGTGCACGTGCGTGAGGGTACCGACCAAATCGTCGGCGCAACGATCGTCGCGGCCCACGCTGGCGAAATTATTTCGGAATTGACGCTGGCGATCGCCGCGGGAATCGGCCTTGGGCGAATCGCCGGCGTGATTCATCCCTACCCCACGCAGGCCGAGGCGATAAAGAAGATTGCCGACGCTTACAATCGCACGCGGCTAACGCCGTCGCGCAAACGCCTGCTCGCACGGCTGCTCGCCTGGCGACGCTAACGACGCGACGGGCTTCGTAGAGGGTGCGTGCGCTTGGGCCGCGTGCGCGAGTTGCGCTATTCTCGCGTTCGCGCTGGGTCCCAACCGCGCAGAACCTCGCATCAAGGAGCTGATCTTATGCAGCTGCATCCCCAAATGAAGGCAATTCTGGACCAGGCAGCCGCCTCCGGCGGCAAGCCGTTCCATTCGATGACGCCGGTCGAGGCGCGTCAGGGAATTACGGCGCTGCTGGAGCCATTCAACAGCGCTCCCGAGAAAGTCGCCAAGTCAGAGAAACGCAACATCCCCGGACCGGGCGGCCAAATCCCGGTACAGATTTATACCCCCGAAGGCCGCGCGCCGTTTCCGGTGCTGGTTTACTTTCACGGCGGCGGATGGACAGTCGGCGATACCACGTCGTGGGATTCGTTTTGCCGCTCACTGTGCAACGCTTCGGGATGCGTGACGGTGTCGGTCGATTATCGGCTCGCGCCGGAGCACAAATTTCCTGCCGGCCCGGAAGACTGCTATGCCGCGACCAAATGGGCCGCGGAGAACGCGGCGTCGATCGGCGGCGACCCGGCGCGCGTGGCGGTCGGCGGCGACAGCGCGGGCGGAAATCTCGCCGCGGTGGTTGCACTGATGGCGCGCGATCGCGGTGGCCCGAAAATCAGCTTCCAGCTCCTGATTTATCCTGCGACCGACGCCGGGCTCGACACGCCCTCGCAACAGCAGTTTCAGGACGACGGTTATATCTTGTCCAAGAAGGACATGATCTGGTTCTGGGGCCATTACCTCAACAGCGACAAGGACAAAACCAACCCGTACGCGTGCCCGGCCGAGGCCAGCAGCCTGCGCGGATTGCCGCCGGCGCTGGTGGTGACGGCCGGTTTCGATCCGCTGCGCGACGAGGGAGAGACCTACGCGGCGCGCTTGCAGGAGGCAGGCGTCAAGACCGAGTGCGTCCGTTACGAAGGGGTCACTCACGGCTTCGTGCTGATGGGGGCGGTGCTCGACGAGGCGCGCAAGGCGATCACGGACATGGGCGCGGCGCTCAAAGCTGCGCTCAAGAAGTAGCGCAGCGGCAGTAAGGGAATTCGCGCATGCCATTGGACCCGCAAATGAAGGCGATACTCGACAAGGCCGCCGAAGCCGGCGGCCCTGCGTTTCATACGCTGGGCATCGAGAAAGTGCGCGAGGCTATCCGCAGCGGTTCGGCGACGGGCGCGCGAGAATCCGTCGCGCAGGTCGAAGACCGGCGCATCCCGGGACCAGCGGGCGAGATTCCTGTTCGCATCTATCGTCCGTCAGCGCATCCGTCGGCTGACGCGCCGCTCCCCGCGGTGGCTTTCTTCCATGGCGGCGGATGGGTCGCGGGCGATCTGAACACTCATGACGTTATCTGCCGGATACTGACTAATGCTGCGCGATGCGTGGTCGTGTCGGTCGATTACCGGCTCGCGCCGGAGCATCGGTTTCCCGCGAGCCCCGACGATTGCTACGCCGCGACCGTATGGATCGCGGACAACGCCGCGGCGCTCGGAGCAGAGCGCTCGCACCTGGCGGTCGCCGGCACCAGTGCTGGCGGGACGCTGGCGGCCGCGGTCGCCATGATGGCTCGTGATCGCCGCGGCCCACGTATCGGATGCCAGGTGATGTGGTACCCGGCGACCGACGCAGCGATGGACACGCCGTCTCATCGCGACTACTCCACCGGAACGTATTATCTGCTCTCGCGTGCCGACATGGAGTGGTTCTGGAGCTGCTACCTGTCCTCCGAGCGCGATCGCGCCAATCCATATTGCTGTCCAGGCGTGGCCAAGGATTTACGCGATCTGCCGCCGGCGCTGATCGTCACCGCCGAATACGATCCGCTGCGCGACGAGGCTGAGGAATACGCCGCGCGTCTCAAACGCGCGGGGGTCGCGGTCAAATGCTCGCGCTATGAGGGCGTGACGCACGCGTTCACCGGGATGGCGCCGATTCTGGCCAAGGGCCGCCAGTCGATTCTGGAAGCGGCGGCCGCGTTGCGCGAAGCCTTCGGCAGCTGAGCGGGCCGGCGCGCGGACCCAAGTCTTGGTCAGGATTTTTTTTCCTGGATTTCGCCGCCGAGGTCGGACACGCCGGTAAAATCCGAGACTGGACGATACCTGGTGCTAGGCGCAAGCTGCGGATTGCGCGACGGATCGAGCGGCGGGAGACGGTCGTCGCGTTTCGCGGCGGCCTCGACGAGTGCGGTGTCGGGCCGCCAAGGTTCCGCCTCGTTGTTACGCACGGCGGTACCGCGAAAATCGTAGCGCATCCAGTAAACCGTGCGCATCGCGGCGCCCGCCGGATCGCGGCGCAGATGCGTATAGATCCATTTCTCGTTGAAGCGCACGCCGTCTTCTTCACGCTCGCGCGGATCGTCGAGGCTGCCCTCGGTTCGGTCGGGCGTGCCGAGGATAGCGACGATCGCGTTGCGGGCCGGCCGGTCGGCGCTCATACCTCGAAACTCTCCGGAAAGGGGCATCGGTGCTCCGTGATGTGGGCCTCAAAGTCGGCGCGAAACTGTTTGAGAAACGCGCGCGCCGCCCATGACGCGCCGTCGGCGAGCGCGCAGATGCATTTGCCGTCCATGAAATCAAAAGTGTCGGCCAGGGTCTGAAGATCCTGCGGTTCGCCTCCGCCGCTTTCGATCCGGCGCAGCGTCTTATATGTCCAGCCGGTGCCCTCGCGGCACTGGGTGCACTGGCCACACGACTCGTGCTCGAAAAAACGCGCCACTACCAGCGCCGTGCGGACCATGCAGGTACGATCGTCCATCACGATCGCCCCGCCGGTGCCGATAAGCGTGCCGGCCGCGCGCAACGATTCGTGATCCATCGCGACGTCGATCTGGTCGCCGCGCAGCACCGGCATCGAGACGCCGCCCGGAATGATCGCCTTGATCGGCCGTCCGCCGATAACTCCGCCGGCGTGCTGATAGATGAGATCGCGCAGCTTGACGCCGAGCCGAAGCTCGAAAATTCCCGGATTGTTGACGTGGCCGCTCACGCCGAACAGCGTGTGGCCGGCGGCGTTCTTGACTCCTTCATCCAGGAACCATTGCGCGCCGCGCATCACGATCACCGGCACGTGCGAGAGCGTTTCGACGTTGTCGACCGTGGTCGGCTGGCCCCACAATCCCGCCTGCGCGGGAAAGGGCGGGCGCTTGCGCGGCTGTCCCTTGCGCCCTTCCATCGATTCCAGCATCCCGCTCTCCTCGCCGCAGATGTACGCACCGGCGCCCTGCTGGATGGTGATGTCGAAGCGGCGGTTGAAGCCGAGCGCGTTGTCGCCGAGAATTTTCGCTTCGTAGAGCGAGCGGATCGCCGCGCTCATCGCCGCGAATTCCTCGACGTATTCGCCGCGGATGTAGATGAAGGCGGCGGTGGACTCCATCGCCATCGCGGCGATCATGATTCCCTCCAGCGGCAGGAACGGATTGCGCGACATGATCTGGCGGTCCTTGAAGGTGCCGGGCTCGCTCTCGTCGGCATTGACCGCGAGGTAGCGCGGACGCGCGTCGCGCGGCGGCATGAACGTCCACTTAAGTCCGGTGACGAAACCGGCGCCGCCGCGTCCGCGAAGGTTGGAGTCCTTCACCAGTGTCGCGAGGTCCTTGGGCGTCATCGCGCCCGCCTTGGGAGCCGCCTTGAAGCCGCCGTGCGCGCGATATTCCTCTAGCGTCAGCCATTTCTCGTCCCCGCGCGGCAGCAGGTATCCCTCGACGCCGTCGGGAACGTGCGAGATGACCGGCGCGGGGCGGCGCGCCGCGCGCGCCGCGTCCGGCGATTCAAGCAGGGTTGCCGCCAACTCCGGCGTTACGTTTTCCAGATACGGATTGCGGTTCACCTGCACGACCGGCGCGGTCGCGCATGAGCCGAGGCATTCGACTTCTGCGATCGCGAAGCGGCCGTCGGGTGTAGCAGTGCCGGCCTTAATACCGAGCCGATGCTCAAGCTCGCGCACCACGCCGCGCGCGCCACGCAGGCAGCACGGCAGATTGGTGCAAACCTGAATTACCGCCTGCGCACGGGGCAGATTGAAGAGCGAGTAGAACGAGGCGACTTCGGCGACCTCGTTGGCTCGCATGCCGAATAGCGGCGCAAGTTCGGCAAAGGCCTCAGGGCCCAGCGCACCGAGGTCGTCGCGCGCGAGATAGATCGCGGCGAGCAACGCGCCGCGCGGATTGGGAAAGCGCGCCTGCTCGGCGCGGATCTTTTCCTGCGTTTCAGCCGACAAGGCCATCGTATTTCATGCTCAGGCGGTTGTCGCGGCGACGGCGCCCTAACGGTCGCACTCGCCGCCGATCATGTTGATCAAGTCGAAGGTCGGCACCACGTCGGCCAGCATCCCGCCGGTGATCATCTTTTCCAATGCCGACATATTGGAGAAGCTCGGCGCGCGGCATCGGCACTTGTACGGCTTTCCGGTGCCGTCGCTTACGATATAAAAACCCAGCTCGCCGTTGGCGCCTTCGACCGCGTGATAGACCTCGCCCGGCGGGATGAGGCCGCCCTCGGTGACCAGCTTGAACTGGTCGATCAATTCTTCCATCCGGCCGAACACCTGGCCCTTGCGCGGCCAGCGCACGCGGGGGTCGTCGGAGTTAACGGGCCCGGCGGGAATTTTCTCGAAGCATTGCGCGATCATGCGGCGGCTCTGGCGCACTTCTTCCAGGCGCACCAGGTAGCGGTCGAAGTTGTCGCTGTGCTCGCCTACCGGGACGTCAAAGTCCAACTCTCCGTACACGAGATATGGCTGCACGCGGCGCACGTCGTAGGCCACGCCGCCGGCGCGGAGCAGCGGGCCGGTCACGCCCTGCGCGATTAGCGTTTCGGGCGCCAGATGGCCGGTACCCTCGACGCGATCGCGAAACACCGGATTTTGCGTGAGCAGTTTGTCGGCGTCGCCGAGCAGAACGAGTGAGCGATCCAGGCGCTCGGCGGCGAAGCGATCGAAGCCCTGGGGCAGGTCGGCCGAAACGCCACCGATGCGGATGTAGTTGGTGGTGACGCGCGCGCCGCAAAGCGCGTCGAGCAAATCGCACATCAGCTCGCGCGCCTCGAGCAGGTACAGAAACGGGGTCATCGCCGCCAGCTCGAGCGCCATCGCACCCAGGCACAGATAATGGTCGCTCATGCGCGAGATCTCGCCCGCAATCACCCGGATGAAATCGCAGCGCGGCGGCGTGCGCAGATCCATCAGCTTCTCGACCGCGAGGCAGTAACCGACGTTGTTGAGCATCGGCGAGCTGTAGTTCAGCCGGTCGGTGTATGGGATGTTCTGGTAGTAGTATCCGGTCTCGCATTCTTTCTCGAAGCCGCGATGGAGATAGCCGACCTGGATGTCAGCTTTGACCACGCGTTCGCCGTCGAGGTCGAGCACCATCTTGACCGTGCCGTGAGTCGCCGGATGCGACGGGCCCATCTGCATCCGCATCAGCGGCGTTTGCAGATCGCGCGACGAATCGGCGGACGACGGGTCAGTTGGGACGACGGGGTTCTTGGGCTCCAGGTCCGGCATAAGGTTCAATCGGTTGTTCGTCGTGTTTGGCGTAGTCTTTGCGCAGTGGATGGCCTACGAATTCGTCGTAGAGATAGATGCGGCGGAGGTCTGGATGGCCATCGAAGCGGATACCGTAGAGGTCGAAGGTTTCGCGCTCCAGCCAGTTGGCGCCGGACCATAGGCCGCTCAGGCTAGCGATCACCGGATTGTCTTCCGGCACCCGGCATTTCACGCGCAAGCGATGGAGCAGGCGAGTGGAGACCAGATGATAGACCACGGCGAAGCGCGGCGCGTCACCGCGCGCGGGCATGTTGACGCGATGGCGCCACTCGGCGCGCTTGCGCACCAGGTTGCGATTGCGATCCCAGATTTCGGGAGCGTTCTTGAAACCGTCGAGCTGGCCGAAGTAATCGACGCAGGTGACGTCGAGCAGCAGGTCGAAGCCAAGCTCGGGCGAGTCACGCAGCGCGCGCGCGACTTCGAGAATATGCTCGCGCGCGACGTGGACGCAGTCGTCGCCGCGAAAGCTCTGATGCTCCGCAAGCAGCGGGCCAAGCCGCGCGATCACCTTTTGCAACAACGCGGAAGGCTCGGGCGGCGGGGGCGTTTTTGGTTCTTCGGGGGCGCTCATCGGTCCTTATTCATAGTGGCCGCGCAGAAAGTCGGTTCGGGTTTTGAGACGATCCTGCGGCACCAGCAGATCGGCCTTGTGCCAGAGCGAGCCGCGGCGCGAGTAGGTTGCGATTTCGACCTCGCGGCTCATCACGATCGCCTCTTCGGGGCAGGCCTCTTCGCACAACCCGCAAAACATGCAGCGCGACATATCGATGTCGAAAATCTCGGGGTAACGTTCGACCTCGTCGACGGTCTCGGCCGGAAAGATCGTGATGCAGGTGGTGGGGCAGGCCCATTCGCATAGCCCGCACGCGACGCATCGCTCCTTGCCGCTTTCCATTTGCACCAGCACCGGCATCCCGCGCATAGCCGGCGGCTGCACGAAGCGCTGCTCGGGAAAATACACGGTGAAGTCCTGCCGCCCGCGCATGAAGCCGAAGAGGTTGCGCAGCAGATGGGCCGACGCGACCCACAGTCCCACCAGCACCGCCCGCAGCGAGTACGGCCCGACCAGGCTTGGCGCCGGCCGTGCAACCTTTACTATTCGAATCGCCATCTCGCTTTAACTATCCGTTGTACAAGTCGTGCAGGTTCAATTTTCAGGATCAGTTTTACAGATTTGGCCTACGCGGGCGATGGCCGCACGGTGGGCGCCGCATGCCCATCTGAGCCCTGTCCGGCCTTGGCCGGCAGCCATCCGCCGCGCACCGAGAGCATCGCGGGAATAAGCATCGCCATACCCGCGGCGGCCACCCACATCCATGCCGCCCATCCGTAGCGATGCGAAACGTGCGTGACAATAGTCCCCGAGATGGCGATCCAGCCGCGGTAAATCAACTGAAAGAATGACCATCCGCTCGCCTGCAGCGCGGGCGAGATGTCTTCGAGCAGTTCCGAATATTGCGCGCACCAGGGGATGAAGGCGAAGGCGACCAGGCCGCCGAGCACAAACATCATCGTCGCCAACTGAAACGGCGGCAATGGATTGGAGAACGTTCCAATCCACCAGACCAGCGCCACCAGAGCGGCGACGTCGCCAATCAACACCAGCGGTTTGCGCACCCGCAGCTTGTCCGAGAGCAAGCCGGCCGGCACCAGCATGAACAGGTTGAGCAGCCAGAAGTACGACGCCATCTTGGCCGCCGCGGCCGGAGTGTAATGGAATGCGCCGGTGAACATCACCGGGAAAAACGTCTGGCTGGTGATCGGCAGCGTCAGGAAGGCCACCGACCCGACCACCAGGACCCACACCTCCCAACGGCCGAGCAACTCCCTGAAGGCTGCGCTTCCGCTGGCCGGAACTTTCATCGCCGCCTCGCGCATATGCTCGGCCGGAGCGGCGGCGACCGTCGCTTCGCTCTCGACGATGGTCAGGCGCAGGTTTGGATGCAAATCCTTGAGCCACAGCAGAACGGGGATGTACATGACGATCGCCAGGATCCCCATGATCCAGATCTGTGACTGCCATGCGTTATGGAAAAGCGGTAGCGTCTCGCCGCTGATGAAATTCCACAGGAAGATGCAGCCGACCGCGCCAACCGTAAGCAGGCCGAAGGCCGCGCCGCGGCTGACGCGCGGCGACATATCGCGGGTGAGGCCCCCGAGCGCACCCCACATCAGCCCCGCCGTCAGATTCATCGCACCGCGAACGATCACGAACGACCAGAACCCGGTCATCAGGAGATTGGCAAAGGTCAATACGATGATGATCGCGAGGCACACGTCGATGATGATGATACGGCCGTGACGATCGGCAAGCGGCCCGCCGATCATCGCCGAACCGCCCGAGAGCAGTACCGCGAACAACAAAAACCAGCCGAAGTCGTCCAGGCTGAAATGCAGCGCCGGCATCCACAGCGGCAACAGCGGCGCGAACTGGAATTCGTAGAACGAGACGATCGTCGCGAGCACCGTGAGCATCAGCATGGCCCAGCGATGTGCGCCGACCGGATAAGTCTCGAGGGTGCGATGGGTCGCGAGGTAGCCCTTGAGGCCACCCGCTTCAGAAACCGCTGCGGTCGCCATTATTCTTCGCCCCCCTGCGGCTTTTTGCCGGCATCAGATGCCGGTTCGCAAGCACAGAGTGCGTCAATTGATCGTCTAACGGCAAGCGCTTCAACGGTCGCTTGTGCCCTGCACGCCCGCGCCGTTAGGCATCGCGCCACTAGCTCCGAGGGAGTCCAGCGAAAGCCCGGCGAAGCGCGAATGCGCGCGGCATATCGGCTCCCACATCGCATCAGGATCGAAGCGGCGATCGCTGGGGTCGATAGCGTTGAGCAAGCGCGTGAAAATCTCACCGTCGCTGAGCCATCCCGGCGCCGTTTCGATCGCCTTATAAATGCGCTGCACGCGCCCGGCGTGGTTGACAAACGAACCGTCCTTCTCGGCGAAGGCCGTGGTGGGAAACACCACGGCGGCCGCGCCCAGGCGCTGGTCGAGCTTGAGCGTCTGCACAATCAAGAGTTCGAGCCTTCCCAGAATTGCCGTGAGACGTTCGGGGGCAAGCGTCTCAAGAACATCGTCACCGCAAAGGTAGAGTCCCTTGAGCTCGCCGGCTTCCACGGCCCGCAACAGCTCGCCGAGCCCGTCGTCACTGCCGCTCACCAGGCCCAGCTCGCGCACGCCGCGCGCGTTGGCCGCTTTCTCGGCCTTGATCAGGAAGTCGTCGGCGGGCCCGCGCCGCACCGCCATCGCGCTCTTGCCCGCGCCAGCTGCGCGCAAGAACTCGCCGAAGCGAAAATTCTCCTCGACGGTGAGATGGGGCGAGACGACCGCGCCCATCGCGCCGTCGCCGTGGCGCTCTTTGAGCGCCGCGATCGCAGCTGAGGCCCGCGCCAGCGCCTCCTCCCACGTGGTCGGGGCAAGCGCGCCATTCTCCTCGACCATCGGCGCCCGCAAGCGCTCGGATGCATCGACGAACTTATAGTCCAAACGCCCCTGGTCGCACATCCAGGTGTCGTTGACCGCGTCGTTGCGGCGCGGGATCAGCCGCCAGATGCGATTGCGATACTCCGAGATCATGATGTTGCAGCCGTTGGAACAACCGGGACAAACGCTGGCGGTCTCCTGGAGAAACCAGACCCGGATGCGATGATGGAAGTCCTTGCTTTCGAGTGCGCCGACCGGGCAGATGTCGGCGGTGCAGATGGAGTAGTCATTGTCTAGGCGGCGGTCATAGACGTCGAGCACCGAGCGGTCGCCAAGGTTGAAAACGGCGAGCTCGCCGGTCTTGCTGATCTCGCGGCAAAAGCGAACACAGCGCCGGCACAGGATGCATCGTTCCTGGTCGAGCAGCATACGCTCGCCGATGTCCAGCCTTTTCTCATGCTTGCGCCGCGGATCGAGCGTACGCGCATGGCGGCTCCCAAAGCGCATCGCGTAGTTTTGCAGCCAGCACTCTCCGGCCTTGTCGCAGATCGGGCAATCCAGCGGATGGTTGATCAGGAGCAGCTCGAGCACGCCGCGGCGTGCCAGCGCGACCTCCGGGTCCGCCGTATGCACGACCATCCCGTCGCGCACCTGGGTGTTGCAGGAAATCTGAAGCTTCGGCATCCCCTCGATCTTGACCTGGCAAAGGCGGCAACTGCCGTCGATGCTGAGCTTGGGATGGTAGCAGTAGTGCGGGAGGTCGATTCCCGCATCGAGCATCGCCTGCAACAGCGGCGTGCCCTCGGGCGCTTCGATCGCGCGGCCGTCGACCGTGAGCTTCGCGGTCTTCGGGGCGCTAGGAGCGCTAGGGGCGTTGGCCTTGGGGGGGTTAGTCGAGCTTGCGTCCGCTGCCATGGAGACTGGACCACAGTTGAGGCTGACGTTCGTTCTGGACGCGGTACTGCAGCTTGATCAGGCCGTCGAGGACGGCCTCGGGGCGCGGCGGACATCCGGGAATGTAGACGTCGACCGGAATGATGCGGTCGATGCCCTGTAGCACAGCGTAGTTGTCGTAGGGGCCGCCCGAACTGGTGCAGGCGCCGAACGATACCACCCATTTTGGCTCCGCCATCTGCTCCCACACGCGGCGCAGGATCGGCGCCTGGCGCTGCGTGATGGTGCCGACCACGAACAACAGATCGGCCTGGCGCGGAGTGAACCGCGGCAATGCCGCACCGAAGCGGTCGATGTCGTAGCGCGGGCCGGCGACCGAGAAATATTCCATCCCGCAACACGCGGTCACGAACGGGTAGGTGAAAAAGGAATACTTGCGCGCCCACTGCACGGCGTCGTGCAGCCGCGTGAGCGCGAAGCTCTCCGGGAAGGCCGCGCTCTCGTCGTTAAGCGAGTGGCGCGCGAGACCGCCGCGCACCATGAAAGCCGAAAATCTGCGTCTCCGCTCAGCCATGTCGGATCATACTTTCGCGAAATGGCGGTCGAGGGCAAGGCCAATGGAACTGCAATCGCGAAGTTCTATGCGATCGGAAAAAGAAAATGCTCAAAGGCGCGATGGCGCGGCCGGAATCCTAAGCGCGCGGGAACCTCTGCGAAAGCTAATGCCCGCGGCTGCGCTTCTCGCGCTCGGCCAACTCCAGGTCGGCCTCGACCATCATCTCGACCAGGCGCTCGAAGTTGACCCGCGGCTTCCATCCGAGAAGACGCCGCGCCTTCGAGCTGTCGCCCTGCAACAGGTCGACTTCGGCCGGCCGCAGGTAGCGCGGGTCGGTCTGGATGTGTTTGTGCCAATCGAGTTTGAGCAGGTCGAACACGCGCTCGAGAAAATCCTGCACCGAATGGGTTTCGCCGGTGGCGACCACGTAGTCGTCCGCCTGCTCCTGCTGGAGCATCATCCACATAGCTTCGACGTAGTCGCCGGCGAAGCCCCAGTCGCGGCGTGCGTCGAGGTTGCCGAGCGCGAGGCTGTCCTGCATGCCGAGCTTGATGCGGGTGGCGCTGCGGGTAATTTTGCGGGTGACGAAATTCTCGCCGCGCCGCGGCGATTCATGGTTGAACAAAATGCCGTTGGCGGCGAACAACCCGTACGCTTCGCGATAGTTGATGGTCTGCCAGTGGGCGTAAACCTTGGCGCAGGCGTAAGGGCTGCGCGGATGAAACGGAGTGGTCTCGCGCTGCGGCACTTCGGCCACCCGCCCGAACATCTCGGACGAGCCGGCCTGGTAGTAGCGCGCCGCACGGCCGTGGCGCTTGTTGTGATCGCGCAGCGCCTCCAGCAGGCGGAGCGCGCCCAGACCAACCACGTCGGCGGTGTATTCGGGCTGATCGAAAGAGATGCGCACGTGCGACTGCGCGGCGAGGTTGTAAACTTCGTCGGGGCGCACCTGCTCAATGATCGCGCGCAAACCGGTGCCGTCGCCGAGATCGCCATAGTGCAATTGGAGCGGCGACGGGCCCGGACCGAAGCCCTTGCGCATATGATCGATGCGCCCGGTGGCGAAGCTCGAGGTCCGGCGCACGATGCCGTGCACTTCGTAGCCCTGCTTGATGAGAAATTCCGCGAGGTACGAGCCGTCCTGGCCCGTAACCCCGGTTATCAGCGCAACCTTGGCCATCGATTTTCCTGTGTCCGCCAGCGCCGTTTAGTCGCCGGGCACGAGACGATGCGAATCGCTCTCGAAGTGCTGGGTGGAGAACTCGAACAACTCGGCGTCCTCAAGCGCTTCCATTTGGTGCACCAGGCCGAGCGGAACGTCCATGCACTCACCAGCCGTGAGTTCGAACTCCTCGATTACTTCGGAGTCCGGCGATTCCTTAACGCGCACCTTGAGCCGGCCCGCGCGCAAGTAGAACGACTCGGTCTTGAGCTTGTGAAAATGTAGCGAGCAGCGCTTGCCCTTGCGAATCTCAAGGATTTTGCCGCAGTAGAGTTCGCCATTGACGATCCATACCTCGCGACCCCACCCTTTAGGCACAATTTTGACCGGCTTGCGCGCGCGACTCATGACTGTTGCAGCCCCTTTCAGGCGCTCGTCTTGACGTCATCTTAGACGTCTAGGCACCACATCCGGTAGCGCCGCTCCTCCTACAATGCCAGAGGATGGCAAGGCGCACCAGTCTGCCCGGCAAACAGGCTCGCCGACGCCCGCCGGGGCGTTTACCCCCCAAAGGCATCTCGTCAAGCGATCGAAGGCCGCACGACAGCGGGCGCAGGCGCTTCGATGACTGCAGCGTTATCTTCGCCCGTGCCACGGCCATTGTTGTCGCCAGCGACGATCGGCACGAATTCGTTGACTTCGATCGAGAAGCGCTGGAGCGGCAGATCATGAGCATCGGCGAATGCCTTGACTAGCGCAAGACGTTCCTCGCCGATCGCGTCGGCGGCGATAAGAATCCGATGAAAGCCCGTGGCCGTGTAGGTCCGGGCCAGTTCGTCGAGCGGGCCGAGCACCTGATGACCGTGAACGAGCTTCCCTTCCTTGAAGGCATCGTCGTCGACGAATCCGACTAGCCGCATTCGCCGGTCGCTGCCCGAGAAGATGTAGCGCACGGCCGCCTCGCCCATCCGGCCCGCTCCGACTATAAGCACCCGCTCGGTCGGCAGCGCCAACAGCCCGAGGGCGCGGCGCTGAAGCTGGAACGACACGCGCGTGAACACCAGCAGGTTGAAGAGCAGCACCACGTACAGGACGGCGACGGACCCCGACACCTCAATCGGGATGAACAGCGAGGTGACCGCGACCAGGATGCCAGCCAGCAGCGAGCCATTGGCGAAGCGAATGATGTCGGCGATTCCGGCGTAGCGCCAGATTCCGCGGTAAACACCGGTCAGCACGAAGGCGAGGTAGGTGGCGGCGAAAAACACCGGCGTGCTCGTCATCATCGAAAGGATCTGCGGGTCAGTGAGCTTGAAATCGCGCCGCAGCAGACAGGCGCCGAAATACGCCGCCGGAATGAGCGCGAAATCGAGCACCGCTTCCGCCAGACGCCGCTTGTAACCGAGGCTTAAGAGGTAGCGCGCGAGGCCCTGCAAGTAGCCGTAGTCCATGCCGGGCGCGCGATTCTCGAAAGTCAGATCGACCATGAACAATCCAATCACCCCGATTCCTGCGATCACGAAGGGGAGAGCGCTCAGCAAATAAACATGCGACAAGAGGCTCTCGCCCGCCGCCAGCAGTGCGCTTGCCGCCGCTAGCATCCAGCTGACGACCACTGCGCGCCGCACCGTGAGCCCCAGCATCAGCAGACGATGATGCGAATGGTCCAGGCCGCGTCGCGAAATCGGGTTTCCCGTGGCCAGCCGCGACATCGTCACAATAGCGGTGTCGAGCAGCGGCACCAGCATAACCAGCACCGGAAAGACCGCGCACGAAAGATGCGAGTTACGCTGCAACCCGGCGCCCTGCAGCGCCAGGGCTCCAAGCAAAAAACCCATGGGTAGTGCGCCGCCGTCGCCCATGAAAATCGACGCCGGATAGAAGTTGAAGAACAAAAAGCCGCCCAACGCCCCAGCGGCCGCCAATGCCCCGCATGCCAACCCCGCGTCGCGCGACCACCATGCGACGACGCCCACTGCCCCCATCGCGGCAATTCCGACCCCGGCGGCCAAGCCGTCGAGCCCATCAACCAGGTTGAAGGCGTTGATCGCGGCAACCATGAAGAAGCCGGCCAGCCCCAGATTGACTAGCGGCCAGCGCGTGACCTCGGGCGCGGCCGGCGAAGCCCAAAAGAAGAACGCGACCACTATCAACTGCGCAAGCAGTTTGTGCGACGGTTTCAACGCGACCACGTCGTCGAGCGTGCCGACCGCCAGCAATGCCAGCATTCCGGCGAGCGTCCACAGTGGCAGCTCGCCCGCAAGGCCGAGCGCCACGATCACGGCAACCACGATCGCCACGCCGCCGAGCACCGGCGTCGGTTCCGGATGGCCCGACTCTTCGCTAGGTGAGGCGACGATGTTGAAGCGCGCGGCGAGCGCCTTGGCCGCAGGCGTCAGGGCGACGGACAGGCCGAAGGCCGCAGCAGAGCAGATGGCAAGCTTTTCGGCGATAGCGGTCATCCGGCTAATTCAATTCAATCGCCCACAGTGCTCAGTTAAGTTAGACTAAAAGCAGCTTTGCTGATTGCTTACGGTCTCCATATTCCTCATAAACAGGCGTGCTGTGGCAAGCAGGTAAATCACGCGGATTCATAGATGCGCGTCTTAGATATAAGTAAGGCGCTTAAATGTAGCTCAAGTTATCATATGAAGCAATCCAGCTAACTATCCCGGCCGCGGAGATGCTCTTGGAAAAACGGTTTCCAAGGCCGCAGACCGAGTAAGTGATCGTTGGCGCAGGAAGAAAAAAAGGGCCTAATCGGGGCGCAGATCGTCGCTAAGCGCCTCTGCGAGTGGGCCTTCAATTGGAGCCGTGACGGAGAGATGCGGATGGTCAACTTCGATTGCGGCCTTGCCGACTGCCGCCAGCTCTCCAAAACGGCCGGCTTCCGCGCCCAGCGGAAAAGCGATGAACTGCACCGCGCTTATCTGATCCGGCGACATTTGGCGTTCATCGAAGCGGGCGCCGACGCGGCGTCCGTCAAGAACGATCCACAAATGGCGCTCCAGACCCACCAGGCGGGCAAGCTCGACGTCGCGTTCGGCCGGGTCCGCATACTCGATGAGCAGGGTGGCAAAGAGTTCGCCCGGGCGCGGCAGAAGTTCGTTATAGGTCTCGACCTCGGCGTTGACCGCGGCCTCCTCGAAGATGCGCTCGGTGCGCAGGATTTCCTGGATTTGGTACCAGACCGTCTGACGGTTTTCGAACATCAGCGTGAGATGAGGACCGACGGCGAGGCGACGGCGCGTCTTTTCGGCGATGCATAGTGGGCGCAGCAGGGGCCGCACGCGGTCATAGGTCGTAACCGGCAGTACTTCGGGGGGAGTTATCGGTTTCACGGTTTCACTCCTCGACGGCGGGCGGCTCCGGCGGCGGCACTGGCGCGGCGAAGCCGTCGGCCTCGTAAGCGCGCGCCAGAATCTCGACCGGGTTGAGCGGGCGCACGCCGATGGCCTGCTCGATCTGGATCGCGGCGAGCGGACAGTCGGTGGCCAACACCTGCGCTTCGGCGTCCTTCATTCCGGCGAAGGCCTTCGCTCCCCACTTCATCGACAGCTCGAAAAACTCCCTCTTCATCGCCCAGGTGCCGTCGTGAGCCGTGCAGGCGTCCACCGTCACGACCTCCGCGCCCGGGATCGATCGGATAAGATCGCGCGAGCGCAGGCCCACGTTCTGGGCCTTGAGATGACACGGCACGTGATAGGCGACCTTGCCCGGCGTGGTGCGAAAATCGCGGTCAAATTTGCCCTCGCGCCGGAGCGCATAGAGCAGCTCGTGCGGGTCGACGACCGCCGCAGCGAGCTCGCGCCCCTCGGCGGTATCGAGCAGGTCCGGATATTCCGCGCGCATCATCAGCGAGCAGGTCGGATTGATCGCGGCGATGCGATAGCCCTGGCGCACCAGCGGCAGCATCGAGGCCACGTTGGCGCGCGCGAGCTTTTGCGCAAAAGCGACGTCGCCGCCGTCCAGCGCCGGCATCCCGCAGCAGTTCTGCGCCGGCGACGCCATCGAGCATCGATTGCGGGCCAGCACCGAGACCAGCGCGCGCCCGGGCGCCGGATTGTAGTAGTTGACGAAGCAGGTATGAAAGATGGCGACCTTGGCCGCGGGCTCGGCCGGCGCGGCCGGAATTCCCGTGCGCTGTAGCCACGCGTCGAAGGTTTCGCCGGCAAACTCAGGCAGTTGCTTGGCGCGCGAGATGCCGAGCATCTTCTCCATCATCGCGCGCTGAAAAGGGCTGCGGCAGGCCCAATTGGCGAGCTTCGGCACAATGCTCCCGACCTTGCCCAGGCGGTCCGGATTGCCCAGCATCTTTTCGCGCATGCCGATTCCCTGTTCGCGGCCTTCGACCGCGCGCGCCCGCAGCATCAGGCGCGGGAAGTCGAGCTGGAACTCGTGGCCGTCGTGCGGCGTGTATGGGCATCGCACCTCGCACAGCTTGCAGCCGTAACACAGATCGATCACGCGTTGCTTGTGCGCCGCGCTCAGGCTGCGCACGTCGCCGTCGCCGCTATCGAGCGCCCCGAACAGCTCCGGGAACGACGGGCACAGGTTGAAGCACAGCCGACAGCCCGCGCAGATGTCGAACACGCGCTCGATTTCCTGGTCGAGGGCCGCGCGATCCCAGTACTTGGGCTCGTTTTGATTGTACGAAAGAGCGTCGGTCGGTCGCGACTGGATACGTTCCATTTAAGCGGCTCTCGGGTGGCACGTCGAAGTTACGGCATCGAGGTTGTGGCAGTACACTACGGCCGGTGACGCGCGAGCCGGCCCGCCAGACGCCCAACGGTGTCCGGCGGGCCGGAATTTCGAATAGATGCAAACGAGCGCGGCGCGCCCGCATGCCACGACCTAACAGGGCGGCCGCCGTTAAAGCGTAGTGGTGGCTTTCTGGAAGCGACCGGCGTGCGACTTCTCGGCCTTGGCCAGAGTCTCGAACCAGTCGGCGATCTCCGTAAAACCCTCTTCGCGAGCGGTCTTCGCCATCCCGGGATACATGTTCGTATACTCGTAGGTCTCGCCGTGGACGGCCGACTTTAGATTGAGCATGCTGTCGCCGATCGGCTGGTCAGTGGCCGGATCGCCGACCTGCTTGAGATAGTCGAGATGGCCGTGAGCGTGCCCGGTCTCGCCCTCCGCAGTATCGCGGAAGAGCCCTGCGATTTCCGGCTGGCCCTCCACGTCGGCAATCTTGGCAAAGTACAGGTAGCGCCGATTGGCCTGGCTCTCGCCGGCAAAGGCATCCTTAAGGTTGGCGTGTGTCTTGGTTCCTTTCAGATTGTTCATTGTTGCTCTCTCCCTGAGCGTATGCGCGGTTAATGGCCGGCGGCGCAGCTCGCGCGGCGCGTCGCCGCGGCGCTTTCTAAAGTGATTTTGCTCGCCCGGCCAGATGATAATTATTATCATCCGGCTCGCGCGAGCGTCAAGCCGAGAGAAGCGGACCGGCGATGCCGGTGCCACGGTTGAGGCCTCGAGCGTCGAGCGAATAGCGTCTCCGCCAAAGAACGAAACCGTCGCTCCTTTGCGTGCTTGCTTATGCTGGGCTAAAGAGTAACGTAGGTAACAATTGCAAAAGGCGTGCGGTGACCAGGCGACTTATGGCGCAGGTCAATAACGTTCCTACTGCCATTCGATCATCGCACGCGGGCGACGCGGCGATGGTCGACAAGAGCTTGGGCGATGCCACCGTTTCTCGCGACGACTATGCTCTTCAGCAGTCGGTCGTAGCCTCGCTCAGCCAACACGCGCTGATTGGCGGCGACCCGCAGCAATTGTTCGAAGAAGCCACCCGCCTGGTCCGTCAGACCTTGCGAATTGACTATGCCACGGTGACCGAGTTGCGCCCGGACCGCGAGACCCTGATCGGCCGGGCCGGCGCCGGATGGGAACCGGACGTGGTGCGAGCCATGATCGCGGAGGCGGGCGCTCGTTCGCACGCCGGCTATGCTTTGCTGGTCAACGCTCCCGTGGTCGTGACAGACTTCAGCAGCGAGCGGCGCCTGCAAAGCGCCATCGCGGAGCAGTGCGGCCTGCGCAGTGGCGTGACGATCGTAATTCACGGCCGCGACCGGCCCTACGGTGTGCTCTCGGCCCATCATCGGCAGGAACGTCAATACAGCCATGACGAGGTGAATTTTCTCCAGTCGGTCGCCAACATTCTGGGTTTGGCTATCCGACAGAGCCAGAGCGAGCGCGAGTTGCGCGCGAGCGAGCGCTACTTCCGTTCACTCATTGAAAACACCAGCGATCTCGTAGTGGTCATGGATATGGATCACAGGTTCCAGTTCGTCAGCGCTTCCATAGAAAGGATTCTTGGCTACAAAGGCGAGGAGTTAGTCGGCAAGAGCGCGCTTGATTTATGCCATCCCGACGAGCGCGAGGCGGTTGGCGACAACCTGCGCCACATTGTCCTTCAGGGCGCAGAAGAGCGGATGCTGCACTCCCGAATCCGCCACAAGGACGGCTCGTGGCGGGTGCTGGAGTGGAACGCTCGCCCCGTGCTCGACATCAAGGGCGCGCGATGCCTGGTAGGAAACGCGCGCGACGTCAGCGCGCGCGAAAGGATGCTGGAGGATCTGCGCGAAAGCGAGCGGCGCTTTCGCGGCATCTTCGATAGCGGCCAGGACGCGATCGTGATCGCAACCCCAGGTGACGGCCGAACCGTCGACGTCAACAGCGCGTTCAGCCGCGTCTATGGCCACAGCCGCGAGCAGGCGTTGGGCAAAGATCCGCGTGAGCTCGCGCTCTTCGTGGATTCGGCGGAGTATCGGCGTTTCGGGCGCGAGCTCCTCGAGCGCGGAGCGGTAAACAGTTTTGAGGCCGACCTGCGCACGCGTGACGGCCGGACCGTGCCCACCCTGCTCTCCGCGGTGATGGTCGATCTGGGTGTCGGGCCGCGGGTAGTGACGGTGCTCCGCGACATCACCGAGCGCCGCGCGGCCGATATCGAACTCGCCAGCGCGCGCGACGCCGCACTGGAATCGACACGCCTGAAGTCCGCCTTCCTAGCCAATACCAGCCATGAAATTCGCACGCCACTCAATGTCATCCTGGGATACACCGATCTGGTCGGCGAGCATCTGGCCAATATCGGCGACCATACTCAGGACACCTATCTCGAAGCGCTCGGGCGCGCCGGGCGCCGCCTGCTGACCACTATCCAGCAGATCCTCGACTACTCGCGGCTGGAAGCCGGAGCGCTGGCGCTTAATCCTTCAGCGATCGCGCTCGCCCCGTTTATCGAGGACCAGGCCAACGATCTCAGTGTGCTGGCCGACGAAAAGGGGCTCAAGCTGCGACTCGAAATCGCGGAGACCGAAGCCACCATTCGTTTCGACGAATTCTGCCTGCAAACCGCGCTGACCAACCTGCTGCAAAACGCGATCAAGTTCACCGACCGCGGCGAGATCGTCCTCGGGCTCGATCGCGACAACACCGGCACGCTGAAACTCGAGGTCCGCGATACCGGCATCGGTATCGACAACGACTACCTGCCGCGGCTGTTCGAGCCGTTCTCGCAGGAGCAGACCGGCCATAGCCGGCGCTTCGAGGGCGCGGGACTGGGGCTGGCCTTCGCGCGCAAGTGCGTCGAACTCGGCGGCGCGCGTATCTCCGCCACCAGCCGCAAGGGCGAGGGCTCGACTTTCACCATCGAATTCCCGCGCGCGTGCGAAATCCGCCGCCGTCGCGCCTGACGCGCGTCACCGCTTCCGCGATTAGTCTGGAAAAAGAGCTAGCGCGACGCGATCGTAATCGGCGCCTGGGCCGGCTGCGGCGTGGAACTCAGCTCGCGCTCGAGCGCCTCGATGTCAGCGACGGAGAGGCTGAAGTAGCGCGCCTCCGGATGATGAAAAACCATCGCGCTCACCGCGCTCTCGGGATCCATCATGAAGCCTTCCGTCAGCTTCAGGCCGATCGAATGTTTCTCGACCTCGAGCAGGCGGAAGAGCTTTTCCTGGTCCTCCAGGCGCGGACAGGCCGGATATCCGAACGAAAACCGCTTGCCGTGATAGTGCGCCTGATGCAGCTCCTTCATCGTGATCCCTGGCGGATCGCCGAATCCCCACATCTGGCGGATCTTCTGATGCAGCACCTCGGCGAACGCCTCGGCCCCTTCAAGCGCGAGGATTTGCAGAATGTGCGAGCGCAAGTACTCGCCACGCTCTTTCCACTCATCGGCCAGCGCGCGCACGCCCGCGCCAATCGTGGTCACAAACATGCACAGGTAGTCGGTTTTGCCCGATGAGCGCGGGGCGACGTAGTCGGCGAGGCAGAGCCCGGGCTCGTCGCTCTGGCGGCCGAAGGTCAGACTCTCGAGCACCGTCTTGCCGTCGGACGAATAGATCATCACGGTGCGGTCGCCGTCGGAGCGCGCGGGGAAAAATCGATAAACTGCGTTGGCCGCGATATCGGCGCGCCCCAGCATCACCTCTTCGACCGCCGCAACCGCGGCGGCCAGTTCCTTGGCACGCGGGTCGCCGCCGGCCAGCGCCGTTTCGTAGTTGCGCAATCCCAGATGGCGCGTGTAGAGCATCACCGGGTTGATGTAGCGGAAAACCTCGGCGAGGTCGTAGGCGCGCACGACGTGCGGCTTCAAGTCAGGCGGCAACGGAATCTCGACGTCCTGGCGCACGCTGGACGTGCGCCGGCCGGCGCGTGGCGCAGGCGCCGCCGGCTTGGCCGCGCTCGCGAGCAGCCGTTGCGTCTCGGCGTCCAGCGCTCTGCGCAAGGCGGCGCGCCGCTCCTCGTCCATCAACTGATGGGCGAGGTCCAGCCCTTCCATCGCGTCGTTGGCGTACGCGACCAGTCCCTCATACTCGGGCGCGATCTTCATCCGGACGAAACGCGCCGAAAGCGCCGCACCGCCTACGAGGATGGGGCATCCGATGCCCGCGCTTTTTAAGTCCTGCGCCGTCGCCACCATCATCTGCGCCGACTTCACCAGCAGGCCGGAAAGCCCGATGGCGTCGGGGTGATGCTCGTTGTAGGCCTTGATCAGTTCCTCGGGCGGCACCTTGATGCCGAGATTGACGACCCGATAGCCGTTGTTGCTCAGGATGATATCGACCAGATTCTTGCCGATGTCGTGCACGTCGCCCTTGACGGTGGCCAGCACGATGGTGCCGCGGCTGGCGCTATCGGCCTTCTCCATGTGCGGCTCGAGATGGGCGACGGCGGCCTTCATCGCCTCGGCCGATTGCAGCACCTCGGCCACGATCATCTGGTTGGAATTGAACAGCCGCCCGACCTCGTCCATCCCTTTCATCAACGGACCGTTGATGATCTCGAGCGCCGAACGCGCGCCGAGCGCCTCGTCGAGGTCCTCGATGAGCCCCTCCTTGGAGCCCTCCAGGATGTAGAGTCCGAGCCGTTCATCCAGCGGCAGCGAGCGTCGCTGCTCGACGTTGGGCTTGGCCTTGCGCTCGCGGAAATAGCCGGCGAAGGCCGCGATCGGATCGTCGCCGCGCCACCAGATCAGGTCCTCGGCCAGCCGGCGCTCCTCTTCGGGCACCGAATGATAGCGCTCGAGCTTCTCGGAATTGACGATCGCGAGGTCCAGTCCGGCCTGCACGCAGTGATAAAGCATCACCGAGTTCAGCACCTCGCGACCCGCCTCGGGCAGGCCGAAGGAGACGTTGGAGATGCCGAGCACGGTCTTGCAGCGCGGTAGCGCGGCCTTGATGAGCGCGATCCCCTCGATGGTCTCGACCGCGGAGCCGATGTAGTTGCGGTCGCCGGTGCCGACCGGGAAGACCAGCGGATCGAAGATGATGTCCTCGGGCTCGACGCCGTAGCGCTCGGTCAGAATCTTGTACGAGCGTTCGGCGATCGCGAGCTTGCGCGCGCGTGTGATCGCCTGCGCCTGCTGTTTGTCTTCGTCGATACAGCCGACCACCAGCGCCGCGCCGTAGCGGCGCGCGAGCGGCACCACGCGCTGGAAACGTTCTTCGCCGTCCTCGAGGTTGACCGAGTTGATGATCGACTTGCCCGGCGCGCGCTTGAGCGCCTCTTCGATCGCGACGGCGTCGGTCGAATCGATCATCAGCGGAACTTTTACTTTCTTGACCTCGATTTCGAGAAAGCCGGTAAGGTCGGCGATCTCGTTGCGGTCGGGGTCCTGCAAACAGACGTCGAGCACGTGGGCGCCGCGGCGCACCTGCAGGCGGCCAATCTCCGCCGCCTCCTCCAGCTTGCCCTGGGCGACCAGCCGCTTGAACTTGCGGCTGCCCAGCACGTTGGTGCGCTCGCCGACGATCACCGGGCGCGTGTTCTCGTCGATCACCAGCGGCTCGATGCCCGAAACCACCGAACGGCGAAGGCTCGACGGCTTGCGTGCGCGCTTGCCCTCGGCCATCCGCGCCAGCGCCCTGATGTGCGCGGGCGTAGTCCCGCAGCATCCGCCGATCAGGTTGACCCATCCGGCGTCGACGAAGCGCTCGAGCTTGTGCGCGAGCGACTCGGGCGATTCGTTGTAATGGCCCTCTTCGTCGGGCAGACCCGCGTTGGGCACGCAGGCGACGTCGAAGCGGCAGATCTCCGAAAGCGTGCGCAGATGGTCGGTCATGAAGTCAGGGCCGGTCGCGCAGTTCAGTCCCATCCAGATGAGCCCGCGATTGGCGAGCGAGGTATAAAAGGCCTCGATATCCTGCCCCGCCAGCAGCGTACCCATCGTCTCGATCGTGCCCGAGACCGCGATCGCAATCTCAACACCAGCCCTCGCGATCGCGCGCTCGATTCCGACCAGCCCGGCCTTGCAGTTGAGCGTGTCCTGCACGGTCTCCAGCAGCAGCAGGTCGACGCCGCCTTCGATGAGTCCCTCGGCTTGCTCCTGGTAGGCGTCCGCCAGCTGGTCGAAGGTGATGCCGCCGGTGACGGAAATGGCCTTGGTCGTCGGCCCCATCGAGCCCGCCACGAAACGCGGCCGCGTCGACGTGGTGGCGGCGTCAGCGGCGGCGCGCGCGATCGAGCCGGCCAGGCGATTCATTTCGCGCGCGTGCTCGGCGAGCCCATACTCGGCCAACACGACAGAGGTCGCGCCGAAGGTGTTGGTCTCGATAATGTCGGCGCCGGCGTCGAGGAAACTGTCGTGTAACTCGCGAATCTTGTCGGGGCGGGTACGAATCAGGTTCTCGTTACATCCTTCCAGTTGCGGGCCGCCGAAATCGGCGGCCGTGAGATGCATGTTCTGAATGGAAGTGCCCGCTGCGCCGTCGATAATGACGATCCGCGCGGCCAGCAGGTCGCGTAAAAGCCCGTTTCGATCCGTGCTAATCATGCTTAAGAGAACAGGCCCGGATGGCCTCGGCCCTCAAGCCTATCCGAGCGCGGCGTGACGAGCAATTTCGCATGCCGCGATATGGCGGGTTTTGTATTTAGGCCTTAACTGCTGTAACGGATCGCTTTGCTGGCACAGTTCGTCGCTTGGTGGCCCACGGCGCCGCCCAGCCAAGGAGAAACGAGGATGATCACTGCCTGGCTCTCCATCATGAACGCGATACTCGCCCTGCTGCTGGTGGGAATTGGCGTCGTGGGCGCGCATCTTGGCATGGTCCCGCCGATGACCGGCTTCCTGGCGTTTCTGCTCAGCTTCGCACTCGCGGTCCTGGCGCTGCTGTTCGGACTAATCGGCCTGCTGCGCACCTCTGCGCCCGAGCGCAGGGTCGGAAGGCCCAAGGCTATCGCCGGTTTGGTGCTCGGCTTGCTGATCGCCGTGCCGGTCGGATTCACGATGTGGCGTTGGATGTCGATGCCCTATCCGGAGATCAACGACATCACCACGGACTACGAAAATCCGCCGGAGTTCGTCAAACCACCGAACTTGTCACCCGACTCGATGAAGTACGACCGCGCCAAGTTCGAGCCGGTACAAAGCAAGGACTACCCGAAGCTCGATCCGCTGCGGCTCGACGAGAAGCCCGACGACGCGTTGCTCAAGGTGCGGGCCGCGGCGAACACGATGCCGGGATGGCTGATCGTTTTCACCGATCCGGCGACGCGCACGATCGAGGGCGTCGAGACCTCCAACCTGTTCCGCTTTCGCGACGATTTCGTGATCCAGGTGCGTCCGGGGCCTGACCCTAACAGCAGCCTGGTCGAGATGCGCTCGCGCTCGCGCGACGGCACCGGCGACTTCGGCGTGAACTACAACCGTATCCGCGGATTCTTCGGCATGCTGAAGCCGCCGGGCGGCGAGGCCACGCCGGCGCCGCCGGCGTAACCCATGCGCCAAGCCTGATTGCTGCGCGCGTTGTGGCCCCCCCTAGGGGCGCAGCGCGCGCATCAGCCGGCGAACCGCGGCCTCGCGCGGTTCGTTGACCGGATTGACGAACACGATCGCCGTGCCGATTCCCGGCGCGCATAGCTCGGCGAGCCGCTCGCGCACCCGCTCCTCGGATCCGACCAGCAGCGTCGCGTCGATCATCGCGTCGCTCACTGCGGCGAGCGCCAGCGCGGCGTCGCCGCGCGCCGCGCGAATCGCCGCAATCTCGCGCTCGAACCCCGCCTTAGCCATCATGTTGCCGTAAAACCGCAACGCTCCGTAACGCGAGAGCAGCGTGCGCGCCGGACGGCGCGCCGCCTCCAGGTCGTTCGCGATGAACGCGGTCGCGAACAGCGTCGGCTCGACCGCGGCCGGGTCCCGCCCGGCCGCGCGGGCGCCCTCAGCGATTTCGCCCAGCGCCTCGCGCACGCGGGCGGGCGGAAAAAAATTGAAAATCACTCCGTCGGCGATCTCGCCCGCCATCCGCACCATCGGCCGCGACACACCCGCCAGGTAAAGCGGCAGCTTGCCGCTTATTTTCGGTCCGCTGCCGCCGCCTTCGAGCATCTTGCGCAGCGTCGCAACGGTCTCGCGCATCTTCGCCATCGGCTGCCCCATCTCGATCCCCAGGCGCGAGTTGCCCTCGCCGTGGCCGGTGCCGAGGCCCAGGATGAAGCGTCCGCCAGTCAACTGATGCACGGTCGCGGCCTCGTTGGCCAGCAGCGCCGGATGACGCAGGTAGATGTTGGTAATTGCGGTGCCGAGCCCGATACGCTGCGTCCGCATCCCGAGCGCCAGCGAGCAGGCGAGCGAATCGTTGTTCGCCTCGGTCATAAAAGCCGCCGCGAATCCCATCTCCTCCGCGTCTTTGGTCCACTCAACGACCTTTTCGATCGGGCTATCGGGCATCAGCGAGAATGCAAGCGCGGTCTTCGCCATCGCGTATCACGTCCTTTCCAGGTTTTGAGTCGTCCGATGAATCGTTAGCCGGAACCTTCTCCGCTTGGCAACCGGCTTGATCTCTCGCGATGGCCGGCGCGATAAGAGAACGAGCGCCAAGATAATAAGTATGAGATGGACACTTACGATTTCATAATCGTGGGCGGCGGTATCGCAGGCGCCTCGGCCGCCTATGAACTGGCGGCGCACGCACGAGTGCTGGTGCTCGAGCGCGAAAGTCAGCCCGGCTACCATACGACCGGCCGCTCGGCGGCACTCTTCGTCCAGACCCACGGCCCTTCGGTGATTCGCGCGCTCAGCCGGGCCGCGAAAGACTTTTTCCTCAACCCCCCGACCGGATTCGCCGAGCATCCGTTGTTGACCGAGCGCGGGATGCTTCTAATCGGGCGTTCCGACCAGTCCGCCCTGCTCGAGCAGAATTTCGCGCAATCCTCACGCCACATCGCCGGCGTCCGCCGTCTCGACGCCACCCAGGCGTGCACACTCGTGCCGCTGCTCAGAGAGGAGTACGTCGCCGGCGCTGTGCTCGATCCCGAGGCGATGGACATGGACGTGCACGCAATCCACTGGGGGTTCATCCGCGGGATGCGCGGGCGCGGCGGGAAGCTGGTAACCGGCGCCGAACTCCTGGGCCTCGAGCGCAACGTTGATGCATGGATCGCGCGGACAACGGCTGGTGATTTCGCCGCGCCGGTCGTGGTCAACGCGGCGGGCGCGTGGTGCGACGTGGTGGGTGCGATGGCGTCGGCGGCGCCGATTGGCCTGGTGCCGAAGCGGCGCACCGCGTTTATTTTCGATCCGCCGCCGGCCGCCGAGATCGCGAAATGGCCCTCGGTGATCGATGTCGGCGAGGAATTCTATTTCAAACCCGACGCGGGCAAGTTCCTCGGCTCGCCGGCCGACCAGACACCGATGGAGCCGTGCGACGTGCAGCCCGACGACTTCGACGTCGCACTCGCCGTCGATCGGATTCAGCGTGCGGCGCGAATTCCGGTCGCGCATGTCAACCGCAAGTGGGCGGGCCTGCGTTCGTTCGTCGCCGACGGATGCCCGGTGGTCGGTTACGACCCGCGCGTGGAGGGATTTTTCTGGCTGGCCGGCCAGGGCGGCTATGGAATCGAGACTTCGCCGTCGATGGGACGGCTGACCGCTAGCCTCGCGCTTAGGCGCGCGGTTCCCCCCGACCTCGCGGAGGAGGGCGTGACCGAATCGGCGGTATCACCGGCGCGCATCGCCCGCGCGTGACTTTGATATGAGCAGCGACCGCTGGGACATCGTGATTCGCGGCGCGAACATCTTCGACGGCACCGGTGCTACGCCGTTCGTCGGCAGCCTCGCGGTGCGCGGCGATCGGATCGCGGCAGTCGGCGAGGTCCAGGGCGCAGCGGCGCTCGAAATCGACGCAGGCGGCCTCGCGCTCGCACCCGGCTTCATCGACGTCCACAGTCACGACGACTTCGCCGTGCTGACCATGCCGACGATGGACTTCAAGCTGATGCAGGGTGTCACCACGGAAGTGGTTGGCAACTGCGGGATGGGCGCGGCGCCCTACGCGGCAGTGCGCGAACACTTCGGCACTTTCTTCGGCGAGGCGGCGATGCCTGGGTGGAAAGGCCATCGCGGCTACCTCGAAATGGTCGAAAGCGCACCGCCGAGCCTCAACGTCGCGATGCTGGTCGGACACAACACGATCCGCGCGGCCGTGATGGGGATGGCGCGCCGCGCGCCGACGCAGGACGAGCAGCGCGCGATGCGCGAGCTCGTGCACGAGGGGCTCGAAGCCGGCGCGGTCGGCCTCTCCACCGGCCTCATCTATGAACCGGGCCGCCACTGTGCAACCGAAGAGGTCATCGAGCTTGCGCTCGACGTGGCCGCGGCGGGCGGAGTCTACGCGACTCACATGCGCAACGAAGCTTCGGGCCTGCTTGACGCCGTACGCGAGGCGATTCGCATCGGCCGAGAATCCGGCGTGCGCGTGCAGATCTCGCATCATAAGGCCGCGGGGAAGAGAAACTGGGGCCGGGTGCGGGAATCGATCAAACTTATCGAAGAGGCGCGCGCAGAAGGCCTCGATGTGACCGCGGATCAGTATCCATACACCTCGGGCAGCACGATGCTGGCGGCGGTGCTGCACAACAACGCCTTCAACCCGCAAGGCGACCGCGGCGGAATCGCGCGGGTCGAGCCCGAACGCGTGTTGATCGCGTCCGCGCCGCTTCATCCGGAATACGAGGGCCACACGATCGCGGAACTCGCCTCGCAGCTCGATCTTTCGCCCGAAGACGCGGCGCGCAAGGTGGACACCGACGAGCAGCATCGCGCGATCGCGATCCTCGACATGATGGACGAGGGCGACGTGCAAACCGTAATGCGGCATCCCACGACCATGATCGGCTCGGATGGAATTCCGCTGGGGGGCAAGCCTCATCCGCGCCTTTACGGGACCTTTGCCCGCGTGCTCGGCCATTACGCGCGAGAACTCGGCTTGCTCACGATGGAAGACGCGGTGTATCGGATGACCGGGATGCCCGCGCAAAAGTTCGGCCTCTCTGACCGCGGCGTGCTGCGCGCCGGAGCCTCTGCCGACCTGGTCATCTTCGATCCGGTGACGGTAATCGACACCGGGACTTTCAACGATCCCAAGCGCTATCCGGCTGGTATCGCGTACGTCTTCGTCAACGGCGTCGCCGTGGTCGCAAACGGCCGCCATACTAAGGCCCGCCCCGGCCGCGCACTGCGCCGCGGCTAGGCGCAGGCAGGAACGGGCGTCGCAATGGCTTTGGAAGCCTCGCGGATGTCCGGTGAGTCGCCGGGAAAGCGGTGTCGCGCGGGCCGGGCGCTCAGGCTAAGATGCTTACCCGGGTCGCGCAATCCTTTTAGCTGCACGATCCTGTTACGCGATGATCGCAATAGTCGATTACAAGGCGGGAAATCTCACCAGCGTCGCACGGGCGCTAGAGCATCTCGGCCATCCCTGCGAGGTAACCGACCGCCCCGAGCGCGTGCGCGCCGCCGACCGCGCTATCCTGCCCGGAGTCGGCGCGGCGGGCGCTACGATGGAAAACCTGCACGCGCTAGGACTCGACCAGGTGCTGCGCGACGACGTTGTCCGCGCCGGCAAACCGTTCCTCGGCATCTGCATTGGGATTCAGGTGCTGCTGGATCGGAGCGAGGAGGACGAAGCGAGTTGCCTCGGAATTGTCGCGGGCCGCGTGGTGCGCTTTCCGGCAGCTTTAGACGGCCGTCCGCTGAAGGTTCCGCAGATCGGATGGAACCGCGTGCGCCAGACGCGGCCCCATAAGATCTTTCGTGGCGTCCCCGACAATACTCATTTCTATTTCGTCAACTCCTACTATCCGATCCCTGAGGATCCGGCGCTGGTGATCGCGACCAGCGACCACGGCGTGCCGTTTTGCGCCGCGATCGCACGCGACAATGTTATCGCCACCCAGTTCCATCTCGAAAAAAGCGGCGCCGCGGGACTCCGCTTGCTCGACAACTTCTGCCGCATGAAGATCTGACGGCCGTGATCGCCAAACGCATCATCCCCTGCCTCGACGTGCGCGCAGGCAAGGTCACCAAGGGCGTCCAGTTCCTCGACAACGCCGACGTCGGCGACCCGGTCGCGATGGCGCGTTACTATTACGAGCAGGGCGCCGACGAGCTGGTCTTCTACGACATCACGGCCTCCAACGAGCAGCGCGGGATCATGATCGACGTGGTGCGCGCGGTGGCCCGCGAGATTTTCATTCCGTTCAGCGTCGGCGGCGGCTTGCGCACGCTCGAGGACATGCGCGCGGTGCTGCTGGCGGGCGCTGAGAAGGTTTCGATCGACTCGGGCGCGGTGCGCGATCCGGGCCTGATTGCGGCCGGCGCGCGCGCCTTTGGCAGCCAATGCGTGGTGCTTTCGATGCAGGTCAAGCGCACCGGGCGAACCGGGCTGCCCTCGGGCCACGAGGTCATTATCGACGGCGGACGAACGCCGACCGGGCGTGACGCGTTTGCATGGGCGCGCGAGGGCGAGCGTCTGGGCGCCGGCGAACTGTGTATCAACTCGATCGACGCCGACGGCACCAAGGCCGGCTACGATCTCGAAATAACCCGAATGATCGCGGACGGGGTGGGAATCCCGGTGATCGCTTCGGGCGGCGCGGGCGAGCCGCGCCATCTGCTAGACGCGTTTACCGCGGGCGGCGCCGACGCCGCCATCGTTGCCTCGATCGTCCATTACGGCGAATGTACGATTCCCGACCTCAAGCGCTACTTGCGCGCGAGCGGTGTCGAGATTCGCGAAGCGATCCACCTGGACTTCCGCGATAAAGAAGAAATGGAGAGGAGCGGCACGTGAAAATCGCGATGGTAGTGTCGGAGTTCAACTTTGACGTAACCTCCGCGATGGAGGAGCGGGCGCGGCGCCACGCCGCCTTTCTGGGGGTCGAGGTTAGCCACGTGGTCCACGTCCCGGGCGTGTTCGACATGGGCCCGGCGATAAAAAAACTGGTGCGCCGCAAGGACGTCGACGCGGTGGTCATAATCGGCACCGTAATCAAGGGCGACACCGGTCACGACGAGGTCGTTGCGCATGCCGCCGCGCGCGCCGCCGCCGACCTGGCACTGCAGTTCGACAAGCCGGTCGCACTCGGGATGACCGGGCCCGGGATGACCCGCGAACAGGCCTTCGACCGGATCGACAACGCGCGCAATGCGGTCGAGGCCGCGGTGCGGATGGTGCGCACGCTCAAGGATATCGGCGAATAGCCCGCGCATCGGGAGCGCAGCAGCTCGCGAACGTGAGCTGCCCCGGTCCAGAGCACAGTTCCTGCCACAGTTCTGCCGACAGCCTCTCAACAGGGCGCTGTTTAAAGATCGCAGTCACGGGCGTTGAGACGCCCTAGACTAGTTTTTATACTCGGCCCGTGGTGGGGACGCTGGACGATGCGGCGGTGAGGCGCGCGCACACTTTTTCGACGCGTGCGGCGGCGCGGATTCTCGCCATCTCGCCCGACCGGATTCGCTATTGGGTCAAACGCTCGCTGGTGCGGCCGCTCAAGGGCGGGCGCCAGATGCGTTTCGGCTTCGACGATCTGCTGGTGATGCGCTTGGCCAAGGAATTGCTCCCCACGCGTCATCATCTGGACCCGGTGCGCCGATGTTTTGAGCGGGTGCGCGGGATGTTCGGACCGGCGCGGTCGGTGACCTCGCTCAGGCTGGCCAACCACGAGGGCCAGATCGTGGTGCGCGACGGCAGCGTGATGGTCGAGGCGATGACCGGCCAGCTCCTGCTCAACTTCGAGGCGCCGCCCGCGCCGGGCAAGGTCGAAGAGCGCTTCGGCCCGGCCCGCGTGCGCGAACGCTTCGAGGAAGCGCGCCGGCTGGCTGAGAGCGATCCGTTGCGCGCGCTGACTCTTTACAGCGAACTGCTGGGACGCGAGCCGGGAAATTTCGAGGCCCATATCGATCTCGCCAGCCTGCTCGAACGCGAGGGCGACCTCGCTGGCGCGCTGCGCGCGCTGCTGGGGGCCGCGGCGATCGTTCCCACCAACGCGGACGTGTACATCCGCCTGGGCCTGCTCTACCGCCGCCGCGAGGATCTGCAAAATGCGCTCGGGAGTTTCGTGCGCGCCTCGGAATGCGACCCACTCTCGCTCGCGGCGCATCGCAACCTAGCCGAATTGTACGAATCGATGGGCCGTAAGCGCGAGGCGCTGCGCCATCTCGGGATGGTCCATCGCCTGACTCGAAGCTAGCTCCAAAGCTGCCTCGTCCCCGCGTTTGAACGACCCGCGCGGCGGCGATAAGCTTCTGAGTGATGCCCGACAAGACTTTGAAGCGAATCGACGTGTTGCGCCACGAACTCAAGGCGCTGCGCTATATCCTCGACAACTTCCACGCCGGCAAGCTTCCGCCCGCGGCGATGCCGCCTCGCGAAGACTTTCTTGCCGAGCAGGCGCGCACCATTTACGACACCATCCTGAAAGCTCCGAGCCGCGACGCGGCCGAGGCGAAAATCGCCGAGATGCGCCTGGACGACGTCGATGTCGCATCGTTCCTGCGCCTGAGCGGCGACCACTACTACACCTACCCCGCGCTGGTGCACGAGCGCGCCGAGGCGCTGCGCGCAGGCCGGCTCAGGATCGAGGCGGCTTGAGCGCGCTCGCCGCAAAGGAACTGCATCTGCTGCTCGATTCCTCGGGCGCGCTGATTGTCTACCAGGAAGAGGGTACGCACTGGGCCGGGGTGCTCGGATTTTCGAGCGACGAGCGCGCGCGCGAGTTCGTCGCCGCGAGCCACCTCGACGCCGCCGAGACCGGAGCGATCGACCCCGCCGATCCGGCCCAGGTGGCCTCGCTCGTTGAGGCGGTCAAGCGGCGCGCGGTCCGGTTTCTGCTGCTCGATCTCGATTGGCGTAGCGGCCAATGCGTCCAGGTCGAGTTCGAGGGCAACTCCTTCGGCGCCTCGCGCGAGCGCCGCTTCACTCCGCATCAGCATCAACATTGACCCGCGTCCGCCGGCGCCGCAGATGCCAAAAAAATGAGCGCGACGATTCCCGAAAGCGTCACCATCGAAGATCTCGAGCTTGCGCGCGGGCGGCTGGCGGGAATCGTCAAGCCGACTCCGCTCATCCATAGCGCGACGCTTTCGCAGATGCTCGCGGCGGAGGTCTACCTCAAGCCCGAGAACCTGCAGAAGACCGGCTCGTTCAAGATTCGCGGCGCGTACAACCGGGTCGCGGCGCTGGCGCCCGCCGAGGCCGCGCGGGGCGCGGTAGCGGCGTCGGCCGGCAATCATGGGCAGGCTCTCGCCTGTGCCGCGTCGCGCGCCGGCGTGTGCGCGACGATCGTGATGCCGACGACGGCCGCGATCGCCAAAATCGACGCCACGCGGAGCTATGGCCAGAGGGTCGAGCTCGCCGGCATCGACTACCTCGAGGCGCGCCGCGCCGCCCGCGAAGTTTGTGCGCGCACCGGCGCGCTGTTCGTCGACGCCTACGACGATCCGTTCGTGATTGCCGGTCAGGGCACGGTTGGCCTGGAGATCGCCGACGAGTTCGCGCCCGACTTCGTGCTGGTGCCGGTGGGCGGCGGCGGCCTTCTTGCCGGCATCGCGCTCGCGCTCGCCGCGCGCGCCCCGCGCGCGAAATTAATCGGCGTCGAGGCGGCAGGCTCCGCGCAACTGAGCCTCAGCCTCGGCCAGGGCGCGCCTTCCACCGTGCCGACCGCGGTGGACACTATCGCCGACGGCCTCGCCACCGGACGCCTCGGGCGCCTGCCCTTCGAGATCGTGCGCAGCCGCCTCGACCGTGTGGTGACGGTCGATGACTTCGAGATTGGCGAGGCAGTGCTGCTGATGCTCGAGCGAATGAAGCTGCTGACCGAGGGCGCGGGCGCGGCGGCGCTAGCGGGCGCACTGAAGCTCGGCGGCGCGATTGCCGGGCGGCGGGTGGTAATCGTGGTGAGCGGCGGCAATATCGACGTCAATCTGCTCGACCGGATCATCGGCCATGGACTCGCGAAGGCGGGGCGGCTGATGCGCCTGACCGTGGAGATGCGGGATCGGCCGGGCGAGTTGGCGCGGCTGCTCGCGGTGATCACCGAGCAGGGCGCCAACGTGCACGCGATTCAGCACGATCGCACGCGGCGTGACGTCCGAATCGGCGGCGCGCGCGTAACGCTGGAGCTCGAGACGCGCGGGCACGAGCATATCGAGCGCCTCCGCGAAGCGCTTGCCGCCAACGGCCACCAGGTGCTGGTCGAAAACCAATAAAGATCCGATCGAGCAGTGCCGATCGAAAGTTGATATGGACACGATCCTCGACGCGCATTGTCATCTGGCCGACCCACGGCTCTATCCGGATCTCGACGGCGCGCTTGCGCGCGCGGCCGGCGCCGCGGTTGGCACGATCATCGCGGTCGGCGCGATCGACACGATTGAGACTGACCGGCTCACGGTAGAGATCGCCGAACGCCATCCGCACGTTTTCGCTGCCGTCGGAGTCCATCCGCATAACGCCTCCGATTGCGACGAGCCGCGCATCGCGGCGCTCACCGCGCTCGCGCGCTCGCCGAAAGTGGTCGCGATCGGCGAGACCGGGCTGGATTTTCATTACATGCACTCGCCGACGGACGCGCAGGAGCGATCACTCAGAGCGCATCTGGAACTCGCCGGCGCGCTCGATCGTCCGGTGATGATTCATTGCCGGGACGCCGAGCGGCGGCTATGCGAGATCGTTCGCGAAACCGGAATGCCGCCGGCCGGCGGGATGATCCATTGCTTCACCGGCGACGCAGACGCAGCGCAAGAGTTCGTCGAACTCGGTTTCTATGTATCGTTCTCCGGAATTCTCACTTTCAAGAAAGCCAATGCATTGCGGGCGGCCGCGATGGTGGTGCCGGGGGATCGCCTGCTAATCGAAACCGACGCGCCCTATCTCACGCCCGAGCCGTATCGCGGTAAGCCCAACGAGCCTGCGTACGTCCGCCGCACGTTCGAGGCGATGGCTGCGCTACGCAGTGCCGACGCCTCGGCGTTCGCGGCGCAGATTTGCGCGAACGCCATACGCCTGTTCAGGTTGCCCGCGCCCTAAGCCTCAGCTTCCTTGGGCGCAGCCTTAACCCAGCGGGTGGCCACCGAACGCCCACGGATGAATCGCGACCAGCACGGCCGTCAGCACTGTGCCGATTACGATCGCGAGCAACGGCAAATCCTCGGTCGGATGGCAGTGCTGGCGCCCGCTCAGCAACGCCGCCGCGGGCATGAAAGAGGTCTGCTCGACGAAACGGCGGTAACGTTCGCCCATCGAGCGCAGCTTGCGACGGTCCTGATGCAGACCGCCGAAGATGCCTAGCGCCGGAAACGTGCCGAAGAAAATCAGGTCGCCGGCCCATCCGTTCATCAGCATGTGCGCGAAGCCGAAGATCGCGAACGCGACGAAGCCTGGATGCCGCGTGAGCTTGAGGATACCGCGCGGAGTAAGATTATCCGGCGCGCCGAGCGCTCCCGGATTAGGAGTTATAAGCGACGCGACCCACATGATCAGCGCCACCAGCATCATCAGCCACACCAGCCATCGCAGCGGCGCGACCCCGCGCAGATACCACAGCATCGGGCCCGCATGCTTGTGATGGCCGAACGCGACGACCATCGGGATGAACGTTGCCAGCGCGACCAGCGAGTAGATGCCGCGAAAAGGCTGCTCGCCGACCGCCCCGGCGATCCTGCCGCGTACCGTCTCGGAGGACAGGATGAAATGGCCGGCCAGGAATAGTGCGGCCCATAGCGCTATCAGTCCGACGGCTCCCATCGTTCTCCTCCTATTCAGAGGCGGCGGCGATTATATCGACTGCGATTGGTGTCAACTCTAGTAGCGCAGCGGACAGCAGGGTAGAGGAACGGCCGAACTGCCGGGCGCGGCAGTGCCGGATGGGTCCTTGGTTCGCGATTCACGCCAGGCCCCGGGCGGGGTTATAACCTGTGCCATGGAAGCCACGGCCAAACTCAACTTGCCGCCGCCATTTGAGGAAGCGCTCGGGCGCCACGAGCGTGAGATCATGCGGTTTCTGCTCCGCATGACCCGCGATCAGAACGACGCGCTCGACCTTTTCCAGGAAACCTGGCTGCGAGCCTATCGCGCCTATCCGCAACTCGACTCCGAGCAGGGTCTGCGGCCGTGGCTGTACCGAATTGCGACCAATCTCTGCCGCAACCGCGCGCGCGACAATATGCGGCGTGCGCGCGTCATAAGCAACGGCGACGATCCGACCGGCGGCGATCATCATGCCGCATCCGCGGCGCCTGCCGGCGGCGGACATGAGGGCGTGATCCATTTGCGGCGCGCGATCGCTGGGCTCCCGCACAAGCAGGGCCAGGCGCTGGTGATGCGCAAGTTTGCGGGACTCGAATACGAGGAAATCGGCGCGGCGCTGGAGTGCTCGGCGGACAGCGCGCGGGCCAGCGTCTACCAGGCGCTGAAAAAGCTGAAGGCGATCCGGTGATGCGCAAGGCGGCGAAATCCAGAACGGTGAACATCATGAATCAGACGCTCAAGGACGAAATACTGATGCGCGAGATGCTCGGCGATGACGGGCCGCTCGGGATGGAGAGCGCGCCCGACGACGCCGCCGTCGATGCGGCGCTGCGCGCAGTGCGGCCTAAGCTCGCACGGACGCTTGGCCGTGCGCGCAGACCAGTGGCGCGCGTCGGGGTAGTCGACTCGCCGGTCGGCCGCCTGCTGGTGGCCGAGAGTGTGCGCGGTTTGCTCGCGGTGCAGTTCCTCGAAGTAGCCGATGCACCCGACGCGCTGGCCGGGTTGAAGGAGGGATTCGATCTGGTCGAAGATCCGCAGACCGCGGCGCGCATCGGACGCGAGATCGAGCGCTACATAAAAGGCGACATGCACGCGCTCGACCGCCCGGTTGACTTGAGCCTGGTGCGGACAGATTTTCAGCGGCGCGCGCTGATGCGGCTTCGCCGTACAGTGCCGCCCGGCTCGGTCATCACCTATCAGGCGCTGGCGGCGGCGGTGGGCGCGCCGTCGGGCCAGCGCGCGATCGGCAATACGATGGCGACCAACCCGGTGCCGCTCTATGTCCCATGCCATCGGGTGATCCGGTCCGACGGCACGATCGGCAACTATGGCGGCGGCGTGCCGCGCAAGATCAAGTTGTTGCGCGCGGAGGGTTTTAGCGTGGCGCGCGACCATCGATTGCCGGCGAGCAGCGTGATGGGGCATCTGGTGACCCACATCTTCTGCCGACCGCAATGCCATGCGGCGATTCGCGCCGACCCCGCGAAGGCGGTCATTTTTGCCAATTCGGACCGCGCGCGCAGTGCGGGACTGCGCGCCTGCAAGCTCTGTCGTCCGGCCTAGCGCGCGACTGAGCGAGATCCAAACGCGCTGCGGCGCGGAGCCCGTTTGAGGCGCCCGCGCCGCAACGCGTCTTGAGTCTGCCCGTTGGCTATTCGGTCTGCTGTTCCTGCTGAAGCTGCTGGATCTGCATGCGCTGGCTCTGGATCTCCTGCTGCTGGTTCTGAATCTGCCCTTGCTGCTGCTGGGTCGCGGTCTGCTGGTTCTGGAGCGAGCTGCCCACGACGTAGCCGGTGCCCGCGCCCAGCGCACCGCCGATCGCGGCGCCGGCCAGCGGATGTCCTACCGCCGCGCCGACTATGGCGCCGGTGCCGCCGCCCAGCACGCCGCCGCCGAGCGTTCCTTCCGTAGTCGTTGACATTCCTTGCGGACCGCATCCGGCAAGCGCGACAACCAGTAGGGCCGACAACGCTGCCATCGTAACCGTCGCCGCGCGAAAACTTTTCGATTTCTCCATATAAGTGTTCCCCCCCCAATTCCCCGGGCCGCCCGTGCCGAGGCCTGCTCATTCGGTTTGCTGCTGCTGCTTGAGTTGCTGGATCTGCTCGCGCTGCTGCTCGAGTTCCTGCTGCTGCTGCTGGATCTGGCCTTGGGTCTGCGCCTGCGCGTCCTGGTTGTTCTGCATCGAGTTGCTGATGACGTAGCCGGTGCCCGCGCCCAGTGCGCCGCCGATCGCAGCGCCGGCGCCCGGACTGCCGACCGCAGCGCCGATGATTGCCCCGGCGCCTGCACCCAGCACGCCGCCGCCGAGCGTTCCTTCTTCACGTGTCGACAAAGGCTGCCCGCTGCATCCGGCAAGCGTAAAGGCCGCGACCAGCACAAAGGCCATCGTCGCCAACACGCCTTTGTTCGAATTTCTGGAATACTTCATCGCTTCCTCTCAGGCGATTCGCGTCAGGTGATTCCGCTTGGGCGAACCGTCACTCTGTTTCCTGCTGCTGTTTGAGTTGCTGGATCTGTTGGCGCTGTTGCTCGAGTTGCTGCTGCTGTTGTTGCATCTGACTCTGGGTCTGAGCTTGAGCGTTTTCGTTGTTTTGCATCGAGTTGCCGACCGCAAAGCCGCCCACGCCGCCAATCGCACCGCCGATAGCGGCACCCGCGCCGGGTGCGCCGACCGCGGCGCCGATAATTGCGCCGGTCGCGGCGCCGATTCCACCTCCCAGAAGTGTGCCCTTTTCACGCGTCGACAACGGCTCCCCGGAGCATCCGGCCACCAAAAGAATCGCGGCCATCGCCACCAAGATCGTCGAGACTGCCCCTTTGCGCATCGCTCGCCCCCTCCTCTCTACGTAAAGAAAATTTCCTGGTTTCCAACCTTGTTCGGTGCGCTGCCGCCGCTTGGTTTTGCCCACCCCCCAGTCAGCAGCTTTCATGCCGATTACTATCATTTTATATTCTACCGCTTTTTCAAGTCTTTTGCTTAACAGGTGTCAGTGTGAGTCGCGTTGATGCAACCGCTTTTGATGCATCCTAGGGTACATTTTGCGGACGTTCTGCCGATCGCGGATCGCGCAGCCGACACTGCCCCGGCCTGTTTCGTTTACTGAGAGAAGCGGGAGCCGCGAGCAATTCCCCGAGGATCTTTATGGGAGTACCGCGAAAATGCGCGCCGGTGCTCCAGTGCCCTTGCCAATCTTCATCGGAATACAAAAAAGCATCGCACCGCTGAATGGAAGTTTGTCGGCATTGGCAAGATTTTCAAATCCGATGCGGTTAGCGCCCAGCCACATTCGATGGACGGGAAAATCCCTGGAATTGCCGGGGTCGAGGCTCGCCGTATCAATTGCCAATGCCATTACGTTGCGGTCGGTGAGTAAAAATTTGACCGCCTCGGGTGAGAAGCCGGGAAAATGCAAATGCGCGACGTCTCCCGGCTTGTCGCTTCCGAGATAGTGCTTCTTGTCGGGCCAGTAGCGGCCCCATCCCGAGCGCCCCACCACAATCGCTCCCGACGGAATCTGGCCGTGGGTTCTTTCGTAGGCTTGGAGGTCCTCGACGCTGAGCGTGGCGTCGGGATAATTCTCGGAGCGGGCTGAGAAATCGATTACCACCGCCGGCCCCACGAAGTAGCTCATCGGCACCTGGTCCACCGACATCCCGTCGCGGTTGAAATGCAGCGGCGCGTCCATATGTGTGCCGCCGTGCTCGGCCGCGGCGAATTTGGCCGAAGAGTAGAAGTAGCCGCCCGGCTGCATCCCGAAGAGTTCGAACTTGTGCTCGAATCCGCCCTCGGTGGGCCAGTAGATGGTAGAGGCGTCGAAGGTGTAAGTCAGGTCAACGATTTTGCCCGGATCGCTGGTCGTGGCGCCGGCGATTCGCGCCGGATTGAACAGCTCGCCCTGGGCCCGCGCACTTGGGGCCCTTGTCGCCACGAACACCGCGATGAACGTCGCCGCAACCGTCGCTGCCGCGCCGACGATGCCGATCGCGCGCGTCGTCTTCCGCGTCATCTGGTGCTTCATCTTGTCGCGCGCCATCTTGCGCCTCCTCGTGTTACGCGGCGCGGCGATCGATCACCAGCCGATCGCCTGCGCCGGCATCAGCGCCGCTATCTGTCCGCGCGGATCGGCGCCGGCGGCGAGCCGCTCGCGCGCGCTGTCGTGCGCAACGGCAAGCACGTTGCCGTCGCACCACGCGGGGCGCGTCTCGACCTTGTGGCCGAGCGCGGCCAGCTCGGCACGCACGCGCTCATCGATCCGGTCCTCCATGCGCACCAGTCCGGGAGCGGCATCGTGCGGATAGAACGAGGATGGAGCATGCATGCAGGAGTAGCGCGGGGCTTCGATCGCCTCCTGCAGGTTCATCCCGAAGTCCGCCAGGTTGAGGAAAAATTGCAGCGTCCATTGATCCTGCTGGTCGCCACCCTGGGTGCCGAACGCGATCCATCGGCCGTCGCGAGTCGTCGCCATCGACGGCGTGAGCGTCGTGCGCGGACGCTTGAGCGGCGCAAGAGCATTGGGATGGCGCTCGTCGAGATAAAATGTCTGCAGCCGCGTGCCGAGCGGAAAGCCCAGCGCGTCGGCGACGGGCGAGCTGCGCAGCCAAGCGCCGCTCGGCGTTATCGCGATAAGGTTGCCCTGGCGATCGGCCGCGTCGACGTGAGTGGTGCCGGCGCCCCACGAACGCGGCTTTACCGGCGCGCCCAGCTCGGCCCGCATCGCGCGCGGATCACCCGGCCGCAGATCCATCGAGGCGCGCTTCGGATCGACCAGCGCGCGGCGCAACGCCGCGTAGCGCTCCGAGAACAATTCCTTGAGCGGGACGTCGACGAACTCGGGGTCGGCGTAGTAGGCCTCGCGGTCGGCGAACGCAAGCTTGGCCACCTCGATGAGCGTGTGCAGGTAGGCGGCCGAGTTATGCCCCATTGCAGCGAGATCGAAGCCCTCCAGCAGCGCGAGCTGTTGCAGGAAGACCGGCCCTTGCGACCACGCTCCGCACTTAAAGACGGTCGCGCCGCGGTAAGTGCGGCTCGCCGGCTCTTCGATCCGGGTAGTGAAGGCTGCGAGATCCTCGAGCGCCAGCAGCCCGCCGTGCGCCTCGGAGTGCGCGACAATCTCGCGCGCGATGTCGCCGCGGTAAAAGCGCTCGACCGCGGCTCGCAATCCGGCTTCGCGGCCGCCGTTGCGGGCGCCGGCTTCCGCGTCTAGCAGGCGACGGAAGAAATTCGCCAGCGCTGGATTCCTGATGATGTCGCCTGAGCGCGGAAGTTCGCCGCCGGGCATATAGATACGCGCGGTCGACGGCCATCGCGTGCGAAACATCTCGGCGTTGGCACGAATCGATCCCATGCCGAGGCCCGGAACGTCAGTCGACTCGTCGTCGCCGCACAGGCCCGGATGCATGGTGAAGCCGTCTTCGCATAGCGCGAGCGCGGGGCCGGCGACCTCGGCCAGCGATTTGGTGCCGAAGTTTTCGAGCGCGCAGGCAAACGCGCCGAAAGCCGCAGGCACTCCCGCGCCGAGCAATCCTTCGCCCGGAACCAGATCCAGGCCCAAAGCCCGATAATGAGCGATCGTGGCCCGCGCGGGCGCCATTGTATTGCCATTAATTGAAAAAATGCGCTGGTTAGACCCCAGCCGGATGAGCATCGGCGCTTCGCCGCCTATGGTGTGCATGTGCGGGTTGACGACACCCTCGACCAGGCCGGCGGCGACGGCGGCGTCGATGGCGTTGCCGCCACGGTCGAAAATCCGGGCGCCCGCGGCTGCGGAAAGGTAATGTTCTGTGGATAGCACGGCCTCGCGGCCCATAATCAGCGGATATAGCGTTGACATGGCATCTATAACGAGTATCTTGGAGGTTGGGCGTCTGTTAACAATAAATGATGCTAGTAGTGATTAGGCGGTGATGCGGTGCGCATATCTTCATCCCTAACCGGTCCATCTCGAATCAGTCCTACCTGTGCCTGTCCTGTACCTGACGCGATTCAAGCCGCAGATCAAGAGCGCGTAACGGTGCCGTGGAAGTTGCAAATAGCCAAGGGGGAAAAGAATTTTGCAAAAACCCCAGTTGTTTGCCTTTTACACAAGCTGTGGATGAGAAATAAAATCGGGGGAAAAGCGTCTAATCAGTAGGCGCGATCATTGCTACTGTACCGGCTCAGGGCATTCTCCATTACGGCGGGCGGAGGAGCTTGGCGGTGGAAGGACAGTGATGAACATGGAAAGTACAAATTTCGAGACCGTGGTTGGGCGGTATTGTCGTTTGCTCAAGCCTGTACGAGACCATGAAGGGCTGAGCAGATATAGCGAAAAACCTCGCATTCTGCGCTCGGTGGACAACCTCGGGCGTCGCATGCTGCTGGTTCAATTCGACGACGGCGCAACCACCTTCTTGTTTCCGGACGAAGTAATCGTCGAATAGACGCGCTGCCTGATTCGTAGGCGACCGCGTAAATTGCGGTCAGCGTTGGAGCAGGTCCGGTGATTGCCGCGGACGTTAGCTGCCGGGGGACAAGTGCCGGAGGCGTTAGTTGCCGAGAAGTTAGCCGCCTGACGGCGAGCAGTTGAGCGCAATAGCGCCCAAGAGTCGCTCGCGCTTCGTTACCCGGCTCCGGCAAGAAAATCACGCGCGCGCAGCAGCGCAACGATCGATTTCGCGTCTACCATCTCGCCGCGCGCGATCATCGCCAGTGCCTCATCCAACGCGACCGGCCGCACACTGATCACCTCGTCATGGTCTAACTCGCCCGGCGCGGCCGCAAGCTCGCGCGCCAGGTAAAGCTCGATACGCTCATCGCAAAAACTGGGAATCGTGACGATCCCGCCGAGATGATCCCAGCGGCGCGCTCCCAGCCCGGCCTCCTCGCTCAGCTCACGTTCGGCACATGCGTGCGCGCTTTCGCCGGCGCGCCGGCATCCAGCCGGAATCTCCCACAGCCAGCCGCCCATCGCGTGGCGCCACTGGCGCAGCAACGTGACGCGGCGATGCTCGTCGAGCGCCACGATCGCGCTAGCGCCCGGATGGCGGATGACCGCCAAATCAACCGTCACGCCGTTGGGGAGTTCGGCTTTCTCGACGCCGAGGTCGACCACGCCGAGTTTCATCACCTCGCGCCTTTCAATCGCCATGTGTCAGCATTGCGAGCACGGCCCGCGGAGGCAAGCTTGTTCTTGCTGCCGATAAAAGGGCAATTGCTCGCGCGTGCGCAAGGGGCCAATATTTGAGCCGAAAGACGATGCCCAGGAAGCTATGACCCAGCAGCTATGGCGAAGACTGTAATCCCGATTTATTTCGATTACGCTTCGACGCTCTGCTACGTCGCGTGGCGCATCGTCAGCCAGCTCGAACGCGAACTCGGCTTCACAGCGCTTTGGAAGGGCGTGCCGATTGCGCTGCGCAACTATCGCACCCGCCCCGGTCTGCCGCTCGGTCCGCTCGAGCTTGGCCGCATTCGCAACGTGGCCGCCGAAACCGGTATCGCGGTCGAGCCGCCCGCGCGATGGCTCGACACGGACAAGGCGCTGCAGGGCTCGGAGCTCGCGCGCGAGGCCGGCGCGTTTGCGGCTTATCACGACGCGATCTTTCGCGCGGCGTTTGAGCAACGCGCCGACATCGGCAATCTCGACCTGCTGAGCGCGATCGCCGCGCGCGCGGGCCTTGACCGCGCGCACTTTCGCGACGAGCTCGAGCGGGGCCGGATGGCCGCGCGGATCGCCGCCAACAAGGCCGAGGCGGACCGCTTTTCCGCGCTCGGCTATCCGAGTTTCATCCTCGGCGACTTTCCGCTCACCGGGATTCAGCCGATCGAGTCGATGCGGATGTTGCTCGCGCGCTTCCTTGAGCGCCGGGCCGCGGAGCCACAGGCGTGAGCGCCGCGCCCGGCACGACAACGGCGCGCATGTGGACAAAGATGGCCGCGCCTGTTGTGCGTGCTGAGCACCTCAACCTATAGGATAGCGAGATGGCCGCCGCACTGGATCTAATAGCGGTTTCGACGATCAGACCACCTCTCAAATGGGCGGGTGGAAAGCGCTGGCTCGTACCGCACCTGAAATCCCTATGGATTCCTCATCAGCATCGACGGCTGGTGGAACCGTTGTGCGGAGGCCTCGCGGTGACGTTGGGACTGGTGCCGTTACGTGCTCTCCTTAACGATGTGAATGATCACGTGATCAATTTCTACCAATGGCTAAAGCGCGGTCTGATAATAGCGCTGGAGATGCGCAACGATTCGGAGCTCTTTTATGCCCATCGCGAACGCTTCAACAGACTGATTGCTCAAGGAAAAGCGGGCACTTGTGAAGCTGCCGGTCTTTTTTATTATCTCAATCGAACGGGCTACAACGGTCTTTGCCGCTTCAATCGTAAGGGCGAGTTCAACGTGCCCTTTGGCCGCTACCGGCAGATCAACTATGTAACCGACTTCTCGGCCTATCGTGCGACGTTCAAAGAATGGAATTTCTCGGCCGGCGATTTCGAAGCGATGGACGTGGAGCAGCGCGATTTCATCTATGCCGACCCGCCTTACGATGTAGAGTTCACTCAATATTCGAAGCAGCAATTCGGGTGGGAGGAGCAGGTGCGTCTAGCCGAGTATCTCGCTCGCCATCGTGGCCCAGTGGTACTTTCAAACCAGGCGACCGATCGAATTATGCGGCTTTACAAAAAGCTCGGCTTTTCAGTCAGGACCACTTTCAATGCACCTCGCATGATAAGTTGCACAGGAGACCGAACGCGCGCCCTAGAAGTTTTGGCAATCAAGGGTCTTTAGCACGTGGCTCCTCGCGACACCCGAACGGGCGGAGTGCTGGAACGAATGGTGCTTCCTGCTCTCGAACAAGGCCGTTACTCATACAAGACTCAGGTGCATATCGGACTGCGATTTGGCGGTGGGAGGCATCTAGTCGACGTCGTCGCTAGCGATCAATCGGGTCGAAACTATCTAATTTCACTTAAATGGCAACAGACTTCCGGCACAGCGGAACAGAAGGTTCCGTTCGAGGTGATCTGTCTTGCCGAAACCATCATGACCAGCGGAGAGAAATATTCGGCGGCGTACGTCGTCCTTGGTGGCAATGGCTGGAAGCTCCGGAGTTTCTACACAGGCGGCGGGCTCAACAAGTATCTCAACTTCGCAGACAGCGTCCAGGTTATCGCACTCGAAGATTTCGTAGCGAAGGCAAACAAGGGACAACTCTAGATCACGAGATCACGCGGATGATCAGCTGCACGGGCGATCGCGCCCTCGCGACTGAAGTTCTGGCGACGCGCGGATTCTGAATTCGCGCGTCGCCAGAAGATTGATTTACCGCGAGCGTGGCCCCCCAAGGGGGGCCACGCTGCGTGACCGGCGGCCGCTATTGGTTCGGCACCAGTTCGACCCGGCGGTTCTGGGCGCGTCCTTCCCTGGTCTTGTTGGTAGCGACGAAGTCCGTCTTCCCATAGCCGTGCGGGCTCAGGCGGCTTTCCGCTACACCGTGGTCGCCGAGATACTTCACGACCGCGTCGGCCCGGCGCTCGGAAAGCCGCAGGTTATACCTGACCGAACCGATCGCGTCGCAATAGCCGTTCACGTTGACCGACACGTTCGGGTGGGCCTTGAGAGTTTCCGCGGCCTCGTCGAGCACAGCCGCATCCTGCGGACGGATGTTTGACTTGTCAAAGTCGAAGTGGACGCCACGCAGGATGATCTTCTCCGGCGCCGGAGGAGGCGGTGGCGGAGGAGGCGGTGGTGGCGGCGGCGGGGGCGGTGCTGGCGGCGGCGGGGGCGGCTCTTCCTTTACCCACCAGCATCCCACCAATGCGCCAGCTACCGCACCGCCAACTGCGGCAAGTGGGACGCCCAGCTGGTAAGATCCCGAATGTGCATGGCCGCCGGCGAGCGCGGCCGCGGCGATACCGCCGCCCGCCAGGGCGCCGGCCCCTGCACCAAGCAGGCACGCTTTTTCATGCTCCGACATCGACGAGCAGCCAATCGCCATACTCGCGATCGTCACGCAGAGCAGGTAGGTCCCAAGTTTTCTCAGCACGTTCCGCGCCTCCCCTTTCTTTGCCGCTCGGACCAAATCGGCAGCTAGTTACGCGATTTGCGAGACGCTCCCGAATGCCGCCTGCAATCGCGAGTCACAGTCGGAAACAGTTTTTTACACGCTATGTCCGCAGTTATAATCTGTCAACGAGAAAACAACGTCCCTGTTAACCGCGGTTATGGTCTAGCGCGACAGGAATACCGGGCACGGAGCATTGCGCAGCACGTATTCCGTCGTCGAGCCCAGCACCATCTCGATTATCCGGCTGTGGCCGTATGCGCCGATGAACAGCAGGTCGGTCTCGCTCTCGCCCAGAAACCGCACGATCTCTTCGTGTGCGTGGCCGTTGATCTGCTTGAACGCGGCGCCGACGCGGTAGGGCTCTAGGTAGTGGCGCGCCTCACCTATCACCCGCTCGCCCATCTTGGGATCGCGCGCGACGGTTATCACGGTCAGCGGCGCGCCGAGTTCGGTCGCGAACTCCGCCGCCGCTCGCATCGCCTTGGACGCCCGCTCGCTGCCGTCGTAGGCGAGCGCCAGGCGTTTGATCTCGCGCAGACGCTTGGGCGAGACGAACAGCGGCCGCGGGCTCTTGCGCGCCACGCTCTCGGCAGTCGAGCCGAGCAGTCCGGTAGAGAAGCGTTCGTGGACGCCGCGATGGCCGATCATCACCAGATCGGCGGCCTTGGCCCGCTCGCAAATCTGGTTGGCCACCACTCCCATGTCGATGAGCGGCTCGGCCGCGATTTTCTCGCGTTCCGCCGCCGCGCAGAACTCTTCGACCACGGCGCGGCCGCGCGCGGTCAGCACCTCGCGCATTTTTGAAGAGAAGTCGAGATAGGGTTCTAGTCCGAGCGAGCCTGATATATCATGGAAGAACGAGCCCTCGATCGAAACGATGTCGACGACGTGCAATCCGATGAGGGTTGCGCCCAGGCGGCGCGCCAGCGCGAAGGCGTAAGCCTGGGCCACGCGGGAATGCTCGGAGGTATCGATGCCGACCACGATGCGCTTGATCATCGGCTTCGCCTGCAACCTACATTCCCGCGATATCACGCGTATACGGCGCTCACAAGGGGTTTTCCAGGAGCTTTCGCAAGGGTCCCGGTAGATGGGTGAGTTAGATGGGTGAGTTAAGAGGCGGCGCACGAATCGCATCGATGGTTGAGGAGCTGGCGGCGGCGGCGGAGCGCGTCGGATTGCAGGTCAGACGCGAGCGCCTGTTGCGCGAAGTCGGTTACCGCGCGCGTGGCGGCGCCTGCCGCCTGCGCGAAAAAGACCTGGTCATTATCGATTCCGCCCAGCCTCCGGCCGAACAGCTCGAAGTGTTGCTCGACGCGCTGCGCACGCGCGACCTCGAAACCCTCTACCTGTCGCCCGCCGCGCGCCGTCTGCTGCAGACCCAATCCGACCAGGCCGAGAAGGCCGCCGGGGCCGACAAAGCCGGACAGGACGGCCCGGTCGGGCAGGGCTAAAGTCGCATTGCTCCCTATGCCACGCCTGCAAGAAGACATCGTTCGCACGGCCGTAGGCAATCCGCAGCTCGGCGAGGTCGAGCCGCGGATGGTGGAGTTCCATAAGCGGCTGAAAGAGCGCGGGCTTAAATCGACCGGCCAGCGTGACGACATCGCGCGCGTCTTCTTCGCGATGGGCCGCCATATCAGCGCCGAAGAGCTTTACGCGGAAGTCAAGAAAGTCAACCCGCACGTCGGCTACGCCACCATCTACCGCACGCTGCGCCTGCTCAAGGAATGCGACCTGGTCTATGAGCGCCACTTCGAGGAAGGGCAGGCGCGCTATGAAGTCGCTGGCGACCATCATCACGACCACTTCATCTGCGAACGCTGCGGCCGCATCATCGAATTCGAGAACGAAACGATCGAGGAACTCCAGCAAACAGTCGCGCGCGAACTCGGCGTCACCCTGAGCCATCACAAGATGGAACTCTACGGGCTTTGCCCCGAGTGCCGCGCGCGCTCCAGCCGCTGAACCGTCGGCCAGAGGCGTCGCACCTGGTTTTGGCGGTCGCATCTGCCTTGGGCGTCCTTCCCGCGACCTCCCTGGAAAAAATCCTTTGGACATGGTGGTGAAAGGCTTTGTATGATGGCGCGGGGACGCGCCGGGGCCGCACAGCAGGAACCCGGACCTGATAAGGATTCAGACATGACACAGCAGCAGCCACAAATGCTTGAGGGTTTCCGCGTGCTCGACTTCACCCACTACGTGGCGGGCCCGACCTGCACGCGCATCCTGGGCGAGCTCGGCGCCGACGTGATCAAGGTCGAGCGCTCGCTGGAGGGCGACCATGTGCGCGCCCTCGGCATCGTCAAGGACGGGATGAGCAGTTACTACTTCCAGCACAACCACTGCAAACGCAGCCTCGGGGTCGACCTGCGCAAGCCGCGCGGCAAGGAACTGCTGCTCGCGATGATCCCGAAGATCGACGTGCTGGTGGAGAATTTCGCGCCCGGCGTGATCGCCGACATGGGCTTCGGCTACGAAGCGCTTGCGAAGATCAATCCGCGCCTCGTGATGTGCTCGATCTCCGCCGCCGGACAGAGCGGGCCGCTCAGCCGCCGTCCCGGCTATGACTATATAGGCTCGGCGCTCGCCGGCGTCACGGACCAGCTCGGCGAGCCCGACCGCGCGCCGATCGTCCCTTCGATGGCGATCGGCGACATCTCGACCGGCGTGGCGGCCGCGATGGCGGTCGGCTTCGCGCTGCTCTCGCGCGAGCGCACCGGCAAGGGCCAGTACCTCGACGCATCATTGATGGACACTTACTTCCACATGCACGAGCTGTTCGTACCGGTGCTCTCGCTGCGGCCCGGGCGTTATCATCCCAAGCGCAGCGGCTCGATGCATCCGGCGGGCAGCCCGTGCGGCGTGTACAAGGCCAACGGTGGCCATATCATGCTGATCGCCCAGCAGCATGAGATGCCGCGCCTCCTGCGCGCGATGGGCCAGCCGGACCTTATGAAGGACGAACGCTTTTCGACCAACGGGCGCAGAGTCAAAAACAATGCGGCCCTGCGCGAGGTTATCGAGGGATGGCTCGCGACTTTTCCCGACCGCGACTCCGCTATCGCCGCGCTCGACCGCGAGCGCGTGCCTTGCGCGCCCGTGCTGAAGCTGGAAGAAGCGATGGACCATCCCCACATGCGCGGGCGCAAAACGGTCCGGCGTGTGCGTGACAACGCGCTCGGCGAGTTCGACATCCCGGGGATGCCGGTCAAGTTCTCCGATTGGCCCGAGCGCACCGACGTGAAGGCCTCGCGCGTGGGCGAAAACAATGACGCGGTGCTGCGCGAGATGCTCGCGATCTCCGACCATGAACTGGCCGCGCTCTATGCTGAAGGCGTGCTGCTAAGCGGCGGAGCCGCCGATGACGCCAAGGTGGCCGCCGGCAACGTGGTAATCGAACCGCATCAGGGCTGAAGCACGGCGCGCCGCCGATCGGCGCGCGCAAGATCACCGCACGCCCAAGGGCGGCGTGGCGACGCCTCATGCCATTCATCCCCCAGAGGCGTTAGAGGCTCTGAGTGTTCAATTACATTACAGGCACTCTTTCGAAATATGGCCCTTGGCAGCTAACCGCCAGCGACTCGCCGACACCACGTGTGTTCCTGACCACCTGCCACTGTTCGCGGCTGAAATCACCTTTGAGCCGCGCTATTAGCTACCTGTAGAACTGCGTGACGGAAAAGCGCCGAGAGCGTCAGATGCCGGGCGCTTACTCATCCGACTGGCTCCCTCCTGCTCCGCTTGCTGGTTTCGCCCGCCTTGTAGAGCCGTCTCTTTAAGCGCCGGTTCAAGGAGGCCTTGAAGCGTCGCTGGGCCATACCTTGGACTGCCCGGGAACATGTTCCGAGAGCCGGACGTTTACAGTACAGCGCATCGCATTGGTTCAGCCGAATATCGCGTTTTATCGTTTGCTTTAATTTTGCGGAAGGAATAGACCGAGCTAGTTCGTTTAATCCAAGACGTTGCTTCAGCCTTTGTTGATGGAGGTCGCGATGACTCCGGGCAGGGCCGATCGGGCGTTTGTAACGAAGGGTGCGAGTTCTCTGAGGGAGCGCTCAGGGACGCTTGCACTTACCGCAGTTGCGGTCCTGCTCGTCGCGGCGGCGACGCTGCATTTGATCAACAGAACCGGGCGTTTCCTCTCCGCGTTCCCCGTCATCGACCCCTCCAGCGACCCCTCGATGACCGCGATCAACGCGATGATCGAGCGCGGCGATCTATGGGGAGCCAGCGCGCGGATCGGCAGCTCCTATAGATTCGACCAACCTGCGGGCCTTACCGCGTTGCGCTCATTTTCGGTGATGGTGCTCCGCCGCGGACTTCACGAGTACGACCCGTACGAGCGCTGCTATGCCAGCAGTGCTTTGGCCGCGGCCGGCGATCGGGACGAGATCGCGCAACTGGTCAAGATTTTTGAGGGCACGAGGAAACTCGGCCTGCAGATGGCGATCGCGGATGGGTTGGGAGACGTCGGCGACGCAGATGCCGTCGAAGCGCTGGGGCAACTCTATAGTTGGACCGACCCGTCATACCGCCGGATCGTCGTGAATGGAGCGGCAGAAGCGCACGATCCCGGCGCAATCGAACTGCTGAGCCGTGCGCTGGGCGCGCCTGACCGGACGACGCGTCTGACCGCAGCGCGGGGATTGGGCCAACTCGGTAACGCCAGGGCGATCCGCGTCTTGAGACGCTTCGCTCGGGCCACGCCGGACGCCTTCGAAAGGGCCACGGCTGCCTATTCGCTGATGCGCCTCGGCGACAGTTCCGGCGAGGAAATCGCCGAGCCGATACTGAGCGGCCGGGTCGATGCCGACGCCAAGGCGATGGCGGCGCTCGCGTTGGGCCGCGCCCGCGATCCGCAAATGGCCGGTCTGCTGCGGGAAGCGATGCGGGATCACGATATCGACGTGAGGATCGGGGCAGCGGTTGCGCTCACCCACTATGGTGATCGCGCCGCCGCCAGGTACCTCAAGGCCGCGATGCGGGACGAGGACTCGGTCACGCGGCTCCATGTCGGGCAGCTCCTCGACGAGATGGATTTTCAAAACGCCCACGAAGTTCTGATGGCGGCGGTGGCCTCGCCGGACCCTGAGCTGTCGCTGCTCGGGATTCGTGCGATTGGATTGTCGGGGGGCGCCAACGACGTCGAACTTCTCGTCCGGCTCGCCGACCGGACCGGCGATCCGATCGCTCGCGCCGAGGTCGCGTGGGCGTTGGGCCGAATCGGCGGCCATGGCTGCGTCGCACCGCTGATTGCGATGGTCTCGGAGCCTGACCGTAGCGTGCGCTATACGGCCGCCGACGCGCTCGATCGCACGGCGAAGCGGTTGTTGCGGAGCGGTTCGGCGGGTGGGGCGTGAACCAGGAATGGGCATGAACTAAGGATCGGTGTGAATTAAGGACAGAGTGGGGAGGGGTTCCATTGCAGAGTTGAGAAATCTCGAAATGTGCAGGGAGGACAGCGAAAGGTTATGTCGATCAAACCGAGGATGACTGAGGCGGCGGGGCGCAAGTACGTGGCGTTGGCAGGTCTGTTGGTCATTGCCGGTGCCTTGCTTTGCGTGCGTCCCGTTATGGCGCAGGACGTGAAGGGTTATACGAGAGCCACCTTCGACCAATGGTTGGCCAAGTACAAGGATGCCAAGCCCGACTTCAAGGTGGGCGATGTTCTGACCGCAAAGGATCTCGAACGCATGCGGCCGTTCATCTTTCCGGGCTACGTCGAGCAGCTCAACTTCCCGGAGTTCAAGGCGCCGATCGCGGCACCCGTCGATCACACTCCGCGCCAGGACTACATGGCTTGCACGGAGAAGTACCAGTCGCAGGTCAAGCTGCTTCCCGACCATACGGTGGGCAACTACGTCTGCGGACAGCCCTTCCCTAACGCCTCCATCAAAGAGGGCGATCCGGACGCTGGTTGGAAGGCGGTTTGGAACTACGAGTATCGATGGCAGAGCTTTGGCTTCTCGTGCATGGCCCCGGCCACCTGGGACCGTTTTGGCGGCACGCACGATATTCCTACGTGGGAGCTGCCTCCGAGCGATTGGATGGCCAGCGCGGGTTGGACGGAGTCCGGTGTCCAGCCAAGATTGCCCTCGGCGGACGTAATGAAGCTGATGTATGGCGGCGGCGGAAACTTCCAGCGCACGCTCGACGCGTTCTACCGCAAGGTCTTCTATACCCATCTCGCGATGCTGCCGAACCACACGCTGCCCGTGCCGGGTGCGTCGAACTTCGAGTTCAAGGAGTTCACGGGCTTCTACTCGCCCTTTGACATCCGCGGCACCGCGTTCATCATCTACCGCTATGCCGACCCGCACCGCGAAGACGACGGCTGGGCCTACATTCCCAACCTGCGGCGCGTGCGCCGTATTTCGGCCGAGGTTAAGTCGGACTCGCTGCTGGGCACCGACCATACGCTGGAGGACTTCTACAGCTTCTCCGGCCGTGAGCTCGAGTGGCACTGGCGCTTCCTCGGATGGAAGGATCAGCTCGCGGTCGTCGATTCCGTGCACGCCTACACCTATCTATATGGGCCCAACGGGATCATCCCGAACGACACGTGGACGATGCGCCGCTTTGCAATCATGGAACGCACCTCGCTCAGCGAGCGCCATCCGTACAAGAGCGTCGTCGAGGACTGGGATTCGCAAAACTACGACGCTTGGCTGATGGAAGCGTTCGACCACAAGGACAAGCTGTGGAAGGTCTGGGAATTCCAGAAGAAGTGGAGCGAAAGCTTCGACAAGGGCGATTGGATGGAGCCGATCAACAAGGGCGCCTTCACGACCGAGTTCCAGTCGGTCCAGGTGCTCGACGTGCAGAACGATCGCGGCACCATCTGGATCGTCCCTGGCGGATTCCCGAATCTGAAGGGACCGGAAGCGGAGAAGCTCTACGACATCAACAAGCTCGAAGAGATCCACCGCTAGGCATGAATTCAGCCCTGCCGGGCCGCGCGCGGCCCGGCAGGGCTTCGACCTGTCCTACTCGTCCTTGTCCGAGGTCAGCGAAAAACTGCGGAAGAACTGCCACATCTGATCGTTGGCGTTGACGACTTGCGTGCCGTGCCCGAGAAAAAACACGCTGCGCGTCGCGCCCGGCCACACGTGACCCGAGCCGGAGAGCTTCCAGAGCACGATGCTGCTGCCGTCGCCGCACGGCCCCCATTCATACCTGGTCGCGGAAGTGTCCGCGTCCGCCGAACCGGGAGCGCCCTTCAGCTCCGGTCCGACCCGCGGCGTCGCCGGGCAGCCGTCGAATTTGCGCCATCGCGCCACCTCTTCATCGACCGGCGGATACGGCGTCACGTGACTGATGCGTCCGAGCCGTCCGAAGCGCCCAGCGTACGGAACGTAGCGATCGTCGACGCTGTTGAAGAGCATCAGGGGCATCGGGCGCGCGGGCCCAGAAGTCTCGACCATCAGGGCGCCTTCGACCGGCGCGATCGCGGCGATGCGATCCGCGGCTTCGGCGCCGAGTCGGTAGGCCATCATGCCGCCATTCGAGATGCCGGTCGCATAGACTCGTGTGCGATCGACGCGAACGCGCCTCGCGAGGTCGTCGAGCAAGGCTCTGGTGAAGCCCACGTCGTCGATCTTGTTGCGTTCGGCATAGGCGCAGCATCCGCCCGCATTCCAGGTGAGCGCGCGCGTTCCACGCCCCGTTCCGTTCGGATAGACGGCGATAAAACCGTCGCGGTCCGCCGTCGCGTCCATCCCGGAGTATCGCTCCTGCTGCGCCGCGTTGCTGCCGCCGCCGTGAAAGTTCAGGATCACCGGCAACGGTTTACCGCTGGAAGCCTGGGGCGGAACGTGCACGATATAACTTCGGCCAAGCCCGCCGTACCGGATCTCTACATGATGGCTGCCCGCGCCGAGCGTTTCGGCACTCGCACCGGCGCGAGCGATCGCGAAAGTTACGAACGCAGTCAGCGAGAGAAATGCGTGCGCGAGCCGCACGCGCCGGCGCCGGGCGTAGAGGCTCAGATAAGCCCCTCTTTCAGCGCGTCTTCCAGAGCTCCGATATTGATGTAATGGCCTTTGGCCATCACCGTGAGAAAGGCGCGCAGCCCGGGGTCCGCGATAGTTGCGAGGTTCTCTTCGATCTTGCGGATTACCCAGCGCTGGCCGCGATTGAGCAAATCCAGCTTGCCGCGAAAGTCGCTCACCACGCGCACCTTCTCGACGAAGTCGCCGGTCTTGTTGGAGGGGACGCCGCCCAGGCGGCGGACGTGGGCGGAAAGCTCGCCCGCATAGTAGCCCTCGTCATGGCCGGCCTTCTTGAGCAGTTCGCGAAGCTCGAGCGAGAGAGCCTCGCCGGTTAGTTCGTGCAGGACGCGGCCGCCGGCGCGCTCAGCCTCGCCCAGGATGTTGAGAAATTCTTCCAGCTTCGAGTCCATCTTAATCTCTCCGTGGGTTCTCCCGGAATTTCTCTCAAGTCTCGCTCGTGTTTTCTTTAACGCATGAATTCCCGCCGCGCGTCAGATCATCGGCGCCACCGGACACCACACCGCGCGAAGCCATCCCCCGCGCGCCCCGCCGGCCGCGTCGAACATCCAGAGCAGCGCGCGCAGTTGCGCCGAAACGCCGGTTCCAAGCGTGCCGTCGGCGCCCAGCCTGCCCTTCAGCAGGCTGGTCAGCAGGCCTGGCGGCGCCGGCAACTCGAGCAGCCCGAGCTTTGTATCGTCGGGCACCTTGGCCAGCTTGCGGGCGGCCTTGATCGCCTCGTCGAGTCCGCCCATCGAGTCGACCAGCTTCAGTTTTAGCGCGTCAGCGCCGGTCCATACACGGCCCTGGGCAATCTGGTCGACGCGCGCGGGGGTCAGCCCGCGCCGTTTCGCCACAAGGTTCACAAAATGCTGGTAGGTTTCGCCCAGGATTTGATCGCGGAATTGCTGCTGCTGGGCGGGCGTGAAATCGTCGAACGAGTCGAACATTGTGGCGTTGGTGCCGTGCGAGATGGCGGCGCTGTTGACCCCGATCGAAGTCATCAGCGGCGCGATATTGAACTTGCCGCCGAGCACGCCGATCGATCCCGTGATAGTTGCGGGTTCGGCGAAAATTTTCGCCGCCGGCATCGCGATCCAGTAGCCGCCCGAGGCCGCGTAGCCGGACATGCTGACGACCAGCGGTTTCTCCTTGGCCAGCAATTCAGCCGCGCGCCGGATTAGCTCCGAAGCGATCACCGAACCGCCCGGTGAGTTGATCCGCAGAATCACGGCGCGCACCGAATCGTCGTCGCGCGCCTGGTTCAGCGCGTCAACCATGTCGTCCGAGCCTATCCCATTGCCGCCGGGTGAGAGCAGCGGGTCGTATCCGCCCTTGCCCTGCTGAATCGCGCCGTCGGCGTAGATCACCGCGAGGCGGTCGCGATGACCCAGGTGCGGCAGCAGCGATACATGCTTGTAGTCGCTGTACTTGATGACCGCATGGTTGTGACCACGGTAATCCTTGACGCGGTCGGTGAACTCGTCGCCGAACTCGATTCGATCTATCAGGTGAGCTTTGAGTCCATCCTTGGCGCTGAGCGGCGCCTGGTCGATAAGTTCGCGAAGCTGCGCGCTGTCAATATGGCGCTCGCTTGAGGCGGTAGCGACCAACTGGTTGAACAGGCCGCCAGCCAGCGCTTCGTCTTCTTCGCGCTGCGAGGGCGTGTAGTTCTTTTCGGTAAAGATGTTGGCGGCGCTCTTGTATTTGCCGATTGCGGCGAAGTTGGGCTTAATCCCAATCTTGTCGAGCAGCCCGCGCGCGAACACCTCCTGCAGCCGCACGCCCATCAGGTTGATCTCGCCCTCCGGCATCATCGAAACCTCGCCGGCCGCGGCCGCGACCAGGTAGGGCAGATTGCCCGATCCGAAGTCGCCCGCGCTTTCGAGGTACGCGGTGGTCCATTTTTGATGGGCTGCGAAGTCGTGGATGAGCCCGCTCAATTCCTGGGCTTGCGCGAACTCCATCTCCGGGTCGGTTATACGGATCGCCAAGCCAACGACTCGCGGATTCTCAGCCGCCTGGCGCAGTGCGCGACGAGCCACGTTGAGCGGGGTCTGGTTGTCGTCGACCAATCCGCGCAAGCCATCGGTGCCGCGTTCGATTACCGGACCCTTGAGCTCAAGCTCGATCACCGAGCCAGGCGCAATGCGATGCGACCACCATTCGACGATGTGGATGCCGACGCCGATCACGATCAGGATGAAGATCGTTCGCAACAGCCATCGCAAGCTCCGTTTGATCATTCCGTGCCTCCTCATCTGGCGGCGAGCCCCCGGGCGCCCCCGAAGGTGGCGTGGTCTCTTGAAAACCGGCGAGTCAAACCCCGATGATAGCCAACCACAACGTGGCAACCGGGACCAGTAGGCGGCGTCAGCAATAGCGGCGAGATCGGCAGGAACAGACCAGCGATGCGGGGGAATACCGAAAGCGCCAGCGCAGTGCGCGGCACCGCGCACCAGGAGCCGCGATGAGCAAACCTGGCCCCGACTCTCGCACCGACGCGGCCCCCGGCCCGGCGAGGCTGCTGAGCGAGCAGCCGATGGGGCGGCCGCACTATCGTATCGTCGCACTTTGCTTCCTGGCCTGGATTTTCGACTTCTATGACCTCATCCTCTACTCCTTCCTGATGGTGCCGATGGCGCACGACCTGCACCTGGGCAGGCTCGAGGCGTCGTTCGCGATGGGCCTGTCGCTCCTGATGACAGCCCTCGGCGGGCTTTTGTTCGGCTTCATCGGCGACCGCTATGGACGGCGTCCCACAATCATAGCAACCGTGCTCATCTATGGTTTCGGCACGTTGCTCTGCGCGGCGAGTCTCAACCTGACGCACCTCCTGATCTTCCGATCGCTCACGGGAATCGGGATCGGCGGCGAGTGGGCCGCGGGCCAGAGCCTGGTGGCAGAGACCGTGCCGCCTGATCGGCGCGCGCGCTACGCGGCATACGTGCAGGTGGGAGCGCCGCTTGGAGTGTTCATCGCCGCGTTCCTGGCGGGCTACGTCACGCCGTCTATCGGATGGCGCGCGACATTCGCGCTCTCGTCACTGCCGGCGCTGATGGTGGCGGTCGCGGTCTGGCGATGGCTTCCGGAGAGCGACGTCTGGCAGCGCAGGATGGACGGTGGCCGCGAGTGGCTGACGCGCGAGGAATTTCGCGCGCTCAGGCCGTACGCCGGCATCATGCTGCTGCTCTTCCTGGTCATCTGGGTGAACTCGGAGGCTTACTGGTTCACTTACAGCTGGATGCCGGGTTATCTGAAACTGACGCGCAACCTGGGCGACCGCGCGGCGAGCCGCCTGATGATGGGGATGCAAATCGGCGCGGTCGCCGGCTACGCGAGCTTCGGGCTGCTCGCTGATCGCTTCGGGCGACGTCCGGTGTACTCGGCCTACGCCGCAATGATGGCGATCGGGCTCCTGCCGCCGACGATATTGTGGCCTTGGGCGGCCGGCGTGCCGGGGCTGATCGCGGCTGCGATGGCCCTTGCCGGATTCGGCACCGGCATCTGGTCGGGCACCGGGCCGATCGTCTCGGAACTGCTGCCGACCAAGGTGCGCAACTCGGCGCTCGGCCTGCTGCTCAACGTGACGCGGGGCCTGCAGTTCTTCACCCCGATGGCGATTGCGGTGCTGAGTCGGTCGATCGGCTTCGGCGCGGCGCTGTCGATCGGAGCGGCGTTCTCCGCGGTGGGTTCGATGCTGATCTGGCTGATTCCGGAGACCCGCGGGCGCGTGCTCACGCGGCTCGACGAAGATTTGGTCGCGCAAGCCGCCGAGCCGTCACGCGTCACTTCGCTTTCGTAAGCATCGTCTACTTGCTGGTCTGCTTGTACTCCGCGCCGTCAAGATAGGACCATCGGCGCGGCCCGGCGCTCAGCACTGAAAAATCCAGCGTGGTCGAGATGGTAGTGGCCGCGGCGGTGGGAAGCATGCGGCTGACGGTGACCCGAGCTGCACTCGTTGAGGCTTTGACATTCGTCGTGGTTTTGAGTTGATGACCAGCGGCCAGGGCTTCCGCGAGCGGGCGGCCAGCGGAAGGGGCCTTGTCACCGGACGGCAACGCCATCGCACGCGCGATCGTCGGCCGCAGATCGAGATTGCCGCTCGGATACTGGTCAACGAAGTGGTGGCGGAAATCCGGGCCGACCGCCGCGCAGAAGTTGTGGAGCTCGCGCGCGCCCGCCGCCGCATGCATTCCGAGCCCCGTGGTGTAGCCGCGCGATCCGCCGGTGTCGGCGTACATCACGCCCTTTACCGGTGCGACCAGGGCGGCGGAACGATTCTCCGCGCCGCCGCTCGGCTCGCGATGCTCGCCGTGGTCCCCACTTTCGTCGACAACGTAGACCGGAGCATCGGGGCCGGTAAGCCCGCGATTGTCCGCGTCTGGCAACTCGCGGAACGAAACCACCAGGTCGGAGGCATCGAAATAGTTGTTGCGGCCGATCATCCCAACGATATCGAGGCTGAACGTCCCTTCGATCCAGCCAGAATTTCTGTCAGTAAGCTTCTCGACCTTCGCACCCGAGCCGTCGAGCGCACGCTCCTCGTCCGCGCTGCGCGTGAAGAGCGGCCCCGACCACGGTTGTGATTCGATGAAATCGGTTATTTTCTGCAGAATCGCGCGCCGCGCTTCGGTCGTCGGGAACGCCACGCGCGAAAGATCGACCAGGTCGCTGCCCCCATTGGACACTATCGTAACGTCGTCGCTGGTTGCGGATTTTTTAAGCGCCTGGGCAACCAACAGTTGCGCGAGCGGCACTATCGCGCGAATCGTGGCGAAACCGTGATCCGAAACCACCATCAGGTCGGTGCGATCCGCGATCCCAAGCTTCGCGATCGCAGAGCGGACGCTGGCGAGGTTGGCGTCGCTAATCTTGAGTGCGTCGAGGTTAGCCTGCGTGCCGAGGCCCCGATGATGCTGCGTGATGTCCGGATTGTGCTGCCAGAAAACGACCAGCGCGGGATGGCCGCCGAGCGCCGCGGCCTTGGCCTCGGGCAGCGCCCTCCCGGTCACGATTTGCGCGAAGTAAGTGTCCCGCATCCCGTATATTACGTTCTCGTTCGCCGACCGGGCCGGCGCGGGCTGGAGTTCGCTTTTCAGTAAAGGCGGCGCGACGAGATCGTCGCTGACGAAAATGAAGTTGTTGGCCGCGATCGGCGCGCCCATAGCCGGGTCGCCGGTCACGCTGTCATCGAAGGTGAAAGTCGGCCCCTTCTTGCCGACTATCGCGACGTAGCCGCCCGCGCGACGGACCTGCTGCCCGATCGATTCGGAACCGAGCAGCGCGCCGTTGAAGAAATTCGGCCCGTTAAGCGCTGCGAGCAGGGCCGAGTTTTCCAGGTTGACCGGCTGATTAGCCCATGAATCGCCGGGCGACGGAGTGATCTTGTGCGCCCGCAGGCGCGGCACCAGCGACACCTCGTCGCCAAGGATCGTTGTACTGCCCGGTGGCTCGCCGGTCGCGATAGTCGCCGCATCGACCATCGTGATCGTGGGATAGACCGAATGATGCCGCGCGAAGCGCACGCCCTCGTTCGCCATCTCGAATAAATTCGGCGTCCGCTCGGCGGTTACGAAATCGGGTCGCAGCCCGTCCCATACCATCAGGACGAAAATCCGCGCCGGATGAACCGGCGCGTGCGCGCGCGCCGGATTGGCCCGCGCAATCACAAATCCCAGCGAGACGGCCAACACGCATCCGAGCAACCGGAGCCACGCGAGCGACGCGCGCCGGCGGCCATCCGCGAACACGATGCTGCTGACCTCCTCCCCCTCTTGTCTTGGGGGAGGAATGAGGCGGGGGGCGAGCGAGGAAGCGCCGGTTGTCTTTTCTCTGCGGCGCTTTCTCGTTTCGATTTTTTCGGGATCAAAAAAGGCGGTTCTCAACAAACATCCGGAACCGCCGATAGACCCCCACCCTAACCCTCCCCCAAGACAATTAGGGGAGGGATTTTCTAAATCTGATCTTGGAGTCAAGTCCGGCATTGGAGCGAACACGGTGGACTTCATCGTAAGGGCAACTAAACTGGCCGGAGCCGCCGCTGTCAATTGGTCTCAGCTGTTGCCGGCGCGGCTTCGATCGCGAAAGGGGGAACTAGCGCGATGGCGTCGGCGCTCGATCAGATTGAACACATCTTCATCCTGATGATGGAGAACCGTTCGTTCGACCACATGCTCGGTTATCTCGACGCGGCCAATCCGAAGATCGTGGGAATCGCGAATGCGGCGGCAGCCGGCTACGCGAACGTGTTCAACGCGGCGCCTTATGCTCCGGCTCCGCGCACCGACCCTGCTTTACGGGTCGATCCGCTGCACGAACGCGAAGACATCCGCAACCAGATGCGATTCAATCCGGGCGACAAACTGATGACCGGTTTCGTTGCCGACTACGCCACGGTCAGTGCCGCCGATCCGTATCCGGTGGGCCAATACTACGGCGCGGCGCAAGTGCCGATTACGGATTTCCTCGCGCGCCAGTTCTGCGTCTGCGATCACTGGTTCGCCTGCCTGCCGGCCAGCACGCAGCCCAACCGACTGATGGCGACGAGCGGCTACACGATGCGCGATCACACGATCAGCCAGCTATTTGACGACCAGGACGTGGTCTACGACTGGCTCGACGCGCGCGGCGTGAGCTGGCGGGTCTACTCGGAGGGATTTCCGTTCTTCGCGCTGATGCCGAAAGTTCAACAGCGTATCGTCGCCGACATATGGGATAATCATTTCCGCGGCCTGGTGGCGCTCGACACCGACTGCCGCTCGCCCGACACGCTGCCCAAGGTTATTTTCATCGAACCGCAATACACCGACGGCGCCGAGCCCGACAAGGCTGACGACGATCATCCGACGACCCCGATAACCCGCGGGCAAGCTCTGATACGCCGCGTCTATGCCGCAGTCACGGGCAATTCGCAACTCTGGAGCAAGTCGGTGTTGATCATCACTTACGACGAGCACGGCGGGTTTTTCGATCACGTCGAGCCATTGGCGCTGGTGACTCCGCAGAATCACGGCGAGAGTTACACGCTGTTCACCACCACCGGCGTGCGCGTACCCGCGATCGTCGTTTCGCCGTTCGTGGACGCCGGAACGTGCTTCAGCCAGCCCCTGGACCATACTTCGATCCTGCGGATGCTCGCCGACAAGTTCACGGCCGGGACGCCGTACTCCGCCGACGTCGCGGCGCGCACGCCTATTCACAGCGCGGCGGAAGTGTTGACGCTTGCGGCAGCGCGGCCGGGCGCGGCTCCGGCGGCGCCGCCGCTGCCGCCTCCGGTGTTCGCCGCCGCCGTGCCGACCGTGGCGCGACGGATACCGCCTCCCAATGCGATCGCTTATCTGAACGCGATCGAGGCGATGCGCCGGCTGGACCCGGAAGCGATGGCGCACAAGTACCCGGCGTGGAAGGACTACTTCTTGAAGGGCCGCTGACGGGTGCTACGCTCGTCGGTCATCCTGTGGCGCTGGTGAATTTTCGAGCGAAGCCTTCTTCAGTCATCCTGAGCGAGTGTTGCGCGAGTCGAAGGACCCCGACCTTTTCTGAGCGACCATCGCGAGTGTCCCCCTGACAAAAAAGGATCCGGGGTCTCTCGACTTCGGCAGCCTTCGCCCAGGATGACCCCAAGAGGAGAATGAAGCGGGTGCGGTTCAGCGCATCAGGTGCGTCACGAACCAATCGCGCGCTGGGTTCGCCGCCTTGTCGAAATCGGCTATGTAAGCGTCGAAGTGGCCGCCCTCGAGCAGCACCAGGCGCTTGGGTTCCAGCGCGTCGTTGTAAGCCGCGATTGCCATGTCGGCGGCCGCCAACGTGTCGCCCACGGCGACGACCATCATCAGCGGCGTCGGACTTATCTTGGCGATGTAGCTGCCGGGCTCGTACTCCATCAGCATTTCGAGCGTGCGCAGCGTGACCTCGTTGCGCCAGGATTTCGCACGCTCGCGGCCGGTGTCGGTGAACCACTGATACGAGTCGGGAGTCGGCAGGGCCGAGGGCGCCTGTGGGTCCGCGGCGACCACCGCGATCATCGCGGGCTTTTCGCCGCGAAAGCGCGCTTCGCGATCGGCGTCTAGCTGGGCGCGCAGCGGGCCGAGAAAGTCGGGCCGCACCAGGCGCTGGACGTTGCGAAAGCCGCTGATCAGCGGCACCTGCGAGACGACGCATTTGACCCGCCGATCGATCGCGCCGACCACCAGAGCGTGGCCGCCGGAGTAGCTCGAACCCCATACGCCGATGCGCTCGGGATTGACCTCGCGCTGGGCGCGCGTCCAGGTTATCGCGTGCCGATAGTCGCGCACCTGGGCCCACGGATCGATTTCCTGGCGCACCTCGCCGTCGCTCGCGCCGAAGTTGCGGTTGTCGAACACCACGGCCGCCAATCCGGCCGCGCAGAAATGCTCGGCGAAGCGGTCGAGGTACATCTCCTTGACCGCAGAGAAGCCGTGCGCCATCACGATCGCCGGCGCTTTGCCGCTTTGCCGGTCCGGCGTGTAGAACCATCCGCGCAGAGTCGTGCCCTCGGCGTTGATCTCGATGTCTTTACGCATCGCGTTCTCCTGTTCGTTTTTTTTTGCGGCCCGGATCAACCTGCCGCCGGCTAGTCGCGATTGAAGTTGGGCTTGCGCTTCTCGACGAAGGCGCGCGCGGCCTCGCGATGGTCCTCGGTAGTGAAGGTCACCATCTCGTAGGCGAGCGAGGCGTCGAGGATTAGATTGGTCTGCTGCTTGAGCCACTTGTTGACCGCGAGCTTGCTCCAGCGGATCGCATAGGTCGGCCCGTCGGCCAGCTCCTGCGCGAGCTCGCGCGCCTTCACCATCACCTGCTCGGGTGCGACCGCGTAATTCACCATCCCCATCTTGAAGGCGTCGGCGCCGTTGACGAAATGCCCGCGCATCAGGAATTCCTTGGCCCGCGCGGGTCCGATGAGCAGCGGCCAGATTACTGCGCCGCCGTCGCCCGCCACGACTCCGACCTTGACGTGAGTGTCGGCAAAGCGCGCCTTCTCGGACGCCACAATGATGTCGCATAAAAGCGCGAGCGTCGCGCCGAGGCCCACCGCGTCGCCGTTAATCGCGCCGATGATCGGCTGCTCGACGTCGAGCATGTTCTGCACGATCCGCCGCCCCTCGGCGGCGGTGATCCGCTCCGCCTTGCCTCCACTCGCGCTGGCGAGCGTTCCCGAGGCCATCCCCTTGACGTCGCCGCCGGCGCAAAAGGCGCGGCCCGCGCCAGTCAGGATGATCGCGTTGACCTCGCGGTCCTCGGCAAGGTCGTTCCAAATCGTCATCAGCTCGTGATGCAGTCCCGGGTTGACGGCGTTGAGCCGGTCGGGGCGGTTGAGCGTGACGGTGGCGACGCGCTCAGCCTTCTCGACCTTGATGAATTCGTAGCGGCTGTAATCTGGCATCGCGGTTCCTCCCGCCGGTAACGACTTTTCCGCCTCACCTATACAACGGGAACGCGCGCGCATGCCAACCCGCAGACGCTGTGGACGGAAGCGCCGAATGCGTTAGCGCCGGGGCGTGCCACTCGATGATCTATTTGGTAGCGTGGCTTCAGTGCCGAACATCGCAGCGGAGGTTTAACGGTGCGCATCGCGCTCATCGGACAGGCGGCGTTTGCCGAGCGCGCCCTGGAGGTGCTCCATTCGCGCGGCGAAGAGATCGTCCACGTCTTTGCGCCGCCCGACCCGCCCGGCGGCCGCGCCGACCCGCTGAAGACCAAGGCGCTCTCGCTCGGCGTGCCGCTCAGCCAGCCGGCGACCTTCAAGAGCGAAGAGGCTTTCGCACAGTTCCGCGCAATCGAGGCGGAATTGCTGGTGATGGCGTTCGTGACGCTGATCGTGCCCGAGCGCATCCTCTACGCGCCGCGGCACAAGTCTATCTGTTTTCATCCCTCGCTCCTGCCGCGCCATCGCGGCGCCAGCGCGATCAACTGGACCCTCATCATGGGCGACGCGCACGCCGGGGTGACCTGGTTCTGGCCCGACAAGGGTATCGACACCGGACCGATTCTCTTGCAGCGGAGCGAACCGATTCGCGATGAAGACACCGTCGGATCGCTGTACTTCAACCGCCTCTTCCCGCTCGGCATCGAGACCATGGGCGAGGCGATCGACCTCATCAAGGCGGGGGGCGCGCCGGCGATAGCGCAGGACGAGAGCCGCGCGACCTACGAACCGCCATGCCGCGACGAGCACGCCAGGATCGATTTCACGCGGAGCGCGCGGGAGGTCTTCAACCTGGTGCGCGGATGCGATCCGCAGCCGGGCGCGTATGCGGCGGCGGGCAGCGAGCGGCTGCGGCTTTACGAGCCGATACTGGAAAACCGGCGCAGTGAAAGTCCGGCGGGCACGGTGGTCTCGATCGACACGGGCGGGATGCGGGTGGCGCTGGAGGGCGCAACGATGCTGGTGCGGCGGGTGCGTTTCGATTCGAGCCCGAAAAAAGTCGCCCCGCAGGAACTTGCTGCGGGCGGCCGGCTGCGCACCTCGATACTTCTCACGTAATTAAAGACAAAGGATGACAAAAGCCGGGAGCGTCACTGATGCTTTCGACGCTGCCGCGCCGTAGGATTGAGAGCCGCAGCGCGCGCGAAAGATCGCGGTTCGCAAGGGGTAGAGGGGTGCGAGGATGAAACTCTGCATAGGTACGTCGAAGGGGATCGTGGTCCTTGACGCCGAGCGCAAGGGCAAGCCGCTAATGGTGCTCGCGGATCCGCCGTCGGTGTGGTGCATGGCGCAGGACTGCCGCGACCCAGGAACGATTTACGCCGGTTCCGTCGACCACACGCACATGGGCAGTGCGCGGGGCCGCGTGGCGCTCGCGCGATCGAACGACGGCGGTCGCACCTGGGCCGATATCACGCCCGGCATCGCGCGCAACGAAGACGTATGGGCAATAGCGGCGCCGCCGGACGGGCCGGGCGAGATCTTTATCGGGACCTCGCACGCGCGGCTGCTGCACAGCCTCGATCACGGGCGCACGTTTCGCGAGTGCGTCGCATTTCTCAAGCTGCCGGGCCGCGACCGCTGGAGTTTTCCCCCGGCGCCGCATATTCCGCACGTCCGCTCGATAGCCTTCGATCCGCACGACCCAATGACCATGTACGTCGGTGTGGAAGAGGGCGGCGTCGCGCGCTCGCTCGACCGCGGCCAGAGCTTTGAGCTGCTCAACAAGGGGCTCTACGAAGACGTGCACTGTGTCGCCGTCGATCCGCAAAACCGCAAACGCCTCTATGCGACCACCGGCGCGGGATTCTACGTCTCCGAAAATCGCGGCAGCTCGTGGAGCAAAATCAAGCGCGGCTTCTGCCGCAGCTACACGGTGCCTCTGTTCGTCGCGGCCGGAGAGACGAGCCGGGTGTTTACCGCCGCGGCGGCAGGTCCACCGCCGTTTTGGTCAACGGGGCCGTCGGGCGCCGACGCTGTCATGTTTCGCAGCCTCGATGCCGGCGAGAGCTTCGAGGCGCTGGGCGACGACGCGTTGCCCGAGCGCGGGATGGTGATGCGCTTTAGGGCCGACCCGGAAAACGAAGGCGATTTCTTCGCGGTCACGACGGAAGGTTCGGTTATCCGCACGCGCGAGATGGCCGCGAGCGCGATGCTGATCGGCGAGCGTCTGCCGCCCGCCTACGACTTGGTAGCGCTGCCCTAGCCGCAGGCGAATCGGTTGCTCGACACCGGTCAAAACATAGCAGTTTAGTTGAGATAATACGTTCAGCGTTAACTTTAGTATCGTTGAAACGTCTTTAATTGTGTGACAGAATAGGTCTAGTCAGCCGGTCGTGGCTGGCGACGAGGCTCGCAGGTTGAGCTAAATTCCCTGCGGGCCTCACTATTTTTGTGACTCCGCTTTTCAGTTTATCAGACTTGACTCTATAGCGAAGAAACAGCGAAACTGATGCGATGAAATACGCATCAACCGCGCTTTTCGACGACTCCATCTACGACGCGACGCCCCTTACGGCCACCCGCGACGTCGAATTCATCGAGATGTCCGCGCGCACCATCCTCAACCGCTGCGAGAACCCGCGGATGCCGTTTCGATGGACGATCAATCCGTACCGCGGATGCGAGTTCGGATGCGTCTATTGCTACGCGCGTTATACCCACGAGTTCCTGGAACTGCGCGATCCGATGGACTTCGAGCGGCGTATCTTCGTCAAAAGGATGGCCGCGCAGGTGCTCTCGCACACGCTCTCGCGCACGCCCCTAGGCTCGGACCCGATTGCGATCGGTACGGCGACCGACCCCTACCAGCCGGCCGAGCGCAAGTACGGGCTGACGCGCTCGATGCTCGAAGTGTTCGCGCAACTTGGCGGGCTCGATCTTTCGATCACCACCAAATCGGCGCTGGTAGTACGCGACCTCGACCTGCTTTGCGCTATCAATTCGCGCTCGAAGATAAGCGTCAACTTCTCGCTGATGACGCTCAACCGCCGCCTCCAGCGCACATTGGAGCCGCGCGCGCCGCGTCCGCAGCTGCGCCTGCGCGCGCTCGCCGAATTGAGCCGCGCGGGTATCCGCTGCAACCTGCTGATGATGCCGGTGATTCCGGGGCTGACCGACGCGCCGGCGGCGATCGAAAGCGTGGTGCGCGCGGCGCGGCGCGCCGGGGCGAGCGCGGTGTGGTGGCGTTCGCTCTTCTTGAAGCCTTCGGCGGCCCGCCGTTTCATCCCGTTCATCAAGGAGCACTTTCCCGAGGTGGCGGGACGAATCGATGAGTTCTACGCCCGCGCGGTCTATGCGCCGCGCGGCTATGACGAGCGAATCGGCGCCGTCTTCGATCGGATGCGCGCGAAGTACGGTTTTACGGTGGATCATCGGGACCGGCGCAAGCCTGCCCGCGCCGCCGCGCCCGCGATCGCGCCGGGCACGCAGCTCGCGCTGGGGGTGCGCTAGAAGCTGACGCGCCGTGGCGCCTCTAGTCGCCGTTCAAAGTGTGGCACTTGAATATTCGCCCGCCTGAAGGATAGGGAACAGGAGAGGCACCATGGGAGACAAATCGGCTATAGAGTGGACCGATGCCACGTGGAATCCTGTAACGGGCTGCACCAAACTCAGCCCCGGATGCAAGCATTGCTACGCCGAAAGGTTGGCCGCTCGGCTGAAGGCGATGGGGAATCCCCGATACCATAACGGGTTTGACCTCACCCTACATCCCGATCAACTCGCTCTGCCGCTCAAGTGGAAGCAGCCGCGGCGCATTTTCGTAAACAGTATGAGCGATCTCTTTCACGAGACAGTGCCGGAATATTTCATCCACCAAGTTTTTTCCGTGATGAGGCAAGCTCACTGGCACATATTCCAGGTACTGACTAAACGAGCGACGCGTCTCGCAGGATTGGCTTCTGATCTAGAATGGCCATGTAACGTATGGCAGGGCGTTTCGGTCGAAAATGCGGACTACGTTAATAGAATAAAATACCTCCGCAAGGTGCCAGCGGCGATCAGATTTCTATCGATAGAGCCATTGCTCGGACCAATGCCGAAGTTGGCGCTACAAGGGATCCAGTGGGTTATCGTTGGCGGCGAGAGCGGACCGCACGCGCGCCCGATGGAGCCGCAATGGGTATCAGGTATAAGAAACCAATGCGTAGCGGCAGGGGTGCCATTTTTCTTCAAGCAGTGGGGAGGGCGCACACCGAAGTCCGGCGGTCGTATTTTAGCGGGCCGTACCTGGGATGAAATGCCTAATAACTCCTCCCGGGTACCGTTAAGAGTTAATTCGTGAACGCAAGTGCCCGCGCCGAAAACCACCCTCTGGAGGATAGAGCCTCACACACGAATAAAGCATTTAATTCTCGAAAAGTATCTGCAGGCCTGGCTGCCAATAATGGCAAGGTACAACGGGTGCATACATTTTCTGGACGGCTTTGCAGGACCAGGTTCTTATGAGAACGGTGAGAAAGGCTCTTCCCTCATCGCACTCGACACCCTCATCAGCCATCCACACTTTCAGAAATCCCATCATCAAAGGGAATTTCTATTCACGTTTGTGGAGCAAAACCATGATAGGGCAGTTGCCTTGGAAACGGCCCTGAAGAAGTATCGCCGATTTTCCTGGGTAACTACAAAGGTCTTGGAAGGACCGTTCGCGTCGCTATCCACTCAACTGCTTGACGAGCTTGACGCTCAAGGCAAACAACTATCACCCACATTCGCGTTTCTGGATCCGTTCGGCTTTAAAGATATCCCGCTGAGTCTGATCACTCGCATTGCAAGGAATCCGCGGTGCGAGTGCTTCATTACGTTTATGTATGAGGAAATCAACCGATTTCTTAGTCATCCCGCTCTTGGACCTCAATATGACGCGCTCTTTGGAACCCCTCGATGGAGAGAAATTTTAGATGACCGTGATCCAGTGAGCCGACGTGACAGAATCGCAGATCTTTATCGCAATCAACTGCAAACTGCGGCGAGATTCGGATATGTTCGCGAGTTCCAGATGATCAACAAAAGTAATCGCACGGATTACTTCCTTTACTTCGGAACGAATCATCTGGAAGGCCTTAGCCAAATGAAGCAAGCGATGTGGAAGGCAGACCCCGGGGGTGGTAGCGCTTTCTCTGATCGGACGAATCCTGACCAGATCACTCTGTTTCAACTTGAGCCTGACTTACGAGTTCTGCGTAAACTTCTTGGAGATCACTTTCGCGACAAGGACTGGATTTCCATAGACGCGGTGGAGCGGTTCGTTCTAGTGGAAACGTCCTTTTCGGAGGTAATGCATCTTAAGGTCAAGACGCTTCGGCCGATGGAGCAGGGATCCTTAGTTGAGGCTCGCGGCCCTGGTCGGCGCAGAGGATATTATCCACCTGGAACCGAGATCAGGTTCCTGTAAGCAACGCCAAACAACGGACGATGGGTAAGATTACTGGTGCGCGGAGCGGGACTTGAACCCGCACGGTATTTCTACCACGAGCCCCTCAAACTCGCGTGTCTGCCATTCCACCACCCGCGCACTCATTGGCCGCGCCTCGCGTGCGGCTCTCAAATAACGAATTAATTATAACTCCGCGCGCTGCTTCGCCTAGGGTCTCGGCGCAACCGGCCTGGCGTGGTTGGCCGGAGCGGCCGGGGCCGCCGGTGCGGACATCGGAACCGGAACTCCCGCAGCCGGTGCAGCGGGAGCATGGCTTGCCGGTGCCGCTGGAACTAACGGCACTGGCGGCACTCCCGGCTTAGCCGGAAGAACGACTCTCCGATTCGTCCCACTCCCGGACCCGAAGATACTGCCGGTGAAGCGCCGCGTCGAGGCGTAGGCGAGGAAAATCGAGGTCGCGAAAAACATCGCGGCCATCGCCCACGTGGCCTTGGTCAGCACATTGCCCGCGCCGGTGGCGCCGAATACGGTCTGACTCGAGCCGCCGAACACCGCGCCAATCTCCGCGCCCTTGCCCTGCTGGAGCAGGATCACAATGATCAGCGCGAGGCAGATCACGACATGAATCCCGACAACGATCGTAACCATCTTGATAGTCTAGCCTTGTAAGCTTCAGCCGACTCGCGCCCGCACGATGCGCGCGAACGAGTCAGCCTTTAAGCTTGCCCCTCCGACCAAAGCTCCGTCAATATCATGGGTGTTGACGAGTCCGTCGACATTTTCCGCCGTGACGCTGCCGCCATAGAGGATTCGTACCGCGGCGGCGCACTCCGGGCCAAAGTTGTCACCAATCGCTTCGCGAATCACGCTGTGGGCGAGCGCGGCCTGAGCGGGGGTCGCGGTGCGGCCGGTGCCAATCGCCCATACCGGCTCGTAGGCGATAATCGCACGCGCCGCCTCGCGCCCGTCGAGCCCCATCAGCCCGTTTTGCGTCTGGCGCAGGACGACCGCGGTGGTATGGCCACCGTCATGCTCCTGTTGGGTTTCGCCGACGCACAGGACCGGCACCAGCCGATGCTTGACCGCTGCAAGGACCTTGCGATTTATCAGCTCGTCACTTTCGCCGAAGACGTGGCGGCGCTCGGAGTGGCCCAGGATGACGTGGGTGACACCGAGCGCCTTGAGCATCGGCGCCGACACCTCACCGGTGAACGCGCCCTTGTCCTCGTAGTGCATGTTCTGCGCGGCGAGCGCGATGCTCGATCCGGCGAGTTCCTGCGCGGCCGCCGCGAGCGCGACCGCGGCCGGCGCTATCAGCACGTCACGGTCGCGCGCGAGCGCCGCCGCTTCGGGGTCGATTTCCGCCCGGAGCGCGCGGATCAGCTGGCGCGCCTCGTTCGGCGTGAGATTCATCTTCCAGTTTCCGGCGAGCATCTTCCTGCGCATCGCGCTCTCTCCGCGAGTTAAATAATTTTCCGGTTCCGATTTCGCAGCGGCGCGGCCGCTTCGCTCAGCCCTGGCTCTCGAGCGCCTTGACCCCCGGCAACTCGATACCTTCGAGATACTCCAGCGTCGCGCCGCCGCCGGTCGAGATATGGCTGAAGCGCTCGGACCACGGCTGGTTGGCGAGCGCCGCGGCGGTGTCGCCGCCGCCGATTACGCTGAAGACACCCGCCATATTCGCCAGCGCCTCGCCCACCTTGAGCGTACCGCGAGCAAATGCCTCCAGCTCAAAGTAGCCCAGCGGCCCGTTCCATACCACGGTCTTCGCGTCCTGAAGCTTCGCGATGAATTCCTCGGCCGTGCGCGGCCCGATATCGAGGCCCATCCGGTCGTACGAGATCGTCTCCACCGTTTCAGCCGTGCCGGCGTCGGGCGCGGCTGCGACCACGTGGTCGATCGGCAGCATCAGCGCGACGCCGCGGTGCGCGGCCTCGGCCATCAGCTGGCCCGCGAGCTCGAGCTTGTCCGCTTCGACCCGCGAGCGGCCGACCTCGACTCCGCGTGCGCGCAGAAACGTGTAAGCCATCGCGCCGCCGATCAAAATTGCGTCCACCTTGGCCATCAGGTTGCGGATCACTCCAATCTTGTCGGACACCTTGGCGCCGCCGAGAATCGCGACGTATGGGTGCGCCGGGTCGTGAGTAAGCGCGCTCAGCGCCTTGAGCTCGCGCATCATCAGGAAACCCGCGGCGCGCTCCGCGAGAAAGCGCGTCACCCCAACGGTCGAGGCGTGCGCGCGATGCGCCGAGCCGAACGCGTCATTGACGTAGAGGTCTTTGCCGCGCGCGAGTTCGTGGGAAAAATCGCGATCGTTGGCCTCTTCTTCAGGATGGAAGCGCAGGTTCTCGAGCAGCAGCGCGCCGCCCGGCTTAAGCGCCGCAACGAGGCCCAGCGTGACCTCGCCGATACAGTCGGGTGCGAGCGCGACCTTGCGCCCCAAGGCCGTGCTCAAATGCTCCGCGACCGGCTTCAGGCTCAGTTCGGGCGTGCGTTCCTTGGGCCGTCCCAGGTGCGAGCAGAGCACCGCCGCGCCGCCGTGGCCGAGGATGTAGCGGATGGTGTCGAGGCTCGCGTCGATGCGCGCGGGGTCGGCAATCCGCCCCTCGTGCAGCGGCACATTGAAATCGCAGCGCACCAGCACCTTGCGGCCGTCAAGCTGAAGCTGCGTGACCTCGAGCGCGGGCATCGCGGCGCCTCGGCCCGCTCAGATCTTGCTTGCGACGAAAGCGGTCACGTCGGCCAGGCGGTTGGAGTAACCCCATTCGTTGTCGTACCAGGAAAAAATCTTGACCAGGCGTTTGCCCAGCACCTTGGTGAGCGGCGCGTCGAAGATCGAGGAGTGGGCGTTGCCGTTAAAGTCGATCGAGACCAGTGGCTCGTCGCTGTAGGCGAGGATGCCGCGCAATTCGCCCTCGGATGCCTTCTTCATCGCCGCGTTGACCGAGCTTTCCTCCGCGTCGCGTTCGACTGCCGCAGTAAGGTCGACCACCGAGACGTTGGGCGTCGGCACGCGGATCGCGATGCCGTCGAGCTTGCCTTTGAGCATCGGCAGCACCAGCCCGATCGCCTTGGCCGCCCCCGTCGACGTCGGCACCATCGAGAGCCCGGCGGCGCGCGCCCGGCGCAGATCCTTATGCGGCCCGTCCTGGAGCATCTGGTCGGAGGTGTACGCGTGCACCGTGGTCATCAGGCCGTGCACGATGCCGAAGTTTTCGTGCAGCACCTTGGCGACCGGCGCGAGGCAGTTGGTGGTGCAGGAAGCGTTGGAGATGACGTCGTGTTTGGACGGATCGTAGGCCTGCTGATTGACGCCCATGCACAGCGTCACGTCGACGCCGTCGGCCGGCGCGCTGATCACGACCTTGCGCGCGCCCGCGCTCAGATGGAGCGCGGCTTTTTCGCGCGCGGTGAACAGGCCGGTCGATTCGATTACGACGTCGACCTTGAGTTCCTTCCACGGGAGTTTGGCCGGATCGCGCTCGGCGATAACGCGGAAGGCGTGGCCGTCGAGCATGATCTGATTGCCCTCGGCCTTGACCTGATGCTTGAGCGAGCCGTGTACCGAGTCATGCTTGAGCAGATGGGCCAGCGTCGGGGCGTCGGTGATGTCGTTGACCGCGACGACCTCGACCTCTTTTTTGTTCAGCATCGCCCGAAAGGCCATCCGGCCGATTCGCCCGAAACCGTTGATTCCGATCCTGATCGCCACAGCGCAATCCTCCCTAGGGTCTCAGCCTGAGTACCCGCAATGGGTCCCGATTAGACAAGTCCCCGCCATCTAAACGCCGGCACTTCGCCGGCCAAGTTACTGCAAATAAATCTATCACAATTTCCGCCAGCAGGTAGGGTATTATCTACGCATGGCGCCGTGGCGCGACTCATCGCTTTCGCCCGCGGCGAATCGTAGGAGCAAGTCCATACGCGAGACGCCGCAGTCTTCAAAGCCTCAGCAAAACGCCGCGGGCGCGAAAGCGATTTGCCCCCGCCCCAGTCACCACGTAAATTGATTGCAACGAAATCCGTCTGGTTACGTTCTAACAAGCGGGTGGAGCGGATGCGGTATGCCCCATGAGTTAGGCGGCCCCGGCACGATGGGGGTGGCTGACCTGCTGCTGGGAACGGGCCCGGTAGTGCAGGTGGTGTTGTGGACGCTGGTACTCTTCTCGGTGGTGAGTTGGGGGATCATCGTCTACAAGCTCAACCAGATTTCCCACGCCCGGCGCGAATCCGAGAGGTTTATCTCGCTCTTCTGGGAATCCAAGAACCTGGCCGCGATTCATAGCGGCAGCGTCGGCCTGACCCGCAGTCCCGTTGCCCAGGTGTTTCGCGCCGGCTACCAGGAACTGCTTCAACTCACGCGCGCCAAGCGCCAGGCGGTGGGCGCCGAGAGCGGCTTTTCGACCGACCTGGGTGGAGTCGAGAACGTGACGCGCGCGATGCGCCGGCAGGCTAACGTCGAAACCACCAAGCTCGAAAAGGGCATCACGTTTCTCGCCACCACCGGTTCGACTTGCCCGTTCATCGGGTTGTTCGGCACGGTGTGGGGAATCATGACGGCGTTCATCGGCCTTTCTGCGGCCCACTCCTCGAATATCCAGGCCGTCGCCCCAGGTATCGCCGAAGCGCTCATTACCACCGCGATCGGCCTGGTCGCCGCGATTCCGGCGCAGATGCTCTACAACTATTTCATCGCCCGGGTGCGTGAACTCTCGATCGAGATGGAAAATTTCACCTCCGAGTTTCTCAACATCGCCGAGCGGCATTTTTTGTCCTGAGGGACGCCGGGCCCAAGGGGCGCAATACGGATGGCTTTCGATTCGGGACAGCGCGGGCAGTTGGCCTCGCAAATCAACGTCACGCCGCTGGTCGACGTGATGCTGGTGCTGCTGGTCATCTTCATGGTCACCGCGCCGATGATTCAGCAGGGCGTCGAGGTCAGCGTGCCGCGGGTCAGGGCTTCCGCGCTGCCGGGCAAGGAAGAGCAGTTCGTGGTCTCGATCACCCGCAACGACGAAGTTTACCTTAATGACACGAAGCTCGGGCTCGACCAGCTGACCGAGAAGCTCCAGGCGATCGCGGTTGCGCGGCCCGACCGCGAAGTCTTCGTGCGCGCCGATGAGCAAGTGTCCTATGGCGCGGTGATCAAGACGATGGCGGCGATCAAGGCGGCGGGAATCGAAAACGTCGGGATGGTGACCGAGATGCCGCAGGCGGGCGCGGACGCGGCGGCGGGCGGATCGCTCGGTGGCAGCGCCAAGCCTTGATGGCCGTGATCGGTCCTCGCGTCTGGGCTACGCCGGGGCGATCATCCTGTCCGCGGTGGGCCATGCGGTGTTCTTCGCCCTGGTCCTGGTCATCCTGCCGGCATATTTTCACCATCCCGATACGACCCCGCCCGGCTACACGGTGAAGATCGTCGACAACATCCCGGCCGGCGATCTCGGCACGCATCTGCCGCGTCTGACTCAGGATCAGTCGCATCCCGAGCATCGCACGGAACCGCCGAAGCCGGCAGTCGAGCAACACAAGCCGCCGCCGCCGCCAAACGCGCCCGACAACGATAAGACAGTAATCGCGCTCAACATGGGCTACACCCCGACGCCCGAGCCGACGCCGCCACCGACGCCCGAGCCCACCGTTGAGCCAACGCCAGAGCCCACAGCAGAGCCGACACTGGAGCCCACGCCGGAACCTACTCGCGCGCCCACACCGAAACCGACTCCCCGGCCCCGGCCAACGCATAAACGGACTCCGCGGCCGACGCCCACCCCGCACCATCGCCGGCCGCTGCCAACGCCGACACCCGTGCCAAAACACGGCGCACACTCGCGGCCCAAGCCGAATGAAGTCGTGATCGCGCGCGCCGAGCCGACTCCCGGGGTCAAGGAGCAACTCGCCGCCTTGCGTCAGAATCTGCTCAAGGAGCATCTGGCGGAGGAGCGAGCGGCGGCGGAAAAAACCCACGCGCGCGGTCCGGCGGGCGGTGGGCCCGTGGTCGCCAACGTCGCGCGTGAGGGCGAGGGCTATGGCGTCGGGAGCGGAAAGGGCAGCATGGGGATTCAACAGGACCCGCAGTTTCTGCTCTACTATCAGACGGTACAGGATAGGATTAAGAAAGCGTGGAATTACGTCGGTGGGAGCGGAGACCTGACCACCAGCGTGCATTTTGCGATTGGCTCCGACGGTAATCTGACCGGCGTCAAACTGACGCAGAGCTCGCGCGACCCGGCGTTCGATGATTCGGTGATTCGCGCAATCCGGCGCGCCGCGCCGTTTCCGCCGCCGCCGGAAAAATACCGCCCCGAGTTCGGTGAAGGCGTAGAGGCGGAGTTCAAGCTGGGTGAGTTGAAATCGTAGGGGGGAAGGAGAGGCGGCGGACGGGTGGGCGCGACGCGCGCGCGGCAGGCCCGAATGCCTTGACGGAATAATATGATCAGGCGGTTCATCTCGACCTTGACGGCACTCGTGCTGCTATCGCTCGCTGGCGACCGCGCCGTGCACGCACAGCCGATACACATGACGATCAGCGGCCCCGGCGCGACCGTCGCGCCGATCGCGGTCTCGGAGTTCAAGAACCTCGGCGGCGACGATCAGGGCACGGCCTCGCACGACTTCGCGAGGATCCTGCGCCGCGACCTCGAACTGAGCGGCTTCTTCTCCATCATCTCGCCCAAGTCGTATATCGAGGACCCGCAGAACTCGGGCTACGACCTGGGCAAGTTCAATTTCGGCGATTGGAGCTCGCTCAACGCCGACTTCTTGGTCAAGGGCGCGGTAACGGTCAGCGGCGGCCAGGTGTCAATCGAGGCGCTGATGTTCGACGTCGCCCAGCAGCGCCGGATGTTCGGCACGCGCTTTTCCGGCGGACCCGGCGACGTGGAGGAGATGGCGCGGCGCTTTGCCGACTCGGTGCTCAAGGCAGTGACCGGCATCCAGGGGCCGTTCGACACCCGGATTGCCTTCGTCTCGACGCGCGGCGGCCGCTTCAAGGAAATCTATCTCGCCGCGCCCGACGGCGGCGGCCTGTTCCGTGTCACCGACAACCCGACCATCAATCTGTTTCCGAAATTAGCGCGCAGCGCGGCGAGCGTGCTCTACCTTTCTTACAAGACCGGGGCGCCGGCGCTTTTCCTGTTCGACGTGGCCGGGCGCACCGAAGTCAGAATCGGAAGCCCGCATGGCAATGTGATCGGCGGCGCGCTCTCGCCCGACGGCAGCCGGATAGTTGCGGCGGTCGAGAACGGCGGCCATACCAATCTGTTCCTGCTCGATCGCAGCGGCGAGGAAATCCGCCAGCTCACCGAAGGACGCGCGATCAACGTCAATCCGGCGTTCTCGGCCGACGGCCGACAGCTCGCCTTCACCTCCGACCGCTCGGGCACGCCGCAGATTTACGTGATGAACCTAGGCGGCGGCGCAGCCCGGCGCGTCACCTTCCAAGGCGACTACAACACCTCGCCCTCGTTCTCGCCTGACGGCAAATGGCTGGCCTATCAGAGCCGTTCGGGCGGGTTTAACATATTCATTATCCCGGCCGCTGGCGGTCGGCCAACGCAACTGACCGAGGATGCGCGCTCCAATCAGTCGCCGTGCTGGTCACCCGACGGGCGCTATCTGATTTTCAGCTCGACCCGCGGGGGTCACGAACGGCTTTACCTGATGCAGGTCAATACGCAATCGCAAACCGGCAAAGTTATTTCTGCCTTGATGGAGGATGAGGGCAATGACACTTCTCCCACGTGGTCGTGGTGGCTTGGTGGATAACGGACGGCGCCTCGGACGACTTACCTCGATGGTCGCGGCGGCGATGATGCTGGCGATGGTAGCCGGATGCTCGTCGAAGCAGAGCGGCGCCGGCGCAGGAGCGGGGGGGCCGGGCGGCTCCGGCGGGATCGGCGAGAACGGATTGGGCCCCAATGGCAGCAGCTCGCTCAACCGGTTTCAAAAGGGAACGCTGGATGCCAACGGCCAAGGGCCGCTCAGCGATATCCATTTCGACTACAATGACTATTCGGTTCGCGCGCAAGACGGCGAGATCCTGAAATCCAACGCCGACTGGATAACCAAGAATTCAGGCACGCGCATCCAAATCGAAGGCCATTGCGACGATCGCGGCTCCGAGGAGTACAATATCGCGCTCGGCGCCAAGCGCGCCCAGGCGGCCAAGGATTATCTCGAAACCCTGGGTATCGCGGCCGACCGCATGTCAACCATCAGCTACGGCAAGGAACTGCCGGTATGCACCGAGGACACCGACGAATGCTGGGCACAAAACCGACGCGATCACTTCGTGGTTCAGCAGTAGCACGGACGGCGGCGCGCATGCTCAATAACCGGATGCTCGGATTGGCGGCCTTCGTGGGGTTGCTCGCGATGGCGCTCGGCGCCGGCGGATGCGCCGCGCGCTCGGACATCGATCAGGTGTCGCAGAACGAGCAAGGAATGCGCGAGATGATCGCCAACGATCAGCAGCAGATGGCCGCGATGCACGACCAGATCGCGCGACTCAACGACCGCATCACTGAGTTGCAGCACAACGGCGCCGACAGCAATTCGAGCCAGACCGCCGCGCTCAAGGACCGCATCGCTAAGCTCGAATCCCAAGTCAACGCCACTGCCGCCGGCACCCCGCCCGTCCCGGGTGCGCCGGGCGTTCCGGGCGGTCCACCTGTTCCGGGCGCGCCGGGCGCTCCCGGAATGCCAGGCGCCCCCAGTGCTCCGGGCGCCGCGCCCGGTGGCGGCCCCGGTGCGGCGCAAAGCGCCTCGGTGCCTCCAAACGAAGGCGAAGCTCCGGCCGAAGGCGAAGCTCCGGCCGAGGGCGAAAATGAGGGCGAGGCGCCGGCGGCGGCAGCGCCGATGCCGGCGGTGACTGGATGGCAGTCGGCGCTCGACCAAGAACTGGCGACTGCGGGCAACAGCACGGAGCCGGGCTCGCGTATCTATCGCGACGGCCTCGTCGATATGAAAGCCGGCAAGTATCCCAATGCGGTCGCTAAATTCCAGGCTTTCCAGCGCGCGCATCCCAAGTCGCCGCTGGCCGAGCCGGCGGAGTATTTCTCGGCCAACGCGCTGTTCGAGTTGGGCGCGCGCGACCCATCGAATTACAACCAGTCGATCCTGCAGTTCAACGACCTTGCGATGCGCTATCCGCGTGGCCGCTTCGCCGCCAGCGCACAGTTGCGCGAGGCGCAGGCGTTCCTGCGCACGAACGACTCGCTCGATGCTCGCCTCACGCTGCAGAAGCTGGTCCGCGACCATCCGGGCACGCCCGAGGCCGCGGCCGCCGACGCGATGATGAAAAGCATGGCGAGCAACTGACCGCGAGCAAGTCGCGTCCGTGCAGTAGATGACGGGGCGCCGCGCCACCGCCCACCCAAGCGGCGACGCGCGGCCAGACACGCTTTGACCGATGGAAATAATTCGCAATATCGACCAGCTTCCGCCGCATCCGCATCCCGTGGTGGCGCTCGGCAACTTCGACGGCGTCCACCTCGGCCATCGCGCCATCTTGAAGACCGCGATCGATCGCGCGCGCGCCGCCTCCGGCACCGCTTTCGCCCTGACTTTCGATCCGCTGCCGGCCAAGGTGCTTGCGCCCGCGCGCGCGCCGCGGCTCATCCTCGCGCCGGAAGACAAACTCGAATTGCTGCGCGCCTCAGGAATCGACGGGGTAATCGTCATTGCGTTTACCGCCGCGCTAAGCCAGCTCACGCCCGCCGCGTTCGTGCGCGACTATCTGCTCGGCAAAATCGGCGCACGCGAGGTGGTGGTCGGGCACAGCGTGAGTTTCGGCCACGCCCGCGCCGGCAACGCCGAGGTGATGGCCGAACTGGGACGGCGGATGGGGTTCGAGACCGTCGTGGTCGGTCCGGTGACGGTCGAGGGCGCGGTCGTGAGCTCGACGCGGATGCGCGAGCTGATCGCGGCGGGCGAGATGCGCACGGTGGCGCGGCTGCTCGGCCGCAACCATTTCCTGAGCGGCACGGTCGTCCATGGACGCGAGCGCGGCCGCACCATCGGCTTTCCCACCGCCAATCTCAACTCTGCAACCGAATGCCTGCCGCCCGACGGGGTTTACGCGACGCGGGTGATCCTGCCCGACGGCGCGTTTGCGTCGATAACCAATATCGGGATGCGGCCGACGTTCGCCGAGCCAACGCGCACGATCGAGGCGCATATTTTCGACTTCGACCGCGACATCTACGGCGCGAAAATACGCCTCGAGATCGTCGAGCGGATCCGCGGCGAGCGCAAGTTCGAATCGGGACAGGCGCTGGCCGCGCAGATTGCCGAGGACCTCAAGCGCGCCAAAGAGATCCTCGCGGCCGCGTGAGCGCTCGAATTTTCGGAAACCGTTGGCGCGCCGATACGTATCAACGGTGCATCGCGGGACGCGATGCGAGTCCGAATCGGCAAAATGGGCGTCCCGATGGCGGTCAATGCGGTCGCTAATCAGATAGTTCGATAGCGCGATATGAAACGTGCGCCGGAATATAGCGCGGCGCGGACAGGCGCAGCGCGATCTGCACATGGCGATTATAGCCGGCACTCTGGCCAGCATCCTGATGCTACTCGCTGCGGCGGCGACGCCCGCATCGGCAATGCCCGCGGCCGCGACGCCAGCGGCGCAAGCCACGCCCGCCGGTGCGGTCTTGCACGTGCGTGCGGTTAATCTGCGCAATTCGACCGGCCAGGTGATTTGCACGCTGTTCGATACGCCCAGCGCTTTTCCTTCCGATTCGAGCAGAGCGCTCAGGCAGGTCGCGGCGCCGATCAAAGACCAGGCTGCGGTATGCGAATTCGCGGGAATCCCGCCGGGAACATACGCGCTCGTCATGTTTCACGACGAAAACAGCAACGGCAAGTTCGACCGCAACTGGTTCGGGCTGCCTAAAGAGGGTTACGCGTTCTCGAACAACGTCAGGCCGGTGTTCGCGCCGCCGTCCTTCAAGGCCGCGGCTTTCTACTATCCGAGCGGCGACCTCTGGCTGACGGTCGCGATGCGTTACTAGCGTTTTTCTCTTCAGTCATTCTGACCGAACGTTGCGCGAGTCGAAGGATTCTGATCTTTCCGGGCGAGTATAGCTAGAGTTTTGGCACATAAGAGATTCGGGGTCCTCCCCTCGCAGACTCGCTCGGGATGACAGACAGGAAGAGCCGGGCCGACAAAGCGAAAGCCCGCGACAGGCTCGGCTGCCGCGGGCTTTCGCGATTCCGACCTTTGTTGATCTTGCGCTATGCGGACGCGCGCAGCGGCTCGAAGCTGTCCTCGCCCCAGCGCTTGACCTCGGGCAGGACCTCCTTGGCGAGCAGCCGCAGGCTCGATTCGACGTCCTTGAAGGGCATCCCGGCGAAGCTGGCGCAGACATTCCATTCGAAATCGCCGAGCTTGGCGCGGCGCCGCTCGAGCTTATCCAGCACCTGCTGCGGCGTCCCGAACGCCTGCTCCATCGCGTAAGCCTCGGCCGCCTTGTCCAGCCCGGTCTCGCGCAGCAGCCGGCTCGCGTCGGCGTAGTTCTCGTAGCCCTTGAGCTTGGCGTGATAGTCGTCGTTGAACTCGTAATGCTTGATCACGGAGAGGTAGTAGCCCGCGGCGTAGCGGCACGCGAGTTCCTCGGCGCGTCCGGCGTCGCGATCGCAGAAAGTGAAATCGATCGCGAGCGGCGGCGGCGCCGCGCGATGCTGATACTTTTGGAAAGCTTCGCGATAGATTTCCACACTGGGCAGATGCTGATCGATTGAGAACTGGACGAAGAACATCATCCGGCCGCCCAGCTCGCCGACCACCGGCGCCGTATCCGGCGACATCGCGACCCCATAGAGGCGTCCTTCGAAGGACCGCTCGGGACGCGGTTTAATCTCGGCGCGCGCCTGTTTGTAGTACGGCCCCTTGCCTTCCATGTAGCCCGTGCGCAGCGCCTCGAGGATCATTTTCGCCGACTCGTTGAAGCGGTCGCGCGACTCATTCATGTCGATGTTGAAAATCCGGTACTCCATTCGCGCGAGGCCGCGGCCCAGCCCCAGGATGAAGCGCCCGTTGGACAGCGCGTCGAGCATCGAGACCTTTTCGGCCACCCGCAGAGGATCGTTCCATGGCAGGATCACCGCGGCGGTGCCGAGATGAATTTTGCTGGTGCGTCCGGCCAGGTAAGTGAGCACCTGGAAGTTGTCGGGCAGCATCGAGTAGGAGTCGAAATGATGCTCGGCGCTCCAGATGGTGTCGAAGCCCAGCGGCTCGGCAAGTTCCGCGATACGCATCTCGTGGCGCACCATCTCGGCGTCCGACATCCCTTGATGGGCGTTCTGGAACAGCAGCATGTAGCCAGTTCTCATAGTATGACCTCGTCTTTCATAGCTTAACTATTCATATATCGCGTTGCGCGGGAGAAATCTGCCCCCGAAAAAAGTGCGACGCTCAGTGTGGCAGTCCCGCGCCGATGCCGCCGGCGCCTCGCGGCTTCACGAATTTCAGCACGAAACGGTCCTGTTCGCCGCGATGCTTCATTACGAACCAGGTCCGATCGTCCTTGGGATTGCGCAGCACGGGGGAAACCGCCGCCAGCCTGAAGCCGGCCTGTTTTATCTCGTTCGTCTCGAACACCTCGTCGATACGATGCAGCGTGTTGGCGTCGCGTGCGCCCGAGCCGGGCGCTGCGCTGTTGTCGATCACGCCGTAGACGCCGCCCGGTTTGAGCGCCTTGAACACGGCCGCGTTGATTTTAGTGCGGTCGTAACCGCGGCCCACGAGGTCGTGGTAGTTCATGTCGATGATCACCGCGTCGAGCGATTCGGGCGGGACCGGCAGGATGTCGTCAGGATGATCGAACGGCTTTTGCAGCTCGACCACGTTGCTCATACCAGGCTCCTTGAGCCGCGCCTTCCAGGCCTCCTCGCCCTTCTTGAAAGCGGGCGAGAAGGTGCCGTTTTGCGAACAGACCTTGCCGCTCGGCCCGACTGTCCGTGCCAGTAACTCGGTCGTATAGCCACCGCCCGCCCACAGGTCCGCGACCTTCATCCCGGGCGCGATCCCGAAAAACGCCAGGAGCTGAGCGGGATGGCGCGACGCATCCAACTCTTTATCGGCCGCCGGACGGTCCGGCGAGTTGATCGCGCTCGCGATAGCCTGGGAAACCGCCGCTCGAGCTTCGGGCTGGGAGGGCGAGCCGGCATCGGCGGCCGCCGCGTTGGTCTCACTCGCCGCGAACGCGCCCGAGACCGCGAGCGCCATTGCTGCGGGAAAGAATATCGCCAGAGCCAAAGGCCACCTGCTCATCTTGTGTACCTTGTCTCCCCTCAGCTGCGCGCCTGCGAGCGGCCGCGCTCGACCACCGCCGCGCGACGTTCCGCTAGGTCCTTGAAATTGCGGCTTAAGTTGAAGGCGCGGAAGAAGTCCTGCTCGATGCGCAAGCCGTCGCCGAGTGGCGCCTCGGTCGCTAGGTTGATCAGCCGTTTCATCTGGCGCACCACGCGCTGGTCGGCGCCTTGTATCTGGCGCGCCAGCTCGACCGCCGCGGGCATCAATTGATCCGCCGCCACTACGCGGTTGACCAGCCCGAGCCGCTCGGCGTCCCGCGCGTTCAAATAATTCCCGGTAAGCGAAAGCTCTTTGGCCTTGCGCACGCCGACCGCGCGCGGCAGCCGCGCCGACATCCCGCCGCCGGGCATCACGCCGACTCGCGCGTGCGTGTCCGCGAATTGCGCGGTCTCGGCCGCGACAATGATGTCGCAGGCGAGTGCGAGCTCGAAACCGCCGGTGACCGCATAGCCATTGACCGCCGCGATGACCGGCGCTTCCATCCGCTCGACCACCGAAATGAAGGTCGCGCCACCGGTTTCGCGAATCCCTTCGGCGCCGAGCTCATTGAGGTCGAGCCCGGCCGAGAAAGCGCGCCCGGCGCCGGTAATGATGACGACCGCGATCGAGGGATCGGCGCTCAGCTCCTGCATTGCGTGGCAAAACGTCCCGCGCATCTCGCGGTTGAGCGCGTTGAGCTTCTCGGGACGGTTGAGCGTGACCGTCGCGATCCCGGTTTCCTTGGTGATCGTAACCAGTTGCTGGCCCATCGAAGCGGCGTACCTCTGCCGCCAGAGCTAACACAGCCGGTGCGAGGCGTAAAACGGAGCGCCGCGCGCGCTCGGGTTACGTTCTCGGCTCGTAGAGAGCCACAGCCTAGCCGCGGCTGCGCTTAGCCAATGGCGGCGAGGTCGGCGCGCTGTCGGCGAAGCGCCACGCCTTGCGGAACTGCTCGCGCGTCCGTGCGGCCTCGGCGGTGTCGCCCTCGGCGCTCAGGCACTGCGCGAGTCCATACAGCGAGCGCGGATTGCCCGGGTTGATTTTCAGATCTTCGCGATAGACCGCTTCCGCCTCCTGCGCGTGGCCCATCGCCAGCAGTTGGGCGGCGAGCGATTCGCGCACCGGGTAGTACCAGATCGGCGGTTCCTCATAGATCAGCGCGTCCTGCATCCGCACCGCGTCAGTCAGCTTAGCCGCGGCGCCCTTATGATCGCCGTGGGCCGCCGTCAACTCGCCGGCAACCACCACCACCGCGACTTGCGCTACGTCCTTTGCACGATTGCTGGTGCCCAACGTGCGGTCGGGCGATATCGCAGCCGTTATCGCTTCGAGCTGCCTTTGCTCGTTCGTGGCCTGCGCGCGATTTCCCTTTGCGCTGAACGCGAGCGCGCGCGCGTAATGCCACATCGCGCTGGTGAACGGCAAATCTGCGGGAGGCTTGGGCTCCTTGAGGACTTCATCCCACATGTTGAAACGGACTTCGACGAAGTACGGCATCGGGACCAGGAACTCGGCCATCGGCATCGCGCGCACCGCGTCCAACGGCACCTTGGTCTCGAGCAAACGGGCGCTCGCGAGCGCGTCGCGCTTTCGTCCCTCGATCATCTCCGAGTAGCAGAGGAAATGGATGTTGTGGGTGTAGTACATCAGCGGATAGACGCCGCCCTCGTTGGTCTTGGCGAAGAAGGCGTTGTCCGCCTTGATTGCGCTCGCGTTGACCTCGGCCGCGTCGTGGAAGCGGCCGGTGCGGACGTAGATGTGCGAGGGCATGTGCACCAGATGACCGGCGCCGGGCGCCAGCTTGCCGAGGCGGTCGGCGCTCGCCATCGCACGCGAGGGATCGGGCGAAGCCTCGACCGCGTGGATGTAGTAATGGTTGGCGCCGATGTGGTTGGGGTCTTTCTTGAGCACGGTTTCGAGCGTGGTCACGGTTTCGACCGTGTCGGGTCCGGGCTTGCCGTCGATGCTCCACAGGCGCCACGGATGAAGGTCCATCAGCGATTCCGCGAACAGCGTCTGCACGTCAAGGTCGTTGGGATACTTGTGCGCGACCGTGCGCATCGCGTTCGCATACGCCTGGTCCTCGGCAGTTGAACCCGCGCCATTGGCGCCGTAGCGCTGGGCCAGCGAGTCGATCAGGTCGCGCTCTTCCGGCGAAGCGCCGGGCTTAAGCGCCCGCGCCCGTGCGACTGCGTCATAGGCCTTCTTGCTGCGCGCCGGGTCTCCCGGCAGGTTGTAATTCGGTCCCAACACCAGCGCGATTCCCCAATACGCCATCGCCATGTTCGGATCGATCTGCGCCGCCTGCTCGAACGAGCGTTCCGCTTCGTCATGATTGAAGCCGTAAGTGAACGCGAGCCCCTGATCGAAATATTTCTGCGCGAGCGGCGAAGATGTGGTGACCGGATGATGCACCGGGCCGAGCCCCGCATAGAGCGGCATCTTGGGCGCAGCTGGTTTTGCCGCCACTGCGGGCGGCGAGGGCGGTGTCGAATCGCCGCGCGACGATACGGCCGGCATCAGCGCGGCCAGCGCCGCCATCACGATTATCGCCCCGGCCGCCAGGGCGTAGACTCTCTGCTTCATTTGTTGACCCCCCGAACAAACGTGTCCAAAAAAACACGCCATTGCGGCGCGCCTGCAGTCCGGTCCCCCGCGAACCCTATAGCAACCGCACGTGCGCGAGGAAAGCCGGGCTCCATCCTCATGGACTTGGCCGCTCGCGGCGCGCCAAGATAAACGCGTGACGGAATTGACAGGGTCGAGAACTGTTTCCAAATGACTCGTCGAAACGAAGACAGCGCGCACGCCACCGCGGCGTTTCGCGACCATCCGATGATGCTCGCGTGCCGGCGCGAGGCCGCGCCCTACACGCCGGTATGGCTGATGCGCCAAGCGGGGCGCTACATGCCCGAATATCGCCGCGTGCGCGCGCAGCACGATTTTCTCGAGATGTGCCGGCGACCCGAAATCGCCGCCGAGGTAACCGTCACCGCGGTCGAGCGCCTCGGCGTCGATGCCGCGATTATCTTCGCCGATATCTTGCTGCCGCTCATCCCGATGGAAGTCGGGTTGCGTTATGAGAAGGAAGGCGGCCCGACTATCGAGCGGCCGGTGCGCTCGGCAGCCGACCTCGAACGGATTCCGCCGATCGACGCCGCGGGCGCGCTGGGTTTTGTCGGTGACACGATCCGTATGACGCGCCGCGCGCTGGGCGGCCGCACTCCTCTCATCGGATTCGCCGGCGCGCCATTCACACTTGCCTCTTATCTCATCGAGGGCGGCGGTTCGCGCCAGTACCAGGCGACCAAAACCATGATGTATACCGAGCCCGCGACGTGGCATCGTCTGATGGGAACGCTCGCGCGCGCGACCTCCGATTATCTCAACATGCAAATCGCGGCCGGCGCCGACCTCGTGCAGTTATTCGACAGTTGGGTCGGCGCACTCGGGCCCGACGACTATCGGAGCTTCGTTTTGCCGCATACTGCCGCCGTGATTTCCGCGCTGAGCCCGCGCGTGCCGATCATTCATTTCGGCACTGCGACCGGCAGTCTGCTTGAATTGATGCGCGAAGCAGGCGGCGACATTATCGGACTGGATTGGCGCGTCGACCTTGGCGCGGCGTGGGCGCGTCTCGGTTACAACGTCGGCGTGCAGGGCAATCTTGATCCGGTCGTGCTCTTCGCCGGTCTCCCTGAGATTCGCCGGCGCGTCCGCGCGATTCTCGACCAGGCCGCGGGCCGCCCCGGCCACATCTTCAACCTCGGCCACGGCATCCTGCCCGAGACGCCGGTCGACCACGTGCGGGCGCTGATCGACTCGGTGCACGAGATGAGCCGAAAATGAGTGCGGACACGCAATACGGCGCGGTCATCCTGATTGGCTTCGGCGGACCAACCAGTCCCGGTGAGATTCGCCCGTTCCTCGACCGCGTGACCGCCGGGCGGCCGATTCCGCGCGAGCGCTATGAGGACGTCGTGCATCATTACGAAGCGATCGGCGGACGCTCGCCGTTCAACGAGATAACCGGGCGTCAGGCGTCCGCGCTCGGCGCGCGGCTTGTGCGTCAGGGCGTTAAGCTTCCGGTGGTGCTCGGGATGCGCAATACGCCGCCCTGGCTGGAAGACACGCTTCGCGAGCTTGGGCAAAGCGGCGTGCGCCGCGCGCTGGGCTTCGTGCTCGCGGCCCATCGATGTGAAGCCAGTTGGGATCGCTATCTGCTCAACGTCGAAGAGGCGCGCGAACGGATCGGCCCCGCCGCGCCCGTGGTTGAGTACCTCGGCGAGTGGCACGCGCATCCGCTGTTCATCGAGGCCGCGGCCGACCGCGTCGCCGACGCGCTGGCGCGCCTCGAACCCGTCGCTCGCGATCGCGCACAACTAATCTTCACCGCGCACAGCATCCCGGCCGCGATGGCGGCGGCGAGCCCGTACGTCGAGCAGTTGCGCGAGTCCGCGCGCCTGATCGCGGATCGCCTTAAACAGCGCGAATGGACGCTCGCCTTCCAGAGCCGCAGCGGCAGCCCTCGCGATCCGTGGCTGGAGCCCGACGTGTGCGACGTATTGCGAAGCCTCAGGAGCCAGGCGGCGGTGGTCGCTCCGATCGGCTTTATCTGCGACCACGTCGAAGTAATGTACGATCTCGACGTCGAGGCGGCGCGCGTGGCGCGCGAGGCAGACGTGGCGATGGTGCGGGCGGCGACCATCGGCGAGCATCCGCGCTTCATCGAGATGATCGTGGCGCTGATTCGCGAGCGATTGCTCGGCTGACCCTGCGGCGTTCGGGAGCGAGGCGATGGCTGACGGCGGCGCACCTCGAATCGTAATTCTCGGCGGCGGAATCGCCGGACTCAGCGCCGCGTTCCGACTCAAGGAGTTGTCGGCCAAGCATGACGCGCCGCTCGAGGTGACGCTGATGGAACGCGGTCCGCGTCTGGGCGGCGCGCTCTGCACCGTCCGTGAGCAGGGCTTCATCGCCGAAGCGGGCGCCGATTCGTTCCTCACAGAAAAGCCGTGGGCGCTCGACCTCGTGCGCCGTCTCGGCCTCGAAGGCGAGCTAATCGCCACGCGCGCCGAGTTCCGCCGGACCTATGTGGTGCGCAACGGAGCGTTGGCCGAAATTCCCGAAGGCTTCTCTCTGCTCGCTCCCACGCGGATGCTCCCAATGCTGCGCAGTCCGCTGCTTTCTCCGCTCGGCAAGCTCCGCGTGATGATCGAACCATTGATTCCGCGCCGCCGCGGCCATCGCGACGAAAGCCTGGCATCGTTCGTGACGCGCCGCCTGGGCCGCGAAGTGCTCGAACGAATCGCCCAACCGCTCGCCGGCGGAATCTACACCGCCGACCCCGAGCATCTCAGCCTGCACGCCACCCTGCCGCGCTTTGCCGATATGGAAGCTCGCTACGGCAGCGTGATCCGTGGCCTGCGAGCGGCCGCGCGCAAGCAGGGCGCCGAATCCGGCAAAACGGGCGGCGCCAGCGGCGCGCGATGGAGCCTGTTCGCGAGCCTCCGCGGCGGGGTCAGCACCTTAGTCGACGCGCTCGCGCAAAGGCTCGGCGAGTCCGTGCGGCGCAACGTCGAAGTGATGGCGCTCGAGCGTGTCGATGGCGGCAGCGCGGTCGATCGCCGGCCGCGATGGCGCGTCGTGACAGCAAGCGGCGCCGCTCTGGAAGTCGACGCGGTGATTTGCGCGCTGCCGGCTTATCGCGCGGCGCCGCTATTCGAAACGTCTTCGTCGCCGCTTGCCCGCGCGCTCGCGACGATCGGCTATGCGTCGGCGGCGGTGGTCAACCTGGCGTATCGCGAAAGCGATTTTCCGCGTGCGCCGCGAAGCTTCGGCTTCGTCGTTCCCGTGCTCGAGCGCCGCAGAATCATCGCCGGCAGCTTCACCAGCCTGAAGTTCGCCGGCCGCGCGCCGGCCGGAACGATCCTGGTGCGTGCGTTCGTCGGCGGCGCGATGCAGAGCGAATTGATGGCCCTTGAGGACGCCGCGATGATCGAAGTCGTGCGCGAAGAGTTCCGCGCGCTGCTCGGCGCAGAGGCCGGGCCGCTTTGGTCGCAGGTCAACCGATGGCCCGACTCGATGCCGCAGTACGCCGTGGGACATCACAAGCGCGTGGTCGAAATCGAGCGCGCGGCGGCCGCGCTGCCGGGGCTCGAGCTTGCGGGCGCGGCCCTTCGCGGCGTCGGAATTCCCGACTGCGTGCTTGGCGGCGAGCGCGCTGCGCAAGGGGTCTTTTCCGAACTCGGACTCTCGGGAGCGTCCAGATGACTGCGGGCGGCGGCTCTTCCGGATGGCCGCGCGTCATCGCGCACGCCGACATGGACGCCTTTTACGCCTCGGTCGAGCAACTCGACAATCCGGCGCTCCGCGGCCTGCCGGTGATTGTCGGCGGACGCAGCCGGCGCGGTGTAGTGACCTCGGCCTCCTACGAGGCGCGCCGCTTCGGAGTGCGCTCGGCGATGCCCGCGCACGAGGCGCATCGGCTTTGTCCCGAGGGCATCTTCGTGCCGGGACGGATGGCGCGTTACGCGGAAGTCTCACGCGCGGTACGCGCGGCCTTCGACGAGTTCAGCCCAATCGTCGAGCCGCTCTCGCTCGACGAAGCCTTTATCGATCTCACCGGGACGCATCGCCTGTTCCGTTCGCCGCTTGAAGCCGGCCGCGCACTCAAGCATCGCGTGCGCGAAGCGACTGGCCTGGTGGTGTCGGTCGGAATCGCGCCGACCAAGATGGCGGCGAAAATTTTGAGCGACCTCTCCAAGCCCGACGGTCTTCGAATGGTCGAGCCTGACGGGCTGATGGATCTTCTGACGCCGCTTCCGGTCGAGCGGCTATGGGGCGTCGGCCGGGTCACGCTCGAGCGGATGCATCAGGCGGGAATAGCGACGGTCGGTGACCTCGCGCGCGCCGACGTCGCACATCTGCATGCGATGTTCGGCACGATGGGGCCGCATCTGCACGAGCTGGCGCTGGGCCACGACCCGCGCCCGGTCGTCGGTGACTACGAGCGCAAATCCTACGGCGAAGAGAACACGTTCGAGCAAGACCTCGCGCTCGACTCGCTGGAACTGGCGCGCGTGCTGGTCGCACATTCCGATGCGCTCGGGAGGCGGCTCCGCGCCGACCGTGTGCGCGCGCGCACGGTGACGCTGAAACTCAAGCTTGCGCGGCCGCTGGGGCAGGGCCGCTATCCGATCATCACTCGCAGCCAGTCGCTGGAGGCGCCGACCGACGACGGCGCCGAAGTCTCGCGCGTCGCACGGGCGCTCCTTGGGCGCGTCCGCGAACGCGAGCGGGTGCGTCTCGCCGGCGTGCAGGTGCATAACCTGGTGCGCGACGTCGAGGTCGCGGCGGCGCAGCTGGCGCTGTTCGGCGCGGCGACGGCGCACGATGCCCGGCGCGACCGGCTAAACCGCGCGCTCGACAAGGTTGCCGCGCGCTTCGGCGAGGAGGCCGTCACGCGGGGGCTTGCCCATGCGGAACGCGCCGCGCCGACCCGCCGAATAAAATGACCCGCACCTAGGCGGGACAGGCCTCGAGTTGCTCCAGGAACAACGCGTAACAATCGCGATTGGCCGTCGCGCCCATGAAGTTGTCGATATGGCCGTACCCCGGCGTGACGTGGCGGCGATAGAGCGCCGGGTCGTTGACGCTTTGCAGCCACTGGAAAGTGCGCTCGGTGGAAACCGGCAGATAGCACTGGTTGAGTTCGCCCGAGACGAACGTGATCGGGATGCGCAGGTGCTCGGGGCGAACGTAACTCGGCGGCTCGGCGGCTCCATAGCGTCGCAGGTTTTCCGTCGCGCCGTAGTCGAACTTGGCCGCGGTGCCGCGTTTGACGATCTGTGCTAGATGGCGAAAGGCGGTCATGTTGCATGCACCGAACTGCTCGCTCAGCCGATCGTGGGTCGCGGTGTTGAGCCGCTCGTGGCGGTAGAGATGTCCGTACATGAAAGTGATGCGATGGCATACGGTGCTGTTGCATTCATGATTGGTAAGGTCGACGACCGCGCCGAACATCCGCTGGAATAGCGGATGGTGCGGGTCCTCGGTGGCGGACAGGTAGTCCACGCCAACGTCGGCGAACACGTCGCCCAGGTTCAGCATGCACTTTATCTCGGTGGCCGGTGGCGCCGCGTAGTGCAGCGCGATTTGCGAGCACGAAACGCATCGCACATCGGGAAGATATCCCGCCGCCAGCGCCATGAAGAACGCGCTCGCGCCCGCGCAATGGACCACGGCCTGCACCGAATCCGCGCGCGTGTGCTCCCGGATGAACGCGGTCGCGGCTGGAAAATCGTTTTCCGCCGCCTGGTCGAGGGTGAATTGGCTGAGCGGCAACTGGATGCTCGCGCGCCAATCCAGCAGCCACGCGTCGTAGCCGTTGTTCACCAGGTATTGGAGGAAAGACTCATCGACCGTCGGCAGCGTGAACATCCCGCTCCATACGCCCGCGCCATGCACGACGATCACCGGACCCTTGTTGCCACCGCGGTAGCGCGCAAGCCGAAGCGCGACGCCGTCGGGAGCCGTGGTGGTGTAATTCTCAACTGCCGGCAAAGCCATCGTGATTACCTCCGTTCGTCGTTGCACAACCGATATGTTCGCGCGCGCCCGTCGGAACTACGGCGAGAGCCGCGAACGCACGAACACGTCCCACAGCGTGCCCATGAACATATGGCCAAACTGCGCGAGTGCCGTCGCCTTGCGCGCCGGATCGTCGGTGCCGGAGATCGCGAACGTGCCGAGTTGCTGCATGAAATCGGTGACCAGGATGTGCAGGATCCCGCGCGCCATCACTGCGCCTGTGCGGTCGTGCCCGGCGCGGATCACCGTGTACAGCGTCGAGGTCGCGCCCCACACGTCGAAGCGCCCGTCGTCGTGCACCTGCTTGAAGCCGTCGAGCAGGTAGGGCTGGCCGTCGGCGCCGACGAACGGCAGCGAGTAAAGCATCCGGCGGTCGTACGCGCGGCCGGTTTCGACAAAGAGATTGAACAGCCCATTGCTGACCGGCGCGCCCGCGGGCCCCGTGAAGCCGTCGACGCGCACGGTGCCGTTGGCAATTCCCGGATGCTCGGCGTCAGCCAGGAACTGGTCGAGGTTCGCCATCGCGATCGTCAGCGTGAATTCCATGTAGCTGTTGACCTGCTGGCCGGCGCGCTCGGCCGCCACGTATGCGGCGATGTCCTCCTGCGCGGCGGGCGTGGCGCCCTTTTTCAGAAAGCCCTTCATGGTTTCGGTGAAGCTTAGTCCCACGGGCGCGGTTTGCGGCGCCATAAATCCTCCTGCTGCGGAATCAAATTCCGGTCAACGGATCTTTAATCGGATGTGCGCGCGCGGTTTCGGGAGCGCGCCAGATGGCGTCGCCGGTCAGCTTGCGAATTGCGGCCTCGACGTTGCGCTCGGCGACGGCGGCGATGGTATGCGAGGGATTGACGCCGGTTGCCGCCGGCAGCGCGCCGCCGTCTAGCACGTATAGCCCCGGGTAGCCGAAGACCTCACCGCCCGCGTCGGTGACGCCGTTGCCGGCGTCGTCCGCCATCACACAGCCGCCGAGGTTGTGCACCGATACCGGATGACGAAGCCGCTGCCACAGCGGGTTAAACGCGACCGCGCCGCCCATCGCGTTGGCCACGTCGGTGCTGAATTGTTCTTCGGCGGCATAGAGCGCCATGTTCGAGGCGATATCCCAGCTCACGCTGAGCTTGCCCGTGCTGCGGTCGAGCGTCAGCACGCCGTTGCCGCGGTCACGGCCCATCGCGAGAAACACGGCCGTGTCGTTGTGGGTCGGCGCGCCAGAGCCGAGACGGCCGCGCGCGGCGGCGCGAATCTCCGAGGTCAATATGTCGCGGGACAAATCGATGACGCCCTTGAGCCATCCGCCCTTCGGGTTGAGCACTTGAATCAGACCGGCGATCTCTTTCGGATAGCCGCCCTCCTCGAAGATGAACCATGCGCGCTCCGCGCCGGCGCCGCGGTCGTAAACGATGCCGGTGGTGATGGTGGGGCCATTGGACGGCACAAACGGGGTCGCGGTGTCGAAAGCGAACGCAAGAAAATCGCCGTTGCCCGAGTAGCGCTCGCCCAGGCGCGCGCTCAGCGCGGGCAGCGTGCCGAACTCGTCGCGGCATCGAAGCAAAAGCTCGGTCGAGTTGACCGCGCCGGCGCATAAAAAAACCGTGCGCGCCGCAATCGCGGTTTCGACGCCGCCGGCCGCGTGATTTTTGAACGTGACCTTATATCCAGCGCCGGCGGGCTCGATCCGAAGGGCCTCGCTCAGCGGGGCGACATCGGCGCCGCGCTGTTCGGCAATCGCGAGGTAATTGAGATCGAGCGTGTTCTTGGCCAGCACGTTGCAGCCGATGTCGCACTCGCCGCAGTAGGTGCATCCGCTCTGCTCGACCCCGAACTTGTTTTGATGCTTGATGCCAGGCGCGGAAAAATCTACCGCGATGTTCGGGTAACAGAACTGAGCTTCGCGCCCCAGCTTGGCGGCGACCTGTTTCATCCAGGCGGCCTTGGGCGGGATGCCGAGATGGCTCGACGCGGTGATGGGCGCGATGTCGAGCATGTAGGCGACGAGATCGTAGTACGGGTCGAGCGCTGCGCGGCTGTAGCCGGCCGGCCAACCGCTCTGAAAAAGATCCGCAGGCGGGCGCAGATGAACGTTGGCATAGATGAGCGAACCGCCACCCCATCCGGCACCCTGCACGATCGTCATCTCGCCGAAGGGGCGGACGTCGAAAAGGCCCTGGGCGTCCTGCCAGAGCCACCCTTTTGCTGGATTGTCCCAGTCGCGCGGGAACTCGCCGCGGCGATAGCGCCGTCCGCGCTCCAGAATCGCAACGCTGAGCTTGGCTTGCGCCAGACGGCATGCCGCGACCGCGCCGCCGAAGCCGCTGCCGATAACGACCGCGTCGTAACTCGATCGCATCGTTCCCCCTTTGATTTTGCCGAACCGAAAGCGCGCGAGCGCGAGCCATCGCGCGTGCCGTATTTTGCCCCGCGGCTATTTTGCCATGATGCAGGAAATGAAGCACGCGAGGAAACGCACGCGATGAAACGTCCGACGCGGGCGCTTTTGGCTCACGCGGACATATTTGACGGCGCGCCGCGCGGCGGCATAATGCTAGGTTCAGCTTTTATCTGAATGAGAGGCTAGTTCCCGTCATGGCGGCTGAGACGCTTTTCGAAAAAATCTGGCAGAGCCACGTGGTTCGCGAGCAACCCGGCGAGCCCGCCCTGCTCTATATCGATCTGCACCTGGTGCACGAGGTCACGTCGCCGCAGGCTTTCGAGGCGCTGCGCAACAGCGGGCGCAAAGTCCGCGCGCTCGACCGCACCTTCGGCACCCAGGATCATAATGTTCCGACCACCGACCGCACCAAGCCGATCGCCGATCCCGACTCCAGGGCGCAGATCGAAATGATGCGCAGCAACTGCCGCGAGTTCGGCGTGCGCCTTTTCGACCTTGGCGCGCCCGAACAGGGCATCGTGCACGTCATCGGTCCCGAGTTGGGCCTCACCCAACCGGGAATGACCATCGTATGCGGCGACAGCCATACCGCCACTCACGGCGCGTTCGGCTCGCTCGCCTTCGGCGTCGGCACCAGCGAGGTCGAGCACGTGCTCGCCACGCAGTGCCTGTGGCAGGCCAAGCCGAAGACGCTGGAGATTCGCGTTGACGGACGGCTGAAGCCCGGTGTGACCGCGAAGGATCTGATCCTCGGAATCATTGGACGCATCACCACCGACGGCGGCACCGGCTACGTCATCGAGTACCGCGGCGAGGCAATCGAAGCGCTCTCGATGGAAGAGCGGATGACCGTGAGCAACATGTCGATCGAGGCGGGGGCGCGCGCCGGGATGATCGCGGCGGACGCCAAGACCGTCGAGTATCTGCGCGGGCGGCGCTTCGTCGCGACCGGCGCGGACTTCGATCGGGCGGCCGAGCGCTGGCTCAAATTTCGCACCGACAATGGCGCACGCTTCGACAAGAGCGTCACGTTCGACGCGGCGGCGTTTGCGCCTCAGGTTACCTGGGGAACAAATCCTGGCATGGTGGTCGAGGTCACCGGCAAGGTGCCCGACCCAGCGAGCCTCAAGAGCGCGGCGGAGCGTCAGGCGGTCGAGCGCGCGCTCGAATACATGGGACTGCAGCCGGGCATGGCGATCCAGGATATCCGCGTCGACCGAGTTTTTATCGGATCGTGCACCAACTCGCGTATCGACGATTTGCGCGCGGCGGCCGACATCGTGCGCGGACACAAGGTTGCCAAGGGCGTGAACGCGATGGTGGTGCCGGGATCGCAGCAGGTCAAGGCCGAAGCCGAAAAGCTGGGCCTAGACCGTATCTTCGTCGATGCGGGTTTCGAGTGGCGCGAATCCGGATGCAGTATGTGCCTGGGGATGAACCCGGATATCCTGCAGCCTGGCGAGCGCTGCGCGAGTACTTCTAACCGCAACTTCGAGGGACGCCAAGGCAAGGGCGGGCGCACGCATCTGGTGAGTCCCATTATGGCTGCCGCGGCGGCGGTCAGCGGACACTTCGTCGACGTGCGCGAGTGGCCGGCGCGCTAGGCTGTAGTGCGCAGACCGGCGATTCGCACGCAACGCGAAGGTAAGCCGTCGGAAAGAAGGAACTAGCGCTCGCGGCCCGTCGGCAGCTTGGCCAGCCGTTTTCCATTGGGCCCGTAGAGCGAAACCGACGGCGCGCCACTACCCGAGACGACCAGTTCCGCGCGCCCCTCGCCCGCTTCGTCGTATAGTCCAAGCCCTGTCGCGCCGTCGGACTTGAGCGCGACCTCCAGGCGCCGCCTGCCGCTGGTGTCGTAAAGCACCACCGACGGCGCTCCATCAACGCCCAGGCGAATCGCGGCGCGAGCGCGGCCGCTCGCGTCGCTGAGCGCGAGAGCCGGGGCGCCGTCGTCGAGCGAAAGCGTCGCGCGATACTCGCCGTTCGAGTCGACCAGAACGAATTGCTCGGCAACCACGCGCTTGAGCGGGAGGGTAGGCCGAATGGCGGAATCAACAGGCCGCTCGGACGGTGGCGAGGCGTCTTTGATGCTCTCGACCGCGTCGCGGAAACGGCCAATAGTCGCGTCGGTGCTGGTGTCGGGACTTTCAGCCGGGCTCGCTTCGGAAGGGGCGTCGGGATTGACGTTGGAAGGCTCGGCAGTGCTCGCGGCCTTACCTTCGACGTCCGGCGCAGGGACGAGCTGCGGCCATTCAGAAGATCGATGAGTCGGGGCCACGAGGCGGAGTCTAAACCCGGCGCGCGAGTCTCACAAGCACGGCCTCCGCGCGACGTTACACACAGCGCTCGAGACTCCTCAGTGGATACGTGAAGTAGTACGTCCTTGCTCCGATCATTCAAGTGCGTTAGTTACGGGGCGCATCTTTAATACGCTTTTATAATCGTCACGAACTTGAAATCACTTACATCAGCTTTAACCATTCAAGACGTATGGCACTCGAAAACCCGAGTGCTCGCGCTCACGAATGGCAGAGCTTTGATTGGAACGTGACCGCTTGATTGGAACGTGAGACTCAGGCTTCCCGGACTTCGATGTGCCCCACGCCGAGCCGGGTGCGCCTGCTGGGTTCAAGATTCGCTGGACGTTGGGAGTTTGCATTGCAAATAGGAGGAGGCAGGAAGTTGGACGAATCATTTATTTCGCTTCAGCCCGACCAGGCGGTAGCCAAAGTGTTCGACCCGATGAAGTCGGCCGAAGATACGCTGGCCCGGCTCGCCAAGGTGCTGGAGCCGATGGGTCAGTTGGCGCAGTTGGCCGATGTCTTCGAACCAATCAGAACCTTCCAGGAGGAGTTGGCCGATGTCGCCGCGGCTTTCGAGCCGATAAAGGGCTTCCACAGCCATCTCGAGAACCTGGCCAACCGCTTCGAGCCGATGCGGGCGTTCCAGAGCCAGCTCGTGCGCGTGGCCGAGGCTTTTCACGAGCAACTCGTGCAATTGGCGGCGGCGATGGAGCCGGCGACCGCGTTTCAGGATCAGCTGCAGCATCTGATCAAGGCGTTCGAGCCGGCCAAGGCGTTGCAGCGCCGTTTCGTGGAATTGTCGCGCGCCTTCAACGCCAACGGCACGGCCGGCGCCAACGGCCATACGGCGCAAAACGGCAAGGCTGCGGCCGAGGCCTGACCGCGCGGCGCGCGCGGGGCTCGATGGCCTCGGTGCACCCCTATAGCTCGCGGTGCATTCGCGCCGTGAGGTCATGCTGAACGTGCGTCAGGCACGGCAAGAGAGTCTCGCGCGCGAGTTCGCGTGGCGCGTCTGAATCAGTTTGTCCCGCTTGGCCATCGATTTGGCCGGCTGCCGATTTGTGCTATTCAAACGGCTCCGGCAAACGGTGCACCTGTGCGCCCAATGCCGGCAGCTTTTCCTTGAGAGAGTGAAGGCGCGATGCAACCGTTCAAGAATTTCACCGGCCTGGTCGCTCCGATGGATCGGTCCAACGTCGATACCGACCAGGTCATTCCCAAGCAGTTCCTCAAGGCCGTGGTGCGTAGCGGCCTGGCCAAGGGTCTTTTTTTCGACTGGCGCAATCAGCCCGACAAGGGCTACGTGCTCGACGAGCCGCGCTTCAAGGGCGCGTCGATCCTGGTTGCGCGGGCCAACTTCGGCTGCGGCAGCTCACGCGAGCACGCGGTGTGGGCGCTCACGGATTTCGGCTTCAAGGCGGCGATCGCGTCGTCGTTCGCCGACATCTTCCGTAACAACTCGCTCAAAAACGGCTTCCTGCCGATAATTCTCAAGCCCGAAGAGGTCGATGCGATCTTTGCGGCGATCAAGCGGCATGACGCGTACGAACTGACTGTCGACCTTCCCGCACAGACGGTTTCGGACAAATTCGGATGGTCAGCTCACTTCGACATCGATCCGTTCCCCAAGAAGTGCTTTATCGAGGGGCTCGACGACGTGGCGCTCACGCTGTCCCATGACAAAGAGATCGCGGCCTACGAGAAGACCCATCCGGCGCCCTATCGTCTGTAAGCTATAATCGCTTCGTGGCTGCGCGCACGCTGACGATCGATTCTGGCGATTCTGGGCCCGGCGATTCGGCGCCCGGGCGAATGCGGCTGGACGTATTCTTGGCGGCCGAACTCGGCCCGGAATTTTCCCGCGCGCAGGCCGCGCGCATGATCAAGGCCGGCCTGGTGCGGCTAAACGGCGTGCCCGGACGCGCTGCCGACGCGGTTCGCGCCGGCGACAAAATCGAAATCGAAAATCCGTCCGCCTTACCGGCGGAGACATCGCGCACCGATGCAGACGCGCCGGCAATCGAAGTGCTCCACGCCGACGATGAGATCGTGGTCGTCAACAAGCCCGCCGGCATGACGGTGCATCCCGCACCCGGGCATCCCGGCGGCACGCTGGTCGACGCGCTGCTCGCGCGCTTTCCCGAGATGGCGGCGATGGCCGAGCCGGGCGGCGTGATGCGTCCGGGAATCGTTCATCGGCTCGACAAGGACACGTCGGGCGTGATGGTGGTCGCGCGGACGCCGTTTGCGCGGATGGAGCTGGCGCGCCAGTTCAAGGATCGCACGGTGAGCAAGATCTATCTCGCGGTGGTGCGCGGGCTGGTCGGACGTGAGCGCTTTTCGATTGCGCGCCCGGTCGGACGCCATCCGGTCGAGCGCAAGCGAATGTCGGTGAACTCGCGCCATGGCCGCGAGGCCTTGAGCGAAGTCAGCGTGCTCGCGCGAATGCCCGCGGCGGACGCCAACGCGACGCTGGTTGGAGTACGGCCGCTGACCGGCCGCACCCATCAGATTCGCGTGCATCTGGCGTCGATTGGGCATCCCTGCCTTGCTGACCCTCTTTATGGCGGCCGCCAAACCAAGGCGCCCAAGGGCGCGGCATCTTCGGCGGAGGCATACGCGTTCGAGCGCCAGGCGCTGCATGCGATGGCGCTGCGGATTAGCCATCCCCGCACCGCCGCGGCGCTCGAGTTCATCGCGCCACCGCCTGACGACTTTGCCGGATTCCTTGCAGCGCGAGGTGTTGCGGCGGGCCGGCGGGAGCTCGTGCGCTGGATCGAGCTAATCGAAACAGCCTTCCATCCGCTCCAGAAGCGGATGGAAAATGGGGCCGTTGACAGCCTAAAGAGGCTCAGATAACTTCATAGCCAAGGACCTGCGCATTATTCGAGGGCAGGTCAGATTCCGGGATCGCCCGCAGCCGCCAAGTGCCCCGCCGAAGATTGGGCGTCGCCTCCCCATCGCGACCATGAGCCTCAATCCATTTGATCGGCCTGGGAAGAACCGGATTTAGGTCTCGTTCGGGGTCGTAATTAACGCGGCGGTCTCGCGCGGATGGCTTTGGGGGCCGCGTCAAGAGATCGACAGCGTCAGATTGAATCACTTCACAGCCGGATTGGAGCCAGGGATTTTGCGGACAAGGCATATGGGCAAGGGCAGGGGGGTTAGGGGCGAGGCTCAGGGCCAGGGCGACGAAATTCGCAACGGCCCCAACGGGCCACACACACGTCACATCCAGCCGGCGGCGGCGCCGAGTCCCGGAGAAACCAACGGCGCGGCCGACCACGACGAGGTGGGCGATGGCGGCGGCGGCGGCGGTGCAACGGCGCCCGAGAGCGGCGGCGGATACCGCGCCAGCAGTTCGCAAGCGCTCAGCGCCTCCGAGCGCCACGTGGGCGGAATCGTCAGCGATGGCGGGGCGCTCAATCTCAAGGTGCTCAAGGCCGCCAAGATAACCGAGCTGGCGCAAATCGCGCGCGAGTACAACATCGACGGCGCGACCAACATGCGCAAGCAGGAGATGATCTTCTCCGTCCTGCAGGCGCAGGCCTCGCGCAACGGCTCGATCCTCGGCGAAGGCGTGCTGGAGATTCTGCCCGACGGCTTCGGCTTCCTGCGCGCGCCCGATTACAACTACCTGCCAGGTCCCGACGACATCTATATCTCGCCGAGCCAGATCCGGAAGTTCAACCTGCGCACCGGCGATATCGTTTCGGGTCTGATTCGTCCGCCCAAGGAGGGCGAGCGCTACTTCGCGCTGCTCAAGGTCGAATCGATCAACTTCGAGGAGCCCGAGAAAGCGCGCGACAAGATCCTGTTCGACAACCTGACGCCGCTCTACCCGCAGGAACGGATCAAGCTCGAGTACGACCACGAGGATTACACCACCCGCATCATCGATTTGATCGCGCCGATCGGTAAAGGCCAGCGCGGCCTTATCGTGGCCGCGCCGTTTACCGGCAAGACCATGATGCTGCAGGCGATCGCCAAAGCGATCGCGCATAATCATCCGGAGATCGTCCTGATCGTCCTGCTGGTCGATGAGCGTCCCGAGGAAGTCACCGACATGCTGCGTTCGGTGCAGGGCGAGGTCGTGAGCTCAACCTTCGACGAGCCCGCCACGCGCCACGTGCAAGTGGCCGAGATGGTGATCGAGAAGGCGCGCCGGCTGGTCGAGCATGGCCGCGACGTGGTTATTCTGCTCGACTCGATCACGCGCCTGGCGCGCGCATACAACACTGTGGTGCCGCCCTCGGGCAAGATTCTCTCGGGCGGCGTCGATTCCAATGCGTTGCACAAGCCCAAGAAGTTCTTCGGCGCTGCGCGCAACACCGAGGACGGCGGCTCGCTGACCATCATCGCCACCGCGCTGGTCGACACCGGCAGCCGGATGGACGAGGTCATCTTCGAGGAGTTCAAGGGCACCGGCAACCAGCAGATCGGCCTTGACCGGCGGCTGCTGGAAAAGCGCATCTTCCCGACCATCGATATCCAGCGCTCCTCGACCCGCAAAGAGGAATTGCTGCTGCCGCGGAGCACGCTCAACCGGGTGTGGATCCTGCGCAAGCTGCTCTCGCAGCTCAACGCCGTCGAGGCGATGGAATTCCTGCTGGACAAGATGCAAGGGTCGAAGACCAACGAAGAATTCCTCGAATCGATGAATGGTTAGAGGAGCCCGCGCGCTAGGAACTATACGCGCGGCTTGATAATTAATAGTGTCGTCCACGGCACCGGGGCGCCGGGCGGACACTTATAGAGGACTTATGACCGAAATCAGCATGAAACAGCTCCTGGAGGCCGGAGTTCATTTCGGCCACCAGACCAGCCGCTGGAACCCGAAGATGAAGCCTTACATCTTCGGCGCCCGCAACGGCATCTACATCATCGACCTTCAGCAGACCGTGCGGATGTTCCGCGACGCCTACGATTTCGTGCGCGACCTCGCCGCCCAGGGCGGCACACTGCTCTTTGTCGGTACCAAGAAGCAGGCCCAGGATATCGTGCGCGAAGAGGCCGACCGCTGCGGGATGTATTACGTGCACAACCGCTGGCTGGGCGGGATGCTGACCAACTTCCAGACCATCCGGCAGTCGATCGAGCGGCTCAAGAAGCTCGAAGAGATAATGGCCGATCCCGAGATGATCCAGGCGCTCACCAAGAAAGAGATGAGCGAGAACGCCCACGAGCACGACAAGCTGATGGGCACGCTGGCCGGGATCAAGAACATGCGCAAGCTGCCCGACGCGCTGTGGGTGATCGACACCAAAAAAGAGGACATCGCGGTGGCCGAGGCCAAGCGGCTCGGCATCCCGGTCGTGGCCGTGGTCGACACCAACTGCGATCCCGACCTTATCGCCTACCGCATCCCGGGCAATGACGACGCGATTCGTGCGATCAAGCTCTTCAGCGCAGCGATGGCTGACGCGGTGCTGGAGGGCAAACGGATCGCCGAGGAACGGCAAAAGGGCGAGCAGGACATGGGCGCGAACGCCGATGAAGGACGCAGCCCCGAGCCTCCGAGCCAGAGCGTCTAGGAGAGTTTTTTGCGGCCCGCCGGCGCGCGGATGTAAGCGGACATAAAAGGGTGGGCGGCGGAAAGTTTCAATCGACTCGGGCAAAAGGCCCACAAATAAGAACCCAGAGAATGGATATCAACGCAAATATCGTTAAGGAACTGCGCGAAAAAACCGGTGCCGGCGTGATGGATTGCAAGAAGGCGCTGGCGGAGGCCAGCGGCGACCTCGACAAGGCGATCGTATGGCTGCGCGAGCGCGGTATCGCACAGGCCGCCAAGCGCGCCGGCCGGCTCGCTTCGGAGGGATCAGTCGGAACCTACATCCACGCCGGCGGCAAGCTCGGCGTGCTGGTGGAGGTTAACTGCGAGAGCGACTTCGTCGCCAAGACGCCCGAGTTTCAGACGCTGGTCAAAGAGATCGCGATGCAGGTGGCGGCCGCCAATCCGCGCTGTGTCAGCCGCGAGGACGTGCCCGCCGAGGTTATCGAGCAGGAGCGTCAGATTTACGCCACCCAGTCGGCCGACAAGCCCGAAGCGGTGGTCAAGAAAATCGTCGACGGCAAGCTGGAAAAGTTCTACCGCGACATCTGTCTCAACGAACAGGCCTGGGTGCGCGACCCCAACCGCACCATCAATGACCTGCTGGGCGAATACGTAGCCAAGCTGGGCGAGAAGATCGAAATCCGCCGCTTCGTCCGGTTTCAGCTCGGCGAGTCGCGCGACGGCCACGCGGCCGCCAGCGCGTAAGCGTTCGCACAGGGGGTGGGCGGAGCGATGAGCGAGGCGGCAGGCAGCGCGGTGAACAAGCCCCGCTTCCACCGCGTGATGCTCAAGCTCTCCGGGCAGGCGCTGGCGCCGGCCCAGGGCGCCGGCATCGACCTCGACACGCTTGCCGCGTTTGCCCGCGAAATCAAGGAAATCGCCGCGCTCGACGTACAACTCGCGATGGTCATCGGGGCGGGCAATATCTTGCGCGGCAGCGAATACGAAGCGCGCGGGATGGACCGCTCTAGTGCGGACCAGATGGGCATGCTGGGCACCGTGATTAACGCCCTTGCCTTCCAGGATGCGCTGGAGCGGGCCGGCGTCACGACCAGGGTGCTCTCGGCGATTGCGATGCAGGCGGTATGCGAGCCGTACATCCGCCGCCGCGCGGTACGCCATCTCGAAAAAGGACGGGTGGTAATCTTCGCCGCCGGCACCGGCAATCCCTACTTCACCACGGATACCGCGGCGAGCCTGCGGGCGCTGGAGATCGGCGCCGAGGTTATCCTCAAGGCGAGCCATCACGTCGACGGGGTTTACGACCGCGATCCGCTGCGCGAATCGGGGGCGAAACGTTTTGACCGCCTGACCTACCTCGAGGTGCTGGAGCGCAACCTCAAGGTGATGGATTCGACCGCAATCTCCATGTGCAAGGACAACAATCTGCCGATCATCGTTTTCAATCTGCGCCAGACGGGTAATATAAGAAGAGCCGTGATGGGCGAGCCCATTGGCACCTGGGTGGAAAGTGGCCGCTGAGGAAAAACCGGAAGACGCGATCGAGATCGCGCAGATGGAGATGGAGGAGGCGGTCAACGCCTTCCGCCATGAACTCAGCCGCGTCCGCACCGGGCGCGCCTCGACCGCCCTGCTCGAGGGTTTGCACGTTAACTATTACGGCGCACGCACGCCGCTGCGCCAACTCGCCGGGCTGGCGGCTCCCGAGCCGCGCCTGCTGGTAGTCACGCCCTATGACAAGGGCGCGTTGCACGAAATTGAAAAAGCGATCCAGACCTCAGACCTCGGCCTGACGCCGATCAACGACGGCAAGCTCATCCGCGTGCCGATTCCCGAGCTGACCGAGCAGCGGCGCAAGGAACTGGTGCGCCACGTGCACAAGACCGCCGAGGAGTTCCGGGTCTCCGTGCGCAACCATCGTCGCGACGCCAACGACAAGCTCAAGAAAATGCACAAGGATAAGAAGCTCGACGACGACACGTTGCGCGCCGCCGAAACCCGGATCCAGCAGCATACCACCGAGCACATCGAGAAGATCGACAAGGTTCTGGCGGCCAAGGAAGCCGAGATAATGGAGGTCTGAGCCCTCCGCAAGCGTCCCGCGCGGGCGGGAGGCGGCGGCGGTTTATCCAGTCCGTGGCTTCTTCACTCCCACTGAACGAATTCCCCGGCCTTTCGCTCCAGGCCGAGCGGCTGCCGCGCCACGTCGCGATCGTGATGGACGGCAACGGCAGATGGGCGCGCCAGCACGGGCTTTCCCGTTCGGAGGGCCATCGCCGCGGCAAGGACTCGGTGCGCGCCGTGGTCGAGGCCGCACGCGAGGTCGGCATCCCCTACCTCACCCTGTTCGTCTTCTCCAATGAGAATTGGCACCGGCCGGGCACCGAGGTCCGCTTCCTGATGGAGCTGTTCCATCGCTACCTCAGCACTGAAACCAAACGCCTGATGAAACGCGATATCAAGGTGGTGGCGCTGGGCGATCTCGAACGCCTGCCGCCGCCGGTCAGGCGCGCGCTCGACTCGATGATCGCGGCGACCGCCGCGAACCGCTCGATGACGGTCGCGCTCGCGCTTTCTTACGGCGGTCGTCAGGACGTGACGGCCGCCGCCCGGCGTATCGCCGAGGAAGTTGCGGCGGGACGTCTGCGCCCCGAGGAGGTCGACGAGCAGGCGCTCACGAGCCGGCTCGCCAGCGCCGAGTTGCCCGACCCCGACCTGCTCATCCGCACCTCGGGCGAACTGCGGATATCCAATTTCTTCCTGTACCAGCTCGCTTACACCGAACTCTATTTCACCAACACGCTATGGCCAGACTTCCGTGAGCGCGAGTTTCTCCACGCGCTGGCGGCCTATCAGCTCCGCGAGCGCCGCTTCGGCGCGGTCGACGCCGGCTCCGCCAACCACCGACTGCGTGCTGCGAACTAGGGTCTGGACCGCGCTGGTCGCACTGCCCGCTCTGCTGGCGGTGGTGATATTCGCGCCGGCGCCGTGGTTCGCGGCGTTCGTGGGCGCGCTAACCGTGGTGGGACTTTATGAGGTCGGCGCGATAACCCGGGCGCGCACCCCGGGCGCGATAGCGGCCCTGGCGGTGGCGGGCGGCGGGTCGGCGATACTGCTGGGATGGGCGCCCGAGCACCTGTGGTTCATTCCGCTCGGGGTGATTCTCGCGATGCTAATCCTGATCGTGCGGGTCGGACAGGGCACCGCGGTCGAGGCTCCCGGCATCGGCCTGACTCTCCTGGGAGCATTCTACGTGGGGGCGCTTTTTCCCTACTTTGCGCACCTGCGCAATCGGGCGGACGGCATCGCGGCGACCCTCCTCATCCTGCTGCTCGTAATCGCCAGTGACACCGGGGCGTATTTCACCGGCTCCTGGATAGGGCGAACCAAACTGGCCTCGCGGGTGAGCCCGAAGAAGACGGTGGAGGGAGCAATTGGGGGGCTCGCGCTATGCGTGGCGACTGGATTGCTACTGCGCAGGCCGCTGGTGGCGGGCTGGAGCGTTGGCCAAACCGCGGGATTTTCCGTGGCCATGGGAATATTGGCGCAGCTGGGCGACTTGGCGGGCTCGGCGCTCAAACGCAGCGCCGGGGTGAAGGATTCGGGGTGGATTTTTCCCGGCCACGGAGGCCTGATTGATCGCACGTGCAGCATAGTTTTCGCTGTGACTTTGGCCTATTATTGGGGTCGATGATTCGCCATCCTAAACGCGCGTCAAACAATCGGAAATTATGATCACGTCAATCCTTTCCGCCGTCATAATCTTCGCCGTTTTGATCATCGTGCACGAGACCGGCCACTTCCTGATGGCCAAGCGCTCGGGCGTCCGCGTACTGCGATATTCGGTCGGGTATCCGCCGAAAGTCTTCGGTATCCGCCGCGGCGAGACCGAGTATGCGTTCGGCGCGACACCGCTAGGCGGCTACGTGAAAATGCTCGGCGACGAGGTCGCCGAAGAACCCACGGCCGAGACTCTGGAGGGCTACGTCAAGGAGCTCAAGCTCGACCTGCTCGAAGCGGCGCGAGCTCACGGCCAGACCGCCTCGCTCGGCACTGAGCCCTCGCAGATGCTGCTCGCCCTCGCGCATCGGCTCGCGCCCGGGACCAACGCGGCCGCAAATGCGGCTGGGGCCCAGGAGATAATCGGCCGCGCGTTGCGACCTGACGAAGCCTTGCTGCTGGCCGAGGTCGAAAGCCGCGGCTCGGAAGACGAGGCCATCAAGGCGTTGGTCGAGACCCGCCCGCCGGCGTTGCTGGAGCGCTATCGCGCCCAGGCCTTCCCGACGCAGAGCCTTGGCACCCGGATCAAGATCGTGCTGGCTGGGCCGCTGGCGAACATCCTGTTTGCGCCGATCCTGATGACGGCCGTTTTCATGTATGGCGTTCCCTACGTGAAGCCGGTCCTGGGTGAGATCAAACAGGGGATGCCGGCTTACGCGGCGGGCCTGCGCAAGGGCGATCAGATTCTCGCGGTGAATGGAGCAAAAATCGAGAATTGGGCCGACCTTTCCGACGCAATCAAGGCCGGCAACGGCGAACAAATTAAAATCGATTTCGCGCGCCCCGCGCCGAACGCCTCGCCCAGCACGATGTCGGTGCTGGTGAAGCCGCGGCTCGAAAAGGAAGATACGGGTTACGGCAACAAGACCTCAGTCTGGATTATCGGAGTTCTGCCACGCGGAGACGAGGGCACAAAACGTTACGGGCCATTTAAGGCGGTCTACCAGAGCGTAGTTTCCACCGTCGACCTGAGCGGACGGCTGGTGATGGGAATTGCGCTGATCATCAACGGCACCACGCCGGCGCGCCAGGCGCTGGGCGGTCCTATCATGATCGCCAAGATGGCCGGTAAGGAGGCCAAGCGGGGCTTTGCCGACGTGGCGGGCTTCACGGTGATGCTGAGCCTGGAGTTGGGTATCATCAACCTGCTGCCGGTGCCGTTGCTCGACGGCGGCCATCTGTTCTTTTTTCTGATGGAAGGTTTGCGCGGCAAACCGCTGCAGCTGCGGCATCGCGAGTTCGCGATGCAGATCGGATTGCTGCTGCTGGTGGCGCTGATGACTTTCGTCATCGTTAATGACATCTCGCATATTATGCATTGAGTCCGCACTGGCGTCCGGCGCTGAAGCCGGGCCAGTGCTGGGAATCGACACCGGAGGGCCGCGCGCTGACCTGGCGCTGGTCGCCGGCGGACGGGTGTTGGCTGAAGGCTCGCACTCGGTCGCTTCCCATGGCGCAGAGCTGCCCGAGGCGGTCGCCCAAGTGCTCGCGCGTGCGGGGCTTTCGATTCGCGAGCTCAAGGCCGTCGCAGTGGGAATCGGTCCGGGCTCATTCACCGGGCTCCGCGTGGGGCTCAGTTATGCCAAGGGCCTCAAGCTGGCGGTCGGATGCGCCCTTTTGGGCATACCGAGTCTCGACACGCTCGCCCTGACGGCGCTGGCCGAAATTTCCGTTACGCCGGCGGGCCGGCTCATTTGTCCGGTGCTGGACGCTCGTAAAGGCGAGGTCTATGCTGCCCTTTACCGGACAAGTGAGGATGGGCTAGAAAAGTTATCAGATGACCTCGTGGTCGCGCTCGAAAACCTGGTTCCACATCTTGGCACCGACGTTGTGTTGGTCGGCGACGCAAAGGCCGAAGAGGCCTGCGCTTTGGTCCTGCGCGCGGGAGGCCGGGCGACGTGCCTGGAGATGACCGGGTTGCATCTGCGAGGTCGGGTGGTGGCGGCGCTCGGCGCCGCGCGGCTGGTGGCGGGGGAGACGGACAACGCATTCGTCCTGGAACCGCTGTACGTGAGGTCGGCGGAGGCGATTTTCAAGGTTGGTCCTCTAACCTCAGGAGTGATGGGAAATGGAGCCGAAGGAAGAAGAACTGATTCATCAGTACGTGACCAACGATGAGGAACTGAGGGTGCTCTATGAGGAGCACGCGGAACTCAAACGGCAGCTGGAATCGTTCCGCCTTAAGCATTACCTGACCGCCGAAGAGGAAATCGAAAAGAAGAGAATCCAAAAGCTGAAATTGGCCTCCAAGGACCGCATCATGGCGCTCCTTCATCGCCATCAGCACGAAGCGCGCTAGGCTCGCGGCGCGCGCGAGGCGCCCGAGCCGAACTCCAACTGATGCCAAGCCATACCATATCCGTACTGGTCGAAAACGAGTTCGGCGTGCTCGCGCGCGTCGCGGGATTGTTCTCCAGCCGTGGCTTCAATATCGAGTCCTTGACCGTCAACGAGGACCCGCTAGACCCGACCGTCTCGCGCATCGTGCTGGTGGCGACCGGCGACGACCAGACGCTTGAACAGATCAACAAGCAGCTCAACAAGCTGGTGTCCGTGATCAAGGTCACTGACTTCAAGGACACCAGCACCATCGATCGCGAAATGGTGATGGTGAAAGTCTCGGTGGACGAGCGCACGCGGGCCGAACTCGACTCGATCGTCGCGGCCTTTCGCGCGCACGTGGTCGATATCGGGCCGCGCGCAGTGACGGTCGAGGTGACCGGCGACGCCGACAAGATTAAGGCGTTTATCGAACTGGTGCGCCCGCTCGGGATTAAGGAGATTGTGCGCTCGGGCAAAATAGCGATGGTCCGCGCGGTGCAGCATGAAAACAACCATCGCAGCGCCAGCACCCGCGAGGCCAGCTAACGGCGGCGAGCATCCCGGTTAGCTTTTCCGAATCTGACCCGCAAAATTTTTCCGCGAATCTATCGCGAATTTACCCAGGAGAACTCCGCCATGCAGGTCCATTACGATCGCGACGCCGACCTAAGCCGGTTGCGCACTCACAAAATCGCCATCCTCGGCTTCGGCAGCCAGGGCCATGCCCACGCGCTCAACCTGCGCGACAGCGGGATGGACGTATGCGTGGGGCTGCGCAAGGACAGCCCCTCGTGGGAGAAAGCCGCCAAGCAGGGCCTGCCGGTTTTCGAAACCGCCGAGGCCGCGCGCCGCGCCGACATCGTGATGATGCTGGTGCCGGACGAGATGGGGTCGGAAATCTACGAGGCGGAAGTCGCCCCCCAACTCACGCCGGGCAAGTACCTGGCCTTCGGGCACGGCTTCAACATCCATTTCAAGTTCATCAAGCCCGCGCCCGGCATCAACGTTTTCATGATCGCGCCCAAAGGCCCCGGGCACCTGGTGCGATCCGAGTACGTCAAGGGACGCGGCGTGCCGTGCCTGCTTGCGGTCGAGCAGGATCCCTCGGGCGACACCAAGCAAATCGGACTCGCCTACGGGTCGGCAATCGGCGGCGGACGTGCGGCGATTATCGAAACCAGCTTTCGCGAAGAGACCGAGACCGACCTGTTCGGGGAGCAGTCGGTGCTATGCGGCGGCCTGACCGAGCTGATTCGCAACGGTTTCGAAACCCTGGTCGCCGCGGGCTACGCACCCGAGATGGCCTATTTCGAGTGCGTGCACGAGGTCAAGCTAATCGTCGACCTCATTTACGAAGGCGGCATCGCCAACATGCGCTACTCGATCAGCAACACTGCCGAGTACGGCGATATGACGCGCGGCAAGCGCGTGGTCGGGCCGGCCTCGCGCCAGGCGATGAAGGACCTGCTCGCGGACATCCAGTCGGGCAAGTTCGCCAACGAATGGATCGCCGAGTACCGTGCCGGACTGCCGCATTTCCGCGAACTGCGCAAGGAAGCCGAGAAGCATCAGCTCGAAGACGTGGGGCGCAAATTGCGTTCGTTCATGCCGTGGCTCGCCAGCGACCGCCTGGTCGACAAAGCCAAGAACTGAACGCAGCAGCCGGAGTTTGACGGATAGCGATGGCAGTGCGAGCCGGTGATTTAGCCCGGCGCGTGGGCGGCGCGATCGGAATCGCGGCCGAAGGCGTCACTATGGCGTCCGCGGTGCTGGCCGCGGGCGTGCTCGCACTCGTGCTGGGATGGCCCGGTGCCGGCACAGTCGTGATTCTCTGCGGCCTCGCGATTGCGGCCTTCTTCCGCGACCCCGAGCGCTCGCCCGCCGTCGCCTCCGAGCGTCTCGTGCTTTCGGGCGCCGACGGCACGGTGAGCGACGTGGCCGAGATGCCGCTGCCCGATAGCGCCACGGGCGAACGCTACCATCGTGTATCGGTCTTCATGTCGCCACTCAACGTGCACGTCAATCGCGCGCCGGTTGGCGGCGAGATTATAAGCGTCCGCCACACGGCCGGCGCCTTTCACGCCGCCTTTCGCGACTACGCGAGCGAGCACAACGAGCGCAATCTGATCGTGATGAGTGACGCGCGCGGCCGCCAGCATGCGATGGTACAGATCGCGGGCTACCTGGCGCGGCGCATCGTATGCCGCCTGCATCCGCACGATACGGTGCGCTGTGGCGAGCGAATCGGACTTATAATGTTCGGCAGCCGCGTCGACCACTTTATCCCGCCCGACTACCGCGTAGTGGTTAAATTAGGAGAGAAGGTGCGCGCGGGGGAGAGTATAATTGCAGAGTTGCTCCAATGAGCCGAACAGAAAAACATAGCCCCAGCGCTCAGGCCCGGGTGCGGTTTATCTCGGGCCGCCTGATGGCGCAGCAACGGCGTGTGGTGGCGCCGCTGCGCCGCGGAGTATTTCTCGCGCCTGCCACTATAACGTCGCTGGGCCTTCTCTCGGGCTTCTTTGGTCTCGTCTCGGCGATCAATGCGCATTTCGAGCTCGCCGCCGTGATGATCCTGATCGCGTTCGTATGCGACGGGCTCGACGGCCGCGTGGCGCGGCTCTCGCGCACCTCAAGCCACTTCGGGGTCGAGTACGACAGCCTCTCCGACGTAGTCGCGTTCGGCGTGGCGCCGGCGGGAATCGCGTACTGCTGGTCGCTTCGATTGCTCGGCGCTTGGGGCGTGGTGATCGCCGGCATGTTCGTGATTTGCGCGGCGCTCCGGTTGGCACGCTTCAACGTGCAGACCGCGAGCACCGACAAACGCCGTTTCGTAGGTCTGCCGGTGCCCGGCGCGGCCGCGATGATCGCGGGCTGCGTGCTCGCTTACAGCTATTTCGAGTTCGAGTCGCCGCACGCGCTGGTCACCGTGATCGCGCCGCTGACGGTGGCGCTCGCGTTTCTGATGATCTCGCGCGTGCCCTACCCCAGCTTCAAGACCATCAATCCCGATCAGCGCGCGCGGGTTGAGCTGGTGGCCCTGATGCTGCTCGTGCTGGCGTTTCTGTTCGCGATGCCGCAGTTCACGTTCTTCATGCTGGCGACTGCCTACGTCGCCTCGGGGCCGTACCTTCTGCTGATGGGAGAGCGTTCACAAGCGCTCGCACCGATGCTGGGGCCATCACAGGCCGATGGCCATGCACCGCAGCCGCGCAAGGCCCGTTCAGCCGCCGCTGCGGCCCGCGCCACGGGCGATTTGTCCGAGAATCCGCCGCCCCAGGTTCACTGAGCGCGAACGAGCGCAGATTGCCCCGCTTGACTGTGCTTCAAAGGGCCGTCTAAGATGGCGATGATGTCGTCCTGCCTGACCTTGCTGCTGGGACTGCTGCTTAGCCTGGGCCTTATTAAGGCCCTCGCCGGGAGCGTCGTGGTGCAGGCTTAGGAAGCGACTTTAAACCTGAACCAAACGCCCCGGGCGGAGGGCCAAAAGGCCGCCCGGGGCGTTTTCTTTTTTGCCTCCCGCGCGGCTTTGCGGTCCGTCCGTCACGCAACGCTCGGAGGAGAGAGAGACGCCGATGGCCAAGACGATAACTGACATCCGGGACATCCTGCCCGACCCCAACTATGTCCGCATCTTCGACACCACGCTGCGCGACGGCGAGCAATCGCCAGGCTGCACCATGAACGTCGAGGAAAAAGTCGCGATCGCGCGCCAGCTCGAGCGCCTGGGCGTCGATATCATCGAGGGCGGGTTCGCCGCTTCTTCGCCCGGCGACTTCGAGTCGGTGCATCGAATCGCCGAGGCCGTCACCCAGCCGACCGTGGTCAGCCTCTCGCGCACTCGCGAGGAAGACGTCGACGCAGCGCTGCGCGCGGTCGACAAGGCGCGCAACCCCGGCATCCACATTTTCATCGCGACCTCCGACATCCATCTCAAGTACAAGCTCAACATGACTCGCGAGGACGTGCTGAGCGCCTCGACCTGGGCGGTCGCGCGGGCCAAGAAGCATCTCGACTATATCGAGTTCTCCTGCGAGGACGCGTCGCGATCGGACTGGGATTACATGGCCAAGATTTGCGCCGAGGTCATCCGTGCCGGCGCCCGCATCATCAATTTGCCCGACACCACCGGCCACGCGATTCCCGAAGAGTTCGGCGAGATGTTCGCCTACATGCGCCGCAAAGTAGAGGGTGCCGACCGCGTTATCTGGAGCGCGCACTGTCATAACGACCTCGGGCTTGCAGTTGCCAACTCGCTGGCCGCGATCAAAAACGGCGTGCGCCAGGTCGAATGCACGATCAACGGTATCGGCGAGCGCGCCGGCAACACCTCGATGGAAGAGGTCGTGATGGCGCTGCGCACGCGCCAGGACTTGATGGAAGTGCGCACCGGTATCGACACCCGCCAGATATACCCGGCCTCGCGCCTGCTCTCGCAGATCATCGGCCAGCCCGTGCCGCCCAACAAGCCCATCGTCGGCGACAATGCCTTCGCCCACGAGGCCGGCATCCATCAGGACGGCGTGCTCAAGTACAAGCTGACCTATGAAATCATGAAACCCGAGGACATCGGAATTCCCTCCAACAAGCTGGTGCTGGGCAAGCACTCGGGCCGCCACGCCTTCGTCAATCGGCTCGAGGAGCTGGGCGTCGACCCTGCCTCGATCGACGTCAACAAGGCCTTCGGCGCCTTCAAGGTGCTGTGCGACAAGAAGAAAATCGTTTACGACGACGACATCCTGGCCCTGATCAACGAGGAGACCCGCCGCACTGCCGACCACTTTGAATTGCTCGACGTGCATGTCAGCTCGTCGGCCAAAACCACGCCGCATGCCGAAGTGACGATGCGTATAGGGGGCGGCGCGGAGCGCGTGGCCGAGGCCTCGGGCGACGGGATGGTTGATGCGTGCTACAAGGCGATCTACAAGCTGGCCGGCGTGCAGCCGGCGCTCGAACGCTATTCGGTCAAGGCGATCACCGGCGGTACCGACGCGTTGGGCGAGGTGAGCTGCCTGGTGTCCTCCGACGGCATGACCGTGGCGGGACAGGGCGCGCATAGCGATATCGTGATGGCGAGTGCGCTCGCGCTGGTCAACGCGCTCAACCGCCTGCAGGGCCGTGTACGGTCGGCGGTGCTGCGCCCAGCCGAAGGGGCATAAGGGCTCGCGAACGCCGACCCCGCGGGGCTTGCCGTGGCATCGGCGTTGGGCTAAGTGCTAATGGCGTCGGGTAGGACGTGGGTGACGCTCCCCCGGCGAAAGGTGTCGAACAGGGGAAGATTGCGCCCGCCGCACGACGATCCAAATTGCCTGATTTGTCGTATTTGACCACGACCGCGCGACGCTTGAAGCGAATCTGCCCGCAACCTATCGGTCGCTCCACTTCCGCTGCTGGGACTGCGCAAGCATAGATGGCCTACAAGATTCTGGTTCTCAAGGGTGACGGGATTGGTCCCGAAGTCGTCGGCGAAGCGCTGCAGGTGCTCAAAATTGTGGCGCGTAACGCCGCGCTCGATCTCGAGTTCAAGGAAGGCGTCGCCGGCGGCCATGCGATCGATCAATTCGGCACGCCCTTGCCCGACGACGTGCTCAAGCAGGCGAAAGACTGCGACGCGATTTTGTTTGGCGCGGTCGGCGGCCCCAAGTGGGACGACCCCAAGGCCGACAAGCGTCCCGAGCAGGCGCTGCTCACGTTGCGCAAGGAATTGGGACTGTTCGCCAACGTGCGGCCGGTCAAAGCGGTCAAGGAACTGACGGCCACGTCGCCGCTGCGCCAGGAGATCATCAACGGCGTCGACCTCGTGGTCATCCGCGAGCTCACCGGCGGCATCTACTACGGCAAGCCCTCCGAGCGGCGCAACAACGGCGACCTCCGCGGAGCCGTCGACACCTGCGTCTACTCCGAGGAAGAGATCGTCCGCGTGCTGCGCTACGCCTTTGAGCTCGCGCGCGAGCGCCGCAAGCGCCTGACCTCGGTCGACAAAGCCAACATTCTTGCCACCTCGCGCCTGTGGCGCGAGATCGCCGGCGAGCTCTCCGCCGAATATAAAGACGTTGCTTTCGAGAATCAGCTCGTCGATTCGATGGCGATGCATCTTATCCGCCGCCCCCGCGACTTCGATGTGATCGTCACCGAGAACATGTTCGGTGACATCCTGACCGACGAGGCCTCGGTGCTGGCGGGTTCGATGGGCCTGTTGCCGTCGGCCTCCCTCGGCGACGAGTTGAACACCGCGGGATGCCGCGTCGGCCTGTTCGAGCCGATCCACGGCAGCGCCCCTGATATCGCGGGCCGCGACGAAGCCAATCCGCTCGCCGCCATCCTTTCCGCTGCGATGCTGCTCGAGCATTCGCTCGGCCTGCGCGCCGAAGCCGAGATAATCGGGCAGGCCGTCGAAGGCGTTTTGCATGAAGGCTATCGCACGCGCGACCTCGGCACCGGCGCCGGCACCAAGGTGGTCGGATGCAAGGCGATGGGCCGCCTGGTGCGGGAAAAGCTCGAAGGCGCGGAGACCTGAGATGACCGCGGCGCCTGGCCGCGAGCTCCGAATCGCCGTCGTCGGCGCCACCGGCGCGGTGGGCGAGCAGATAGTCGAGCTTATCGACGCGCGCGCGCTCCCCTGCGCCGAACTCGCGCTGTTCGCGACCGAACGCGGCGCCACCGAAACCGTCGAGGCGCTCGGCGAGGCGCTGATCGTCGCCGAGTTTCACGAACCTGCCGAACTTTCCCGCTTCGACGTCGCATTTCTCGCCGTCGCCCCGAGTTGGGCAGCCGATATCGTGCGCGCCCGCCCGGGTCCGCTACTGGTCGACCTAAGCGCTGCCCTGCGTGCGCCTGCGGATATGCCGTCAATGTCACTGGTCGCGCCCGGATTCACACCTTCCGAACGCATAGCCGAGTTCGCCGCGAGCAACCGGGTTATCGCGATTCCGCATCCCGCCGCCCACGCGCTCGCGACGATCATCAGCGCCGCCGGCGCGCAGGATGGCGTCGTCTGCGCGACCGTGATGCTGGGCGCGAGCAGCGCGGGACGGCATAGCGTCGAAGAGGTCGTCCGCGAAGCGCGCGAGTTGTTGAGCGGCACGCACAGTCTCGAGGAAGGCGCGACCCAGCGCGCCTTCAATGCTTACCCCGCGGGGCCGGGACTCGCCGCGGCGCTTAGCGCGCAGACCGCCGCGCTGCTTGGCGCGTCACCGCGCCTCGTGCTGGAGGTGGTCCATATTGCCGTGCTCCACGGCTCGGCGATGACGGTGCTCATTCCCGACCCCGCCGACCCAGACACTCTGACCGCGCGCCTGCGCGCCGCACCCGGCCTGTTGCTCGTCGCTGGCGAAGAGGGCGAAGAGGGCAATGAAGAGGGCAGCGCCGGCGTTATTGACGCGGTCGGCCACGAGGCAATCCTGGTGACGCTCGATGTGCAGCCCGCGGGCGCGTCGGTGTGGTGCGCGTTCGATAGCGCGCGCCTGGCTGCGCTCGACGCGGTGTGGGTCGCGGAGAAGTTCTCCGCCGTGGCCGCCCCTGGCGCCGCTTAGGCAGGTTTCCAGACCGCCCCGCTTCCCAACAGGACGCTTTCGAAAAGCTCCGTCCCACAAAAAAAAATGCAGGTTCGGCTCAACCTCGAGTACGACGGCACCAACTACGCGGGCTGGCAGATGCAGACCGGGCAGAATTCGATCCAGGCCGAGTTGGAAGGCGCGCTGGAGCGAATCTTCGGCGCCCCGATCCGCGTGCGCGGCGCCGGCCGCACCGACGCGGGCGTGCATGCGCGCGGACAGGTCGCCGCGGCACGGCTGCCGCGGCCGTTCGATCCGGCCGAACTCGCGCGGGCGCTCAATGCGCTCCTGCCGCCAGACATCGTCGTGCTCGAAGCGTCCAGCGCAGCCGACACTTTCGATCCGCGCCGCGACGCGCGCCTGCGAATCTACGAATACCGCGTGCTCAACCAGCCGCTGCGCTCCGCCTTCGAGCGCAATTCGGCGTGGCTGGTGCGCGAGCCGTTGGATTTCACCGCGATGAATTCGGCGGCGGCGGCGTTTGTGGGCGAACACGACTTCGCCGCGTTTCGCTCGCTGGGATCGGAAGAGAAAACCACAGTTCGGCGGGTCGAAATCAGCCGCTGGTGGCGCGAGGGCGAAAACAATGAAGCCGCTCTTCATGAAGACGCGCGCCATCTGGTTTATCGGGTCGCGGCGAGCGCGTTTTTGCGTCACATGGTGCGCACGATGGTGGCGGCGATGGTCGAAGTGGGACGCGGCAAATCCGCAGGCCGGCCGCCCGCCGACACTATCGCGGCACTGCTCGCGAGCCGCGACCGCGCGCTCGCGCCGGCGCCGGCGCCGGCCGCGGGCCTCTGCCTGATGGAGGTGCTTTACTAACCCGGCGACTGTGAGTTGCGCCCTAAGTCATGTGCGAACTGCGCGCTGGCGCGTGCTCTGCCGACCGCGTGACAAAAAAGTGCCTCTGCCCCAATGGCTCAAAGCCAGGGCTGTTGAAAAACCATCACGGTTCTTAAGAAAAACGCAGGTTTTGCTCCCACTGCAGCTTGCAAATGACTTGGCGCTGGTTCACCCTTTGTTTGCGAAACTCGCACTCGCACAAGGAGGAAGCTGATGACGCAGTCGCAGGTCGCGGCGCATCTCGCCGACAAAGTTAATATGTCCAAGAAGGACGCCAAGGTCGCGCTCGAGGAATTGACCGCCCTCGTAGTGCGCGAACTGAAGAAGGAAGGCTCGCTGCGCCTTGCGGGACTGGGGATTTTCCGCAAGCGCAAGACCAAGGCCCGGATGGGGCGCAACCCGGCCACCGGCGAAGCGATCAAGATTCCGGCGCGCACCCGCCTGCGTTTCACGCCTGCCAAGGCGCTCAAGGATGCCGTGCTCGGCGCGCGCTAGGCGCGGACTTCCGCAAGTTTGACGGTCGCGGGGCCGAGGCGACGGCTTCGGCCCCGCGACCCATTTTCGTGTGCACATCAGCCGACGCCGCTGACCTCTTCCCCCGTGTCTTGGGGGAGGAATGAGGTGGGGGGCGAGTGAGGAAGCCGCCGATTCTTTTTTCCTGCGGCACTTCCTCGTCCTAATCTTTCTCGCACCCAGGCGTCGATTGCTCGCGCAAAAAAAGGCGGTTCTCACAGAAATTTAGAACCGCCTATGGAACCCACCCTGGCCCTCCCCCAAGACAACTGGCGGAGGGAATTGAAAAGTAACTGACCATCACTGGATAAATACGACGGGTTGTCGGCGAAGGATGGAGAGGTCGGCGTCCTGGTGAAAGCGCCGGGCGCGCGCGTCATCAGTCCTGCTTCTTGGGCGGCTCCGATGAACGCTTGCCGCTCTTGCGCGCAAGCCGCGCCCGTTGCAGGTAATCGCCGAGCCGCCCTTCATAGCCGCGCTCCGAAGGTTCGTAGTAGCGCCGCTCTCCCAATTCGTCAGGCATGTAGTGCTGCTCGTTGAGCGCGCCCTCGGAGTCGTGCGGATAGCGATAGCCCTCGCCGTAGCCGAGCTTGCGCATCAGACCGGTGGGCGCATTGCGCAGATGAAGCGGCACCGGCAGCGCGCCGCGTTCGACCGCGTCGGTGCGCGCGTTCAGCATCCCGCGATACGACGCATTGGATTTGGGCGCGCAGGCAAGATAGGTGACGCCTTGCGCCAGCGGAATCGCCCCCTCAGGCATCCCGACGAAATCGACCGCGTCCTTCACCGCCAGCGCAAGCTGGAGCGCGCGCGGGTCGGCGTTGCCGACGTCCTCGGCCGCGAAAATCACCATCCGGCGCGCGACGAACAGCGGATCCTCGCCCGCCTCGAGCATCCGGGTCATCCAGTAGAGCGCCGCGTCGGGGTCGCTGCCGCGCATGCTCTTGATGAAGGCCGAGATGACGTTGTAGTGCTCCTCGCCGGCGCGGTCGTAGAGCAGCATCTTCTGCTGCGCCGCCTCGCGCACGTGCTCGGGCGCGATTGAGTTCTGGCCGGCCGCGCGCGCGAGCGTCGCCGCGACCTCCAGCGTGTTGAGCGCGCGCCGCGCATCGCCGGCGCCAAAGCGCACCAATTCGGTGAGCGCCTCGTCCTCGAACGTAAGCGAGCTTGCGCCCAGGCCGCGCTCAGGGTCGGCGAGCGCGCGGCGCAAAATCGCCGCGATATCGTCGTCGCCGAGCGGGCGCAGGACCAGCACGCGCGTGCGCGAGAGCAGCGGCGCAATTACTTCGAAAGATGGATTCTCGGTGGTCGCACCGATGAGCGTGATGAGCCCGCTTTCGACGTGGGGCAGGATGGCGTCCTGTTGCGCGCGGTTCCATCGATGGATCTCGTCGATGAAAACCACTGTGCGGCGCCCGCCGGCTTCCAGTTCGCGCCGGGCCTCTTCGACCGCCTCGCGCAACTCAGCGATTCCCGCCGACACCGCCGCGATCGTGCGAAAGCCCGCGCCGGAGCGGCGCGCGAGCAACAATGCGATCGTGGTCTTGCCGCTCCCCGGCGGTCCCCACAGAATAATCGACGGCAGCGCGCCCGCCGCGAGCATCCGGCCGAGCATCTTGTCGGCGCCGAGCAGATGCTCCTGGCCGACCACCTCGTCGAGGCTCCGCGGGCGCATCCGGTCCGCCAACGGCTGCGCCGCCGGCGTCCTGGCCGCGAAGAGCCCTGGCTCTGAAGGGGTTTTGCCGCTGCGCCGCCCGGCCATCATTCGACCGTAGCACAGCGGCCGAACGGGCCGCATCCGGGCGCGCGTTTCCCGGTCGTCATGCGACTGTCCTGTTTGCCAGCCGGGCGCGTGTATTCTAGCCTTGAAGGCCGGGCCGGACGTGGGCGCCGGCACCATTCAATGATCGTTGGAATCGATATCGGCGGATCGACCACTGACGCAGTAACGGTCGACAATGGCGACTACCACGTCGTCACGATCGAAGCGAATGACCCGGTCGCGGCGGCGGCCGGAGCGCTCGGCAAACTGGTCGAAGAATACGGAATCAAGCTCGACGAGGTGGCGTGCGTCGCAGCGACTGGGGCGGGGTCGCGCGCGCTCTCGGCGACGCTGCTCGGCCGGCCGGTGGTCAAGGTCAGCGAGTTCACCGCGATTGGAATCGGCGGAACGTCGCTCTGCGGCAAGGCCGACGCTCTGGTGGTGTCGCTGGGCACCGGCACCGCGATGGTTTCGGTGCATGGCGATAAAATTGAACACTTCGGCGGCACCGGTCTCGGCGGCGGCACCTTGCGCGGGCTGTCCAAGCACATGCTCGGTGTCTCCACGCTGCAAACGCTGGAGGCGCTGGCGGAGCGAGGCGACCTGAGCCGTATCGATCTCACCGTACGCGACATCGCGGGCGGCCCGCTGGGCGACCTGCAGCCGGGCGCCACCGCGGCCAACTTCGGCAAGATCAGCGCCGATGCGACCAACGAGGACAAGGCGCTCGCGATCATGAACATGATCGTCGAAGTGGTCAGCGTGCTGAGCTTCGCGACCGCGCGCGCTTGCGACCAGCGCGATATCGTGCTGACCGGCAAGCTGACCCGGGTCTTCCGTTTCATGCAGCGTCAGAAGCGGATGGACGCGATGTTCGCGCGCTTCACGATTCCCGATCACGCCGACTACGCAACGGCAATCGGCGCGGCCCGCGCCGCCGGCGGTCCCAACCGCTGACCGGACTATCGCGGCGCACTCTCTCGGGCCGCGTGACCGCGCTTCCCGCAACAGGAGTATCGATGGGCTCGGAACTGCTCAGCGGATTCAGGATGCTTGACCTCGCTGATGAAAAAGGCGCGCTCGGCAGCAAAATTTTCGCCGACATGGGCGCCGACGTGATCAAGGTCGAGCCGCCGCAGGGTTGTTCGACGCGGCGTATACCGCCCTTCCTCGACGATCTGCCGGACGCCGATCGCAGCCTCTATTTCATTGCCTACCAGGCCGGCAAACGCTCGGTCACGCTGAACCTGGGCTCGCCCGACGGCCGCGCGCTGCTCGAAGACCTGGTGCGCAAATCTGACTTTCTGCTCGAGTCGTTCCCGGTCGGCTATATGGAATCGATAGGACTTGGTTACGATCGGCTCGCCGAGCTCAATCCGCGAATCATCCATACCTCCGTCACGCCGTTCGGCGATACGGGACCCGGCAGAAAGTACAAGGCCGCCGACATCGTCTCATGGGCCGCGGGCGGCCCGATGTTCCTCATGGGCGATGAGGGAAGGCCGCCGCTGGAGATGGCGCTGCCGCAGGCCGGGCTGCATGCCGGCGCCGAGGCCGCAGTCGCCTCGCTGCTCGCGCACTATTCGCGCGAGCTTGAAGGCAAGGGCCAGCACGTCGTGATCGACATGCAGGCCTGCGTTTTATGGACCCTGATGAACGAGCAGGCGATGCCGATCCTGCACGGCGATTACATCAGGCGCACCGGCATGTACTACACGGCGACCGGCACGCGGCGGAGACTCGTCTACGCCTGCAAGGACGGTTACATCTCGACCGTGCTCGCCGGCGGCTCCGGCGTGGGCTCAATCTCGATGAAGGGCCTGGTCGAATGGATGGCCGTTGCGGGATTCGCCGCGGACTGGATGGTCGCGAAGGACTGGACGACCTGGGTGCCGGGCATCCTGATGAAGGCGACCGAGCAGGACCGCGATGAGATTGCGGACCTCGAGCAACGCGTGCAGCGCTTTTTCAACACGATGACCAAGCGCGAAATTTACGCCGAGGCGCTTAAGCGGCGTATCCTGCTCGCGCCGGTGGCGACCGCTGCCGATATTGCGGATGACGAGCAACTGAAGGCGCGCAACTATTTCGTGCGCGTCGAGTACGACACGCTCGGCCGCACGCTCACGCTGCCCGGCGCATTCGCCAAGTTCAGCGCGACCCCGGTCGGCCCGGGAGGCCGCGCGCCGCGCCTGGGCGAACACAACGCAGAGGTCTGGGGCGAGCTTTTGGGGATCGACGGCGCACGGCTGGGCCGTTTGCGCGCAATCGGCGCAATCTAGGCGGAGCGGGGTTACGAGATGAGACGTTACGCGCTTGAGGGAATCCACGTGCTCGATTTCTCCTGGGTCGGAGTCGGGCCGATCACGACCAAGTACCTGGCCGACAACGGCGCCGACGTAATCCGGGTCGAGTCGCTCGCGCGGCCCGACATCCTGCGCCTGGCGCCGCCCTGGAAGGACGCCAAGCCGGGCATCGACACGAGCCAGTTCTTCGCCAGCTTCAACACCTCGAAGCGGAGCATCACGCTGGATCTCGACAAGCCGCGGGCACGCGAGCTGGTGCTGAAGCTGCTGCCGTGGGCCGATATCGTGGCCGAGAGCTTCACGCCCAAGGCGCTGCGCAAGTGGGAACTCGACTACGAGCATTTGCGCGCGCTCAAGCCCGACCTGATCATGCTTTCCACCTGCATGCAGGGGCAGACCGGGCCCAACGCGCTGTACCCCGGATTCGGACAGCTGATGGCGGCGCTTAGCGGCTACTATCACGTCTCCGGCTACGGCCCCGGCGAGCCGCCATGTCCGCCGTACGGGGCATATACGGACTTTATCGCGCCGCGCTTTGCGGCCTGCGCGCTGCTGGCCGCGCTCGACTATCGCCGGCGCACCGGGCGCGGACAATATATCGACATGTCGCAATACGAGGCCGCGCTGCACAATCTCGCGCCGGCGCTGGTCGACTACTTCGCAAGCGGCCGCGTGGCCGGGCCAGCCGGCAACCGCTCGGAGCGCTATGCGCCGCATGGCGCCTATCGATGCGCCGACGTCGACGGCCATGAGCGATGGCTGGCGCTGGCGGTCGAGAGCGAAAACGAGTGGCGTGGAATGCTCGCCGCGATGGGCAATCCGCCCGCCGATTCGCGCTTCGCCACGATGGCGGCGCGGATGGAGAATCGCGCGGCACTCGACGAATTCGTCGGCGCCCTGGTGCGCGAGCGCGACGCCGACGCGCTTACCGTGACGCTACAGGCCGCAGGCGTTGCGGCGTACCCGGTGCAGAACTGCGTTGACATACATCGCGACGACAATCTCGAAGCCTTCGGCTTCTGGCATTGGCTCGATCACAAGGTGATGGGCCCGTCGCCGTACGAGGGCCTGGCGTACCGGATGAGCCGCACGCCGGGCGAGTTGCGCGCGCCGGGACCGGCGCTCGGCCAGCACAACGACGAGGTGTTCAGCGAGATGCTGGGGCTCGACGCGGCCGAGATCGCGCGCCTCAAAGAGGAGCGGGTGATCTTTTGAGCGACCGCGACAGTCGGCGCCGGCACGGCCCGGGCGTCGCAACGGAGCCTGATTTTGCGCTTTGAATTGATGATCGCGCTGCGTTACCTGCGGGCGCGGCGCAAGGACGCCTTCATCTCGGTCACCACGATGTTCACCGCGGTGGGCGTGACGATCGGCGTGGCCGCGCTGGTCGTGATGCTGGCGGTGATGAGCGGGTTCGAGACCAATCTGCGCCAGCGGATGCTCAGTCTCAGCCCGCAGGTGCAGGTGCAAAGCTTCGGCGGCGGGATCTCCGACTACGCGGCGGTCCGGGGACGCGTCGACCATGTCGCCGGCGTCGCCGGGTCGGATCCGTTTATTGTGGGCCAGGGATTGATCAGCGCGGCGCATGGGATTTCAGGCGTTGTAGTGCGCGGAGTCGAACCGCACAATCCGGTCGTCATCGCGACGCTTCAGCGCTACGTCGACGCGGCGTCGTTGCGGATGCTCGAGAGCGGCTCTTCCGCGAGTGCAGGCGGCGGCGCAGAGCATCCAGTCACAGCGCCTCAGGTGCCAGGGCTGCTGCTCGGCGGGACGCTGGCCGACAAGCTCAAGGTAAAGGCGGGCGACCGAGTGCGAATCGTGGCACCGATAATTGCGGGCGGCAACTCTCAGCTCAGCACGCACAGCGCGGACTTCCGGGTCGCGGCGGTTTTCAATTCGGGCGTCCAGTTCATCGATAGCGACGTGATTTTCATGGGACTCGCCACGGCGCAGGACTTCTTCGGTCGCCCGGGCAAGGCCGACGGAATCGAAGTGAAGCTGCGCGACCTCGACCAGACGACCGCGGTGACCGAAGCCTTGCGCGAGACGCTCGGCCACACCTATCGCGTGACCAACTGGATGGAGTACGACCAGGCGGCGTCGGCCGGGTTCGCGATGCTCAAGCGGGTCTATGCGATGGTGCTGCTGCTGCTGATCGGGGTCGCAGCATTCAACCTGATCGCGACGCTAATCATGGTCGTGATGGAAAAGCGCAAGGACATCGCGGTACTGCTGGCGATGGGCGCGACACCCGCCGAGGTGCGATGGATTTTTCAGCTCAAGGGCATAATCGTCGGCGCAGCCGGGACCGCGCTGGGGCTGCTGATCGGAGCCGTCACTTGCTTTGCGCTCGCTCGCTACCAGTTCATCCATATCCCGAGCAAAATCTATGGCATTTCGACCCTGCCGATCGACGCACAACCGCTCAGCTTCGTGCTGGTGGCAATTGCCTCGATGGTACTGTGCTACCTGGCGACGATTTACCCTGCCGGGCAGGCTTCGCGCGAGACGCCGGTCGAGGTTTTCCGGTCATAGACGTGCCCGGAGTCCGCATTAGCGCGCCCTGCGAATGATCGGCTTCGACCGCCGGGCCTCGCGACATCGTCGCGCGGTCAATCGGCGGATTCATAGCCCGAAATTTTTATTGATTGGAGCGGTCGGTACCGTTGGAGGGCTTGGTCACCAGTTTGGGTTTGCGAATCACGAGTGTTTCGTGACCGCGAACCTTAATCGTGCGGGCGGACTCGGATTGTGACGCATTGGCGCCTGCACCGTCGGGTTCGTTTTGCCTGGGTCGCGCCGTAGTCCGCCGCCGCCGCCAGTTATTGAGCTCTTGCGAGAGCTTGGTGGCCAGTGAGTCGTTGCTCTGTTCGGCGTCCGTGGCGGACTCGTTCTCTTTGTCGATATCGCTCTGTGTATCCTGCGAACTCATTGAGGTATTCCTTTGTTCCTCCTTCACCGGGTTAACTCCCGGCGATCGAAATGCTTTTTAAGACAGGCCTTTGAAGACACGAGACTGTGGGTCGCCTGATGAGGACGAAACGCTCTGCGGCCCTTCACCTGTTTTTATTGTCCATTGGGTGCCAGAGGCGGCGAGCAGCCGCTCACTCCAGCCCTACGCGATTCTTCGGAATGTCGGGATAATAGCGGGCTCTGTCTGTGGCTCCCGGTGGTCGCTGGGATTGTGACTCGGAATCTCGCCTTGAATCAGGACTGAGGGGGCGTATACTCGGCTCGACTTAGCCGAACAGGCTCTGTAATCGAAGCGCCAGCCCCATATCGCCTGCGATCTTCAGTTTTCCAGTCATGAAGGCCATCTGGCCATTGAGCTTGCCATTGACCATGTCCAGGTAATCCTGGGCGTTCATGGTAATCGTGATGTTGGGCGAGGGAGCCTTTCCTTCCTTGACTTCGCACTGCTCGTTGGCGATTACCGCGTACCACTGGCCACCACCGTCACCGGAGAGATCGAACTGGTAGGTTGCATTGAGTCCCTTTGCGGCGTCCTTTTTGAACCGCGAAGGCATGTTGTCGAAGACCTCTTTGCACGAAGACGCAGTCTCAGCCATTTCGAAATCGGAGCCTCCTAGGGGAGCAGTGGAAAAGATTCCTACGGCTCAGTGTAAGCGTCAGCCTAAAAGAATGTCAATAGACATTATGCTACGGGAAATCGTAATTCGTCTTGGTAATCCGGCTTTGGGCCATGCCGCCGGGCATTTATTCGAGCCTGCGACTAAAAGCCGAATACCCGGCCCACTGCGACGCGAATCAGATTGGTGCGCACTTTGACCGGCGCCGCGCCTTCGGCGATCGTGACGGCACGTTCGCGGTCGAGCTTGTTGGCGACCTCGCCGTCCAGATACGCGTCGCGTCCAATCACTTTTACCGTCACCCCGGTCAGCCCCGCGGCGGCCAGGGCCTGCCCGATCTGTTGCTGACGGGCGGTCCACACCGAAGTGTCGGTGGTCGTCTGATCGATAACGTCAGTGACCCCGCTCACGCTGCGCGCGGTGCGCACGGCGAGGCGTTTGTCGTCGTCGTCGAAAACTTTGCCATAGAGCGTCACCACGCCCCCGTTGGTATAGGCGTTGACGCGGTTGAGTTTGCGATTGGAGCGCAGCGCCGACTGGACCTGCTCCAACAACGCCGGCTTGGGCGGACGCGCCGCGGCGACACGCTTGTGGCGTTTGGGCTTGGACGGCGTCGTGACAACCGGGGCCGTAGCTTCAACCGGTGGCGGCGAGACGCTAGGCACGGCCGCTGGAGCAAAGGCGTACTCGGGTGAAGACGTCGCACCGAGCGCGGCAACCTTGGTTGCGAGGCCCGAATCGATAGCGGCGGCCTGGGCGGCGTCGCGCGCGAAGATGACCGGGTAGTCGGCACTGACTTCGCCGCCGTTGATCGGCGCAAAAGTCCATCCCATCATCGTTTTGACCGCCGCCGCGTCGAGTTCAGGGTTAGGCGAGGTCGAGGTTCGGACCACGGCGCCGGTCACGGCGCCGCTGGGCGCCACCGTCAGGCGCACCATCATCCCGTCATCGACTGCCGATCCACTCCCGAGCACGTTGCGGTATGCGTCGAGCAGCCCACTCTTGCCGGCATCGAAAACCTTGCGCGCGGCGTCCACGCTGCGCTCGGGCACCGCCGCCGAGTCGCCAATCGTCTGTACTGACAGGCTATGCGCGAGGTCGACCGTCGGACCGCTCGCAAAAGCGGGCGGGCTCGCTGTCGCGGCCGGGGATGCCTCGACGGTCTTCGGGGGCGAGGTCGCGGGGCCGGAACTCAGATGGATCGCGAGCCAGGCCCCCCCGGCCAGCGCAATTAGCGCCGCCACCGAATAGCCTACGACGCTAGTCAGAGGCCGGCGCGGTTCGTCGTCGCCCTCGTCCTCGGGCGGGCTCGGTGGCGTGAAGCCGGTCGCGGTCAGGCGGTCCTGGGCGGGAACGTAGGTCTCAGGACGCCGGCGTGGCGCTCCCGCGCCCGCGCCGGCCGGTGCCGCACCGCGCGCAGGCGCCGGCCCGCCAGCAGCCGCGGCATCGCCGCTCACCGGCAGCCGCGCGCCGCAGAAATTGCACATCAGCTCGCCCGGCTCGGCCTTGCCGCCGCATACCGGGCATTCGATCGGCAGTTCGGGCGCGTCAGCCATCTTTGTGGTGCCGGCGGCCCCCGCAGAGGCGACAAGCGCGGTGCCGTCGGCCTCGCAAAACGACTCGGCGTCGGGATAATTCCTGGCACATCGCGGACAGGTCTTCATTAGCTTAAGGATGGCCTCCTGGATAAATCGCCGAACCCGGTATTTCTCCTAATTCGCCCGTATTCCCCGAATGCCGATGATATCCGCAGGATCGTACGCAACGCTATATGGCTCAGTTACATGCGGCGGCACTAGCGCTGGATGTGCGAATAGGGGCGCCCAGGCGAATGCATTGATCATCTCGACGATCAACGTTTCGCCCAGGCGCGGGCTGAGGATGATTTCCCGGCGGCGTCGGGGCGGGCTCTGCGCGTTCATAGTCGCGCGGCCCCGCTCTCCGCTCGCTGTCTGTCTCGAGAAGGTTCTCGGCCTAAACCGAACCGCTCTCGAGACGGAAGCCTATCTTGATATGGACCTGGAACTCGGGATCGCCCTTGGCGTTGACCGATCCGCGGATTTCGCGGACTTCGAACCAGTCAATGTTGCGCAGCGTCTGGGTGGCCTTTTTGAGCGCGTTGCGCACGCCCTGGTGGATGCTCTGGTCGGAGACGCCGACCACGTCGACTATCTTGTAGGTTTTGTCGGGCATGGGATTTTCTCCTGACGTTTGAGACGCCTCGCTTGCAGCCGATTCGCGGGTCGCCGGACTCTTTTGCCCAGACCGTAACCCCTCGGCCCCGCCGATGCGGCGGCCCCGCCGATCTATGGCCGCGTAATTGGAAACGATACCGCGAACGCTGCCGCATCGTCCACCGCTCTGACGTCGAGCAGGAAGGCGTCGTCCGCGACTCGTCCGATGACCGGCGGGCGGGCCGCGCGGAACATCGCGGCAATTCTCTCGGGCGCAAGCTCGGGATGAGTCACGCGGACGGCGCGCGAGGGAATCTCTTCGGTCGGCTGCGCCCCCGATCCGATTTGCGAAAGCGACGGCACCACCTCGAGGCGGAAATCTCCGCCCAGGCGCTCCGCCAGAATCTCGCGGGCGCGCTCCGCGATAAGCTCGAGCTCGCCCACGGTGCGGCTTAAGTAGCGCAGCGTCGGCAACGTGGCGGCCAGGTCGCCCGCGCGCAGGTAAAGCCGGAGCGTCGCTTCCAGAGCGGCCAGCGTCAACTTGTCACAGCGAAGCGCGCGCCTGAGCGCATTCGCGCGCAGCCTGTTCACCAGCTCGCGGCGCCCCACCGCCACTCCCGCCTGCGGCCCGCCGAGCAGCTTGTCGCCTGAAAAAGTCACCAGCGCAGCGCCTGCCGCAATCCGCTCGGCGACCAGCGGCTCGCGCGGCAAGCCCAACCGTGCAAGGTCGATCAACGCGCCCGAGCCCAGATCCTCGACCACGTCGATTCCACGGCGCCGCCCGATTTCCACCAGTTCGGCCAGTCCGACTTCGGCAGTAAACCCGACCACGCGGTAGTTTGAGGGATGGACCTTGAGCAAGAGCGCGGTGTCGGGGCCGATCGCGCGTTCGTAGTCGGCGGGATGAGTGCGATTCGTGGTGCCCACTTCGCGCAACCGCGCGCCGCTGTGCTCCATCAGATCGGGTAGTCTGAACGAGCCGCCGATTTCGATCAGCTCGCCGCGCGAGACCACGACTTCGCGTCCGGCGGCGAGCGAGTTGAGCGCGAGCAGCACGGCGGCGGCGTTGTTGTTGACGACGGTCGCCGCCTCGGCGCCGGTCAGCGCGCACAATGCCTCTTCGACCAGCGTGTCGCGCTCACCGCGGCCACCGCCTTCGAGGTCGTACTCCAGGTTGACCGCCGATCGCCCCGCCGCCGCCATCGCGTCGATCGCCGGCTCGGCCAGCAGCGCACGGCCGAGATTGGTATGGAGCACCACGCCGGTTGCGTTGACCACGGTCCGCAAGGCCGGCTCGTCGGCTTCGATCGCGGCATGCGTGCGCCGGACTATCTCTTCGACCATCGACTGGCGCGTCGGCGCAGGAGACGCGTCCGCAAGCCCCGGCAAAAGAACCGCCTGCCGCAGTTCGGCCTGGGCGCGACGCACCATCAGCTTGACGTACTCGCGGCCGAGGCCGTCAATTCCGGCGACCCCCTCGCAGGCGCGCAGACACTCGTCCACCGGCGGCATCGCGCGCAACAACTCGGCGCGCGCGTCGCGGCCAGCCTGCGCGCTCGCCGCATCTGCCTTTTTTGCCTTTTTCACCCGCAGTCCTCAGGCAGCCCGGTCGCGCGCGGCCTGCGCTTCGGCGATCACCGAGAGTCTGGCCAGCAGGATTACTCCGCAGACCAGCGCCGCGACGGCCGACGCCGCGACCGCGATTTGGGGGCTCAGGCGCTCGCCGATATAGCCGACCTCAAGGCTGCCAATCGGCGCCAGCCCGATGAACGACAGCGTGTACATGCTCATCACGCGTCCGCGCAGTTCGTCAGAAACGAACAGCTGGAGCATCGTGTTGTTGGTCGCCATGTAGTTGAGCAGTCCGGCGCCAATCAGCATCTGCGCCAGCAGCGACAACCACATCACGGACGAAAAACCGAACACGAAAATTCCGGCCGCGGATCCGAACAAGCCGAAGATGAGATTCTGGCGCAGTCCCCGCGGCGTCCGCGACGAGGCCAGCACGACGCCGCCGAGCAACGCGCCCACGCCCTGGGCCGCGAGCAGAAAGCCGTAGGCGCTGGCGCCGCCGTGCAATATGTCGCGGGCGAAGACCGGAATCAGCACCGAGTACTGCATCCCGAAGCCCGCGTTGATCGCGATCAGCAGCAACAGGTAGAAGCTCGCGCTATGATGCCAGATGTACTCGAAGCCCTCGCGCAGGCGCTGGAACATTGCCGAGCCAATACGCGGCAGATCGCGCGCCACCAACTCCATCGCGAGAAGGCTGAGGATCACCGCAATATAGCTGAGCCCGTTGAGGAAAAAACAGCCAGCGATTCCGATTACGCTGATCAGGATGCCGGCGACGGCGGGCCCGATCACGCGCGCGCCGTTAAAGATCATCGAGTTGAGCGCGATCGCGTTGGGCAAATCCTCGCGCCCGACCATCTCGACTACGAAGGTCTGGCGTGCCGGCATGTCAAAAGCCGTCACCAGGCCGTTCACCGCGGCCAATATGATCACGTACTCGACCCGCACCGCGCCGGCCCAGGTAAGCGCCGCCAGGATGAACGCGCTCAGCATCAGCAGCACCTGGGTGGTAACGATCAGCCGGCGGCGGTCGGCGTGGTCGACGATTACGCCGGCAAACAGCGTCACCAGTAAGACCGGCAGATAGCCGGCGAAGCTGACCACCCCAAGCATCAGCGCGGAATTGGTGAGCTTGAGCACCAGCCACCCCTGCGCCACCGACTGCATCCAGGTGCCGATGAGCGAGACGAATTGACCGCCGAAGAACAGGCGGAAATTGCGATGGCGCAGCGCGCGAAAGGCGCCGAGCCGCGCGGAGGTGGATTCGGATTGGACGGTCGCGGCGGCGGCCGGGGTGGGCCCGGAAGAAGTCTCGGCGGAAGTCTCGATGGAAGCGCTCACTTGAGGGATGCCGCCAGTTTGGCAAAGTCGGGGGCGGCTGGCGAGCGCAGCCGCCTCAGATTGGCGCTAGCGCCGGGAGTTCACGCGGAGGCGAGTCCTGGTGTAAGATCAGGCCATGTTCGGCGAACTAGTCCCGCGCGAAAAGAGCAAGGCCCCGTTCATCTCTATCGAAGAAGCGCTCGAAGAGATTCGCCGCGGCCGCATGATCATCCTGATGGATGACGAGCAGCGCGAAAACGAGGGCGACCTCTGCATGGCCGCCGAGTTGGCAACGACGGAAGCCATCAACTTCATGGCCAAACACGGGCGCGGCCTGATTTGCCTGCCGATGGCGCCCGAGCGAATCGACCAGCTCGGCCTCAGCATGATGGTCGGTGATAACCAGGCTCCGCTCGGCACCGCATTCACCGTGCCGATCACCGCGCGGCGCGCCAGCGGTTCGGGCATCTCGGCACGCGATCGCGCGACCACCATTCTGCAGGCCGTGCGCGAGGACGCGACCGGCGCCGAATTCGTCAGCCCCGGCTACGTCTATCCGTTGCGCGCGCGCGAAGGCGGGGTGCTGGTGCGCACCGGCCAGACCGAGGGCGGCGTGGACCTGGCGCGGCTGGCAGGGCTGAAGCCCGCCGGCGTCATCTGCGAAATCCTGAAAGAGGACGGCACGATGGCGCGGCGCGACGACCTGGTCGAGTTCGCGCGCGTTCACGGACTCAAAATCGTCACCGTCGCCGACCTCATCGAGTACCGCCTGCGCAACGAAACGATGGTGCAGCGGATCGCCGAGGCGCGCCTGCCCACCCGTTGCGGCGAGTTCCGCGCCTTCGTTTATCGCAACCGGGTCGATTCGACCGAGCATCTGGTGCTGGTGATGGGCACGATCGATCCCGACCGCCCGGTGCGCGTGCGGGCGCATCGCGAATACCTGCCCGGCGACGTCTTTGGTTATTCGCCGCGCAACACCCGCAGCCTCCTGCAGTCCGCGATGGAGCGTATCGCCGCGCTCGGCGAGGGGGTTATCCTCTATCTCAAGCGCGAATCCGACGCGATCGCGAGCGACATCGACAACAGCCGCGCCGGGGTGGCCGCACGACGCAACTGGTACCTCCGCGCGAGCACCCATCTGAGCCCGCCCGAGGCTGATTTCCGCGACTACGGAATCGGCGCTCAGATCCTGCGCGACGTCGGCGTGCGCAAAATGATTCTGCTGTCCGACCAGGCCCCCAGGCTGGCCAATCTGCCGGGGTACGGTCTGGAGATCATCGGCAGCGAGCCGCTTTCCGACGGCGATGGCGAAGCGGTCCCTGGAAGCTGAGCCGAAGCTGAAACGCGATGAGTTCAAGCGCGCGGAACCGCCCTTGAGATTTCGGAATTATTGCAAGGTGATGAATCGATATCGCCGCCTTCGGCGTTACTTGAAGGAGCCGAGTTCCGTCTGCAGCCCGGCTGGTCCAGCCGCATGGTCCTCTCGCGCGATGGCGGCCGCTATTTTTGCGCTCGCGATGGCTGCGGCGCTCTGGTGGCCGCGAGCGGCCAACGCGCAGGATTCACAGGATCTGCCGAAGCCCTCGGAAGTGGTCAAAATCGGTACGCTAAAGCTGAGCGGCCCGCTCAAGCCGGGCGCAACCAGCCAGCTTGAGGTCGAGGCCGAGATTCTTTCCGGATGGCATATTAACTCGGACCATCCGAAATCGGCTGATTTCATCCGGACCACGCTTTCGGTAACTCCGCCTGCCGCGGTAAAGGCGGGCGTCGTTACTTATCCGCCAGCCGAAGAGATTGCGCCCGCGTTTTCCGGTGGCGAGAAACTTTCGGTCTTCAGCGGGACGATGAAATTCGCGGTCCCGCTGAGCGCGGCGGCGGGCTTCAAACCGGACCCGGGCGGCGAAGTCGCGGTCACGCTGGAATACCAGCCGTGCAACGACGCCATCTGCATGCCGCCGGCCAAGGTCAGCGCCAGCGCCTCGCTGGGCTCGATGCAGCCGGCCGCCGCCGCGGACGGTGCGCCTCACGCGGTGCTCGAGCGCGCGCACCTGGTCGCCGTAGCCTTCGGCGATAGCGGCGGCAACTCCTCCGGCGATTCGTCGGACGCCTCTTCGGGTGAGGGTGGCGCGCAGGTTTCCGGATCGGAATTGGCGAATATTTTTCTCGCGCACGGGATGCTGATCGGGCTGCTGGCGGTGCTGCTCGGCGGACTCGCGTTGAATCTGACGCCGTGCGTTTACCCGTTGATTGGCGTGACGATTGCGTATTTCGGCAACCAGGGCGGCGCCCCGCGCAAGATCGCCGTGCTCGCATGCATCTACGTACTTGGGATAGCGCTTACGTTCTCATTGGCCGGAGTCGCCGTGGCGCTCTCCGGAGGGCTGTTCGGCGCGGCCTTGCAAAATCCGCTGGTGCTGATCGCAATCGCCGCGATGCTGCTGGTGCTCGCCGCGTCCAGCTTCGGGATGTTCTCACTTCAGCCGCCGCAATGGCTAATGCGCCGGGCGGGAGTGGCGCGGCCGGGCTATCTCGGCTCGCTCGTGATGGGGATGGGGATGGGGGTGGTTGCGGCGCCGTGCATCGGGCCGATCGTGCTTGGACTGCTGCTGATGGTCGAGCGCAGTGCGAGCCCGGCCTTCGGTTTCGCGCTCTTCTTCACGCTGGCGATAGGACTTGGACTTCCCTATATCGCGCTGGCCCTGGCGGCCGGGCATATCAAGACTTTGCCGCGCTCGGGCGAGTGGCTCGCGTGGGTCGAGCAACTCTTCGGCTTCGTGCTGGTCGGCCTGGCGCTGTACTTCCTGGACCCGGTGCTGCGCGGCTGGCCGATGCGGATTATGCCGTACTACGCGGCCACCGCCGGTATCTTTCTGGGTTGGATAACTCCGGCGGGGCGCCAATGGCGGCCCTTCCTGATCTTCCGCAGCGTGCTCGGCGCGTTTTCGGTCGGCGCGCTGGTCTGGATGCTGACGTTTGCGGGCAAACCTTCGGTGCAACTGGCCTTCGATCCTTACGACGCCGCGATCCTCAGACAGGCCCGCGCGGCAAATAAGCCGGTGGTGATCGATTTCAGCGCCGACTGGTGCGTCCCCTGCCGCGAGATGGTGCGCACCACGTTCCGCGACCCGGCGGTCATCCAGGCGGCTTCGCATTTCGTGCGTCTCCAGGCCGACATCACTGACCGCAACAACCGCAACACCCAACTCGCGATGCAGTACGAGATCAAGGGCGTGCCGACGACCGTCTTTATCGACAAGCATGGCCGGATCCTGAAGCGCGAGGTCGGCTACCTGAGTTCCCATCGATTCCTGAGCGATCTGCGCGAAGTCGATGAGATGGACGGTCTGCCCGAAGTTCGCGCGACGCCTCCTCCCAAGTACGTCAAGCTCGCCGCCTCGCTTTAAGACGAGCCGGTGGGGCGCAATCGCCTCCCTGCAACAGGCCGGATGCGTCAATATTTCGACAGTGAACTGCGCAGCGGTTGGCGCGCGCGTATTTTTGTACTCTGACCGCTATTTTGAACCCCAGAACATACTCCGATTTATTGAGAACACTATTTTATTAGTGCGCATTGTCGTTTTCGTAAAACGCCTGTCATATGACTTTGCGGCAATCCACAATTCTGCGACTAAAGTTAGTCTTTTTGGTTTTCCGCGACCATAGCCAAACCGATGTTTGATTATGCAGACGTTACCATCGATTCGACGCTGCCGTTTTCTTTACTTGAGAGCGTCTTCGGACTACACTGAATCCGTTACAAACGCGCATCGATACTTGATGAAAATTCCATTGCACGAGGTCGTCGGGTTGCTCTGATACGAGAGCGTTCGGCGCGTGTAATTACGGTCCTCGCGGGGGTGGTCTGAGCCTTCTTCTATGGCAAACAAACAATCGCAAGACAGTTACAGCGCTCAATCGATCAGAGTCCTTGAGGGTCTCGAGGCGGTGCGCAAACGCCCGGGAATGTATATCGGCGACACCGCCGAGCGCGGACTTCATCACCTGGTGAACGAGATCGTCGACAACTCGGTTGACGAGGCGCTGGCTGGCTACTGCGACGAGATCAGTGTCGTCATCCTGAGTGACAATCAAATCTCGGTCGAGGACAACGGCCGCGGCATCCCCGTCGATATGCATCCCACGGAGAAGCGATCGGCGCTCGAGGTCGTACATACGGTTTTGCACGCCGGCGGCAAATTCGATCGCGGCGTGTACAAGGTCTCCGGCGGCCTGCATGGCGTCGGCGCCTCGGTGGTCAACGCGCTCAGCGAGGAGTTCGAGGTCGAAGTCCGGCGCGACGGCAAGCTCTACTACCAGCGTTACCAACGCGGCGTGCCCGAGAACAAGGTCGAAGAGCGCGGCGCGGCCAAGCTGAGCGGCACCAAGACAACTTTCTCCCCCGACCCCAAGATTTTCCCCGAAATTAAATTCAAGTACGAAACTATCTCGCGCTACATCCGCGACATGGCCTATCTCAACGCCGGGCTGAAGATTCGCATCAAGGACGAGCGCACCGGCAAGGCCGAGGAATTTCATTACGAGGGCGGGATCGCGGAGTTCGTCGAATCGCTGACGGCCGGCAACGATCAGCTGAGCGACGTGATCTTTTTCAAAGGCGTGCGCGAGGGTGTGGATATCGAAGTGGCGCTGCAATGGACCAGCGCCTTTCATGAGGTGATGTTCACCTACGCCAATAACATCCACACCGTCGAGGGCGGCACTCATCTGTCGGGACTCAGGTCCGCGCTAACCCGCACCATTAATTTCTACGCGCAGAAGAACAACCTGTTCAAAAATAAAGAGATGCGCCTGGAGGGCGAGGACGCCCGCGAGGGCCTGGTCTCGATAATCAGCGTCAAGCTGCCCGAGCCGCAGTTCGAGGGCCAGACCAAAACCAAGCTCGGCAACTCCGAAGTCGAGGGGATGGTCGCGGCGCTGGTCAATGAGAAGCTTGGCGAGTATCTCGAGGAAAATCCCTCCGACGCGCGCAAGATCATCAATCGTGCGATCGAGGCCGCCACTGCCCGCGAGGCGGCGCGCAAGGCCAAGGACCTGGTGCGGCGCAAGGGCGCGCTCGATTCCGGCTCGCTGCCGGGCAAGCTCGCCGATTGCCAGGAACGCGACCCCGCGCGCAGCGAATTGTTCATCGTGGAGGGCGACTCGGCCGGCGGCTCGGCCAAACAGGGCCGCGACCGACGCGTCCAGGCGATCCTTCCGCTGCGCGGCAAAATCCTTAACGTCGAACGCGTGCGGATCGAAAAGATGCTCTCCTCGCAGGAGTTGCGCACGCTGATCATGGCGCTCGGGATGGGCGTGGCGGACGAAAAAGATGTGAGCAAGCTGCGCTATCACACCGTCGTCATCATGACCGACGCCGACGTCGACGGCTCGCATATCCGCACGCTGCTGCTCACGCTGTTTTTCCGCCAGTTCATCGAAATCATCGAGGGCGGCTACCTCTACATCGCGCAGCCGCCGCTGTTTCGCGCCAAAAAGGGCAAGCAAGAGCGCTATCTCAAGGACGAAATCACGCTGGAGGACTATCTGACCGACCTCGGCGCCGAGGCTCTGACCTTCCAGGCCGGCAAGGGCAAGGATGCGCGCGAGCTCCATGGCGCACCGCTCAAAACCATGGTGCGCAAGGCGCTCCAACGCGAGCGGATGTACGAGGGGCTCGCGCGGCGCTCCAAGGAGCGCCCGATCGTCGAGGCGCTGGCCCATCTGGTCGCCGACAAGCGTGCGAGCGACGAGAGCTTTCGCTCCGACAAGGCGCTCAAGGAGCTGGCCGAGACGATCGTCAAGGAACTAAAGGGTAATCTGGTCTATCGAATCGAGCCGGAGAGCGACGGCACTTTCCGCGCCATCTTCACTCACGCGCAAAACGGCGCCACCGCTCCGACTGTGGTCGATCTTACGCTTCTGCGCACGGGTGAGCTGCGCGAAATCCGCCGCCTCGACACGGACCTCGAAGCGCTCAAGACGCCCTTCAAGCTCAAAAGCGGCGATGGGGAGCGCACGGTGGAGTCGCTCAAGGCGGTCGCCGATGCGGTGCTGGAGGCGGGGCACAAGGGCGTCGAGGTCCAGCGCTACAAGGGGCTCGGCGAGATGAATCCGGAGCAGTTGTGGGAGACCACGATGAATCCCGAGACCCGCACGATGCTGCGCGTGCAGATCGGCTCGCAAGAGGACGCCGAGGAGATGTTCCAGAAGCTGATGGGCGATCAGGTGGAGCCGCGCCGCCAGTTCATCGAGGAAAACGCGCTCAACGTCCGCAACCTCGACATCTGACCCATCGTCCGCAAGATTCCGCGCCGCGCCCAGCGCGCGCCGTGTGCGAAACATCCGTTTAAGAGGCCCGCGAATAAATGGCTGAGACTCCCAACGGCAACGAACCGCATCGCAACGAACCGGCCCGGCTGAATATCGAAGACGACATGCGGCAGTCCTACCTGGACTACGCGATGTCGGTAAATATCGGGCGCGCGTTGCCCGATCTGCGCGACGGGCTCAAGCCCGTCCATCGCAGGATTCTCTACGCGATGTTCCGCGAAGGGCTGCTCAGCACGCGGCGCTACTCCAAATGCGCCGGCGTCGTCGGCGAAGTGCTCAAGCGCTACCATCCGCACGGCGACATGGCCGTGTACGACGCGCTGGTGCGGATGGCGCAGTCGTTCAGCATGCGCTACCCGCTGATCGATGGCCAGGGCAACTTCGGCTCGATCGACGGCGACCCGCCCGCCGCCTACCGCTACACCGAATGCCGGCTCACCCGGATGGCCGAGCGGATGCTCGCCGACATCGAGAAGGAGACGGTCGATTTTGTTGACAACTTCGACGGATCGCAGCAGGAGCCCGAAGTCCTGCCGGCCCAGCTTCCGAACCTGCTGATTAATGGCGCTGACGGAATCGCGGTTGGGATGGCCACCAACATCCCCCCGCATAACCTGACCGAAGTCTGCGACGCGCTGCTGAAGTTGATCGAGAATCCCGCGATGACCCTCGAGCAGGTGCTCGACATCATCCCGGGCCCCGATTTTCCGACCGGCGGGCTGCTGCTCGGACGCCAATCGATTCGCCAGGCTTACCTGGCCAAGCGCGGGTCGCTGACGATCCGCGCGCTCGCGGTGATCGAAACCGACAAGCGCACCGGGCGCGGCTCGATAATCGTGCGCGAGATTCCTTACCAAGTGAACAAGACCCGGCTTATCGAACGCATCGCCGAGCTGGTCAACGAAAAGCGCATCGACGGTATCAGCGACCTGCGCGACGAATCCGACCGCGACGGGATGCGCATCGTGATCGAGCTCAAGCGCGACGCCGAACCGAAAATCGTGCTCAACCAGCTCTACAAACTGAGCCAGATGCAGCAGAGCTACGGGCTAATCATGCTCTCGATTCATGAGGGCCGCCCGCGCGAGCTCAACATGCTCGAGATGCTCCACGCCTTCCTGATCTATCGGCGCCAGGTGCTGACGCGGCGCGCGCAGTACGAAAAGCGCCAGGCCGAGGCGCGCCTGCACATCCTCGACGGCCTGCTCATCGCGCTCAAGAACCTCGACGCGGTGATTAAGCTGATTCGCGCGTCGAAAGATGCCGAGACCGCACGCACCGGTTTGATGAGCCAGTTCTCGCTCACCCAGCTTCAAGCCCAGGCGATCCTCGATCTCACGCTCCGCCGGCTGACCTCGCTCGAGCGCGACAAGATTCTCGCCGAGCACAAGGAAACCCAGGACACCATCGCGAGGCTCACCAAGCTGCTCAACGATGAACGCGAGATGAGCGCGCTTATCGCCTCTGAAATCGAAGACATCAAAAAGGAATTCGGCGACGCGCGCCGCACCCAGATCGTCGAGGCCGAAGGCGATTTTTCGGTCGAAGATCTGATCGTCGACGAAGACGTGCTAGTCACCGTCACTCACGGCGGCTATATCAAGCGCACACCGCTCTCGCTCTATCGCACCCAGCGCCGCGGCGGGCGCGGCAAAATCGGCGCCACCACCAGCGAGGCCGACTTCGTCGAACACCTGGTGTCCGTCGGCACGCATGACCGCCTGATGTTCTTCACCAGCAAAGGCAAAGTTTACGAACTCAAGGCGTACGAAGTCCCCGAGGGTGGACGCGCGGCCAAGGGACGCTCGATAGCCAACCTGTTGAATCTCGCCGACGACGAACGGATGGAAGCGTTCATCCCGGCGCCCAAGGAAACTGCCGGCAAATACCTCTTCTTTACGACACGGCGGGGGATGGTCAAAAAGACCGCGCTCGACGAATACTCCAACGTCCGCTCCAACGGCCTCATCGCGATCAATCTCGAAGAAGGCGACGAACTGGTCGGCGTACGCATCACCGACGGCAACCAGCAAATCGTGCTTTCGACGCGCGAGGGCCAGGCGATTCGCTTCAAGGAAGAAGAGGTGCGCTCGATGGGCCGCGCGACCTTCGGCGTGACCGGGATGGAGCTCGAATCCTACAGCGTCAAGGAAGGCAAGAACGTCACCCTGGTCAAGGACGAAATCGTCTCGATCGCGACCTCGCGCGAGGACGAGACTTTGCTCACCGTCTCCGAGCTGGGATTTGGCAAACGCACGGGCGCCGCCGAATACCGCCTGACTCATCGGGGCGGCAAGGGCGTCATCACGATGAACGTCACTGACAAGACCGGCAAAGTGATCAGCGTGCGCCAGGTCGGCACAGACGACCAGGTGGTCCTGATAACCGACGGCGGCAAGGTGATCCGGCTCGACGTAAGCACCGTGCGAATCACCGGACGCAACGCGCAGGGCGTGCGGCTGGTGAAGCTCGATCCGGGCGAGCACGTGCGCGCAGTTGCGGGTTTGGCCGAGCCCGAAGATGACGAGAACGGAGGCCCGTCCAACGGCGCGAATGGCGCGGCTGCGGACCCGGACGTGGAGGAATAGCGCGGACGCCGAGGAAGAGGGCGAGGCTGCGCAGCCGGCGGTGGACATTCGGCGCGGCGCAGGCGTAAAGATCGGCTCATGCCGCTCGATTCATCGCTGGTTGGAACTACCTCGGAGCTGGTCCCTGCCGACGTCGACGTGGCGTGGACCATGGCCTATGCGGCGGGCCTCGGCGACGCGATGCCCTGCTACCTCGACACCACGCGCGAGCGCGGCATCGTCGCCCATCCGATGTTCTCGGTGGCGATCGAATGGCGCGCGATGATCCAGATAATCCAGGTGCTGAGCGAGGCCGGCTTTCCGCGCGCCGAAATGCTCCGCCGCGTGCATGCCACCGACGACGTGATCGTGCATCGTCCGATCCGCCCGCCCGAGCAGCTGTTCACACGTGCCACGCTCGCCGGAATTGAGCGGCGAAAGGCCGGCGCCTATCAGCTAACGCGCTTCGACACGGTTGATGAAAAAGGCGCGCCGGTCTGCACCACCTGGTACGGCAATCTCTATCGCGGGGTCGAGGTCTCTGGCCCGGACCGTCCGCCACCCGATGCGCCTGCGACGCTAGCGCCGTCGACCGGCGCGGCGCCGACGCATGCGAGCTTCGCGATTCCGATTTCGCCGCTCGCCGCGCACATCTATGGCGCCTGCGCGCGACTCGGCAACGCGGTCAATATCCATACCGACATGGCCACCGCGAAGAAGGCCGGACTGCCGGGCACCATCCTGCACGGCACGGCCACGCTCGCGATGGCAGCCTCGCGCGTGATTGCGGCCGAGGCCGCCGGCGATCCGGCGCGCGTCGCCCGTATCCATGCGCGCTTCGGTGCGATGGTGTTTATGCCTTCCGAGGTCGAAGTGCGGATTTCCGCGCGCGAACAGAGCGCCGAGGGCAAGACGATCTTTTTCGAAGTGCTGAGCGCCGACGGCGGGCGGGCGATTCGCGACGGCTTCGTCGTGTTGCGTGGCTGACAGGCGCACCGCCTCACTGCGCGATGGACATTCAGCGCCCAAGCTCTGTAGAAATATCCCATGCCACTTGAATCATCGCTGGTTGGAACCAAAATCGGCCCCGCCACGACCGAAGTCGATGCGCGTTGGGCGATGGCTTACGCTGCAGCGCTCGAGGACTACCTCCCCTGCTATCTCGACACGCGGCGCGCCGACGGAATCGTCACGCATCCGGTCTTTCCGGTCTGTATCGAATGGCCGGCCGCGATCGCTTTGCACGACAGGATGCGCGAATCCAAACTCGCCCAGAGCGAGGCGGCGCGCGGCGTCCATGCGACCTACTACGTCATGTTGCATCGCGCAATTCGGCCGCCCGAGCGGCTGACGACCACGCTGACGCTCGCTGCGGTCGAGCGGCTGAAGCCCGGCGCGTACGAGTTGATGCGGTTCGACACTGTCGATGCGCAGGGCCGGCCGGTATGCACGACCTGGTACGGTACGATCTATCGCGGGGTCGAAGTTGCCGGCCCCGACCGCCCCGCTGCTGACGCGCCCGCGCTGGTGACGACTCCCAAAGCCGGCGACACGGCGCGCGCGGAGATTCCGCTCGCGATTTCGACGGGCGCCGCACACGTCTACACCGAATGCGCGCGCATCTGGAACCCGGTGCATACCGATAGCGCGGTCGCCGCCGCCGCGGGCTTGCCCGCGATCATCCTCCACGGCACGGCCACGATGGCGATGGCGGTGTCGAAGGTCGTCGCCGCCGAGGCAAGCTACAATCCCGAGCGCGTGCGGCGCATCCATGGGCGGTTCGCCGCGATGGTGCTGATGCCGTCGATGGTCACCGTGCGAATCAATTCGCGCGCGCCCGCAAACGGCGGCGAAGCGGTATCCTTCGACCTGCTTAACGCCGACGGCAGCCGCGCGATTCGCGACGGGATGGTCCTGCTCGGCGAGTAGTTCGGAGAGCGCGGAGGTCGCTGGACTCTCCAGCGGCACCCTCAAGACAATACCGAGAAAAGGGAGCATTCGGATAAAGGTCAAAGCAAACTTCTCGGCAGCTTACCGCGCGCCATTCTGGCCGTGTGTTTGCGCGACACGATGAGAGGCTGAATGGAACTTACAAAGACTGACGGACTCTTACAATTTGCACGTAGCCTTGCTGACGATCATCTCGGCATAGCAGTCCGCCTACTCGTCGAGTCGCGCGAGAAATGGATGCGCGGTCATCGATTCGCGCTATCAAGTATTCTGCACGCGTATTGTAGCCTCGAGGCGGCGGTAAATCTCATTGGTCACGATCTCTTCTTCGATCCTCGCTCACGGTCTTCCTTACAACAGTATTTATCTCGTTGACAAGCAAGCAGACGGCACTGAATTGTTGATTGATCGAGAAGACGACGTGAACTGGGAACAGAAGTTTCCGAACACCAAATTCCAGGCACTCGATATGGTCGATGATACCGACGCAACAACAGCGCTAAACATTGTGCTTGAATGTTTGAAGCTTCTGTTCGCTCGCGGGGCTGGAAGAGTCTTTGGGCTCGACCCGATGTTTGAGGGTCATCCTCGTGTCGTGCGAATGATCACTGCTGATTTCGATGTCACCGCTTATCTGAGTGACCCCCTCGTTCACCATGCGAAGAATGGCGGAGAATCCCGGTGTTAACCCGCGCGTCGCGCTTCCCTCTCAAGCGTCTTTGAGGCGCTTGCGAAATATTATGTCGAGTGCGCCCGCTCTGTAGGCGCGCTATTTTTCCTTGAGGCGCGCGTCGTCACTAGCGATGCATTCGGCGAGCGTGGAGGGCACGATCCCCGGCGCAGCACGCGTTTGACCGGCCCACCGCCGATGAACGCGCGAGGCCATCGACCAGAGGCATCTTTGTTGGAGCGATAACCTCGAGCGGTTCACATGCGTGCTATCTCGAAGCATCGTTGCGCGAGCTCGTCCAGTAGTGTCTTGTGATCCTTCCTGTCCTCGCCCCTCTGCCGATCGAGGCCCTCAAAGCCGCAGTGTGCCTCGCAACCGGCTCCTGCGCTGGGGGGCAGAGGATCGCGAACAATCCGTAGACGATCTTTCCTGCATAGTTCACGTATCGCGAAAACGTCGACTAAACCCAACGCGTAGGCTGAAACTTCTCGATCTTGGGCCCAAATCTTCTTGGCTTGCTCAGCAGTCGCAAGCGCTAGGTCCCAAACCGTCACTCGTACATTTATACCCCGCTGTCGAGCGTCCTCCTTATCGATGGAAGAAGGAATGAACAAATTCGCGTTCTTGGGATTTTGGCCCGAGGGCACAAAGGTGTCGGGCGGCGGCCCGAACCTGAAGACAATCTCACTACCTTCCAGCTCGGGTGCGCCGTCGGACATTGCTAAGGGTAAAAACTCGTGCGATTCGCTTCAGGAGCCTTCAAATAGACTTCCAAAACTCCTGGCTCCAAAAAGCTTAGGATCTATGTAAGTCGTCCGTTATTACCGCCGTTAGCTTTTCGAAGAAATCCACCCCAATATCCATTACAGGCTCGTCAGAGGTTCCTTGCACTTCTCCGCTCTCGCGGTCTCGGAAATACCAGCAAAACCTACCCTGCGGAGTCGCCTCAATATCGATATATCTGCGGCCGTTGTCCCAAGCGAATAGCAAATTTCCTTCCCCGGTAGCCTGTGTTATTGGTACAGGACAGTCAACGCCAAGTTGCTTGGAAGCGCGCCACCATATACGCATCAAACTATCTACCTGCACATGAGAAAAACGACCGAACGGCTCGGTAATTGACGTCAAATGAATCCGCCACAGAGCGCGCTCCGATAGAGAAGCTATGTGTGTGCTATCCGTTGCATGGGTTATTTGTACGCAGTTCCACCATGCCCCCTCTGACGTAGATGTAGCAGTCGCTTGATTAGCGCTCCAACTTCCACCTAGCGTCTCAAAAATACTAGGATTTGAATCGACTCTGGAAACGTAGTAATTCAATTAAATCCTCACGATGGTCCGAGAGCTTTGACTGTGGCTGGTGTGAGCAATTCGAAGAACTGGTGTTTAAGTTCGCGATGAAGTTCTTCTAGACGACGCTCCATATCGTCCCAAATCCCTTCCGCACCTTTGCTTCGTACCGTATCGACACTAATCAACATGCCAGACTTTACTTGGCCCTCAATTGTAAGGTTCGCACTCGCTGCAATCTCGACGATGGTCGTGAACTCACCAGAAACAAATTCTGTCCGGAACTGAAAACCCTGCTCGGGTGCTGGTCCATTGGCTATTTCAAATTTAGCATTAAGAGAACCGAGCGCTCCACTGGGTTCGACTGGCAATATGTTAAGCGCCTTCAAAGAGTATCTTTCTAGCGATCCTAAGAGCTCCGTTCCTCTTGCCGCCTGCATCAGAGCTTTAATACTCTCCTTTAGCTCCCCCCACCCACGATATTTTGTTTTGGAGAGACCCAACACACGATCACCGATCAGCACGTGCTCACCATCCCCGGATAGCTGATGCGATGCTAGATACCTCAGTCTTGGATCATTGTCACGTATGGGGCGAGGCATGCTCGCTGCCGGCAAGGCGTGCACTCTTTGTTGATACGACTTCAGACTCGGGCTCGAATAGAGCAGGCCCACCAGAAGATCTGCCGCCGATTGCTTTCGTGGTTCAAAGCGCAGCTCGAACGCAGCTTCAACAATCGGTGGCCGAGCTAGTTTCTGCGGAAGCAACAATTTTAGCTCTCTCCAAAACCCCCCAATGCATTACCATTGTAACAACCGCGCAACAACGAGTCTCGTGCCGTCTATGCCAGACTGCTCGTTCTAGGCACGAAATTTCAGGGTGCCAAAGAAGTGGAGGAGTGGCCGATTTTGCTGGGGAATTTAGACTGCAAGCCTAACGTACGCTCCTCATGCCTATTTCCGCGGTACGCGATGCGCGAAGTCTTTCTCGATGCTCCCTCGCCGTCGCGGCCGGGTCGCGCGCCTCGGCCTCGGTGATGAGCCCTTACTTGAATCGAGCACGTCGTCCGCGGTGAACGTCCGGTCGCCCACGAGGTCGCTATGAAAGCGGCGAGCGAGTGCCCTCCGAAGAGCGCTCTCGTGTTCGAGCAGCTTGTCGGCCTGCGTGCACGACATGGCGGCGCTTCGGCCTCGGCGGATGTCCCTCGATCAGATGGTACGGAGCTCGCTGATTCCAATCTCTGTCGAAGGTTGCCTTCGCTTCGTCGCGAGCCCTGCCGATACCCGTGATGCCCTCGTATGTTTGGCAATGCCACTCGTTCGGCATGTATGGGTAGATCCAGACGTTTACGAGATTGGGTTCACTCATGCGTCCTCCTCCATCGGTGGCGGCGGTCCGTCCGGATCACTTCAATGAGTCACGCGCCTCGTGCTCTGACACAGAACTGACACAATGGGCGCCTCGCCGAGGCATCCGCTGTGATGAAAGGCTTGATGTAGGCGGCTTATTTCGAGAGACTCGGGCCGAGGCACTATTGCATGAAGGTCAAAGCCGCTGTCGCACATAAGGCCGGCGCTCCGCTCGAGATCGAAACTGTCGATCTCGATGGTCCCCGACAGGGCGAGGTGCTGGTCGAGATCAAGGCGACCGGCGTATGCCATACCGACGCCTTCACGCTTTCGGGCAAGGACCCCGAAGGGCTGTTCCCCGCGATCCTCGGCCACGAGGGCGCGGGCGTGGTGGTCGAGGCCGGCGCGGGCGTGACGTCGCTGCGCCCCGGCGACCACGTCATTCCGCTCTACATCCCGGAGTGCCGTCAATGCCCGGCTTGTCTCTCCGGCAAGACCAATCTCTGCACCGCGATCCGCGAGACCCAGGGGCGCGGCGTGATGCCTGACGGGAAAAGCCGTTTCTCAGCCGGCGGCCGGATGCTCCATCACTACATGGGCACCTCGACGTTCGCCAATTTCACGGTGGTGCCGGAGATCGCGCTGGCCAAGGTGCGTGAGGACGCGCCCTTCGACCGCATCTGTTACATCGGATGCGGCGTCACCACCGGCGTCGGCGCGGTGATTAACACCGCGAAGGTCCAGGTCGGCGATACGGTGGTGGTCTTTGGGCTGGGCGGAATCGGGCTCAACGTGGTGCAAGGCGCGCGGATCGCCGGTGCGCGCATGATCGCAGGCGTAGACCTCAACCCGGCGCGGCACACGATCGCCGAGAAATTCGGCCTCACGCATTTCGTCAACCCGGCAGAGGTTCGCGGCGATTTGGTGCCCTACCTGGTCGATCTGACCGGCGGCGGCGCCGACTTCGCGTTCGAGTGCATCGGCAACGTCAAGCTGATGCGCCAGGCGCTGGAATGCTGCCATCGCGGATGGGGCACTTGCGTGATAATCGGCGTTGCGGGCGCGGGCGAGGAGATCTCGACGCGGCCGTTTCAGCTTGTTACCGGGCGCACCTGGAAGGGCACCGCGTTCGGGGGCGCCAGGGGGCGGCGGGACGTCCCGAAGATCGTCGACTGGTACATGGCCGGCAAAATCAACATCGACGACCTAATCACGCACACGATGCCGCTCAACCGCATCAACGAGGCGTTCGACCTGATGCATCGCGGCGAGTCGATTCGCACGGTGGTAACGTTCTGAGCGCGATCGATTCGGCGCGCTGAGGGCGGGACGGGCGAGCGGAACGGCCCGCGCCGGGCTCAAGTGCGCCGCGGAGTCATCCGTTCCGCGATCGCCGCGGCCAACGAAGCCGTGGCCCACCCGGCGGCCGGCGCCGCAACTGCTCCGACCGCCGTTCCGAGAAAGACCAGCCAGTTCACCTCCATCCGCGGGCGCGCGATGCTAAGCGTGAGGCCGACTGCGCCGGCAAATGCAGGAATTCCCCACCATGCTATCTCGGCAATCACGATCGATCCCATCACCCGTCGCGTACCGGGCCGCAGCATCGTTCCACCCACCCCGGCGAACATAACCGCCAGCATGAAGTCGGCGGCGAAGGTGCCCAGCCAAAGGTGCGGCGGCGGCCACAAGAACATCGGCAGCCCCTTGGATGCCATGAATTGCAGCAACGCACCCATTCCGAGCGCGGCGAGCGCGGCAATTCCGGCCGCCGCCGCCGCGCGACGCCGGAAGACGAAAGCGCCAATGATCGCGATCAGCAAGATACCCGCGGAAATCACGAAGGCGCTGGCGTATTCACGACGGCGCCGCACGATATCCTGATCTGAAGGCCGCGCGTCTTCGCTGGAGTCATCCGCCGCGTCCGCCGCACCTGCAGCAGTGTAAATAAAGCCCGGACTGCTCGAGGGAGATGCCGCGCCGGCATCCCGGCGAAACTCCCCGCCGGCACCTTTGCACGTCCGAGCGCCAGCATCCCCACCGCCAGCATTATCGCCCCAACCACGCCCACCAGGCCGCTCTTCATAGCGGCAACTATCTATCAGCGTGGGAACCGTGGCAATCCCTGTCTCCAAGGGAACCGTAGCCAGGCCGGCGGATCCTCGCCGGACGCTTGCCGGATACTCGCCGGATACTCGCATGGACTTGCGGGCGGGGCGGGGTATAGTTTTTCCTGGGAGCGCCACCGGCGCGCCGTGGTAAGGAGGCGGTGATGGCCTGGATTCGTACGATCTCCGAGCAGGAGGCGGCGGGATCGCTCGCAGAGCTCTACGCCAAGCTGCGGCAAAATCCGCATTTTGGCCTGGTGCCCAACGTGATTAAGGCCTTCAGCCTGCGGCCTGAAATTGCCGCGGCGGTTACTCGGCTCTCGAGCGCTGCGACCTTCGGCGGTTCGCATCTGAGCCGCGTGCAGGAGGAAATGATCGCGGCCGCGGTCTCGTCGGTTAATCGATGCCATTATTGAACCAACGCTCACGCGGAGGTGCTCCGCGTCGAATCCGGCGGCGACCATGCGCTGGTCGGTGCGATCAAAAGCGATTGGCGGAGCGCGCCGCTTGGCGAAGCCGACCGCGCGATGCTGGAGTACGCGGAGAAACTCACCCGCACGCCGTCGGCGCTGACGCGCGCGGATCTCGACGGTTTGCGCCGGCATTTTTCCGAAGAGCAGGTCTATGACATCGTCGTGATCGCATGCCTGTTCAATTTCATGGATCGCGCCGCCGACGCTTTTGGCGTCGAACTCGACCCGATGCTTTTGCAACTCGCGCGATCGGCGCCCGACGGTGAGGCGCTGGCCGATGTTGCAGCGGCCAAGCGGAGCTGACCCGCGATGAAAGGCGAGCGGCGAGGCATCGCGGCGCGGCGGGGGCGGCGCTGGCCCGGCGGACTAATCGCGATCGCGCCGCTCGTCGCCTGCACGATCGCTTTTAGCGGATGCTGGCCGTTTAATCGCACACCGCCGCAGCAGGAGTACTTCAACGCGCTCAAGATCGGCAACTCGGCACAGGCGAGCCAGCTCTGGCTGCAGATGACCCCCGACCAACGTGCGAAGTTCGAACGTGGCGAGGGCATCCGGCCGAGCGTATCGCACGATGACGTGCAGCAGGCGATCGATGACCACTACTCCGAACAAGACGACGACGGCCCAGCGTCCAAACACGTCGAGCTCGCCCCGCCGGGCGCGGGCCTGCAGGGTCTGCCGTCTTATCTCAATGCCAACGGCGCCGCAGGCAGCGCAGCAACCCGCGCCGCCCGCGCAATAACAACGCGGTGCGCAATCGCGTCGAACCGCAAATACTGAGGACACAGACCCACGATGGAGTTCGCGTTCAACCCTGACCAGGAGATGCTTCGCCGCACGCTCGCCGACTTTGCCGCGCGCGAGCTTGCCCCGGCGTACGCGAGCCGCGACCAGGATGAGGACCTGCCGCGATCGCTCGTGTTCAAGTTGGGCGAATTGGGACTGCTCGCACCGATGACCGAGGAGCGCCACGGCGGCCAGGAACTGGACTATGTCTCGCTGGGCATCGCGCACGAGGAAATCGGCCGCGCGGACTTCAACGCGGCCTACGTGCTGCTGCTCTCGGGGCTGGTCGGCGCGATCGTCAGCGCTCGCGGAGACGATCGCCAGCGCGCCGAATATCTTCCGCCGATTTGCCGCGGCGACACGGTAACCGCACTCGCCGTCACCGAGCCCGGCGGCGGCTCGGATGCCGCGCACATCCGCATGCAGGCGCGGCGCGACGGCGACAGTTATTTGCTGAGCGGCGAGAAAACTTCGATCTCGCTGGGCTCATGGGCGGACACGGCGCTGGTGATGGCGCGCACGGGGACGCTCGAGCAGGGCGCGCACGGGGTAAGCGCCTTTTACGTCGACCTGCGAGCGCCGGGCGTGAGCCGCGCGCGCTTTCGCGACCTCGGCACGCGCGCGATCGGCCGCGGTCAGCTCTTCTTCGACGAGGTGCGGGTGCCGGCAGCCGCGCGCGTCGGCGCCGAGGGCGCCGGCTTCGTCCAGGTGATGCAGGGCTTCGATTTCAGCCGCTCGCTGATCGGCCTGATGTGTATCGGGGCGGCGCAGCAAAGCGTAGACGAAACCGTCAAGTACGTGACCGAACGCCAGGCGTTCGGCGCCGCGCTGGCTCGCTTTGAGGGCGTGTCTTTCCCGCTGGCCGAAGCCGCGGTCAAGCTGCGCGCCGCGCGATTACTCTGTTACGAGGCGTTGTGGTTGCGCGACCAGGGCAAGCCGCACGGATGGCTCGCAGCGGGATGCAAATGGTGGGCGCCGGAACTGGCGGTCCAGGTGATCCATCAATGCCTGCTCCTGCACGGCCATCTCGGCTTCAGCCTCGACCTGCCGCATCAGCAGCGTCTGCGCGACGTTATCGGGCTCGAAATCGGCGACGGCACCGCGCAGATCATGAAGACCCTGGTGGCGCGCGAGGTTATCGGCAAGTCCGCCCGTCCCTACTAGCCGCGGCGCAAAAGACTCTAGCGCGCGCGGCGCGCAAGGAAACGCAGCCGCATGTAATCTGCTGTCCAGCGGCCTTTTTCATCGCGCAGCACCGGCGCCAACATCGCGATCGCCTCGTCGCGCGCGCCCGTGCGCTCGGCTGCCGGCAGCCGCCCGAGGAAAGGCGCGGCGAACGTGTCGAGCCATCCCGCCATGTCGGTCGGCAGCGGCGTGGGCCGAGGAATCAATTCGATGTACTCGACGGTGAAACCGCCGCGCTCCAGCCGTGCGCGATAATCGTCGACGGTGGGGAAATACCAGGGACTCACCGATTTGCCGTCGGCGCCGTGACGCTCGAGCACCGCGATTAGCGCGACCGTAATCGCCGCGACGCATCCATGGCCACCCATCTCGCCCGCAAAGCGGCCGCCCGACTTGAGCGCGCGCGCGACTCCCGCGATCACCGCGTCGGGGTCGTCCTTCATCCAGTGCAGCGCCGCATTGGAAAATACCGCGTCGAACTCGCGCGAGAACCCGAGCCGCGCGCCGTCGGCAACGCGCGCGTCCAGACCGCGCTTGCGCGCCGCCGCGACCATGTCGGCGGAGGCGTCGACGCCGACCACTACAGCGCCGCCGGCAACGATCTTCTCCGTTAGTACGCCGTCGCCGCATCCGAGGTCGAGAATACGCTCGCCGGCCTCGGGCTTGAGCAGATCGAGCACTGGCTGTCCGAGCGCCGGAACGAAATGGGCGTGCTGCGCATAGCTCTCGGCCTTCCAATTCTGTGCCGGCGGCGAGGTTTTGGCGGATTGTGAATTTGCCATCGCTTAAACATATACTGGGAGAGAGACGAAGTGGACCCGCCCGAAACCATAGGATCGGCGCAAGCGCCTCCGCAGGGAGTGTCGCCGCTATGGCGCGGATTGACCTTGGTGGGCCTGGCGGCCGCCCTGGTGCTGGCGCTTTTGGCCAGCAAGTACGCCGCGGCCTTACGCTACGAATCAATCGCCGACTCCGCCGCGCGCGCCGCGCTGGGCGATCGGATAAGCAGTCTCGAACATGATGTCGTCGACGCCCATAACCAGGTCGCCTCACTGCGCCAACAACTGGAAGTGAGCGGTGAGAGCGTGCGTGCGGCGCTCGCGCCCGATTCGCGAATCATCCATCTCGCGCCCCTTGGCGCCCTGCCCAACGCGAGCGCGGTAGTCGCCGAAAGCGCTATCAAGAATGAGGCCGTACTGCTCGTCAGTGGACTGCCGGCCGCGCCGTCGGGCGAAAGTTACGAGCTATGGTGGATCGGCCCGCAGGGCGAAGCGATTAAAGCCGCAGTCTTTAGTCTTGACCCACATGGCGCAGCGATCGCCACCGCAACCACTCCGCCCGCGGCCGCGCACGTAGTCGCCGGTGAAATCACCCTCCAGCCTTCGCAAGGCGCCGACAAACCTGGCGGCACGATCTATTTCAGAGGCGCGACCGAACAACGCTGACCGCGTATCAACCAGACACCGCGAATACCCCGATGCTCAAGGGAATTGATCACGTCGTGATCGCCGTAGCCGACCTGGATCGCGCGATTGCCGGCTTCGAGGCCTTGGGGTTCACCGTGATCCGTGGCGGCCGCCATCCTGGTCTCGGCACTCATAACGCGCTAATCGCTTTCACCGACGGCGCCTATCTGGAACTCATCGCCTTCCTCGTACCGACCTCGTCCCATCGATGGTTCGCGGCCATGAACGCAGGCGGCGGATTGACCGACTTTTGCATGCGGACCAGTGATCTCGACGCCGATACCGCTTCATTAAGGAGCGCCGGCGCGACGATAGGCGAGCCGTTCGCGATGGAACGCGAGCGGCCGGACGGTTACAGGTTGAAATGGATGCTCGCGGTGGCGGAGCCGCCTTCGGCCGGGGCCGTTCCATTCCTTATCCGCGACACCACCCCGCGCGATGAGCGAGTCCCGCTTGAGCGTTTCCATAGTAACGGGGCCGCCGGGATTCGCACGCTCACCGTTGCGGTCGAGGATGCAAGAGCGGCGCGCGCGTTTTACGAGCGCGTGCTCGAGGCGCGCGGCGAGGGGTGCCGGCGCGACGATCTCGGCGCGGCCGGCTTCCGTTTCGTCTTCGGCCCGGATGAACATGAACTGCAATTCGTCGCGCCGCTCTCGGAGACCGGCGTAGCCGCCGGATGGCTTCGCGCACGCGGACCGTCACCCTGCGAGGTAACGCTACGCGGTGGTTCCCTGGTACCCTCACTGCTCGACAGGGCGCGCGCGCAGAACGCTCGTTTGCTGCTTTAGTTCAAAACGCGCCCGATGAATCTGCAATCCATACCCCGCCTGCTGATTTCCGCGACCGGCAGCGGCGCGGGCAAGACCACCGCGACGATCGCACTGATGGGTGCGTTGCGCACGCGTGGGATGCGGGTCGCCGCTTTCAAATGCGGCCCCGATTATCTCGACCCGACGTATCATCGGCGCGCCGCGGGCGTCTCCTCGCAGAATCTCGATGGCTGGATGATGGATCGCGCCTCGGTGCTCGCGACTTTCGCGCGTGCGGCCGAAGGCGCGGACATCGCGGTGATCGAAGGGATGATGGGATTGTTCGACGGCGCCGCGCCGACCAGCGACGAGGGCTCATCCGCGGAAATCGCGAAGTGGCTTGCGGCGCCGGTGCTGCTGGTGGTCGACACGTCCGGAATGGCGCGAACGGTAGCGGCGGTCGCGCACGGATTCAGCCATTTCGATCCGCGGCTCAAACTGGCCGGCCTTGTCTGCAACCGCGTCGGCAGCCGCGGCCATCTCGAGTTGTTGCGCGCGGCGTCGGCGGAAGTTCCGGTGCTCGGCGGATTTCCGAGCGAGGCGCGTTTTGCCTTTCCGGAGCGTCATCTCGGATTGCTCAGCGCCGATAACACCAGCGTTGCGCAGCCGCTGTTCGACGCGTGGGCGGATCTGGCGGAGCAATGGCTCGACCTCGACGCGATCGTGGCGATAGCGCGGAGCGCTCCGCCTCTGACCGGGCTGGAGGCCGCGGAGTTATGGCCGCTAAACGGCGCGGCGGCGCCGCGATGCCGTATAGGCGTGGCCTGGGATGACGCTTTCCATTTTTATTACGAAGACAACCTGCGCCGCTTGGAGGCGGCGGGCGCCGAACTGGTGCGTTTTGCGCCGACGCGTGAGACTCGGCTGCCAGAGGTCGACGGACTTTACTTCGGCGGCGGCTATCCCGAAGCGCACGCAGCCGAGCTTTCCGGCAATCGCGCGATGATCGCCGCGGTCCGTGGTTTCGCTCGAAGCGCAGCGCCGATTTATGCCGAGTGCGGCGGCCTGATGTATCTGAGCGAAGGAATCCGCACCCTGGAGGGACGGTCGTGGCCGATGGTTGGGCTCGTCGCCGGAGAAGCGGTGATGTCCGAACGTCTGCAGGCGCTCGGCTACGTTGAGATCGAAACGACGAGGGAATCGATTCTCGGACCGGCGGGGATGCGGATGCGCGGCCATCAGTTCCGCTACTCGACGCTCATGCCGACCCCCGAGCGGATGGAGCGCGTGTACGCGGTGCGTCCGCGATGGGGTGAGCCGTTGGTCGAGGGCTATCGTTCAGGTAGCGTGCTCGCCTCTTACGTGCATATTCATTGGGCGTCGAATCCGAAAGCGTCCGAAGGATTCGTGAACTCGTGCGCCGCCTGGCGCGAGAGCCATCGCCGGTGAGGCGTCACCTGTTTTCACGACTGCGCCTGCAGCCATGAACGCGCCGGCGCGCACATTAATGGTGCAGGGCACCGCGTCGTCGGTCGGCAAGACCCTGATCGTCGCCGCACTCTGTCGAATATTTCATCGCGAAGGATTGAGCGTCGCGCCGTTCAAGGCGCAGAACATGGCGCTCAACTCGTTTGTCACATCCGACGGCGGCGAGATTGGGCGTGCCCAGGCCGTGCAAGCGGAGGCTGCTGGCATTGATCCTCGCGTCGAGATGAATCCGATCCTGCTGAAGCCCGAGGGCGGGATGCGCTCGCAGGTGGTCGTGCTCGGCAAGCCGCTTGGCCGGATGACCTGGTCCGAGTACCAGCAACTCAAACCCGAGTTCGTCCGGATAGTCGCTGACTCGCTGCATAGCCTCCGCGCGAAGCACGATCTGATCATAATCGAGGGCGCAGGCTCGCCCGCTGAGATCAACCTCGCCGGGCAAGACCTCGTGAACATGCATGTTGCAGCCGAGGCTGAAGCGCCGGTGCTGCTCGTCGGCGATATCGACCGCGGCGGGGTGTTCGCGCATCTCGTGGGCACGATGGAATTGCTGGCGCCAGCCGATCGCGAGCGCGTCGCCGGCTTTCTGATCAACAAATTTCGCGGCGACGTGGCGCTGTTGGCCCCCGGACTGGAATTCTTGCGCGAGCGTTTCAGGGTTCCCGTGCTCGGGGTGATCCCGTACCTCGAGCGCCTCCGCATCGCCGACGAAGATTCGGTGGCGCTGGAGGACCGCCGTAATCGGCGCGCGACCGGACTCGGTCAAATCGATATCGCGGTAATAAAACTCCCACGCATCTCGAACTATGACGACTTTCTCGCGCTCGAGCACGAAGACGGCGTGACCGTGCGCTTCGTTGAGGAACCTCGCGAGACGGCCGGTGCCGACCTCGCGATTATTCCGGGTTCGAAAAGCACCATTGCCGATCTCGGATGGCTTCACGAAAGCGGGTTCGCGCTGGCGATCGTGGACCGCGCACGCGAGGACGGCCTGATTGCTGGAATTTGCGGCGGATGCCAGATGTTGGGCGAGAGAATCGACGACCCGCATCGAGTCGAGTCGGACGAGGCTTCGGCGCGTGGTCTCGGTCTGTTGCCGATAGTCACGCGTTTCGCGAAGACTAAGCTCACCGCGCAGGTGCGCGTGCGCGTTAATTCTTCTTCGATATTAAGCGGCGCGGATATCGTCGCGGATGAAATCTCCGCCTACGAAATTCATATGGGAAACGTCGAGCGCACCGCTGGAAGTTCAGCACCGTTCAGGATCGTCTCGCGTAACGGCGCACCGGCCGATACGCTAGACGGCGCGATAAACCGCGACGGCTCTGTCGCCGGTACCATGCTTCACGGAATTTTCGAAAACGACGCGTTGCGGGCGGCCTTTCTCGGCGCGTTGCGCCGGCGTAAAGGGCTCGCCGCGCACGGTGAAACGCGGCCTGTCGCCTCGCGCGAAGCGGAATACGATCGCCTCGCCTCAGCGGTTGCGGATAGCGTCGATCTGCCGATGCTCCGAAAAATAGCCGGGCTCGGCTGAAAAGATAGCGGGGCTTGGATGTTCCGGCGTTTGCCCCCCAAGACATCCGCGGCGCGAAAACCTAGAATTGGTTCCATGAGCGATGATCCTTCAACTAAGACGCAGGCGCTCGAGCACGAGGCGCCGAACACGCTCGAGGGCTGGAGCGTGCTGCATCAGGTGTTCAGGTTGCGGCGCGAAGCGCTCGGGGCGCTCGATGCCGCGCGGCGCGAACGAATCCTGCGGCAGGCAGCCGGAGCAATCTCCGCGATGGAGCGGCGCGAGGACGGCGAGAGCGCGCTCTTTTCCATCCTGGGCCACAAGGGCGATTTGCTCGCGGTGCATTTCCGCCGCGGCTTCGACGAACTCGAGCGCGCGCAGGCAGATGTCGCGGCGTTGGAACTGAACGCGTTTATCGAACAGTCCGGGTCGTACGTTTCGATGGTCGAGATCGGGTTGTACGAGGCGACCGTGGCTCTAAACGCGCGGCTGATGGACGAAGGCTTGCGCCCACATTCGACGGAATGGAAACGGGCGGTCGAAGACGAACTTGCCGCGCAGCGCGACAAGATGGCCACGCGCTTGTGGCCCAAGATTCCCGCTCGTCGCTACCTTTGTTTTTACCCGATGAACAAACGGCGCGCCGGCGCCGACAACTGGTACCAACTTCCGATCGATGAGCGCCGCCGCCTGATGCATGAGCACGGGATGATCGGCAGGCGCTACGCGGGCCAGGTCACGCAGATAATCTCCGGCTCGGTCGGATTCGACGACTGGGAATGGGGCGTCGATCTTTTCGCCGACGATCCGCTGGTCTTCAAGAAACTGGTCTACGAGATGCGCTTTGACGAATCGAGTGCGCGGTACGCCGAATTCGGCCCGTTCATCGTTGCAATCCGGCTCGGCGCCGATGATTTGCAAAGGCGCATCTTCGGTCACACCATCGCCTGAGCGCCGCGCTTCCACGTTTCACAATTTCACGCCCGCCGCCGGCCGGGGTTATATGCGTAAGAGGCGGCGCTGTTGGACCGCGTCCAAGGCTCGAAGGGAGATCGGGATGACACCGCAGGAGTTCGCGCAGCGCCTGAACAGTTTGTACGCCGGCACCATGATGCAGGACATAAAGATGCTCCATGCGGGCGATGGGCGCGCACGCGGGCGGATCGAGTTCAAACCTCATCTGCGGCAACTCACCGGCCTGTTTCATGCGGGAGTGATTATGGGGCTCGCCGATACTACGGCGACGGCGGCAGCGATGTGGGAGGTAAATCCGGACAACGAGTTCCGGCCGGAGCTTTTCCCGCTCTCGATCCAGGTTTCGACCAATCTCATCCGCAATACCGACCGCGGCGCGCTTACTGCCGACGCCGAACTGGTGCATCGTGGCAAGAGTACGATGGTCGCGGACGTTCGCGTCACCGACGATCAGTCCCGTTTGATCGCCAGGGCAACTGTTACGCTGCTGGTGCCGAAACCGCCCGTTCGCTGAGACGCAGCCGAACTGGCAAATCTGTCAGTTGCGAAACTTGTCGGACAGGCGCCGGAGCATCCCCGCTCGACCGCCACCGCCGCTTTGATCCGTGGTGGGCTCGCCGGCTGTCGTTTTAGCGGCGGATGCCTTGACGGTAGGCTTTAGCGCAGCGAAGAGATCCTCGACCTCGCCCTCGATGGGAAAGCGGCCGGCGTTGGCCTTCGAGAAAATCAACTGGCCTTCGACCAGCACATCGAATTGACCGGTCTTACCGGCCTTGATTTCGGCGTTTTCGCCGAAGCGCTTGTGGAGCGACGCAGCCAGACTGGCCGCGCGAGGCTTATAGCCTCAAGCCGAGCAGTAGAGAATTTCAGTCGCCATGTTACACCAATTATTACTTGCTCTCGGGCAGGTCGACGAATACCGCCGCCGCCACCACTGAGGTCCATAATCCGTCGCGATCGCCGATCGCCGACTGCGTGACGTTGCGGGTGGTTACGATTTTGTCCGAGACGCGCCACACGTCCTTGCGCTCGTCGTAGCTTGAGTTGGGATCGAAATCGACGCCGAGGATCGTCGCCAGCATCATCGCGGCAAGGTCTTCGGCGTAGTCGCCAGCCTTCTGATCGGTCTCACCGAAGCTGTGATGCTCAGAGAGATAACCGTACTGGCCCGGATTGGCCGGAATCGCCACGCCCACCGACGCCGCGATGAGGCGATGCGGCTCGTCGGTGGCGTTGTCGCTCACCACGGCGAAAACGATCTGTCCAGGAGTGAGGCGCTTTAGACCCTCTTGCGGCGTAATCAGTTTGCAATAGGGCGGAAAGATTGACTGGACGCGGACCAGGTTGTACTCCGCGATACTGGACGAGCGCAGGGCGAGCTCGAAGGAATTGAGCTTCTCGCGATGTTTGCCGACCCCCTTGGTCAGAAACACCCCCTTCGGAAAAGGCCCCATCTACGCTCTCCCTGTTAGCCCATACCGGCGCGCCGGTAGGGGGATCACTAAATCAAGCGTAGCAGCAAGCGGGCGAGCGATACACAAGGGGAGGCGGACGCCAGCCTCTAGACCACGTTGACCGGCTGATACTCGCCAAACACGCGGCGCATCGCGTCCGAGATTTCACCGAGCGTCGCCCAGTTGCGCACCGCGTCGACAATTGCCGGCATCAGGTTACCGCCGTCGCGCGCCGCCGCCTCGACGCGGCCGAGCGAGGCGTCCGCGGCCGCTGCGTTGCGCTCGGCGCGCAGGCGGGCCAGGCGCTCACACTGCTTGTGCTCAATCTCGGGATTGACGCGCAGGAGGTCGATTGGCGGCTGCTCGCCAGTGGTAAACTGGTTCAGCCCGACGATAATCCGTTGCTTGGATTCGATTTCGCGCTGGTAGAGGTAGGCGGCCGACTGTATTTCGCGCTGCATATAGCCGCGTTCGATCGCGGCCACGGCGCCGCCGAGGTCGTCGATCTTGCCTAAGTACTCAACTGTCTTCTTTTCGAGTTCGCGCGTGAGGCTCTCGACATAGTACGAGCCGCCGAGCGGATCAACCGTGTCGGCAACATCGGATTCGTTGGCGATTATCTGCTGAGTGCGGAGCGCGAGCAGCGCCGATTGCTCGGTGGGGAGCGCCAGCGCCTCGTCGCGCGAGTTGGTATGGAGCGACTGCGCGCCGCCCAGCACGGCGGCCAACGCCTGCAGCGTGACGCGCACGACGTTGTTGTCGACCTGCTGCGCGGTAAGCGTCGAGCCCGCGGTCTGGGCATGGAACCGCAGCATCATCGAGCGTTCGTCGGCGGCGCCGAAGCGGTCTTTCATGATTCGCGCCCATAGTCGGCGCGCCACGCGAAATTTGGCGATCTCTTCGAAGAAATTGTTGTGCACGTTGAAAAAAAACGAGAGGCGGCTCGCGAAGGCGTCGATCTTGAGCCCGGCCTTGAGCGCCGCCTCGACGTAGGCGATACCGTCGGCGAGCGTGAAGGCCAGCTCCTGCGCCGCGGTCGAGCCGGCTTCGCGGATGTGATAGCCGGAGATCGAGATCGTGTTCCAATTGGGAACTTCATTGGTCGCGAAAGCGAAAATGTCCGTGATGATCCGCATCGAGCCGCGCGGCGGATAGATGTAGGTCCCGCGCGCGACGTACTCCTTGAGTACGTCGTTCTGGATCGTGCCATTGAGCTTGTCCCATGCCACGCCGCGCCGCTCCGCCGCCACCAGGTAGAGCGCGAGCAGGATCGACGCGGTCGCGTTGATCGTCATCGAGGTGGAAATCTTGTCCAGCGGGAGCTGATCGAGCAGCGTCTCCATGTCGTTCAGCGCGCAGATCGAAACGCCGACGCGGCCGACTTCGCCGCGAGCCAGCAGATGGTCGGCATCGCGGCCCATCTGGGTCGGCAGATCGAACGCGACCGAGAGCCCGGTCTGCCCATGCTCGAACAGGTAGCGATAGCGGCGATTGGACTCTTCGGCGTTGCCGAAGCCCGCGTACTGGCGCATCGTCCACAGCCGACCGCGATACATCGTCGGCTGCACGCCGCGGGTGAACGGGTACTCCCCCGCGAAACCGAGGTCGCGCAGGTAGTCGAAGCCGTTGATATCGTTGGGGTCGTACTCGCGCTCGACCTCGATGCCGGAGCTGGTGGTGAAGCGCTCTCGGCGCTCGCCGCCGCGCTTGAGCGCGGGCTCGACCTTGCGCTGCTCCCAGCGCTTTCGCTCGTCTCCGATACCGCCGTCGGACATTTCAGTGGCCTCCGGTCCCGGCTACTCGATGATCGCCAGGACCTCGCCCTTCTCGACCGTCTGCCCCGCCGTCACCCGCACCTCGATCACCCGGCCGGCCTTGGGCGTTCTGATTTCGTTTTCCATTTTCATCGCTTCGACGGTCAATACGCCATGTTCGGCCGCGATCTCGTCGCCCGGCTTCACCAGCACGCTGACCACCCGCCCGGGCATCATCGCCTTGAGCTCGACACGGCCGCTTAGCTGGCGGCCGGCGCTCGCGCGCATCGCGCGACGCTTCTCGTCGATCAGGTTGACGCGCCATGTGCCGGCGCGCGAACTAACGATCAACTCTTCGCCTTCAGGCGTGACGTCGAAGTCAAATGCACGATTCCCGATCAGCACCGAAAACGAGCTAACGCCGACGCGACGCAGATCGAATTCGAAGCGTCGCTCGCCAAGCCGCACGGCGCAGGAATTCGCGTCGATTTCCTCGAACTCGAATTCGTGCTCGGCGTCTCGCAGCGTAGCCAGGTAGCGCATCGTCGATCCCTCAGCGCCTCAACACGTCGAGCCGACCGAGCGTTTTCCACGCCGAACCGCCGCGCGCCGCCTGGCGTCCCGCGCCGGCGGTCTCGGATGCGCGTCCGTTGCCCATATTCTGCGCGGCCGCCGCGACCGCCAGCATCGCCGCTGTGAATTCCCTGTCGTCGTCGCGCCCGCCTGATTTGCCGTCCGCTGCGAGCGACTTGGGATGGTATTCCTGATCGATGAAGTTGGTGTCGTAGTCGCCGCCCAAAAACACCGGATGGTTCATCAGCCAGCGATGGAAATCCAGGTTGGTGGTAAGTTCACCGGCAATCACGAACTCGCCGAGCGCGCGGCGCATCCGGGCAATCGCTTCCGTGCGGTCGCGGCCCCACACCACGAGCTTCGAGATCATCGGGTCGTAAAAGACCGGCACCTCAGCGCCCGCATATACGCCCGCATCGTTGCGCACCCCGGGCCCGCTCGGCCATCGCAGCGTATCGATACGGCCCGGCGCGGGGACGAAGCCCGCCGCGGGATCTTCGGCATAGATGCGGCATTCGAGCGCCCATCCGTGCTGGCTCAAATCCTTTTGGCTAAACGGCAGCGGCGCGCCGGCCGCGACCTCGATTTGCGCCTTGACCAGGTCCACTCCGGTCACCATTTCGGTGATTGCGTGCTCGACCTGGATCCGCGTGTTCATCTCGAGGAAATAAAAATTACGATCGGCATCGGCCAGGAACTCGATCGTGCCGGCGCCGACATAACCGACCGCCTGCGCAGCCTTGACCGCAACCTCGCCCATCGCGCGGCGCATCGCGGGCGTGATGAAGGGCGAAGGCGATTCCTCGACCACCTTCTGATGGCGGCGCTGAATCGAACACTCGCGCTCGAAGACATGCACGGTTTTGCCCGCGCGGTCGGCGAACACCTGGAACTCGATATGGCGCGGGCGGCTCAGATATTTTTCGACGTAAAGGCGCGCGTCGCCGAAAGACGATTTCGCTTCGCCGCCAACCGAGCGGATCGCCGAGGTCAGTTCCGATTCTTTCTCGACGAAGCGCAATCCCTTGCCGCCGCCGCCGGCCGCAGCCTTGAGCATGATCGGATAGCCGATCTTCGCGGCGGCCGCGCGCACCTCGGCCTCGCCTGCGAGCGTTCCCGGCGAGCCCGGCACGACGGGCACGCCCGCCGCCGCCATCGCCTTGCGCGCCTCGACCTTGTCGCCCATCGCTTTGATCGCTTCGGGCGACGGTCCGATGAAAACCAGGCCGGCCGCGGCCACGGCGCTCGCGAACCCGGCGTTTTCGGAGAAGAAGCCGTAGCCGGGATGGATCGCTTCGGCGCCGGTTTTTTTGGCAGCCTCAAGGATCCGTTCCGTCTTGAGGTAGCTTTCGGAGGCCGGCGACGGGCCGACGGCGACTGCATAGTCGGCCTCGCGCACGTGCAGCGCGGCGCGGTCGGCCTCCGAATAGACGGCGACCGTTTCGACGCCCAGGTCGCGGCAAGCTCGGATCACGCGCACCGCGATCTCACCGCGATTCGCAATCAGGATTCGCTTGAACATCGTCTGATAAAGTTTATCGCGTTCGCCGCAGCGCAGGCGAGAGCGTTCACAGCGGGATATTGCCGTGTTTGCGCGGCGGATTGCGATCGCGCTTGTTTTCGAGCGCCTTGAGTGCCGCGATTAACCGCGGCCGCGTATCGCGCGGCATCAGCACTTCGTCGATATAGCCCAGTTCGGCGGCCTTGAACGGGTTGGCGAAGGTTTTGCGATACTCCTCTACCAGCCGCGCCTTTTCGGCCACCGGATCCTTGGCCTTTTCGATCTGGCTGCGGAACACGATATTGACCGCGCCGTCGGGACCCATCACTGCGATCTCGGCGGTCGGATAGGCGAAGTTGAAATCGCCGCGGATGTGCTTGGAGGACATCACGTCGTAAGCGCCGCCGTAGGCTTTGCGGGTGATCACCGTGACCTTGGGCACCGTGGCCTCGCAGTAGGCGTAAAGCAGCTTGGCGCCGTGGCGGATGATCCCGCCGAACTCCTGCGTGGTGCCGGGCAGGAAGCCCGGGACGTCCACAAAGGTCACGATCGGAATGTTGAACGCATCGCAAAAACGCACGAAGCGCGCGGCCTTGACCGATGCGTCGATGTCAAGGCATCCGGCAAGGTAGGCCGGCTGATTGGCGACGACGCCGACCGACGCGCCGCCGAGGCGCGCGAAGCCGATCACGATATTCTGCGCGAAATCCTTTTGCAGCTCCATCAGCCCGCCGCCGTCGACCACACGATGGAGTATGTCGCGAATATCGTACGGCTTGTTCGGGTTTTCGGGGACGATCGAATCGAGCGCTTCGTCGCGTCGATCCGCCGGGTCATTTGAGGCTGCGAACGGCGCGTCATCGGCGTTGTTGAGCGGCATGTACGCGAGCAAGTCGCGCACCGCGAGCAGCGCGCTCTGGTCGTCGGCCGCTTCCAAATGGCATACGCCCGAGCGGATCGAATGCGTATCGGCGCCGCCCAGATCCTGCATCGAGACTTCTTCGTGCGTGGTCGCCTTGATGACGTCGGGGCCGGTGATGAACATGTACGAGGTATCGCGCACCATCACTACGAAGTCGGTCATCGCAGGCGAGTACACTGCACCTCCGGCGCACGGCCCCATGATGCAGGAAATCTGCGGCACCACGCCCGAGGCCATCACGTTGCGCAGAAAGATGTCGGCATAGCCGGCGAGCGACACTACGCCCTCCTGGATGCGCGCGCCGCCCGAATCGTTCAGTCCGATCACGGGGCATCCGGTCTTCATCGCGAGGTCCATCACCTTGCAAACCTTCTCGGCGAACGCGCCCGAGAGGCTGCCGCCGAAAACCGTGAAGTCCTGCGAAAAGACGCAGACCTGCCGTCCCTCGACCGTGCCGTAGCCGGTGACCACGCCGTCGCCCGGGACGCGGCGCTCTTCCATTCCGAAGTCGTCGCATCGATGGGTCTTGAATTTGTCGAGTTCGACAAAGGATCCGCGGTCGAGCAGAAATTCGACGCGCTCACGCGCGGTCAGACGGCCCGACTCGCGCTGACGGCGTTGTCGGTCCTCGCCGCCGCCGAGTTCCGCCTGGCGCGAAAGCTCGCGCATCCGCTCGATATTTTCCTTAACGCTCATCACCAAATCCCGGCCAAATCTTGCGCAGCGAGCATGATATGGTTTGCCGGCGGCGACGCGCAAGCGGATTTGGCGAGTCTTCAGCGCGGTCTGAACCGTCATGCGGCGGCGCGAGCCGCATCTTTGCGGGCGTCACGCGCGCATACATAATGAGACAACTCCAGCGGGAAAAGGCGGGCGCACCTTGATTGACGACGCGATGGCTGAGCGGATGGTGGCGTGCGGATGGCTCGCGGCGAGCGCCGCGGGCCTGTTCATGCTCGCGCTGGGATTCATGGTTGGGGGCGTCCCAATCATGTGGGTCTACATTGGCGGCGCCGCTATCCTGTTCGCGCTCGCCTATGGGATTTACCGACGGAGCCGCGTGTGCGCCGTGCTCGTGCTGGTCAATCATTTCCTCGGAGTCACGAGCCTCTTTGCCCGCGTGCACGACGTGCCGCCGACGGAGATAGCGGTCACGCTCGTGCTCGGCGTGCTTTATGTGCTCGGCGTGATCGGCACCTTCGTGCATCACGCACGCCTGCGCTCGCCGGCGGCGTAGCCCGCGGCGCTTACTGGCTGACGTGCGGTTCGAAGCCGACGAAGCTCATGTTGTCGCCCGCCCGAATGCCATGGCGCGCGCAAAATCCGCCGTTGACCTCGAGTACGTAGAGCGCTGGCGCGTCCGGGCCGACTGGCTTTTCAGAGTAGGGCGTGGCATTGGCCACGATACCGACGATGGCGCCCGACGGGTCGGCGAAGATCATATCGAGCGGAATTTCGGTATGCTTCATCCAGAATTTAAGCTGCGCCGCAGCAGGAAAGATGAAGAGCATACCGGCGTCGGCATCGAGGTGCTCGCGATACATCAGGCCGAACTCTCGCTGTCCCGGCGTCACCGCCAACTCAACGGTTATCGACGCACGCTCTTTTCCGTCCGCCGCGCAGATCCCAACCTTAGGAGCCTGAGCGGCGCCTAGAGCCACGGCCGTTAGCACCAGCAGGATCAGGCAGCGCGCGAGTATCGCGCCGGCCGCGGCGTGCCGCAAGCGTGGAATACGCGCGTTCATCCGCGGTGTCACGCTATTGAACCGACGCTTCTTTTTGGGTCATTCCGAGCGAAGGCTGATCTCCTAGCTCACTTCGACCGGCAGCGAAGCGAGGCCACGCAGAAAGAACGATCCTTTATAAGTAAGTGGCGCCTCGGGCGCGGCGGGCCGGATTCGCTTATAGCGCGCGAGCAGCGAACCGATCGCGATCGCGCCCTCCATCCGGGCGAGCGGAGCGCCGATGCAGAAGTGAATTCCCTCGCCGAACGCCAGGTGGTCGTTCGGAGTGCGCGCGATATCGAACGTTTCAGGCTCGATGAATTGCGCCGGGTCGCGATTCGCCGCCGCCAGCAGCACGAAGATTAGCGAGCCGGCCGCGACCGTGGTGCCGGCAATTTCGGTGTCCTGACGGATGTACCGCATTGTCGCCTGCACCGGGCCGTCGTAGCGCAGCATCTCCTCGATCGCCGCCGGCATCAGCTCGGGCGCGCGCGCGAGGCGTTCGAGTTGGTCCGGATGGCGCGTTAGCGCGAGCATCCCGTTGCCGATGAGATTGGTGGTGGTCTCGTTGCCGGCGAGCAGGAGGATGACGACGAAGGCGACCAGTTCGGCTTCGCTCAGCATCTCGTCGGAGCCCTCATGCGCGGCGACCAGCACGCTTACCAGGTCGTCGCCCGGATTGCGCCGGCGCTTTTCGATCTCGGCGATGAAGTATTCGCGCAGCGCCGTGAAGGCGTCGCGCACGTTTTGCGGCAGCGGCATCCCGGGCGGCGTGTTGTCCGACTCGATCACCGTGTCGGACCACTGCTTGAACATCGAGTAATGCTCGTGCGGCACGCCCAGCATGTGCGAGATGACCATCACGGGCAGAGGATTGGCGAGGTCCGGCATTACATCGATCGTGCCTCTGCCGGCGGCGCGGTCGAGCAGCAGGTCAGTGAATTCGCGGATTTTGGCCTCGAGTTGGCGGATGCGCCGCGGCGTAAAGGCGCGGCTCACCAGCCGGCGCAGCCTCGTATGGACCGGCGGATCGGAAAACACCACGCGCGGAGCGTCGCCGAAGACGCTGATCCGCTCTTCGAGGAACGGCGAGCGCGGCGGCACGCTGGAGAATCGTTCATGGTCGCGCAGGACGGCGGCGCAATCGGCATAGCGCGCCACGAGCGCCATCGGCAGAAAGACGTTGAGCAGCCGCGGCGGCCCCATCATCAGCGGCCTGTAGTACGGATAGGGATTGGCGCGAAACGCCTCGTCCCATGGGTTGAAATAAATCTGCTCGGCTTCGCTCATGCTGCGCCATGGCCTCCGCGCCCGCCAAGGGACGCAGCGGCCATTGTAGCTTGGCCGGCGACAATGAGGTACGCCTGTGGCTCAGTCGGTGGCGAAACCTCGCGCGCATATGATAAACCACGCCCGCTGGCGGATGCTTATGACCTATAGAATTCTCATTGGCGCGACGCCGGTAAGACTCGCCGCGGTACTCGTGGCGCTGATTGCGGCTGCTCCGGCAATTGCTGCTCCCGAGGGTCATCGGCCGCTGCCGCCGCAAGTGGCTTCGCAGGTTCCCGGATTACATCCGTTCGGAAAAGGGCGCCATTCGTGGTGGGGCATCCAGATGTACGACGCGACGTTGTGGATCGCCGGCCCGCGATGGTCCGCGGCCGAGCCGCACGCGCTCGATCTCGAGCCGAGCCGCGCCGTTTCCGCCGAGAATCTGGTGAAGACCGCTATCGGCGAGATGCGCGACCTAAAAGTTGGCGACGAGCGCCAACTCAAGGTCTGGCAGGCGGAGATGTCCAAGGTCATCCCCAGCGTCCGGGCCGGCGACCAGGTTGTCATCTTCTGCTCGGACGCCAACCGGACGCTGGTCTATCTGAACGATGCGAGCAATGGCGAGGTTGACGATCCGTCATTCTGCCCGGCGGTGATGAGCGTATGGCTTCATCCGCAGACCAAACATCGGGCGGTGCGGAAATCGCTACTCCGAGAGTGAAACTGAAATGATCTCGATAGCCGCGTTTCAACGGCCGGCGAAACGCGGCTGGCGCTTCTCCATGAACGCGCGCACGCCCTCGCGGTAGTCGTCGCTGTCGAAGCATCGCGAGACCATCTCGGCGATGGTCTTGAGGTCGCGATCGGCGCCGTCCTTGAGTCCCTCGCGAATTGTCGCCTTCGCCGCGGCCATCGTGAGCGGCGCGTTCGAGGCCATTCGGGTCGCGTATTGGCGAACGTGATCCTCCAGTTCCGCCACCTCGACCAGCTTGTTCAGCAGACCCATCGCGTAGGCTTCTTCCGCATCGAAGATGCGCGCCGACATCAGGATGTCGCGGGCGTTGGCCGCGCCTGCCACCTGCACCAGCGACATCACGCCATCCAGCGGATAGGCCAGGCCGAGGCGCGCGGCAGGGACTCCCAGGCGCGTGCCGCGGGCCCCGATGCGGATGTCGCAAGCGAGCGCGACCTGCAAGCCGCCGCCGATGCAGATGCCGGCGATCATTGCGATAACCGGCTTGGGACAGTTGATGATCGCGCTGGTCGCGTTGCCTGGCGCCTCGCGATAGATACGCGCCTGCTCGGCGTTGGCGCGCAGGCTCGGGAACTCCGAGATATCGGCGCCGGAGATGAAGGCCTCGGGTGTGGCGCCGCGCATGATGATCACACGCACGTCGGGGTCGTCGTTAAGCTCGGCGACCCCCTTTACGATGAGTTGCCAAGTGCGCAGGTTGAGCGCGTTGCGCACCTGCGGGCGATTAAGTACGAGCCATCCGAGCGGCGCCTCGTGGCGCACCAGCAACGGCTCGGGCTCTCCGGCAGCGGTCTTTACTACCTGCTCGCTCATCGTGATGCGCGCCTCGTCTTTAATCCTTCAAATATGATCGTTCCGTTAAGATTTGCAGCAATTCAGCTACCTCGTTGTAGCCCAGCTTGCGCGCCGAGGTAAACCGCACGCCGCGACACGCCAGCAGGGCGAGTGAGCGCGGCTTGTCCCCCGCGCGCGACAGGATTAATTAGATTGGTCATGGACATCACCAAATATGGGATCTGGTTTTTCTACGACGGGATGACTGCGCCGCAAAGCGCGGAATTCGCGCGCACGGTCGAAAAGCACGGCTACGGGGCGCTCTGGATTCCCGAAGCGGTCGGGCGCGAGCCGTTCGCGCATGCGGCCTACCTTGCGGCGCGCACCGAGCGGCTCGTCTTCGCTACCGGCATCGCGAATATCTATGCGCGCGACGCGCTTACGATGGCGGCGGCGGCCAAGACCGTAGCCGAGCTTTCGGGCGGGCGCTTCCTGCTCGGGATTGGCGTCAGCCACAAGCCGTTGGTCGCCAGCCTGCGCGGCCACAGCTACGACAAACCCTACAGCTATATGCGCGAGTACCTGCCGAAGATGAAAAGCGCACTCTACCGCGCCCCCGAGCCCAAGGAGCGGGTGCCGGTGGTGCTCGCCGCTCTGCATCCTAAGATGCTCGCGCTCTGCGCGGCAGAAGCCGACGGCACGCATACCTACTTCGTGCCGCCCGAGCATACCGCGATGGTGCGCGCCGCAATCGGGCCCAAACCGCTCATCTGCGTCGAGCAGGCAGTGGTGCTCGACACCGACGCGGCCAAAGCACGGGCGACCGCGCGCGAGTATATGAAAACCTACGTGCCGCGCCTGCCCAACTACACCAACGCGCTGAAGGCCTTGGGATGGGCGGACAAGGAATTCGAAAATGGATGCAGCGACCGGCTGGTCGACGCGATCGTGGCCTGGGGCACCGAGACGCAGATTCGCGACCGCGTTGAGGCGCAACTGAAGGCCGGCGCCAATCATGTGTGTATCCAGCCGCTCAATACCGCGAATCCCCTGATGCCCGACGAGCGAGCGTTACAGGCGTTGGCCCCGCGCTAGCTTGATGCGCGCTCGAAGCGGCACGCTCGCCGCCGCGGGTGCGGCCGTGGCGCTAACGCTCGCGGCGTTGATGACGAGCGGATGCGGCCCGTCGGCCGAAGAAAGCGCGGGGCGGGCCGAAGCGGCTGCGGCGCAGGCCAAGGCCGCCTCGGCGCGCGCGCAGGCCAAGGCGGCGCTCGCGAAGGAGCAGGCGGCCGACGCACAGCGCCGCGCGGACCATGCGGTTCAACTGTTCCAGGCCGCGACCGCCGAGTTCAATGACGCGGCCAAACGGCTCGACAAGTATCGGCGTGAGCAGGAGGAGCAGGATCAGGGCCGGGACGAAGATCGGTGACATTGCGAGTCGCAGCCCTGACGTGATGCCGGGGGAGCAATGCAGTAAGATGATGCGCTAAGCGGCTGTCGGATGGTGGCTTGCCGAGGCGTCGCGCTCTGGGATAAGCGGAGAGGGTCAAAAAAAGAAGGGTGAGAAAATGAAGCTCTACAATATGAATCTCTCGAATTTCGCCTCGAAGTGCCGGATCGCAATCTATGACAAGGGGCTGAACATCGAGATCGCGGCGATACCCGGCAACAACCTCAAATCGCCCGAATACCTGAAAATCAATCCACTAGGCAAAACCCCGGCGCTCGACGCCGACGGGACGATCGTGGCCGAGTCCGAGATCATCAACGAATATCTCGAAGACAAGTTTCCCAACCCGCCGCTGCTGCCCAAGACGCCCGAGGGCCGCGCGCGCGTTCGCACGTTCACCCGGTTTCATGACCTCTACCTGGAGCCGCCGCTGCGGGCGCTGTTCGGCCAGCTCAATCCAAAAAGCCGCGACGAAAAAATCGTCAATGAGCGGCTGACCGAGTTCAACCAGCGCCTGGACCAGCTCGAGGCGATGCTCGCGCCGAGCGGATTCGCGTCCGGGCCGGAGTTTACACTGGCCGACTGCGCGGTCGCCCCGACGATGTTCTTCGCGACCAATATGCTGCCGGGCTTCGGCGCCAAGCCGCCGCTGGAGGGGCGTCCCAAGCTGGAAGCGTGGTGGAAGCAGGTGCAGACCCGGCCGTCGGTGAAGAAGGCGCTGGCCGAGATGGGCGAGGCGCTCGCGGCGATGATGAAGCGCTAGGCCTCACCGGACCGAGCGCCGCGCCCATTTTTTCACCAACCCTCGTATCGCGCCGCCGACGTCGGCGCGGGTGCCGCTGCCGGCCACCCGCTTAAAGGGAACTCAGCGTTGAAGCTGTCGGTCATCGATCAGTCGCCAGTGTCCGCCGGCATGACTCCGGCCGAGGCGCTCGGCAACTCGATTGAGCTCGCGCGCCTTGCCGATCGGCTGGGCTACGAGCGCTACTGGATCGCCGAGCACCACGCGATCACGGCGCTCGCCAGTCCGGCGCCCGAAATATTGATGACCCGAATCGCCGCCGAGACCTCGGGCATCCGGGTCGGATCGGGCGGCGTGATGCTGCCGCACTATAGCGCCCTCAAGGTGGCGGAAGTCTTTCGCATGCTCCACGCCATGTACCCCGACCGTATCGATCTCGGCATCGGCCGCGCGCCCGGCGGCACCCCGCTCGACACGTTCGCGCTTCAGCGCTACCGGGGCCAGCAGCTGTCGGTCGACGATTTCCCCCAACAACTGCTCGAGCTGATGGCCTTTCTGAACCGCGACTTCCCGGCCAAGCATCCGTTCAGCCGCCTCACGATATCGCCCGACATGCCAGGCTGTCCCGAGGTCTGGCTGCTCGGCTCCAGTCTGTGGAGCGCGGCGGCGGCGGCGAAGTTCGGGTTGCGCTACGCGTTCGCACATTTCATCGATTCCAATCCGACCCGTTCCGCAATGGAGCATTATTTCTCGCACTTCATCCCGTCCAAGGAGCTGCCGACGCCGTACGCGATGGTTTCACCGGGCGTGCTCTGCGCCGACACGGAGGCCGAAGCCGCGCGCCTGCTCAGCAGCGCGCGCCTTTTCCGCCGCCGTATTCGACAGGGCGACGTGCGTCCGATTCCGACGCCCGAGGATGCGATCGCGGAGCTCGGCCCGTCGCCGGAAACGCCGCCCAGCGAGCTTGGCGAGTGGCCGCGCTACTTTGCCGGAACTCCCGAGCGGGTTCGCGACCAGCTAATCGATATGGCGAGCGTGCTCCACGTCGACGAACTGATGATTGTAACGATCGCGCACGACCATCGCGCACGGATGCGCTCTTACCAGCTCCTCGCCGAAGCCTTCAATCTCACTCCGCGCTCAGCCTAGCGTCGGCGAGCGAATTTGCCGCACTGATTAATCCGAGCGAGCACCCGTATTTCAACAGTGAGGTGTCAATACATGAACTCAGCGGGCAAGGTCGCAATTGTAACAGGCGCAGGAACCGGAATAGGCAAGCAGGCCGCGTTAGCGTTGCTGAACGAAGGGTATTCGGTGGCGCTGGCGGGGCGGCGCAAAGAACTGTTGGAAGCGACGGTACTGGAAAGCAAAACCTCCGGCCCGCGGGCGCTCATAGTATCCACAGACGTTAGCGATCCAGCCTCCGTGAAAGCGCTATTCGCAAAGACCAAGGAGGCTTTCGGCCGCCTCGATTTGCTCTTCAATAATGCGGGAATCGGCGCTCCAGGTATCCCGCTTGAAGATCTGACTTACGAGCAATGGAAAGCGGTAGTGGATATCAACTTGACCGGCGCCTTCCTGTGTACCCAGGAGGCGTTCCGAATCATGAAGAGCCAGGAACCCCGCGGCGGACGAATCATCAACAACGGATCGATCTCCGCTCACGCGCCGCGGCCCAATTCCGCTCCGTACACGGCCACCAAGCATGGGATGACTGGGTTGACCAAGGCAACGTCGCTCGACGGCCGCAAATACGACATCGCTTGCGGCCAGATCGATATAGGAAACGCCGCGACTGAGATGACTGCGCGGATGCAACGCGGCGTCCCGCAGGCCAACGGCGCGCTCGCGGTCGAGCCGACGTTCGATGCCGAGCAGGTGGCGCGAGCGGTGATCTATATGGCGAGCCTGCCGCTGGAGGCCAACGTCCTGTTTATCACGGTGATGGCGACCAAGATGCCGTTCGTCGGCCGCGGCTAGGGCGGAAGAGTCTGTCCCAAGTGCTCCAGTTCGTCAGTGGCGACGGTCCGGCGCCGATGGTTCGGCGACCCCGTGCGCAGGCGCCGACCGCGCAAAGCTTCGAAGATACGGCGCTTGAGGTCAGCGGCGAATGGCACCCAGTCATAGGCGCCCATCAACTTAAGATGAAATTCGAACATTCCGTCGTTGGGATCAGCGCGCATTCTACCAATCAGGAACTCGTGAGGATCGCGGAGCGCCGGCGCCGGCCTCCCACCAAACACTCGCTCGTAACCTGCGGCGCGGCACAACTCCACGGCCTCCGCATTTTCCATGCTGAACGGGAAACAGAAGAGTTTCACCGTGCGGTCGAGGACTTGCTCCAGCCGGGCGCGTGACTCGGTCAGTTCGCGCCAGGCGTCGGAGCGGGCGAGCGTCGTGACGCTCGCGTGCGTGCTCGTATGCGACCCGATAGTGACCAGCCCGCTCGCCAGGTCCGGCGCCAAGGCGCGCAGCTCCGTCTCGGACACTATATGGTCCGCCGCCTCGCCCATGCTGTCACCCATGCGACCCGCTATGACGAAAATCGTTACTGGAATATTGCGGGCGCGCATTTCAGGGAGCGCATTTTCGACGAAGCTGGACCACCCGTCATCCATCGTCACCATCGTATAGCGGACGCCTGCGCGCAGAGGTTCGGTACGATCCGCGCGAATCGGCTCGGTCAACCGCTGGAGATAATCCATCTGGCGGGCGAAGCGTGCGCGCTGTTCCGGGAATACCTGATGATAGTAGATGCCCACGGCCGAGCCGGGCTGTCGCTGCCCGAGCAACCGAGAGACGGCTCGGGATGCCAAGCGCAGGAAATAGAAGACCGTCGAGATCAGGAACTTAACCAGCCGGAGGGCGCGATTTCGCACAAACGACGGCATAGCGGCATTTTCCTCTATCGGCTCAGACATTTCGCGGAGAACCTGCAATTCTTGAGCCTCTTGAAAATTCTCCAATGAATCGCGAGATCTCAGCCGATTTAAGGTGATTAAAGCTCATTAGTTTTGGAAATTGTACCTGTAAAACCGCGATTGCGTCCGGTAGATTTTACTGATCGGATGACGGCTCCCCCAAGTTCATAGTCGTGCTTCCAGCACCATATTGAACGGAGTCGCAGTGGCGCGCCGGACGCGAGAGAACCCTCCACTCAATATTACTTCTCTCAGCCTATTTTCACCGCTTTGAGCGCCGAGGGCCAGACCGACCTCCTGCGACAGGGATGCCGGTACGCAAATCTGCGTCGATGCAGCATAGAACAGGCGGCTAACCGGGTTGAGATTATCTGCGACACGATCGCCGGCGAAAGGCTCGACAATCATCCAGGTGCCGTCCGGTCTCAAGGCAGCCCTGACGTGCGCAGCAGCGCCGCGGGGGTCACCCATGTCATGCAGGCAGTCGAAAAATGCGATCAGATCGTAGGTGCCGGGAAATTCCTTCGCCGATGCGCGCTCGAAAGTGACCCGGTCGGCGACTCCGCCTTCGCGCGCCAGCTCGCGGGCGCGCTCGATCGACGGTCCGTGGTAGTCGAAGCCTGAGAACCGCGACTTCGGAAATGCCCTGGCCAGCAAGACGGTCGATGCGCCGTGACCGCATCCGACGTCTGCGACGTGCGCGCCGCGTTCGAGCTTTTCCTTGACGCCCTCCAGTGCCGGGATCCATTCCGACACCAGATGCGTCGCGTAGCCCGGGCGGAAAAATCTCTCCGCGCCGCGGAACAGGCAAGCGTCGTGCTCATGCCATCCCACGCCGCCACCGGTGCTGAAAGCCGCTTCGACCTTGGGTAGATCGCGCGCGGCCGCCGCGGCGATTTCGAACATCGCGGGGAAAAATGCGGGCCCGTTCTCATCGGCAAGGACCAGCGCCTGCTCGGGCGAAATCGAAAATCGCTCGGTCGCGGAGTCGAAATTTATATAGCCGCTCGCCGCTTGCGCGGCCGCCCATTCGCTCACGTAGCGCGCCGCCGTGCCGGTGCGCGATGCGAGTTCCGCGGGGGTCAACGGGCCGGCAGCCGCGAGCGTCTTGTACAGGCCAAACTTGTCACCCAACAGGACCAGCCCGATTCCCATCGCGGCTCCCGCATCACCGAGCAGCTTGCCCATAAGCTCCTGAAGCTTTGTTTCGTCGACCGCCATCGTAAGGTCCCCTTCGTCTATTTTTGTTGAGTGCCGGGTTTTCTTGAGTGCCAAAGGTCCAATCAGGCGCTCCTCCAGCGATGATGCCGGTGGGCGTAGCTGTAGGGGGGTCCGAGGAACAGAGCCTCCTCGAACCCCCGCATGATTGCCTCAGGCGGCGGGCTTGAACGCCGCGAGCGCTCGCACAGCCTCGGCGGTCATCGGCTTGCCGCCGATGCCCCACTCGCCACTGCGCACCGTGCGCTTCTTACTGCGGCAGATCGCCGCAAACTCCGAGGTCAGAACGGACTTGCCGATGCCTGAGATGCCGTGAACATGAATCACCCGCGGCCCGGCGGGTCGCATCGCTTCGCCGAGCAGTGCCAACTCGCGCTCGCGGCCGAAGACCGGGCGAGCATGACCCGAAGCGGAAGACCTCGGATGGTTTGTCAGATCCCGGGGCAAATTGTTCACCCGTTCGCAAATGCTCCCAGATCATCAGAGTACAGGCGAGGTTAAGGGGAGCAAGGATGAACTGCTGGACATATCCAGGCCAGCGGCGCATATGTCGGACTGACCGTCATAAAGGAGGTTCCTGCGATGCCAGCACGCAAACCCGAAGAATGCGACACGATTTTGGTCGATGCGATCAACAAAGGAGATCTGGAAGCGGCTGTGGCGCTATACGAGCCGAACGCCCGATTCGTCCAGGAATCCGGAGAGGTGGTCACCGGCCATCCGGCAATCCGCGAAGAAATGAAGGGTTTCCTGGCGCTGAAGCCAAAGTTCAGCATCAAGGTGACCGGGGTCCAGAGCGCGGACGGTAATATCGCGCTGACGCAGGCAAAGTGGAGCGTCAGCGGCACTGACGCCGACGGCAAGCCGGTGACGATGTCGGGTAGGAGCGCCGAGGTGGTGCGGCGCCAGGCCGACGGAACCTGGATGTTCGTGATCGACAACCCGCGCGGTGGGCAGGACACCTGACGGAAACCGTTCGGAAAATGCCCGGGCTATGGCTGGATTCAGGCCGAGGTCTGCGCCTGTGTGTATGCCCGAATTTCCTGCCATTCAGAGGCAGAGTCCTGCCGCTTTAGTTCGCTATCCCAATGGAACCGAAGATACCGATAGCGGCGGTTACCGACGAGTTCTCGCCGGATCTGGAGACCGCGCTCGGACCGATGGCGGAAATCGGGATGAAGGCGGCGGAACTCCGGGTGGTGTTCGGCAAGAATATTCTCGATCTGTCCGAGGAGGAACTAGCGAGAGCGGAGGAGATTCTGCACACCCGGGGATTCCAGGTGATCTCGATCGCATCGCCGCTGTTGAAATGCCTGCTGCCCGGTTCACCTCCGGTAGACGAACGATTCCGGCACGATGTCTTTGCTTCGACGCACACATTCGAGGATCAGTCGAAACTTGCCGAGCGCGCTTTTGAGATCGCGAGACGTTTGGGGGCTAGAATCATTCGAGTTTTCTCTTACTGGCGAACCGTAGAGCCGGAGAAGTGCTTTGAGGATGTGATCGCAGCGCTGGCGGTGCTCTCCGATCGGGCGAGTAAACAGGATTTGATCATCGGGCTCGAAAACGAGCCCGCCTGCAATATCGCGACGGCGGCGGAAACGGCGCGGGTGCTCGAGGCGTTGAGCCATCCGAACCTCAAAGTGGTTTGGGATCCGGCGAACGCACTGGTGGCCGGCGAGAATCCATTTCCGGATGGGTACCGAATGCTTCCGCCCGACCGCATCGTTCATGTACACGCCAAGGATTGCCACGTACAGGGTTACACGCCTGAGTGGGGGCCCCTGGGTACACTGGCTATTGATTGGAAGGGGCAGATTTCCGCGCTCCGGCATGATGGATATCAGGGCCATATCAGTTTGGAGACGCATTGGCCGGGGCCGGGTGGGAACAAGCTCGAGGCGAGCCGTATCTGCGGATGGAATCTGAGAGGGTTGACGAGCCTGGAGCAAGAGCCACCCAAGAGCCATCGATGAAGGCGGAGTTGAGCGGTAGTCTTTCAAGGAGCCTGGATCCGCGCCGAGCGGCACTCCGATACGCGACCTATCGACGGTTATCATTTCCTCTTCGCGCTCGAAGGCGATAACATTCGGGGGCTGAAAAGTACGGCGATTCCTAAGGAAGCTCTCCCCGGGCGACCCATCGAAACGGAGTAACACCGTGGCCGAATCGTCTCGCATCAGCTGGCCAAAGAACGAGGGCGTCAGACGCGTCCCGTACGGCGTTTTCACGGACCCGGCGGTCTACGCGCGCGAACAGGAACGCCTGTTCGGCGGCCGTGCCTGGAACTATGTGGCGCTGGACGCGGAACTGCCGAACCCCGGCGACTTCAAGGCCACCTTCATCGCCGACACACCGGTGATCGTGTGTCGGAACCGCGAGGGCGAACTCAGCGCGATGGTGAACCGGTGCGCCCATCGCGGGGCCCTGGTCTGCCGCGAGCCCCACGGCAATCGGGCGGCGCTTCAATGCGTCTATCATCAGTGGACGTACGACCTGAAGGGGAATCTCACCGGGGTGCCGTTTCGTAAAGGGCTCGAGGGCAAGGGCGGCTATCCCGCGGGTTTCAACCCTGCCGAGCATTCGCTGCGAAAGCTCAACCTGACGACCTATCGGAGTCTGGTCTTCGCATCCTTCAGCGACGACGTCGAGCCGATCGAGGAGTACCTCGGCGACGAGATTCGCCCCTGGATCGACCGGGTGTTCAACCGCCCAGTAAAGGTTCTCGGCTACGCAAGACAGTTCATCCACGCGAACTGGAAGCTGTACGTGGAAAACGTCAAGGATCCCTACCACGCGAGCCTGCTGCACCTTTTTCATGCGACCTTCAACATCTACCGCGCGAATCAGGGGGGTGGCTGTCTGGTTGATCCCAAGGGAAGGACGAGCATCATCCGCGCCTGGCGGCGCCCCGAGCAAGATGATCGCGATGTCGAGGGAGTGGCGCCGCGGACGCACCAGAAAGGCTATCAACTGACAGACCCGTCCATCCTCGAGTCCAGGAAAGAATTCAAGGTCGACCTGACCAACTCGATCAATCACATTTTCCCCTGCGTGGTGGTGCAGCAGATCCAGAACACCCTGGCGACCCGCCACATCCTGCCAAAGGGGCCGGACTCGTTCGAACTGCTGTTCACCTTTTTCGGCTATCAGGACGACGACGCGGAGATGGATCGGCTGCGGCTGAAGCACGCAAATTTTGTCGGCCCCGCCGGCTACATCTCGATGGAAGACGGGTACGCGACGGAGCTGGTGCAGCAGGCTATCCTGCGAGGTGAGGACGACTCGTCGTACGTAGAGCTTGGGGGCGACGTGAGGGAAGAGGACGAGAACCTCAACACGGAAGCGGCGATCCGCAGCTTCTGGAAGTACTATCGCTCCGTGATGGAGATTTGAAAACGCTGGAATCGGACATGGGGATGGATTTCCGGAAAGCCAGATGGTTAGTCGAAGAGCTGTTGGGGGCCTACGCCGACTGTATCGACAACGATCGACTTGAAGAGTGGCCCGATTTCTTCACCGAGAGCTGCGTCTATAAAATCATCCCGTGGGAAAATGTGTCGCGCAACCTGGGAATAGGCTGGATACTTTGCGACAGCCGCGGGATGCTTCAGGATCGTGTGGTCGCACACCGTACGGCGAATCTTTACGCGCCGCATCGGTATCGGCACCTCGTCGGCGCCGTACGTATCGTTAGTTGCGCCGACCAGGTCATCGAGGCGCGGGCGAACTATCTAATCGTGCGAACGGCGTTGGACACTGTCCGTTATGGAACCAGCGAGATCTACAGCGCCGGCGAATATCAGGACCGAGTCGTTGTGGAAAACGGCACGGCGAAGTTCGCGGAAAAGATTGTCGTCGCGGATACCGCCCGGGTCGACACGCTGCTCGTTACCCCAATCTGAGAAAGGAACAACGCTGATGCTCATAGCGTTCGTGCTGATGAAGACCGAACCCGCCCACATCGACGATGTGGTCAAGGCGCTGGTCGAAATGGAAATCGTCGAAGAAATGCATTCGCTCGCAGGCGATTACGATCTTATCGTCAAGGTTAGGGTCGAGGATTTCGACCATCTGGCCCGCCTGGTCGTCGATCGGATTCAGCGCGTGCCGCATCTACGCGAGACCAAGACGCTCATCGCCTTCGACGCGTACAACGTGCCGAAACTGCGCAATACCTAATTCTGGATTGCCCGCAACTTCGGGATCACTTCGCGCGCGAACAGCTCCTGGGTTCGGATCGCCTTCGACATCTCGATATCGCCATAGTGCGGAATGATCAGGATCTCGTCCACGTCAACCGCCTGCTTGAGTGCGATGCATTGGTCGAGCACGCGCTCCGCCGTACCCACGAAGGCGTACTCCTGCGTGACGATTTCTTCGTAGCTAAGACGGGGCAGAAGCTCCATGATTTCGCCGGCATAGAAAGCATAGTTGCTCTCAAGCAGACGCTTCTTCATGCCCCGATCGCGGCGCAGGCTGGGTATTGCGGTCGAGTTGTAGGCAAAAAATCGCTTTAGTGCGGCTTCGCACTCCGCCCGCGCATGCCGTTCATCTTCCGTGATATACACCGCGCGCACGCATGACACGGTCGGCCGGGTCCCGTACTTCGCACAGGCCTCACGGTAACGATCGACTCCCGGCTTAAAGGCCGCCACCGGAGCCGGGCCGCCGAACGCCAGCGCCCATCCCTTGCGCGCGCCAATCTCAAAAGCCGCACCGCTGGTACCGACCATGTACACCGGCGGATAGGGCTTCTGAACCGGCTTGGGGACTACCGAAACGTCGTCCAGATGGTAGTAGCTACCGTGAAACGAAAACCGTTCCTTGGTAAATGCGAGCTCGAGGATTTCGAGCGCTTCCTCGTAGCGTCCCTGGGTCTCTTCCATCGGGATGCCGGCGGGCGGGTATTCCCACGCGTGCCCACGCCCCACGCCAAGGTCGAGCCGCCCACGCGTGACGATGTCGGCAAAGGCCATCTCGCCCGCGTAGACCACGGGATTGCGCAGCGGCAGCGTGTGGCAGAGCGTGCGCAAGCGTATATTGCGAGTCCTTTGCGCGGCGGCCGAGCACAGCGCAAGCGGATTCGCCGAGATGCTGAACTCCTGGAAAAAATGATGATCGATTACCGAGAAGACGTCGTACCCGAGCCGATCCGCATGCTCGATCAGACCAAGGACGTCCCAGACAGTTTTCGCGTAATCGACGCCAAATCCGTTTTGCATCTCGCAGTAAATGCCAAAGCGCATGTTGCCTGCCATTCGTCCTGACCTGCGGTGGTCTTCCATCCTCGGAAAGTGCAAAGTCTATCACCCTCACGGCTTTGCGGTAGCCGCGAGAGATCGAGATTAGTTACCTTATGAAATGACCGCCGGGGAAGGAAACTGACATGGCCGCTCCGATTCTGGTAGTGGGCGCCGGAGCCACCGGTCTCACTGTGGCTTGCGAGCTAGCACGCCACGGGGCTGCCGTGCGCATCGTCGACGCGCTCGCGAGCATCAATCCCCATTGCCGGGCGAGCTCCCTGCATGCCCGCACGCTCGAGATTTTTTACGACCTCGGCGTCGTTGATGAGATTCTCGCCCAAGGGGTCAAGGTCCTTGGGATAAGCCAGTACTACGGCGGCAAGCGCTTCATGCACTCCGGCGGAGGCGAACTCGACAGTCCCTATCCGTTCGCCGTGATGTTGGAGCAGTGCAGGACGGAAGCGGTCCTGGAGGCCCGGTTGCGAAGCCTTGGGGTGGAAGTGGAGCGAGAGACCGAGCTGATCGCGACATCCGAGCGCTCCGACAGCGTCGCCGCTCGAATCCGGCGCGCCAACGGGCGCGAGGAGAGTGTGGAAACGCCGTGGCTGGTCGGATGCGACGGCGCTCACAGCACTATACGGCATCTTAATCATATTCACTTTCGCGGCGACGAGGATCCTCATCATTACATCATCGCAGACGTCGTGATGGAGAGTGCGCTTGCGCATGACGAACTGCATTTCTTCCTGAGCGACAACGGAATCGTGCTTTTCCTCCCGTTGCCCGATGGGCGATCGTTGATTCTGGCGGATATCCCAAGTTCTCACGATGCGACGCAGCAGCAGCCCACTTTGGATGTCATGCAGGCGTTAGTAATGCAGCGAGGTCCCGCTGGCATCCGCATCGGCGACCCGCGATGGCTAACTTATTTCCACATCAACTGCAGGGCGGCAGGCCATTATCGCCACGGCCGCACCTTACTGGCCGGCGATGCGTCGCATATCCATAGTCCGATCGGCGGCCTGGGAATGAATACCGGCATCCAGGATGCCTACAACCTTGCCTGGAAGCTGGCCCTGGTGTACCGGGGCCGCGCACCGCTCAGCCTGCTGGACAGTTATGAGCAGGAGCGCCGGCCGATCGCCGAGGACGTGCTCAAGACCACCAGGTTACTGACCGAGCGGTTCGAAGCCTTCAGCAACCTTTCGCCCGAGCAACGCGAGCGGTTGTACTTCAATCTGGTGGTGCCGCCCGAGATCGCCAGGCAAATGGCGCGGCACAGCGAACAGCTCGATCTGAACTACTCAAAGAGCCCGATCTGCTGCCAACATCAGGGCAGCCATTTCGGCAAAACGCGCTTCGCCACTGGTCCTCGCCCAGGGGAAGAGGCGTTGGACGCCAGAGCGCTGATGCACGGCCATCACGCGACCACGTTGTTCGAGTTGCTGCGAGGCCCCAAGCATACTCTTCTCCTGTTCCCCGGCGCCTATCATGAGGCCACCTCGTGGCATCGCCTAATGGAGTTGGCTAAGTCCGTCGACGCCGCGGTGGGCGACTTGATCAATACCTTCTTCGTCGCAGCTGAGGCGGCCAGCATACCGTCGGACCTGCGCTCGAGCGAACGCGTAGTTCTCGATCCCGAGCGCTCACTCCATTACCGCTATGGCGCCGAGACCGAATGCCTATATCTGGTCCGGCCCGACGGTACGTGGGATATCGGAGCGAACCGGCAACCGCCAGCGCCCTGCACGATTATCTGCGGCGGATTTTCATCCTGTGAGCGGGGCTAGTTTCCGCAGCGCAAGAGGCGCGCCGTCAGAAACTGAGGTTCCAGTTACGGGCAGGCAGAATCGATACAGATGACGAGGACTTCGATGAAGGCTTGGCGGTCACTGCCGAGGTTTGCGACTTTATTAGGCATTGCCGGACTTCTCCTCATGATCCCGGCAGCTTGTCAGGCTTTCTCAGTACTCGCGCACCAGGCGGTCGTGGACCAGGCGTGGGACACGACTCTGTTGCCGCTGTTACGCAAGCGTTTTCCCAACGCGACCCAGCAGGACATGGACGATGCGCGCGGCTATGCACGCGGCGGATCGCATCTCCCGGACCTCGGGTATTTTCCCCTCGGTAGCCATTTGTCCGGAATCGGTGCTGCGCATCCCGACGGGAGTTTCGTGTTGTCGGTTTGCGCGAAAGCCGACGACTCGATCGTTCTCACCTACACCGATTCGGCCCCTCACCCCTCCGTGCCATCCAGCCCAGCCCGGCATGACTTGTATTGATTCAAGTAATGCCCGCCAAGGACGCTAGTTAACGGCGGATATACACACAAATCAGTCGGCAATTTGCACCCAGGTCGGGGCGTGATCGCTCGCCTTCTCCCAGCCGCGAACTTCACGATCGACGCCGGCACCGACGAGCCGCGGCGCAAGCGAGGGACTGAGCAACAGGTGATCGATGCGCAACCCGCGATCGCGCCCGAAGTGATTTCGAAAGAAATCCCAGAAGGTGTAGATGCGCTCCTCGGGATGCATCCTACGAAGCGCGTCGGTCCAGCCGCTCGCGAGTAGTCGGGCGAACGCATCGCGCGACTCGGGCCGGAACAGAGCATCATCAACCCAACGCTCCGGCGCGAATACGTCGAGCTCGGTGGGAATCACGTTGTAGTCGCCTGCCAGAACGACTGGCGAATTCAGGGCGAGCAGGGACTCGGCATGTTTCTCGAGCCGCTCGAGCCATCGAAGCTTGTAATCGAACTTGGGGCCGGGCGCGGGATTGCCATTCGGAAGATAAAGGCATCCGACGAGCACGCCGCCGGCCTGCCCTTCGATATAGCGGCTGTGGAGGTCCTCAGGATCGCCTGGCAAGACGCGGCGCATCTCGACCGGATCGGCGCCGCGCGCGAGGATCGCGACGCCATTGAAGCTCTTCTGGCCATGCCAGATAACGCCGTAGCCCGCCTCGCGAATCGCGGCCTCGGGAAACTTTTCATACGGGGCTTTCAATTCCTGAAGGCATGCTACGTCGGGCCGGGTTTCGGCAAGCCAGCGAAGAAGATTCGGCAGGCGAGCGGCGATACCGTTCACGTTGAAAGACGCGATCTTCAATCGTCCATCCCTCGCTCTCCCACGATTATGACCTACTCCAAAGGAGCAAGGTTGCCCTTGGTGTCAATCAGACCCGGCGCGACCGCATTAGCGCGGACATTTCAAGGATACAACCCCTTCGACAGCGCAATCGATGTTCAGGCTGATGTTCGCGTGCCCGCTGGCGGAACCTTCGCAAGTATTTCATTCAACCCTTCTGACATCGTTGGGTGAGTGAAGATCGCGTCGCGCAATGCCGTGTAAGGCAGATGACCGATCATCGCGGTCTGCACGGCAGCCATCCGCTCGCTTCGAATCCAAACGCGGTAAAGCCAACAATCTGGTCGCTATCGCTGGCGATCAGCATCTTCATGATGCCGCGCGGCTCCGACACCGCTCGCGTCCGGAGCGCGTCGGCCATCGACATCTTCACCAGCCGATGTTCGATTCCGTCGCGCCGCGCCTCTGACTCATTGCGTCCAACCCGCGCGAGTTGCGGATCGGTGAACACGCAGAATGGAATCAGGCGCCCCTTGGTGATTCGATTGCCGCCGTTAAGGTTCTCGTGAACGAATACGGAAGTCGTCGAAGGCTACGTGCGTGAACTGCGGACTGCCGGCGCAATCGCCCATTGCCCAGATATTCTCGCTCGTCGTCTCCAGGCGTTGGTTGACCTTGATAAATCCATGATCATCGAGCTGGACGCCCGTCATCTCGAGACCGACCCCATCGGTATTCGCCGTTCGGCCCGCGGCGACCAGGAGGTCGGTTCCTTCGGTACTGCGTTACCCGGGCCCGTCGTTCGCCTGGACTCGAACCCGATCGCCCGAACGTCTTTCGACGTGGCGAACTTCAGTCCCGAGGAAAACTTCGATTCCTTCGTCAACAAAGAGAGCTCGAAGTGCGGCGCCGATGTCAGGATCGCAGCCGAGGCGGCGATGTAGACGTGATTGTGGAAATCGTGTCCTACGCTGAGTACGCGCGATTCTCGAAAAGACTTCGCGCTTGAAAGCAAGCACTGCTGAACGACGATCGAAATTGTAGATCCCTCATTTTCAACGCAAACAGCGCAAACAGCCCATCCAATCGCTATCGCCACTGCCTGGTGTGGGTCAAGCAGAGCTTCGTGCTGGACCGCAGCGACTATCGCCACGAGCCTATCCTTCTACGGTTGGCGTGAAGACCGCATTACCCTAGCTGGGGATGGGTCATCAGGCGATTGCCGATCACATCGTGGAAGTCCGCCCCGCGAGCCATTCGGTGGTCTGATTCGTGGTCGTGCTGCGGAGGGCGCCCGAGGATAAGGCGCGAGATAGAAAAAGGGCAGCGGGCTCCTCTGAGCGTGTGGTTGAATGCGAACCCAGTCGCATCCATGCAACGTGGCGGGGCTGTGCCGATGCTATCGCATACATTTGAACGCATCAGCGCTCAAAACCTTCTGGCACGCGATGTGCTGCGCTTTTCACGTTCCTGAAACCGTAGTTGGCTGCATGCTCGCCTGCACGATGCGAGCACCGTCGATTCGGTCAGGTAGGGAGCGCAAGTCGAGCTGCTGGCTCTGTTGTACGCGAGCGAACGGGTTGCCAACGCGAAGTAGATTTCCAGCGGGGCATGGGCGGTTCGCCATATATCCTTAGGAGAGGGGTGACTATGGGACTTTTCAATAACGAGATGGAGAAGAAGGCTGGGCCGGATCCGTTGGTTATAATGCCGCAGTCGGTGCCGGTGCAGGCCGTCCCGCTGCCGCAACCCACCAGATCTGATGCCAGCAGGGCGACCATGCCGCAACAGAACACGCACGCTCAGACGGTGGGCGCTCGCGCCTATATTGACCAAGGCTCGAAGATAAGCGGCAAGCTCGAGTTCGCAGGGCCAGCGCAGATCGAGGGACAAGTGGACGGCGAGATCAGCGCGAAGGACAGTCTCATGATTGGCGAGAGCGCCGTGGTAACCGCCCAGATCAAAGCATCATCGATCATCGTGGCTGGCAGGGTCAGTGGCGAGATCATCGCAAGCGAGCGAATCGAGATTCGCCCTTCCGCCAAGGTGTCGGGCAATTTAACCACACCCAGACTGGTGGTGCACGACGGTGCGATATTTGAGGGCAATTGCGCTATGCAGCCCGAGGGAGTTCGCAAAGATCGCAGGGAACGCATTGCGGCGCAGGCCAACGGTCAGAACCAGCCCTGACGTGCTTGCCCGGTAGAGTCACAGACATTACCTCCGGCTCACCGTCCGCTGTGGCATCACCGCAGCACTCCTATTTCGGACGTTCAGCCGGTGCTGCAAACGAGCTAGCAGGGCGGGATGTGGTGGGGAGACAATATGTTAGATAAAAACGGACGGTCCGTATGGCCGCTCTTTACCAAGGTCAACGTGCGGGCGATTCAGGAATCGCTCGCGGACTTCATCTGTTCCCGGTGTAAGCAGAAGTACCGCGATCATTGGTACGCTGATCACTTCTTCGAGTATGCCGAGGAACTCGATTCCTGACCAGACAAACTGAATAGCCATCCAAGCGGCGAAGAAGCAGGACTGGGCCGCTCCGCTTGTCAGCGTCGCCATGAACGCAACCTATCGCTAAGAGATCGAACCCACGAATTTTATGCATGCGGATTAGGTTTTGAGGAGGGGCCAGCACCGCCGAAAGCGCTTTCGCTGCTTGCTTTCCGCGTAGGTCGAGACGAAAGATTCCAATACCCCGGCACTACACGGCGGTGTAGCCCCCGTCGACGACGAACTCGGCGCCAGTCACGAAGGACGCTTCGTCCGACGCGAGAAACAGTACAACCCACGCGACCTCCTCTGGGGTGCCTGCGCGCTTCATCGGCGCGACCGACGAGATCGTTTCGATCTGATCCTGCGTGAGAATATCGATCATCGGCGTCTTGATGACGCCGGGATGGACCGAGTTGACGCGGATGCCGTCCGCCGCATAGTCCACGGCGCCGACTTTACTCAGAATCCTTACCGCGCCCTTGGTGCCGTGATATGCCGCGGCGCCGGCCGAGCCGATTATTCCGTAGATGGAAGAGATGTTCACGATCGAACCGCCGCGGCGCTTACGCATGGCGGGAACCGCGGTCTTCATCCCGAGCCACACTCCCTTCTGATTCACCGCTACCACACTGTCCCATTCCTCTTCGCTGGTCTCTTCGATTCGCTTGAAGTTCAGAATACCCGCGTTGTTCACGAGAATATCGAGGCCGCCGAACTCGCGCTCGCAGGTGTCGACGGCGTTGCGCCAGTCGGCAGCGCGGGTAACGTCAAGATGCATCGCCAGCGCCAGGCGTGAGCCGGCCTTGCGGTTGATCTCTTCCGCCAATGAGCGGGTTTCAGTATCGAGCACGTCGGCGATGACGACCTTTGCGCCTTCATTGGCGAAGAGCCTCGACTCGGCTGCACCCTGTCCCCGCGCGGCGCCAGAAATCAAGGCAACCTTTCCCTTGAGCCGGTCCATGATATCTGCGGCCTCCTATTTTGCGATCGCGAAAAACGGCCTGAACGACCTTCCTGAATGCCGCCATTGCAATTGAAAGGGCGGTATTGGTTTAGGCGTTCACCCTCTGTGCAAGGCTAACGCCGAACTGTTCTGCAGCGTTACCGCCCAACATGCGCGAGAGAGTTGGTTCGTCAACCCGTGCGCGGGTGAGCGTCTCGATCGCCTCGATGGCGCTGGTGGTATCGTGATTCGGATAACGAGATCCCCAGACAACCTTTTCAGCGAAGTCGTTTGGCAGCTTCTGAATCAGCCGTTCTTCGGCATCGAAGCCGAGCATCACGTGGCCTTCTTCCCACAACTCCTCGGTGTCCGTGCGGACCGGATAATAATGGAGCAGCGGGATCGTGCGGGTCGAGGCCTCCATCTTCTCGAGCACTTCCTCCATCCACGAGGCTTTGCCGTGGGCGACCACCACTTTCATCTTCGGGTAGCGCTGCATCACCGTGAAGCCGATCAGGGTCGACGCGACGAACATATGATTGTCGAGCCAGTACGATAGAATTGGGGCGATCGGATGACCGAGCGGTGGCGATGCGATGAAACTGAAACCCTGATCTCCGCCACCTCCGGCATGTGGCCCGCCTCCCGCATCAGCGATGAACGATCGCTGGTTCAATCGGCGCTTCACCTTCTCAAAAAACTGCCCGTGGGACGTCCATTCGGGATTCCACAATCCAGTCGTGGAATGCACTGCTGCAGTAATTCCGAGGCTTTCCAGTTCGGTCCAGAGGGGATCGTAGTAGGGATGGGTGAAGTAGTGCCCTTCGATAAACATCGGCCGGATGAATGCGCCGCGGAAACATGCGATCTTGGCGACGCGACGAAGCTCCTCGACCGTGTAATCCATATTCTGCAGTGGGATCATCGCCGCCGCAAAAAGTCTGTCGGGCGCGATCTTGCAGAAGTCCGCGATCCAGTCGTTGTAGGCGCGGGCGAGCGCGTACGCGACGTCCGGATCTTCAACCAGGTGGAAGCCCTCAGCAAACCAGGTTGGATAGAGAAGGGCCTGGTCGATACCCATCGCATCCATATCGCGCAGACGAGCCTGGGGGTTTGAAGCTCCCTCGGACATCGGATGACGCCGGTTCGGATCGAGCTCGCCCACTTTGTCCCAGGTCATCCCGGGCCGCCAGATCGCATGGCGCGGGATATTTGAGTTCATCGTATCCCGGAAGACCTTGCCGTTAACCTTGAGATAGGAGCCGCGCTTCCCCTCTTCGCGCCAGAGCGCATGTTTGCCTAAAGTGCGGTATTCAGGCTCCAGATATTTGGTCCAAAGTTCCGGCGGTTCGACGACGTGAGAATCGCTATCGAAGACCGGGAATCGCTTGTTCGCCATGGCAGGTTGTCCTTTTCGACTCAGCGGCCACCACCGACGCCCGGAGAGAACTCAGCTCGCCTCTGCTGAACCGAGGCCTCCGGCTTGAGCGACGCCTTCACCTCCTCCTCCGTTGGCCACCAATCGGGCCGCTCGATCTCAGTTACACGGTCGCGGATGAAATTTTTCGGCGCATCAATTTTGTAGAGCTTCCGCGCATTCTCACCCAGAAACTTCGCTTGATACTTCTCCGGAAGCTCGCACTTGCGCATGGTATCGATCGCCCGCCACGCGTCGTCGCCGTCGTGATGATAGACATCGGACGACCACGCCAGGATGTTCTCGTAAAACTCGGGCAAGCGCGAAGGCGGGGCCTCGTCGCCTTCGAAGCCGGTGACGCAATGCTCGAAAAAGGTTTCGCGCGGCAGACGCTTGAGCGGCGGCAGTTGGCGATCATTGCGGTAGAGCCGATAGTGCTTGTCGCACTCGTCCAGCACGAAGCTCAACCAGGTCGAGGATGCCTCAAAAACCGCAGCCCTGAGTTTGGAGTAGCGCTCGAAAAAGCCCGACATCAGCACCATCGCTACCCACAGTGACGCTTCCGCCTGGAAATCCTGCACGTTTATGAGGAAAGAATGCGGCAGACCGGCGGTTGAAGCGCTAAGTGCGATTAGTTCCGCGCCCGAATGCTGCTCGGTGTACCCGGGCGGCTTCAGCGATCCGAAGGCCGGAAACGGATGCATCCCGTATACCACGCCCGTCTCCTCCATCGCGCGCCACACACGGTCGTACTTGGGCTGAATCGGATAATTACCCATGGCATCGATTGGGCGAACCAGCCCGACGCGGCAACCCTTGGCCGCGACGCGGTAAACCTCTTGCTGGGCAAATTTGGGATCTTGCATAGGTAGCATCGCCGCGAAGAACAGGCGCTCCGGGTTCTCCTGGCAATATTCGTAAGCCCAGTCGTTGTACGCCTTGCACATCGCCTTGGCGCCGACCGCGTTCTGTAGCCATGGATAGGTGTCGATGTCGGTTGGAATGATCATCACCTGATCGATCCCCTGAACGTCCATGTCTCTTAGGCGCGGCTTGGGCTCGTACGATCCCTTGTGATCGAGATAATCCGCCTGTTCTGCGGTTAGCGCGGTGTCGCTCTTGAGATTGCGCACGTTCAACGCGCGCTGGATATCGTGCTTGAGGCCCGGTCCGGCCAGAGAAAGCACGTTCACCGTGCCCGGCGTGCCATGGATTCGCTGCGATCCGAGTCCACTTCCGGCCTTGCCGTTGACGATTAGCTGCTCGCTCTCCGGGTCGAACCAGATCGTGTTCTTGAGCGCCTCCAGCTCGTCCTTGGTAAGCCAGTCCTTGGCGCGCTCCCACAGCCATGGTGGCTCCGTGACATGAGCATCGCAGTCGAAGATGGCAAAATTCTTTGTCATCGGTTCGAATTTCTGGACCGGCATGGCCTGCCTCCTTTGGTTCACCGACTCGCGCGGATTTAATTGATTAGCCTTAAATAGTCTCCAGCCAGACATTCGGCATGGTGACCGCCCCCTGCCGAGCGAAAATCGCGTCGATCTCCTTCATGTCAGCATCGGATATCGACCATCCCAATGCGCCGACATTGTCGTCGACCTCGTTGGGATTGCGGCATCCGACCAATGCGGTGCTGATTATCGGATTCGATAGCGTCCAGCGCAGAGCAAGCTGCGGCAGGCTCTTGCCGTAGCGCGTCGCTACCGCTTTCAGTTCTTCAACCGCCCGCAAATTCTTGAGGAAATGCTCGGGACCAAACAGATGCTGAAAGAGGTTCAGGTTCATCAATTGCCCGCGCTTTGCCCGCCAGTCGCCCTTTTCGAAAGCCTTCTCCTCGCTGAGCGTGCCGGTCAGCATTCCATAGGCCAGCGATCCGTAGGCCATCACCCCGATCTTGTTCTCGCGGCAGTAAGGGAAAATCTCGGTCTGCATCCGTCGATCGAACATATTCCAGCAATACTGCACGACGTCGACGCGACGCGCGGCCATGCAAGTTTTAATTTCGTCGAGCTTGAAGTTTGAGAGCCCGACCGCGCGGACTTTGCCCTGTTTCACGAGGTCGTCGAGCGCGCGCATCGGCTCTTCGAAAGGCACGGTCCGATCGGGCCAGTGGATCAGATAAACATCGACATAGTCGGTATTGAGCGCCTTCAGGCTCTTCTCAATCGACTCCATCACGCGCTGGCGCGAGCTGTCCCGGTAGTTCGGCTTATCCGGATATCCGACCCCGAACTTGGTGGTGACCACGGCATCCTTGCGCCGCGACCCGAGCGCTTTGGCCAGCGATTTCTCCGACGCCCCCATGCCGTAGGCCTCGGCTGTATCGAAGCTGTTGAGTCCGACGTCGAGCGCCCGATTGATCGCTTTGACGAACTCGGCTTCTTCGATACTTCCGTAGCCACCGCCGATTTCCCAGCAGCCGAAGCCTACCGCGGAAATGGCGATGCCGGTTTGGCCGAATGGACGATATTCCATCTGTTATGCCTCCTTTGTCAGGGTGCTGCGGCGCGCCCCCGGGCATAAAGCTATCAGACCGAAACTTCCGTTTGTGACTCTGGACCTAGGCTCTCACCGTTAAGTGTCAGCTTGCAAACGCAAAACAATGGAGTGAGGTCGTGATTCTCGCCCCTCTTCCAAAAGATTCGGACAGGCGATTGCGCCGCGATCGATTTGGCAACCAAGGGACGCCTCCTGCTGCGAATCGATGCCGTTCGGCGATGGCCCGCGCGGCGCTAACTGTGGCGGCCCGCTCTTTAGTAGGATGCCGTCCATCGAACGGCATGTCGCGCCGCACGCGGTGCGAGCCGAGCAACAGGAGAAGGAGCGGGATGAGCAAGTTCGAGGAATACCAGAACAAGTACAAGCACGTCACGCTGGAGCGCCGCGACGGCATCCTCCAGATGACGCTGCACAGCGAGGGCGGCCCGCTTCGATGGGGCGGTCCGCCACATGAGGAATTGTCGTACGCGTTTACCGACGTCGGGCGCGACCACGGAAACCGCTGCGTTATCATCACCGGCACCGGCAACGCGTTTTGCGCCGAGGTCGACCATGGCGGCGGCCGCGGCGCTCCGGTGGGCAAGACTCCGAGCGGCGAGCCCGCACCGCCGCCGCACGCGGGCGTCCGCACCACGACCTGGGATCACATCTACAACGACGCCAAGTATCTGCTGATGAACCATCTCAACATCGAGGTACCGATGATCGCGGCAGTCAATGGGCCGGCGCTGATCCATGCCGAGCTGGCCGTGCTCTGCGACATCGTGATCGCGTCGGAGAACGCGGCCTTCCAGGACGCGCCGCACTTTCCCAACGGGATCGTGCCCGGCGACGGCGTGCACGTGGTATGGCCACTGGTGCTCGGCCCCAATCGCGGCCGCTACTTTTTGCTGACCGGGCAAACGCTCTCGGCGCGCGAGGCGCTGGAGCTGGGCGTGGTCAGCGAGGTCGTGCCGCGCGAGCGTTTGGTGGCGCGCGCCTGGGAGCTGGCGCAGCTAATCGTCGCCAAGCCGACGCTCACCGTGCGCTACGCGCGGGTCGCGATAACCCAGCACCTCAAGCGCCTGATGCTCGACGACCTCGGCTACGGGCTCGCGCTCGAAGGCCTGGCGGCGGCGATGTCGTGGCCCGGCGCCAGGGGCTCGGGGTCCAAAGGCTGACATCAGGACTGACATCAGGCGTCGGCTGATATAAGAAAAGGAAGAGGTGCGCGATGATCTACGAACTTCGGACCTACACCTTGGTGCTGGGCGGCGCGCCGCAGTACATCCAGATCACCAAAGAAGAGCTGCTGCCGCTGCTAGCCGAGCATGGGCTCAAGCCGCTCGGCTACTGGTCAACTGACATCGGGCCGCTCAACGAGCTGGTTCATCTGTGGGCCTTCAAAGATCTGAACGAGCGTCAGCAAAAGTGGTCCGCCTGGGGACGCGATCCGCGCCGCGCGGCGATCGTTCCCAAGCTGCGCTCGCTGGTGGTCAGCCAGAGCAACAAGATCATGACGCCGGCGGAATTCTCCGAACTGAAATAGAGCGCCGCACCTCCGGCGGCCGGATGCAGATAAAGGAGAACGTATGAAGCTGGGACTTTTTCTGATGCCGTCGCATCCGCCGGAGCGCGGCCTGCTTGCCGGACAGCAATGGGACCTCGCCGTGCTGCGCGAAGCCGACCGCCTGGGCTATAGCGAGGCGTGGATCGGCGAGCACTTCACCTCGCGCTGGGAACCCAATCCCGCGCCCGACCTGCTGATCGCGCAGGCGCTCATGCAGACGCGCCAGATCAAGCTCGCGCCCGGTGCCCACCTTCTGCCCTATCATCATCCGGCCGAACTCGCCTGCCGCGTCGCGTATATGGATCATCTGGCCGAGGGCCGTTACATGCTCGGCATCGGCGCAAGCGGCCTGCCAAGCGACTGGCAGCTCTTCTGCGTCGACGGTATGAAGGGTGTCAACCGCGAAATGACCCGCGAAGCGCTCGACATCATGCTCAAAGTCTGGGCGAGCGACGGCGGCCTGGAGTACAAGGGCAAGTTCTGGAGCGTGAACGTGCCGGGTCCGATGCTGCGCACGCTGGGCCATCATTTGCGCCCGCTGCAGCAGCCGCATCCGCCTATCGGAATCGCCGGCCTCAATCCCGGATCGGAAACGCTCAAGCTCGCCGGCGAGCACGGTTTCATGCCGCTCAGTCTCAACATGAGCCCAGGCTACGTCGCCACGCATTGGGAGGCGGTGCTCGAAGGCGCGCAGCGCAGCGGCGCACACCCCAGCCGACAAGACTGGCGGATCGTGCGCGAGATTTTCGTCGCCGACACCGACGAAGAAGCGCATCGCAATTGCGTCGGCGGCATGATGGGCCGCATGATGCGCCAGTACCTGCTGCCGCTAATGGCGGATTTCCAGTTCACCAAGTATCTCAAGCACGACCCCTCTCTGCGCGACGACGCGGTCACGCCCGAGTACCTGGCCGATCACGGATGGCTCGTGGGATCGCCGCGCACGGTGCGCGACAAGCTCACGCAGATGTACAAGGAGATGGGCGGCTTCGGCACGCTGCTGCACTTCACCTTCGATTACGCCGACGATCCCGAGCCGTGGTTCAAGTCGATGCGCCTGATGGCCGAGGAGGTGCTGCCGCACTTTCAGGGCCTCGACGCCGACCGCCTCGAGCACGCGCCGGCGGCCAATCCGTAGGAAATTTTTAGGGCCGATGGGTGACTACAGTATCAAGGACAAGGTCGCAATTGTCGGCCTCGGCGAGACCAAATATTACAAGCGCGGTCAGGCGCCCGTCAGCGAATTCCAGCTTGCCTGCGAGGCGATTCTCAACGCGGTCGCGGATGCCGGAATTAAGGTCACCGACCTCGACGGCTTCGCCTCCTACAGCAACGACCGCAATGACGCGGCACGCCTCGCGACCGCGCTCGGACTTCCGCACTATGCGTGGGCAAGCATGGTGTGGGGCGGCGGCGGCGGTGGCGGTTCGGGCGCCGTGGCGCAGGCGGCGGCTGCGGTGGCCGCCGGCTATGCAAAATACGTGGTGGTGTTCCGCGCGCTCGCACAGGGCCAATTCGGCCGCTTCGGTCAGGCAGCCCCGGTCGAGACCATCTCCGGGCCGGCCGCCTACGCGTGGCCCTACGGGCTGTTCGTTCCCGCGCAATGGGTCGCGCTGCGCGTGCGCCGCTTCATGCACGAGCATCGCGTCACCCAGGACGCGCTCGCTGCTGTGGTGCTCGCCGACTACCACCATGCGCAACTCAACCCGCGCGCCGTGATGTATGGCCGTCCGTTGACCCGCGAGCAATACGATCGTTCGCGATGGATCGTCGAACCGTTCCATCTTTATGACTGCTGCATGGAGAACGACGGCGCCGCCGCACTGATCCTGACCAGCGCCGAGCGCGCGCGCGACCTCAAGCAGAAACCGGTTTACGTGATGGCCGCGGCGCAGGGCGCGCCGCATCGCGCGGCCGCCGCGGCCGAGAATTCGCCCGACTACGCCTCCTCGCATTTCAGAACGCTCGCGCCGCGGCTATACCAGATGGCCGAAATCGGCCCGCAAGACGTCGACGTGGTGCAGATCTACGAGCACTTCAGCGGCGCCGTGCCGATTAGCCTGGTCGAGCATGGCTTCTGCGAGCCCGACGGCGTGATGGACCTCTGCCGGCTGGAGAACTTCATCGCACCGCATGGCAAGCTCCCGCTCAATACCAGCGGCGGCAATATCGCCGAGTGCTACATGCACGGGCTCGAACTGGTCAACGAAGCGGTGCGTCAGTGCCGCGGAAGCTCGACCGCGCAGGTGCCCGACGCGAAGATCGCGCTGGTGGCGTCGGGCCCGATGGTCTCGCCGGTCAGCGATCTTATCGTGCATGGCTGAGTCGGATAGCTGGATAGACGCATGGAGCCGGCTGGACGGAGTATCAATTCGGATGCCTGAGAAGTCGCCCTACTACCTGCCCGAAGGATTGCCAGCGCCGAAGGCGCAGCGCGACGGGATGGACGCCGGTTTTTGGGAAGCCTTGCGTCGCCACCAACTAGTGGTGCAGCGATGCGCACGCTGCGAGACCCTGCAGTTCGGTCCGGAATGGATTTGCCACAAATGCCAGAGCGGCGATCTCGGATGGCATCGGGTGTCCGGCCGCGGGCGCCTCTATACCTGGGTGCGATCGTGGAATCCGGTGCATCCGGCGCTCAAGCAGGCCGGACCATTCATCATTGCGGTGGTTGAACTTCCCGATGCGAACAACCTCCGAATGGTCGGTAACCTGCTCGGCGACCCGATGCAGGAGGCGCCATTCGACGCCGAGGTCGAAGCGGTCTTCGAAGATCATCCCGAAGCGACGCTGGTGCAGTGGAAGCTGGTGCGCTGATGAAGCAGTGATTCCATCGCGCGCCTACTGCCCGAGGCCGCCCGAAATGAGCGGATCTCGAAGCGAAATCGTTTCGTTTTGACGGTAACGCCAAAGCAAAAACCCGTCTCATCGGACGGGTTTTTGGCTCCCTTGCGGCGCTTCGCGCGCTCGCCGGGTCTTTACGTCGCGCATCGCGACGTGGCCTGCGCGAGCGACCGTCGCACTTACGCGGTGGTCAGGTTCGAATCAATGCCGCTTGCCATCGAACCGATGTCGTGCCCCATTAGGTTGTAGGCACCCCATGCCACGACCCCAATTGAAGCGATAATCAGGGCGTACTCGACCATGGTCTGTCCCTGGAAATGACGAACCACAGTTTCCCGCGCGCGAACGAAAAGTATTTGGGCAGATGCCATAACACATCTCCTAGAGAGTTAAGAACCTCAAGCTGCCGCTAACTGACGTTTCCAAGGATAGATAACTATCGGTAAGTTTGTCAAACGCATTTAATCAACCATATCTCATCTATGTTGAGCTTCGTTTCTCTGCAAATAGCAATAACTGCCGGTAAACTGATTCGTTTATTTTTCGCTTTACGCGCACATGATCCGGTAAGCAGACCTCTCCATCGTGCAATACCGTTCAATCCTTATGAGACGGAAACCGCACGCTCCGGTGGCGTAAGTGGCCGACTCAGGCAAAGGTGCGCCACGTTCGGCAAGACGCTCGACCTCCCCGGGGGGAGCGAATAGTTACTATTTGTAGATAAGAACGAAAGTTCGCGCTGCGACTAGAAGCGGTCTTTCAGTTCGCGGGTCTTGGCGAAAACCGCAACCGGCTCGTCGCCCACCGCCGGATCGATCTTCCTGAGGCTCGCGCGCAACTCCGCGCTATCGGTGCGCAGAAATGGATTGAAGCGCTTCTCGTCGCCGATAGTTGAAGGAACTGTGAACTTGCCCTCGGCGCGCGTCTTGCGCGTCCAATCGTACTTGGATTTGAGCGCCGCGTTGTTGGGCTCGAGCGTCAGCGCGAATTGCAAATTTTTCTCGGTGTATTCGTGGCCGCAGTAGACCTGCGTATCGTCGGGCAGCGCGGCGAGCCTGCCGAGCGAGGCCACCATGGTCTCGGCCTTGCCTTCGAACACCCGGCCGCATCCGGCGATGAACAAAGTGTCGCCGGTGAAGACCGCCTTGAGCGCGGGGAAGTAATAGGCGATATGGCCGCTGGTATGGGCGGGGATTCCGATTACGCGTCCGCGAATCGGCCCCACTGCAACTTCGTCGTGGTCCTCGACCTCGTCGGTCATCGCGGGAATCCGGCCGTCCTCGCCGCGCGCGCCATATACGCGCAGCCCCGGCACGGCGCGCACCAGGTCCAGGTTGCCGCCGACGTGGTCGGGATGCCAATGCGTGGGCAGCACGGCCACCAGCTTGAGCCCGCGCCGGCTTACTTCGGCCAGCACCTTATCAGCCTCGGAGCAGTCGACCACGCCGCACTGTTTGCTCGCGTCGTCGATTACCAGGTAGGCGTAGTTGTCTTTAAGCTGGGGCACCGCAACAATCGCCATCGCTCTACTCCTTTAAAAATCCATTTGACGCCGGCGCGTTCGGCAGGGTTCACAACCCCACGATACTGTAGCCGACGTCGACGTAAACCGTCTGGCCAGTGACGCCGCTCCCAAGATCGCTCAGCAGGGCGGCCGCCATCTTGCCGACCTCCTCGGTCTTCATCGCGCGACGCATCGGCGAGCGTTCCTCGACCTCGTGCGCCATGGTGAAGAAGTCGCGGATGGCCGAGGACGAGAGCGTGCGCGCGGGCGCGGCGCTGATCGCGTTGACGCGGATGTTTTTCGGCCCGAGGTCGACGGCGAGATAGCGCACACAAGCTTCCAGAGCCGCCTTGGCTACTCCCATCACGTTGTAGTTGGGCACCGCACGCACCGCGCCCAGGTAGCTCAGGGTCAGTATCGAGCCGCCGCCGCGCGCTTCCATCAATGGCTCCGCCGCACGCGCCAGAGCCACCAGTGAGTACGCGCTTATCTCCAGCGCCTTGGCGAAGTTGCCGCGGCTCACGGTCAGAAAGCGATCGCGCAAATCTTCGCGGTCGGCAAAGGCGACCGCGTGGACCAGCAGGTCGAGTCCGCCCCACAGCTCGCGCAACTCCGACATGGTGAGGCCGATCTGGACGTCGTTGGTGACGTCGAGCTCGCCGACCACCAGCGCGCCGATCGACTCGGCGAGCGGTCGCACCCGCTTCTCCAGCACCTCGCCCTGGTAGGTCAGTGCGATTTCCGCGCCCTGCGCCTTGAGTTCCTGCGCGATTCCCCAGGCGAGGCTCTTTTCGTTGGCGACGCCGACTACCAGCGCATGCTTGCCGTCCGCTATACCCATCCGGCGGGCTCCTTTGTTCTTTCCTGTCGCTTACGGCGGATCGCCGCGCGCCGCGCGCGACCAAGCGAAACTCCGGCACGCGGGCGACGGCCACCCGCCTACGAGCATAGCCAGCCCGAGGGCGCGGCACAAAACCCCGCCGCGCGGCGATTCGCAGCAGCCGGTCAGGCAGTTATTTTCATCAAATCTTCGGCCATCTCCATCCCGACTTCGCTTCGGCGCTCGAGCACTTCGCGGCCGAGATGGGTAAGGATCATCCGCTCAGCCGTGAAACGGCCGCGGTTGCGTTCGATGGTCGGATAGTTGAGATGAAAATCGAGGTGGTTGCTATCGAAGTAGGTGCACTCGCACAGGAACAGATCGGCGCCCGCGCTGATTCCTATCAGATCATCGGTCCATCCGCTGTCGCCCGAAAACGCGAGCGTCTTGCCATCGACGGTTATCCGCAGCGCGAGCGAGACGTCAGGCTTGGTATGCGGGGTGCGGATGGTAGCGACGCGCACGGGACCTATACGGGTGGTTCGTCCGGCCTCGAGCTCGACGAACCTGAGTTTGCGCATCAGGGGATGCGTATTCATGCCCGGATACATGGTATGAAAGAGGGCGCGGGTGCGCTGCTCGAGATGTCGCGGACCCGCGATCGTCAGGATGCGCCTGCGCGGGCTCTCCCACATGTATTGCAACATCAGGAAGGGCAGCCCGGCGAAATGATCGCCATGAAGATGGCTGATAAGAATACAATCGATGTCGACGGGATCGATTCCGGCACGCTTGAGTCCCGGAAGGAGCGTTGGCCCCGCTTCCATCAGAATATGCGCGCCGCCTGCCTCAATAACGTAGCCGGCCTGAAACCGGCCTCCACTCGCGAAGGCGTCCCCCGCGCCCAGTACGGTTACCCTAAGCTCGCTCACCGGCGACAGATTAGCCGATCCGATGGGCGTCCGCTATGTTACTATCCGGCCCAGTGAGAGCAGTTATAGTTAAGGAGAACTGGTTATGAAGCACGTCAAAATCGGAGTCGGCTTCGGACTTTGGCGGCTCGGGATGCCGACCCCGGAGACCATCGTGCAGGTGGCCGAAAAGGCCGAGGATTGGGGCCTCGATTCGTTCTGGCTCTCGGATCATCTGCTGTCGCCCTCGCCTGAACTTGACGTGGTCGCGACGCTCGCCGTGCTCGCCTCGCGAACCTCGCGCATCAAGCTGGGTCCCAGCGTCCTGCTGCTCAACCTGCGCCATCCGCTGACGGTGGCGAAGTCGTTCGCGTCGCTCGACTATTACTCGCACGGGCGGATGGTGATGGCGGTCGGCACGGGGGCGAACCTGGCCGATTATGCGGCGACCGGAATTGCGCTGGAGACGCGCGGCCGGCGCCTGGACGAAGGCGTCGAGGTTCTGCGCAAGGTGTGGACTCAATCCAACGTGAGCCATCACGGCCGCTTCTTCAATTTCGACAACGTAACGCTCGAGCCGCATCCGGCGCGGCGCACCAACAACGACTCGGGCACCATCGACATCTGGGTCGGCGGTAAATCCGAGGCGGCGCTGCGACGCACGGCGCGGATGGCCGACGGTTACTTCGCCTCCTTTCTGACGCCTGAGGAATTCGCGCGCAACATGACCGCCATCCGCGGCTATGCGGCCGAGTATGGGCGAGCCAACGCGCGAATTGAGTCGGGCCTGATTCTGCTCTGCCGCCTGGGCCCCTCGCGCGATCGTGCACGGGCCGAACTGGAGCCGGTGGTGCGCTCGCTCGACCGCGGGGGCGAGGAGTTTTTCAGCCGTACCGTGTTCGGCACCTCCGAGGACATTATCAAGCGGGTCGACGAGTACATCGCGTTGGGCCTGGACAAGTTCGTGCTATGGCCAGTGGCCGAACCGCAGGCCTGGGCACAGCAGGTGGAGATCATAGGGCGCGACATCGCGGGCCACTACACCCGTCTCGCTCAGGCGGCGGCATAGACCCAGGTTTTTGTTCGCGAGACGGCAGCGCGCATAACGAAAATTAAGTTGCATCATGAAACGCGAGCGTGTTACGCTTGGTTGATGCGGCGCAAAACCTTCGCCCACATGAATTGCTCGATCGCCCGCGCGCTCGAGCAAATCGGCGAATGGTGGACCTTCCTGATTGTGCGCGAGGCCCTGATGGGCACGCGGCGCTTCGACCGATTCCAGGCCAATCTCGGGATCGCGCGCAATATTCTCGCCGCGCGGCTTAAGAAACTTGTCGCCCGCGGAATCCTCGAGCGCTCGGTCGCTCCTGAGGACGCCCGGCGCGTCGAGTACCGAATGACCGAAAAGGGCCGCGCGCTGTTTCCGGTCCTGATGGCGCTGCGCGAGTGGGGCGATCAATGGGTGGTCGGACCCGACCGCGTTCCAGTAATCGTGGTCGACCGCGCCAACGCGCAGCCAGTTGAAGTCCGCGTCACCGACCGCGATGGCCGTCCGATCGGATGGCTCGATGCAAGGATGATCGCGGGGCCGGGCGCGCAGGCGGCGCTCAGGACGCGCCTTACGCGCGCACGCAAGCAGGCGGAGTCGCCGGACCGCGACGCTTCCGGCCGCGCACCGGTTAAGGCCGCGCAAAGCGTTCAGGACGCATAAGAATACCGCTCGAAACCGGCGCTTTGCCTTATTGGCACCCACAAAGCTAGAACAATCGCATATCGCCGCGGCGCTTATCGCGCGTCGCTTATCGCCACGGGAGGACAGGCCATGGAAACCATCCGCTTTGACGACGTCGACAAGCTGCGCTCAAAAGTCAGTCAGGACTTCAGCGCATGGAGCAAACCGATCGACGTGACACAGGACAAGATCAACCAGTTTGCCGACGTGACCGGCGACCATCAGTGGATCCACATCGACATCGAACGCGCCAAGCGCGAAAGCCCGTTCAAGACCCCGGTCGCGCATGGCTTCCTGACCCTTAGCCTCATACCCGCCTTCGAGATCCCGCGCGACTGGAATGTCACCAGCTTCCGTAACGTGGTCAACTACGGCGCGAACAAGCTGCGCTTCATCTCACCCGTCCCGGCGGGCGCCAAGGTCCATGCGCGCTCGCGCGTGGTCGCGGTTGAAGCGAAACCGCAGGGGACGCAGATGACGACGGAGACCCAGGTGCAGGTGGTGGGACAGGAGAAGCCCGCGCTCATCTACGAGGGAATTTTCCTCTACGTCAAGTGAGCTGCGATTTGCGGACGCGGTCGCAGGAGTCGCGATGAAACCAACGCAGTACGATATCGTCACCGCGGGTGGCGGACTCGGCGGCGCCGCCGTCGCGGCGGTGATGGCGAGGGCCGGGGCGCGGGTGCTGGTGGTCGAGCGCGAAACGCGCTTTCAGGATCGCGTACGCGGCGAATTCATGGAGCCGTGGGGAGTCGCGGAGACGCGCCGGCTCGGAATTTACGACGCCATCCGCAGCGCCGCCCACGACAGTCCGTTCTGGCAAATCTACCTCGGCGGGATGAAGCTCGACCGCCGCGACTGCGTCGCCACCACGCCGCACAACCTGCCCAATCTCGCGATTTATCATCCCGCGTTGCAGGAACTTGTCCTCGCCGAGGCGGCGAAAGCAGGCGCCGAGGTTCGCCGCGGAGCCACCGTGCGCGAGGTCAGGCCCGGCAATCCGCCCACGGTCACGGTCGAATCTGATGGCCGCGTGGAAGAACTGACGCCGCGGCTGGTGGTAGGTGCGGACGGGCGCAGCTCGATGCTGCGCAAGTGGTGCGGCTTCGCGACCCGGCGCGAACCCGACCGCTACTACATCGCGGGGCTGCTGTTCGAGGAAATGCCGGCGCCGTCCGACACCAGCATCGGTGCGTATAATCCTGTGCTCGGACAGGTCGGCTATCTTTTTCCTCAGGGCGGCGGCCGGGTGCGCGCCTACAATGTCTATCCGACCGACGCGGATTTTCGCCTGCAGGGCGAAGCCGCAACCGGGCGATTCGCTGCGGAGGCGCTGCGCTGCGGTATTCCGCCCGAGTACTATGAGGGCGCGCGAGCGAGCGGTCCCCTCGCGTCATTCATCAGCGCCGATCACTGGGTAGAGAATCCTTATCGCGATGGCGTGGTCCTGATCGGTGACGCAGCCGGCGCGAGCGATCCGATTTGGGGGCAGGGACTGAGCCTCACCTGCCGCGATGCGCGGGTGCTAACGGATTTTCTGCGCGAGCGCCAGGATTGGGCCGCGGCGTGTCGCGCCTACGCCGCGGCGCACGACCAATACTTCACGAATCTGCGCGAAGCGGACAACTGCATGCGCGAGCTATTAGTCGATCGCGGCCCGGAAGCTGACGGGCGCCGCGCGCGCGCGCTGCCGCGGGTCGCACAAGGTATCGCGCAAATGCCCGACCAGGGATTTTGCGGACCCGACCAACCATTCGACGCGGCCGATCGCCAGCGCCTCTTCGGCGACTGATACATTTTTCCGGTGCAGGCCGGCGTCCCAGGGAGAAATCGCAGATGGCAGAACTGAAGAATCGTCAATGGATGCTGGCGGCGCGGCCGCAAGGACTAATCAAGGAAAGTGACTTCCGCTGGAACGAGACTACCGTGCCCCCGCTCGCCGACGGCCAGCTGCTCATTCGCAACCTCGCCTTCTCCTTCGATCCAACGCAACGCGGATGGATGTCAATGGACACCTACATCCCGGCGATTCCGCTGGGACAAGTGATGAAAGCGAGCACGGTCGGACAGGTCGTCGAATCGAAACGGCCGGGCTTTGCCAAGGGCGACCTGGTGCAAAGCCTGCTGGGTTGGGAGGACTACTCCGTCAGTGACGGCGCGGGCTTGTTCGGGATGCAGAAGCTCGCGCCCGGCACAGATCCGTTGCTCGCGCTGTCGCTGTTCGGCGTCACCGGCCTGACGGCGTACTTCGGCACGCTGGACATCGGACAGGTGAAGGCGGGCGAGACGTTCGTGGTGTCTGGCGCAGCCGGTGCGACCGGATCGGTCGCGGGAATGATCGCAAGAATCAAAGGATGCCGCGTCGTCGGGCTCGCCGGCGGACGCGAGAAGTGCGACTGGCTCGTCAGGGAGGCCGGCTTCGACGCCGCTATCGACTACAAAAATGAAAATGTCGGCGATGCGCTGACCCGGCATTGCCCCAATGGAATCGACGTCTTTTTCGACAACGTGGGCGGCGAGATTCTCGACCACGTGTTGACGCGGCTGGCGATTAGCGCGCGAATCGTGCTGTGCGGCGCGATCTCGCGCTACAACGAATCCGGGATGCTTGGTCCGGGACCGCGACATTACTTCAATTTGATCCTGCGCCGCGCGCGTATGGAGGGCTTCCTGGTGTTCCAGTTCGCCCAGCGCTATCCCGAGGCGATGGTCGAGCTCGGGCAGTGGTACGCCGCGGGCAGGATCAAGAACAAAATCGATTTAGCCCACGGTCTGGAGAACGCGCCAAAGACGCTTATCCGTTTGTTCACCGGCGCCAACTTTGGCAAACAATTGCTGAAGCTGGCCGATCCGCAATAAGCGGCGTTCGCGCTTGCGCCTGCCTAGCCGCGCGCTCGCAGCTCAGGCCGGCTCCTCGTCGGACTCCTGAAGCGATGCGGTTGGCAGCACCTCGCCCGAGACGTCTTCCAGAAAACGCGAAACGCGGCCGAGCGTGTAACCCATCGCACGGTCGAACATGTGCATCGGATAAGAAATGTAGAGTTCGTCGCGCGCGCGCGTGCTGGCGACGTACATCAGGCGGCGTTCCTCTTCCAATTCCTCCGCGCCGACGCTCTGCGGGCCGGGGAAGCGTCCGTCTGCGGCCCAGATCAGAAACACCACGCGCCACTCCAGACCCTTGGCCGAATGGATGGTGCTGAGCGTGAGGTAGCCCTCGTCCTCCTCGACCGCGAGCACGTCGCCGAGCGAATCGTTGGGCGGCTCGAGCGCCACCTCGGCCAGCATCGATTCGAGCCTGCGATAGCGCTCGGTGATGGTCTGAAAATGTTCGAGGTCGCGCTCGCGCTTGGGATAATCGTCCGGGTAGCTCTCGCGCATCAGCGGCAGATAGTACTCGAGCGTCCGTGCGATGTGGTCGGCGGGCCGCGCTTCGGTGTCGCGCCGCAAGTCAGTCAGCAGAGCGGCCAGGCGCGCCGCCGCCGCAGCCGTGCCACCGGCACTCGAGCCGAGGCCGCCGCCAGAGCGCGCAGCACCGCCCATCGACTCCGCGGCGCGCATCAGCGCCTGCTCGGGCTGCGGTGCGGCGACGATTTCCTCGATCAGGCGCTCGGCGCGGCGATGGCCGACGCCGGGCACCAGCATCAGCGCGCGCAGCCATGACACGGCGTCGGCTGGATTCACGATAACGCGCAGGTGCGCGAGCACATCCTTTATATGTGCGGTCTCGATGAACTTGAAGCCGCCGCGCTTGATAAACGGGATGTCGCGGCGCTGCAACTCCAGCTCCAGGTCGAAAGAGTGGAAGCCTGAGCGGAACAGCACCGCGATTTCGCCCAGCTCGACGCCTTGCTCGCGCAGCTCGAGGATGCGCTCGGCGACAAAACGCGATTGCATGTGCTCGTCCTGCGCGCGAATCAGCAGCGGGCGGAATTCGCCGCGGCGCTCGGCCGCCAGCACCTTGGTATATTTGTCGGCGGCGCGCGAGATGACCTCGTTGGCGACGTCGAGGATGCCCTGTAGCGAGCGATAGTTCTGTTCGAGCTTGACCACGCGCGCGCCGGGGAAGATTTCCGGAAAGTCCATGATGTTGCGGAAGTTGGCGCCACGAAACGAATAGATCGACTGCGCATCGTCGCCCACCGCCATCACGTTGCGATGGCTCGCGGCGAGCAGCCGCACCAGCTCGGCTTGGATCAGGTTGGTGTCCTGGTACTCGTCGATCATGATGTAGCGGTAGGTGTCGCCGAGGCGCCGGCGCACGTTGTCGTGCTGCTCGAGTAGCTCGGCCAGCCGGTAGAGCAGGTCATCGTAGTCGAGCAATCCGCGCTCGCGCTTGTAGCCGTCGTAGGCGGCGGCCAGCCGCACCAGGTCGTCGCTATGCTCGACGAGATGCGGAAAGTCGATCTCGATCTCCTCGCCCAACTCGCGGCGCTTGTTGCGCGCCATGCTGATCGTTTCGGTGATAGTGCCCTTCTTGGGAAAACGCCGATCGCGCGAGCCCAGGCCCATCCGCGTCCGCAGCAGGTTGACGACGTCTTCCATGTCGGAGCGGTCAAGGATGGTGAAGTTAGGCTTGAGCCCGATCGCGGTGCCGAACTGGCGCAACGTCAGGTTGGCGAAGGAGTGAAAGGTACCGCCGGCCACCGCGCGTGTGCGATCGCCCACCAGGTGCTCGACCCGCCGCAGCATCTCCTGGGACGCTCGCCGGGTAAAGGTCAACAGCAGAATCGCGCCCGGCGGGACGCCGCTTTCGATGAGCCGGGCGACCCGGTAAATCAGCGTGCGAGTCTTGCCCGAGCCGGCGCCGGCGATGACCAGGATCGGTCCGTCGCAATGAGTAACGGCGGCGAGCTGCGAGGGATTTAGCTGCTCGGCGTACTTGATGCGGAAGCTGCGCTCGTCAACCTCTTTGCGCGCGGGGCGCAGTACGATCACTTTG